>CAWAAW010000001.1:0-176120 GCA_963779785.1 uncultured Planctomycetota bacterium
CGGTCAACCGCACTACGGTCCCCATGGAGCGTTCGATCCGCCGCGAGCTTTATCGCGAAGGCTTCGATGGTTTGGTCAAGATCCTTCGTGAAACATCGACAGAGTTGATTTAATCACCATCTCTCTCAATTGAGGAGGTCGCATGAACTCCGAAGAAATCCCCATTGTACCGCTCATCGTGGGCGCCCTGGCTCTCTTGTATTTTGGCTATGAGGTGGAAAGGCAGCGGCACAAGCTGCGAAAAATATTCAACGTGTTCGACCGGGAAGAAAGCGAGATCGCTTCATCGTTAGAGGCCATGATCGCGAGCGGACAGCTCAAGCCGTACTCGCCCGGGGAGCAAGTGTAAAGCGGCGAAACTTTCACCCGACCATTTCTGGTGGCTCGATCGCGATGACGGTTAGCCCAGTCGAGAAACCGTGTTCCGCTTCGCATGTCGGAGTATCCTGGTCCGACGGGGCGGTCCGACTGCGCGACGAGGACCTGTTCGGAGAGCAGCCTGGCGAGCTGTGCCTTACCTTCCTCCGCCGTGTCTTCACGCTCGGTGAAGTCAAGTGGGTGGAAATCGACCGCGACCAGTCCACGGCCCAAATTCACTACGAATCCGGCCACATCGAGTTGAGCGACATTCTCCACCGACTGGCATCGGCCATTCACGGTCGTATTCCACTGGACGCCGCGACATTATCGGACGGTATCGTCCCCAGCGATCTTTCTGGTTCGCTTCGACGGATCAAGATCCATCGGTTTGGCAAGACCCTCACGACCTGGGACATCGTCCATGACCGGCCCGGGCGGCTGCGGCTCCGACACGAGACCATTCGCGGCAATACGGCACTCGCGCATCAAGTCCGGGAGATCATCGAGAATGTCTCCGGGGTGATCGAGTGTGCGGTCTGGCAACTCACCGGCAGCGTGTTGATCCGCTTTGATCCAGGGTTGACCAATGCTTCCCGTCTGCTGCGCATTCTCGACCGCGCGCGACTGACACCGGCATCACCAGGCGACAAGCTACTCAATCCGAAACCACTCGGTTTCGGACTGGCTAACACATCAGTGGCACTTGCCGTTACCGGTGAGTTTGCCGCCCCAGTCTTGCTACCGGCCTGCGCCATCTTGCTGGTGGGTTCGAACCTGGGCACTTTCCGTACGGCCGGCCGGCAATTGATGCGGGGACAGTTCGGCCTGCCCATAATCTACACCGGCATCGTGGCGGCAGCCTTGGCCACCGGACAGTTCATCTCGTGTGCCGTGATGAGCTGGATGGTCAGGTTTTGGCGACGCAAATCGCGCGATCAGATGGCGAGCGCACGCCGCGGGCTGCTGGGTGAGATCCTGCACCAGCCGCGTTACGTCCGGCTGGTCGTGCCGGATGGCATCGATGTCGAAGTTCTGGTCGACGACCTCAAACCAACCGACGTGATCCTGGTCTCGGCCGGAGAACTAATCCCAGCGGACGGACGGGTTCTTGAAGGCCGCGGCTTGGCCGACGAGCGAATGGTCCGGGGAGTCGAGGGGCTGGTCCGCAAACAGCCCGACGACGAGGTCTTCGCTGGCTCGTCGCTACGACTCGGCGAGCTGCACATCGAGGTCCTCCGTCATGGGTCGGACACTCAGGCCGCCGCGTTGGCCCGCGCAAGCCTGGCGGCGATCACGGCTCCGCACAGCTTACGAACCTCAGCACAACACAGCGAGACGTTCGCCGAACGAACCGTGGCGCCAACTCTGGCCATGGCCAGCCTCGGGCTCCTGGTCGGTGACGCCGCGACCGCGGGTGCCATTCTGGCACCAGACTACGCGACCGGCCCGGGGCTGGCGTTCCCGCTCGAAACGTTGCAGGTCATTGCTCTTTGCATTCGCCACGGCATCGTGATCCGAGATCCCAAAGCGATCGAGTGCTTGGCAATAACCGACCTCTTGATTTTGGACCATCTCCCCGCGCTGGAACGCACAGAACTGGAGCTGGACGCCGTCGCAGCCTTCCCCGGCCATACCGAGGAACAGCTACTCCGATACGCCGCGGCCGCCTTCCATGACCTCGACGACGAACGCGCCCATGTGCTACTCGGTGAGTGCAACGCCCGGGGGATCGCCCTCCTTGGTCTTCGGCCAAACGATTTCGCAACCGATGTCACCTTGCTCGATGGGAACGACCGTATCAAGGTCGGCGATCTTGGCCCGCGAGCCCGAGGACCCTCAAAACCACGACAGCAGGCCGACCCACCAGGCCGAACTAAGCCGGAACCCCCCGATTCGCTGATGGTCGGGATCAACGGGCGAGTCGCGGGCTTGATCCACTTTCGGCGCTCGGACCGGCTCGAGGCGGCCTCCGCACTGGACCGGTTACGCTCCAAACGAAATCTTCAAGTCGGAATCGTCTCGGAATCGCCCACACCCATCCTGGCCCCGCTGGCAACGTCGCTGGGCGCGGACTTCCATCTGGGCGGCCAGTCGGCCGACGATCGAATTCGCTTTCTGCGGACTTGTCGATCACGCGGTTTCAAGGTCGCCTACTTGAGTGATTGCCGCGCTGATCCTCGGATCGCGGCCGAGGCGCACATCGCCATCTCTCTCGTTGTGGATGGAATCACGGACCTGGACATGGATCATGATCCTGCGCCGGTCTGGCTGCTTCAGCCTCGGCTCGCCAAGCTCAGCGAGCTCTGGGACATTGCGCACATCCACCGGCAGCGTCTCAAGGTTGCGCATCGATACGCTCTGATTCCCAATGTTCTCTGCGTTGCCGGGGCTTTTGTCTGGGGCTTCACTTCGCTCGTGTCAGTCGTGGTGACCAACTTGGCCACCTACAGTATTTACTCGCGGACATCGGATTCGATCCGAAGCCTTGAGCGCCAGATTTCCAGGTCGTCAAGCCCTCGGCAATTTCTATCGCGAAGAAAGCCCTGAGCCGGATTGACTTCCAGCACAAAGACGGAGAGCAATATGGAGCAGGCAATCTTTGATGAACAACGTGATGATAATTCAACTGGTATGGCCGGTGATCATCGAACGCCCGACGGCCCGGCGTTCCTCAACGGTCTTGATGCCGGTCCGGGCTCAAATCCTGATCTCATGACCGGCGGTCCGAATCCGACTGATCCGGAAACAGAGCCGCTCAACAAGATCAAGCCGGTCCCCAAGGAGGTGGGCGTCATGCTCATCACCGCGGGAATCGTGGGTTTCGTTCTGCCCGGACCGGGAACCCCGGCCATCATTGCCGGAGGATTGGCACTCTGGCCGGGAGCCTTCGGCAAGCTGGAGTCATGGCTCGAGCGCCTTAACCCCGGACTGCACCGCCAGGGCGTCCAGCAGATCAATCGTTTTCTCGAAGACCTGGAAAAACGTTATCCCAACTCCACACAACTTTGAGGTGATCGCCTTGCAATCCAGAGGAGACGTCGCCGTGATCACCTCGATCGTATTGATTTTCTTGTTAGTATTCATGATCTGGCCTGAGTCCCGATTGAAATTTGAATCGGCCTTTCGGAGACGTCTGCCTAGAATCTACTACATCACATTTCAAACCGCTCACCGCTACCACGCCGACGTGGAGAAACGGTTCCCGACCTCGCCGCAGCGCAAACAACTGCGATGATCGGCGCAAATCAAGCCGGCACATCCCCGATAAACGTTAAAATTACACATAGTGTAACATAATCGCCATTATCAGACGTTTGAGTTTGCCTTGATTTCATCGGAAAAAGAGCTTGCTCGTCGTCGAGGCCGCGTGCAAACCGCTCAGAGGCCAAGCACGATTCGCAAGATCCGGTCGACCTGGTCCATTGTCGCCTGCGTTACCACGCGGTAGTTGTTCAGGGCGTTGTCGGAAACGATCGACAAAACTGTATACCATCTTGCGGCCGCGTCCAAGGCCCCCCTGCCCCGGGATGGCTTAACATCCTTAACGGCGTGGCAGGTAAAAACCCCCTTATCCCGACCTTCGTCCCGCTCAGCGGGGCGATGATGGCCAAAGGCCGGGTAAGGGGGTTTCGTCAAGTCAAGTCCGGGTCTTTCAACCGTTGGACTTCTTCCGGAGCAGGTTGACGTGAATATCTTGCAAGGCTAGATCGACCACATGTGCATGCTTCTGGGCCGAGGCTGACGCAGTCGAGACTTTGACGACCTTATGGGCCGGGTGACTGACAACGTGAACCTGGACTTTCGGCTTGGGCTTGGCATGAGGCGTCGCTTTCTTCGTCACATGCTTAGCCGGCTTTTTGGCATGGGACGGCTTCGGCGCGGGATGCGACACCGCCTTCTTGTGAGTAACCTTGTGAGAACCCGTGCGTACCCGAAGTCGGATTTTGGGCAGGCGGCGGGCTCGACGATGTACCCGACGACCGAACCGGTACCTGTCGAACCACCGTGCCGGTCGAACCCGTGCCGCTTGATCCCCGTGCCGCCGGTACCCGTTGAACCACCCGTGCCGGTACCTGTTGAACCACCCGTGCCGGTCCCCGTTGAACCACCCGTGCCGGTCCCTGTTGAACCACCCGTGCCGGTCCCGTTGAACCACCCGTGCCCGTTGACGGCGGATCAGCCGGCATCCGATAAGACAGCGGAGCGGCCAAGGGGATATCGCCCGACGCCTGCGTTCCGAACGTGGCGATCACCGTCCCCCCCACGGCGATGAATTGCCCGGTGCTGGGACGGAAGACGGTCGGCTGGGTCGACCCGCTACCGGCGTAGTCGGCGGGGACCGGGATGTCGCCCGCCTGGAACCCGGCCGACATGGTATAGGCAGCCGGTGGGTCCCTGGATCGTATACGCCCCTGTCTTCGGGTCGTACCAAGCCGCCTCGGTGTCTTCAACCCACTTCGATGCGGTGAGGCTCTGGGAACCGCTGGTTGTCGCATTCTCCGTGAGCGTAATGGCGGCGGTTGAAACGTTGATGGCCCCGATCGTCGTGCCAGCCGGGATGCCGGTGCCGGTGACGATCTGGCCGATGACCAGTCCCGTCGTACTGCTGAGGCCCGTGACCGACGCCGATCCGCTCGTCAGTGTGCCGGTGAAGGTTGCAATGGTTCCAAGATGGGGATCGTAGTTACCTGGCACGGGGACAAGGCTGGCCAAGTCCGGAGTGCCGGTAGGAAGTGAGATGACCAGGGGAGTCGTCGTACCCGGGACCTGGACCAGGAACTGTCCCGTGCTGGGCCGATAGACGGCCAGCTCATCGTAACCGACGCCGGTGTAGTCTCCCGGAACCGGGATGTCACCCGCCTGACCAAATGCCACGGTGCGGACACCGGTGATTCCCTGGTGATGCATCCATGTCCCTTGGCCATTGGCACGGTGTAAACCGCGGCCTCTTCCGGTGCATTGGCGTCGAAGTAGCCTACCACTGGAACGCTCGAGTTCGCCGTGCCGAACGTGAACGACTTACGACCGTCGCGGTAAGGCTCTGGGAACCGCTCACCGTCGCGTTCGCCGAGAGCGTAATCGTGGCAGTCGAACTGCTGATGGCCTGGATCGTCGTCCCGGACGGGACACCGGTGCCGGTGACGACGTCCCCGACGATCAGCCCTGTCGTACTGTTGACGCCCGTGACCGATTCCGATCCGCTCGTCAGTGTGCCCACAAAGGCGACCTTACCCTGACTTGAGTCCTCCATGTACCAAGTCGCGGTGCTGGGATTGTAGTAAGCCAGATCGGCCTTGCCGTCTCCGTCGAAGTCACCCTGGAACGGAACGATGTTGCTCGCCGGACCAAAGGCTGTACCACTGGTGAACCAGAACGCGGGAGGAATTGGCTGGCGCCTGCGTCGTATTTTGAACTAGCCACAGTCCCTGATTGGTGGTGGTATCGGGGCTGTAGAGTGCCGCATCGGAATAGCTGTCGTCATTGTAGTCAGAGGCGACGGAGACGATGGTCACAGTCACCGGATTGCTCGGCGCGGAGGCATTGCTACTGATGGCGTCGACCACGATGACCTGCAGCGTGATCTGGCCATCAGTCAAGACATTGGGCAACTGGATCGAGAAGTCGTAGGGGTTGTGGTTCAAATCATAGCTTGTCGTAGCAGAGGCGATCGCCGTGCCATAGACGATGGTGCTCCCGGTTTCGATCAACTCGATCGTATCGCCCGCCGGGGCCGTGCCGATGAACTGCGGCATGCGGGTGGTCGTGATGTCATCCCCCACGATCCCCGTATCGGAGGAGGGGTTGAGGCGGAAGTCGCCCACAGGAGCCGGCGTGACGTTGTCGATGTCCATGAAGACGACATTGCTCGTCGTCGCTGGGATCAGAGGGTACAACGTGTACGACGCGACGGCATAGACTTCGAAGCTCCCATTCTCCAAGTTGCCCGGGTTGGAGAACGAGAAGCTGAACGAGCCATTCCCGGCGATGGTCGGTGTGAAAGAGGCGTAGGGGATGTCGTAAGCACCCGTAACGGCATCATACTCGTACTCGTAGATCACCGCCGTGGCGCCGGCGGTGACGGTACCGGTGAACTCGGGTGCGGTTTGATTCGTCACCGAGATGGTGGTCGCGGCGGTGATGCTGTCGGCGGTGACGCTCGCCGTCGCGTTCGCCGAAAGCGTGACGGCAGTCGCGGTGAAGCTCTGCGCACCGCTCTGCGTCGCGTTTTCTGTGAGCGTGACGGTGGAGGTTAAAATGTCGATGGTCTGGATCGTTGCCCCAGTCGGAATGCCCGTGCCGGTGACGGTCTGGCCGACGGCCAACCCCGCCGTACTGTTGACGTCCGTGATCGACGCCGATCCGCTCGTCAAGATGCCGCCGAAGGGGATGGAGTCGATGGTCTGGATCGTCGTCCCGGACGGGATGCCGTTGCCAGTGACGGTCTGCCCGGCGACCAGCCCCAACGGACTGCTGATTGCCGTGACGGCCGGCGATCCGCTCGTCAATGTGCCTATGAATGTGAAGGTACCCGGCGTAGTCGCCTTGACCGCGCTGGTCGAGATCGCCAGGGTCACGGTGGGTGAGGTGGTCGGCGGCGGCTGAGGGAGATTGTTGCTATTGAGGGTGAAGGTGAGGGTCACCTTGTTGCCCACGGAGCCCGCGTCGTCGGTGGCATAGACCTCGACGGTTTTCAGGCCGTTCGTCATGAACACGCCGGCGTTGATCGGGATGGAGAAGTCGCCTACGGAGTTAGTCCAGTTGGCCGAAATGTTGGTACCGACGAGATTGGAGGGGTCAAACCCGCCGATGATCTGCCCGTAGGTCGGATCGCTGGGCGTCTCGTCGACGATCGAGATCCGGGTTGCGTTTCCAAAGGCCGTAATCGCGCTCAAGCCGTCGATCAAGGGCGTGGCGGTCTCTACGAGCGGCGTGCCGTCGGGGGCGGTGCCGGAGACGCTGCTTGAATCGAGTGCCGTCGTCGGCGGGGAACACCATCGGCGCCAGGTTGATGGCGAAGGCACCTTGGCCATAGGTCGTGGCCAGCAAGACGTCCGGGTCCGCCGTCGCCTCCGAGGGCGTCGGAGTGTTCGGATCGTAGGGACCAGCCAGGTTGGGCATGCCGGTATTGGGGTCGATGGCGCCGATCGACATGCTGAGGCTGGTGACATCGAGATGGGGCAGATTGCCCCCTTCGGTCAACGCGCCAAACGTCATATCGGGGAAGAGTGTCCACGATTGGCCATCGTTGATCGACATGTATACGCCGGAATTGGCGCTCACGTACAGCACAGGGAAAGTACCGCCGGAACCGTTGGGAATGGTGTATTCCCAATTGGCCACAATGCCCGTCAGCGACTGCGCCAGGTCATACGGCTTTCCGCTGGCGTCGGTCGCCGGATCATAGCTCGTGCCGCTGACGGTGTACGGCAGCTTGAAGATGTTGCCGGCCCCGGTGCCGCTGATGTTGACCCACGTTGGAGTCGGATTGCTCGTCGAGGGGATCGAGTTGCCGATAACGTACACGCCCTTTTGGGTGACGGCGTAGGCCTCGTGGCTGCCGCGAGCCGGGTCGGTGACGATCTGCTCGATCGGCGAGCCGTCGAGGCCGTTGGCCGTAGAGCCAACCAAGATCCAGTTGTTGGTCGTGACGCCATTGGTCGTGGTGCTGCCGCCGCCGACCTGAGTGGCCCAGATCTCGCCGGTCGACGTACCGACGTAGATGAAGTTGCCCAGGTTGCCGACGCCCTCTGGGGCGCTGGGGTCGGGTGCACCGTAGGCCAAGGCGAGGGTGAAGTAGCCGGGACTACCGAAGACCGATGGCTCGCCGATGTCGAACCAGGTTCCGCCTCCATTGCTCGTCGAAAAGATGTTGCCGGTCTCGGAGCTGATAACCATCTCGTTGCCGTCGATCGGGTTAACGGCGAAGTTGTTTCCCCCTTGTGGTACATTCGGAAGCCCTTCCGGCCATTGCGGGTCGGGAGTCGGCAAGCCGTTGCTCTGCTGCAGCAGGCCGTAAGTCTGGCCGATGCCGTTAGCCATGAAGAAGTTGGTGTACTCGCCACCGTCCTCGGGGAACCAATACGAGTAGACATTGGTGGAACTTGCCAGGCCGGTGGCTTGTTGACTGACACCCACGCCCGTGTTGTTGAGATTAACACTGATGTCGGTTTGGGGTACGTTCCACTGGAGATTGCCATCGGTCACGACGTTGGGGTCAGAAAACGGTTCGCCGTTATCCGCGGCGGCACCGTAAAACAAGGCATCGGCAGCCGCGGCCTCCGCGTAACCGGGCTGGGCCGAACCACCGTAGAACTGGGTAAGCTGAAGGTTGCCGTTACGATTTACGCCGGGCAATACATCAGAGGAGCCGATCTGGGTCACAGGCGTCCCGTTGTCATCCAGGTCGCTCCAAACCCCTTGGTTGTTGCCGAAGATGAGTCGTGGCAGTCCCGTTGCCGGGTCGATCTCCGCGAGGGCGACGTGGTAGCCGGTCCCGATGAAGCCACTTGTCGTCAGGTTCCCCAGCGGCACGTCGTATGGAGTCCACGTGACCCCGGCCCCGTTATTGGTGAACGAATTGTAGTTGTAGACATACAGGGTCGCCTCGTCCACGAACGGATTATACGGATTACGGATGAAATTCAGAAACGAGTTTGCGTTGAATTCAAAAAATCCATTTCCGATCGGCTGATACCAAACCGGCGTGCCGTCTGCGATTCCGTTGATCGGGGCCGCGCCTTGGGTGGCCAGCTCCAGCGCACCGCCATCCTTGGCGAAAGTGTCGTAGGCGATCAAGGAGTGGGCATCCCACATGTTGGTGATGTCGACGCGGATCAAGCCGGTGTCGCTCACGAACGTATCGCCGCCAAAGCCTCCCAGGTAGCTGATATTGGGGTTGGTCGGATCCACAACCAAGGAAAGAGACTCGTTGCCGTCATCCAGGAGGGTGATCGGATACTGCGGCTGGGTGATGTCGTTGGTGGCTACCGCCTGCTGATAGGCGGCCCAGAGGAGGCAAGGTCTTGATGCCGACCTGGGTCCAGTTCTGGCCGAAATCCTTGGTCACGAACAGGCCATCGAAACCACCGGTAGGAGTGGCGACAGCGGCATAGAGCCAACCTTCGTAAAGCTCGTTCTCCGGCACGGAGTCGGTCGGGACTGGGCTGGGTACGGCCAGAACGATCCGCCCCCCGACACCGTTGGGAGACGGCTCCGTGTTCGGGTTTACGTTCTTGAGGTTGAACTCATTGACGATCAACGGGTTGCCAACGTTACCGGCCATCAGGTTCCAGACCTGGCCTTGATTGGGGCTGATGTAGACCCCCGCCGCCGACCCTCCCGCGGTCGGCGTCGCGAAAGCGGCGTAGACAACCTGGAGATTGCCGCTACCACCCACGGACGGATTGATGACCGCGCTACTGAACGGGTCGAGGACCACGTCGGTCGCTTGGCCGGGCAGCATCAACTGCCACGTCTGGCCCGTGTTCTCGCTCCTCCAGATGCCGCCATTGGCCCCGCCGTTGGTCGTGCTCATGGCGGCATAGATGATCACCTGCCCTTGCGGTGTCAACTGGGGATCAACGACAACCTTGAAGGCCGTTGCACCGACGAACATTCGGTTGCGATCCGGCGAGTCGATCGGCAAGACATTGCCGTTGGCATCAACGTTGTCGGTGCTGTCGTACAGGTTCCAGGTCTGGCCTCCGTTCATGGAGATCAAGAAGCCGACGCCGGGACTGACCACGACACCAGGGCCGGTATTAAGCGTGTTACCGTCACCGGTGGCGGCGATGATGATCGACTGGTTGGGATCATGGTTGCGGCCGAATACGGTGATGCTGCCGATGTTCACGCCATTGGTCGGTCCGAAATTGGTCAGCGGGACATAAGTTGGCCCGTTGGGGCTGGTCGTCAAGAAGTCGGTCGTCTTCCAGATGCCGCCGCTGGCGCCGGCGACGTACACGGTGTTGCCCGATGGGTCGGAGGGGTCGACCGCGATGCCACCGATCTGACCGGACGCACCGTTGATCGCCGCCGGGCCGACCGCCGTCCAAGCTTCGCTCGACTGCGCGTCGGTCTGGCCCAAAGTGAAGATGCGGTAACTGAGGCCGGCGCTGTCGCTGCCCGGCTCGCCCAGGCCCGTGGTTGGCAATAGCTTCTGAAAGCTCAGCGACCAACTGTTAAAGGTGCCGGTGCTCCCGCTGCCCGTCGCCGAGTTCTGGATGACGAGTTGCCACGTCCCTTGGGCGTTCAGGTTCTGGAACGCGGCCAGCGGCATCTGCGGGTTGAACGTGGCGAAGAACGGCGCGGATCCGCTTTCGACCGGAGTGCCGGCCATGTCGTCGAAGACGGTATTGGTGAAATTGGCTTCGTTAATGCCGCTGCCCACGGGAAAGTCGCCGCCGAACAGGATCACCGAACCCAGGAGGTCGCCATTCAGGTCGTAATGGTAGAGTGTCGCCGTCAGGTCAGGATCGGTGGGGTAGGTGAGGTTGATCTGGACGCGCAGGCCGCTAATCCCCGCGCTAGTCGTGTCCCCCTGGACCAGGAAGCTGTCGGGCACGGTGATGGTGGAAGTGACCTGGCCCGCATTACCTCCACTCGGTGCGGGGATCTGCTTGGGCAGATCGGTGGAATTGTAATTGACGGTGGTTGTCGGGCCGTTTTGATCCTGATCGCGCAGCACGGCGAGGCCGGCATTCTGGTTAGTATCGAGCCCCATGCCCTGTACTATGATGCCTGAGCCTTCATTATAGTTGAACGTGTCGAGAATACTGGGATTGAGCTGCACCGTGTAGGTGCCGCTCTCCGCCTGTATCGGGAACCCGATCTGGAACTCGCTCGCGGCCAGATAGCCGTTCACCATGGTCGGGGCGATCGCCGTCACCGAGATCTGCGGCGTGATGTTGAGCGACCAGTTGACCAGAACGCCGGCGGTCGTCTTGGCCGTATTGGTGATTTGCAATGTCCAGGTGCCATCGGCGACCTTGCCGATCAGACTGGACAGCAAACCAACGGGCTGATACGTCCCGGTAAACGGCGCGGTGGCTGCGGTGATCGATGTCTCCGCCGCGTCGTCGAAGACGGTGTTGGTGAAGTTGGCTCCAGAACTGCCGCCCACGTTCGAGAACAACGGGACCATGGTCCCGTCGGGCGCGATCAGCACGGCGCTCAAACTCGAATCTTTCGAGTCCTCGATATCGAGCGCGAGCGTCAGGTACTGAACCTTGAACGTGCCGTTCGAGTTGGGGATGGTCAGGGTATAATCGTTCACATTGGGCGAGGTTGTCGCCTCGTCAATCTCCTGGTCCACGCTGTTGTTGGGGAAGTTTTGAGGTCCGGTGATCGGGCCGGCCGGCCCCATGATCTGCAATACCTGGCTGGGAGTAAAGCTACTCACCTGAACGGGCCGGTCGAACGTCACCTTGAGCGTGCTGGTCGTGTCGTCGACCAGCAGGTTGTCAGCGCCGGTGCCGGTCGCCCCCGAGGTGCCCATGACTTGCGTGGACAGGACTTGCGTGCCGGGCACGATCAGCGGCAACGTCGTCTGATTAAAGGGAGGCTGGAGGATGGAGAGTGGATTCGGGCCGAACGTGATCGGCGCCAACGGCTGGGGCATGGGAACAGCGTAGACGTCGCCCGGCGTCAGGCTTGTGACCGGTGTCGTCAGCGGGTTTTGATCGACTGTTGCGTTCGCGTTCTGGTCGTCCGGGTCGTCTTCACGGAGGACACCCTTCACAAACGACCAGATCGGCGAGCTGATGGCCGTGCCGGTGCTGTTGTCGGGCAGGATCATGTAGCTGTACGTACCGGTGTAGTTGTAAGGTGCGGCAGGGGTCGGCTGGGGCGTGCCGGGGGGCAAGGGGTCGAAAGTGACCGTGAACTGAGTGTAGCCGAACTGGTCGTCTCCACTCGAGGTGACCGGGGCGACACCGAGCACTGTGAGCGGAACGAATGGGTCACCGTTGATAACGTCATGATAGTAGACCAGGACGTCGGCGATTGTGAACGTGCTGGCAGTGACGGGCCGGTCGAAAGTAATCGAAATGCTCACCGTCTGACTGGCCGCCTCGGCAAGTGGGATCGGTCCCATTGTGCTGTTGATGATCCGCGGCCCGGCGGCGATGGCCATCGGCTGCACATAGATATACTCGCCAAAAGCGTTGATCGAGTTGGTAGCGGCGTTGTAGAAGCCGCCATCAGCGAAGTTAGCCGCCCACACCGGAAGGACACGCCCATCAGCGACCGCCAGCCCCATCTGATTGCCGAAGCCGAAGGTACTGTCCCGCTGTGGATTTCCTCCGGACTCGTTGTCGACCATCGGGCCGAGAACCTCGGTCTGATCCGTGATGCCGTTCACCGCGGTTTGTGAGGGGTTGGCATAAACCTGGGTGTTGAAGGTATTACCGCCGTCGATGCTGGCGGTGACGTAGGTCGCCACCCGAGCTCGCGCGGCGTCATTGCGGCCATCTCGCCACGAGAGGACGACGGTTCCCGTCGACTGATCGACCGCGATCGCCGGCTGGAACTGCTCCCGGCCGGTGTACTCATCTTCTCCTGTTGGGTCTTCGCTCGACTCGGTATAGCCGTCGGTATCCGAAGAGTCGTCGTTGACCTCGACCGGCGTGCTCCATCTCTGACCACCGTTGTCGGAGTACACCAGGAAGATATCCGTGTTGTCGGCCGGGTTCTGAATGCCGTCGACCTTGACGTTGTAATATCCAACGAATGTGGCGTAAATCCTGCCTTGATACGGGCTGTCGGGCCCCAGCGTATTGTCGATGGCGAGGGCCAAGCCCGGGCCCATGCCGTTGGGAGTGGCCGCGGAGGCGGTGGGATAATTGTCGGTGAGCGAGCCGCCCACGACGAGACCGCCGAAGCCGAAAAAGTTGGCGATCGTGGCTTGGCGCGTGGGCGGCTGCATGTTCGAGGTTAATTGGAGGTCGAACTCCCGAACATTACCGAGCGTCGTCTCCACGCGGAAATCCGTAATCTCCAAGGTCCACGTGCCGTTGACGGTGGTGAGCGACTTCAGGAAGCTGTCCAGCGAGCCGTCCTCGGCTTGGAAGTGGCCAATGTACGGCGCGGCGTTTGCGTTCGTGCCGCCGGTGTTGGGATCGAAGATGTTCCGGGTGGCGTTGTCGTCGAAGGTTGTGCCGACGTCGATTCCGGGGTTGGTGGTGCTTTCGCCGAACACCCCAATGTTGGCCCCGCTGAGATGCCAACACCCGTGTCGGTCGTGCCAGCGGCATTGGTCTGAGTTTTGCACCAGCGTGATGCTCGGTCCGTTGTTGGGAGCCTGCAGGACGATCTGGAGGTTGTTGTCGGACGGATGAACGATGTCCAGCGTGACCGTGAGGTTGTCGAGGTTGGCAAGCTGAGTCGGGTTGGTGATGTTGACGTTCGCGAAGTAATCCGTGGTGACCGGTATGTCGTCGGGGGTCCCCATAAGACCGGAATTGATGATCCCCGTGCTACCAACCGCTTGGTACGATTCGCCAGGCTGCACGATGCTGGACGCGAGGTTGGTGAACTTGGGCGTCGCCCCGGATCCCGTGCCGAAGTCCTCCCAGGCGATGGTGATCTGGCCAGGATTGGTCGAACTGGTCTGATTGATCACCAGTTGGGGGTGCGAATCCTGCTCTCCCAGCGGACTTGGATAGTTGCCAGTGACGTTGGCGGTCACGATCCCGCTGAAGCTATTTCCTCCATCGGATGAGACGACCAGCTCGGCTCGGTTCGGATTGAAATAAGGCGGGGCGTTAAACGGACCCGGAATGCCGGCCGGGGGGTGGTCCCCACTGACCCAGGCGACGTAGACATTGTCCGCGTTCGGGTCTGTCGGCACGCCGGCGGGAGGATTGAGCAAAGAACTATCGACGGCCAAGGTCGGGGAGTAGGCCGCGTCGGAGGCCGGGACCCACTGGTACACGATGTTATCTTCGAAAACCTCGGCCGGCGCGCTCTTGGAGAAATTGAACTTGCTCAGAGTCAGCGCGCCGTCGGCGGCGCCGCTGGTCTGCAAGGCCAGGACGTAAACATTACCCTGCGCCGTCCCAGGCGACTGACGGATCGGTCACCTGGGTATACGCAGTGGGGGGAGTGGCGTCGATGGTGGTTGGGTCGAGGATCGGATCATTGGCGCCACCGAGTGAGGTCCAGCTTGTCCCGGCGTTGTTGGAGTAAGCCGCTTCGACGAGAGACGTCGTATGCGGAGGGCCGGCCAAGTTCGATATATCGATACTCCAGACCGCGACGACCTTCTCAGAATTGTAAGGATCAATCGACACCGCCGGACTGTTCGCGTTGCCACCCTCGGTTGACGTCACAGGCAAGACAGGACTCAATTCGCTGCGCCGACCCCAGGGGCGTGGCGGCCGGTATCGTGGCCAGCAGCGTGCGCGACTCAAGTCCTTCCAAGTCCACGAAGCAGTAACGCGACTTCCGGGCCTTTCTGGGCCGGGCATCCGGGCGAATCCGACCGCGGTGCCCTTGGAACTGGATGTCCGACGATCCCGTACGCATGACCATGTCTCCCACTCTCGTTGAGCGCTTTTTTCGCACCGCGAAGTTTGTGGCGGGTGTTCCGATTGTGCTGACTGCGTTAGCCGCCAAGACAGCTAAAGTTCAAGGAATCGACAAAACATGCAGGCTTAACCCGTCAGAGTCAAATTTCTCTGCTCGCCCAAACACGGTTTTCATTTCGCCCGAAAATCTTGGCTCCCCACGTCCAGGCTCACTTTCACGTGGTTTGCTCGAGCTTCAATTGAAACCATGCCTGCCTGCACGCTTCATTGCTATCATGCACTCGGGTTTCTGGCACTGTCAAGAGTGATCGCTCAAGTTTTTTCAATTGGGGGTGAGATCGGAGGATTGCGGGCTTTAAAACAAGCGCCCTCCACAGCGCAACCGGCAATCAGACGTCCGATTCCCCGCGTGTTCGTTCCGTCGCGCAACTCCCTGGGTTTACAAAATCACTGGCCGCGGGATTACCCCCCCTGCTCTCCTTAGAGGGTCAATGATCCCGTTTCGCCGGCACCTCTCGCAACCCCCGGTACCAGTCAACGCTCAACCCAAATTCCAACGTTTCAGCGAGCCCATTATACCAATGAGCCTGGTCACCCTGGGACAAGCAACCACTTGGAATCTTGGTCGATTGCGAATCAACATGTTGAAGGAATCAATTCCTCAAGCGACCTCATGATATTGGTGTCAAGCGACCAAGTAGAGCCAGTCGCGCTTGATAACTAGGTTCCTTGCATTCAATAGCAGCATGGTCACGAAGGCACCAAGGACCCTGGAGATCTTGGCAAGTCGTCGTCATCAACAACTTGGCTCCCAAGAGAAATTGATGCATAGACTGGCGGCCCACCCATGTGAAGTAGAAAGCTTGGAACATCGGGCCACCGCTTCCATGGCGGAACCAGCCGGCTGGCACAACACGGTATCAAGCTTCCTCGTTACCAATGAGCCGCATGTACCATGGCACCTAATCGTCCTTGAAACCTTGGCTGCCAAGGAACCTGGGACCAGCAACCTCCTCGGACCCACGTACCAACCGACCAATGCAGCAAGTGACCGCAATCACCAATACGTCTTCCGCCAATTGGCACCAAGGAGCTGCATGTACCTTGGCACCTATATCGTCTCTGCAAACTTGGCTGCCAAGGAACCTGGGACCAGCGACCTCCTCGGACTCCAGTGCACCAACCGACCAATGCAGCAAGCGGCCGCGATCACCAATACATCTTCCGCCAATTGGCACCAAGGACCCATGGAAGACATATCCACCATGCACCTTGAAGACCAGCAGAAACTGGGAAACTGCAACAAGTCGCGATCAAGTACGCCAATTGACCAAGGCGCCAAGGGATCTAATGGACCATGATCACCGATACGCCTCCCGCTGCCAGGTGCCAAGGACTCTATTGAAGATAAGGCGGCTCGTACTCACTGGAAACAATGAAACTTGACGCTTATGCCAAATTGGTAACCTTTTCCACATGGGACCATGACATCCTGGTCGATTAGATACCAATTGAGGCCTTCAGCCAATATCACCAACTAAACTGGATGGCAAGATCTCAGCAAGACATTGCTGACGTGGAAAACTTGGTGACTAGAATCCCCGCGACCGACGACCCTTGGCACCTGGGAACCTGGAAACCTGGAAACCCGCCAAAACTTGATCGCGAGGTAACGATTTGCCTTGGTGCCCAGTACCAAAAGGAAGCATGAAACCAGTGGATCATGGCGCCCCATTGATCATGCAATCAAGCCGGTCAATGAGCCCTGCCAACCAAGTGCTCTGGGTTCCCTGCCTCCTAGCTTTGTTGGGACACTGATTTCCGTGTGACAAGGGATCAAGAAGTCAAAGACGTCGATGAACCATGGAAACTGGGAAAGTTGGCACCAATTTATCAAGTGCCCGTGGAGCCCAGGCAGCATGGCGGCTAGGACTCCAGGTATATTGAGACCAAGGGATATTGGTGGCGAGGAAACCACTCAACGAGGGACCTTGGTCTGACCGATAACACCCAGTGAAATGGTGGCTTAACGCAAACCGCGGCCTTAAGCCGCACGGTGGGGAAGGGGGGTGTTCGTGCGCAGCCTCGCGGTAACTAATGCGAAAGGGGGCGTGGGCAAGAGCACGACGGCGATCAATCTGGCGGCGGCGCTGGCGGATCTCGATCGTCGCGTGTTGCTGATCGACGCCGACCCTTCCGGAAACGCCGCTCTAGGGTTTTTCCCCCGAGGCTCCCCGGCGATCGGACTGGCCGATGCGCTCTTGGACAACTTGGGGCTCAACGAAGTCGCGGTGGCATCAGCGAATCCGGGGCTGGATGTGATCCCCCCTGGCGATCGGCTCAGTACGTGCTCAGAGCAGATGGGAAGCATGCAGGGACTGGGCCACGGGCGCGAATTTCGCGTCCGCCGTTTGCTCAAGGGGTTGAAAGACTACGACGTGGTCGTCGTCGACACCAGTCCGGTTTTGACACCGATGAACGTGGCGATCCTGTATGCGGTCGCCGAAATCCTGATCCCGATCGACCCCTGTGTGGCGGCACTCGCGGGTGTTCGGGCGCTCGAGAACCTGGTGCGTAACGTGAGCGAGTTCCGCATCGAGTTCACCGATGCCGGTCCGCTGACCATCGCCGGGGTGTTGATCACGCGGGCGGACCGGACCCTGGTCTCCAAGCAGATCGAGTCCGAGGTCAGGGCTTATTTCGGACCCTTGGTCTACGAGCATGTGGTCCCGGCCTCGGTGAAGTTCCGGGAGGCTTTCGCGCGAGGTACTCCGCTGATCCACTACGATCGCCTGAGCGCGGGGGCGGATGCGTACCGCGCGGCGGCTCAAGCGTATCTTGCCGGCAGCCACCCGAGCGTTGCCTCCGTGCCGCCGGCTGCTGATGTCGACCACGATCCGTTTTTGAAAGCCTCCTGACAACAGAGCGTCGCACTCCAGGAAACACGCAACGATCGAAGCCGATCCAGCAACCCGATCAAGACGAAGCGGATAAAGAGAGAGCCGAGCTGACGCAACGGCCCGAAATGGGTCGAGCAGGGAGGTGAGTCGTGAGCAGCGCAATGCGACGGGGCGGGATTCCGGGCCCAGAGAGTCGGACCGGCCTGACCCGGCCGAGCATGACCGAAGCCGAGTTCGAGCGCCGGCTCGGCTCTCAGCCGCCTGTGGCCGAGACCTCGATCCCGAACGAGCCTATCGACCCGAACTCCGCGGGCGAGCTCGAAACCACCCCGCGCACCACGTCGACCACGTCTTCCCGGTCGCGGTCCGCACGGGTCAAGCCAACCAAGCCGCGGCGGGTCCAGCGGATGTTCGCCATTGAGGAGGACGTGGACAAGAAGCTTTGGCTCTACGCCATCCACCTGGGCAAGGACCGCTCTGAGGTTGTGAACGACCTCCTGCGTCCCATCGTCGCCTCCATGGTGCTGTACGACTCCAGAGACCGCCGCGGAAGTCGAAGCGTCGAACCAACCCCGGAGCGCAACGCCGATCTCGAGAGCGATTTACACGCTTGACCATTCTAAATAGGGCAGGGGCTAGCAGCTACGTTGCTATGTCGACGTCGGAGAAAAGCAACCGTTGACCGGCCCCGGCGCTGGTCTGGCTTATCTGGGTTTCGAGTACAGCCAGACAGAGAGGCTCGAGCATGTTCTTCCAGCGACCCAGTCCGGGGTTCTCGGCTTTGACAGTGGCCAGGATGGCCTCGCGCTCGGGCTCGGACAGCCGCTCCCAAGCGGCACGAAGCTTGGCCTCGCGGACCTTGTCGCGCTGGGCTTGAACCTCGTCGCGGGCCTGCCGCTGTTCAAGGACCGATCGCTGCGAATCAGCTTTCCGCTGCTGTTTCTCTTCGGCTGCTGACTTGGTTCCCGAGACCTGTGCCTGATAATCAACTGGAGCCTGGTAATCGGATCGGATTGACGCGACCAGATAACCGGCCGGGTTTTTGCCGACTCTTTTGTCCTCGTTGCGCAACAGCCAGTCGAAGACCTCGATCTTGGTGCGGATCCGGTCGGGCGAGTGCGTCTCGACCAGGTCTTGGGCCGTCTTGGCGGTGATTCCCCGTGCCTTGAGGAACTCGGTGAGCTCGGCCGGCGGCTGCTCGTGCCGGACGGTAGGGTCCTGGATCTCAGCGGTCGCTTGACGACCGCGGATGAAGACAATCCTCCAGCACCCGCGCTTGACGTAGGAGTACCGCTCTTCGGGACCCAATGGCTCGAGAAACCCGAGCTGTTCCATTTCTTCCAGCGCCGGTTTCAGCCGCCGTTTCAACTCGGTCGGGGCGTATGAACGGCTCAGTCCTATGTGCTCACAGGCCAAGGTCCGTAAGTCAAAGTCCAATCGCGAGCGACGGTAGAACCGCTTGTCCAGAAAACGGTACATCCGCTTGGTCGTGGGCAGCCTGAGCTTGAGGTAGAATTCCAGGTCGAGCTGCTTGAGGTTGCCGCTTTGAAAACTTTGGAAAATCACCTCGTTCCAGCGGAAACTCGACAAGGGCAGGGGGGGCTTGTCGGCCTTGGCCCCGGACCGATCCCCCTTGACGGTCTTGCCTGATCGTGACGACGTTCGCCAACGCTCCCGGTCGTACAGGGTCACGTTATCCAGCACGTGAAACTGCTCATCCACCCAGCTCTTCGCCAGATTGTCCCACCAGGCGTTCTCGTACATCAAGACCACGCCCACCCAGCGGTGCAGTGCCTCTTCAATCCGCCGGTAGCTCTGCCCACTCTGCGGCCATCCCAAGAGCTCGATCAACTCATAGCGCGAGAACTGGACCCTGGCGTCGGTGAAATTGCTCCGCCGCTTGGTCAACTGAATCAGGCCGACCAGGACCTCATCATCCAGCGAAGTCGGTAACCCATGCTTGTGCGTCCCCATGATCGTGAGTCGCCGCAGAATTGGCGGACTGTCGCGCCGCTCGAGCCGATCCTCAAAGACCAACGTAGTCTGACCGTCGGGAATGCGATCCGTCAGGGCGGCAATCGGAAACTCCGCCAGATTCAATTCGTCCTTCCAGCCGGGATCGGCCGAGGAAGGTCCCTCGTCGTTCTGCTGATCAAACGCCCCAGTCTCCTCGATCGGCTCGTCCCACTCGTCCATCCGATTGTCCCTCAAGCAATCACACCCAAAGATCGTCGTCTCCGTCTCCAGTCGTCTCCGTCTTCCGTTTCCCTGGTTGAAAAGAGAAACAACAACAACAAGTCGGCACCGGCGATGTTGTTGTCTTTTATTCTTAACAAGAGTCTATAAACAAATTCTCTGCGCCGCAAGGGGTTACTAAACAATAACTTACGAACCGTAACTATGTCCGGTTAATCGGTAGTGGTATGTCTGAACTATCGTGAGTGCACAGCCAAACTATGTCCGGAATATCGTGAGAAGTATGTCCGGTTAATCGCTAAACGGCCCCGATTTCATGCTCGGAGAATCGGTGTGTACAAAAGCCGACTATGGTCCAGTTATCGCTAGTGAACAAAAAGCGTTGGCGGCAAAGTCTTGGTGAGTATGCCCGATTAATCGTTAGGAACGGACGAACACTACAAGGTCGCTCCGATCGAAGCGGCGGCCAAGGTGGTGGAAACGTTGCGAGCGATTGGGCGAGCATGGAGAGGGGCCGAGAGGCCGACTCCGTTGGGAAAGTATGCGCCATGAATCGCTATGGTCGAACGATCAGTAGGAGTTGAGAGGCCGCATCGCCACCATGTCCGGTTAATCGGTATGAACAAAAAAGAGGTAAGCATGGAGAGCCGTCCTCACACCGGGGAAGTATGTCCGGTTAATCGGTATCCGATCGTGGGGATTTTGGGACGATTTGGTTGTGAGCGGTGGGCCTGAGGCATGCGAACGCGGCCGACGACGGTTCCCGGAAAGAGGTATGGTCGAAATATCGTTAGTGTGCACATTGATACTAAGGCGTGCGTGGTCGAAATGATGCCCGATCGCGGTGCGGGCGACGAGGGAGTGTTGCCGAAATGCAACGGCCGTCGAACGGTCTGGTGGATGATTCTCAGCGATGGTCTGCGTTTTTGGTTGATGTTTAGGAGTAATGGCAGTAAGCTCGATTAGAATCAAGAGTTGGAAACGGTGGTGTGCAAATCGAGCCTGGAGATAAGCACATCCTGGCAAGTGCTGACGCTCACGTTGAGGGACATGTCGCATGAGATCGAAGACCGTCAAGCGTCTCGCGATCCTAATCGCCGTTCTTGGCCTGATAGGCGGAACCGGTTTTGTTGCACAACGCGCTCAAATCAGACGGCTGGCTCAGTCCGTGGTGGAGCAAGCGGACCAAGCCAAGAAGGCAGGCGACCTTGAGAAGGCCGAATTGCTTTTGAAGGGGCACTTGCAAAACGTCCCCGATGATCTTGATGTGCAATTTAAGTATGCGAATTTGGTATTAGAAAGAGCCAAGACTCCATCGCGGATTGCAGAGGCGGTCGCAATTTACCGCGGCATTTTGGTACGGGAAGCGGGGAACAAGGACGTACGTCGGCGGTTGATGCAATTGGAGTTCGAGGGGGGACAGTTTCAGAGAGCTCAAGAGGATTTGCAGATCCTCCTGGAGGATCCGCGGCAACCTGACCCGCTCGAAAATACGGATGGTGACCTCCAGTTTCAGATGGGTCAGTGCTACGAGAAGGCGGGAGGTGCCGCCAACGCCAA
The DNA here is from genome assembly GCA_963779785.1 of uncultured Planctomycetota bacterium. GTDB lineage: Bacteria > Planctomycetota > Planctomycetia > Isosphaerales > Isosphaeraceae > CAVRFS01. Next base: position 21,545 of record CAWAAW010000001.1, read on the forward strand.
GAAGTACTATCAGGCGGCGATCAAGCATAAAGCCAGCAAACTGCACGAGGTCTATCAACGGCTTGCGAATCTGCTCCGTGACCGACTCAGCGAGCCTCATACCGCCGATGCAGTCATCAAAGAGATGGTTGATTCGGACCTCGAGAACTATCAGGTCTACCTGGAACGCGGGCGATATCGCCGCCGCTTCGGGATCGCCGGCGCTGGGGACGATTTTCAAAAAGCGCTCGGCCTCTTATCGGGTAAGGAAGAATCATCGGGTAAGGATGAAAAGGATAAAGCCGCGATCTGGCTGGAAATTGCCATGCTCGCCGAGAAGGACAAAGGAGCGGACGCGGCGAGGAAAATCCTTGAAAGGGAACTGAAAACCGCGTCTGACTCGCTCGCGCTCAAGGAGGGGCTGATCTTACTTGAATTGCGTGCCGGCCGAATCGACAAGGCGATCGAATTGCTGCAACAAAGCCTGAAGACTTCTCCTGACCTGATAGGGCACCGCTTTCTGTTGGCCAAACTCCTGGCCATGCGCGGCGACACCCAGGGGCTGGGATCGCTGATCGAGGGGCTGAAGAGAATGAACTTTTCACCGCCGCATTTGCGATTCCTCATGGCATATTACAACATAAATAAAAATGAATATGCAACAGCTCGCCAACTCCTCGAGCCGCTCCAGTCGGAATTAGCCGGGGATCCCGAACTCAAGGCGCGGATCAAAGTGCTTTTGGCGCAGTGTTACAGCCACTTGAACGATCCGGAGCGGCAGCGAGAGACCTATCTCGACGTCTTGAGAGACAATCCGGCGGATGTGCCGGCGCGACTAGGCTGGATTGAGATTCTGATCAAGCAGGGAGAGACCGACCGAGCGATCGAGGAGTACGAGAAACTGGTCGATAAGGTACCCCAGGTTCGGTGCCCGTTGGCGCGGCTCTTGATCGCGCGTAACCGACGGCACCAGGCGGACAATCGCGACTGGAGCAAAGTCGATCGGTTGATCGCTGATGCAGCCGCCGAAAGGCCCGAATCCGCGGAGCCAACAATTCTCCAGGCGGAGTCGCTCCTGGCACGAGGTCAGGTCAAGGAAGCCGGGGACGTACTCGAAAAGGCCCGCTCGAAGTATCCTAAGAGTCTAGAGATCTGGATTGCCCAGATCAGTCTTATGAGGTCTCAAGGTCAGGTTGAGAGGCGCAGAAGCTGCTCGACCAGGCCGAAGGGCAACTGGGTGATCGGGTCGATCTACGGCTGGCTCGCGCACAGCTTTCGGCGACCCCAAAGGGGCCTGAGGTCATCACGGCCTTGAACAAACTCGCCCAGAACCTCGATGGCTTCTCCAAGCCGGATCAATACAAGCTGCTAAACGGGTTAGCCATCGAGCACATTCGCCATGAAGACCTTCAGTCGGCTAATCGCCTGTGGTCAGAACTGGCGCAACAGTTCCCCAACAATATCGAGTTGCGGCTCAATTTGCTCAAGCTCGCGTTTCAGATGGCCAACGAAGAAGAGATCAAGAAGGAGATTAAGGAGATCGAAAAGATCGAAGGGAGTGAGGGGTTGATGGGCGGCTATTGGCAGGTGCGGTACCTGGTCTGGCAGGCCCAGCGGGAAAGCGAGAAGAGCCAACAAGCGGCCAAGCAGGCCAAGGACTCTCATTCCGAGGCTGATCGGCTCTCCGCTTTGAAGACGAGCGAGGAGAGCCAACAACGCACTCATGCCCTACAAACCGACGCTCGTCTGCTCATCAATCAGTTGATGTCTCGCCGAGGGGATTGGTCGCTCATTCATCTGGTCCTGGCCCAACTGGAGGAGCTGGAGCTGTCCCAAATCGGCCCGGAGGGGACACAGAGGCAGGAAAAGCAGGAGAGGATCGTTAATTCCTATCTCAGGGCGATCGAATTAGGGCAGCGCGATTCGAACACCGTAAGCCACGTGGTCGAGCTTCTCTTTGCAGCCAAACGGGATAATGACGCGCTCGAACTTTACAATAGGTCCTCTGTTGAGCCGCAGCCCGGCGATCGGGTAGGGCGGTTGGCGGCGCTGCAAGCGTACAGAATCAGGGACTTCCGGCGGGCTGAAGAGCTCGTGCGCAGGACCATGGCCGCCAACCCCGGTGATTTTGATGTGCGGCTCTTGCTGACCCAAGTCCTGCTCGACAGCGGGCGTCAGGCCGACGCCGAAAACGAGCTCCGTCAGGCCGTCGAGCTTTCCAAGAACGATCCGGTAAGGTGGATCACCCTGGTCAAGGTCCTGGCCGAGACCAAACAGCCAGATAAAGCCGAGAAAGCCTTCAAGGAGGCTAAGACCAACCTGGCTCAGTTGACCGAGCCGACACCATCCTTGGCCTTCGCCGAGTGCTGTGAGCTCGTGGGACGTGGCTATGAAAGCGTAGGGAGCGCAGACGCGGTAAAAACGTGGTATGGCGAAGCGAAGAGCTGGCTCGAGAAAGCGCAACGTGCTCAACCCAACAACCTATCGATCACTCGCCGGTTGACGCAGTTTCTGCTCCAGACCAAGCAGAGTAACGAGGCCGAGTCGATGTTGGAAGCGATCCTAAAGCGCGGCTCCAGCGACAACAAGTCCGCCGATGAGGTCGCTTGGGCCAGGCGCGCGCTCGCATTGACACGCATCGCCAAGGGTGACCCCGAGCAGGCGCGAAAGGCCCTGGCTCTCTTCGCCGCCACCGATCAAACCGGCGCGACAAACCAGGCACTCGAGGAAGCGGAGGATGCGCGGACCCTGGCTCGAGTGCTCGACGCGCAAAAGACTCCTGAGCATCGCAAGCGGGCAATCGAGATCATGTATTCGCTGGTCGACAAGAGTCCTAACAACTTTGAAGATCGATTGCTGCTGGCTCAACTCTATGAGGTCGCCGGCGATTGGCCCAAGGCTCGGGAACAGTATGATGAGTTGATCACGCGGAGCGAAAACCAAGAGGATCCGGCGACCCGCATCCGCCGTCCCGCCTATTTCGATCAGTTCATCAAGAGCCTGATTCGACATCGCCAGGGCAATGAGAACCAGGAGCTGACCAAGGCCCAAGATCTGGTCGACAAACTTAAGCGGCTTCAACCCGACGATCTGAATCCCCTCGTTCTCGAGGTGATGATCAACCGGGCTCAGAGCGAGTTCGAGAAAGGTGTAGCGCTCAAACTGACTCAGAATCCGCTTGAGAAGGAGGCGGCGCTCAAGCGGGCTCAGAACTACCTTGAGAAGGCGACGGGCCTGGTTCAAGCCTTTGCGAACCGCCCCAACCTGACACCGGCTAAGTTGGCAACCCTGGCGGATCAAGCCGAACGTCTGAATGAACTCGATTTGGCCGAGAAGCTCCTACGCCAGATCTTGGCCAAGTCGCCCACACCGCGCGTCACGATGGCTCTGGCGGCGTTTTATGGCCGCCAAGGTCGTGTCAAGCCCGCGCTCGACCTATGCGCGCCGCTCTGGCCGATCTCCGCTGACCTCGAGGTGTTGGCCGTCGTGTGCCTTGACGCGGTTTTGCGACCGAGCAACGACCCCGAACCGGCGGACCTCCAACGGGTGATTAGCTGGCTGACCCAGGCTTTGAACCAATCCCGGCCGTCGACGACGCTCATGGTCTTCCTGGCCAACCTCCTGGATCGCCACGGAGCACTATCAAGAGGCGGAGAAACTGTACCGCCGCGCTCTCGAGCAGGGCGATCCGAACTGGATGTCGCATGAACAACCTCGCCTGGCTGCTGGCGCTCCAGGATGGCGGCAACAAGAAAGATGCTCTCGAATACATCAACCGCGCCATCGACCTCAAGAACGGGCCGCTGCTCGATTTTCTTGATACCCGAGGTATCGTCTACCTGGCTGCGGGCGAGACCCAGCTCGCGATCACCGACTTCGAAAAGGCCGTCGCGGGCAACCCTTCGCCCCCCAGGTATTTTCACCTTGCGGAGGCCTACCTCAAGGCCAACAAGGTAGCGGAGGCCAAAAAGAACTGGCGAGCGGCCAACATTAAAGCGGCCGACATTAAGCAGTTGCAAAAGAGCGGCCTGCACCCCCTGGAGCAGAAAACTTATAACAAGTTACGTAGCGAGCTGGGGCCGCCATAACGGTGTGTAACACCTCATGCTCCAAGCCCCAAATGGGGTTGAGGTCGCCGTCATTTCCCGGATCACGGCATTGTCGTTTCCTGGATCACGGCATTGAGGTAACGCCCATAGTCGTTGGGAATTCTGTCGGCGAGCTGCTTGACTTGATCGGCCGTGATGAACCCCATGTGGTAGGCGACTTCCTCGATGCAGGCGATCTTGAGCCCCTGGCGCGATTCGATGGTCTCAACATAGTTGGCCGCCTGGATCAGCGACTCGGTCGTACCGGTGTCGAGCCAGGCGAAACCACGACTGAAGATCTCGACTCGGAGCTGACCGCGGTTCAGGTAAATGCGATTGACGTCGGTGATCTCCAGTTCGCCCCGTGCCGAGGGCTTCAACCCTGCGGCGATGTCGATGACCTGATTGTCGTAGAAATACAACCCCGTGACCGCGTAATGTGACCTTGGCTGAACCGGCTTCTCCTCGAGCGAGAGCACCTGTTTTTGCGAGTCGAACTCGACCACGCCGTATCGTTGAGGATCCTTGACTGGATAGGCGAAGACGGTTGCTCCCTGGTCCTGACCGCACGCGCGGTTGAGCATGGCTTGGAACCCCTGGCCGTAGAAAATGTTGTCGCCGAGAATCAGGGTCACGGAGTCGTTACCGACGAACTGCCGGCCAATCAGAAAGGCCTGAGCCAGACCGCCGGGCTGAGGTTGCACGGCATACGTGATCGAAATCCCAAGCTGGCTGCCATCCCCCAGTACGCGCTCGAAATTGCCGATGTCCTCTGGCGTCGAGATCAGCAGAATCTGACGAATCCCAGCCAGCATCAGCGTTGACAGCGGGTAATAGATCATCGGCTTGTCGTAGATAGGTAATAATTGTTTACTGAGGGCGCGGGTGATCGGATAGAGTCGTGTTCCCGAGCCACCGGCCAGGATGATACCTTTGCGAAACATGCTCGGATTACCTCAGGGGTGTTGATTCCGATCAACAGCCTGGACATTCCGACACCGGTCCGCCAGACTGTCCGTGCCATCCATCGAAAACCAGAAACGAGTCTGATCCGTGGCGACGCATCGCAAAGTCTACCGATTCCGCATGCGACCGGCGAGGGCTCCGGAGCAATTCCTGAACCGCAACGCTTTCGGATCGCCAATGGATCTGCGGGTGTGGAGCGGTTCATGATCGCGATCTCAATGCGGCAAGGAACATCCGAGACGAAGAACTGCGAATGCTCGCCGCCGGATAGGCGGAGAGCTGAAACGCTCGGGGAGCGGATGTAAGACCCGCAAAATACGGGCTGACCACGTCGAACCGAGAATCGCTTGGCTTTAGCCATGGGGAGTGTCAACCGAGAATTCGTTTGTAGACAACGCCAGAGGCGATTCTGATAATGGATCAAGACAACAATCGATGCATGAGTCAGTCTTCAATCTCTGCGCTCGGCTTGGCCTCAATTGTCAGAGAAAGTAACCGCCAGGGACTCGGAGCCGCTGCGGAACGGGTGAGATTGTTCCGAATGTGGTAGTTGGCCGGTGAACTCGAAAAGGAGCGGCGTGGTCAAATCGTGGCCGGTTCCCGCAAACACGGTCTCATCGCCAAAACGCCATGAAATTATTCTTGAATACATGTGGGATCGCGGATTCGCTTCAGCTCGTTGTCGAGAGTCCGAGCCTGAAAGAGCCCGAGTTACGGCTGTTGCATCAACCGTTTGCCGTGATCGGCCGGGACCCACGGGCGGACGTGTATCTCGATCACGCGGAAGTGAGTCGACGTCACGTCTATCTTCAAATGATTGAGGGCCGGGCTTTCTGGATCGACCTGGAGAGTCGGACGGGGTCTCGTGGTGAAAGAAAGCCCGAAAAGTTCGGCTGGCTGGAGGGGGCACATACGCTTTGCGTTGGGCCGTATGTAATCCGGCGGTTCGCTAATGATAGCCAGATTGCCCACGATTTCCAGGATGACGAGCTACCTCGAGACACGCCGTTGATTGCGCGGGCTTACAGCCCGGGACCGTTACCCGAAGTCACGCTGGAGTTTCTCAATGGCCCGTCGCGGTCGACGTCCTGGCCAGTACATCGGGTCATGTCATTGATCGGATCAGCCACCGGTTGCAAGTTCCGTCTCACCGATCCGAGCGTTTCCCGGTTCCACGGTAGTTTGCTGCGAACGCCAGTAGGCGTGTGGATCGTCGACTTGCTTGGAAAGGGTGGAATCACCGTCGATGGAGTGCCGGTTCGCTCCCACCGCCTGATGGATGGCGAGGTGCTGGGTATCGGGCGGTATCAACTCCGCATCCAGTGCCGGCTCCAGGATCAGCGACTCAAGAAACGGGTCGACCGATCCGGGCGTTCGACGCTTGTCGCGCGGCCGTCGCGGCGGAACCGTGCCTCGAATACTCTCAAGTTTCCCGATTGGGCCGCGTCGGCGTTGGCGTTTGAAACGGGGCCCCAAGGCGCGAAGAAGGCACAATTCCCTCAGCCGGCCCGGCCCGTCTCCTCATTTCCCAACGTTGATATCATGTCATCAGAATCCGTTTTGCCATTCCAGTTCGGCACAGTCCAGCTTGACCGAATCGGTACTGGTGCCTTTGGTCAATCAGTTCGGCCTCATGCAGCAACAGATGTTCGATCAGTTTCAGCAGGCCATGGCCATGATGGTCCAGATGTTTGGGACGATGCACCGCGATCAGATGGAAGTGATCCGTGCGGAACTCGACAGGCTTCATGAGTTGACCGACGAATTCCACGCACTGAAGGACGAACTGGCCAACCGAACCCGCGAGCAGGCGCTGACGGTGTTGAGTGAACCGGCGGGACACGATCGAGCTCGAGCGGCCGCAACGATGTCAGGCGATTCGTCGCAACGGCCGGCTGCCAGAACACACGAACCGGCGAACGTTCTGGGAGTTGCTCGGGTCGAGCCAGCATCCGCGGTTCCACCCCAGCCATCGGCATCTGGCGTCCTGGGCAATCAGCCGGTCCGGGAACCTCGGCTTTTGCCGACGCCAACCACGTCCTCGTCGAACCCGCTTGGGGTCCCCCACTCCTCTGAACGGCCCCAAGAGCCTGGTCTTCGCTCCCAGCCTAAGTCCGTCGACGCCACACCCGCTGGAGGTTCGGATCGCGATACCATAGTCTGGCTCCATCAGCGGATCATAGCCCTTCAGAACGAGCGTGAAAGCCGCTGGCAAAAGATCCTCAAGCTCTTGCCGGGAGTCTCCTAGGTCGATGGATGTTGTCGACACAACCGGGCGGACGCTTCCATGCGACCAGTCCCGTTTCCGGTCAGTGCGATTTCGGGATCAAGTTGTGGCTTCGTTTTAGTGTGCCGATTCCAAGGTCCGTCTCAAGCCTTCCTCAAAATCGACAATCGGCTGATAATCCAATACCTGTCGGATACGGTCGAGACTGGCTTGGGAGTCGCGGACATCGCCGGCGCGGATCGGTCGGAACTCGGGCTCGAGGTTGGTTCCCAGGTTCAAGTTGATGGACGCAACCAGGTCAAGCAGACTGATTCGCCGGCCGGTCCCGACGTTGTAGACAGCCCCTCCGAGCGGCCGCGGATGCCGGAGCGCGGCAAGGTTGGCGGCCACGGCATTGGCAACATAAGTGAAGTCGCGCGTCTGGGTCCCGTCGCCGAAAATGGTCGGTCGTAGACCTTGGGACATCTGCTTCGCAAATAGGGAGATCACGCCGCTGTAAGGGCTCGATGGGTCTTGCCTAGGCCCGAAGATATTGAAATAGCGGAGGCTTACTCCGTCCAGCCCCATCGTGCGCGCGTAGACAAAGACGTAGGCTTCACCGGCGAGTTTGCCCGCGGCGTAAGGGCTGAGCGTTTGTGGCAGCATGTCCTCATGTTTGGGCAGCTCGGTCGTCTCTCCATAGGCGCTGGACGATGCGGCAAAGACGAATCGCTGGACACCGGCTTGCCGAGCGGCCTCGAGCATATTGAGCGTGGCCGTTGGTCCGCTGGCGTGCGATGAAATCGGCTCGCGAACCGATCGGGGGACGCTGGGAATCGCCGCCTGATGGAACACACAAGCCACCCCTCGAACCGCCTGCCGACATACGTCGAAGTCCGCAAGGTCGCCCTCGATCCAGTCGTAGCGTCCCTCGAACTGCGACAGATTGGAGCGATGCCCCGTGGAGAGGTTGTCGACCACGCGAACCTGGAACTTTTCTCGCAACAGCGCTTCGACCAGGTGGGAGCCGATGAAACCGGCTCCTCCCGTAACCAACATTTGCTCGGGCGAATTCATGATCATTTGCCTCGTTAATACGAGCCTTGGTCTGACGAATCTTGAATGACTTTCACTTGCGGAGGGTAAATCCTTGGCTCGATAGGCTCAAGGGTGCCGCCGGGCGATAGCGAACAGAGAGGTCCCCGTGCGCAGTTTGTCATCGAGGGCCTTCCGTTTCTCGATGGCGAAGCCGAGCCGGAGCACCAGAGAAGCGGGCCACGGGGGCAGGGTCAGATAGCGGCTGTAGGTCTCCGCCGCCGAGTCGCTGGAGGCCTTCTTCTTCCTGCTCCGTTGCCGGCGGAGCATGGGAACGAGCCACTGCCCCCACCAGAAGATCCGGTCGATCTTCAGTCCGCTGTCCTGGAATGTCGCCTGGAGCGTTTCGGGAAGGTAGCGGCGCCGGTGCCCCTGGATCTCGTCGAATTCGGTGAAGAACTCAGGGAGTGCCGGTACGCTTACGATGACAATACCCCCGGGGCGTGCGAGCTGTCCGAGCTTGCTCACGGCGTCGAGATCGTCGTCGATGTGCTCGATGACGTCCAGCGCCAGCACGGCATCGAAGCCGCCGGCATCGACAGGTAGATTCCGCGAGAGGTCGGCGACATAGAGCACGCGGTCAGGCCGGTCGAGCTGCTCGAGCATCCGTCTCGAGATATCCACACCGGCTGCCTGATACCCGTGTTTCTCGAGGGCCTCGAGAGTAATTCCCCAGCCACAGCCGACGTCGAGCACTCGCGCCGGTGCTCGGATCCCGAGGCGGTTGAGCATGGCCAGCGTCAGCTCGGCGCGGGCCTTCCACCACGGATGGCGCCGAATCAAGGCGGCGAGGTTGACCAGGATGTCCTCGGCCATATTCTGGTCGGCGATCCCTTCAGACCACGTCGTGATCACGGCAGGATTTCCTCTTGATCGATCGTTTCGCTTCCCTCGACGGCCGCCGAGTGACCTTCGACCTGGACCGATCCAACCCTGTACTCGTCGATGATGTAGGCCGGACGTCGCTTCGACTCCAGGAAGATGAGCCGGATGTACTCCCCCATGATGCCCAGGCTGATGAGCTGAACCGAGCCCATGAACAGCACGGTCCCCAGTACACTCGCCCAGCCTCGGGGGGCCGTTTGGTTGATCAGCGCGTCAATCAGGACCCACACCATCATTAAGGCGGAGAGAATCGCCGTCGCGACTCCGAGGTAGGTGGTGCCGAGCCGGAGTGGATAACTACTGAAGCTGACTAACCCCTCGAGGGCCAGCCCGATCAGGGCAACGAGCGTGTATTTCGGCTGCCCTGCCTGGCGCCTGCTCGCTCGTAGGGCAGGCCCACCTGCCGGAAGCCGACAAAAGTGCGTAGGCCCCGGACGAACCGGGCCTGCTCGGGCAGGCTCCGCAACGCCTCCACGACCCGGCGGTCCATCAGGCAGAAATCGCCCGAGTCGAGCGGGATATCGATCTCGCTGATCGCCCTGAGAAGCCGATAGAAGGTGAAGTAGCCCAGGCGCTTGACCGTGTTCTCCTTCCGCTTGCGACGGATGGCGTAGACCACATCGTTGCCCTCCCGCCAGAGCCGGACGAACCGAGGGATCAGCTCAGGTGGATCTTGGAGATCCCCGTCCATGATCATGACTGCGCGACCGCGCGCGTGGTCCAGGCCTGCCGAGACCGCCGGCTGGTGGCCGAAGTTCCGGCTCAGATGAATCACCGACAGGTTTGGATCCCGCGCATGCAACGCGTCGATCAGCCGGGGCGTCGAATCCCGACTACCATCGTTAACGAAGAGGATCTCATACGGGACCCGCATCGCAGTCAATGTCTCGCTCAGCCGACGGTGGAGTTCCTCGATGATTTGCTCTTCATTGAAAAGCGGGACAACCACGCTAATCACGGGCTGGCTGTCGGTGGTTGGGTCGCTTTCTTGCATGACTGTGTTGGTTTAGCGGAAATGGAAAAATCGACTTAGCTTACCAAACTCGGACTAAGCGGCAAGCAAGATCTTCCATGATTTGCGGATTTTTACCATACCTTCCTGGACTCCGTCGGTTTCCCTGGAAGCGACGAGGACCAAGTTCTGCCGGGGAGGGCGGCGAAGGTCAAGATTTTGAAGCCGACAGTGCCCATTACCAGTGACCGACGCGGTCGACTCATGCCTGCCTGACCCGGTTTCACAGCCTTGGGCTCGCTACTTTGCCCCTGGTGGCACGATTGTTGGGTTAGGGCGGTTCACTCCTGCGTTGTGCAGGCGCGACGGCAACGGCGATCATACCAACCCGAAGCGTAAGCGAGGATTCCGGCGGCCGCCCCCTCGCTTACCAGGAAATTGCATTTATGCCGCAAGTCCTTTGCCTAGGGCCATGATCCGCACTCCGTTGATCACCAGCTTCGCACTGACCCACAGCCACACCCGGGTCAGGTGCCGTACCCACGACGGAAGCGGCGACAACCCGCCGCCAAACGATGTCAGGGCACCAAGGGTCCGCTCGATCGCACCCCGGCAGGCGAACACTCCGCGGCCGAAGGCCGACCGCATCCGCTCGATGCACCGCAGCCGATATGGGCTCTGGTAGTGGTGCCCCAACCCTTTTTCCGGGTCCTCCCGCGGCGCCAGCAATTGATAACCCGCGGCGCCGGCGACATCGAAGACCGGGCTGGCATCGTACTCGCCGTCGCCGAGCAGGTAGCCACCACCGTGCAGTTCTGGGATCATCTCTTCAGCAACCTTATCTTCGTTGATGTTCATCGAACACACGCGGTAGGTCTCGGGCACCGGCCGGGAACCCCAGATGGCGTAGAATTTGTAGCCTTTGGCCCACATCCCGGCACTGCGGCCACAACGGGCCTCCGGGTCGTGACTGGCCCCGCCGACCGGCAGCGGCTTGCCGTCGATCAGCGCGATCAGCCCCGGATCCTCCCCCTGGCGTAACCGCTCCACCAAAGCCCGCATCAGCATCGCGGTGTCCACGCGGCGGAGGCGGCGCGAAAGGGTCGAGGGGCTGGGCAACCCTCCCGGCCGCAAGGTCGTGGTGGACCAGTGCCGCGGGTTGCAGGCCCACTTCACCGGCCGGTCGTGCAGGGCCGCCCAGAGGAAGACCAAGAGGATGATGTGGGGTTGGAAGGTCACGTCGATGAGGCGGAGAGCTTGTCCTACCTCCATGACCAGGTGATACAATCGGGGCCAGAGTTCGCGTTCCATGATGCACCTCCTTGAGGGAACCGTCCCTCAACCTCCAGCAGATCACGGCGCGAACTCCTTTCAAGCTATGGGTTTGTTACCTAAATGCAATTTCCTGTTACGCTTCGGGCTAATATGGCCCGTGGGCCATCCGAGCGTGAACCGCTCTAGGGCCGCGCGGGGAGTGGTTTACTGGAGGCACACGAAATCGTCGTTTCATGTTTCGCTGACCGTCCGAAGATTGGGATCATTCCCCATAGCTAGCGCGTCGATGTACTCAAGGAGTTTTTCGTTCGGACGACTTCGTAGATAGCTGAGAACCTTCTCCGAACTGCCGATGCCGAAGAGGCGGAGATAACGTTCACGCAACGGGGCATCATTGATCTGTTCGAGACGACGAATCCAGAAATAGCTCCCCCAAACGTCATACGGAAATGCTGCATTGAGTTTTCTGCGAGGGTTGGAGCTTGGCCGACATGGAACAAGTCATCGGCGATATGGAGGGCTGCGCTATGCTTTGTGATAAACTCGATTTGACAACCCTCTGTGACGCCGAGCATCAAGAGAACACGTAATGTATCGAACGTAGGTTTGTAGTTTTCCGGAAGCTGATCCACGCCGATCCCCAACGTGGCGAGCCGTTGCTGGATCGGCGTCGGTAAATCGCTCCAACTGATCTGGTCGGTGCTCACGTGATAGCGTGCCATCAAATCGGCTAAGACGGGTTGGTTCAGCACCATGAGGAACGTCTCGGGGATCCAAAGATCGAGCACCGGATTGTGACTCGCGTAGAAAGCCTGACAAGTCGTCGATGGGCCGATAGCCTCGACGACGCGAAAATAATCAGGACAAAACACGAAACAATCGAAATCGACGATTCCGAAAGGTTGATGAACGTCGCGAAGAAACAAGTTTAGCAGCGTATGATGAAAATATTTGGACTTTATCCTGATAATGATTGCCCGACTGAGATTTGCGTGAGCCCAGTCCTCTTCCCACTGATCCGTGCCGTTGAGAACGACTATGAGCCGTACATCTGCTGGGACAAACTGATAAGCGAGTTGAGCGATGTGTAGGCAGCCGGGCATGACGACCATGAAGAAGAGACGTGGGTGTGGCGACGCATCGCGCACCCCTTTTGATAGTCGGCCTATCTCGGTGTAGCGGTTCGGATGGCGGAGAAGAAAGTAAGTTGTAGGATCGACATGAGCGGTAAGCCGATGTCGGATCCGCTTACGAAAATGATTCGTTGGGAGCATGAAAGGTCGCCTCATGATGTCCACACAGCGCGAATTTCAGCGTCTCCAACGCCGATTAAGCAACCCGACCAGATTTTCTCGTGATTTGGCGGAGAGCAGTCACGATCGCCTAAGAAATCACCGGAAGACCGCTTCGTGCTCCACCTCATCGTCATGCTGTGCAGTTTAACCTTGAGATTCTAGTTTACCGATTTCCCCGTGCCAAGTGGTGTCGTAAGCGCTCAGCGACACCATATCCCACCGGCTGGCGTGCGCGACCGCGACCGCGTCGGTCTCCTCGCACCGGTACAACAGAACGTGCTTGGGATGCAGTCTGTTGTCAGGCGAGAGTGTGAACGCCGGTCGAAAACCACGGCACATGTGTCCGCACCTTCAGCGATACAATCGTCCTGAAATCAGCGCAGGGCGACCCTGAGCCTTGCCGCAAAGCGCGGCGCTGTCCCAGAATTCGACTTACTTTGATGGCGGGGACTTGCAGATTTGAGGATCGTATGATCGGACAGAATCCGAGGTCAAACCATCCGGTTGGAGAGGAAAGTATGCCGTCAGGCACTTCATTCAGTAAGCGCCTCGGCGGAGCAGTACCACGAAGAAGGTCTTGCAAATGATGCCGAAGTCTTGGATCAGTGACCAGTTCTCGACGTATTCAAGGTCAAGCTCGACCATCCGTTCGTAATTAACCTCGCTTCGCCCACCGACTTGCCAGGGTCCCGTGAGTCCAGGCATGACATGAAGGCGACGGTGGTACGCGTGTGGGTTCGTGGCCAGAAGCAGCTCGCTGTCGCGAAGCTGGAGAGGCCGAGGGCCGACCAAGGTCATCTCCCCCCGCAATACATTGATCAACTGAGGAAGCTCGTCCAAACTACGACGTCGCAAGACGAACCCAGCCGGGTCACTCGGGGATCGTCACGGAGCTTGAACAAGACGCCACCAGCGGATTCGTTGTTATTCTCCAGATCTTTGAGCTTCTGTTCGGCGTCGACGGTCATTGTCCGGAATTTGAGCACCCAGAACAATTCGCCTCGATACCCTCGCCGTAACTGGCGGAACAGGACTGGCCCAGGCGAGTCCAGCCGGATCAAGAGCCCGATCGCCAGCATCGCCGGCGACAATAGCATGAGGCCCACAATTGCTCCGACGAAGTCAACCGCCCGCTTGACCGCAAGCCGCAAGTTGTCGAACATAAGCCGGTCAGCACGTACTACTGTCGTCGATTGCAACTGGGCCTCATCCTGCGTGATCGACTCGCTATCAAACGTTGTTGAATTCAAAAGAGACGAGGGCAGGGCACTCATCGAAGCAAATTCTCCGTGGGTTGTCCTATCTGGCTCTAATCTGCTGGGTGTCAGCTTGCCATTCTCGCCAATCGATCAAATACAGACACTCCGAGAAGACTTAAATGTTGAGATTCACGGTGCGAACGGAAGGTTGTCCAGTACGAATAGGTCGGTAGCTTAACACGTGCGAATCGCGCAGTCAATCATTGTACGTTTCTTGGCGTGGTACGTTGATTTTCGGCAACATAAGGGAGCATTCGCTTCCTAAGATCGTGTCAGGCCTTTGAGTCAGGAGAACCTACCGTTGACTCGGTGCCGCAGGGCGGTTTTCCTCCGGACAGCGTCCTACTAGTTCATCCAAAGCCGAAATCCCTTCGGAAGTTTGATGATTAAGCGGGATGGCTGATTGCCGCTCGCGGTTAGAAACCGAGCTACTTTCATCGAGAGAGCTGAGCCACTCTGGTCTTCGATCGGGGTCTTGACCCAAAGCGTTCTTCACTGGAAACTAAGGGCGATTGGGGCGAGATCCATGGGCAAAACCTCCCGCCAATGGTTGGTTTTTCCCGAGCGCTCCCGAGTGGGCGCACGATGATAGGTGGAATGCGCGATGTAGGTTGAACGTTTTCCGGCGAAATTCCGCTCCTAGGGTAGTGACTTCGCCCTGCCGATCGAACAAAAAGCTGCACGGTGCACCCCCATAGTACCAATATGGAGACACACCGTGCGCGTGACTATTGGGCTTCAAATTATCATCGCCTTCGGCCCCTCACTAGGGACGCGATCAGGCATTCTCACTCGAAATGTTGCTAGAGAGGATCTTGCCCACACCCCCCAAGACGACCATTTCGCCGAATAGATCGAGGCCGACGTCCATGAGGCCGGTCTCGAAATCCAGCGTAAGCCCTTCCGTGTCCTGACCGAAAATGCCGACGAAGAGCTGGTCCGGTCGTACGTGGTCCGAGACCCTGGGAATTTCTCCTACAACTATGATCTTGTGTTGGTGGCACCTTCGGAACCGATGTTATTAGCATATGATGTCTGCACGATCGCGGACCCGGCGCACCAACTGGCGAGCGCCAGGCATTCGTGCTGGATCTTTTTGGATGCAGATTCCCCGCGTTAGGAACGACGTTGCCAAAGTTGCCAGGAGGGCCCCTTCTGAAGACGAACCCATCCTCGCTGAAGGTAGGCCGGTGGGACTTGGTCGGCGAGAAGGGCGACGTACCGGACTGCGTAGCGATCGAGGTAGGAGTCGAGGTCGCGCCTCGATGGAACGGAAGACCACGAGTCGATCCTCGATTCGCCGCATCTCGTCGGACGGGATCCGGGTCCAATTCCTCTGCTTCAGGAGTTTTCTCAGTTCATCTTCGCGGGCGGTGGGGTCGAGGAGGTAAACATTCAGTCGCAATTCGCTGGTTCCAGTCGGCGTCAGTGACAGCCGGACTGAGGAAGACCCAGTAATTATCCAGCGGCCGCGCGTTTTCTAGGATCATGGCGAAGTCGACGAATTGACTTTCTCCAGCGACGATGGCGTTGGCTTCCAACCTGATCGTCTCGGGGGCCAGCCTCTGATCCCTATATCGGCTATATCCGATCATGTTTTCTTTGGTTATCACGTTCCTCGATGTCTCAACGACCCGCAACGTGATTCCCGCGGCCACGTCCGCGATTGCGATCGCTAGTAGGAACACAAAGGCGGGCCGGGCCCATCTGCCGTCCCGGAGTAGCACGGATTCAGCCACGACAAGCAGTAGGAACGACAGGCTGGGACCCCAGACATACAACCAGTGATAGTTCTCGACCGTCACACCGGTTATGACTTGATTGTTGTATAGCATCAAGCCCGAGGCTCCGAGCGCCCAGAGGTAAATCAGGTCTCTGCACTGCGTCCAGACCCAGTAGAGGCCGAGCAACGCGATCATCGAGCCCGTGATGGGTATATCGAGGTCAGCCAGGCGGGGGACGGGCAGCTTTCCGCTCCGGATCAGCCAATCGGAAGAGGTGGACTGCTTGATCATCACATTCGCGATGACCTGAGGGAGTCCGATAAGTCCGCCGAACAAGGCCGTCCAGAAGTAAACCCGGCGGTGGCCGGCGTCGAGAGCCAGCGCAATGAGCAGGGCTCCACCTGCGGCGGTCCAGTAAAAGGGATAAACGTAGAAGAGGAGGCCGAAGCCCAGACCGGATAGGACAAGACGCGGCCATGTGGGCACCGCTCGGGCGCGGGCGACGAGCCACAAATGCAACAGGAGATAGACATGGGTCAGGGCGGGGGTGCCGATCCGCCACTCGCGATGCATATCGTGCAATCCGTCGAGCAGCCCCGTGGTCCTACCAGTGATCACTCTTGCGAGGTTGACGGCTTGTCGAGCCAGTAGACTACTTCCGAGGAGTCCCCCGTCTGTCAGGAGAATGGCAACCATCGCCGCGACCACCCAGGGGCGTTTCACGTAGTGCCGGGACAGGATGTACCAGCCGAGTGGGATGCTTACTCCGGACAGGAACCGCCAGATCAAGTCGATGCCCATCGGACTCAGAACGAGCATCTTGCTCATCAAGACGGCCGGGATAAATGGTAGATTCGACTGAAGGCTGTGTCCCCCCTCGGCCATCGTCGGTTCGCTCAGGTAGGCCGGGTGATTGAAATAAGCTTGGCTGGCCATCGCGAGGTACAAGATCTCGTCGTGATCGGCGAGACAAACAGGTTCACCAACCTGAGGCCACCAAACCAGAGGAGGCAACAAAGCCATCGTCAGGCCAAGGCACATACAGAGGGTAAATGGAACCAATTCGCGCTTGAATGTTGTTGATATTAGGTACACGAAACTGTCACCAATTTTTGCCTATCGAGGAAACTGAGGTGAGCCAACGCTTCGGTTGCGGAGGCAGCCGATTCAAAAGGTCGTTTGAGGTGTCAATTGCAAAACCAATGGAACGCCGCCTGGTGCGAGGGAGCAAGAGCAAATGCGCCCGAAAGCGAGATGGGTGCATCATGTGAATGCGAACTGAGAGTTTTCGAGGAGGCGCACGGCATCACATCCGGCCTGGTAAAAGCCCTTCTGGTGACTGGCAACTGACTGAAACCGGGTCATTCTAGCGTGCCGGTTAACTTCTTGGGTTCTCAACTACGATTTGCTGGTCTAGTTGCCGCAGCGAGTAGACACCGTCGACCGATCCAGGCGATCCAGTGCGAGGCAAACGTCGAAACCCGAATCGCGAGCGCCAGGCCAACTTGCCGAGTATCCGGATGTATCCGATCCCATTCTTCAGGAGCGAGAAACTCGACTGTCCCATCTCCGGGGTCCGATTGATCCACGAGATCGGCGAGGCGTAGGTGGGGAATCCCATCAGCAACGGCTTCAACCCAGTCTCGGCGTTGGCGGCAAACCACTCGGACTCGATCTGCAGATGATCGACGACATCGCGGTGTAGTAACTTGAGGTTATTAGTCATGTCGCGGAGTTTGCGGCGGAAGATGATCGACAGCAGCATGTGAAAGCCGCGGTTGCAGAGGATCTTGCGGAGAGGATAATTGATCAAAACACTGTACCGCGAGAACCGGCTGCCGAGTACCACAGATGAGCCTCTGGCCGCCGCATCAAACATGTCGCGCAGCTCCGGCAGGATGTGGAGAAAATCGCAGTCCATCAGCAGGACATAATCGCCGGTTGTGGCGGCCAGTCCATCGCGCAACGCTCGGCCCACTCCGTTGGGTGGAGTGCGAAATACGGGGCGGACCCGCGGCTCGAAAGAGGCAAGCTCCTGGATGACCTCGCGGGTCCGGTCCTTGCTGTTATCGTCGACCAGAACGATCTCACGGAGGTACGCGTTGTAGTGTGAGAGCAGTCCTCCAACAAGCGGACCGACGTTCATTTCCTCATTGTAGCAGGGCACGACCACCGAGATCGCCCCATGCAAGGCGGCGTGCTCAGTCATCTGGATGGCCGGGCGAGGTAGCGACCGGGGAGGTTTCTGTCCGTAGACGAAGATCGCCCCGGCAAACCGCCGGACGAACGGCGTGTTTTCCAAGATCAACGTTAGGTTGCGAACCAGAATCATCATCCAGCGTGGGATCGGTGAGAACAGGAAGTCGTAACAGGTGGCGCCAACAGAGACAAAGCCGATCTCTGAAAGCAATTCATAAAGCTGGATTTGATTGGGCGGCGCTCTTTCGTCTCCGCGTCGCAGGAACGGTAGCACGCGAACGAGCTGTCGGCGGAGCCAGAAAACGGGGTTCCACGGGTTGGTCTCAAAGAACAGCAAACGTCCGCCGGGTTTGAGCAGGTCGTAGACTGCGCGGAGGAGAGCGGGACCATGCTTTAGATCAAGTAGATTAGTCGCGACGACGTAGTCGAACTGACGCCCGACCAAGGGCCCGGGCAGGTCGGCTAGCACAATCAACTCGACGCTGTCGCCGATCGTTGCGGTCAACCGCGGGTCCGGTGGATCAACGAACGTCGCGGCGGTGATGGGGCACTCGCCCCGACTCGTGGTTAGCAGGGCCTTGGTCAGATTACCAGCACCGGCTTGCAGCTCGAGGATGGTTTCACCGGGGAGCAGGTGTAACATGTGACGGACTGTGGTTGCGCCACACTGTTCTCAAGTTGTTGATCGGATCACGTTTGGTCCAGTAATCAATAGACGACCGTTCCCTGGATGCGGCGGCTTCAAGCCCCGGGAGACGCGTCTTTCTCGGTGGAGGGATGAAGGGAGTCGGCTTAGAGTCGTTTACTAACATCCAAATCTCTCAATATATTCACGCTTGCGAGCCGCACTGCGACCCCGACTGAAGCGTGTACACGCAAAACCGATACTGTCCCGTCCCGGTTCAGGCCATTAAGTAATCAATAAAATCGATGCAGGAACAGATGACTATTGCGGCGGGTGAGCGCCGCGCAGGGCGGGAGGCTCGACCCTGGAGGCAAAACCCGCGGTTGTCGGCAATCCGGAGCCGCCAACGAGGCTCCGGTCATCGGCAAAACGCTCGGGTCCCTGCACGCCCAGACCATGCCGGCGTCGCGCAGCGATCGGTCGTCAGTCACCCATTCCTTTTCGCACCCTTTCCAGGCGTAGAGGCCAAATCCGAGTGAGCGAAGCACACCAAAGCTGTCTTCCTGGCGGTAGCCGGCCCGCTCGCACCAGTCCTGTTCGCACTCGAACATGATGACGATTTTTTCGCATCCGGCCAGGAACGCGCGGCCCAGGAACATCTGGTACTCCCCTCCCTCGATGTCCACTTTGAGGAAGTCGGCCCCGTCGATTCGATTTTCCTTGGCCCAGTGGTCAAGCGTGGTGACGGTGACGACCTCCTCGCTTCCGGGACTCGCGGCGGGCTCGGCCACCTGGGTGGGTGTCGATGACCGGGCCGAACTCGGCACGGGAGCCGGGCGGAGGTATCGGTACGCGTCGCCATAGCCGCTGTCGCTACCCAGGCACATCGTCGCATCGGTCTCGGCGCCAAGGCCGATTGGGAATACTGAGACATCGTGGCACTCGTTGAGTGCGAGGTTTCGTCGCAGCCGGCCGACAGTCTCGGCAGAGGGCTCGAATGCCCAGACCATCCCTGAGTCACCGACGCGCTTGCGGGCAAGGATCGAGTAGAGCCCGATGTTCGCCCCCACGTCGATCACGCGCATCCCGGGCTTCAGAAAGGCCATGACCAGTTCTAATTCGGCCTTCTCGAACAGCCACGGGAAAGCAAGGAATTCGGCGATCTCCCCCTCGGGATAAAGGCTCAGGGCACAACCCTCGGCGAGATGGTAAGATACCGGTTCGTTGCCGCGGTAACGGGCATGGTACAGGAAGCCGATCACAGTCCGAACGGCGTTGCCGAGCATCGAGTGGCGTAGACGAGACATCGCGCCCATGAGGACCATAATCTCACAGAACAGGTTCATCCGGCGATTCACCAACTCACGCAGGCGGAATCAGACCGGCTCAAATTAAACAACTGGGATTGCCCGGATAAGCCCTTTTAGTCGCTTCACAGTCGATACCAAAAACCATCCGTAAACACTTCCCCCGGCCAGGAGTAGGTATCATAAGCACTTCTCTTCGCCAGGAACAAGTTAAAGAGCAAGAAAATCCGGGGACTTACTACAGCGCACCAAGTCGGACAAGTGCCATCCTGCGTTTGCAGTGGGACAGGAGCTATATGCGAGCGGACATCGATTCGAAGATCTCGTCGACAATCCGGGGTAGATCGTAGGTTTGCTTCCACGCGGGGTAGTGCAACTGAAATTTGCGCGTATCGCTAATGTACCAAATGTGGTCGCCGATCCGATTGTTCTCCGAGTAAGCCAGGTCCATTTTCTTGCCCGTGCGGCTTTCGCAGAGGTCGATTGCCTCCTTCATCGAGCAATTGCTAAACCGGCCGCCACCCGCGTTGTAGACCTCGCCGGGCCTCGGGGCCTGGTAGTATTCCCAGAACATATTCACCAGGTCGCATGCGTGGATGTTGTCACGAACCTGCTTTCCTTGATAGCCGAAGACGGTGTACCGGGTTCCTGTAAGCGCGCATTTGACCAGATACGACAGGAAACCGTGCATCATGGTGCCCGCGTGCCCCGGGCCGGTCAGGCAACCACCGCGGAAGCAGGCTGTGTTGATCGCGAAGTATCGGCCAAATTCCTGAACCATGGAGTCGGCAGCGAGTTTGGAGACGCCGAACAACGAGTGCTTGGTCTGATCAATCGACAGATTCTCATCGATCCCGTGCTCGTAGTAGGGGTGGGTTTTTTCGATCTCCCACCGCGTCGGCAGCTCGACCAAGGGCAAGCGGTTGGGGTTGTCGCCGTATACCTTGTTGGTGGAGGTGAAGATGAAGCAGGCCTGGGGCGAGAACTTGCGTGTTGCTTCCAGCAAAATCAACGTGCCATTAGCGTTGACGCTGAAATCCGTATGCGGATCCTTGGCGGCCCAGTCGTGCGAAGGCTGGGCGGCAGTATGGATGATCAGCTTGATATCGCTGCCGTACTTGTCAAATAAAGACTCGATCTCATCGCGATCACGTATATCGATAATTTGATGAGTATAGTTCGGGATCGTCGATTCCAGGTCGAGGCGGCTCCGCTCCGTTGACGCGTCCTCGCCAAAGAACTGCTTCCGCATGTCGTTGTCGATACCGACGACCTGGAAACCCTTCGAACTGAAGAAGCGGACCGACTCTGCTCCAATCAGACCAGCCGACCCTGTAATGACGCAAATCTTCAAGAGATATTCCACATCGAGGAATTGATGATTGGTACCGGTCGATCGACCGAACTCTTCCCGTGATCTTGATCGAAATTGGGCCAAATCACAAGTGCTGGGTACAATCGCGCTGAGTACAATCGCGCGGAGTTGACTCAAAGTCAGCGGGAATCACTTGATTTCTGAGCCTTTCGTTCCCATAACCAAATCCAGTCAAATTCCCACACACAGATTAATTCAATATTAAAGACTCGCGTATTTACACTATTAAAGTATCTGAAACAACACTGTTTTATTAGGGCTAATAAAGAAATCGTTTGATTACTCGTGGTAGTATCCGCTAACCCGAAATATCTTCCGCGTGAGGTGACCGGTAGTGGCAGGCCAACGTGGAACGAGTGGCGATTGTTATTGGTTACATTGTCAGCGGTTTCCCTCTGACAAGGGTGATCACGGCGTCGGTGAAAAGCACACTGCGGACCAAGCAGCCCCCGCCGGACCCGGATGGCATCGGTGACCAGCGTCGGGCATTTCTTGATCAGAAGGTCCTGCTTGATCGGTTGATCAGGACCATACCTTCCAGGGTGCCTTGCCCTCGTTCCACAGTCCATTCAGGAGCTGGAACTCTCGATAGGTATCCATGGCGAAGAAGAAGCCGTGGTGCCGGTAAACCATGAGCTGGCCGTCGGCCGACAACCGTTCCAGGGGTTCGCGTTCGAGAATGCACTGATCCGAATCGAGGTAGTCGAAAACCCGGGTATTGAAAACGAAGAAGCCGGCGTTGGCCCACCCGTCGGTTTGCGGTTTCTCGGCGAACCGCGTCACGCGACCGTCGTCGGCGATGGCCAGCATGCCGAACCGGGAGGGGGGCTGCATGGCGGTGACGGTTGCCAGGCGGCCGTGGGAGCGATGGAATTTCAGCAGGTCGCGATATCCACATCGGACACGCCATCGCCATAAGTGACCATGAAGGTGTCGCCGTCGATGTGGCGTTGGATCCTCTTGATCCGGCCGCCGGTCATTGTCTCCTGACCGGTATCAGCCAGGGTCACACGGAAGTCCTGTTCGTCGTGCGTGTCGGGATAGTCGATCCGCGTCTTGCTTCCCAAGTGAATCGTGAAATCATTATTCATCGCTTCATAATTCAAGAAATACTCTTTGATCATCTGGCCTCGATAGCCCAGGCAGAGCACGAAATCTCTGTAGCCATGGTGGGCGTAGAGTTTCATGATGTGCCAGACGATCGGCTTCTGGCCGATCAAGACCATGGGCTTGGGTCGGAACTCCGTCTCTTCTCGGAGGCGAGTTCCTTGGCCTCCGCAAAGGATGACGACGTTCAACTGAGGCACCTCGCAAGGAAATGAGGATAGTATGTCATGTTGCAACTCCGTTGGTTTCAGCCATGCAAGCGTGGAACACGATTTTGCGTCCGAGTCCAGGAGAGACCGACCAGCGGTCGGGAATCGCCTCCGGTGAGGACAGGCTCAGCGTGCGTGGAGTCGCCGATAGTAGTGGGCCAGTTCGTCCCAGGCGGCCGATTCATCCCAGCCGAGGGCGTCGGCGTCGGGCGGGTCCGTGTTGATGCGGATGCGCGGCTCGGTGAAGTCGACCTGCTTCTTCAGCTCGACCGGGCAGGGGAGTCCCAGTCGCGGTCCCATTTCCCGGGCCAGGCGGAGCGTGAACGAGCCCTGGGTCTCGGCGTATCCGCTCGGGTTGATTCGGGTGAAGCCGGAGGCCGGCAACTCCTGGGCGAACTGGACGTAAGCTTTGGCCAGTAGCGACACGTGGATATTGTCGCGGACGTAGGAGGGGCTGGAGCAATTCGGCGTGGTGCCGGCCAGCCAGTTCTTCATGAGGTAGGCCGTGAAGCGAGGCTCCTCGTAAGGACCGAACGGGTTGGGGATGACGAACTTGCCGAGGCTCAGACCAGCGCGGCCGCAGTAGTACCGGAATGCCTGTGCCGTCAGGGCCTTGGACAGGCCGTAGGGAGAGAAGTCGGGCAGGCCCTGGGAGCCGGCGCCCTCGCCCCCCTCGAAGACGCTGCCCGTGAGTAGGACGCGGCGGCAACCGGCTGCCCCTGAGAGCTCTCGAGCACGGCCGGCAGGTTGTGGGTGTTGTTCCGGAGGGCCGCGACCGTGTCGAAGTCGGGGCTCTTGTAGTTGGTGACGTCGGCTCCGTGGTGGCAGAGGATGTCCCAGCCACCCTCCTTGATCAGGCCGAGGAACTTTTCATCACCGAAGGAGCAACCGTGGACTGGCCGGCAAGCTTCGGTCGCGAGGACCACGCGCTGGCGACGGACCTCGTCGGGATACTCCTCGGGCCGCCTGCGGAAGACGGCCGTAACCTGATGGCCGGCGGCGGCCAGCTCGCGGATGAACCAGTATCCCGTGAAGGAACTCCCCCCTGTGAAGAGGATCTTCATCACTCCTCCTCGTGCTCAAGCGGTGAGGTGCCAGGCAGGATCGAAGTCGCGATGATTACGGTCTTTGTCAGAGAGGACATTCGGTTGCGACGGCCATCGAATCGAGAACTTGGGGTCGTTCCAGCGAATGCCGCGTTCGTGTTCGGGGGAATAGAATTCGTCGACCAAATAAAAGGCTTCGGTGTCGTCGGCCAAGGTGAAGAAGCCGTGCGCGAAGCCCTTGGGGACGTACATCATGCGGCGGTTCTCGGCCGTCAGCTCCGCGCCGAAGCTCTGACCGAAAGTCGGCGAGCCGTCGCGCAGGTCGAGGATGATGTCGTAGAGCGCGCCGCGGATGCAGCGAACGACCTTGGTTTCGGCCTTGGGAGCGAGCTGATAGTGCATGCCGCGCAGGGTGCCGCTGCTGGGCGCTGAGTGAGTTATTGATCTGGACGAAGTGAGTGACGAGTCCGTGACTGGCGAACTCTCTCTCGCAGAAAGCCCGGGCGAAGAAGCCTCGCTCGTCGCCCCGCTTCTCCAGGTCGATCAGGTAGGCGCCCGCGAGGGGTGTCTCGGTGAAGATCATGGTTTCCCTGTGTCAACTGAGGAGGTGGAATCGGCCTTTGAGCGTGCGGAGGCGGATGAAACGATCACCCTCGAAGTCCTCCTTGCTGAAGCCGTGTTCGACCATCTTGCGGTGGAGTTCCTCCATCCCGGTCGACAAGTCGTACTGGAGCTTGAAATCGGGAAGGAGCTTGGATAGGAGATCAAAATTGACCCGATAGTTGCGTGGGTCCGCGCCGACTTCGCCCGTGTAGACGATCTTGGCCGAGGGAATCAACCGCTGCACTCGGTCACCCACGTCGCGAACCTGGTAGTTCTCGGCGTTGGCGCCGACGTTGACGCCTTGTTATGGACCGCCTCCTTGGGTGCTTTGGCGAATGCGGCGAATGCGCGGGCGATGTCGCGGCAATGGATCAAGGGACGCCAGGGCGAACCGTCGGACTGGATGCGGATCTCGCCATAGGCCATGGCCGTGGCCAGGAGGTTGTTCACGACCAGGTCGATGCGGAGCATCGGTGAGTGGCCGTAGGCTGTGGCGTTGCGAAGGTAGACGGGGGTGAAAGATTCGTCGGCGAGCGGGGAGACGTTTTGCTCCGTCTCGATCTTGGACCGGGCATAAGCGGTCAAAGGGTTGAGGGGGTCATTCTCGTCCAGGTCGAGTTTCTCACCCTGCCCGTAGACGGAGCAGCTCCCGGAGAAGAGGTAGCGCGGTACGCCAGCCTGCTTGGCGATTCCCGCTAGGCGAATCGAGGCGTCGCGGTTGACGTCGTAGGTGAGCCGGGCGTTCATCTCGCCCATCGGGTCGTTAGAGATCGCCGCCAGGTGCATGACGCAGTCGCAGCCGTCCAGGTCCCGGGCGTCGATCCGGCGGACATCCTTGATCAACTCCCGGTCGGGTGCGACGAGGGGCTCCCAGTTGCAGCCTTCGAAAAGGTTGATGTCGCAGCCGATGACGGTGTGGCCTTCCTGCTTGAGCACGTCGACCAGGTGGGCTCCGATGTAACCGCGATGGCCCGTGGCGAAAACTTTCATGATCTCTCGCTAAGTGGGGTTAGAGTTGCAATGGTGAGACTCGGATAGAGAACGACCCCTTGCGGAGTCTTCGCGGATCCACGGTGAGGCTCTCAAGGCTGCGGTACGGCTTGGCGCATCGCCGGGTTTTCGACCACCTTGAGCTTGGGCCCCGTGCAGAAGACGCTGTGGCGGATCGAGTCGATCAGCATGTAAGGTGGGTCGGTGTCCGGCTTGTGTTGAAGCCATCGTCGCAGGCGCCAGATCGCATACCCGGTAATGAATGCCGCATCCGCCAGTGCCGTGTAGAGTGCACCGTAATTCTTCGTGAAGAAGCGTTGCCGCGCCTGGTACCAGTAGGACGGGTAGCGGCGTGGCTTTACCAAGTGGCTGGCTATCCCGGTCGTCGCTCCTTCCAGGTGGATGATCTTGCTCTCCGGCACATACCATGTCTCCCACCCCGCTCGCCTCGCCCGCATGCAGATGTCAATATCATCGAAATACGTATACAATCCTTCATCTAGCAGCCCGATCTGCTCCAGCATCGTCCGCCGGAGGATCAAGCTTGCACCCGCGGCCCAATCCACCGGGCAGGCCTCTTTCGGCTTTGGCAGCGTCTGTGGACCATGGCGAAAGCAGCTTCGAGACGATCCCCAGCCTCAGTCCTCGATCCAGCTCCGTCGCGATCCCCGGGAAGCGAAACGGCGAGGCCTGGACCTTGCCGTCCGGCGAGATGAGCGTGCTCGCGGCGATACCGGCCTTTGGGTGGCCATCCATGAACTCGACCAGCGTATCCAGCGCGTGATCCATCACGATCGTGTCGGAGTTCAACAAAAGGACATATTCAGGCGGGTCGGCCGACTCCATCGCTGGCCGGATCGCAGCATTGGTGCCTCCGGTGAATCCCCGGTTGGGGTAGACCACTGTCAGGTCTACCCACGAGTCCCACCCGTTCTCCTCGATGGCCCGCCGTAGCTGCTCGGCGGCATCGCCCCCCGACCCGTTCTCGCACACCGCGACCTTCGTGCCCGGGACCCGCGAGATCTGTTCGCTCAGTGAGCGTAAGCAATCGATTGTGAGATCCGTAACACGATAGGACGTGATCGCGATGAGCAATTTCATGACGATCCCTCGGACCGCTACTCAACAAACGGTTCATAAATATTCTAGATCATCCACATAACCAGAGTCTTCTATTTATTATATGCAATCTTATCATGACTTAATCGCTTGGGTTTTAGGAACGTCATGCTGGATCGCCTTCGAGGGCTGGAGTGCGAACCGGTGTGGAACGATTGGCGTCGGCCAGGATTCGATCGGAAGTCGCATTCTGTCAATCGACGGTGGCTGAGGTCTCGGGAACTCTGGACAAGAGGGACTTGGCCTCAGCGCAAAGGCGACTCAATTCGGGATGATCAGAATGATGTTGTTCGATCGAGTGCATTGCCTTAGCGAACCAGTGATGAGCTTGTTCCTGGTGGCCCAACTGCGCATGTGTCATGGTCAAGAAGATATAGTCGAAGGCCGTGCCTCCCTCGCCGAGGGTTATCGAGCGGTCGAGGGCGGCACTCGCGGCTTTGAAGTCGCCGGTGCGATAATAAGCGGCCCCCAAGGTGTTCCAGTAGGTGCCACATTCGGGATACGCCTCGGTCGTTTTGATGGCCAGCGAAAGAGCGCAAGCGGGGTCGTTGACGACCGGGTCGGCCGCGTTCACCAAAAGCCACGCCAGATCGTTCGCGCAGTCACACCATTGTTGGTGTGGCCCTGGGCGACCCGGTTGGGTCACGGTCAGCTTGGTGTAGAAGTCAAGGGCATGCAACCAGGCGGTCTTTGCCTCGATGAGCCGCCCTTGATCTTTCGAGGCACGTCCCCGAGCCCGGTATTGAGCCGCCAGTGTTTCCCAGGATCTCGCAACCAATGCGGCGTTGTCGTCGTCGTGACCCGATGTCCGCGCCCTTGTGCGGGTCGAAACGAAATTGAATAATCCGCCGGCCGCGATGACATAGATCACGTTAGGCATCGCGTTCACCAAGCAGTCAATCAAGAAGATGGCCAGGATCGTGGCGAATACCGCCACTGGTGCGAGACTGGGTTGATTCCATCGTTCGATGGGAAAGCGTGCCAGGAACAGCGCCGCGGGGAGAAGCATCGCCAGAGTCATTGATATCAGGCCGACGCATCCACTCGAACCAAACACGATGATCCAGTAATCCGTCGGTTACGGCGATGTCCCTGCCCGATTCATCGTAAACGCGGTTCCGGCCCCACCCGCCCCAGCCGAAAATCGGCTGTTGCAATGCCTTGGCGATCAGCAAGTCGTCGTTTTCAAATCGGTAATCGAGCGAGTCGGCACGAGCTTCGCTGATTAACTTCACTAGTTCGACGGCGGACTGGCCCGACCAGAGGTTCGTGATGCGAACAGTATAAAAAAGAGGCGCGATGCACAAAAGGCCCCACAACGCCCATTTCGTTCTGGTCCGCAGAGAAATGACAGAGTACCAGAAAGCCGAAGGCGAGAAGAAAAGTCGCACCAGTGGATCTGCACAAAATCGCGATGACCAACAACAGAGCAAAGATCACACTGCTGGGAATCCCCCACAGTTGTTTGAACTGGCCCGTGTGCCAGAACCACCAAGCCACTAAGGTCACGGCGTTCATCCAAAGCCCGAGGTCGAGCCCGGTACTAAAAGAAAACCCGAGGGCGGATAGCCGCCGTACCGCATCCCCTCCCATCTGCCGATGCCGTAGAGCATCGGCTGCAATAATTGGACTCATTTTGAATCTCGAACAGACAGAAGGGGATCAGGCACAGCCCGCCGATGATCATTCCGAGGCCCAACTCGCGAAAGCTTTCGACGTCGGTGAGATAAAGTCTGCCGATCCAGTAAGGCAGCAACCAATTCACGCACTGCATGACCACCGCGGCTATTCCGTCGTAGGCCCCCAGATCGTTGGTAGTGGAGGTAAAATAAGGGCACAGGCAAAACACGAGCATCGGCAGGTCGAACCAGCGAGGTCGAAAGTTGAATAGACGAGCCGGCTCGAAGATGATCGTAGCGAGCAGAATGCTCAGAACGACAGCCCCGGTCTTGGTGTAATCAGGAAGGCCGGGAAGCGCGATCCCGATAGGGCGGCAGGAGCAGCCACCCGGCGATTGCGGTGGCCACCATGGCGCGCCGTGCCGGCAGGAGCATGAAGACCACCAGGACCAAGGGAATCCAGGCCAGAAGCACGATCTGTGCGCCAACATGACCGAACATTGTGACTTCGAGCTTAACCTAAGGTATGTTGATTCTAAAGTATCAATGCTATATCTGCGCCATGAAGTTCCGTCTGGTTCGGCGGCAGATCGGGCGAAGGAGAAGCGGACTACGCGTCGAGCAAGGCTTTCGCACGAACGCACTTGTGCTCCCAGGGGAGCCGGATCCCCAGCACACCGGGGCGGGATTGATCCTGGGTTGACAGGTCGCGGAGCGTAAACTCACAGCAGTTGTGCTCGTGATCGAGGACTCCGGAGTACTTGCTGGCGCTGCCGACGGTTAAGAGGTATGTCGTCGATGCCAGCAGTCTGGGGGGAATCTTGATCTCGAAGGTGTGCAGCCCCACGCTCAACCGCTCGGACGCCGACGGGTCGGTGTCGCGGATGTCGGAGAATAAGACGCGGGTCCCTTCAAGGTTTTGGAGGTAAAACGTCAGGAAGGTCTCGGCGACGGGATTTCTGACTTCGTAGCATAACCGGATGGTCACGGTCTCATCACAACTGAAGTCGGAAGCAAGGCCGTCATCGTCGTGGAGAATTTCCGCCGAGATGAACTGAGCGGGCTTGGTCGGATCGGCGGGGAATCGGGCTTGCGCTGTATTGTGGTCGAGGCTCGATCTGAGATAACGTTTGAATCACATCCCTTACGGGACCGACCTTCGTGACCCGTCCTTGTTCCAGCAATACGCCACGCTGGCAGAGTTGGGCGAGCGCCCCCATGTTGTGACTGACGAACAGAACGGTTCGTCCATCACTGCTGGCCACATCCTGCATTTTGCCTAGGCATTTCTTCTGAAACGCATGATCACCGACGGCCAGAACCTCGTCGATGATGAGAATTTCGGGCTCGAGATGAGCGGCCACGGCAAAGGCCAAGCGGACGTACATCCCCGAAGAATATCGCTTCACGGGTGTGTCCAGGAATTTCTCGACTTCGGAGAAGGCCACGATCTCGTCAAACTTGCGAGTCGATCTCGGCTTTGCGCATCCCCAGGATCGCCCCGTTCAGATAGATATTTTCTCGCCCGGTGAGCTCGGGATGGAACCCTGTGCCCAACCTCGAGTAGGGAAGCGACCCGCCCACGCAGCCGAGCGATCCCCTCGGTCGGCTCGACGATCCGGCTCAGGATTTTCAGGAGTGTCGATTTGCCCGCGCCGTTGCGGCCGATCAGCCCAACCACCTCGCCCCGCTGGACCTCGAAGGAAGCGTTCCGCAACGCCCAGAACGAACTCTCTCGATGGTCTGTCGCCAGCTTGCCGCCTTTGAAGAGCCGCATACCAGAGTTGAATGTCTTTGATAACGATTCACGAAAGGTGAAGCCCGTGCCGGACCTAAGGCTCTTCCGCTGCAGGATGCCCAGATGGTAGTGCTTGCCGAGGTTGTCGGAGGTGATGATAGGTCGGCTCATCGTTGATCGTCGAGTCCCAAAATTCAAGGTGAAGCCGCGGTGCCGCTGGTACTGCCGGACAGATGAACCGATTTCGTCTCACGCAAAGTCAGCGAAGAGACGCTCCGTCCTGCGAAAGTAGAAAACACCGAACACGAAGAACCCCAGCGCGGTCGCCGTGGAGATCGCCAGACAGACGAAGTCCCAGTCGAGCCCGAGGATTGCCGAGCGAAACGCCATGACGATGCCGAACATCGGGTTGAGTGACAATATCCAGCGGTACAATGGCTGTCGGATCATGCTCCCGGGATAGATTACAAATGTCAAGTACAATAAGATCTGCGACAGGAACGGGATGATGTGCCGGAAATCGCGAAAGAACACAGTGAGGGCCGATAGTGTCAAGCCGACGCTCATCGTGGCGATGAAAGTCAGCGCAACCAGCAGGGGTACAAAGATGACCGTCCAGCTCGGCACGACGCGGTAAAACATCAGAACGACCGCGTAAATACCAAGAGCGACGATCAAGTCGACCACAAAAACGGCTGCCGCCGCCGTCGGAACGAAGATCCGGGGGAAATAGACTTTGGTCAACAATTGTTGTTGGGACACCAGGCTGAGTGCGGCCTGGGCGAACCCCTGCGAGAACAGTGTCCAGGGAATCAAGCCGGCGAAGACGAACACCGGGTAGTGGAAGCCTTGAGAAGGAAAATTGGCGATTCGGGAGAAGATCAACGTGAAAATTGTCATCATCATCAAAGGCTGGATCACGGCCCATGAACCGCCTAGGATCGTCTGCTTGTACCGCGCCGAAATGTCCCGCCAGATCAGAAACCAGAGGAGCTCGCGAAAGTCCAGCAGTTCTTTCCAGTCAATTGAAAGCCACCCCGACCGGGGACGAATCACAATCTCGAATGAAGCTGGCCGGATCGCCATGGGAGGACATCGAGGGATCGGACTCCGGCGGAAGCAGCGACGAGTGCAACGTTGTAACTCGCGAATCCTCGGTTTGAATCATGTCAACGACACATCCTCAACTCGATGGGCAAATTGGGAATCAGTCTGCCGCGAACCCACCGCTTAATATTTATAATTGTAGGCCATGAACGGATTGCGTGGGTGGCCCGGATGGCCCTTCACCGTCGTGCCCTGATCCCATGGTAGCTGATCTCGTCGGTTTCGGCCACGATGCCATGGTTGAAAATCGGTGGGAAGGAATGATGGCGAACCTTGACGGCCTTGTCACACAGCGGCTTCATGTTCCCGCAAGGGCCGGCTCGAGTGGGGTTAGTCGGCCTCCTCTAGGACTCGGTGGTCTTGACTCGTCGGCGAGCGCCTCGTCGATGGAGGCTTGCATCTGTTCGGCTAGCATCTGAACGTTTGGTTCCTGGAGCATGCTGGAGTGGCCGCCTGGGACGTCGAAAACCCGAACGCCTCGGGTTGCTCGCTTGCCCCATCCCAGCAGAGGGTCATCGTAGCGCTCGATGTACGGCTCGTCGGGGCCCTCACCGCGAGTGGCCCGGAATAATACGAGCTCCCCATCAAAGGGAGCACTCGCCTGATAGTTCTTCTCGGCGAACAGGTAGACGGTTCGCACCGGGATCTGCTCCAGTGATCGGGGCAAACGGAGACCTCGACTCAGATAGAAGCAGAACAACCTCATTCGGATCTCGTCTCGCAATTCGATAAACCGCTGTCGCACGAGATACGTGCTCAGGTTCTTGGTTTTGCGGAGGGCCTTGGTCAGGATCATCAGCACCCGACGGTCGAATCGGACCGATTCATTCTGGCGGAACACTGTGGAAAAGCTGTGGATACGCTGGCTGGCAAATCGCCAGGACTTGGGTGTCGCCGCGACGTCGGCCGCGTCGATCAGGGCAACCAAGGCCACCTCCTCGCCCTGGCTTTGCAATTGCCGCGCAATCTCGAAGGCGATCACGCCCCGGCGCACATCCCTCCCACGAGATAGGGGCCTCGGGATTGGATCGAGCGGATTCTGTCGATGTGATAGGCGGCCATCTCGTCGATTCGAGTGTGCGTGATGGGAACATGCTCCCGGGAGTGTGGCTGGAGGCCGAAGACCGCATGGTCCGGCTTTAGGAGGAAGGCCAGGTTGCGGTAGAGCATCGTCTCGCCATCACCGTCGTGGACCAGGAACAGCGGTGGTTTGTCCCCCCCATCGCGGATCAGCACCAGGGATTCGCGACTCGCTGCGATCAGTCAAGAGGCGGGCCAGTTGCTCCAGGGTCGGAGCTTGAATCAGGGAGGTCAACGGAAGCTTCTTGCCGAATCGTCGCTCGATCTGGGTGAACAGGTCGACCGC
Source organism: uncultured Planctomycetota bacterium (assembly GCA_963779785.1). GTDB lineage: Bacteria > Planctomycetota > Planctomycetia > Isosphaerales > Isosphaeraceae > CAVRFS01. The sequence continues at coordinate 53,679 of CAWAAW010000001.1, forward strand.
CAGGAGCGACGTCCCTCCCAGGTTGAAAAAGTTGTCCTGGACGCCCACTTGCTCGAACCGCAACAGGTCGGCCCAGATCTCGGCCAACGCCGCTTCGACTTCGGTTCGGGACGCGAGGAAGGGATGCCGAACCGCGGGGCGAGGTCGCCGGTGTCTGGACCCGAGCCTGGAGAAGCTCGAATACCTGACTGGGTGAAGACAGGCTCGGTGGCGATTCGCTCGAACCGCTGGCTTCTTGCCTCCGGATCGGGCAACAAGCTGGCCGCCAAGGTCACGGCTGGGACCGGGGCCATTTCGGCCTCGGGCTGAGCTGCCTCGGGAGTATAGGCGACGGTGGCGGCCGACTCCGAGGGAACACAATAACGCCAGCCTCCGTCGATCTCGTACCGGAAATCAACGAACAAGCGATCGAGGAACTGGCGCGCCGGCAGGTTTTTACGGGTGGAGATCACGGTTGCGTTGACCAGAGACAACTGTCGCTGCTCGGGCGAACTTTCCGAGCTCGTTGACCATGCGGTGTTCGACCCCACGGCCCAGCACCCGGCAACTCAAGAGGAACGTATCGACCTCCAAGGAGTCGTCCCGCACGCCGAAGATCATCACGCCGACGAGCCCGTAGTCGCCAAACCGGTCACTGACCTCCACCACCCGACATTCCAGACCCGATTCCGACAGCTGAAGGATCTCGCCGTCGTTGCGGCGGATCGTGGTGAAGTTGAACTGATTGGTCCGTTGCGTGAGCTGGGCCACGCGCGAGATCTGCGTCGGCGACGGCTCCGATATCGTGATCTGAAGGTCGAGGCCCGCGAGAAACTCCTCGATGGTCATCGCCTGCTTCTGGAAACGACCACGTTCGATTTCCTGTTTGTACATCGCCGTCCGCTGCTGATCCTCGGAGGTCACGCTCAGGCGGTCGAACGCCCAGAGGTGGTCGATGAACCCGGCAATGTCGCCTTCAATCGGCAATCGGAGCGTGAGAACCTCTGGACATCCAGCTTGCACCTCGGCGCATTCGACCGGGTTGTCGTCGAGGAAGATGAAGCTGTCGAGTCCGAGGTTGAGCTCGTCGGGCAAGCGATCTGATATTCTCGGACTTGGGCTCCCAGTTGATTCGCCAGGCAACCAGGTGATCCCGCTGCAAGACCATGTCCGGGCGCTGCTCGAAGACGTCGAGCACGTCGGACTCGTCGTTCTTGCTGCACAGGCAGAGCAGATACCCCTTGCTCGCCTGCTCGACCATGAACTGCTGTAACCGGCTCCAGGCCGGCGGGATCGCGATGCCCGCAACCCCTTCCTCGCCGACCACGCCCTTCCAGAGCGTGTTGTCGCAGTCCAGGACGATCACCTTACAGGTCGGGCTTGTCGAGGGCGTGGATCTTTCGAGCCAGGATCGTCCCCAAGCGCGGCGTAGAACAGTGGCGTGTAGGGGATGTGCCCGAGTTGGTCTCGTTGCGGGTCGTAATACTCATCGACCGGATACCGGCCAAAATCATCCGGGCCGATCAGACAGAGGCCGGGGATCCCGTGAAGCGCGGCGGTGATCTGTTCCCTGATCCGAGTGAATAGGTTCGAGGAATCCTGCTCGGCCAGCACCGCCGGCGAGTCCGGGCAGAATCCGAGGATCAGCGGCGTCTTCGATCGGGCCATGGCGGTGCGCACGGCCTCAATCAGATCAGCGGCGTTCCGCGCCAGGTGTCCCTGGACATCCTCGGCGCTCGGCGACCCGGCGTGGAACCGTTGCCAATCCTCGAGCCGGATCAGGACGATATTCACACCCTTGCGGTTGTGCGCCAGCACGCTGCTCGGATCGAGCAACTGCTGAAAGACCTGGTTGTAGGGGGCGAATTCGATCGATCCGGAACGGTCGAGTTCTTCCATCCAGAACGACAGGGCGTCCACGACGGGCTCGGCCGTGAAGGTGGCCGCGATCGCGATGTTACACGCCGTCTGTTGTGGGCTTGGCGCGGCTGGGTATCTGCGGTGTTCATGGCTCGATTCTCGTCGGAGTCGGGTCAATGGCGCGTCGTCGAGACGGGTCATCCGGCTGAAGCCGGCCTGAATTGCCGCGAAAAGCGATCCCGTCCGACGCTGAAGACAGAGGCTGCCGGGCTCCTTCAAGTCTGCTGCTTTCACGGTCAGAGGCAGTTGGGTGGCTTTCTCTTTGTATTCAATCAAGGTTTGGTGGCGACCCGAGAGCCGGCTGGACCAGTAGCGCAGCGCCCCAAAGGCGTTGGGAAAGCGGCAGAGTACGCAGTTCCAGCCCCAAATCCGTGCATCGCGGGTGGAGCATCCCTTGCTTGCGGTGCCGCCGGGTGATCCGCCACGCCTGGAGTGGGTAGACCAGGGCCAGCACCAGGCTCGCGCCATGTGTTGGCCACGCCAGGCCGAGAATGAAAAGCGGCGCTATCGAGTCCCCACAAGATCGTGCTACGCAGCTCGTGGACCCAGTGCCGTTCGGGGGGCCGTCCATGCATTGCCACCCCTTGGGCGAAGGCGAAACCGCCGCGCTCGGATCGTTTCCACCACTGGCTGAATCGGGTCATCGCGATGTCGTGCAGGGTCATCTCGGCGTCGATCCGAAGAATGATCCAGCCGTGCTGTCGGAGCCGGACGCACAGGTCGGGCTCTTCGCCGGCGATCAACGCGGGATTGTACCCGCCGACCTGCCGGAAGGCATCGCCACGGGTCAGGACATCGCCGCCGCAGTATTTGGCTTCGCCAATCGGCGAGTCCCACTCGAGGTCAGCCAAGCGATTGTAGATCGTCTGCTCGGGGTGGCGCTCGCGGCGACGTCCAGCGACGGCGGCGACATCGTGGCGCTCTTCGAGTACCCGTTGGCCGTCATCCATCCAGCCTTCGGCGACCTCGCAGTCACCGTCGACGAACTGGACGAACCGAATGGCCGGATTGATCTTCTCCAGGCGAGCAAACCCTTCGTTGCGCCGCGGGCCGCCGTGAAGGGGAGTGTCATGTCCAACTCGACTACATACACCCCCATCTCCAGCGCCAATGCGACGCTGCCGTCGGTCGAATTGGAGTCAACGTATACGATCGTCACGCCATGTCCGACTACCGACGTCAGGCACTGGCGGAGACGTTCTCCTTCGTTACGACCGATGATCACAACGCCCAGGTGGTTCGGTCGGCGCTTGTGCCGGTTCCATCGGTGTATGGACGTTGGTTTCCGGGTTCATGTCAGGAGGATTTCGCGCGACGCGATTGCCCCGCAAGTGCTGGGGAGCGCGATTGATCGAGCCCGTTCGGAGTTGACCCGACGGCCGCGGCATTGGAGCGGGGCGAATACTGGGTTGGTCGGTCCGCAATCGCACCCGCGCTTCGCGAAGTGGAAGGCGAGTTTCTTGGTTTCAGTCATGACATTGTGCTGCTCGGCCACTCGCGCCGCACCGGCTCGGCCTATCCGCTCGATCTCGGCCGGGTCGGCCGTCAGGACCATCGCCATGGCGTCGACGAGCGGCTCGACCGACCCAGCGGGAACCAGCCAACCGTTCGCGCCTGGCTCGATCAGCTCTGGAATCCCCGCGATATACGTACTGATCACCGGCCGGCCCAAGGCGAGCGCTTCCATGATCACCACCGGCAGCCCTTCGGCGAAACTGGGCAGGACCATCGCTCGGGCCGCAAGAAGCTCTTGGCGGACTCCCTGGTTACTCAGGAAGCCGGTGATCCGTACGTGCTCTTGTAGACCGGACCGTTCGATCAATTGTTCGATCGCATTGCGCATCGGACCGTCACCCACAATGACCAACTCGAAATTGATGCCTTGATCCCTCAGCCTCGCCGCCGCCTCGACCAGCAAGAGCTGGCCTTTCTGCTCGGACAGCCGCCCCACGTTGACCAGCCGCGCCTCTCTGGCACGGGCACGGTCGCTGTTAGCAGAAAAAACTCGTCCAAACCACAGTGAATCACGTGAAGTTTGCGCCAGTCTTCCCGAATGCACCAACGATAAAGCTGGCTGCGGGTGAACTCACTGATGGCGACGACGAAGTCGGCGTGATGGATTTTCTCCTTCAAGCTCAAGGGTCGAGGCGCGTCGAATTCCTCGGGACCATGAATCGTGACGCTGTATGTGGGACCGCCGAGTAGGCGGCAGAGCAGGGCGACGTCGGCCGAGTTGGTGCCGAAATGGGCATGTAAGTGCCGAGCGCCGCATTTTACCAGCAAGCGCCGAAGCGCGCACGCCTCAGCCAGGTAAATCAGGTGTCGGATGAACCCTCGCTCCGAACGGAGACCCAACCGGACGGCCATCTTCAAGGCCTTCCACCATCGCCAAGGCCGTTCCAATGCCTCCCGGAACACGGCATTGGCCAAACTTAAAGCCCCGGCCTCCGTGATCGCATGGGTCGATTGCTGCTCCTTCCGATCCGCCTCGTCGGCCAGCGTTCCGGCAAATCGCCGCAGACTGAAACGGTGGACTGTAAATCCTAGGCTCTCCAGCGCGGCGATCTCCCTGCGGATGAACGTCTGACTGGGCATCGGATAGATGGGAGTCACGTAGGCGATATTCATCGTTGTTCTACTGCGTTCAGTTCGGCCGATCGACGTGAGCGAAGCCGTGTGGATGGCGGTGGTGCCACTCCCAGGCGGTCCGGACGATGTCGCGAATGTCGGTGTGCTGCGGGGACCAACCCAACTCGTTGATGATCTTCTCCGGGGTGGCGATCAGCACAGCCGGGTCGCCCGGCCGCCGGCCAACGACTTCATGCGCGATCGGTCGACCAACGGTTTCCTCGCAGGCCCGTAACACTTCGAGCACAGTCGCACCCGTGCCTGAACCGAGGTTGTAAGCTCGTTTCATGCCCGGCTCGAGCGACTCGACGGCCAACTGGTGAGCTTGGGCCAAGTCGGCGGTATGAACATAGTCGCGCACGCATGTCCCATCCCGGGTCGGGTAGTCCTTCCCGTAGATCAGGATCTTGGGCCGGCGTCCGACCGCTACCTGCAAAATGAGTGGGATCAGGTGGCTCTCGTGTCGGCGGTCCTCGCCGAAGTCGCCACCAGGATCGGCGCCCGAGGCGTTGAAGTATCGCAACAATGTGTAACCCAGGCCATAGGCGCGAGCATAGTCCTTGATGAGCCACTCGGCCGCGAGCTTGGTCGTGCCATAAGGGGTCTCGGGCGTTTGGGGTGATTCCTCGCGTAGCGGCATCTCGACTTGGAACCCATATGTCGCCGCCGTGCTGCTGAACAGAATCTTGCGCACACCGGCTTCGAGCATGGCGTCGAGTACACTCTTGGTTCCGACGACGTTGACGCCGTAGTAATCTTTCGGCTTGGAAATGGACTCGGGGACCGACAACAACGCCGCGAAATGCATCACCGCTTCTACGCCGTGCTGACGCAGTACCTCGGCCAGATGCTCGGTTTCGGTGATGTCGCCCTCGATCAACCGGCCGCTCGGGGACAGCCGCACGATTCCCGTCCAGCATGTTGTCATAGGCGATTGGGATCGTGCCCGTGACCAAGCAGCCAACGGAGGCAAGCGCTGCCGACGTAGCCCGCGCCTCCGGTCAAAAGAATCTTCACTTTCGTCCTCTCTGATCGTCAAGGATCAAGTCGACCGCCCCGGCGACATCGGGGGCTGTTAGAACCTGGTCGGGCAGCGCGACTGCCTCAGCGGGCGAGGTCGGACCCGACTGAACCAGGATGCTCCGGCATCCCGCGTTCAGCCCCGCCAGCACGTCGCTGATCAGGTCGCCGACCATCCACGATGCCCCGAGATCCAGCTTGAGGTCGGCTGCCGCGCGGAGCAGCATCCCGGGTCCCGGCTTGCGGTCCGAGTTTTCCGTGATCGTCCGATCGTCGCCGCCAGGAGCATCCGGGCAATAGTAGATGCCGTCGATCGACGCGCCGCAAGTGGCGAGTTGCCGGTTCATTTCGGTGTGGATCTGGTCAAGACCGTCTTCAGTAAGCATCCCCCGCCCGATGGCCGATTGGTTTGTCACCAGCACCCGTGCGAATCCGGCGCGACCCAGCCGCCTCAGGGCCTCGGCGGCTCCCGGTAAGAGACGGACCAGTGCCGGGTCGGTCAGATAGTGGACATGCTCGATCAGCGTACCGTCGCGGTCGAGGAACACCGCGGGTTGAAGCGCGGCAAGACCCACTGCTGGCCGATTGGAGAACACCTGAGGTACCTCGCGGCGCGCGCGATTGAGAGCCTGCTGGGTTCGGAGATCTAGGTGGTAGCCTCCCCAGACCCAGCCTCGCATTCGGCCGACGAACCGGGGTAGTACCTCGGTGCTCAGGTCGAACACCCCCATCGCGGCGATCTCGCGATAAGCCTTGGCATCCACGACATAGAGTCCGCCGCTGGTCAGATCACTGGTCGGCTGATCGGGCCTCTCGAAGAACGAAACGATCCGTCCTTCCCTGTCCAGCTCGGTAATCCTGTGGGCACAGGCGCTGGGATTTGGGGCGCGGAACAGAACCACGGTCAGAGGATCGCCGTGCCACCGGTGAAACGCGATCAAGGGGCGCAGGTCGATGTCGCTGAGGTTGTCAGCGTGGATGATCACAACGTCGTCGGCGTCATCGGCCAGATCGGCATTAGCGGCAACCGAGCCCGCCGTGCCGAGCAGGTCCCGCTCAAACGACTCCACGAGACGAAGCCGGCCCTCGGCGTTCACTTGCTCGATGTGAGCTCGGACCAGCCCGGCCAGGGCGTGGGTGCTGATCCGGGCCTCTGCGATTCCGGCTTCGGCCAGGCAATCGACCCAGAGGTCGAGCAACGGCCGTTCGGCGATCGGGACCAGACATCTGGGGATAGCGTTGGAGAGATGACTCAGCCGGGTTTCCAGCTCTCGGGCCAGGAGGAGTACCTTGACGTGTCCTGGGGGCCTTGGCATCGCTCGATCTTCCTCTCGGGCTGCGGTCAGTGCATGTCGGGCCGCGGTCAGTCCATGAAGCGGACTCGATCGGCAGTCTGAGGGATGATGATCATGGGGGCGGAGCCTCACCAGGAACGGACACCGGGTGGGGGCCGCTCGGAACCGGCGCTCGGTGCTGGTCCGTGGTTCTAGTCAGGTCGTGGGCAACCATGCGGACGATGAACCAAGCGTTGCGTGCGTATCGCCCAAAAAGCCGCCTGGGCTCGAGTCCGAGCCGGAAAGCCCATTCTAGACCGGATTTCTGCATCCAGCGCGGGGCTCGGCGGATCCGTCCCGCGGCGAACTCGAGGGAGGCGCCGACCTGGACGCTGACTGGAACGCCCAATTTCTCAAAGTGTTGATCGATCCACCGCTCACCCTTTGGTTGACCGAACGCGACGAAAGAGGATGTCGGGCCGGGCCGAACGGATGCGGGCTTCCAGTGCTTCCTGCTCCTCGGCGGTCAACTCACGAAAGGGGGGACACTCGGTGCCAACGACCTGAAGCCCGGGGTAACGCTCGCCAAGCTGTCGTGCCGCTTCCTCGGCGACTCCTTCGGGTCCCCCAAGGAAAAACAGGCGATATCCCTTCCTGGCAGCTTCGGCGCTCAATGCGAAGATCAGGTCTGAGCCCGCCACTCGCTCTGGGAGGGGCGACCCTAGCCAGCGTGAGGCCCAGATCGGTGGCGTACCGTCGGCCACGATAAAGGCCGCACGGGCATTAATCGCATTGAGATCGGGGTTCGTCTCGGTCACCATCAAGTAATGAGTGTTGGCCGTGATGAAATACGTGGGCCGGCCTGCCTCGATCAAGCCACAGACTGCGGCGACCGTTTCGGCCAACGTCCACGGCGCCAAGGGAACACCCCAAACCCAGACCGGATCGTTCTCCGTCTCTCGCAGCATTCCAAACTCCGTCCGGCGGACATGATGACACTCTACACGACAAGGCGCCGAGATTTCGGCGACTCGCACACGGACACAGCCGGGGAACGGCCAGTCGCGCCCCTGATCACCGCCCAGGCATCCGAAGGGTCGTGACAGCGGTCGCAAGCGTCAAACGATCACACCTCCGGATCCCGGCCCTTTTTGGGAACGACCCTCTGGCCCTTTTTGGGAACGGTCCCCCGACTCTTCTCGCTTTTGGGAATGATTATCCCCCGACTCTTCTCGTTCATCAGATTCACCAAGGACTTCTGGTCGTCGTCGTCGAGTTCTTCCTCGGAGGGGACCAGCCACGACAAGATCCCGAGCTCCAGCCCCACCAGCAACAGCGCCAGCGGCATCATCAGGTAGCCGGACCAATCGTGTGCCAGTTGTCTGCCGCGCTCCCCCTCGAAGATGTAATAGCACCAGCCGGTTGCCACGATCCGGGTCATATTACTGATCAAGGCGATAGGCACGACGCTGACCAGAAGAACGATCCGTTTCCAGGTTGGAAGGGGGACCAGGATGATCGTCGCCGTGATCGTGGCGGTTAAGGTCATAAGCATCTTCAAGCCATTGCAGGCGGCGGCCACGTCGAGGTGCGCCATCCCACCATTCGCTGTTGTGAGATTGATGACGTTTCCCTCTTGAATCGCCCACAGCCCCGAGAGTTGCAGCAAAAAGGAACTGCCCGCTGCCGCGAACTGTTGCAGCGGCAGCGCGATCCAGTTGTTGATCACGTCCGGTAGCGGAAGCATGAACACAAGGAAGGCGACGGCCGGCCAGACTCGTTTGAGAAGTGGCCAACCGCCGAATGATCCAGACCAAACAGACGATTGCGGGGAGGATGGTTACTGTTTCTAGCCAATGGTAGTTGCCTTCGTACGCAAAGGCTCGCAACGCCAGAACCGCGGTCAGCAAACACCAACCCAACCACGGTCTGGCGATGGCGCTCGGCAACGGCTCCAATTCCGGGGCCGTCAACCGTTGCCAGAGGATGACCAGGGCGATCGGAATCACCAGAAAACCGTGGGAATAGTTGGAATCGACCAACCAGATCGCGGCTCAAGGAGTAAAAGTTTGGCGCGTAAGCCAAGCCGAGAGCCAGAACCGTGGCCACAAGGGCCACGAGTCGTATCTGCTCGCGTCGTCGATCCGGGTCGTTGCGCGGTCCGTTGGAATCCGCCTTTATCATCGATCGACCTGCATCGGTTGCCATTGCGTTCACGCTCATCGTTGAAAGCTCACTCAGTGAGAGGTTCTCACGGTTCTTTGATCGACGGGAGGATCGTTGAATGGCAAACCACTCGACCTTTCGACACCAAGCCAGGTTTGCCCGGGTCGCCTTCCCAACAATCGTTGTCGCGATTGGATCGCCGCGCAGACTCCGTCCCCATGGGTTGCAAAAGCATCCCAGACAAGAGGAAGAATCGGGCCACAGTCAGGTCGGGAGTCGTACCGGGCTAGCGCAGGCAAGTCATGGCTTTTTGGCGGTGTTGTTGCGGTCGAGGACTGCTTCCATCCTCGAAGCCGAACCGAGGTAGCCTTTACGATCTATCCTAGAATCTAGGTCTAGATCGTATCAGATGATTCGGTTGTGGAAGGATCGCCGTCTCTTGTAGGCATAACTTCCACTATACGATGTCGGAGTTCCGCATGCCGTTGATCACTGTCCCCAGGACGGGGATTCCCGCGCCGTCGAGTTGACGTCGGGCTCGCTCGACTTGCGGGAAACGGCTGATGTCGTACCGCGCGGCGAGCACCGCGCCGTCGGCCCATCGACCCAGGATCAAACCATCTGGAACAGGAAGGACTGGAGGAGAGTCGATGATGATCAGGTCATAAACCTGGCGAAGCTGTGCGATCAACTCCCCGACCTTGCGGCTCTGCAGTACGCGGCTTGTATCCTGAACCGGCGTGCCGGCTGGGAGCAGGACAAAGGTGCCCCCTTGGACGGGAATCACCACATCTTCGACCGTGGCTTCATTCTTGAGCACGTCGCTCAGGCCCGGGCCTTCGGGTACGTCGAGCAGCACGCAGAGGGCCGCACGGCGGAGATCGGCGTCAATCAATATTGTGGACATCCCCGCGTTGCCGCACCGTGCCGCGAGCTGCGCGGCCAATGTTGTCTTCCCTTCTCCGCCGGTGGCGCTGGTGATCAGTACGCACCGTCCCTTGCCCAGCTCGACCGAGGTGCCGCACACGGCGAACCGGAGGTGGTCCAGTCGCTGGATGAACTGCTCGATCTGGTCGTCGGCGTCCGGGACGCTCAGCTTGCGCATCGACCGAGCCGTTGGCAACGGAGGCAAGGCGTAGACTTTGGACTGGACGCGGGTCGAGAGGGCATCGGGGTCAGCGACCCGCTCGGCCTTGACCTCCAGCAACAAGAACAGGCCGAATACCATGAACAAGACGCCAACTGGCGCGGCCGCCATCAACTTGAGACGTTTGTTGTTGAAGGGGATTACTGGAATCGCGGCGGGATCAGCCAGAATGATACGGAACGATTCCTGGTTGGTCTCAAACGCAAGCTGCGCAAGGTGGCCTGTGACACTGTCCTGTCGACCCTGCAGGCTAGTGAGTGTCGTGGTTCAACAGCATGGACTGGAAGGTGTCTGTGTTGGCCGCTTTATTTTCGAGCTTGATCTGTTCAAAGTTCTTGGTTTGCCTGTCCTTCTTTTGCTTCAGCATCGCGACTTTGAGGCGGAGCTCGCTGATGGCCGAGAGCGAGGGACGAGATACGCCCCTGAGTCGCTGGTGGATCTCTTTGTATTTGGCTTCCCAGAGGTTTTCATATTGATCCATCAACTTATGAAGTTTCTTGTTGATGGCAAGGAGAGAGGGGTCATTGGACTGTCGCACTTTGTCCTTGGTGTTCTCCAGGTGGTCTCGTGCTTCCGTGATCTCTCCGATCAAGGCCAACCACTTCGGGATCCTTCATGAACTCCGCTTCGATGAGCGCGGTAAACTCCGCATCCGCCGGCGATCCTTGTTCCCCGTTTTCCCCATGGCTTGCCTTAAGCTCCTGTTCCAGGACCACAAGCTGCGACTCGGCTTCGATCAGCTCCAAATCGGTATTCATCATTTCCGCCATCGTCTTCTGGTAAAGCGATCTCCCCGAGGTTCTTGAACGTGGGTTGGGCTGGATCATCATTCTTATTGAGAATCGCCTCCTTCTCCTTGGAGCTGGGAACCGCGACATTGCCGTTCTGGACCAAGGCCTTCAACTTGTCCTGGGTCGCTGTCGATTTTTATTTGAAGGCTCGTTTGCTCGGCTTCCAGGCTTTCCCGCAATCTCCTGTTGGCGCTCTGAGCGTATGACTTCGTTATGTTTTTTGTAGGCGTCGACTACGGCGTTGACGATCGTGGCTGCCTCTGACGGGATCTTTGATTCGAGAGCGACACGGATCAGGTAGGCGTCCTGCACATTTTCGACTGTTAGATCCTTGCTGAGGTCAGTACTTTGGGTCGCTGGATTGCTTGATCGAGGGAAGGTTCGCGACCTTTGCGTTCGCGACAGCCATGCCGAGCACCTGGTCGCTCTTGATCAATTGGACCTGGGTCTGAAGGTATGGTAAGTGGGTTGTCGTATTATCCTGATTATTTGATGGAGCGAAGAGATTAAGGGTTGACGGCTCGACCCGGAGCAGGCTAGACGCCTCATAGGTTGGCTGGATGAACAGCCAGATCAGGCACATCGCGGGAGCGGACACGACCAGCCAGAGCAGAAGGATTCGCCACCAATTGCGAATCAATCCACGCAGTAAGATCTGAGGAGTGACTTGAGGAGTGATCTGAGGAGCCAGCGAGGTTGCCAGGTCCTGGGGGACCATTGGTGCCTGGAGGAGTGACGGATTCGAGGAAAATCGGGCTGGCAAGTTCGAGTCGGATCTGTCAATGGTGTCCATCGTAGATATTTACCCAAATAAGGTATAGAGAATAGAAGAGATTTGGCCTACGAACCCACAGCCCAAGGGGCTCGAACTAGAACAAGCGAGCGACCACGGGGCAAACCTGGTGTGAGACCAACATCCGGATCGACTTGATCACGGCAAGAGAGTGAAATAATCGCTCTCCGCGAGTGAGTGCATCGATCGACTCCATCTCCCTCTCGACTGAAAACCCGTCCGAAAAACGACTTTCTCAACTCCCACGTCGATCATCTTGAGACCGAGTTGATCAAAGTGTAATCGACATTGTTCAGTCCAGTCAAATTAAATATGCATCTTGGGCAACCTATCACCCCAAAGCGACTCCCGTGTTGACAGATTACAACAATATGACGACCTCATCGTCCTTCTGTTCCGTAAATCCCTCGTATTGGTTTTTCCAGTCGATTCAATTTATCCATTTTCTCGATGATTCGGAAAACGAGCGTCCGCTGACGCTGGAGAAAAACCAGTTCCAATCGTGCCATTCAAGACCACTTATAAAGGTTGGATCTCGACGGCCAGTCGTTATCCCGTAGCGATTTCCTGGTATTCCTCGATAGGAATTTCCCCGCCGGTTCCAGGTGCGGGTGGATATCGTGCGCTGGAAAAAGGAAGAAGCGAATAATGTGGATCTTGCGACCTCAAAGCACTCTCGACGAGGAAGGAGAGACGGCTCAAAAAAGAGTCTCTGAACACGTGATGAGCCGTTCTCATCCACGCCGCCGGGAACTCCGACCCTGGCCATACGTAAGACAGCCGAAGGACGAGGAAGCTTCTCACTGCTTCGACGTTGGCACGGTCGCTACCTGCGTTTATTTTGGGAGATCCGGCTGTCGATTTCCTGCACGAGGTGCCCGAGCAGTGATTCGGTTAGACCGCTCTGAATCCCGAGTCCTGATGAGCGACGTTGAAGTTGGATCTTGAAGATGGCGGGATGATATCGGAACGACTTCCACCGGCTCGCCACCTCGGGCAACCATTCACCATTGTGCCGAAAGACGTAGCAAACCTCTGTCTCTTCGGATTGACTGATTCCAAGCGTGCTCTTGGTGAAACCCGCCGAACGATATTGGACGGAGGTCGTTGAGCCGGGGATGGAGAACCGTTCATTGACCGACGGCGCGGTCTGCCGGAAGCCAGAAGCCGGATAACAAACTTCAGGGACATGGGCGAAGACGGAGTTAGCCAGTCCATAGAGGACCAAAGCTGTCACCTGCTCGCCGGTTTTTTTATCTTCGTAGGTTCGGATGATGTGACCGCTCGATCCCGCGATCTGCGCGATTTCAGGATCAAGCTGGCTGTCCGATCCTTCAGCGGCATGCCAGTTTCCCATGGACCTGGGCAAATCCTCCAAGGGAAACGGGCAGGCCGTACTCTCTTGCTCCAGCGATCGATACTTCAGATCGCGCCAGAACCGAACTCCGCCTGAGATCCCCAAGAGCATGCAAGTGACTGCCATCAACGCCCACGGTGAGACCGAGGCTTTGGAACTGGGTTGCTTCATGTCGCCGGTCGGCGGCTCGTTCAACGGGCTGGCTAGCCGCGTCGTCGCATTTTTGGTCAAGATACTCATCGTGGGGAGGCACACTCTGGAATTGGGAGAGGAAAAGCCAAAACCGGGTTTGCACGGCCTGCCTAATAAAAAGTCTCCATTCTTGACCGGGCGACGCACAATCCCAGATACGTTGTCAGTGAATCGCATGCACTCATAGTCGCTTGATACGATGCACCATCACAATGTAAGCGACTATTGAAAGTCTAGCATTCTCCGCGCCCCGGCGTCGATGGGGCCTCTGTTCCTTCCTGAATCAACGGCCTGCTCGTTGAAAATGGGATCCTTCCAGCGCCTTCGGTTAGTCAAGTGTCAATCATAAGAGCGCGCTCTTCGGATTGGGAAGATCGAGTGTTTTCTGACGTTGATTTCAGACAACATATCTCTTGTCAGGTAAGCGCGGTGGATTTAACTCCGGTGGACCAACGTTTCGACGAACTTGCCTGGAATCGGCACGGGAGCGCATGAGTGTTTTCCAGCTCATTATTCAAGGTTGTGAGGTTTCGGCTCGCGGACTGTAACATCTGACCAACCTTGGTTATGATATCTTCACGGACTTGGCGAGATGCCAACGGACCGAACCGCACCTGGGTGGCGATGCATGACCGCGATAATGGGGATTTCCGCCTTCTATCACGACAGCGCCGCCGCCCTGATACTCGACGGCCGGGTCGTCGCGGCGGCCCAGGAAGAGCGGTTCACACGGAAAAAGCACGATCCAGCGTTCCCCACCCATGCAATCGATTACTGCCTGCGGCAGGGGGAACTATCGCCCGCCGATCTCGACTATGTCGCGTTTTACGACAAGCCCCTCACCAAGTTCGAGCGGCTGCTGGAAACCTACCTCGCCTATACTCCGCGCGGATTTCGCAGCTTTCGGCTGGCCATGCCGTTGTGGCTCAAGGACAAGCTGTACATGCGGCGGACTTTGCGACGCGGTTTTGGGGGTCCGATACGGGCTCGACTGATCTTCGTTGACCATCATGAGAGTCACGCCGCCAGCGCGTTTTTCCCTAGTCCATTCGATCAGGCGGCGATCATCACTCTCGATGGCGTTGGCGAGTGGAGCACGGCCACTTTCGGACTCGGCGAGGGCAACCGTATTCGCTTGGTCGACCACATCTCGTTTCCCCACTCGCTGGGTCTCTTGTATTCAGCGTTTACCTACTACTGCGGCTTCAAGGTCAACAGCGGTGAATACAAGCTCATGGGTCTGGCCCCTTACGGCCGGCCAATCTACCAGGATCTGATCTTCGAGCGTCTGGTGGACCTGAAATCCGACGGCAGCTTCTGGCTCGACATGAGCTATTTCAACTACTGCCAGGGGCTGACGATGACCAACCGTCGCTTTCACCGCCTTTTTGGCGGGCTGCCCCGCTCACCGGAGTCGCCCCTAGAGCAGCGGCACATGGATCTGGCCGCCAGCATCCAGAGCGTGACCGAGAAAGCCGTGCTCCGAATCGGCCGCCACGTGCGAGCCCAGACTGGGCTGAAGCACCTCGTCTTGGCCGGCGGCGTGGCGCTCAACTGCGTGGCCAACGGCTGTTTGCTCCGCGAAGGCGACTTCGACGACCTTTGGATCCAGCCGGCGGCCGGCGATGCCGGTGGCTCGCTCGGCGCGGCCCTGTTCGTCTGGCACCAGCTTCTGAACAAGCCTCGCCAGCCCGAGGGACGTGATGCCCAGCAGGGGAGCTTCCTTGGCCCAAGCTTCACGACCGACCAAATCGCGCGGTTCTTGTCCAAACAAGGGGTATCCGGGCAGCATTTCGCCGCAGAGGACGAGCTCGTTCAACATGTCGCCGGACTGCTGGCCGATGGCAAGGTGGTCGGTTGGTTCCAGGGCCGTATGGAGTTTGGGCCCAGGGCCTTGGGTGCGCGCAGCATCCTCGGTGATCCTCGGTCTCCAGCCATGCAGGCCACCATGAACCTCAAGATCAAGTTCCGTGAGAGCTTCCGCCCCTTCGCGCCGGCAGTCCTACGGGAACGGGCCGTCGAATGGTTCGACCTGAAACCGGAACATGAGAGCCCTTACATGCTCTTGGTGGCCTCCGTGCTTGAGCAACACCGAGTTCCCATCGATTCCGAGGCGTTGCGGACCATGCGGCACGATCCTGACCTTCGGCGCCGAGTCAACGTGGTCCGAACCGACGTGCCCGCAGTGACCCACGTCGACTATAGTGCGCGCCTCCAGACCGTCGACGAGGAGCGCAACCCACGCTTTCACCGCTTGCTCGAGGCGTTCGATCGTTTGACGGGCTGTCCCATGCTGGTCAACACCAGCTTCAATGTTCGCGGTGAGCCGATTGTTTGCACCCCCGAGGATGCCTACCGCTGCTTCCTGGCCACCGATATGGATGTATTAGTCCTGGAGGATCTCGTGATCGCCAAGGATGCGGCGACTCGCGAAGCCGGTGTGGAAGCACGCGAAGCTTACCTCGCCCAATTCCAGCTCGATTGAGCTAAAATGAGGCCGGCAATGCGTTGGTCCGATATTCAATTCGATCCTCCTCGCAAAACCTTGCGGCAGTTCGCCGGGCTCTGGCTCGTTATCTTCGGGGGGATGGCTCTTTGGCAAGGCCTGGTGCGAGAACGTGCCGGCTTGGCGTCGATCCTCGCCGTCCTGGCACTGACGATCGGTCCGCTCGGGTTGGCACGGCCAGATTGGATGCGACGGATCTACGTCGGCTGGATGATCCTGGCATTCCCGATCGGCTGGACGGTCTCGCAGGTCATGTTGGCGGTGATATTTTTCGGGTTGTTCACTCCCATCGGCTTTTTATTCCGGTTGCTCGGGCGCGACCCGCTCCACCGTACTCGCCGACCTGAACTGGAATCGTACTGGGCACCGAAACCGACACCGACCGACCTGCGTCGTTACTTCAAGCAGTTTTAGGCGACCACACGCCACTTTCACAATTCAGAGGTGACAACGATGAGCGAGACGAACGCCGACATACCCAACGAGTTCGAAAAAGCGGCCACCGAATCTCAAGGCGAGAGTTTGTTGAGCGAGTTCTGGTCGTTTCTGGCACAGAACAAGAAGTGGTGGCTGCTGCCGATCATGATCGTCATGCTGCTCCTCGGCACACTGATCCTCCTGTCGAGCACTGCGGCGGCGCCCTTCATCTATACATTGTTCTGAGATTCGCTTGATTCCCAGTCGGCGACGCTCGGGGCTCGGGCGCGTACCGTTATTTCGACTTGCCCTGGTTCGCGACGGCCGCCGCAGCCTTGGCGACCGCCTCGGCGTCGCCCAGGTAATAATGCCGGAGCGGTTTGAGCTGGTCGTCCAGCTCGTAGATCAAGGGCACGCCGGTGGGAATGTTCAGCCCCACGATCTCTTGGTCGGAGATGTCGTCAAGGTACTTGACCAGCGCTCGCAGGCTGTTGCCGTGGGCGGCGATGATCACTTTCTTACCGCTTTGGATCGCCGGCACGATTGTCTGATGCCAGTAAGGGAGGAATCGCGCGACAGTATCCTTGAGACATTCGGTCAAGGGCAGCTCGGATGGGCTCAGCCCTCGGTAGCGCGGATCACCGCTGGGAGAACGGGGATCGGTCTCCTCGAGAGTCGGCGGCGGTACGTCGTAGCTTCGCCGCCAGACGAGAACCTGCTCATCGCCATACTTCGCCGCGGTTTGCGCCTTGTTCAAGCCTTGCAGCGCCCCGTAGTGCCGCTCGTTGAGCCGCCACGAATGCTCGACGGGGATCCACATCAAGTCCAGCTCATCCAGCGTGATCCAGAGAGTGCGAATCGCCCGCTTCAGGACCGAAGTGAACGCGACGTCAAAGGAAAACCCCTCGGTCTTCAGGAGCTCTCCGGCCTGCTTGGCCTCGGCCTTCCCTTGGTCGGATAAGTCGACATCGGTCCAGCCGGTAAAGAGGTTTTCCTTGTTCCAGATGCTTTCGCCATGGCGCAGAAGGACAAGCTTGATCATGGACCATTCCGTATATGAACGTGAATCTTCATCGTTGGCTCACTGCCCCTCTTGGTCAACGTTGCGAGGGTGCTCCAGTATATCCGGCGGACTCAATGGTGTATTCACCGGGTCGTCCTCATCATAATGTTTCCCGGGAGATCGTCGTGGTCCGCGGCCCTGGATCAAGATGGGGAGAGACATTCGGATGGCCCACCCATTTTCCGACCTTCTGGAACGGAGCGCCAAGCCGTCGCGCACGGTTGTGGGCCTGATGTCCGGTACGAGCGCGGACTCGATCGATGTCGCCGTGTGCCGGATGAAGGGGCAGGGGCCGGAGGTTGAGCTGCTGCACTTCCGCGAGCACGCGCACGACCCTGAAGTGAAGCGGCAAGTGCGCAGCGGCCGCTGATCTGGACGTTCGCGGCATCGCCGAGTTGAACGTCCGGGTCGGCGAGGCGTTTGCCCAAGCCTGCCTGGCGACGCTCGAAGACGCATCGATCTTGCCGGGGGAAGTGGACCTGATCGGCTCGCACGGCCAGACGGTTTATCACCACAGCGGCGTCGCTGGCACGCGACGGGCAACGCTTCAGCTTGGGGATGGTGATGTGATCGCGGTCAGGACGGGGCGGTACGTCATCTCCGATTTCCGCGCTCGCGATATCGCCGCCGGCGGCGAGGGTGCGCCGCTCTCACCGGTGGCCGACACCATTCTGTTCGCCAGGCGAGAGCCGGGAAGTTGGTGCCGACGAGTGGTCCTGAATCTCGGCGGGATTGCGAATCTCACCGTGCTCGACGACGATCCGACACGGGTCTTCGGGTTCGACACGGGACCAGCGAACGCTCCGCTCGACCGGCTGGCGCGGCATCTGTCCGGGGGCGAGCTCGCATGTGATCAAGACGGGCAGTTCGCTCGGGCGGGACAGGTGAACGAATCGCTCCTCGCCGACTTGTTGGCGAACGACACTTTCCTCACGCGACGGCCGCCGAAATCGACGGGATTTGAGGTCTATGGTGACGCGTTCGTCGCCCGTGCCGCCGAGCATCACGGCGGCTACGATGCGGACTTGATGGCCACACTCACCGAATTCGTGGCGCGGACGATCGCCTGGGGGTTCGCGCACTGCGCCGAGCTCGATCCGCCCAGTGGTGGAAGTTGTGGCCGCTGGGGGCGGGGTGAAGAATCCGTATCTGATGCAGCGGATCGCGGCAGCGCTTGCGCCGATTCCCGTCCGGCGGTCCGACGAACTCGGCGTTCCGTCCGGATGCCCGTGAGGCCATGGCTTTCGCCGTTCTGGCCGACATGACCTTGCGGGGCCTGCCAGCCTGGCTTCCGCCGGTGACCGGAGCGACCGCTCCCAAGTTGCTCGGCAAGCTCTCGTTCCCTTAGAATCCCTGACTCTACTCTACGCTTCCTCTTCCCCAGATCCCAGAATAGGCTGCACAGTCATGAACCCGATCGACCTGACCGTGATCGTGGTCTACATCGTCGGTTGCACCTTGCTCGGGGCCTGGCTGGGTTCGCGATCACAGGGGTTGAAGGGATATTTTCTTGGCGAGAGCAACATCCCAGCCTGGGCGATCATGATCTCGATCGTTGCGACGGAGACCAGCACGGCGACCTTCTTGAGCGTCCCCGGCGTGGCCTACAAGGGCGATTTCGCTTACTTGCAATTGGCTTTCGGTTACATCCTCGGGCGGGTCGTGGTTGCCACCGTTCTCCTGCCTGCTTATTTCCGCGGGAAGATCTTCACCGCCTATCAATTGTTGCAGGATCGATTCGGGGGACCGACCCGGACGACCGCGTCGATCCTCTTTCTGATCGCCCGATCGCTCGGCGATGGCCTCCGGCTTTTCCTCGCGGCGACCGTGCTTCAGCACTTGACAGGCTGGTCGATCGAGAGCGGTCGATCGTGACGGTGGCGGCAATCACTGTGTTCTACACCTTCCTCGGTGGGATGAAGGCGGTGATCTGGACCGACGTCATTCAGTTCAGCGTTTACATCGTCGGTGCTCTCGTGGCCCTGGCGATCCTGGCGGCCAAGCTTCCCGGCGGTTGGCCCGCGCTGATTCAGTCGGCAAATGCCGCGGGTAAGTTCCGGCTCCTGGACTTTTCGTTCGACCTGACCCGCCCGTTCACGTTCTGGGCCGGGTTGATCGGTGGGATGGTGCTGAACACGGCGACCCACGGGGCCGATCAGATGATGGTCCAGCGGTATCTCTCGGCCCGCTCGCAACGGCAGGCCGCCACGGCCCTTGTGGCCAGTGGTTTTGTGATCATCACCCAGTTCGCCCTTTTTCTCTTCATCGGGGTCAGTCTGTGGGTGTTCTACCAGGTGTTCCCCCCCTCGACTGCCATGACCAGCGTCGAAAGATGAAGTGTTTACCTATTTCATCGTTCACTACCTGCCGACCGGAGTGCTCGGGCTGGTGATCGCGGCGATCTTTTCCGCGGCGATGGGTACGCTGGCTGGTTCGCTCAACTCATCGGCCTCGACGATCGTCAACGACCTGTACCGACCCTTCACCGGCCGGACCGATGAGCGGCACCTGATGCGGGTCTCGCGCGCGATGACGGTGCTCTGGGGCGGCGTCCTTGACGGCCGTGGCCTTCGGTGCCAGCTACCTGGAAGACAACGTCGTCAACAACGCCCTGACGATTGCCGGGTTCGTCTCGGGCATCTTGCTCGGCTTGTTCCTGCTGGGGATCTTGACCAGCCGTGTCGGGCAAACGGCTGCGCTGGTGGGGGTGCTCGCCGGGCTCTCCGCCGTGAGCTTCGCCAAGTTCGGGACCTCGCTGGCCTTCCCTTGGTTCGCCCTGGTCGGCTCGTCGACTGTGTTCGCTGTCGGACTGACGGCAAGCCTGTTCTTCCCGGCTCGATCCGAATCACTCGCCGCCGATGACCGCCGGCGAAGATTGACACACTGCCGGCCAGTCGTGTTGGGGCTTACAACAACCATGACACTCGAAGATCACCTCCTGACCGAATCGCGCAACCCTCGCTCCGAGTCCATCGACACGCTGAGTCCTCTGGAGATCGTCCGGCTGATGAACTCCGAGGATGCGATCGTGGTGGAGGCGGTCGGGGCCGAGGCCGAGCCGATCGCGCGGGCGATCGAGTGGGCGGCGGACCGACTTCGCCGCGAGGGCCGGCTGGTCTACGTCGGTGCGGGGACGTCGGGACGACTCGGTGTCCTCGACGCCTCCGAGTGTCCTCCGACCTTCAGCACGCCTCCGGAAATGGTCGTCGGGCTGATCGCGGGGGGGCCATCCGCGCTCACCCGGGCCGTCGAGGGAGCCGAAGACGATCCGGACCGAGGCGCCGCTGACATCGCCGTGATGGGGGTCGGAAACCGTGACCTGGTCGTCGGGATCGCCACATCCGGCCGGACGCCCTACGTCCTCGGCGCTGTCCGCGAAGCGCGTCGGCGAGGCGCGACCACCATCGGCCTTTCCTGCAACCGTCCCAGTTTGCTGGGCGGGGAGGTCGATCTGGAGATTGCCCCGCTTGTCGGTGCGGAGGTCATCTCCGGATCGACACGGTTGAAGGCTGGAACCGCGACCAAGATGATCTTGAACATGATCTCCACGGGAGCGATGGTGCGCATCGGCAAGACGCTGGGCAATCGGATGGTGGACCTTCAGCCCACGAACGAGAAGTTGCGAATCCGCAGCCGCCGGATCCTTCGTGAGCTGGCTGGCGTGGATGACAGCCTCGCGAGCCAGATCCTGGAGGCCTGTGAAGGTCGATTGAAACGGGCCCTGGTGGTCGCGCTGACGGGCGTCGATCCCGCCGCGGCCCAGGCGTTATTGAACACCCACGGTGGCCAGGTCCGCGCGGCGATCAAAGCCGCCGGCGGGAGAGAACCGCGTTGATTGCGTCAACATCCCGAAATTCGGTACGATTCCTGGGCGTGGATGGCGGAGGTACATCCACCGAGGTCTGGCTCGCGGAGCCCGGGTGCCGAGTCCTCGGTCGCGGTACCTCGGGACCATCAAATGCCAAGGCCGTCGGCCTGGAGGCCGCGCGCCGGGCTCTCGATTCCGCCATTCGCGCCGCGTTCGACGATGCCGGGCTGGTACCCACGCCGGTTGCCGTGGCCTGCCTTGGACTGGCGGGATTCGACCGGCCCGACGATCGAAAGATCCTCACCGGATGGGTCAACGAGGCACGTTGGGCCGATCGGCTTGTGCTCGTCAACGACGGCGACCTTGTCGTCGCGGCTGGCACGCCGGAGGGTTGGGGTGTCGGATTGATCGCGGGAACCGGCTCGATCGCCGTGGGCCGCGCTCCGGACGGACGCACCGCGCGCGCCGGCGGCTGGGGACATCTGATCGGCGATGAAGGAAGTGCTTACGGCGTCGTGTTGGACGCATTGCGCCTGGGTCGCCCGCCGCGCTGATGGCCGCGATCCGCGCCCAGTCGGTCGCGATCCGTTGACCGAACGTCTCTGCGCCGGGCTCCGTGTGACCGAAGTATCCCAGATCGTGACGACTCTTTACTCCCCTGAGTTTGACCGAGCCCGAATCGCCTCACTCGCTCCCGAGGTCTTGGCAGCCTGTGCCGAAGATCCCGAGGTCGCCCAACGGCTCTTGGTCCCGGCGGGCGCCGCGCTCGCCGATACGGTCGCCGCCGTGGCTCGAGCACTGGGATGGCCGTCCGGTGTGCTTCCCCTGGCCATGGCCGGCAGCTTCCTCCTGTCCGCAACGATCATGCGCGAGGAGATGATCGATGGCCTGACCCGAAAGGGCTACCAGGTGTCCGTGACGGCCGTCCCCGATCCCGTCCGCGGAGCGGTCATCCTCGCCGAGCGTGGCCTGTGAGGCGCGGTTTTGTCGAATCGACCCGGGCGGGTTTAGGCTTCGAGAGGGAAGAGAAAGAAAGAAGCGCGCGAAGAGTCGCGCGAGGCCAAAAATGCCGTCACGGCGCCACATCCTTACAGGCCTTGGACTTACGTGTGACGGCGAAATATCGGTGATGAATTATGCGTTGGAAGAACTCGTGACAGCGCTTGAAGTTACGTGTGACGGCGGCAAAGTCGAGGGGCGCGTCATCGAGACCTTGATGAATCGGCTTTCGCGGGTCCTCTCAAATTGGATGGAGAGACCGTGCATGCGAAGTTGGGGAGCAATGCGGCGCAGTTCGTTGCTCATCGCGGAGCTGTTTTTCGGCCAGCGAGCCAAGGCGGCGTTCTTCTTTCCCGCAAACAGTGTGAGCGCCTCATGAAGCTTGGTAGGAGGGCCTGACCAGCCCTTCGTCGCGGGGCCGAACAACCGAAGCAGCGTCGTCCCCACGAGTGAGTCTTCGAGGGTTGCAATGGTTGCGTCCTGTCGGTTGTCGTTGTAGGCGGATAGAAATGACTCGGCCGGCCATCCCAGACCGCGACCGACCGCTTCGCCGAAGGTGGCGAAGTCGGCCATACGCGGCAATTTCTCCACACGGACCGCCGGCAGCTCGCGCAAGCCTGCCACGACCGCGTGCAGTAGCCCGCCCAAGATCCTCGTGTAGTCTTGGTGAAACGACGTCCAGAACTCCGCCTCGGTGCGACGGCGATTCGGATCAATCGGCGGCAGGTGCAGGAAGACGCCGCGGTCGGCCAGATCGCCTCGACGCACGAAGTCCTCGATCCCGTTCAGAACGACCGGGCGCTGAGCGTGAATGATGCGCCGCTGGTCGTTGGAATACAAAGTGCGCGTCGCGAAACCTCCGCCGGTCGACAGCCGGCACAGGCTATCCGACAGCCAGTCGGGGATCGTACTGATATTGTCGAATGCCAGGAGCCAGCCGTTGACCGCGGTGACCATGAGGTCGCGGAGATTTCGGGGCTCGGCCAATAACGCCGAGGCCGAGGATCGACGAGCATGCGGATGATCCTGGCCACGGTACTCTTGGCCGACCCTTGCTCGCCGTAGAGTGCCAGGATCGGATAGGGGCCAACCGGCCGGAGCGCCGCGGCAAGCCATCCGACCAGCAGGCGGAAGTCGGAATCGTTGAGGTTGACATAGAGCCGAAGCGGCTCGATCGAGCCATCTTGGCTGGGGATGGGAAGCGGCAAGAGCCCTTCAGGACGGCGAAAGTGGATGCCGGTTTGATCGACCACCGACCACCCCTGGGCACCGATCTTGACGGCACGTCCGCTAGGATCGCCCAGGTCGATGTAAGAGGAAGAGTCGTCGTCGACCGCATTGTCGCGGCTGACGCGAATGAAGATCGACGACATGCCGGCCTTGGCCCGCGCGCGGGCTTCGAGGGCGTTGAGAACGCGGCGGATGGTCAACTCGGTAGGGAGCTCGCCATGAGCGGCCACGTAGCCATCGATCAACCAGTCACGGAAAGCCGCTGACTTGAGCCCATGAACCTCGTGACGGTCGCCGACCGGCACTCTGGCGTAAAAGTGCCCATCGGCCGAGCGGAAGGCCCGCGCGCTCGCGGCCACGCGAAGCAACACCTCGACCGGTCGTTCGGCCTCCGCGGGTATGTCGAAGATCGTATCATCGGATGCAGGGGAGATCATCGTGTTTTGTGTTCCGGATCAAGGATTGGATGTTCGCCACGGCGCAGCGGCCACGCCTGTGTCCTTTCGGCAGCCGACGGCTGTCACGGCCCGTCGGGACCCCGGCCTGCGCCGGTTGCTCCCCCCGGGGGGTGACTCGCCGAGGACATCGGTGCGCGCTCGATGCGCGCAGTTGGTTAATGTCCCCGAGCAAGGGCAGGGGGGCGACGTCGCGATCGTTCCATCACATTCATCGGCATGATGAGGATGCCGAGCGCGTCTTTTTAAGCGATGTCACGCTTTTTTAGAATTCGACGGGTAGGCTTGAGCCGATCGAGGTCGGCCGAAGGCCGGGTGAGGGGGGACCGCGACGGCACGCGACAAAAGCAGGAGATGCCGGTTGGGCCGTACAGCTCGGTCAAGGCCAGCTTTTCATCAGCCCAGCCGCTCGGACCGGCAACCATCCATCACGGGGTTCCGATAGCAACGGAGAAAAAAACAACGACCTTGGTCTGTGGCCCCAGTTCCACCGCGATTTCCCTTCTCGAAACTCGTCCCCAAGGGGCTGAATCGAGAAATCGCGTTCGAGAACGGTTATCGAGAATCCAGATTCCGCAGATTCTCGCGGACGCAACGTAAGGTCTTGGCAGCTCTCAGAAACCATCGTTTGCGATCATCGGTTTGGGCGGTCCGAGTTGCGGCGACTTTCGCTCTCTCACATCCCCGTCTTTCGGCATCATTCCTCGTATGACAGGCCGCCTTGAGCGTTATTGGCTTCCACCTTGAGCCAGTAGTCATCCCTGGTCCTTCCTCGGAGGTCCCAGACGATCGGCACGACCAGCCGCGTGACTACGACAAGGCTGAGCGCCAGGACCGCGACCACAAGCATCCACCGCCGTGTCGTCATCTGAGGGAGTCGCATGGCTCAGTCCTCCTTCCTTACAACTGTAAGACAAAGAGGTTTTACGGCAAAGACGAAGATCGTTGTTTTTTTCTCCGTTGCTATCGGAACCCCAGCGTGCTGGACGGCGGTCCGCACGCAGATCGCATCCTGGTTGCCCAGAAGCTGGCGCGTCTGTGGTCCGATCCCCAATTAGACGGGCTGCTTGACCGCGAAGCGATGGATCGGTTGCCGCAGGCCGAACGCCAGGAATGCCGCGCACTGCGGGACGCGATCGATATCCTGATCCGGCGCGCTCAAACCATTAACTGATCGTCGGGCGTCCCGGAAGGCGACAGCACGAGAAAGCTGAGAAGAGTCCAGCCATCCGATGGGCGACCTCGTGCAAAGCCCTCGCGTCCCTAACCCGCAACGCGGCTTCGGCGGTACGACCGGGGTGGATGTCCACCCGCCACGGTTTAGATTGGGGGTGGTGTGCGCCTGAGTATACCGCCTCCGGTGTCCACCGGCCACACCCAGACGCAGATTCCAACGATGGCTGGCGAACGCGACCTGCGGCACCTGCCCGAGGTAATCCTCGACGCGGGTAAGAGCCCCGAGGAGGTGTGCCAGGGCGACACCGAGTTGCTGGCCGAGGTCCAGGCACGCCTGCAATACGTGCGCCTGCTCAAGGCCAAGCTCGACGTCCTGCTTGCCTCGTCCTCCGGCCCGGACGGCGGCCCGCGGGCCGTGGACCACTCAACCGCCGCATCTCAGCGGCTACGAAGTGCAGGACGAGCTGGGCCGGGGCGGCATGGGTGTTGTGTACCGAGCGTGGGATCAGTCCCTCCACCGCCCGGTCGCTCTCGAGATGCTTTCGGCCGGCGATTTTGCCCGACTGGACGAACGGGAACGTTTCCGGCGCGAGGCCGAGGCCGCTGCGGGCCTGTGACACGCCAACATCGTGCAGGTGTACCACGTCGGCGGCCTCGAGGGCCGGCCGTACTTCACGATGGAGAGTGTGCCGAATTTCGCCGTGAAGCAGCCCCGGCAGCCAAGGGCGGCGGGAAGGGCGTGATAGCTCCAGGGGGCGAGGTCGTTGTAGACCCAGTCCGGATTCTTCTCGAACGCCCGCTCGACCATGTAGCCTGCATAGTTGAGCATGAAGATGACCGGGTTCAGGCCATTGCGTCCCATCGTCGCGATATCGCCGGCCGTCATCTGGTGTGAGCCCTCGCCGGTGAAGAGCACAGTCCGTCGCGATCGGTCGGCCAGAGCAACACCCAGCGCGGCGCCAGTGGCCCAACCGATCAAGCCCCGCTTGCCGAGAGCCTACTCGGCGCCATGTAGCTGGGTGTTCCCATTCTGGCGCCGTTGAGCGTCAGGTGCTCGTGGGGAAACGCTTCATCGCATTGACCGCTCATTGGGTGCCATTGACCACGTTCTCGAGCGGCTCGCCTCGGATGGCATGCAGAGCCAACGTCGCTGACGCTTCGCGCACGACACACATAGCCCGCTCAGTGAGCGAAGTGATGTGGCTGCAGACGACCAAGTCGTCGAGAGTTCGGAGCGGGCTGTCGGCATGGTCCGTACTCCTTGGTCTGAAAACGTCTAATCGTGGCCGACTGAACGCATGATCTATCCCATCTCCATCGCATTGCTCGACGGGATCTCCTGGAGGGATACCGCTAGTTGATCCGTCGCGATGCCGGTGTGGGCCTGGAACACGGACCAGAGCGGTATGAGCATTTCAGCCTTATCTTCCGCGGTGTGGCCACTCCGCAGAACGCAATTCAGTGCTGCTGTGGGCGCTTCCTCGCCTGCCGTGTATCCGGAACCTTTCGGATAGGAAAGAAAGACGACGCGGACATAGCTCCTTGGAACCTTCATGAGAGAGGTGTGTATCCGCGTGATTTCCTGTGCAATCTTTGCTTTGGTCTCATCTGACACACTTCCCTCTTGAGTAATCGCTGTGTACAGTGGCACTCTCGTATCCTCCGGGACAGTTCGCTATGAAATCATTCATGACGCGGCTGCCGAATTCAGCTCCTCATCAGCGTCGCCGATCGCAGATCTGCGATCGTCGGATACCCATCGATCGCCATCAGCAGATCGGCCTCGGCGAGCAGGCACCGCAGGACGTGGACGATTCCATCGGTCCCATCGAGGGCCAAACCCCAGGCGTAGGGACGGCCGATACCGACGGCCGTGGCGCCGAGTGCGAGCGCCTTGACGATGTCGGAACCGGTCCGGACCCCTGAATCGAACAGCACTGGAGTTTTCCCAGCCGCCTCGACGACGGCGGGCAGCATGTCGAGGCAGCCGATGCCGCCATTGGCCTGACGGCCTCCATGGGTGGAGCAATAGATGCCGTCCACGCCCCCGTCGATGGCCCGGCGGACGTCGTCGGGGTGACAGATTCCCTTCAGGAGCAGCGGTCGCTTCGTGAGAGACCGCAGCCAGGGCAAATCCGCCCAGGTGAGTCTCGCCCCGAAGAGCTCGCTCCAGAGCCTGACCGCCGCGGCCGGATCCTCCTCCGGGGGTTTGGCGAGCCGAGAGCGGAAGACCGGGTCGGAGAAATAGTTGGCGAGGCAGTAGCCCCGCAACTGCGGGAAGCTGGAGCGCGCAAGGTCGCGAGGCCGCCAGCCAGGGACCCACGTGTCGAGGGTCACGACAATCCCCTTGAAGCCGGCAGCCTCCGCGCGATGAACGAAGCTTTCGGCAATGCCCCGGTCATCCGGGGTATAGAGTTGGAAGAAGCCGGGCGTGTCGCCGAATTCCGGGGTGATAGCCTCGAGCGGATCGACGGTCAGCGTCGAGGCCACCATCGGCACTCCCGTCCTGGCGGCGGCCCTTGCTACGGCCAGGTCGCCATGTCCATCCTGGGCGCAGATGCCGATGACCCCAATCGGTGCCAGGAAGATCGGGGTCGATAGCTTCATGCCGAAGAGTTCGATCGACATGTCCCGTTTGGAGCCATCGACCAACATCCGCGGGACCAGCCCCCATTTGCGGAACGCCGCGACGTTGAGGTCCTGCGTCCACTCGTCGCCGCAGCCCCCTTGGACATACGACGCCACCGTATCCGGCCAGGCCGCGACCGCCTTCTTCTCGAGCGTCGCGATATCGATCGGGAGCTTGGGAACAACGCCCCGCAATCCGGCTGCGTAAATCTCGTCCTCGTATTGGCCGAAAAACTTCACGGGTGTCCTCCGATGCCGTTTGTTTCTGATGGTTCGAGGGACCGCTTCCATTCTGGCTTGCATGATCCGCGCACCGTGACTACCGGATCTTCCCAGCACCCATTGGTCTCGGAAAACTTCACCGGTGGGGCCAGGCGGACCAACTCGCCATAGGGAGTGTTCGCTGATGATCGTGTCCGGTTTCAGGAGCTGGTGTTCTTCCCCGACGGCTTGGATCGCATCACGCTCGAACACACCAAGTGACATGAACCACATCGCGCATCGGGTCAGGTTGACCCGGACATGATAGCTACCGCCTTCTTTCGCGCGGCGGATCAGCGCTGCTGAATCCCCGCCGCGCCGATATAGCCGGCGATGTAATCATTCATGATCAACGTCGGCGGGAAGGCGGGCCGATCCGGCGTCCCTTCCTCGATAGTGAACCCACTTGAACACAGGGCCTCCATGTCAAAACCGCCGCGGTGTGCCCAGGGGCCGTCATACGAGTAGCAGCGCCCCGAGGCATAGATGATCCCCGGTCGACGCGCGGCCAATTCTTGAGGTGAAAAACCCAATTTCGACATGCTGCGTCCGCGGAAGTTCTCCACGAACACGTCGGCCCGCCGAGCCAATTCCAATGCCCGTTGACGACCTTCCGGTTGCTTGAGATCGAGCCAGGACGACTGAAAACCGACGCAGGCGTCGATATACAAGGATTCGTGCTCAAACGACTGAGGATCGACGAGATGCAGCACTTCGGCCCCTTGTTCGGCAAGCGTCCGAGACATCACATTGCCTGCAACGACGTGAGTCGCCGACAGGACGCGCAGGCCCTTAAGCGGTCGAGCGGCCGGACGGAACGGCTCTGGTTCGCTGTCGCCGATCTTGACGATTTCCACCACAGGGGCTTTGGCCAACTGTTGCCCTCTGTGGGTGTTTCAACCACTCGTCGGGGGATAAACAAAGTGCGAAGACCAGATTCTTCTTCGCGGCTGCTTCGTCGAGTTCCGCCGAGTCCCATTTGTTGATCGCGTCGCGGATGCTTCCCGATTCTGGCGAACATTGCAAGAACTGACACCAGCCGTGGAGCAAGTGGGGGTATATTCCGGTGGGGCAGAACCACCTTCCGTCTTTCGTGAGGTACACATCGAACTTCATCGGATTGCCGAGAGCGTACGGAATGTGGTACGGATAACCGTTGACTGTTGGCGTGAACTTGAGCATCGGGTTGATGCCGTGAATGGCCTTCCGCAAGTCCAATTGCAGATCCTGTCCGCGGCCGCTGCGCATTCGCCAAATCGTGGCGGCGCCGACCGCGGCGGCCATCATAGGGATGGAGATGCAGGCTCCCAATCGGTGCCGGCTGGGAAGAATGGGATCCTCACCAACAAAGCTGATCTTGCCTCCCGCCTCGGACGGGTCGAGCCCAAGGACACCGCAGAAATCGCGGAACTTGGCATCAATGTCAAACGACCGGTGGTTTCCGGATTTCAGATCCTCTTTGCTCGTGAGGCGATGCCGGGACGTAGCTTTGCTTGTGAGGCGATGCCGGGACTTAGCGGAGATATCGGTGCTACTCATGAATCAATCCTCGGTAAGTGGTGATGCATTGAGAGTTGATCAGGCCTATCTGGCAATCGGGGGCGAGATCGCGCGGATACATCACTAATCATTCGCGTACAGGGCGTCGAGACGCTGATGGGCCGCAACGAGGCCCGCCGGATAGTCCGTCCTGCCGCCGACGACCTCGATGTAACACGCCGATTCTGCCGTGGAAGCCTTGGCCAGTGCGGCGTCAAGCTCACCAAGCGTAGCGACTTTGGCCGTGAACCAGCCCTGACAGCCCAGCGCGGCGGGCACAGCGTGATAGTTCCAAGGGGCGAGGTCGTTGTAAACCCAATCCGGATTCGCCTCGAGAGCCCGCTCGACCATGTAGCCATCATTGTTGAGGACAAAGATGATCGGCTTGAGTCCATAGCGTCCCATGGTCCCGACGGCGGTGGCGGTCAACTGGTGCGAGCCTTCGCCGGTGAAAAGCACGGTCCGTCTCGACGGGTCGGCCAGGGCGATTCCCAGTGTGGCCCCGGTAGCCCAGCCGATCGAGCCCCATAAGATTGCACTTTGCGTCTCCGCGCCTGGGGAAGCGGGAGCGGGAAAATCCCCGAACTCGAGCTGCCGCTTTCGAGGACAATTCGATCCATCGGCTTGAAAAAGTCTCGATAACGGGGATACAGTTCCGCCGCGGTGATCGGGTCGTTAGGCTTGCCGCCCGGTTTCGTCGGAGCCTGCGGACGCGGCGCCGAGTATCCGAAGTTCTTGCGAACCGACCTGGCCAGCATTTCAAAGACATCGCCCATTCGGACAGGGTTAAAGATTCGGTTCCCGATGCGGACATGGTCGACTTCGATGGTCACAAGCTTCTCGGGCGCGAGCTGGCTCGAATAGGCGCCCGTGTTGATCTCGTTAAAACTGACGCCGCCAGCGTCGATGACCAGGTCGGCACCTTCGATTGCTTCGAGGAGGTGGGAGGACGAACCTGCTCCGGAATAGGTGCCAACGAATTGGGGGTGCGTCTCCGAGAGGACGCCCTTCTCCATCGGCATCACGGCAAACGGGCAGCCCAGTGCCTCGATCAACGCCTGGAGCTTGTCCTGGAGCTTGAACCGCGAGACGGTATAGGCGGGGAGGATGGCGACGGATCGGGCGGATTGAATCCGCTCGGCGATCGCCGCGACGGCCTTGGCCAGGTCGGGGCCGCTTGCGGGCTTTGGGTACGGGGTCGGCGCCGAACCGGTGACCGGGGTGACGGCATAGTCGGAGGCGACGAGGATGTAGGCGGGCCGGCTCTCCGCCCGCGCCGTGGCGATCAGCCGCTCCATTTCGTGGGCGCAGTTGTCGGGAGTGATCACCGCCGAAACACACGCCGCCTGCGCCGAGATGTTCGCGAAGTTCTGGAACTCCCCGTCGCCGAGCGTGTGGTGGACGATCTGGCGGACCCGCTGCTTGCGCATGGTCGGCATGCCGACGAGGTGGAAGACGCACGACCGCTCGGCTTTGGCCCCCATCACGCCGTTGAGCGCGGACAGCTCGCCGACGGCGTACGTGGTCGAGAGCAGCGAACAGCCCCGTACGCGGGCGTAGCCGTCAGCCGCGTAGGCCGCGTCCAGCTCGTTCGAGCAGCCGATCCAGCGGATCGCCTCGCTGCCAGCGATGGCATCGTCGAGTTTGAAGGCGAAGTCACCCGCAACGCCGAAGCAGTCGGTGATCCCCTCACGTGCGAGCCTCTGGACGATGTAATCGGCCACAGTTAGTTGCTTACTCATTGGATCTCTCCTTTCGTCTCTGAATAACGAAGCGCGGGCGGTGGACAACGAATCTGCTACCTTTAGCGAAGGCATGAGTCTCAGTTGCTCACTGAGCAATGCTTGCTGGATCGTGAGATATCGCTGTCGGCTCCGCGGCGGATTGGTGTGAGGCCGTGACGGGAACATCGTATCGTGCTTGTCCGTTTCCACGGAGCTTCCACGTGATGAAGCTCGTCAGCAGCTCGACGGTGAACAGGTCATCGACCCGGTTCAACTGACGGTCGAAGTCCAGTTCCCTGAAGTTGGCGTAGGGCATGCGGAGGCGGAGCGCGGTCAGGCCCTCGTCGGTCAGTCGGCCGTCCCGGGCGAAAATCGGATCATCCGGGGAGATGGGGGCCGGGAACAACTCGTTGCGCTCGATCTTGATGGTGAATTCACGCTCCAGCCGGAACATGATATCCAGGAAGTCGATGGACTCCGCCCCCAGGTCTCCTTGCAAGGTGGCGGAGGGGATGACGTCGTCTTCCTCGATGCCCAGCGATTGCACCAGCACTTTTGTGACCCGCGCATGGACTTCGTTTGCGTCTGGCATGGTCTGGTCCCTCTTGACAGGTTGCCCAGGAGCAACCAGTCACGGTAATCATCAAGATGTCCTTCGTGGTGTCGTCGTTCCTCGGTTCGAGGGTATGACGGCTTTCACTCTGACTAAGCGTGACAACCAGTCACCGAGCCTGGCCCGGTCGGCCGACTGGGCCATCGAGGCGAAGACGCTCTGCCAGGTGAAAGGTAAAGCAATAACTGTGCCTGAGGTGGGACGTGGTCTTCCGTGCGGGTTGACTGATCGCAAGACCGCTGGTGATGCGATCGGCCAGTTCAAGAAGGCGGAGCAGGCACTCGAGACGGTTCACAGAAAGCAGCGGGCAACTGGACAATCGATGTGACGCGGCAACTTATTTGCCTGGTTGATGGGAACATTTACCCATCCCGCGGATCCTCTCGGAAAGAGTGGTTGCGGCCGGGCATTTGAGCAGTGTGCTCTTAGCCAGGGTCTCCTTCGGCTTCGGCGGAGCGCGGGGCGGACAGTCCCAGGTCGCGGAGTTTCAGACGCAAGGTCTGCCGGGCTATCCCCAGTATCAGGGCGGCCTGGTGCTGACTTCCCCCGGTGTGCTCCAGAACGCGGGGCAGCAGGAGCCGGTCCAGGTTGCGGTGCGCCTCCGCGTAGAGCTCGCGGACGTCGGGGCCCAGCCGAAGGCGGACGAGGAACTCTTCGACGCCCGGCTCCTTGCCCGACGGGGCTGCGGGCGCCGAGGCCGACCCCTCCGAGTGATTGCGGAAGGAAGGCGGGCAGGAGGACGTTGCCCCCGGCCCGCAGCAGCGCCTGCTTGAGGACGCTCTGCAGCTCGCGGATGTTGCCCGGCCAGGGGTAGGCGCGCAGCCGCTCCAGCGCCTCCGGGGCGGCCTCCCGCACGTCGCGTCCCAGTTCGCGACTGAAGCGGCGCAGAAAGTGCCGGACGAGCAGCGGCAGGTCATCGCCCCGCTCCCGCAATGGGGGCAGGTGGATCGTGAAGACGCCCAGCCGGTAATACAGGTCCGGCCGGAACTTTCCCTCCTCCGACCACGCCTTCAGGTCGCGGTGGGTCGCCGCAATCAGCCGCACATCGGTGCGGATCGTCTCGTTGCCCCCGACGCGCTCGAAGCCTGCTCCTGGAGCACACGCAGCATCTTGGCCTGTGTGGCCGGCGGCATGTCGCCGATCTCGTCCAGGAACAGCGTGCCCCCGAGCACTGCTCGAACTTGCCGATGCGGCGGCGGTCGGCCCCGGTGAAGGAGCCCTTTTCGTGGCCGAACAGCTCGCTCTCCAGCAAGTTCTCCGGGATGGCGGCGCAGTTGAGGGCCAGGAACGGCGCCTTGGCGCGGGGGCCGTGCTGGTAGATCGCCCGGGCGACCAGCTCCTTGCCGGTGCCACTCTCTCCGGTGATCAGCACGGGAAAGGTCTGGTCGGCGACACGGCCGATGGCCTTGTATGCTTCCTGCATCCCCGGGCAGGAGCCGATGATGGCTTCGCCCGTGAGCTCTTCGTCAGGCGGCGTCTCCGCGACGACGGCCGGCTCGCGCATCAACCGGGCGACCTTGAGCGCCTCGCTGATCACGCGGTCCAGCTTTTGCAAGTCGATCGGCTTGAGCAGGTAGTCGTAGGCCCCGTGCCTCATCGCCTCGATGGCCGAGTCAGCCGACCGGACCACGGTGACAAAGACGACCGGGATGCGGGCGTCGATTTGGCGGAGCTGCGTCAAGACGTCGAGGCCGGACTGGTCGGGCAAGCGGAGGTCCAGGAGAATAACGTCCGGGCACGCCGCCGCGACTCGTTTCAGGCCCTCTGCGCCGGTGCGGGCGATGGCAACCCGGTGAGCGGGTGGGGGAACACGTGGCCCACCTGGTCGCGGAGCAGGTCCGGGTCGTCATCGATCAGGAGCAAGTGGGCCACGGGTTTTTTACCCCATTCGCGGTGAAGTGCTCTGGAACGCGTGGTCTATTATATTTAGTTGGCGATCATGAAGCGAGCGATTCCATGCCTCACTCCGACAATATCGACGACCTCCGGCAGGCGGAGCAGGAGCTGCGCGAGCGGCAGCGGCAGCTCGACTCGCTCATGGGGCACCTTCCGGGGCTGGCCTACCGGGCCCTGGGCGACGAGCATTGGACTTGCTTGTTCGTGAGCAAGGGCATTGAAGACGTGACCGGGTACCCGCCCGACGATTTCACTTCTCGTCGGATCAACTACATCGACATCATGCTGCCCGAGGACCGACTGGCGACGCGCGAGACGATTTTGACTGCCCTGCGGGAGCGCGGCACGTACGAGGACGAGCACCGCATCCGGCACAAGGACGGCTCGATCCGCTGGATCTGGGCGCGCGGGCACGGCGTTTTCGCCCCGGATGGGTCACTCCGCTTCCTGGAGGGGCTGAATCTGGACATCACCGCGCGCAAGCAGGCCGAGGAGGCGCTGCGCGAGAGCGAGGAGCGGTTCCGCGGCACGTTCGAGAACGCCGCCGTCGGCATCGTCCACAACGACCCCGCCGGCCGATTCCTGCGCGTCAACGAGAAGTACTGCGCCATCGTCGGCTACTCGCGTGAGGAACTGCTCCAGAAGACCCTCCAGGACATCATCCACCCTGACGACTTGGCAGCCTACGTCGAGCTTTTCACGTCGTGTTTTACGCGGGGCGAGTCGCCCGCTTCGCGCTGGAGAGGCGTTACCTGCGCAAGGACGGCTCGACGGTCTGGGTCGAGGTGTTCGCCTCGTTCCAGCGCGACGCGTCGGGCCGGCCCGCCTACGCCATCGCGGCGGTCCAGGACATCTCGGAGCGCAAGCGGCTGGACGAAGAGCTGCGCCAGGCGAAGGAGGCGGCGGAGGCGGCCAACCGGGCCAAGGATGAGTTCCTGGCCAACGTGAGCCACGAGATCCGCACCCCCATGAACGCCATCCTCGGCATGACCGAACTCGTGCTCGACACGCCATTGGACGAAGACCAGCGACAGGGCCTGAAGACGGTCAAGTCGGCGGCCGAAAACCTGCTGGGCATCATCAACGACCTGCTCGATTTCTCCAAAATCGAGGCCGGCATGCTGGAGCTGGGCTCGGACGACCTGTGCCTGCGAGCGGCGGTCGGAGACATCCTGCGCGCCCTGGCCGTGCGGGCCCACAAGAAGGGGCTTGAGCTGGTCTCCCACGTGCAGCCCGACGTTCCTGATGCACTGGTCGCCGATGCCGGCCGGCTGCGGCAAGTGCTGCTCAACCTCGTGGGCAACGCCATCAAGTTCACCGACGCCGGCGAGGTGGAGGTGAGCGTGGAAGTCTCCGGCGAACCGGCCGCCCGACGACGTCGGACTGCGGTTCGCCGTGCGCGACACCGGCATCGGCATCCCGCAGGAGAAGCAGGAGACGATCTTCCGGGCCTTCGAGCAGGCGGACACCTCGACCACCCGCCGCTACGGCGGCACCGGGTTGGGCCTGACCATCGCCGCCCGGCTGGTCGCCCTCATGGGCGGCACGATCACGGTGGAGAGCGAGCCGGGCCGGGGCAGCACCTTCGCCTTCACGGCGCGCTTCGGTCGTCAGCCGCATCCTCCGGAGCCGGTCCCCGCGCCGTCCGTGCTCCGGCTGGACAAGCTGCCGGTGCTGATCGTGGACGATAACGCCACCAACCGCCGCATCCTGGAGGACTGGCTCCGGGGTTGGCGGATGGACCCCACGGCGGTGGGAGACGGGATGGCGGCCATGGACGCCCTGTGGCACCGCGCTGCCAACCGCCGACCGTACGCGCTGGTGCTGCTGGATGCCCGCATGCCCGACGCGGATGGCTTTACGGTGGCAGCCATGATCCGGGAAAGAGCCGAGCTCGCCGCCACACACATCATCCTGCTGACTTCCGGGGAGCGGCCGGGCGACCCAGGCCGATTCCGCGAACTCCGGATCGATGCCCTGCTGCTCAAGCCGGTCCAGCAGGACGAGCTGCTCGAAACGATCTGCCGGGTGATGAGTCGGTCTCATGGCAACGCGCCGCCATTGGCCCAGCCCACTCCCACCCAGCAAACCCCGATCGGCGCCAGTCCCGACCACGCCCCCGCTGCACATCCTCGTGGCCGAGGATACGGAATTAACGCGCAAGTCCTGGAGCACGCCCTCGTCCGGCAGGGACACCGAGTGCGGCTGGCGAGCAGCGGCCGGGAAGCGCTGCTCTCGCGGAACAAGGGGGATTTGACTTGCTGTTTCTGGACGTTCACATGCCGGAGCTGGACGGCTTCCAGGTCGTACAGGCGGTGCGGGAGCGGGAGCTGACCGCGGGCGGACATCTACCCATCATTGCCGCGACGGCGCGCTCCCGGAAGGAGGATCGCGAGCGGTGTCTCGCAGCCGGCATGGATGATTTCCTGACCAAGCCGATCCGTCGCGCCGACCTTTTGGCGGCCATCGACCGGGTCGTGAGACGCCGTCCGCACCAAGAACCGCCGCGTCCGGACCTGGTTGATCCGGCAGTTCTGCTCGCTGGCTGCGGTGGCGATCCGATCATGCTCCAAAAGATGTGCCGGTCGCTCCACGCACGCATCCCAGAGTACCTCGCCGCGCTCCGAAAGGCTTTGAAAGACCAGGACGCCTCCCGATTGCGCGAAGCGGCTCACAAATCCTGTGGTATGCTCTCGGCGTTCTCCACCATCGCCGGCAATCAGGCGGCCGATTTGGAAGAGGTTGCAGCCAGCGGGCAGCTTGATAGAGCTGCACCGATCCTGGCGCAGCTCGAAACGATCGTCGGCGAACTCCTCGAGCGGGTCGACGGCATCTCCATCGAGAGCCTGCGCCACCAGGCGCAGGCCCCGGACAAGCCCGGACCGAGGGCCGGTCCGTGAAGCTAGTGCGCTGACTACGGCGGACCGACTAAATCACCAAACGCGGCCGCTGGAGATTGAAATCTGGTATACCTTCGGCGAGGGCCAGACGACACCCTGAAGGAACGCCTCATGATTCAAGAACAGACCACAGCGGTCGTGCAGCGCTATCTCGAAGAGCTGGACGGGGACGCGCCCGCCGAACCGATCGTCCGAGCGCTTTTGGACCGGTCGGTCCGTCGACTCCAGGTGCTTTGCGCCAACCTTCTGTACCGGGGTTACCCACGATTGATGCAACCACCGGTGAACCTGCAGCCCGATGAGCTCTTAGGCGCTGTGGTTGAACGGCTGCTCAAAGCCCTGCGGGCCGCCCGTCCCCGGAACCGTGCGCGAATTCTTCGCCCTGGCCAACCAGCACATGCGCTGGCAGCTCAATGACCTGGCCCGACGCTTAGATAATCAGCCGGCCGCCGGGGAGCTCTCGGAGGGGATGGCGGTGTCACCGCCCAGCAGCAGCGTCTCCCGACTGACCGCTAACGGACTGCGCATGCTCCAGGCGATCGACGACCTCCCTGAGGAAGAGCGCGAAGCGTTCGACCTCGTCCGCATCCAGGGGATGACGCAGGTCGAGGCCGCGG
This sequence comes from uncultured Planctomycetota bacterium, assembly GCA_963779785.1. Taxonomy (GTDB): domain Bacteria; phylum Planctomycetota; class Planctomycetia; order Isosphaerales; family Isosphaeraceae; genus CAVRFS01. The sequence continues at coordinate 90,778 of CAWAAW010000001.1, forward strand.
ACATGCTGGGCGTTTCGAACAAGACGGTGCAGCGACGGCTGAATCGTGCGCTTCTGATTCTATCGGAGGCGCTCGATGACCTCCGGCCCGGCCGAGAGCCGCCGCGCAAACCATAACGATTGGTCCCGGTCCACCTCGATTTGCCGCGAGAGCGAGCCCAGCCCGGGACACTGGTGGAGAATCTCGTTGATGTCGGGCGATCCGCGAGTGCAAGACCTGCTTGAGGAGATCCTGGAATCGCGGCGAACGCCGGAGGAAGTATGTCAGGCCTGCCCGGAGCTGCTCTCCAAAGTCCGTGATCGCCTGAGGCGCCTGCGCGAACTCGAGGCACAGGTCGACTCGTTGTTCCCCACGACGGGATCCGCAGCCGAGCCCGTCGTGCCGCTGGACGGAAAATGCCCCGAGATTCCGGGCTACGACGTCCAGGCGATCGTGGGGCGCGGCGGGATGGGGATTGTTTACAAGGCCCGCCACTTACGCTTGAACCGGGTCGTCGCTCTCAAGATGCTGCGAGCCGGGGCATACGCGGGAGCCGACGAGCGGGCGCGGTTTCAGCGCGAAGCCCAGGTGGTGGCGGGGCTGCGCCACCCGAACATCGTGCAGGTTTACGATGTGGGCGACCATGAGAGCTGCCCTTTTTTCACGATGGAGCTTCTGGAAGGGGGCAGCCTGGCACAGGCCCTCGCGGGCACGCCGCAGCCGGCGCGCCAGGCGGCCGTGCAACTGATCACCCTGGCAGAGGCCGTGCAGGCGGCGCACCAGGCCGGGATCGTGCATCGCGACCTGAAGCCGGGCAACATCCTGCTCACCGCCGAGGGCACGCCCAAGGTCGCCGATTTCGGCATTGCGCGGCATTTCGAAGCTGAGCCGGCGCTCGACCTTAAGCGGCACTCGGCTGGGCACTCCGATGTACATGGCCCCCGAACAGGTGCTTGGAAATGCGGGAGCGATCGGGCCGGCCACGGATATCTACGCCCTCGGTGCTCTCCTGTATGAAATGCTCAGCGGCCGGCCGCCGTTTCGAGGAGAGACGGCTTCGGAAACCGAGAGGCAAGTGGTGCAGGATGAGCCGATCGCCCCCAGACGATTGAACCCAAAGGTGCCACAAGATCTTGAGACGATCTGCTTGAAATGCCTGTCCAAGGAGCCTGCGCGGCGCTACACTACCGCCGCGGCACTGGCCGATGATCTGAGGCGGTTTGGGGAGGGCCGGCCGATTCAGGCCCGGCGCGTGGGCTGGCCAGAGCGGTTCTGGCGCTGGTGCCGCGCAACCCAACGATCGTGGCGCTCGTGATCACAGCGCTGGCCGCCATTGCGCATGGCGAGCGGCGGCGGGGTGTGGCTCGTGCAGCAGCGGGCCGAGCTGCGCAACGAGGTCGTCACGACCGTGGCCCAGGCCGTGAGTCTCCGCCAGGGGTTCCACTTCCACGAAGCCCGCCAACTGCTGGAGCAGGTCCGGCGGCGGGTGGAGCGCGGCAGGGCCGGACGACCTGCGCCGGCAGGTGGACCAGGCCAGGGCCGACGTGATTCTGGTACAGCGCCTCGATGACGCGCGGACCCGGGCGGCGACGCTCGTGGACACGGACGGGATCTTTGACCCGGCCGAGTCCGAGCCGCTGTATCGATCGGCGTTCGCGGATGCGGGGTTGGGTCGAGACGGAGATGACAGCGAGGCAGTTGTGGCGGCCGTGCGGGCCTCGAGCGGTGCGCGGGGAAATCGTCGCGGCCCTGGATGACTGGGCCAGCGTCACTCGGGACCTCCGGCGGCGGGAGTGGCTCCTGGCAGTGGCCCGCGGCGCCGACCCGGACGAGGTCCGCGACCGCTTGCGCCAACCGGAGCTGTGGCGGGACGCCGCCCGGCTCACGCGTGTCGCCAGGGAGCTGAGGGTGGCCGAGTTGTCTCCGCAGTTGGCGACCGCCCTGGGCCGGGTTTCGCGCAAGAGCGGTGGTGAGGCGATCGCGCTGCTCACCGCCACGCAGAATCGTTTCCCGCAGGACTTCTGGGTGACCTTCGAATTGGCGTGGGCGCTCAACCAGGAACGGCGATGGGACGAGGGCCTCGGCTATTTCCGTGCGGCCCTGGCGCTGCGGCCCGAATCCAGTGCAGCCTACAACGGCCTGGGCGAGATCCTGCGCTCCATGGGCCGAGTGGACGAGGCGATCGACCCCTTGGAGCAAGCTCTCCGGCTCGACCCCAGGAATATGTTGGCACACTACCATCTCGCCTTCGCTCACTACTCCAAGGGCCGGCTGGATGGGGCGATCGAGCACTGGCAACAGGCCCTCAGCATTGCCCCAAAATCCGCCGCGCTTCACAATAATCTCGGCATGGCCCTGCGCGACCGCGGCCGGATGGACGAGGCCATCGAACATCTGAAGCAGAGTGTCAGCATCGACCCCAAGTCTGCGTTCGGCCAGCTCAATCTCGGCGTGGCGTTGTACAAAAAGGGTCAGCTCGACGAGGCGTTCGGCCACATGCAGGAAGCCGTGAGCCTCGATCCCAATTACGCCATCGCCCACGGTGACTTGGCCTTTATTCTCCGCCGCAAGGGCCGGCTTGCAGAATCCATCGATCACCTTCAGCAAGCCGTCCGAATCGAGGGCGAGAAGCCATCCCAGGCTCGGGACCGGCTCATCCTGAGCCGGTATGAAGCCGTCTGTGTCAACGTTCAACCCGCAGCCGGGTGGTGTCCCGAGGATGCGCGAAGCGTCGAGCCGGAGCGAGCCGCCAAGCGCAGCCAGGCTCTGGCATGGCTACGAGCCAATCTGGAGCTGATCTCCAGAATGCGCAACAACGGCGAGGTGCTGCAATCGTCGCTCGCCGACTGGCTGTCCGACTCTGCGCTGGCCTGCGTCCGTGACCCGGCGGGGCTGGCGAAGTTGCCCGATGCCGAGCGCGAATCCTGGCAGCGACTGTGGCGGGACGTCGCGACAAGTCTCGCCGCCGACCCGTTAGAGCAGGGTCGCAGCGCGCCGCCCTCAGGCAATGGGATCGCGCGCTCGATGGCTATGCGCGGAACTTGACACGCGGCCCGACGGAGAGCGGCCGACTTCTGGTTTGAGTATGCCGCGCTATCACTGCTTTCGGGCGACCGCTTGGCATACTCCAGGGCTTGCGCTCGCATGATTGAGCAATCTGGCAGGGCGGGAGCGCCGAGATCCTTTCTGGTCGCCCGCACGTGCACCTTGGCCCCCGATGCCGTCACCGATGCGTCGCTGCCCGCTCGCCTCGCCGAGAAGGAACTCAAGGAATCAGCCCGAGAGTTCTGGTCGCTGACCGAGCAAGGGGCCCTGGCGTTCCGTGCCGGCCGGTTCCAACAGGCGGTGCCCTTCTTCGAGCAAAGCCTCCAGGCCGACCCAAAGCCGGGCCGTGCGGTTCTCAACTGGCTTTGGCTGGCCCTCGCCAACGAGCGGCTCGGTCAGGCCGACGAGGCGCGCCGCTGGCTGAACAAGGCCCAGACATGGCTCGATCAGTACCGTGACGGGATGCCGGCCCGGGCCCAAGAGGATTTAGGGTTGCACTTCCACAACTGGCTGGAAGCGCACGTCCTGCGCCGCGAGGCGGAAGCACTGATTCAGTCCGAGGCTCCCCGAAATGTTTCGGAAAACCGGGATCGTGGCGCGCCCCAGAAATGAGCTTCGGCTGAGCCCTGGACGCTCGAGCAGTGACTCCGGATAGGAACCGATGAGTGCCGCCCGGCGGCCGACGCGATGGCCCGGCCCAGGGCCAGCGCCACTGCGCGCTTCGGTCTGATCGATCAGACCGAAGGCCGAAGCTTTCTCCGAGTTTCACTTGCTCAAATCTCTGGCGTTGTTTATGGTAAGGCTAACATAGTTTAGAGATCGATGAATGATGAAGCGGCGCGAAATTGCGGTCTACGACAGATCGAACCTGACCAATTCAGCGACGCCGGTGTCAGCTCGGAACGCACCCGAGATCGTGAAGTGCGTCGGCCAGGCTGCCGGATTTGCCTGGGATGAGTTTTTCCAAGGCGAACTCGCCAACCTCCATACCCGCAGGAACTACATCCATGCTGTTAAGAATTGCTTGGCGTGGTGCGAAGAGCGCAACCTGCAACTGAATCGCATCAATCCAGGTGACGTCGGCGCTTACTTTCAGGAACTGCCGTTGGCCGTCCCGACCAAGGAGCTCCATTTGGCGGCGCAGCGGAAGTTCTTGGGGTTTTATGCATATCCCCGCGAAAAGGTATAGTTAGGCGCGCTAGCTCCACCGCCAGTCTCGATCTCGAGCGATTCGGGCAGTGAGAGCCAATAGCGACGGATCTTGGCGGGAATGGTCGGGGGACAAACATCGGATTGCCGATGGACGAGAGGACAACCCAGTCTGAAAGGGCAGTGAAGCGATGCGAAAGTACAACCCCAACCCCAAACATGAAACGCCTGGGACACAGGGTCGCAAGGGCACCAAACTCGATCTCTCCCCGCTTGAAGCAGAACGGTTATTGAACGACCCGCTACATTGCTTTGAAGTCCCCGGCAAGAGGCAGTTGGTTGGAGTGCTGAACGGCAGGATATACGTTTTTCAGGACGATGGCACGGGCGGCTATCACGCCTACCCGGCGACGGGCAATGAGGTTTACACCAAGTTCCCCGCCATCGCTCCACGAATCGCAAGTTTGCTTGGCATGGACATCAAACGTTTCAGCCGCTTGCAGGACTGAATGTCGAACGGGATAGATTCGACATGCCTCAGCCCCCAAACGCTCAGTTCATCAAGAAGGTCAAGAAACTGTCGGAGATCGCCGAGGCGCTCCGCCAGGGAAAGGACTTCCCCGTCACCCGCTTGACGACCATCAAGAGTTTCTGCGAAGACCCCGAAGCCGCAGCAGCCTTCGCTTTGTTCCTGGCTCAGAGAATCCAAAGCAAGATGCGACGAGAGAAGTGCCCAGAGCGCTATCGGGAACTTGTGGATCGAGCCGTCAAAGAGTTGAAGCCCTATTTGACCGATCCCACCGAGGAACGAAAGGAACGGCTGTCTTCGCTGTGCCGGGAGATGGAAGCAGAGCAGAACGAGCACAAGAAAATCGGCTGGAACATGGTTCGGATGCTCAAGAGCAAGGATCTGGTCGTGGTCGAGGAGTCCCTGAAATCAGTGCTCAAGAGTGACGAGGCACCGATCTGGGCTTATCAGGCTGCCAAAGACTATGCCGAGCGCTACGACTCTCGGTATGGGTCCGGGTTGATCCCCAGTTCCGCACCGATGGTCGAAGAGATCGCAGGATTCTGGCGGAACTATTTCGGGATCAAGGAATGAGTGCTCTACCCAGGACCAGAAGACGACCTTCGACCCGCATATCTTGGCATTGGAGTCAGACCACATGCTCGCTTTCAGTGATTGGTTCCCGTTGGCAACTGCCGGCTTGACGTTCACGATCCTCGGCAAGGGCCAGATCGATAAAGCAGCCTCTGGGAAGATATCGCACAGGATCTTGTGAGGTTGGTCGTGATGGGCTTGCGAGCGGTTCTACGGCTTGATGTGAAATGACCCATTTGGGCGTTAGAGCCGCTGAGACGATGGGCGAGTGGAGTGCCCGCTCGTTGTTGACGATCGGCTTCTCTGCTCAACCTCTGGTTGACCGGATGGGTGCTCATCGCGGGCAATGACTTTGGCTCGATCGATTTTAGCTTTTCTCTTGAATTGTCGGGGTCCAAGGGACCCTTTGGCGCTATCTACGGCGCTCCTGCTCGATCGCGTCCTCGTTAGCTACAAAGAAGCACCTTGTCGCGTGCGTTGATATCGATGACGTCCGACATGAAGCTGGCGACGAGCATCGCCAGATCTTCGGCATGTAGACCGAGTTGCCGGCACAGTAGCGCGATTGCGTCGAAAGAACCTGCCCACCACCCGAAGTGCTCGATCGCTCTCCACGAGGGAACGATTGATAGCAACCCTGCTCAATGTGGCCCAGTCCCGCATATCACGGGTGCTCCTGCCAGCGGCGAACGTGCGTGATCGTCAAGCGCCGTGATGCGGCGCGAATTCTGCCTCGTGCTCCGGCCAGAGCAGCCGATGCCAGTGGTTCGGCATCAGCCAGAAGGCACAGATCCCGACATCGGCGATTGGTCGGGCGTTTCCCTCAAGACGCCTCCGAACGCTTGGCAATCCGCCGCCTTCTGGAACAACTGCACTGGCGCAACGCCGCGATTGAATATGTGAAAGACCATCCCACCAGGAGCGACCCGCGCTGTTCGTGGCACGGTCACAACATCGCCAACAACGCCCCCATTTGGTCGATACCGGACCCGTCCTGCTTTCACATGCGTGCTCCGCTTTCCTACGCTGCGCAACTACCGTACCGCCGCCCAAATTCGACCAGGCTAGTCTAATCGCCCGGGCGGTTGCGGTGGGACGAACGCCTGGACGCATAACGCTGGGAAATGACTCGCTCATCACTGAGTGTCTTAGCGAATTTGGCGAATGCGCCGGCGGCCAGGATCGTGCTTAATCGCCTGTTTCATTCGTTGCTGCAGCAACGCCAAGACGGCGGCCTCTTCCGCCGGCAAGCGCGAAATACCCCTCCGGAGCTCGGTTTCCGCGCGGTTCTTGAGCGTCTCGAGCAGCGAGCGATCCATGTAAGCATCGACGATCGCGGGATGGACATAGCACTTGCGGCAGACCGCCTTTGTGTTTCCCAACCGTTCCGCCACGTGCTCGATGGCTTTGGTCACGTTGCGCTTGGCGGCAGCCTTTGGTATCAAAGTCTTCAAATTCCTTGAGCGCTTCGGCGGCAAGCGCAGTCCCGGCCCACGTTCGAAAATCTTTGGCAGTGAAATCGTCACCACTGATTTCCCGCAGATAATCGTTGACGTCCGAAGATCCAACGTCGTGCACATTGCCTTGTTCGTCGACGTACTGGAATAATTCCTGGCCGGGAAGCTCCTGGCATTTCCTGACGATTTCGACCAATCGCGGCTCACGTATGTCGATCTCGTGATGGACCCCGCTCTTGCCGCTGAACTCCATCCGAACCTTGGCCCCCACGACCCTCGCGTGCCGATCGCGCATCGTCGTCAGGCCGAACGACTTGTTGGCCTCGGCATATTCGTCGTTGCCGACCCGAACGAGCGTCGTTTCCAGTAGTTTCACGACCGCCGCGAGGACTTTTTCCCGAGGTAAGCCTTTTCGGCGCAGGTCTCGGGCGACGCGCCTGCGAATACGCGGCAGCGCCTGCGCGAAATTGATGAGCTTGTCGTACTTGTTCTCGTCACGCACCTCGCGCCATCGGGGATGATAGCGATATTGCTTGCGCCCCTTCGCGTCGTGGCCTGTTACCTGCAGGTGGCCATTGGGGTCACGGCAAATCCACACTTCAGTCCACGCCGGCGGGATCACGAGGCCGCGGATGCGATCGAGGATTCTTCGATCCCTAATCGGTCTGCCGTTCGGCCCGACGTAACGAAACGATCGACCGTGTTTTTCTCTGCGAATACCGGGCGTTGAGTCGTCAACATAGTGGAGTTTGGCCTTTTTGGCTGCGGCCCGGTCTTTTTTTCTCTGGTCGCCGACGATTCGGTCGGGTGCGTGCCTGATTCGATTCTTATGCATCGGAGTCCTTTCTGAGGGCTGCGTGAAAAACTCACTCTGCGGCGTCGCCGAAAAGGGGTACGTGGCACAATCCGTGCATACGGCATACCACAGGGGAATGACGGCGAACGAATCACGCCGAATCCGGAACCGATTCCAATGACCAAGCTCTCGAAGAAAGACCAGAAGGCTGGCTCAGTGCAGCCGCAATATGCAGGGCTCGGCGCGCTCCAGATCTCATCTCTGCCGCCGACTACCTGCCGAAGATTCGGACGGTGGAATCCTTAGTCGCGGCCGAACAGGCGTGCCGTGGTTGCGAGCTTTACGAGCGGGCGACCCAGGCCGTCGGCGGCGAGGGTCCGGCGGGGGCGAAGATGATTTTGGTGGGCGAAGCGCCGGGCGATGACGAAGACCGGCGAGGGCGGCCGTTTGTCGGGCCGGCCGGTGCGCTGTTAGATCAGGCACTGGAAAGCGCCGGGATCGATCGGGGCGAAGTCTTCGTCACCAACGCCGTGAAGCATTTCAAGTGGGAGGCCCGCGGCAAACGCCGATTGCATTCCAAGCCGAGCTCGCGCGAGATCGCAGCGTGCCGACCTTGGCTTGCAGCCGAGCTCGAATTAATCCAGCCTCGTGTGATCGTCTGCCTTGTGCAACGGCCGCTCAGGCCTTGCTTGGACCCACTTTCCGCGTGACAAAACAACGGGGTGAAGTCTTAAACAGCATACACGGAAGCGTTGTCGCCACCTATCATCCTGCGGCTGTCTTGCGTGCCCCCGACGGAGAGACCCGCCAGCAGATGAAGCAAGCGCTGATCGACGATCTGCGCATCGCCTGCGCAGTCCGTGCCGATGTATTGAGGTCCGAAAGCGGTGCAGGTTCGGTATCGGTAAATGGGGTTGCTTCGTGGCTCCTAGCTCCAGGAGCGACCCGTGCTGTTCGCGGCGTCTGACCCTGTCCCCGCGAGACAAGAAGCGCAGGCAACGCCAATCCAGAAATCAGGGATCGTTCGCGATCTCAAGCAAGACATCCCCGTGGCACGGCGATCCGACTTGGCACTTACAAGCCAAGTTCCAACCTGCCAGCACGCGCTTCGCCTGAGACCTGAGCTGAGCCCGCTTCGGGCTTATGATCCATTCTCGGTATCGGGCGACAGATGCGGCGTGAGCATCCGCGCTCTCCCTGGCTTTGACCTTCGCCATAAACGGGTTTGCCCAGCGGGAAGGAGGCGTGATCAACTTGGTACGAGGCGGCAGCAAATCGCCTAAAATGGGATTCCAGCAGATTCGACAAGGGCGAACGACCGGCTTTTCCACTTCCAGCTCGCTGCCCAGCAATAACCTCTTTGCCATCTTTCCGACCCCACCGACAAGCGACTCAGGATCCACCAACCTGCGCTAAATCTCGATGTTGACTGCCGCACAATGCCAACTAAGTCAATCAATATAGTTGGTATACTGTCAATAGCGTTTTTGTCGCGGTTCGTCGCATTCAGATTCACATAAGCGATTTCGTCGATCCGAAAAATCGGCGTTAGTGAGCATCGTCGGACATAGCTCGCGCTCCTGCCAGGATCTTGCAGGAGTGGACTCACGTCTCGCGATCCGGGTTCTCGCCTGAATCCGGTACACTATGGAAAAACACTCTTGACATTAACTACACTATGTCGATAGATTTAGTAGACATTGATCGAAAGGGCCAATGTCGGTCTCTTGGAAGCAGGCTCGATCAAAGCTCGCTACGCGAGATCAATCGCCGTAAGTCATTAATTTATATCTTATTGCAGCTGAGCCGATTTCGGCGAAACGGTCGGTTTTCCGGTGATCTGTGAATCAGGATTCGGAAGGCTCAAGTCGTAACCAATACTTGACTAAATCGATCGACATAATGAGGTCGAATGTCGGATCGAGGCTTTGGCCGAGCAGCGAGGGCTGATGAGATGATTGAGGTTCGCGACGGTCGCCGAATCGGGCTTTTTCCCCGCTCGGCGCGAGGTTTCGCCCTGATTTGGGCCATCGTCTCTTGTCTCCTGTCCGGTCGAGGGTATGGACAGGTCCCGGTTCGCGACCAGGGCTTTCTGCCGTTCCGGGACGAGCCGATCAATTACCTTTCCGACCGGGTCAGCGACCCGGTCGCCAAGCTGCAGGAGCGGATCGACCAGGGCAAGGTCAAGCTGAAATTCGAGCCCAAGCACGGATATCTCAAGTCGGTCATGGATTTGCTGGAGGTGCCCGTCTCGTCGCAGACCCTGGTCTTCTCCAAGACCAGTTTTCAGTACAAGAAGATCTCGCCCTCTTCCCCGCGGGCCCTCTATTTCAACGACAACGTCTACCTCGGCTGGATTCAGAACGGCCACTCGCTGGAGATCGCCTCGTTCGACCCGGACCAAGGGGCGATCTTCTACCTCCTGGACCAGCAACCATCCGACCAGCCGGTCTTCGTGCGTGCGACCCTCGATTGCACTCAGTGCCACGTCGCGCCCGGGACGCGGGGAGTGCCGGGTGTCCTTTTGCGTTCGATCTTCGCCAGGCCGACGGGAACTCAAGCGGTTGAGACCGACTCTTTCATCACGGGACACGAGAGCCCCCTCAAGGAGCGCTGGGGGGGTTGGTACGTCACCGGCACGCACGGCCGGCAGGACCACATGGGCAACGTCTTCGCCGAGGATTCCGAGCATCCCGAACAACTCGATCGAGCCGCCGGCGCCAACGTCTTCGGACCTGTCGAAACGGTTCTCGACAGCCGCGTATCTCTCGGCGCACAGCGATATCGTGGCGCACCTGGTGTTGGCTCACCAAACCCAAATGCACAACCTGATCACCGTGGCCAATTACAAGACGCGCCTGGCCCTGCATGCCGAGAAGGGCGCCGACCGATCGAAGGCAGCCGGCCGGCGCGATCTCCGAGACCACCCGCCGGAAAATCGAAGGCCCGTCGGAGGAACTGCTGCGCTACCTGCTGTTCGCCGACGAGGCGACCCTCGAGGAGCCGATCGTGGGCAGCTCGAGCTTCGCCAAGGATTTCGCCGCGCAGGGACCGCGCGATCCCAAGGGCCGATCCCTGCGCGATTTCGATCTCCATCGCCGAATCTTCAAGTACCCGTGTAGTTACTTGATCTATTCCGAAGCCTTCGACGCGCTCCCCAGGCCGGCCAAGGACTTCGTCTATCGCCGGCTCCTGGAGGTACTCACCGGGCAGGATCAAAGTCCCGAATTCGCCCGGCTCTCGGCCGACGACCGGCGAGCGATCCTTGAGATCCTGCTCGCCACCAAGCCCGGACTTGCCCGGTGATTGGAAGCGGTTGGCCACCGCCTCGCTTGACGGAGCGACACCCCGAATCGAAGCCGGAGAAGCCCACGGCCACAATCGGGCCCTCTGGTGCGCGAAAAGAGGCACTGAACCGCTCGGAGTCCGGACCACTCCCGCCGGACCCGATTCGTGTGTCTCGGCGTCTTTGATCGCCGACGCCTCACAGGGAGATTTTCTGAGCATCACGTGAACCAGACCGTTCTTTCAAGTTCAGTCATCACTCAAGAAAGGAACAGACGCATGAGAAAACTCTTCTCCCTTGCCGTCCTATCTCGCCTTCGTGCCAGTCGCCAGGGCGGAAACCCCGAACGGCCGCTGGGACGCGACGGTCGAAAATCAAGGATGTGGAGATCCCGTTCCGCATCGACTTTTCGGGCGAGGGCTCGAAATTCACGGGCACGGTGTTCAACGGCGACCTCCCGGTCGCTTCGACCGACGGTCACTTCGAGAACGGCAAGCTCGTCGTGAGTTTTGGGCACTACTTGTCGAAGCTGGAAGCGACCGTGAAAGACGGACAGCTCGAGGGAAAGCTCTCCGGCCGGTTCAAGCGCGACCGCTACATCAGCTCGTATCCATTCCACGCCAAGCGATATACACCGGTGGCCCTGACCACCGAGAAGGTCCCCTCGATCGACGGGGTCTGGGAGATTCCGTACAACAGCCCCAAGGGTGAGAAATCCTGGCACTTCATCGTGCGGCAAAAGGGCCCGGAGGTCGCCGCGGCGATCCTCCGCGTGGACGGCGATACCGGCACGCTGACCGGCGCCTACAAGGATGGCAAGTTCGTGGTGAGCCATTTCTCCGGTTCGCGCCCCTTGGTGCTGGAGATCAAGCCGTCAAAGAACGACACGCTCGAGATCGTGCCCGAGCGGAGCTTACACCACCAAGGAGAAGCTGATCGCCTATCGCCCGGCCGATGCTCGGGCCAAGGGGCTGCCCGAGCCCACCGACCCCGACAAGCATACCCGCGTCAAGAACCCGAACGAGGTCTTCAAGTTCAGTTTCCCCGACGTGGATGGGAACGTCGTCTCCAATAACGACTCGCGTTTCGCGGGCAAGGTGGTGGTCGCGGTGGTGACCGGGACCTGGTGCCCGAACTGCCACGACGAGGCCCAGTTCCTGGTCGAGCTCGATCGCAAGTACCGCGACCGCGGGCTCCAGGTCGTCGCCCTGGACTTCGAGGAGCCCGAGCAGCAGGAGGATGGGCTGAAGCGTGCGCGTGCCTTCATCAAGAAATACGGCGTCGAGTACCCGTACTTGATCGCCGGCGCCCCGATCGAGATGTGGGAAAAGGTGCCACAGGCCGAGAACCTCAATTCGTGGCCGACCACGTTCTTCATCGGCCGCGACGGCCGGGTGAAGCTCATTCACGCCGGCTTCGCCGCTCCCGCGAGCGGAGAGTTTCACCACAAGTTGAGGGCGGAGTTTATCTCGACCATCGAGCGCCTGCTGGCTGAGAACGCGACCGCCGCGCGGTAATGCGACTCGACCCATGTTGTTTTCAGAAGCACCTGCCAACCTCTCTGGCAGGCCAACCGAAGGCGGGATTCCAACGTGTCGGCTCAAGCCCGAACTTGAGCCGACCCCATCCTCCACCCCGTTGGAGTCCCGCCTTCAGCCGTCGATCACAAACCACCCGAACTCGGGATCGTTCGGGCTGCGCGCACAACCGTTGTCCCAAACCGCGGCTTCGCCGCGGCAGGAGCTGAAACCGTGAGGTAATCGCATCGTCGCATCCGTGATTGTTGTTGGGATGTTCGCCGTGATGGGATGCTCGGGAGAGCGTGAACTTCCGATCGTCAATGACAGAAAGGCCGGTCAGCGTCCTCGACAAAGGAAGCCTTTCCAACCCGCTCAAGGTCCAGAAACCAGCGGGAAAACAGTTAGCCCGCCGCGCCGGCCCGTCTCGCAGAGCTGGGAGATGACCCGACGTCTTGCAGCGCTTGTTTTACGAATCGCGTTCATCTCGTTTCATGGTCCGACGAGAGTAAGAAGGAGACAGACATGCCAGAGCAGAGATCACGCCGCGGATTCACCTTGATCGAGCTACTGGTCGTCATCGCGATCATCGCCGTGTTGATCGCCCTCTTGCTGCCGGCCGTGCAGTCGGCGCGCGAGGCGGCCCGGCGGGCCCAGTGCACCAACAACCTGAAGCAGCTCGGGCTGGCCGTTCACAACTATATCTCGGCCAACAACGTCTTCCCGCTGGGCAGCTACCAGAAGCCTCAATTCATCACGCCGTGCGGCAGCACGCACGAGCAGAGCTTCCTGGTGAGCCTGTCCACCTACTTTCGAACAGCAACAGGTCTATAACGCCTATAACTTTTCGGTGAATGTCTACGATTTCAGCAATGTGACCGTTCACGGCGTCGGCATCAGCACGCTCTGGTGCCCGAGCGATCCCGCGGTCGCCAACATCCAGGACCTGTCCGCCGCCATCACCGCGGCGACCGGGCAGAACCCGCCGCCGATCCAGCTGATGCACTACAACAGCTACAAGGGAAACTCGGGGACGTGGTTTGCTCCCGGGCTGCAAGACTATCCGACCGACCCGACCTTCGCCGCGGCCAAGGCCGAGGCCAACGGCCTCATCTACTTCTACAGCAGTAACAGCCATCGCATCGGTCACCGACGGCACGAGCAACACGCTCCTGATCGCCGAGAGTGCCTACGGCAAGCTGGCGGGAGAAGATGCCATCTTCTTCGGCTGGTGGACTTCCGGCGACTACGGCGACACCATGTTCACGACGCTCTATCCGATCAATCCCCAGTCGAAGCTCGGCGGCAACCCCAATACCACGGTCATTTCGATCGACACGTTCGAGTCGGCCGCGTCGAGCTTCCATCCCGGCGGGATCAATGTCGGGATTCGCCGACGGCTCGGTGCGGTTCATCAAGGATATCGATCAGCACGATGCCATTCAGCCAGACGACGGGCCTCCCGACCGCGCTCATCGCCACGGCGAACGGAAGCTGCCCGAATTCGGCGCCGCTTTACTCGTTCCTGCCCGGCACGCAACTCGGCGTCTGGCAGGCGCTCTCGACCCGCGCCGGCGGCGAGGTCATCAGCTCGGACTCATATTGACTAGATCGCAGTGTCAATTCACTCGAGATTCGAATCGATACAGACGCAATCGAAGGGAGAAAACGATGTCGAATGCTTTGCGACAAATCGGGCCCGAGCCATGGCTCGTGGCGTCTCGCGCTTCGGTCGATCGTGATCGCGGCCTCGCTCATTGTTCCTGCGACGCGAGCGGATGCGCGGAGGACCCGTTCCTCGTCGACATCGAGCAGGAAGCCAAACGGATCCACGACAAAGTACTCGTCCTCGACAGCCACGTCGACATTCCGGTCGACTACGGCACCGGCCGGACGGACCCGGGCATCGACGGCGAGACCCAGGTCGACCTGCCCAAGCTCGAGCAGGGCGGAGTCGGCGCCGCCGTATTCGCCGTCTTCGCCAAGCAGGGCCGGCGCACACCGGAGGGCCTATCCAAGGCACGGCGGAAGCCGATCGCAAGCTCAAGGCGATCCTTGATATTCCGAAACGCTATCCCCAACGCGCCGCGCTGGCACGTACGGCCGACGACGTCGAACGGATTCACCGCGAAAAGAAGTTCGCCGTCATCGTCGGCTTCCTGAACGCGTCCCCGCTGGGCAAGGACCTTTCCCTGATCGACTCGTACTATCGATCCGGGGTCCGGACCTTCGGCTTTGTTCATGCCGGCAACAACGATTTCGCCGACTCCTCGCGGCCGATCGGAGACGACAAGCCCGGTGAGCACGGCGGTCTCTCTTCGCTCGGACGCGAGGCGGTGGCCGGCTGAACAAGCTGGGCGTGATCATCGACGTCTCGCAGCTCACGCCCGAGGCATTGCTCCAGACTGTCGAAGCTGTCGAAGGCCCCGGTCGTCGCGACCCATTCGGCGATCAGGGCACTCGTCGATAGTCCGCGAAACCTCACGGACGAAGAACTGGACGCGATCAAGTCGAACGATGGCGTCGTCCAGATCGTCGCGTTCAGCTATTACCTGAAGACGCCACCGGTCGATCTCCTCAAGACGTACAAGGAGCTCGCCGCCAAGTACCAGAAAGACACGCGTGACCTCACCAAGGAAGAGGATGACGAGCTGCACAGCGAGCTCTACGCCCTCGCGCCGGGGAGGCGACGGTCTCCGACCTGGTCAATGCGATCGACTATGCCGTCAAGCGGATCGGGATCGACCACGTCGGCATCAGCTCCGACTTCAACCACGGCGGCGGCGTCATCGGCTGGAAAGACGAGAGCGAGGCGCTCAACGTCACCAGGGAACTGCTGCGTCGGGGCTACTACCGAGGACCAGATCGCCAAGCTATGGGGAGGCAATTTCCTCCGCGTCTTCCGCCAGGTCGAAAATGTTTCGGAGAAACTCCGCTTGGCGGATTCGCGCCAACCCTGAGAGACGATAACCAAAAGACCCTTGCCCGGCTTTGCGGGGCAATGGTCTCAACACAAACCTCTATGGCCCGAAAAATGTCCCCTCCTTGCGAAGGGGGGTTCGGGGTGGTGGTGAAAAGTTGGGGTTAGCCGCGCCACGCGGGACGGTTTCAAGACACGCGTTTTTTGTTGCGCACAATCGAATGCCGGTGCGAGCGATCTATTTCCCCCCCTTGCGAAGGGGGGGCAGGGGGGGTGAACAGGGCATAACCAAGAGCCTCGGAAGACGCCGTAATTCCGCCGGTCCAGCCGACCCGAAGCCGCGAACCTGGCGCACTGGTTCCGCCGGGACCAACCCCCCCAACCCCCCCTTCGCAAGGGGGGGAAACTTGAGTCGCCGATGCATGTGTAGAGACAAATGGCGCGACGAGAGGGTGGCCGAAACCCTGGGTTTAGAACGTACCAACATCCATAGGATATCGGTTTATGTCGAATTCATTCTTAGCCGTCGGGGACTATTTGTTCAACCCCGAACTGCTCGCTTATGCGATCGTCGACAACGATCGCGCGGAACCTGGTCTCCGCCTCGTCTTTGCCTCCAACTCGCCGAATGCCGGCGGTGAACTTCGGCTCGCGGGCGAGGAAGCCAGGGAGGTGCTACGATGGCTTCGTCTCAACGCGACGTACTTGACCAGGGGTGGCGGCTTCGGCACGAGCGGTCGTTCGGCTGAGCCGGCGGTCGAGCGCGAGTCTCAGCGGAATCCCGGAAAGCCCGCACGACGATTTGCCACAGTTGGGACCGTTGAGTGCGTCACAGTGGGAGGGAGCACCAAACTTCCTGAAACGATCCCGCGAATTGTTGTCAGTCGCGCCCATCCCGATTGTTCGGTGACCCTGCTCCGGAGGTGCCCGATCCACTTGCTCATTGGAAGGCGCTCCCAATACGGGACCGGCAGGAGTTAGAAGCCTCTGTGTCATCTTCCGCAGGCGGCTGCCGAGCACGCCGGCATCCGCTTCCCTACTCCGCTCGGGTTTTTGTGGGAAATAGCCAGAAATCCGGTCTCATCCTGTCCGCGTTCGAGGAGTCCCTCCGCTACATCTTCTCGGCGTATCGTTCTTGCCGACCCCGATCTGGCTGACCAGGGCCGAAGAAAGCTCACCGCGAACGGCGCTGGGTATCCGGCTGGTCCGTGGCCCTATTGTCTCGCTCTCCGACGCGTTCGCCAAGAGCGAGCCGGTCCGTGACGGCCTGCGCGGCCTGGTGCCGACTGGTATGGGGAGCGGCAAGACATTATCTTCTTCTATCTTCTGTGCGGTTTGTCTCGCGGTTATCATGACCTGCACGCTCGCCTGAAAGCGATGCCGCGGACGATGTGCTGGAGGCGCTCGGCATCACCCAGACGCCCCAAACACCGCCGACGAGTATTTTCAGAAGCGGAAAGACTGGCTCCAGCTCCAGCACGCCACCACGCTCGACCCGGTCGAACGGGAAGCGTTCGCCAATCGGATCTATCCGATTGTGAACAATAGTATTTTCCCAACTCGCCTCGGCCTTAAAGCCAGTTGGGATTTCGACCTGACCGGTCCCACCGTGACTGCGGAGATGGGCAACCAGCTCGGTGGCGCCGTCGATACGAAAACGCCTTGGCACGTTCGATTCTGGATGGGCGGGTTCGACGGTGATCTGATGAGCGGCTACCTCCGCGGAACCCTCGCGATTGCGTTCACTCAGTTCGGCAAGTGACGACTTGCAACCTATCGTTAGACGGCTAACTTCCAGCTTCCTCGGCGCTTGGAGCGAGTTACGCGCGGGCGACGGAAGGCGACGAACGACGTCGAATCGCACAGTCGTCACGCCGCCGCCAATTGTCTGCACCGTGTTGCGCATGAGCAGTGAGGTCACTGGTTCCCAGCCGGCTGTCGCCTCCGTGTTGAGTAGTTTTTCGGAACTGGGTTGCACATTGCGCGTCAGTCAGGCGTTCGCCGGGGTTGAAGGTCAATACGATCACCTTGTATTCGAACGCGTGACGTTCGGTCTTGGCACGCTGGGCGTGAACTTCGGGGGCTTTGCCTATCGATAGAAATAGGAAAACGAAGGCGCCGAAAACGACCGCGATCGATGCAATTCCGAGTTTGCCGCGCATGAGCCTGCCTCTCAAAAGCTAGAGCGTGTTGTGGGAAATCACCGCGAAGCCCAAGGGGACATCAATTGTAGACTCTAAATCCTGTTCGCGACAAACACTTCCACGACAAGCACGACCAACAATACCCAGGCAATCGTCCGCCAGAGCTCATCCGGCCGCTCCCCACCGGCTTCCGCCAGAGTGTCCGGCCCGCAGCTTCCCGCGCGAGTCGCTCTGGGTTGCCTGGGGAAGCCGGTAGGTCTCACGCAGCTTGGCCACCGTCGTCCGCTCGATCTCGGATTCGGCCGCATCGACGTTTCGAACCAGCGCGGCCCGTTATCGAGTGACACGCCGGGAGCTGTCGCCGGCCCTTGACCGGCGCGCTCGAACCTCACGGGACTGGTCTCCGGCAGCCGGTTGGTCAGGTAGCCGAGCAATTGATGGACCAGCGGCACATACAGTCGATGAATGGCCCAGTCTCCCCAAGCGTTATCGGCCGGAAAGGCGAACAGAATGCAACGCCCTGGCCCGCGGTTTTCTCGACCACGAGCGGCACGCCCCCTTGCGCGGTGCCAGCACGAGGGCCTCCGGGTCGGGCCGCTAGTCGCGTGATTCTCTGGAACCGGAGCGTTCGCAGGTCGCCGTACTGCGGGTCGGTGAACGGGCTCAAGAAAGGGTGGTCCTTGGCCCAGTCGGCGAACCGGTACGATCCGATCTCGGCCGGCCCTTGCAACCGCGCGGGCAAGAGCTTGGCTTGCTCAAGTGCGGCATATGCCCCTGGCTTTGACCTGGTCGCCCGTGAAAATGATCAAGTTCCCGCCCGATTCGACGAAACGAGCGAGGGCGCCGGCGTCGGCTGGCGAAATGTCGGCGACATTGCAAAGGGCGACGACGCGGAACGGACTCAAATCGGGCAGGGAACTTCCCTGGCCGCTCCAAGGAATGCGCGTTGGCTCGTAAGGACTTGCGGATGCCGCCGGCTCGTCGCCCGGCAGCCTGAGCCGCAGAGCGGTTTCGAGGTAATAGGTCTCGTTCCCGAAAACCGACGGGCCCGGCTCGCCGTCGATCAAGAGAACCCGATCGGGAGGCGGGCCTCGAAAGGCCAGCCAGCGGCGATCGTCGAATGGGAGGTCATCGTTGCCGGCGACCTCGACGAACCCGTGGTAAAGACCCGGCTCTTTGACGGGCACTTCAAATCGGACGAGCTGGCGGGAATGGCCGTCGATCGACACGGTCTTTTCGATCGGCGGCTTCCCTCGAGCGACAGCCTGACGCTGTACGTCTCGAGCGGGAAAGACGCCGGCATTGAAGACGCGGGCCGTGACGATCACGGGCTTGCCGTCACGGAGGTCGGTCTGTTCGGCGAGCACGTCCTCGACGGCCAGGTTGGTCGTCAGCGGACGGCCGACGTCGATCAACTCGACTTCCGCGTCCGGCGGAAAGCCGCCGGCAAGGGGTGGGCCGAGGCCGCATCTCTGAAGGTCGGTCAAGAGAAACACCTGCCGCTTCGACCGCCGCGATGCGACGACGATATCGCGCGCCCAGCCAAGCGCCTTGGTGTAGTCGGTGCCGGCCAGGCCCGGGTGGATCGCGGGATCGATCTTTGCTTCCGGGGCGGGGGCGACCTCGTCGGAATCGAAATACGCCAGGCGGACCGCGGACCCGTCGGGCAGCCCCGCGATCAAGTCGGCTGCCTGCCGCTGGGCCTTGTCAAAGGGAGAGGCTCCCGCGGTTCCGGCGGCCATGCTCGCCGAGCGATCGATCAGGATCGCGACCTCGCGCTCGCTTCCCCAGTGTCTCGGGGGCCCTCCAGAACGGTCGCGCGAACAACAGGGCGAGCAACAACACGCCGGCGACCCGCAAGGCCAGCAGGAGCCAGCGCCGGATCCTTCGGCGCCGAGCTTGATCCTGGAGCACCACCCGCAGGAAGTGAAGCGTGCCGATCTCGACCCGCCGCGCCCGCTGCCGAAACAGCAGATGGATCACGATCGGCACGGCCACCGCCGCGCCGGCCGCCAGGAACCCCAGATGGATAAAGCCCAGCCCCCCCAATGCCCCTCGCGATCCGGATCAGTACAAGTTGGGATCGCCTCGTCAAATAGTCGTGGAGCGCTCGCTCCAGCGGTGGTCGGTGGTCATCGTGACCCTGTCGATCTCCCGGCCGCGGCAGCCGGCGTCCAGCTCGGTCTGCCAGGCGGTGATGGCCGCCTGATAGCCGGCACGGATCTCTTCCACCTGGGTCGTCAGCTCTTCGCCGGTTTCCAGGTCATGAAACCGCACCTGGCCGTCCAGCGGCAAGTGGTGTTCGACCGGGTCGAGCACGTGGAAAACCACGAGGTCGTGCCCGTGAAAGAGGAAATGGTCGAGGCCCGAAAAGACTTCCTCGGTTTCGAAGAAAAGGTCGCTGACCAGCACGACCAGCCCGCGCCGGGGCATGAGCTCGGCGACCTCGTGCAGCACACTGGCTGATGCGGCCGGCGTCCGCCCGGGACATCGCACCATCGTCGCCAGGATCTCGTCGAGCTGGTTAGCCTTGGCCCTCGGTTTGACATGAGCGAGCACCCGATCGGCGAAGAGCGTGACTCCGACCGCGTCGCGCTGATGTCAAGGCCAGGTGGGCCACCGCCGCGGCCAGCATCGTCGCATACCGCCGCTTGGAGATCCCCGCGTTCTTGGTTTCCATCGATCCGCTCACGTCCACGACCAGATGACAGTCGAGGTTGGTCTCGGCGTCGTATTGCTTGACATAGAGCTTGTCGTTGCGAGCGTAGAGCTTCCAGTTCAAGTGCCGCAGATCATCGCCGGGCAGATATTCGCGGTGCGATGCGAATTCGACGGAAAACCCCACGTAAGGGCTGCGGTGCAGCCCGTGCAGGAATCCCTCGACGACCGTGCGTGCGATCAACTCGAGGTCCTCGAGGTTGGCCAGGAGCAAGGGATCGATATATTCATGGAGCAGGTTTGCCGTGCGAACTGATTTCTCGGACCTGCCGGTGCCCTTCTTCAGACCCACGAACCGCGCGACTCGCTCCGGGGTAGGCCGGCCGGTGCCGTCGCGGGGTACTTGGCTCATGGTTCTTGGACCTTTCCGTTCCGTTTACCACGGCGGGTCGGGTTAACGGAGTGGAGCACGCTTCTCAACTCTGAGCCTCAGGAACGTCTTTTTCGCCAGCTCACCATCACTTGATTCGCGTTTGCTCGTCTTTTCTTGTACGGAATCGGCTCGGACCGGCGCCGGACGCTCGGTGCCGAGCTTGTCGCCGTTGTCATCGAGCCGGGCATGTTCGGTTGGGGCGCGGCGGTCGGCGGCGAAACGGTCTTCGACCGCCTGCGCTGTCAGGACGAACAACTCCCAGACAGAGACTTTGCCGTCTTTGTTTTGGTCCAGCTCCTCGACGGCTCCGCCGTGATACATCAGCCAGCACGTGAGGGAACTCGGTCTCGTTAAACTCCTGGTCGGGGGACGTGGCTGTAATCACGATGCGCCCTTGGGTGGAAAGGCTCGGCAGAAACCAGCCCGAAGCCGACGTCGTGAACCAAAAGACCTGCTCGCGGCAGTTGATGGCGTTGAAGAGGGCTCCCAGCTCATCTCGCGCAGGTCAGGGCCCGGCAGATGCAGATAGGCATGCCCTTCGTTCACGTTGGCGTGCCCCAAAAAGAACACCCACAGGCGGCCTTCGGGGTCGATCGTACGACGAATGGTTGCGACCTCGTCGGCAATCGCCTGACGCGCGGCCGGACGGGCGTCCAGGCTCGGCTCTCCGCGCTCGCCAAGAAGGACCCGAACGCCACTCGCCGGAAACTGGAGCGAATCGATCAGCCAGCGCTGCCAAGCCTGAGCCGTCTCGCGAAACAGCAGCTTCATGCTCGTCGTCGCCCGACAATCCCACGACGATCAAGGCGCGGTCGCCCGCGGGCGAAGGGTCGTCCGCCATTCGCTTCAGGTCGACCGGACCCGATTCGCAAACCGAGCGCCACGACCGCCGTGACGATCCAAGCCCGCTTCAACTTCAAGAAGGGCTTCTCCTCCGCAAATCATGCCTTATGGAGAAAACACGTGGGGTGATGAAAAGTTCGTCTTGCACAAGCCTTGTCTTCATCCGGATTCCGTTGCGCCAGTCCCCGCCTTGAGAAGGGGGGCAGGGGGGGCTCCCCGTGTAACCACAGCCTGGTGCGAACTTCCCGGACGGCTGTCCTCCGCGGAATCGTCGCATCGGCCCAACGTACTGGCTATGCCTTTAACCCCCCCCTGCCCCCCTTCTCAAGGGGGGGACTTACCGATGACGTGACAAAAACACACGTCTTGAATTCGCGCTTGAGCTCGGTAAACCCCAACTTTTCAACACCCCAGGGATGGGGTGAGGGGGCCCGGGCAGTGCTGATCAACGAGAAGTGTTGAAAAAAAGACGCACTCGATGGGACCTCCGGGTTTATCATTCCTCGAAGCGCATTGAGGTCTCGTTGAGCCATCCGAAGAAGCGCCCTTGAATGCTCAAGGTCGCTCATAGAGAACCTTCCCTTCACGCAAGGCTTCGCTCACGACATGATTCGTGGTGTGCCGCCATTTCTCAATCTCGTCGGGTGTGAAGAACAAGATATCAATCGGCAAACCTATGACAGGAAGACCGCGTCGAATACGTCCAATCTCGCGACGACGGCTCCACGCCTTATCGGAAGATCGATCAGCGATGATCAACAGATCGATATCGGATTCTTCATTGGCCGTACCACGAGCCTGTGAGCCAAACAGGATGAGCTGACGAGGATTCGCGAGACGAATGATCTGCTCGGCAAGGGAGGCAAGCATATCGCTCGAGAGAGTGACCATTTTTCGACGAGGCCTCGCCGAGAATGATGAGGTACTATGCTCTTAAGTTCACCAGAGCGGAGCACGGCCTCATCGAGAAAAGACCGGCATGCCATGGACCAATGGAAGACCTATTGTCCCATCTCGCAGGGCTGCGTACAAGGCGGCCGTCACCAGGTCGGCCGTGGTCCCTGGATTGAATCGATTGCCGGGATGACGCAGCCAGGCGTCGAAGGTTTCACAATCGCGCCGGGCCTGATCGCGATCGGGCCAGCCGGATTCGAGCAGCTCGGCCGCCCGCCGCGAGACCTCGACAGCCTGGGCCAGTCCGTACTTGCGAGCGATCAGCGAGTCCGGGTGATGCGCCAGAAGATGCAGATAGGCGCTGACAATCGCGGTTTCGAGCGGTTGGCTTGCCTTGAGAGAATCTCGGAGCGCCGGCAGTGCCTCGCCGAGGACTTCACGAAACCCGTTGGCGTATTGCCGCGCAACCAGATCTCTGCCGGCGGCCAGCGCCATGGCCGCGCGGAGGGTGATCGTGGGTTCGCGCTGAATGTCCTGGTCGGCAACCTCGCCCAGGCCGCCGGGTTGGGCTAACTGGATCGCGCGGTAGACGCGTCTGGCATCGTCGACCGTGGTGGCTGCCAGGACCGCTTCAACGCCCTCGGCCAGATCAACGGCAAGCGGAACGGCCGCCAAGGGGGCCAGAAGCAGGACGATGCCGAGGTTCGTGTTCGTATTGACGACGCGTCGAGTCGCTTCGATGGCGGCGTGGACCGAAGTCCCGACGCCTTCGGCTGCCGCTCGGTCGAGAGGCCCGACGATCGCGCCGGCGCTCAGGAGAAAATCCAGGAAATGCAGATCGGCGAAGTCGCTCTGTCGGTGGACGTTTCCCGGCTTGCGGGCGGTCACCTCGAGCAGGCAAGCGACCTGGGCCAACTGGCCGGGACTCAACGCCGGTCGGGGCGAGTACCCGGGAGATGTTCCGAGACTTGGGAATTCATATGGGTCTTTGTGTCACCGTCGCATGTCTCGCAAGGCCGCCAAAATCGCGGCGGCGACATCAATGCCGGTCACCCTCGCCAGCGCGCGCCAGCCCGGGACCGCGTTGACCTCGAGGACGATCAACTGTTCTCGATCGAGGTCGAAGATCAGGTCGACCCCAGCCATCTCGGCCCCGATCGCGCGTGCGGCAGCCAGAGCCAGGCGTTCGACCTCGGGATCGAGCGAGCACGGCTCGGCAAGCCCTCCCAGCGACACGTTGGTACGCCACTCGCCGTGCGCCGCGTGCCGCCGCATGATCCCGAGGACCGAGCCTCGGAGCACGAACACCCGGAGATCGTGGCCAGGATGCCGCACGACCCGTTGAAGATAGAGGACGCCACCCAACCGCTCGATCGCGTGAAAGGTTCTCCAGGCCAGTTCCTTGTCGCTGATGCGGACCAGGCCCCGCCCCTCGGAGCCGAACAGCGGCTTGACCACGACGTCGCCCCCCAGCGCGTCGAAGGCCAGCAGCGCCTCGGCCGCCGACTCCCCAGCCCAGGTCGGCGGCACCGGGATCCCCGCCGCGTCGAGCAATGCCAGAGTCAAATACTTGTCGACCGCCGCTTCGACGGCCCGCGGCGGATTGAGGACAGGAACGCCGAGCGCCGCCAGTCGATTGCAAAGCGTCCATCCGAAAGACAACCTGCTCCAGACTCCCCGGGGGCATCATCCGTACCAGGACTCCGTCGACAACAGTCAGGTCGAGCGCGCCGGCACCGATCCTCGCGTGCTTCGTGAGCCCGATCTGATCCAGTCCAACCGCCGCGGAGACATTCGGGAACGGCTCCGCGTGCAACAACACGCCAAGCCGCTCGGCCGCGCGTTGAAGGTCGGCGACATGCCAGCCAAAACCGGAAACCAAGGCGACCAGGGACGTCATGCGTCCATCCAGCGCGCCAGGATCTGGGGATTGACGCGTCCGAACGCATGAACTTTGCCTGACTCGACGTTCTGGAACACGATTTCGGCGGGGCTGAACAGGTGGGGGTCGATGGCGTAGAAGTCGTTGTTGTAACGGGCGAAGATCGCCGCGAATGGCTCACCATAATCATGCGAGGCCGACGATGGGACTTGAGGCCCGATCGCGGCCAGGCCGGCGTCGTCGCCGGTGACCGCGAGAACCACCCGTGCCCCGTAGAGGATTGCATCGTTGGTTCGGCCGATGGCGGCCAGGTCGTTGGCGGCGACCGGCGGCAACGGGGCCGTGCCGTGGGCCGATACGATCCGGGATAAGTCGAACTTCAGCTCGGCCAGCTTGTGCAAGGCCGTCTCGACCGATCGCGCGACGATCTGGAGGCCGCCCGCCAGGCTGGCCGTGGGTGCGACGAGCAAGGTCACCCGAGATGGTTCGACCCGACAGGCCGCGGCGATCTTGGTCACGACCGCCGGAGTGGGCGGTTTGCGAGTTTCGAGCACACCGACGACCGCGTCGGCCGACTCGCGGAACCCGATCACATCGTAGATCGCCTCGTTACCGGCGGCGGCCCGCATCGGCCCCGAGCCCATCGCGAAGAATTTGCCGTCCTTGAGCGCCCAGCCGGCGTACTGGCTTGCCAGGCACGCCTGTACCGGATGATCGGTCACCACCTGAACGAGCGGAATGGGACTGCCACCGACTTCGCCAGCAACGATCGCGACCTCCGCCAGGTCGCTCAAGCAGACCCGCGCCAGCTCGACACCCGCAAGCAACCCGCCACGCATCTCAATGCCAAAATCGACGTACTGTCCCCCTCCGTCGATCGGATGAAAAGCCAACGCGCAACTCGTCAGCGCGGGGCTGTAGCGCCTCGACCATGGCCACCGCGCGACTGTTCAGCGAGATCGTCATGTTACCGTTGCTCCAGGCGCAAAGGCCGAACTCAAGATTTCATCGTTGGTGTCGGTCCCCCAAGGATTGCATTGTACCATCGGAAAGAAGACGAACCAGAAAGCACTCCCGATCAACTCAACCTTTCGCCTTTCGCGGTTCGCGGCGCTTGGCGAGCAATGCGTCCAGGAACTGATGGTCTTCGTTGAAGAGTCGCCGAAAGCTGAGCAGGACGACCGAGACCGTCCCCAATGCTGTCCCCGAAGCGATCAGGAACATAATCACGATCTGATACTTCACTGCCTCGACCTGGCTTGGTGCCGGCGAGGAGCTGACCGGTCATCATGCCGGGGAGGCTCACGATCCCCACGACCATCATGGAGTTGATGGTCGGGACCAGCCCCGTCCGGACGGCTTGCTGGATCGGCTGACGCGCAGCCTCCCACCGGGTCGCGCCCAGAGTCAAGAGAGCTTCGACCTGGTCACGTTTGCTTGACAGCTCCGTTCCCAGGCGATCGAGGCCCAGCGAGACCCCATTGAGCGTGTTTCCCAGGATCATCCCCAGTAAGGGGATGGCGTATTGCGGCGTATACCACGGGCGGACTTGCACGATCACCCCCAGCGCCAGCGCGGCCATCAGCCAGCGAACTGGCCCAGGTCGCGACGATGCTCCGAAGCCAGATCCCCGGGTAACGGACCTGGGTGCGCTGGATGGCGGCGACCCCCGCGATCAACGTCATGACGGCCATCATCGTCAGGACAACATACCAGCGGTCCATCCGGAAAACCCACTCCAGAACGAGCCCGATCAGGAGCAGTTGGACGACCGTGCAGACCGCGGCAATCAAGAGCCGGCGCTCCAGGTCGAGCTTGAGCAGCACCGAGACCGCCCCGTTGATCAGGATCAAGAGTGCGGCGAGTCGCAACCTGGAAATACGAGAGCTCAAGGTACGGCTTGTCCATTTCAAGGCTCCTGCTCGAGTTGTCCGGATCGAAGGGTGAGCCGCCGACCGGTCACACGCAGAGTTTGATTCCAGTCGTGACTGACCCAGACCAAGGCCCTCTCATGTCGGCGCGCGCGCCAGCCAGCGATCGAGCAGTCCCTCGACGGCCTGGGCCGTGCCCGGATCGAGCGAAGCCGTCGGTTCGTCAAGGAGCAGCACGACCGGCTCAAGCTGAACAGCACGGACCAGCGCCACGATCTGGGCCTCGCCGCCGGAGAGGTCTCGACTCGACTTGGCCAGGAACGCGGGCTCTCGGCCCAGCTCATGCAGAAGCTCCACGGCATCGTTCTCGATCGAACGCCTCGCCGGCACGGGCCTTGAGCGTGTACGGATATCGCAAGTTGTCTTCCACGCTCCCGTCCCAGAGCGCGGAGCGTTGATGAAGATAGATCACCTGTTTGCGGTAAGAGGGGACGGCCTCGCCCCGGACAGCGCGCCCTCGCCATTGGATCGAGCCCGCATCGAGCGGGTCGAGCATGGCGATGGCCCTCATCAGCACGGTTTTGCCCGAGCCGGAGGGCCCGACAACACCCAGTCGGTCACCGAAATCGAGGGCGAAGCTGATGTCGCGGATCAACCAGCCATCGCCTTTGGGATCGCGCCGACCGATCCCGTTGACCTGAATGACCGGTGTGGACGCCGCCACGGCGCCGGTTGTCCGCTCGGGTTCGGCCCGCACAGCCGGGGGCGAATGCTTTTCGACATCGATCATTGCGGACTTAACCTGAACTCGCAAGAACGTGGGTTTCGGAGGGCCAGTCTGTGAGGACCGCCTGACGATCATTCCGGAACAAGAGCCGTCATTGTAATCGCTGGAGAGTCGAACGGTAAAATGAGCCAACTTGGTCGGAGCGACTTGAGTCTCTAATGTGTTGAACGACGACGGCCCTTCATGGGACACTGGTCGTGTGGAGTGTTCACCGTAAACAGTCGTAAACCCAAGGGATTGCGGCGGTGCAGGCATGGTTCTCCACGCGTGTCTGACCGCATAACACAGGATCGGGCGGCGAAGGGACTTGAGCGTGGCAGCGTCCAGGAAGGTGACGTACCTGAGTATCTGCGTCGCCCTGGTCCTGCTGGGAGGCATTTTCGCCGTCGTCGCGTCGAGGCTCTCGCCGAATCCGAGCCCGACAGTGATCAAGCCTGCTGCCCGCCCGCCCATGCAGCCGTCGGGCCTGGACGGTGCACCGTCGGAAGTCCAAGAGTTTCTAAGCCGCGTGCTGGAGAGGATCCCGGACGGCGGGACCGGAGTCAGTGGCTATCAGTTCCAACACTGGGAGTGGGAGGGTAAATCGACTCAGGAGGCGTTCGGGATCAAACAGATTCCGGGTGTTGATCCGCAACAATTCATCGCTCGCGTCATGGACGTCGACCATTACCAGGGTAACCTTGCCCACGTCGAAGCCTGCCGATCGGAGCGGGACCCGGCATTCTCGCCGCCCGAAAAAGTGCGTTTCTTCCAGATCATCAGCGTCCCCGGCGTTGCCAAGGTTCAGCACGAGTTAGGATTGGTGAATGCGGGGACGGTCAAGGGCTACCGGCTCGTCTATTGGTACCTGCTCAAAGACCAGACAAAGGCCCTGGACCCGAAGGTCGCCGCACGAAGCGACTTCAATATCGGGGCGTGGTTGGTGGCTCCCGGTGTGGTGGGTTACGCACTCAGTTCTTGGCCAAAGCGGGACGACGTAAACACATTCCAATGGTTTTCGATGACCTCCGGCGCCAATGCCCTCGCGAAGAAAGTCATCGAGGGCAACATCGATGGCATGGCCGCGTGGGCGAAAATGACTGCGAAGAATCGGTAAACTGCGACGTTCGGGTAGACTCTGTGCCACTTGGTGGCCATGCACATTGATTCAACTTGGGGAGGGTGTGCCGCTGCTTTGGTCTGAGGACGCGTTGCCACCCGCCGTTGTCCACATTATAATCGTGGTTTCTTGGCACCTGTTGTGAAGGGTGGGGTTCTGACGACCGATGTTCGACGACTTGCAAAAACGGCTTTCCTCCGCGTTCAAGAAGTTTCGCGTCAGCGGTGTGCTGACCGAGGCGAACATGAGGGAAGGTCTGCGCGAGGTCCGGACCGCGCTGCTCGAGGCCGACGTCAATTACAAAGTCGTCCAGGAGTTCATGGCGTCGGATCACCGAACAGGCTGTCGGCACTCAGGTCATCAAGAGCGTTCGACCCGGCCGAGCAGATCGTCAAAATCGTCCATGACGAGCTGGTCGAGTTGATGGGGCCGGGCGATCCGTCGATCCGCTTCGAAAAGGCCGGCCCGACCGTCTTGATGATGTGCGGTCTTCAAGGGTCGGGCAAAACGACCACCAGCGGCAAGCTGGCTCGCCTGCTTCTGTCCCAGGGCCGCAAGCCGATGCTGGTCGCGGCCGACCTGCAGCGCCCGGCGGCTGTCGAACAGCTCAAAGTCATCGGTACTCAGGTTGGGGTTCCGGTTTACAGTCAGAGCAGCTCGAACCCGGTGGCGGTCTGTCAGCAGGCCGTGATCGAGGCCAACCGCAATGGGTGCGATACCTTGATCCTCGACACGGCCGGCCGGCTTCACGTCGATGAAGAGCTCATGGCCGAGCTGACCCAGATCGAGAAAAAGGTCAAGCCGCACCAGGTTTTCTTCGTCTGCGACGCCATGACCGGCCAGGATGCGGTCGCCTCGGCCGAGGCATTCAACAAGGCGCTGGAGCTCGATGGGGTCATTTTGACCAAGCTCGATGGCGACGCCCGGGGCGGGGCGGCGCTGTCGGTTCGCAAGGTCACGGGCGTTCCGATCAAGTTCGTCGGCAAGGGGGAGAAGCTCGACAAGCTCGAGGCGTTCGATCCCGAGCGGTTGGTCGGCCAGATGCTGGGCATGGGCGACATCGTCGGCCTGGTCGAGGCCGCCCAGTCCGCCGTCGACGCCGAAGAGGCCAAGCGCCAGCAGGAACGGCTCGCCAAGGGAAAGTTCGACCTCGAGGATTTCCGCAAGCAGATCATCAACATGAAGAAGATGGGTTCGATGCAGGATCTGATGAGCAAGATCCCCGGATTGAACCAGATGCCCGACCTTGGACTCCGTCGACGCCGATGAGGAGATCAAGCGAATCCAGGGGATCATCGATAGCATGACCCCGGACGAACGGAGCGACCCCAGCTTGATCGACATCTCGCGGCGGCGGCGAATCGCCGCGGGTAGCGGCGTCGAGCCCGCCGACGTGTCGGGTCTGGTCAAGCAGTTCGACGCGATGGCGGCGGTCGTCAAACAGATGGCCCAGATGACCATGATGGACAAGTTCAAGACCTTGACCGGTCTGGGCCAGGCCGCCGCCGCCAACCCCGCGGCGAGGATCGTCGCCTCCAAGATTGGCACCGGCAAGCGGCTCTCGCCCAAGGAAAGGGAAAAACTGAGAAAGCAACGCGAGAAGGAGGAACGCCGTCGCCGCCGCGAGGAGCGAGATCGGCCGAGCTGAATGGCACCAGTCGATCGCAGACCGACGTGTTTGTCGTCTAGATGCCGGATGGGTGAGTACCAGGAGCATGATGGCGATCTTGGTCAAGCTGAGAACGACACGAGATAGACAAGGATTTCGCCGGGTGGGAGATCGGGCCAGTGCCGGAAGCGAACAAGACGCCGTGGACATGAGTAACGAAACAACGGCCTGTCCCGCCTTGGGCATGGGCATCAATGAGTGGGTTTGAGAGGAGTATGCGTGTGGTTCGAATTCGAATGAAAGCGATGGGGCGGCGCCATCGCCCGTTTTTCCGCATCTGCGCCATGGACTCGCGAACGGGTCGCGATGCGCGTCCGATCGAGGAGCTGGGCCATTACGACCCGATGTCGCGGAACGCGGAAACCCAGACGATCTTGAATGCCAGCCGCATCCGCTACTGGCTCTCGGTCGGCGCTCAGCCTTCGCACAAGGTGCAGTGCTTGCTCAACAAAAAGGGCGTGAAGAAGCCCGCGCCGGGAGAACCGTGGCAGGTCGCGGAGACCCCAGCCGCGCCGGCCGTTGCCGCAGCCCCGGCCGTTGCCGCACCGGCCGCGGAGACTCCCCAAACGGACGCTTCGTGACCGGAAACGGACGTCGCCGCAATGTCCGCGCCGCTCTCTCGCATTGATGTTCTGACCTTGTTTCCGTCCCTTTTCGACGGTTTCTTGAGCCAGAGCATTCTGAACCGGGCGATCGGCAAGGGACTGGTCGACATCATACGATGGGACATACGTAACTGGGCGGAGGGAAAGCACAAACAGGTTGACGATCGTCCGTTCGGCGGAGGGCCGGGCATGGTTTTGATGGCCCCTCCGGTCGTGGCGGCGACCGAGGCCGTCCGGGCGGCCGCTGAGCCGGCCGGCCGTTTGATCGCTGCTCTCCCCGCAAGGGCGACGCTTCGATCAACGGTGGGCCGCCGAACTGGCCGGCGAACCCCGACTTATCTTGCTCTGCGGGCGCTACGAGGGTTTTGATGAACGCATTATCGAGGTCCTCGAGCCCGAGCTGCTCTCGGTGGGCGACTTCATCCTCTCCGGGGGCGAAGTCGCCGCGATGGTCGTCATCGACGCGGTCGCCCGGCTCATCCCGGGCGTGCTCGGCGACGATCGAAGCGCGATCGACGAGTCGTTCGGCCCCGATGGCGGACTCGAGTATCCCCAATACACGCGACCTCGGGTTTTCCGTGACCGCGCGGTCCCTGAAGTCCTTTTGAACGGTGACCACGCCGCGATCGCACGCTGGCGGCTCGAACATCGTCGCTGATCAAAAGCGACAATCAGCTCTTCCGAACGATTCCTGCGAAATCCTTTTTCCTGAAAGTCATATTGGCCCCGCGCAAAATCGCCGCCGGCCTAGCTCGCGAAAGGAAGTTACGATGCAAAACAAACTGATGGAGGTGGTTGAGAAATCCACCTTGAAACCGTCGCCACCCAAGTTCGAGATCGGCGATACCGTCGATGTCCACGTGCGGATTCTCGAAGGGGACAAAGAGCGAATCCAGATCTACAACGGCGTGGTGATCGCACGTTCCGGCAGCGGGCCCCGCGAGATGTTCACCGTTCGCCGGATCGTGCAAGGCGAGGGCGTCGAGCGCAAGATTCCGCTCCATTCCCCGCGGATCGCCGACATCGTCGTCAAGCGGTCGGGCAAGGTCCGGCGCGCCAAGCTCTACTACCTGCGCAACCTGTCGGGCAAGGCCGTTCGCCTCAAGGAACGGTTCAGCAGCACGACCACGCCGACCCAGGCCAAGGCCGCCAAGGCCGAGCGCAGAGCGGCCAGGATCGCCAAGAAAGAAAAGGCCAAGGCTACGACAAGCTAGAGCGACTCGAGAGCGAGTTGATGGGGGAATCCCAATTCCCCCGTCGTCGCCGCTTCGCGCATTGTTTTCGGCGCGGGGCCGGCTGGTACGCCGAGGGATTGGCGTTTCAACCGGCGCGATCCTGGCTCTCTCCGCGAGGACGAGCGAGGGCTCCCGGTGGGGATGTTCCGGCCAATTCGCTTGCCTATCTTTCCTCGACCCATTCGCGTCGGCTGAAATACGGGCCGAAAAGGCCGTCTTCGTGGGTGAACGCCATCGTCCAGGCCAAATCGTCGGGCCATACATAGACGTCCAGCCCCGTTGGGCGTAGGTTCGGCAGTGTCCCCCCGATGATACGGAAGGTTCCGATGTATTCGTCTTCGGGGCAAACGATGAACGGAAGGTGGTACGTCGAGCGACGGCGTAGGCCACCGCTGCCTTTTCACCCGTGATGGCACGGAGGCGCGGAAACGTAAAGACATCCCATTCGGGGTAACCCGTCCGCTTCCATTTGCCGGTTGCGGCATGGAGGCGTGCGGCGAACACTTGCCGCCATTCCTGCAAAAGCTCGAAGCGGAGCTTCCGATCGAGGTCTTGCCTCCGTCCGTGGCAGGCTTCGATGATATCCAAGTAGTCGGCGAAGTGAGGGAACATCGTTTGTTCAGGCATGTATGTTTTGGGATTGCCGTCAGTTGGGGTAACAAGAGTCCCTTCATGTTACGCCAATTCCGAGGAGGAAGCACTCGGCATATCGGCGTACGATCGACGGGCTGCCGCACGAGGATGAGCGCCCCAATGACCGCCTGAGTTCATTCTTGAATCGGAACCCCTCAATCAGTGGGCCAGGACTTCCTCGCCACTGAGGATCGTAGCGTCGACCGCCGGCGTCGCGTTAACGCCGGCCTCGGCCGTCGGAATTCACTCAGGCGCTGCATGACCACGTAGAAGACCGGGACGAAGAAGACGGCCAGCACGGTCGCGGCGATCATTCCGCCGAAGACGGCCGTTCCGAGTGCCCGGCGGCTGGCGGCACCGGCACCCGTGGCGTTCACCAGCGGATAGATCCCCAGAATGAACGCGAACGAGGTCATCAGGATCGGCCGGAACCGTTGCCGAGATGCGTTGACGGCCGCATCCAGAATGCTCTGGCCCTGGGCACGGAGCTCGCGCGCGAACTCGACGATCAAGATGGCGTTCTTGCTCGCCAGTGCGATGATCAGCACGATGCCGATCTGGGTGTAGATGTTGTTGTCCATGCCGCGAACGGCCACGGCGATCACCGTGCCCAGGAGCGCGAGCGGAACCACCAGGATCACGGCGGCGGGCATGGTCCAGCTCTCGTACTGGGCGGCCAGGACCAGGTAGACCATCAGCACCGCCAGGGCGAAGACGAAGATCGCCTGCGAGCCGACTTTCTTCTCCTGAAACGACATGCCGGTCCATTCGTATGCCATGGATGCCGGCAGTTTCCGGGCGGCCATCTGCTCCATGATCCGCAGCGCATCACCCGAGCTGAAGCCCGGCGCCGCCTCGCCGATGATCGAGGCCGATGGGTAGAGGTTGTAGCGAGGGACGATATGCGGGCCGGACTTCCTCTCGACTTTGACCAGCGTGCGCGAGCGGCACCATCTGCCCTTGGGAGTCGCGCACCTCCAGCCGGCGAATGTCCTCGGGGTTGAGGCGAAACCGCTGGTCGGCCTGCACTCGCACCTGGTAGGTTCGGCCAAACTTGTTGAAGTCGTTGACATAAGCCGAGCCGAGCGACGCCTGGAGCGTGCCGAAGACGGCGTCGAGTGGGACGCCCAGGCTCTTGGCCTTCACCCGGTCCACGTCGGCGTAAATGATCGGCACGCCAGCGCGGAAGGAGGTCTGGAGCTTCGTCAAGCCCGACTGTTTGTTGCCGTCGACGAACCATCTCGTCGGCAACCTGCTGGAGCTGCGGGAGCCCCACGTTGTCGCGGTCGAGCAGTTGCATCTGAAACCCGCCCGCGACCCCGAGTCCGTTGATCGCCGGCGGCGGAAACGCGAAGATCAAGGCTTCGCGGATCGGCTGCACGCTCTCCAGCAGCGTCTTCAAGATCTCTTCCTGGCTCAGGCCCGGCTTGCCGGTTCGCTCCGACCAGGGGGTGAAGGTGATGTAGAACGCCGCGGCGTTGGAGGCGGCCGCCTGGTCGAGGATCGAGTTGCCGCCGATCATGAACCAGTTGGCGATGCCGGGCGTCTTCGCCAGGATCTTGCTGAGCTTGGTCCACCACGGCGCGCGTGCGAACCTGCGATGCGGCGTCGGGGAGCTGCACGCCCACGATGGCGTAGCCTTGGTCCTCGAGCGGCATGAACCCTTTCGGCAGCCGGTTGAACCACCAGCCAGTTCCGGCGACCAGAGCGGCGAAGAGGATCATCATCACGAACGTCTGCCGGACCGCGCGACGGACCACAGACAGCGTAGGCCGCCTCGCAACGGTCGTACACGGCGTTGAACGCGCGGAAGAACAGATTCCGCCGCGCGGGTGTCGGGCGCAAATACATGGCGCATTGCGCGGGCTTGAGCGTCACGGCGTTGATCGCGCTGATCAAGGCGGTCGCGGCGATCGTCAGGGCGAACTGGCGGTAAAGCTGGCCGGTGATCCCGGGGAGGAAGGCCGTCGGCAGGAACACGGCCATCAGCACCAGGGTAATGCCGATGACCGGTCCAATGACCTCGGACATCGCCTTGATGGTCGCACTCTTGGGGTCCAGTCGCGCCGCGGTCGATGTGGTGGACCGCGTTCTCGACGATCACGATCGCGTCATCGACCACGATGCCGATCGCCAGCACCAGACCGAAGAGCGTGAGCATGTTGATGGTGAAGCCGAGGGCCTTCATGGCCGCGAAGGCACCGATGATCGTGACGGGGACCGTCGTCGCCGGGATCAGGACGGCCCGCCAGTCCTGGAGGAAGACCATGATCACGACCAGGACCAGCACGCCCGCCTCGAACAGGGTCTTGTAGACCTCGTGGATCGACTCGTCGACGAACTCGGTGGGATTGAACGGGATCGAGTAGACAACCCCTTCGGGAAATGACGTCTTGAGCCGTTCCATGGCTTGCTGGACGTTTCGGGCCACTTCCAGGGCGTTGGCGCCCGGGAGCTGGAAGACGCCGACACCGGCCGCGGCCTTGCCGCCGATCTCGCACCACTGGTCATAGACCTGGGCACCCAGCTCGACCCGGGCCACGTCCTTGACGCGGGTCAGCCGCATCCGGGACGGGTCGTCCTCGACGGTCTTGACGATGATGTTGCCGAACTCCTCGGGGTCGCTCAATCGTCCCAGAGTCGTGATGTTGTACTGAAAGCTCTGGTCGATCGGCGAGGGAGATTGCCCGACCTGTCCGGCGGCCACCTGAACGTTCTGTTCCGCGATCGCGTTCACCACGTCCTGGGTCGTCAGGCTGCGGGCCTTGAGCTTCTCGGGGTTGATCCAGATCCGCATGCCGTAGTTGCCGCTGCCGAAGACCTGGACGTCGCCGACGCCCGCGATCCGGCTGAGCACATCCTTGACCTTCTGAGTGGCGAAGTTGCTCAGGTAGAGGCCGTCATATCGATTGTCGGGCGAGGTGAGCGCGACCGCCATGATGAAATTGGTCGATTGCTTCTTGGCGGTGATCCCTTGTCGCTGCACCTCCAGCGGCAGCTTCGGCTGCGCGATCGCGACGCGGTTCTGGACCAATACCTGGGCCCGGTCGAGGTCGGTACCGACCTCGAAGGTGATCGTCAGCGTGTACGAGCCGTCGCTGGCCGAGGTCGAGGACATGTAGAGCATGTCCTGGACTCCGTTGATCTCCTGCTCGAGCGGAGAGGCGACGGTGTCGGCAAGGACCTGGGCGTTGGCCCCGGGATAGCTCGTGGTGACCTGCACGGTCGGCGGCGTGATCTCGGGGTATTGTTCGATCGGCAAAGTGAACAGCGTGACGCCGCCGACCAGCATCGTCACGATCGCGATGACGTTGGCGAAGATCGGCCGCTCGATGAAGAAGCGAGAGAACATGAACCGGGTCCAATCGATCTCAAGGGTTGGGGCTCTGTTCCCGGTGGGCGAGTGGGCCGCGGCGATTGCCTGCGTCTTGTCCTCTTCGAGTTTGGGGTCGACCTTGAGCCCCGGCCGTGCGCGGAGCAGGCCATCCACCACGACCCGGTCGGCCGGGCCGATCTTGCCGTCGACCACGCGCATGCCGTCCACCTCGGTTCCCGCTTTCACCGATCGGCGCTCCACGAGGTTGTCCTTGCCCACCACGAGCAAGTACTCGCCGGCCTGGTCGAAGCCCAATGCCCGGCTGGGGACGAGCAGGGCGTCCTCGCGCCGTTCGATCGGCAGGCGGACGCGGACGAACTGCCCGGGTGCGATCACGCTGCCGGGATTGGGAAAGACCCCTCGGATCCGGACGGTTCCGGTCCCCTGGTCGACGACCGGGTCGGTGTAATCGG
This sequence comes from uncultured Planctomycetota bacterium, assembly GCA_963779785.1. Taxonomy (GTDB): domain Bacteria; phylum Planctomycetota; class Planctomycetia; order Isosphaerales; family Isosphaeraceae; genus CAVRFS01. The sequence goes on from CAWAAW010000001.1 coordinate 126,571, forward strand.
CGTGGCCGAGGTGGGGGTATCCTTCCTCGTCGCCCAGGCCCATCTCCATCGGCAGCGGGGCCTTGCGTGCGATACCGGCCTCCTCCCCCTGGCGGACCATCCTCTGGATCCGTGGCAAGTCGTCCTCGCTGACGTTGATGTACGCGCGGATCGGGTCGGTCTTGACGATCGTCGCCAGGACGGTGGCCTGGCCGTCGCCGACGTAATTGCCCACGTCGAGCTCGCTCCGAGAGGTCCGGCCGTCGATCGGCGCGGTGACGCGGCAATATCCCAGGTCGATCTCGGCGTTCCGCACCTCGGCCTTGGCCGCCCCGAGCATCGACTTGGCGACGAGGATGCCGGTCGCGTAGTCGGCCTTGGCCTGTTCGAGGTTGGCGCGATCGGCTTTGATCTGGGCCTCGTTCTTCCTTCGCGTCGCCTCGGACTTTTCCAGCTCTTCACGCGTGCCGGCGCGACGATCGATCAGGGCGCGGCTGCGCGCCTCATCGAGGCGCGACAGCGCCAGTTGCGTGAGGTCCAGCTCCAACTGAGCCTGGGCGACCTCGACGGCCTTCGATTCCTCGGCCCTCTTCAGCGCCGCCTCGGCCTCCTCTTGTCTGGCCCTGACTCTGTTCGAGTCGTACCTGGAACGGCTCCTCGTCGATCACCAGCAAGAGCTGTCCGGCCTTGACGTCATTGCCCTCCTTGAACAGCTTCTTCTTGAGGAAACCTCGGACCCGCGCCCGCAGATCGACTCTCTCGACCGCCCCGGTCGTGCCGGTGTATTCCATGTAGCTGGTCACAGCCCGCCGGATCGGGTTCGTGACCGTCACCTCCGGAGGAGGAGGCTCGACGTACTGGTTGGTCTGTTCGCAGCCCCCCACGAGGATAACGAGGGCCAGCAGAGTCAGAATCCGAATCGTCCGCGAGCGTTGCGAAAATGTCAGGTCGGCCGCCACGCAACCCCCCCAGAAAAAGCTGGTCGCCAAGACAACCGACCACTCATCACGGAATAACGAGAATGCAAGAGCATAGAAGAAGGCCGTTAACGTCCCATCCTACCCGTTTTTCGTCCTTGATAGCAACGACTCGTGTCCGCGTTCATCGGTCGGACGATTCTGAAAAAATCGCAGTTGACTCTCCCCTTGCGGGAGGCCTTATCCTGCCCTGCATGGCCGAGACGAGAGCGGCATTTCAAGCGGCAATGTCGAACGGCGGGAGGTCTTCGTGTTCACGATCGGGGAGTTTTCGAAGATCACGGGTCTCACGGTCAAGACCATTCGCTTTTACCACGAATGTGGTCTGTTGATCCCGTCCGTTGTCGACGAAGCGACCGGATATCGCTACTACGACCGCTCGAAAATCGAGCTTGCCCGGGTCATCACTCAGTTGCGGTCGCTCGAACTTTCCCTGGAGGAGATCGGCGAGATTCTGCGAGCGGCCGGCGAAGATGCCGACCTACGTGACGTGATGGTGCGTCAAAAGTCGCTCATCGAGGCCAAGATTCGCCGCTATCGAGAGATCGTGAACTCCCTCCAACAATTCTTGAACCATGAAGAGGAGACGAGACGAATCATGGAAAACGCCACGTTTCAAATCGAGGAGAAGACCGTACCAACGATTCTGGTCGCGGGCATTCGCAAAAAGGGCCGCTACGCGGACTGTGGCCACGTTGTTTGCCAAGATTGGCAAGCGGTTCGGCCGGCACATCAGCGGCAAGCCTTTGTTGCTTCAATATGATACCGAGTTCAAGGAAGCCGACGCCGATTACGAGGCATGCATGCCGGTTCGTCGGGGAGAGCCCGTCGACGGGATCTCGGTTCGAGAGCTGCCGGGGGGACGCTGCGTGTCGCTGCTGCACAAGGGGCCGTACGACCAGCTCGGCCGGTCCTATGCGAAGGTCCTCGAGTTCATTTGCGAGAAGGGCTACGAAATCACGACGCCGACTCGCGAGGTCTACCACAAAGGACCGGGGATGTTCTTCCGTGGCAATCCGAAGAATTACCTGACCGAGATCCAGATGATTCTCAAAGAAGTCACAAAGTAGCGAAGCAGCGCGAGCGAGGCGGTCTGATCATTCCAGCACCGCGTTGGCCTTCACCAAGTGCAAGACCGCCTTCGCCTCACGGACGGATTTCGCTTAGAATTCGAGTCGACGACGAGCAATCTAGGTGCATCCGTCCAAGAACGAGATGTTTAGCAGCCGACAATCACCATGATCGAGAAAATCGAGATTCACAACTATCGCTCATGTTACTCGACGTCGATTGACTTCAATGGGCACGTCTGTGCGCTGGTCGGGAAAAATGGTGTCGGCAAAACCAATATCCTCAAATGCATCCAGTGGCTGTCCTCCTCGGTGATCGAATCCGAACGACTGATAGTCAGGCACACCCCGGATTTAAGAAGGGGGCTCAATCAAACAACGGTTCGCGTCCGTTTGCCACTTGATTCAAAGGTGTTTGATTATTTGGTCGAGGTGCCGCCGCTTATCAACGAGAAGTTCCGAGAAGGTGACGGCTTGACAGAGACACTGACTGTTCGAGTCGACTGTAACGCGTCCAGGTTGGTTTTCAAAAGGAAGGGAGCGGCGATCGAGATCTCAGGCAGGAACAAGAGCATCGGTGTCGATCGTTGGACTCCGTGCGTGCCGACGCTCTTGTCTGCGCTTTCGGTCACCGACCCATTCCGAGGTTATCTGGACGAAATGGCGTCATTTTTGAGAAAGGTGCGCTACTGCTCAGTGGATGAGCTCTGCTACCAGGACGTATGCGTTACGGACCAGGATTACGCAGATTGGCTGGCGAAATTCGCGAGTGATGGGACTTCGACAGATTCCATCTTATACCGACTTATCTTCATGTGGGAAAACGACAGAGAGCTATTCAAGGAATTTCAGGCGTTGATCGGTCCTGACGGGCTAGGCGTTGTCGTGCAAGTTTCAATTCTTTCCCAAGAGTGCATGCAGCTCCTGTATTTTCTGCCATCTGCCCAGATGGGCGGGTTCGACAGTGATCGTCGGTTCGTGTTGGACGAACTATCGGCGGGCACAAGGCGCGTGATCCAGATTGTGCTGTCTCTGCTCTTCGACAAGCCGGTCGTGATGTTGATTGAGCGACCAGAAGATTCCCTCCATCCTGGTCTTCTTCGTAAGTTGATTGGTTTGCTCCGCTCGTATTTCAACCAAGCTCAGATAATCTTCGAGACGCATTCCTCACAAGTGGTCGATATGCTTCGCCCTGAAGAAGTCCTGATCGTAACAGCTCTTGAGGGCCGGACGGAGGCCAGAGGGCTAACATCGGACGAAGCTTCTCAAGCCGAGCGTTTTCTAAAAAATGAGGGCTCGCTTTCCGAGTTCTTGGAGACCCTTGATGAGTCATTCAAAGGACGTGAGTCTCGGGTTGTTCAGGACTTGTGAATAGGGTTGGCGTCCGCATGCTCGACTTGCCCATTATTAGAGCAGAGGCCAACATTTCGTCACGACGGGGGTCGACCTACCGGACTCGTGCGGCATACGCCTTGTTGCTGCTCGGGTTTTTCTGGATCATCCACTATTCCCAGGAGGTCTGGTCGGCTAGCCCTTGCTCGCTAACATGGAGTTGGACGAGTTCGCTGCCGCCGCTTTCGAATGGTTGGCGGTCGGCCAAGCCCTGATCGTGCTGGCACTCGTGCCGGCGATTGTTGCCGGTACGATTGCTGAGGAGCGGTCGCGCCAGACCCTGAAACGGTTGTTTGCTTCTCGCCTGTCAGCGATGTACGTGGGCATGGTCTCGGCCTACGTCGCGGCTTGCGGGCCGTCGCCTGGATCCTGACAAGGGCGGACCGTCCGCGAATTCGATTCGGCCACCGATCGGCCTATGATGGGCGGGGACCTCCCGCCAATCGATTGGCTGGAAGCGGCGGCCATTCCGATGATAAAATCAAATGTCGGCCCGGCAGGCCAATAGCCTCGATTCCCGTCGTGCACGTCGAGGACCAAGGATATGGCGAAAGCCCCGTTATGGTTCAAACAACTGACATGGGAGCTCCCCTGGAGCGTTGCCGCTCTCCGCGCCAAGATCAAGGCGTGGCAAAGTCCCATTCCGTCACGACCCGGTTGCTACGTCTTCACGAATTCCGCTGGCGAAATGGTTGTCGACGAGGTCCTCTACGTAGGCAAGGCGGTCGACTTGAGAAGGAGGGTCACGGGCTATTTGGTTGATTATATGAAGACTAAAGCAACAAAACACAAAGGCAGGGCCTTCGTCTTCGAGTATCGAGAACTTCACACAGATGATAATATTTATGTTCGATGGGCAATCTACGGCGATCCGATCGGCCTCGAGGGTGGGCTGATCGGTTATCTCCACCCGCAGTTGAACGATCGGATCGAGTATAACGAACTGGCCGACGACGAGTTGCTCGATCCGACGTTCCTACCGTGAGTCTTGATCGGTCGGCGCTTCGCGGGCTTTCGAGTCAAGGTACGCCATTCATCGCGATGCCAACATCAGGATTATTCTAGTTCGGCAAGGCCACGTCATTGTCCGAGTTCCGTTAAATTCAAATGCGGGGCAGGGGGGATCGAGTGGCGAGCTCCGCCCGGCACCACCTCGGCGAGGAACTTGAGAATTCGCTCGCGGAAGAGGGGGAGTGACAGCGCTTCGGCGCGTAGTCGTGCCTCGATGGGGTCGTGGGGGCAGCCCTGGGCTTCCCAGGTGTTCATCGCGTCGAGCAGCCCGTCGGACGTGGGCTGGTTATAGGTTCGGCCGACGAAATTGTCGACAGTCTCGGCTACGCCGCCGCGAGCTAGAGCGATGACCGGCGCGCCGCAGGCGAGCGCCTCGATAGGCACGATTCCGAAATCCTCCTCGCCCGGGAACAACAAGGCCCGGCAGTGACGAAACTGGTCGCGGATCACGTCGTCCGACTGCCAGCCCATGAATCGAACCGACGGCCCGGCCAGGGCTTCCAACCGCGCCCGTTCCGGCCCTTCGCCGATGATCGTGAGTCGTCGTCGCGACTGCGTGCAGGCCGTGATCGCCTGGTCGATCCGTTTGTAAGGAACGAGCGCCGAGACGATCACGTAATGGTCTTCGCGAGTTGGAGCCAGTCGAGTCGGGCGTATAGAACGCGACGTTCACCGGCGGCTGGATCACCCGGCTGTCGCGGCGATAACATCGCCGGATCCGTTCACGGACCGTTTCCGAGATCGCCACGAAATGGTTGACCCGTCCGGCCGTCGCTCGATCCCAGCGTCGAAGGCGGGAGAGCATGGATCGCGCCAGCACCCGGCGCAACGGCCGGTCGGACCAGCTTTCCAGATAGGTCTCACGGCCCTGCCACGCATATCGCATGGGCGTGAAGCAATAACAGACGTGAGGAACACCCGGTGGAGGCACGACCGCCTTGGCCACGCAATGGCTCATGCTGATCACGAGGTCCACATTCTTGAGCCGCCATGACCGGGTGGCCAGCGGCATGACCGGCAAGAGATGGCGATAGTAGCGGAATACTCCGGGCATTTGCTGGAGCGGGGACGTGCGAATGGCCATCGACTCGATCGTCGGACTGAGCGAGCCGCGCCGATGAATCAAGGTGTAAAGCGTGGCTTGGGGAAAGGTCCGGCACAAGACCTCGAGGCATTTCTCGCCCCCACGCATCCCCGTCAGCCAGTCGTGGACCAAGGCCACGCGCAACCCAGCCAGGGGCAGCGGCACCCCACCAGCGATCGTCAGCGACGCCGTCCCGGTGGTCGGGATGGGCCAAGGCTTCCGCCTCGCGGATGCTGGCTTCCATGCCGGCCTCCTCTGAGTCTTGAGAATCAACTCAATCCCGAGAACGGATATCCCTGGGTGCCGCATCGCCAGACGTCGCCATTCCCACGCAAGCGAACCGGGACCTTACCCGAGATGGCCTGTTCGGGCAAGCCGGGCTTGTAAACCGGGCGGTGAATGGATGGCGCGGAAAGACATAGCCGAGGGAACGATCGTCACTCGGGTGACTGGCCCCGCTGTTTACCTTTGCGGGCCGAGGCCGGCGGGCGCGGCTTCACGCTCGCGATCAGCGATGCGCTTCACGGTTTCGATATTCCCACCCGGCATCCCCGCCGCGAACGTTTCGTCCGGTGGGGAAAACGCAAGCAATTCGGGGTGGCTCACCGGGATCGATCGTCCATCGGCGAGATGGATGTCGAACGCCTGGAAGGGCCTGATCTGGTGGATTTTTCGGAGCTGTTCGATCGTCATGGTTAAAGTCTAGCCATGATCCGTTACAGAGTCAAAGGCTGTCTCCGAGCCGAGTCTCAATAAGTTAGGCGTTCTGGACGATGTGGGTGAGAACGCCGAGGATCTTGCCCGCGTTGTCGATGTAGTATTCCTTCACGTCGAGCGTGACGACGGCTTGCTGCAACCGCAAGAACTTCCAGGCGCTACCCGTCGTGACTACGCCGAACACGGCGTCGATCGGTGCGGCGGACTGCTGATTGAAGATCTGTGCCGCGTACATCGAGGCGATACACTGGCCCAGACCCGATCGCAAGTTGTCGTTTTTCGCCTCAACGATCGGGATAAGGGGGGCCGAGAGGATGAACTGTCGCGACGATTTGGTAATGATGAAGTCGCAGACGCCGTTCAGACCTCGCGTGGGATCCACAGCCAGCTCCACACCCGAGAAGAGGCCGAAACGATCCCCCAGGGACCGCCGCAACTCCAGCAATAGCGGCGCGATGATGAACTCCGACTTGGCCTTCTCTGTATTCACGGCCAAGGCCAGGTTCGTGCCCTCCGTCAGAGCGGCGACGAACTCCTCACGGAGCGCCACGAGGGCGGTGTGCGCGAAGAGGTCCGCCTCATCGACCGTCAGCCCCAAATCCTGCTGCACCTGCGGGAAGGTAAAGTTTTGGAAGGACATGCGGTCACCTGACATGCCGGCGGGATGCTTACGAGGGTGCCGCGCTGACCGCCCGACAGCCCATGCTCGCCGAACGGGAACGCCGAGCATTCTCGTGAATCATACCAGAAGGCGCTGCCCGCGCGGCGGAGGCCGCTGTAGAGCGCAGTTAGGTTGGCGTCGCTCGGCGGAGCCGGAAGTCGCGGAACACCACGGTCAGTTCAATCCCGCTGGAGAACAGCAGACGATGTTCAAAGGCCCCACCCGGCAGCACGTCCACTTCGCAGTAGCCGAGATCACCAAACCCGAACGGGCCGCGCAGGCCAACATTCGGATCGGCAGTGCTCTCGAACCGCTCGACCCCGCTGTACAGCAAGGTGAGCCGCTCGTCGCCCGCATAGCTGCTCAACACCAGCGACAGGGAGGACTCGGCGATGAGCAGGCGCAGGTCTCGGAGCCTGGCGTCGTGCAGGGACACCGACTCCTCGGTCGCGAGCAGGTCCGACGGCAAGCGATCGCGGATAGCCGCCAGGTGCACGGCATAGTCGGCACACGGGTCGCCGCCCGTTCCGGTCGGAGTTCCGCACCACCACGACGTCGTAAAAAACCGCACGTCGGACGATCCTCCGTCGCCAAGCGACCAAACTCAGCGGACCGGACCGCCGAGAACCAGCGTTTATCATACCAGAATCCACCGCGGCAGGCCGGGACCGCTGCAGCGCGGGTTAGGAGTCTGGACTGACGCCGGGCGGCTCTGCTTCCAACCCAAGTTCCTGCCGGAGGTCTGCCATGCTAATGCCCCCTTTTTCCCGATAGGAGCGGCGCGATTCCTGAACCAGCGCCGTGAACTGAGGATTATTGGCCAGTGAGGTCGACTCCCAGTCAGAATCGGTTACATTTCTGACGGACACCGGTGGCTGGCCGTCGCGGGTAAGGATCACGGTCCCCCCTTCCGCCAACTCCGCTAGTTCGGGGACGGTCATCGTCGTCCCCTTTGACGGAATCAGCTTCATAAATCGATCTCCACTCTGGCGAGCCGTAGCCGATTGTGTACCTTCTGGCCCACCGCCACGACGGCGACAACCTGATCGTCGTCATAGCTCAGTTAACTGCCTACTTCACGCTCCTGTGAGCGATTTCGACTAACGCCCGGAGCGCAGTATTGACTGCCTCCGAGTTGGGAAAATACTCCGCGACATCGGGCGATAGCACCACGACGTTCGTGCCCTCGGCGTATCGTTCAGCGTACTTGCCCCGAACGCCCTCGCGGAAATCATACTCAGCGAGCATGTCAGGGTCGCCCTTAGCTTTGGCTGGCTTCTTCACGGCTCTTCCTCTCTCGGCGGTTCGCTATTCGTGCGCTGATGATGCGGATCTTGTTGCCACGCTCGGCGAATACGACGACCAGGAGCCTTCGGCGCTCGGACTCTCCGAGGTGGACAAAGCGGTCTTCCATTCCCGAGTGCAGCGGGTCAGGAATCGTCCTGCCGAGCGGATCTCCGAAAACAGTGCTCGCTTCTTCGAACGTCACGCCATGTTTTTCGACGTTCTTCTTGGCTTTGTTATCGTCCCACTCAAAAGCCAGGCTCATGAGCACTCCGGATGAACGCTGGCTACCGCACGGCTCCGAACGATCCCAGCCCATCGAGCTTAGTCAATGTCGCCGTAACCGATCCCGCGAAAAAGGCTTGGCGCGGATGTTGACTCCTCGATCTCCTTTGCCGGACACGTGGGCGTTAATCACGGTTGCACTTTCGGCATCTTGGCCAAGCCGCTCTTGCAATGTGCGAATTTCCTAACTGGCATTGTAGAGACGGCAGCCCGCGCAGGGTAGTAGAATGAACACTGCACGAATCGATTTCCGACGATTGTGCGATAAAAACAGGACTTCGTGAGAACCAACTCCCCATGATCTCCGCACCCGCTGCTCGTCCCGGCTCGAAAGTGACTCCCCGTGTCGTTGCGGACCTGATCGCCGTCGTCGGGCAAGAAAACGTCTTGCACCGGCACGACGAGATGCTGGTTTACGAGTGCGACGGCTACATGGTCGAGCGGAGCGTGCCCGACGTGGTCGTCTTCCCGACTTCGACCGAGCACGTCGTCGAGATCGTCAAGCTCTGCGTGCGCTACGACATCCCGTTCGTACCTCGCGGGGCTGGCACCAGCTTGGCCGGCGGCACGCTCACGATCGGCGGGGGTCTGATGATCTGTCTGACCCGGATGAAGCGCATCCTCGAAGTGAGCATTCGCGACCGCTACGCGATCGTCGAGTCCGGGGTGGTGAACGTCTGGTTGACGCGTTCCCTCGTCGGAACGGGCTTTCATTATGCTCCCGACCCGTCGAGCCAGGGGGCCTGCACGATCGGCGGCAATGTCGCGACCAACTCGGGCGGGCCGCATACGCTCAAGTACGGCGTGACAGTCAACCACATCAAAGGAGCGACGCTCGTCATGCCCGACGGCAACGGTCGTCGAGACCGGCGGGATCACCGAAGACAACCCCGGCTACGACTTGACCGGACTGGTCGTGGGCAACGAGGGAACGTTCGGCATCGTGACCAAGGTCGTCGTCAACCTGACGCGCGACCCCGAGGCGGGCCGAACCTTGCTGGCCGTCTTCGACTCGGTCGACTCGGCGACCGAAACGGTGAGCGGGATCATCGCCGCGGGGATCGTGCCGGCCGCCCTGGAGATGCTCGATAATTTGATGATCCGGGCGGTCGAACAAGCCTTCGGGTTCGGCTTTCCGGTGGAGGCCGGCGCAGTCCTGATCATCGAAGTCGACGGGCTCGACGCCGGGCTCGATCGCGAGGCCCAGTCCATCAGCGAGATCGTCCAGGCCCACGGCGGCTCGGTCGGCCGATCGATCACCTGGCGGACCCGCAAGGAACCCGAGTACGTCGCCATCTGGAAGAGCCGCAAGTCCGCTTTCGGCGCGATCGGACGGCTCAGCCCGACCTACTGCACCCAGGATGGAGTCGTCCCCCGCACCAAGCTGCCCCATATCCTCAGATTCATCACTCAGGTCGGTCAGCGGCATAACCTCCGGATCGCCAACGTCTTCCATGCCGGCGACGGCAACATCCATCCGATCCTGCTCTTCGACGAACGCGACCAGGACCAGGTCAAGCGGGTCTTGCTGGCGAGCCACGAGATCCTCGATGAATGCATCGCGGTGGGAGGCAGCGTCACCGGCGAGCATGGGATCGGCGTCGAAAAGATGGAATTCATGCCCAAGCTGTTCACTCCCGAGGACCTGGCCGCCATGGTGGCGATCCGGACCACGTTCAACCCCGAGGGCCGGTGCAACCCGTCCAAGATGCTCCCCGGCGGCGCGGGCTGTATCGAGCGAAAAAGCCCCGGACACGCGGCCCCAGCCTGATCGCGTCGCCGAACCGGCCAACCTCCGGGCCAGTGCCAGATTCACCAGCGAGAGGAAACGGGTTATCCTGGTGTCAGTGGCGTTGGGCGTGTGAACCGCGTCGTGATCGATGCCTCGACTCGAATCTGTCTGATTTCAAAGGTCCGGGAGAAGCTCCACCGTGGCCAAGCGACCTCGATTCTCGCGATGGCGACGGCTCCCCGGAGTCTTTCGCACGGGTGACCACCGCGAGCCCGAAAAAACCAACCAGCTCGATCGGATCATCCTCTATGTCCCTCCCCGGATTCTCGACCTGGCCGAAGTTCTTGCCGAGAAAGCGGGTCTGCCGTCGATCCAGGATTACTGCGCTCTGCTCTTGATGCAGGCCCTGGAGAACGAGCGCATCCAGCAGAAAGTGGCCGATTTCGAGGCCAGGCGCGGCCCACTCGAGGGATTCAAGCAGATCGCCAACGACCCGAGACTATCTGGCGGAATGGAAACAGCAGTCCGAGGCCAAACCGGAACAGCCGGTCATCTACGAAATGGATGAAGCCCGGAACGCGGCCGCCAGCCAGGGCAACGGCAAGGGGCGAGCGGGCCGGTCACGGTCGACATCGTCTATCCCGACGAGGAAGAGAACTCGCCGGCATGCGGAAACCGAGCGGAGCGAGAATCCACCGCAATTGAGTGTCGAGCCCCCGGCTGGCGCGGTCTCGATCGTTACCTTGAAGCCAACGGTGCGAACCATGAGCGATCCACCCGCGATGGAAGTCCTCGCAAGGCACGTCGGCATGGGCGACGACGACCGGGCGTTCCTCCCTTGCCTGCGTCGGGGCGAGCCGGTCTCCGCCGCCAAAGTGGCCGAACTGACTCGCGCCTTGGGCCAGCTCGAGGAGGAGCATCGCGGCGCCGATGTCCTCGATCGCCGGATGGCTCACGCCCTGCACCGGTTGGCACTCGAATCTCAGGTCTTGCTGACCGACGCCTGGCCGGGTGCCTTCGACGATCGCGTGATCGCCGCCATCCGCACCGTCCAGGAGGGCGTCGAGCGCATCCTGTCTGGTCAGGATATCCGTTATTATCCCTCCCCTTCGGAACCGAGCTCGGAGCGACCGCATTGAACGCCTTAGCAACGTGGCCCGATTCTGCGGCTGGCGGGATTCTCGGCGACGGCCGATTTGCCCTGGCCACGGATCGGCCCGAGGATGTCGAAGCGCTCTGCCAGAGCGTTCGGGAGCGAGTGGCCGCCGGCCACGCCATCTACCCCCAAGGCGGCCGAACCGCGATCGACTACGGCGGCATTCCCCGCACGCCCGGGGTGGTCATCGACACCACGGCCATCAATCGGTTGATCGATTACCCGGCCGCCGATATGACGATCACCATCCAGGCCGGAATGACCTTGTCGAGCCTTCGGGCAATCCTGGCCGAGCAGCATCAGCGCGTGCTGGTCGATGCGCCTCATCCCGACCGCGCGACCCTGGGGGGAATCTATGCGACCAACACCAGTGGCCCACGCCGTTACGGCAGCGGCCGGCCCCGCGACCAGATCATCGGCGTCAGCTTCGTGACCTCGTGCGGGAGTGGTTGATCAAAGGGGGCGGGCGCGTTGTCAAGAACGTCGCCGGCTACGATTTCCCCAAGCTCTTGACCGGGTCGCTCGGCACGCTCGGCATCATCACCCAACTGACGCTCAAAGTGCGGCCGATCCCCGAGGCTTCGGCCCTGGTCTGGGTTCCGTTCACGACACTGAAGACTCTGGCCGCCGCGCTCGATCAGCTCAACACGTCCGGGACGCGACCGATCGCCCTGGAGCTGCTCAACGGCTCGGCCGCCCGGACAGTCGGTCAGACTCTGGGATTGCCGGTCGAACGGGCGTCATGGTTATCGGTTTCGAAGACAATGCCGGTTCGATCGGCTGGCAGCTCGATCGCATCAAGGTCGAGCTGGGTCGAGCCGGCCTGGTGGTCATTGAAGGCGTCGCGTCCGCGCCTTTGTGGGAGGCATTGACCGAGTTCCAGGCGATCGAGCTCGGGCCGTTCAGCTTGGTGGCGAACGTTCGTCCCTCGACGGTCGTGGCGTTCATCGAACGACTTGACCCGCAACGATGGTCGGTTCAGGCCCACGCCGGCAATGGGATCGTCCGGGCCCATGCACTGGGCGAGTGGGATCTGGAGAGCGCGGCCGATCAGGTCCAGCAGTTGCGTCGCGCGGCCGACTCGGACGGTGGGAACCTGATCCTGTCCCGCTGTCCGACCGAGTGGAAGGATCGCCTCGGCGTCTGGGGCAAGCCGCGAGCCGACTGGTCGATCGCCGAACGGGTCAAGACGGCACTCGATCCCCACGGAGCCCTGAACCCGGGGCGGTTTGTTGGTAGAATCTAGATGGTAAAGGCGGTTATCGCCCAGCCATAACTGATAGACACCGAGAGGCACGGTTTTTGATGGCGATTGCGACGATCGAACAACAGGCTTCTTCGCCTCCACTTCCCCTTGAAGGATCTCCGGGAGACGCCGGGATCGATCTCGATTGGCTTGCCCAGCGGATTCCCTATCGTCGTTATCAAGAGTGTGTCCATTGCGGCCTCTGCACGGCGAGCTGTCCGACTTATATCGAGACCGGCGACGAGAACGACAGCCCTCGAGGTCGGATTTACTTGATGCGAGCGGTCGCCGATGGTCGACTGCGAAATGGGCCCGGGCGTGCGGGAACACCTCGAGCTCTGCCTGGATTGCCGGGCATGCGAATCGGCGTGTCCCTCCGGCGTTCAGTACGGCAAGATGATCGAACCGTTCAAGATCGCGCTCCAAAAGTCGGCGACCGGTCGGCGAGAAGAGCAGCCTGTTACAACGTCTGATCCTCCATCACCTGTTTCCCTATCCGGGCAGGGTGAAACTGGCGCTGGCGCCGGCGCGGCTGCTCCAGCGCATGGGATTGCTTGACTGGGCGGATCGGACCGGCTCTGAGCCGGCTCTTGCCGCCGACCTTGCGGCGAATGCAGGCGATGCTTCCCCAATTATCCGGATCGGGGGGCCGTTTGCCTGAAGTCTTGCCGCCGATCGGGCCCAAGCGGGCGCGGGTCGCGCTTTTCCTCGGGTGCGTCGCCGACGCCATGTTCCCCGAGACCAACGCGGCGACCGCGCGTGTGCTCCAGGAGAACGGATGCGAGGTTGTCATCCCACGCCGTCAGGTGTGTTGTGGCGCGATCCACTACCACTCGGGTGTCGAAGAACCCGCTCTTCTCCTGGCCCGCCAAAACATCGCCGCGTTTCTGGCGGACGGGGTGGACGCCATCATCGTCAACGCGGCCGGCTGCGGCGCGATGCTCAAGGATTACGCCCATGTCCTGCCCGCGGATCAGCACGACGAGGCGACTCAATTCGTCGCCAAAGTCAAGGATATCTCCGAGTTCCTGATGGCCCTGGGACCGATCCCGCCGCGGCACGCCGTCCCGCTCAAGGTGACCTACCACGACGCCTGCCACCTCTGCCACGGGCAGCAGATTCGGAGTCAGCCGCGTGCCTTGCTCGCCATGATTCCAGGGCTGGAGCTGGTGCCTCTGGAGGAGACCGAAATCTGCTGTGGCGCCGCGGGGACCTACAACTTGTCGCAGCCCGAGATGTCCGAACGACTCGGTCGCCGCAAAATGGACCATATCGAAGCGACAGGCGCCAGGATGGTCGTGACCGGAAACGTGGGCTGCATCCTCCAGATCGCCCGCAAGGTCAAGGAACGGAACAGCCCGATCGACGTCGCCCATCCGATCGACTTGCTCGATCGGGCCTACCGAGGGAAGTGAGTCTGCCCTGCGCTACAGGATACCGAATTCGGCGCAGGTCTTCGAGCACGCGAAGGGTCGCCGTCCGCGGCTCGGCCGAGCCGAACCAGGGCACGTGCGGCCATCCCGATCGGACCAGGGACTCGCTTCCGCGTTTCAGGCCGGGAAGAGTGGCGCCACCCAGTACGACTGTGGGGCACGAACGGAAAGCGATGTCGATCTCCCCTCGACCGGCTTTGGTTGTCTATCGTGGGTTTGCAAAGACGTCCGCGGGTAGCACATCGGCTGAACGGGCCAGTACCGCCTCGGCCTCGGCCTTGAACGCGGCCAGTTCGTTGGTATGCATATCGGACAGGCCCTTCTGTGCTCCCAGCCAACGGACGGCTTGTTCGTAGCAGCCGCGGGCCTCTTGGCGGTGTCCCAGTTGGTGGTGGGCCATCGCCAGGAAGAACAGGTCGAAGGCGTCGGAGTCGCCTTTCCTCGCGGCGAGACTCCGCTCCAGGACCGAGATCGCTTCGACGTACTGCCCCGCGCGATACAGCGCCACACCCAGAGTATTGAGGATGAGCTGCCGGCCGGGAGCCAGTGCGACAGATCGTCGCGCCAGCATAACAGCCCGCTCAGGGTCGCGTTGGTCGATCGGGCCGGTCGCGTAAGTCCAGGCCCGATTGTTCAGCGCCATCGGGGCTTTGGGCAGCAACGAGCTCGCCTTTTCCCGATCGGCACGGGCTTGCTCGTGATCGCCGATGGTCTCGCGGACGATGCCGCGGAGCTCGTACAGCGCGTCGTCGTCCGGGTCTTTCGGGATGAGGATGTCGAGGTCGGCCAGTGCCTCGCGGTGCCGGCTAAGCTGAGTCAGAGCCTGCGCCCGGCGGTAGCGCGCACGCTCGAGATCCGGTTCGGCGCCGAGGATGCGGTTGAAATCGTCCAGCGCCAGAACGGGCTGTGCGAGGGCCAGGGCGAGCAGACCTCGCGCAAATCGGGCCTCGTGGTCCTCCGGCGCTCGTGCGAGCAAGCGGCTGAAGGCTGCCAGCGCGCCGGCCAGGTTGCCCGTTTCCTGGTACGCCTCGCCCAGGAGCCAGCAGGCGTCGGAATCGTCCGGACGCAGCCGGAGAAGCTGCTCAAGGTTGCTG
Source organism: uncultured Planctomycetota bacterium (assembly GCA_963779785.1). Classification (GTDB taxonomy): domain Bacteria; phylum Planctomycetota; class Planctomycetia; order Isosphaerales; family Isosphaeraceae; genus CAVRFS01. The sequence continues at coordinate 141,692 of CAWAAW010000001.1, forward strand.
ATCGCATCAGGCCACTTCTTCTGCTGATTGAACAACCAGCCGCGGTGGATCAGGGCTTCGGAATCATCGGGCTTGGCGGCGAGCCGGCGATTCATCTCGGTCAATTCGGCGGCGCGCCGCGCCTGGGGCTCGATGACTTCGCCGACGACCCGAACCGGCCTCGGCGGGGCCATCGGACCAGGGGCGTCGCGCGAATTCGGGGCGGTGGGATACGGCGGTGCGTCCCAGTCCAGTCCCTTCGGCGCGAGCTGCTCGCGGATCCTGCCGCAGGTCCCAGACCAGCACGGTCTTTTGGTTTGTGCTTGCAATCAGCTTCGTGCCGTCGGGGCTGAAGGTGAGCGGTGTCGGGGTCACCGGCTGCAATGTCGTCAGCCGTGCAAGCTCTCGTCCTGTGGCGGAATCGGCCAGCAACACTTGATCAGGCGCGATTCCCAGGGCCATCAGCCGGCCGTCGCCGGTGAATGCCGGGCTGTACCAGCCGCCCCCACTGCGCTCCCCGTCGATGGACAGACCCAGCTCCCACGTGCCGACACGCCAGAAGTGGTAGGATACCTTCGCGGACGCCGTGCATGAAACCAGCCAGCGGCCGTCGGGGCTGAAGCCAATGAAGAAGGTCGTGTTTGCGTCGGCATCCTTCGGTCTCAAGATGCGCTCGAGCCGCCGCCGGCGCAGGTCCCAAACCCGAACTCCTGCTTCCTTCCAGCCGCCGACCGCCAGCCAGCGGCCATCCGGGCTGACCGCGACCGAGGTCATGCGGCGATTTTCCCCGCTGTCGAGGGCGATTGCCCGGCTTCTGGCCGGGTGGGTGTGGCTGGAATCGACGAGCAAGACCCGGGCGTTGGCGTTGTCGACGAATGCCAAAGTCCGACGGTCTGGCATCCAGGTCGCTACGCTCCCGGCGCCCGCGGATTCCCGCAGCAGCTCGGGCGGGCCGAGGCAGATCGCATCCGGACCACGATCGGGATCGGGCCGGATCGGCCAGCGATACAAGCCCCACCTGCCCGAGCTGATGAGGCTCTGCCCGTCGGGGTGAAACAGCACGGTCTCGCAAAGACCGGACTTGAGATGGGCCAGCTCGCGGCCCGTGTCGGTCTCCCAGAGGCGGACGCCGTCCGCATCGCTGGTCGCCAATAGCCTCCCGTCAGGGCTCACGTCCGCTGTCCACTGCCTGGAGTTCTCCCGTGTCTCGGAGCGGTTGCCGAGCATACCGGAGTGGAGCGTCCGGCACTCTGGGGCCACGGCGACGTCCCAGACGCCGACCTTCCCACCGACAATGAAGGCGAGCCGGCGGTCGTCCGGCGCGAACGAGCCCCGTAGGCTACCCGGCGCGATCGCGAGGGGCTCCCCCGAGACGCCGTCCCACAGCCGGGTCGTCCCATCCCAGCTTGAGGTCGCCAGCAGGTAACCCGAGTGCGCGAACTGCGCGCGGATGATGTCGGAGGTGTGCCCTTGAAGCACCGAGGCCAGTGCTCCGCGGCGAACGTTCCAGACGTAGCCGCTGGTGTTGCCCCCAGTGCCGCCGACGGCCAGCAGTTGCCCATCGGCGCTCCAGGCCATAGCACCGTTGCCGACCTGCGACCGCCAGTCGAACAGCACGCGGCCGGTTTCGAGCTCGAGGATCGCAACCCGCGGCGCCGCCGCATCCGTGTTGCTGACGGCGAGTCGCCGGCCTTCGGGATCGAGCGCCAGATTCCCTGGCGCGAAGTCCAGCGGCAGCCGCCGGACGACCCGGCGCTCGATCTCGGTCCCAGACGGCGATGCCCCCCTCCGGCGCACCAAACAGCAGGCGGCGGCCGTCGGGGTGGAACACGCCAACCGCACCGCCTTGGCAGGCTGCCGATCAGCTCTCGGCGTCCCAGGTCCCATACTTGCAAAAGATGATCGCCAGCCGTGAAACTAAGCTCGGCCACCAGCAGCTCGCCGTCCGGGCTGAAGACAGCATCGGCATACCAGAAATCGCGCCGGTCCGGCCCCGGCAGGCGGACCAGCTCGCGGTCGTCGTCCAGCCGGCGCACGATCACCACGCCGGAGCGGTCCACGACCGCGTACCGCTCGAAAGCGGCATCGACGTTGATGTCGAACGACGTCGCCGTAGTCGTGCTGACGGCGCACGCGGAGGTCGGTCAGCCCCAGGGCGGCGATGGCATGGTTGCGGATCTCGGGCAGTCGTTTTCGGCCCTCGGGGTCATCGCCCAGGACCTGTGCGGCCCTGGCGAGCCGGTCCAGGCTGTCGAACCGCTGGCCGATCAGCCCGGTGCGCTGGAGCGCCGCCCCCTCAGAAACCAGCGACTGGCCCAGCGCCATCTGGGCCTTGTGCTCGGCGAGCCGGGCTTTGCCCGCGGCATGCTCGGCCAGGGCGAGGCTTGCCTTGGTCTGGCCTTGCTCGAACTGAAGCTGGTAGCTCTGCCCATAGTAAGTCCACGCCGCCACGGTCGAGACGATCGCGGTAATGGTCGTCAGAGTCGCGGCCAGGACGGTGAGGGCCGCCACGGCGGGGTTCCGCTTGCACCACCGCCAGAGCCGCTCGGAGGCCGAGGTCGGCCGCGACCGGATCGGCCGGTTCTCCAGGAACCGCCGCAGCTCGTCCCCCAGCTCGCCGGCCGTGGCGAACCGGTCCTTGGGGTCCTTGGCCAGCGCCTTGAGCACCAGCGTCTCCAGGTCCCGAGGGATGCGATGGTCGTGCTGCCGCAAGGGCGCCGGCGACTCGTGCGTGATCTGGTCGATGAGCCGGGCCTGGTCCCGCTCGGCGAAGGCCGGTTTCAGGGTCAGAAGCTCGTAGAGCGTCGCGCCCAGCGAATAGACGTCGCCCAGCGGGTTGGTGACGCCCCGGAACCGTTCGGGAGCCATGAACCGCAGCGTCCCGACCAGGTCGTGCGACTGCGACAGTTCGTCCCCCTCGACGAGCTTGGCCAGTCCGAAGTCGGTAACCCAGACGTTCCCCCGGGTGTCGAGCAGGAGGTTGGGGGGCTTGATGTCGCGGTGGATCACCCCCTGGCGGTGGGCGTAGTCCAGCGCGTCGGCGACCTGGGCGCCCAGGCGGGCGACCTCGCGGAAATAGGTCGACTCGGGTTGGCCGGCAAACGAGCTGCTGGCCGACCCAGCTCCGCCGTCGGAGGGAGCGGAGGCCGATCCGTCGGCCCCGGCCCGGGTGCCGGAGGTCGTGCCCGGGGTTGCGCCGTCGAGCGTTGCGATCATCGTCGAGTCCGACCCGGCGACGAGGGAAGCCGTCGGTGCATCCGCGAACCGGCCGGTCAGCAGGCCGCGGGAGATGGCCGTGAGCGGGCCCGCACCGGCGTCGATCACCGTCTTCTGGCCCGCGCCTCCTGTCCCGGTCCCGGTGTCGGGGTTGGCCGCGGCGCGAAGACGGCGGACATCCTCCAGCACCCGCTCCAGCCCGACTCCCACGATACATTGCATCGCGTAGTAGCAGACTCCCTCCTGCTCGCCGTAGTCGAAGACCGGCACGATGTTGGTGTGGTGCAACTTCGCCGCCGAGCGGGCCTCGGTCTGAAATCGCCGCAGGTAGGTCCGGTCGGCGCGGAACCGCGGGTGCATGACCTTGAGCGCCACCCGGTTCTTGAGCGAATCGTGCTCGGCCTCGTAGACGATGCCCATGCCGCCGCGGCCGATCTCGCGGAGCAGGGTGTAGTCGCCCAGCCGCCGCGGCCGGCCGACGACGCCGTCCGGCTCGACGTCGCCTCCTGCGTCGCCCGACAGGCCGGGGTGCTCGTCGGGCGTGGGCTTGAGCCCCTCGATCAGCTCAAGGGCCGGAAAGAGCTCGAGGATCCGCGCGGCGTGCTCGGGGTAGCGCGCGGCGTATTCGGCGGGGGTGGGGCGCTCGCCGCGCCGGCGGCGGCGCAGGTACTGCTCGGCGAGCTCGTCGACCGGATCGAGCTGCCGAGAGGGATTGCGTCGCTGTTCATGGTTCCTCCGTTGGTGGTGCGTCCCGCGGGCCTGAAGACCGCTGGCGTCCTTCGGCCTTAGTTGTCGAGGAAACCGGGCATGCCCTGGAGCATTTCCTTGAGCCGGCCCAGGGCACGCATGTACCGGTTGCTCGCCGCCGTTTTCGACAGGCCCAGCACCTGGGCGACCTCGCCGTTGCTCAGCTCCTCGAAATGGCGGAGGGCCAGGATCTCGCGGTCGAGCGGCTCCATGGCGTTGAGCACCTCCTGGAGCTTCAGTTGCATCTCGGCACGACGCGCGGCGCGGGTGGGCGAGGTGAGCCGGCCCAGCAGCATCTCGGCCAGTGAGGCCGAGTTCGCCTGGGCGCGCCGCGCGGCGGAGCGACACTTCCTGGCCGGCGTCCCGCATGTGAACTTTCAGATGATGGCGGTGCAGTGCCTGGAGCGTCTGGCCGGTGAGGAAGCGGAACCAGAGGAACGGCGGCATGTCCGGCTCGGCGAAGTATTCCCGGGAACGGCGGGCGACCTCGAGATAGGTGTCCTGGAGCACGTCGGACGAGTCGATGCGCCCTTGCAGCCGCCGGTCGAGGCGGAGCCGGATCATCCGCCGCAGCCGCTCGCGGTGGCGGGCGAACAGCTCGGTCAAGGCCCGCTCGTCGCCCCCTTCGAGGCGGAGGAGCAAGTCGTCATCGTCTCGCAGGTTCTCGTCGGTCATGGCTGCCCCCATTTCATGATAACTGATCGCCGGCTCCGATTGTCCACAGACTCTCTTGATTTTCGGATATTCCTTTAGCATGAGGTTCTCCGCATCGGCGCCTCTGGAGACCGATCTTGGAAAAAGCCGCGCCGGCCTGTGGACGATCGGCCCCGACGATCAGTCCTTACGATAGGGCAACGATTCAGACCTCTCGGCCTGACAGGGACATTTCAAGCAAGGAGACCGACGCTGACTTGCGGCCTGTCGCGACGGAGGCTCGAACCGAGGAACTCCACGATCCCGCGGGTGAGCGGGGCCCGGGTGAGCGGGGCCCGGCGATGGTGTCCAGCGAGGAGTCTTCGTTTCGACCTTGTCCAGCCCCAGATCCACCCCAGCGACTCGAGAGGAGGGTTTCCGTCATGGCATTCAACGCTTTTGTGAAGATCAAAGGCGCCCACCAAGGGGAAATCAAGGGCGAAGCGACGCAAGCCAACTTCGAGAACCAGATTGAAATCTACTCGTTCTCCTGGGATGGCGACAGACCGATCACTATCGGCCCGGGGCAGTCCGGATCCTCCTCGGGAAAAGTCTCGATCGGCAACTTCAACATGTCGAAAAAAACCGACACATCATCATGCGCCCTGCACGCGGCGTTATGTAACAACGAGACATTGACCGACGTCTTGGTCACGCTTCTGAAGGCAACCGGCATGTCGGGGGAGCAGCAGCCCTTTTTGACGCTCCATTTTTCCAACGTGTGCATCAGCTCATTTCATTGGGCCGGCGGCACCGATAGCGACGACTCTCCCGACGAGTCGATCAGTATCGCCTTCGCGAAATTCGAGCTCGAATACTTGAAGCAAGACACGGAGACCGGCGCTTTGAGCCCGATTGCCAATTCCTCTTATGACTTGACCAAGATGAGTAAGTGAACATCATTTCAATCCTGGCGACGAGGCCGCGTTCTATTTCACACCTTTAATGACTTACCGCGCAACCTCTCGTCGGCCATCACTCTCGGGCCACCGAGGAACAGGAGCGAGATCGCTCCCCGAACCGGAGGCGAAGGCATTGCGCGAGAATCACTTCATGAGCATTGAAGGGACTGTGGTTCATGGTAACGTCACCGCTCGGGCACCTGAAGGGTCGTGACGGCGATCGGGCCCTCGGCGCTGGCCGTGGCGATCGGTGGACCTGACGATGCGGAGTCACCGCTCGGGCACAAGAAGGGTCATGACGGCGGCCGGCATCGTTCGACTCACCTTGCGACCGATTGCGGCTCCGCCGCGTCAGGAAAGGGTAGCGCCACGCAGTGCCGTTGCGGGGAACGAACGGGAAGCGACTATGATCTCCCCTCGACGGACTCGGGACCTATTGCGGGTCGGCGAGGACGTTAGCGGGCCAAGGCCCGTTCGTCCCCCGCTTCGAGGCGGAGGAGCAAGTCGTCATCGTCGCGCAGGTTCTCGTCGGTCATGGCTGCCCCATTTCATGATAACTGGGCGCCGGCTCCGTTTGTCCACAGGGTCTCGTGATTTCCGAGATTCGATTCGCAGGAGTGCTCTCACGTATCGGCGCCTCGGCAGACCGCATATCAGAAAAATCGCGCCGGTGTGTGGACGAACGGTCCCGACGATCAGTCCATACGATAGGGCCGGCGCCCATACCGCACGGCCTGATCCGAACGCTTGACGCAGCGGACACTTGGCGGCGCCGTTGCCGGTTCGAGCAAGCTTCTTGACAACTCATCGGAAACTAAGGTGCACTCATGTACAATATTCGGCGAAATTGGCTGGATCTGATGTCTTCTCGGGTTCCAACGAGCGCAGCTCGCGACCGGCGCAAGGTGCGGCGAAGGTCCTGCCTGCCCCATCCCGAACCCCTCGAGGAGCGAGTGGTGCTCACCGTTGTCTTCGACCCGGTGTTCCAGAAAGAAACCGTGGTAGGGAGCAAGCCGTTTAACGTGTTGAACAGCCCCACTGTCGACCTGATTTTCTGGGGAACCGGGTGGGGTCAAGGTAACCTGCCAGGGCCGTCGGCCGTGACCACGTTGACGAAAGATGCCCAGGCTGTTCTCAGCAGCACGTTCTTCGGCGCCTTGGGCGAATACGGCAACGTCGGCACGCCCGTTTTCGGCGGGGCATGGACGGATTCGAGCACGGATCCCCCCGCGGGTTACAATCCAGGGGGCAACACCAGCGGTGACGTCACCGCGCGCCAGTCTGAAATCGCCAACGCCATCGCCGCCAATCCTTCCTGGGCGCCGCCGGGCCCGTCCATCACGCAATCGCCGATTTATGTGGTAATCCCGGTTGGTGGATCGTCCGGCTATAACGAACAGGGGACCTACAACTCGGACACGATCAACATCTGCTCGGTGGGGGTGCGCAGCAATTCAAGTACCGGAGCCACGATTGAGAACTGGTTCACCCAAGCCTTGTCGCACGAACTGGCGGAGCGTATCACCGACCCCGGTTCGGGCGGCGTGACCATCGCTTATTCCACCGCCCGGAGTTTTCCGGGATACTTCAACGAAACCACCAATCCGCCTAGCGTCGACAACAGCAACCCTCCTTTGCCAGGGGACCAGGCTTACGCCGCCAACGGCGGTCAGATTGGAGACGGGGAACAAGAGCTTGGTGGCCAAGGGCACTACGGCTACCTGTTGAACGGCGTCAAAGTGCAATCGCTCTGGTCAGCCAGCACGCCTGATAAGAACGGCAATCCTGGGGCCTTCATTGTGACCGACGGCAATAGCGAGAGCGTCTATCTCGACCCGATTTGGACCAACCAGGTGATCCCTAACCCTTCAACGGGAAGCCCAACGAACCCACCTATAACCGGACCCGTATTCACGGGCAATTACAACCTCACGATCGAAGGCCACGCGATCGGCGTGATCGCAACCGACGGCCTGACGACGGTGACCGTGGACAATGAGATATTTGCATTTGTGAATTTTGTTGATGGAGGTCAGATCCAGAACATCACCCTCGATTCCCAGGGCGCGAACGCGACCGTCTCGATCGTGAATCTTGCCGCCGATCAGACCGTAAGCGTCCAGGGCACTGGAGCGGACACGGTGACAATCGGCGCCGGCGGCTCTGCTAGCACGATCCAGGGCGTTCAGGGTGCTGTGACTATCAATAACACATCGGCAAGCACGACCATCAACGTCAATGACTCGGGCGACTCCACGGCGCAGCTCTTCGTTCTCGGCAACGCCTCCGCTCCCGGATCGGGATTCGTTCAGGAAGCCGGCTCTTCCGCCTTGATCCTGTATGCTTACGCCGGTACTTCCAGCCTCACGCTCGAAACCGGCACGGGCCTCCGCAACCAGGTCAACGTGGCGGCAACCGGCGTCACCACCAATCTGGTCGGCGGCGGCAAGACCAAGAAGGAGGTCACCACCGTCGACGTGGGTTCCGGCAGCGTGCAGGGCATTTTGGGCACGCTCAGTATAGACGCACAAAATGGGCAGAACATCGTCATCGTGGACGACTCGCTGGACGACACGGCACTTCCGGACCCCGTGACCCTGGGCACGTTTACTCCCAAACGCGATACCAAATGGGGCGACATCAGCGGTCTGGCGCCGGCCAATATCAATTACGAATATGCCGCTACCCAGAGCCTCTTCGTCACGACCGGCGATGCCGCGAATACGATTGACGTCCTGGCAACCGGCGTACCCACAGCGCTTTACGAGCCGGTCTTCGGCGTCCCCGGCTCTCCGAACACCATCGTGATCGGGGACGGCGGCAGCCTGCAAGGTATCGCGGGCGTCCTCAGCATCGAGAACCCGAACGCGGCGAACACGATCACCGTGGACGACTCGTCCGAAAAGGCGGCCAAGAAGAATGTGACCCTCGGTACCTTTGCGAATCCCAACGACAGCGAAGGGAATAATGATCCGTGGGGGTTCATTCAGGGCCTCGCTCCCGCCGACATCGATTACGAGTATACCGATACCGCCAGCATTACGGTCAACGGGGGCCTCGGCAAAAACACGTACAACGTGCAAGCCACGGGAGTACCCACCTACTTGAACACTGGCTCGGGCAATGATGCGGTCAACCTGGGGGATGCCAACTTGCTCCTGGGCATCCAGGCCCCCCTGACGGTCACCGGCCAGGGCGGAACCGACACGCTGAACGTCGACGACCAGGCCAGCAAGGATGCCCAGACCTATAATGTGAACGCGACCGTGCTCTACGTCCGTCCTTTGTCGTGGGGTGTCACCTACTCCGGCGTGGGTACTTTGGTGCTCAATGGCAGCCAGGGCGACAGCACTTACAACATCAACAGCACGGCTCCCTTCACGGCCTACAGGTTGGATGGCGGCCGCGGCAACGATACGTTTAACATCAGCCCGATCCTCCAGAATTGCGACCCGATTATCGGGGACCTGACACTCAACGGGGGTGGCGGCACCAACACCTTGAACGTGGACGACCAGTCGAACAACACCCCCGCGCAAACCTACAACGTGAACGCCCCGGTTCTATACGTCCGTCCCCTTTCCTTGGGTATCGATTACACAGGGATCAAGACTTTGGTGTTGAACGGAGGCCAGGGAGGCAACACATTCAACATCAACAACACCGGCGCCGGCACTTCGTACACGATCAACGGCGGCACCGGCGGCGCCACCTTCAATGTGGGTCTCCTCAACTCGATCGATGGCATCAAGGGCGCCGTGACGCTCAACGGCCAGGGCGGAGCATACACGTTGAACGTCAACGACCAGGCCAGCTCCGCCGCACACACTTACACGATGACCGCCACGACGCTGGCCCGGACGGGCGCGGCCACGATCACGTACACTGGCCTGACCTATGCCCAGTCTTCGATCTTTGTCAACACCGGCAGCGCCGGCAGCGCCGATGTGATCGACGTTGACGGGACCGCCGGCAGCCACACCTTCATTTGGATAAACGGCGGGGGCAACGGCAACCAGATCAACGTCCTGGGCAGCAGCTATGACTCGTTCCTGGCCTGCGAGGGCGGCACGGGCACGAATAACACGATCCGCTTCGGCAGCATTTCCAACGGGCCAGGCGACCTGGCGGCCCACGGCGGCTCGCTCGCCAACATCAAGGGGGGCGTTTACGCCCTCGATGACGGCGAAGACAGCGCCGGTAGCTTCAACGTGGTGATCGACGATCAGCGCCGACAACGTGGCCTACCCGAACGTCAGCCTCGGCAACACCTCGCTCACGGGCTTAGGGCCAGCCGCGTTTTTCTACTGGGAAAACATTGGATTGAGCTCGTTGACCCTCTACGGCGGCAGCGGTACCTCCGTGTATAATATCAGTAGTCTCCCCGCCTATTTTTCGGCGGAGACGCTTTCCACCGGGACGGGCGATGATGTCGTCAATCTCAGCGAATTCGATGGTTACTCCTACGGCTTGACCATCCACGGCCAAGGCCCGTCGGAAACGCTGAACGTCAACGACCAGACGCTCACCGACACATCGACCTATGCGGTGACTTCAACCGCCGTGACGCGGACGGTGTTGGCGGCGGTCCAGAACTACGCCCCCGAAGTCTTGACGCTCACCTATGACGGCATCACCTCGCTGGCGATCAGCGGCGGGACCGCGGCCAACACGTATACCGTGAACGCCACCGCGGCCGGCACCGCCCTCACGGTCAACTCCGGGGCCGGGAACTCGAACGAGGAGGTCGGCCCGCTGGACGAAATCCTTGGCCCGGTAACCATCAACGGACAAGCAAGCGACAGCTTTGCCATGAACGACTTGGGTAGCAGTACGGGACATACCTACACCCTGAGCGCGGTGCCGAGCGTTTCACCGACCGCGAACCAGTTGGTGCGTTCGGGTGGCCCGACCATCACTTACACCGGAATTACTCAGATGCAGATGACCGGTGTCGCCGGTGTCGCCAACACGTTCAATATCGAGAGCCTTGCCAACAACACACTCACGAGAATCTACGGCGGGGGGGGCCAGGACGCATTCAACGTCAGCCCCAACGCGCATAACCTGGACAACATCCCCGGCATCCTGGATCTGGACGGCTCCGCCCCGGGGCAAGTAACCGGGAACGCCTCGCTTACCGTCAATGATCAGGCCCACCCGGCTGCGAGGAATTGGCTATACGGAAATAACTTCCTCGTCGCGTATCCGTCGGTCGGGTCCGCCGCCCACGGGCTTCAGATTTACTACAGTGCCACGGTCGGTGTGTTCAACAGCGTGGTCGTCGAGGGCGGAGGAGGCGGCAACACGTTCACCGCCGACGGAGCCCTCTCAGCTATCCCGGTGACCATTAACGCCGGCGCGGGCGCTAACACACTCGTCGGTCCCGACACCACCAACACCTGGAACATCACCGGACCCAATGCCGGCATGCTCGACGGCAGCATCAGCTACTCGTCGGTCGCGAACCTGGTCGGCGGCACCGGCGTCGACATATTCCAGTTCGCCGCCGCGGGCACGGAGGCGAGCATCAAAGGCGGCGGTGCGCCGGCCGGCATGGGCGACTGGCTGGATTACTCGTCCTTCACCACGCCCATCACGGTCAACCTGGCGACCGGCTCGGCCACCAATGTGAACGGCGGCGCCGGGGCGCGGTCACCAACATTCAGAACGTGCATGCCGGCGACGGCGGCAGCACCTTGATCGGCGATGCACAGGGCAACATCCTTGTTGGCGGCGCCGGCGCCGATACGATCACGGGTGGCACCGGCCGCAGCCTGCTCATTGGCGGCGCGGGCGCGGATCAGGTCACCGGTGGTTCTATATCCGGTGGGGACATCCTCATCGCCGGCACGACCAGCTACGACAGCGATACCGACGCGAATTTCATCGCCCTCATGGCGATCCTGGAGGAGTGGCAGTCCGCGGACTCCTATAACACCCGCTTCGCCGAAATCAACGCCGGAACAATCCCGGGCGGCTACTCGTTGAACTATGGAACGACCGTCCAGAACGATGGTTCCGTCAACGTCTTGACCGGCGCTGCTTGGGCGGAGGCACTGGATTGGTTCTTCGCGGGCGCGCGAGATACGCTGGTGAATCAGGTGTCCGGGGAGCACGTCAATAACAATTAATGACAGATGCGCACGCGATGCATCGTTTTCGCCGCTGGCCCATCTCGCTCGGCAGCGGCGTCAACTTCTTCTATTGAGAGTCAGGAAAGTAATGTCCGAGGAACGGAGACGATTGCGTCGAAACCGGGCCAGATGCGGCCGGGACCCGCACTAACCCAACGCGCGAGTCGTGTGTAAACCGCTGTAGGCGAACTGGCCGGGTAGTAGAAGCGATTGATTCAAAAGTGGTTCATCCGACTGAAGCTGCGCACGCAGATCGGGTTGAACGTGTAGCCCGAGCAACTCCAACCTTTCATCACGCCACCGTGCGTTTGCCGGAACGGACTTGCGGTCGGCCGCACGCCCGCCGATACTGAGCATAGGGATCCTCTCCCTCCTTGCTCTTGATTCGGTCTTTTCGACCGAGGGGTTGTGCAAAGATGATAGGTCGACCCAGGCTTCGGCGTTCGGCATTTACACTGATCGAGCTCTTGGTGGTGATCGCGATCATCGCGGTCTTGATTGCGCTGCTTTTGCCAGCCGTACAAGCGGCGAGGGAGGCGGCGCGGCGTGCCCAGTGCGTCAACAACTTGAAACAGTTGGGTCTGGCCGTCCACAACTATATATCGACCTATGACGTGGTGCCGGCCATGACTCTCGACAACAGCCAGACGTGGGGTTGGTTCGCGCCGTGGACAGCCGCCATTCTGCCCAACCTCGAGCAGCAACCGATGTACAACGCGATCAACTTCAGCATCCCCATGATGGAACTGGGTTTCCTCGGTCCGATTTATGGCGGGAATACGACCATCGGACTCACTACGATCCAGACGTTGCTTTGTCCTTCCGAGAGTGTCAGCAAGACACCGAACTACGCCGTGACCCAATTTGCGATGCTCAACTATGCGGGCAACTTCGGCGGTCCAGGTATGATCAAGTCGTGTAACGGCACGGTCGTGCCGGTGCAAGGAAGCTTCATGTTTGGCATCATGGCGCTTTTGGGAGCGACGCCGCCCAACGGCGCCGGCCCGGTCCGAGTCAGCGCGATCACCGACGGCATGTCGAACACGGCGCTCTTCAGCGAGCACTTGCTGGCCTACGGAAACGGTGTATTTGCCGTAACTGACCCCAGCGTCACGCCAGGCGGGGGAAACGGCAAGAGGGGGATCTTCCAGACTGCGGTTCCCGTGGCCCTGGATCAGGGGAACGTGGCCGGTGCTCAGGCGCTTGTCGCCGCGTGTAAGGGCCTGCCTGCCGGGACGGTCGCCGTAACCGACGACGCTTTCGGAGCCCAATGGCTCTTGAGCGATGACTACGCGGTTGGCAACAACGCCTATACCCACTTTATGACGCCCAATTCTCTCTCGTGCATCGGCACCGGGGCTTTTGGAGTCTCCGACACAAGTTGGGGTGGGATCGGTGCCGCCATCACGGCGACCAGCAACCATCCCGGCGGCGTCAACGTTGGTTTCAGCGACGGCTCGGTCAAGTTCATCAAGGACTCGGTCGGCATCCAACCGTGGTGGGCTCTCGGATCACGCAACGGGGGCGAAGTCATCAGCTCCGACTCCTATTAAAGGGGCGATCCCGATCGGACAGGCTCGAGTCGGGAAGCGTTGTCCGTCCGCATGATCGCTCGGAAGGAGAGCTCTCTTGTATCGCAGAAGGAGCCGAATCATCGGCGCGACCGTCCTGGCGATGCTCATGGTCGGTTGCGGGAGTTCCTCCTCCCCGACTGACGGATCGGGGACGGCCAAGTCTGTCGTACCCGCACCCCGTCCCGGCGAGGATGTCATGAAGGAGCAGATGTTGCTGCTTCAAAAAAAAGGAACCCTCCCCAAGGGGCACGGGATACCCGCGAGCAAATAACAAATCGTATCGGGTCATCGAGCACTTTGCCGCGTGCGGGACCGTGATCGCCAAGCGGGAGCACGCCGATAAGCTGGCTTCCGGTTGATCGCTTCCGGCCTCGGTCGCGGCGAACTTGGCCATTTAGCCCCCTGGGAAATCGTACAACGTCTCGACGTAGGTCGCGCGGCTAACTTGCCTCGACAATCCAATAGCACCGCTAGCTATTCACGACGATGATGTTTATGAGTGGTCATAGAATCACATCGTGACTCGCTTTTCTTACGTCGCCGATTGGAATGACGGGCGCGAGTGCCTTCGGTGCCTCACCGATCGTCGTGGTCGGCAGCCCGCGATTCGACGTCGAAGATGAACCGGTTCAGCGAGGCTCATCGTCGCCGATGAGCTGATCAATGTCCCTGAGGTCATCGCCATCGACGACCAAGGCGGAAGATCGATCGTCGCGGAATCGAGAGGAGCACCCGACATGACCGATGCACCCGCGTAATACTCCTTTCTGAATGATGCTGATACTGCAGTCATTGTCCAAGTCCTCGTCGAATGAGTTGGCGCTCAAGACTTTATGGTCTAGCTAACTTGAGACGACATGGAAAGCACAGGCATGGACCCACGTGCGCAGTGCATGCCCGGGTCAAGTTTCGCTTTGTTCTTATCGGCGCGGGTTCGTGTTACGCGCATTGGGCATGACCGTCCGAATGGGCTGTTGTGTCGGTCGTGGCGCGTTTTGTCTGCGGATGCCGCACTCATCCTGATGACGATGGCAGTGCGTTCTGCCGCGTTGACAATCACCGCCTGGTTCCAACCACTTGAGGTCGAAGCATGAACCATTCCCTGAGGTTGCACCGTGGGTTGCTGGGTCGAAATTCAAGTCGAGCGAATCGTGCCGCGCGACGCAGATTCCGGCCGTTGCTCGAGATGCTCGAAAGCTACCAGTTGCTGTCCGTTTCGACCTTCATCGTGACGAGCAATCTCGATCATGGCAACGGCGGCACGACTGCGAATGACGGCACGCTGCGCGGCGCGATCGACGCCGCAAACCTCGTGGCGCTGGCAACTCCGCCATCATCGACTTCAGTATCCCGCTCGTTGGACTGTCGCAGACGATCACCGTATTCGCGGGCGAGTCTCTGCCGAGCATCGTGGTGCCGATCGTCCTCGATGGATGGTCCCAGGGCGGGGCGGGATATACGGGCTTGCCGCTGATCGTGATTGACGGTATCGAGGTCCCGGCGCGAACGGCATCACCCTTGATGGCAATGGGACCACCAATGCCTCCAACAGCACGATCGACGGGCTGTCCATCGTCAATTTCCACGAGTCGGATAATCCCTCCGGAACGGTGATCTCGGCGCGGGGATCTACCTCGCCCCGACGGTCGGAAACGACCTCATCGAGGGGAACTACCTCGGCGTCCTCCCCAACAACCAGTCATTCGCGTCGCCCAATGACTACGGCATCGCCGTCTCGTCGTCCAGTAATAGCATCGGCGGATTAACGGCGAGCGACGGCAACGTGATCGCCGGCAACCTTACGGGCGGCATCACCCTCTTCGGACAGCTTAAGGGAGATGTCCTGGCCCCCGTGATGGACACTCTGATCGAGGGGAACGATATCGGCAATACCCTCGGCGGGACGTGGCCTGTGCCCAACGGCTCGGAGCCCACCACGACCGGGAATGATGGTGCCGGAACCGGCTACGGCATCGGCCTGGCAGGGGCTTCTGACACGACGATCGGCGGGACGGCTTCGGGGGCCGGCAACCTCATCTCGGGAAATGACGGCTACGGCATCGTCATGACCCAGTTCGTCGGCGACATCAGTGGTTTCGATAACACCGGCAATCAACCGGTCCCCACCACAGGCAACCTCATCGAAGGCAACAGGATTGGCACCAAAGGGACCGGAACAGCAGAACTTGACAACAACCTGGGCGTCTTCATTGCCGGTGCCACGAATAACACCATCGGCGGAACGGTTGCCGCGGCGCGAAACGTGATTTCGGGCAACGTCCAGGGGGAAGGGGGGACGCTTGGAGATGGAGTCGCGATCGTCGGCAACGACGCCGTCGACGGCGTCGATGACACGGCCAACGTGGTGGAGGGCAACTTCATCGGGACCGAGTACACCGGCAACGCTGAACTCGGAAACCAAGCGGCGGGCGTCTACGTCGGCGACGCGAGTCTATTCGACACCACCGCGACCGGTGTGGCCTCCGGCGCGACGATCGGCGGCTCCGCCGCCGGCGCCGGCAACGTCATCGACTCCAACTTTGGATCTGGCGTCGAGATCTTCGGGACTGTGGCGACCGACTCGGCCAGCGACCTGGTGCAGGGCAACTCGATCGGCGTTTACGCCAACGGCAGCTCCGGCAATTCCGACGAGAGCGGGAACATTTCATCTGGCATCGAATTCGGGTATTCGTCAGGTCTCTCCATCCTCGGCAACTTGATCGAGAATAATCATGCTAGCGGTGTCGACGGCTCCAGTTCGAACGGAACGACGATCGGAGGCTCAGCGTCGGGTGCCGGAAATATCATCACAGCCAACAACGGTTTCGGCGTCGGACTACTCGGGGATGAATCCTCGCTCTCGACCGGCGACCTGATCGAGGACAACCTGATTGGCGTGCTGGCGGACTTCTCACTAATTGGCAATGGGTCCACCGGCATCTACGCCACGAACACGAACGGCCTCGTGATCGTCGGAAACACGGTTGAGGCGAGTGGCCTCTACAGTAATATTGAGAACGCGCTTATCGCCACCAGCGGAATCGAGATCGACACTTCAGTCGGGACGACGATTGGCGGGACGACGTCGGCGCGGGCAACCTGATCGCGGATAACGCCTCCAACGGCATTGCTTTGCTTGGTGTGCAAGGACCCGCGGTCATCGGCAACACGATCCAGAAAAATGGCGCCAGCGGCATCTATGGAACCTCGTTCTCGGGGTCGCCCGCCCTGATCTCGGACAACATCGTCGAGTCCAATCAGCGGGAGGGAATTTACCTGTCTCAATCGTCGGTGACCCTCACGATTCAGGGCAACGATATCGAAAACAATGGCGGCGGCGCGAGCCATGGTGGCACCGGCGTGTCAATCAGGGGGTCTAGCTCGGGAAGTCCCTTCTCGGCTAACCTCTATGACAACACGATCAATAACAATGGCGGCGAGGGGATCAACGTCTCGGGTGGGACCGTGACACTCGCCCTCCAGAACAACGATGTCGAGGGCAATTTCCTGGACGGGATCAAGATCCTGTCCGAGTCCGGCGCGACGATCGGCGGGACGTCCGAGGGCGCGGGCAACGTGATCTCGGGCAACGGGGTCTACGGGATCTTGCTCGCGGGAACTTCGGGGGCCTCGTCGACCGGCGACCTGATCGAGGGCAACAAGATCGGCGTCCTGGCCAGCGGCGCGGCCAGCGGAAATATCTCGGACGGCCTCGACATTCAATACACGACCGGGCTGGCGATCGTCGGCAATGCGATCGAGAACAATTATGGCGGCATCCAACTCTATGACTCGATTAGGACGACGATCGGCGGGACGGCTGAGGGCGCCGCCAACTTGATCTCGAAAAACCTCCTGAATGGCGGGATCGGAATGGGTCGCGTGGATGGCCTCTCGGTCATCGACAACACGATCGACAGTAACGGCTCGGCCGGAGTCTCGGGCTCTACCTTCTCGGGTTCGGCCGCACTGTTCTCGGGCAACGTGATCGAGTCCAACGCGGGCGCCGGGATTTACCTCTACGGCTCGTCGGTGACCCTCACGATTCACGGCAACACGATCGAGAGCAATGAGCGGCGCGGGCGTGTCGATCGGCGCTACCAGCGAGGGGCCTGCGTTCGCAGCCGACTTGACCGACAACACGATCAACGCGAATAACGGCGATGGGATCTACGTCACGGGCGGGGCCGTGACCGTCACCGTGCAGGGCAGTGACGTCGAGGGCAAAGTTCGAATGGTATCGCGATCATCTCCAGTCCGGCGCGACGATCGGCGGGACGTCCGAGGGGGCGGGCAATGTGATCGCCGGCAACTTGATCAACGGGATCGATCTGGAGGGGACCGTGGATCCGCTCTCGGCCAGCGACCTGATCACGGGCAACACGATCGGCGGCGAGTCCGGCGGAAATGTCCGCGACGGGATCTTCTCCCAATATACATCGGGCTTGGCGATCGTCGGCAACAGGATCGAAAACAACGGAGTTGGGATCAAGGTCGAGCACTCGATCGGGACGACGATCGGCGGGTCGGCACAGGGCGCGGGCAACGTGATCTCGGGAAACCTCAATGACGGCGTCGACTTCTACCAGGTGATGGACCTGGCGGTCGTCGGCAATACGTTCGAGAACAATGGCTCGAGCGGAGTCTACGGCTCGTCCTTCTCGGGTCGGGCGCCCTGTTCGCGGACAACATCATCGGATCCAACACGAACGACGGGATCTACCGTATCAATCATCGGTGACGCTCACGATCCAAGGCAACACCATCGAAGGTAACGGCGGCGCAGGCGTGTCGATCACCGCGTCCAGCGAGGGGAGTTCGTTCAAGGCCGACCTGACCGGCAACACGGTCAACGCGAATGGCGGCGATGGGATCTACGTCACGGGCGGGACCGTCACCGTGACCGCTCTGGGCAATGACGTCGAGGGCAATAGTTCGAATGGTATCGAGATCATCGCCGAGTCCGGCGCGACGGTCGGCGGGACGGCGCCGGCGCGGGCAACGTGATTGCGGGCAACCAGGGCGTTGGGATCGACATTGATTCGGACGGTACTTCGACCGGTGATCTGATCGAGGGCAACAAGATAGGCGTCTTGGCCAACAGCACCGACGACGGGAACGATGGTCCAGGAATTAGTGCTAACAACACATCCGGGCTGATGGTGCTGGGCAACACGATCGAGAACAATGGCGACGTCGGCATCGCGGTCGGCTACTCGAGCGGGACGACGATCGGCGGAACGGCGCCGGCGCGGCCAACATGATCTCGGACAACCTCGGTGATGGCCTCACCATGTCTAACGACCAGGGCCCTTCGGTCATCGGCAACACGATTGAGAGTAATCGCACGAGCGGAGTCGTCGGCCATTCCTTCGCGGGATCAGCCGCCCTGTTCGCGGACAACATCATCGGATCCAACGTGGGCGCCGGGATTTTCCTCTCCAACTCGTCGGTGACCCTCACGATTCAAGGCAACGACATCGAAGGCAATGATGTCAACGACATCGACGGCATTCGCGGGTGCGGCGTGAAAATCACCGCATCCGGCTCGAAGAGCTCGTTCGCTGCCAACATCATTGACAACACGATCACGACCAGTGGCGGCGAAGGGATCTACGTCGCGGGTGGGACCGTCACCGTCACCATCCAGGAAAACGATGTTGAGAGCAATTTCTTACACGGTATCGCGATCCTATCTGAGTCCAACGCCACGATCGGCGGGACCGCCGCCGGCGCGGGCAACGTGATCGCGGGCAATGGGGTTTACGGGATAGACCTTGAGGGAACGTCGGTGGCCCTGTCGTCCGGCGACCTGATCGAGGGTAACAAGATCGGCGTCCTGACTGGGGGCGCGGCCAGCGGAAACAGATCGGATGGCTTGGAGATTCTCTACACATCAGGCCTGGCGGTCGTCGGCAATACGGTCGAGAACAATGGCTCGAGCGGAATCCAGCTCTACAACTCGATCGGGACGACGATCGGCGGAACGGTGCAGGGCGCGGGCAACGTGATCTCGGATAACCTCGCTAATGGTGGCCTCGCCCTGGGTGGTCTGGAAGGACTCGTGGTCGTCGGCAACACGATTCAAAGTAATGGCTCGGCCGGAATCTCCGGCTCTACCTTCTCGGGATCACCCGCCCTGTTCGCGGACAACATCATCGAATCCAATCAGGCCGCCGGGATTTACCTCGCCAGCTCGTCGGTGACCCTCACGATTCAAGGCAACACCATCGAAAGCAATAGCGGCGCGGGCGTGTCGATCGGCGCTTCGAGCGAGGGGAACGCCTTCACGGCCGACCTGACCGGCAACACGGTCAACGCGAATGGCGGCGATGGGATCTACGTCACGGGCGGGACCATCACCGTCACCGCTGTGGGCAATGACGTCGAGGGCAATAGTTCCAATGGTATCGCGATCATCTCCGAGTCCGGCGCGACGATCGGCGGGACGTCCGAGGGCGCGGGCAATGTGATCGCCGGCAACGTGGTCAACGGGATCGATCTGGAGGGGACCGCGGGGACTCTCTCGACCGGCGACCTGATCGAGGGCAACACGATCGGCGGCGAGGCCGGCGGAAATGCCCGCGACGGGATCGTCGCCGATTATACGTCGGGCCTGAGGATCGTCGGCAACACGATCGAGGGCAACGGCGCTGGTGCCTCGGTCTCGCACTCGATCGGGACGACGATCGGCGGGTCGGCACCGGGCGCCGGCAACGTGATCTCGGGAAACCTCAATGACGGCGTCGACCTCTACCAGGTGATGGACCTGGCGGTCGTCGGCAATACGATCGAGAACAATGGCTCGAGCGGAATCTACGGCTCGTCCTTCTCGGGCTCGGGCGCCCTGTTCGCGGACAACATCATCGGATCCAACACGAACGACGGGATCTACCTGTATCAATCATCGGTGACGCTCACGATCCAAGGCAACACCATCGAAGGTAACGGCGGCGCAGGCGTGAAGATCACCGCGTCGAGCGAGGGGAACGCCTTTGCGGCCGACCTGACCGGCAACACGGTCAACGCGAATGGCCGCGATGGGATCTTCGTCACGGGCGGGACCGTGACCGTCACCGCTCTGGGCAATGACGTCGAGGGCGATAGTTCGAATGGCATCGCGATCATCTCCGAGTCCAACGCGACGATCGGCGGGACCACCGCTCACGCTGCCAACGTGATCGCGAGCAATGATGGGAACGGGATCGAGTTCGAGGGAACCTCGGGACCCTCTCGGCCGACGACCTGATCGAGGGCAACACGATCGGCGGCACAGCCGGCGGAAACACCGGCGATGGCATTCTCGCTGACTTTACATCCGGCCTGGCCATCTCCGGCAACACGATCGAGAAAAATAGCAACGTTGGCATCTCGGTCTTCGGCTCGAGCGGGACGACGATCGGCGGAACGACGCTCGTCGCGGCCAACATAATTTCGGAAAACTTGGATGATGGCCTCAGCTTGAATCAGGTTCAAGACATCGCGGTCATCGGCAACACGATTGAAGGTAATGGCTCGTCCGGAGTCTGGGGCCGTTCCTTCTCGGGGTCAGCCGCCCTGTTCTCGGACAACGTCATCGAGTCCAACCTGGGCGCCGGGATTTTCCTCGCCAACTCGTCGGTGACCCTCACGATTCAAGGCAACGACGTCGAAGGCAATGGCGCCTCCGGCGTGAGGATCACCGCATCCGACCCGGGCTCGTCGTTTGCGGCCAACATCATTGACAACACGATCAAGACCAGTAACGGCAATGGGATTTATGTCACGGGTGGGATCGTGACCGTCACCGTCCAGGGCAACGACATTGAGGGCAATACCACAGACGGCATCGCGATCGACGAGACCAACGCCTCAATCGGCGGCACCGCCGTGGGCGCGGGCAACACGATCACGGGCAATGTCGGTGACGGGATCGACCTCGGGGTCTCGACGACGGGCGGGAGCGCCACGCTCCAGCAGAATACGATCCAGGACAATCAAGGCGCGGGCGTCGAGATGAATTCGTCCAACAACACAATCGGCGGGACGACCGCCGGTGCTGCGAACATCATCGCGACCAATACCGGTGCCGGAGTGGCTCTCGATAACGATGATCCACCGACCGGCAACCTGATCAGCGGTAACTCGATTTATGGCAACGGTGCACTCGGGATCGACCTCGATCACGGCGGCACATACTCCGGCATTCCGCTCCCGAACAATTCGGGCATCGCGAACAACAACGGCCAGAACTACCCGGTCGTCACCGCGGTCGCCGTCACCCTGGCGGGCGCAACGGCCACAGGAACGCTCAACAGCACACCGGACGAGACGTTCACCATCGAGTTCTTCTCGAATTCCACGGCCGATCCCTCGGGATATGGCCAGGGACAGACGTATCTCGCCTCGACGTCCGTACTGACCGACGGCGACGGCAACGCCAGCTTCAGTGTCCCGCTCGGTCTCTCCGTCCCCCTCGGCGCGTTCATCTCGGCAACAGCGACCGACTCGAGTGGTGACACATCCGAATTCTCTCAGGATTCGACGGCGCTCTCGACCACGACGACGACCGTGACCTCTTCGGTCAGTTCCAGTGTCTATGGGCAATCGGTGACGTTCACGGCTACTGTGGCGGCGGTGGCTCCGGGAACAGGTACATCAACGGGCACGGTCGAGTTCTACAACAATGGAACGGACATGGGCCCGGGCACGTCCCAAGGCTCCGGCGTCTGGACGCTATCCACCGCAGCGCTGGCCGTCGGGTTGTATCCGGATATCACGGCCGATTACAGCGGCGACGCCAACTTTTTGAGCAGCGACTCACCGGCCTTTTCGCAGACGGTCGGCCAGGCCAGCAGCACCACGACCGTGACCTCGTCGGCCAACCCGAGCGTGTTCGGCCAGTCGGTGACGTTCACGGCCACGATAACGGCGGTGGCTCCGGGCGCGGGGATCCCAACGGGGAGCGTCACGTTCTTTGACGGTGCGCAGTCGCTGGGCGGCGGAACTCTTGTCAGCCCCGGCGTCTGGACGTTCTCGACCGCGGCGTTGACCACCGGCTCGCACCCCGATATCACGGCCGACTACAGCGGCGACGCCAACTTCCTGGGCAGCGACTCGGCGGCTTTCTCGCAGGCCGTCGGCCAGACCAGTGGTGCCACGACCGTGACCGCGTTGCCTAACCCCAGCATCTTCGGCCAGTCGGTGACGTTCACGGCCACCGTCACCGTCGCCGCGCCGAGCACCGCCACGCCGACCGGGAGCGTCACGTTCTTTGACGGCGTGCAGTTGCTCGGTGAAGGGACGCTGACCAGTCCGGGCGTCTGGACGTTCTCGACCGCGGCGCTGACCGCCGGTCCGCACCCGGATATCACGGCCGACTACAGTGGCGACGCGAATTTCCCGAGCAGTGACTCGGCGGACTTCTCGCAGACCGTCGACAAGGCCAGCAGCACCACAACTGTGACCGCGTCGCCCGTTCCCAGCGTCTATGGCCAGTCGGTGATGTTCACGGCAACCGTGGCGGCGGTGGCTCCCGGCGCCGGCACGCCCACGGGCAGCGTCACGTTCTTTGACGGCGAGCAGTCGCTGGGCGGCGGAACGCTCGTCAGCCCCGGCGTCTGGACCTTCTCGACCGCGGCGCTGACCGCCGGTTCGCACCCCATCACGGCCGACTACAGCGGCGGCGCCAACTTCCTGGGCAGCGACTCGGCGGCTTTCTCGCAGACGGTCGGCCAGGCCAGCAGCACCACGACCGTGACCTCGTCGGCCAACCCGAGCGTGTTCGGCCAGTCGGTGACGTTCACGGCGACGATAACGGCGGTGGCTCCCGGCGCGGGGATCCCAACGGGGAGCGTCACGTTCTTTGACGGTGCGCAGTCACTGGGCGGCGGAACTCTTGTCAGCCCCGGCGTCTGGACGTTCTCGACCGCGGCGTTGACCACCGGCTCGCACCCGGATATCACGGCCGACTACAGCGGCGACGCCAACTTCCCGAGCAGCGACTCGGCGGCCTTCGCGCAGACCGTCGGCCAGACCAGTGGTGCCGCGACCGTGACCGCGTCGCCCAACCCCAGCATCTTCGGCCAGTCGGTGACGTTCACGGCCACCGTCACCGTCGCCGCGCCGAGCACCGCCACGCCGACCGGGAGTGTCACGTTCTTTGACGGCGTGCAGTTGCTCGGTGACGGGACGCTGACCAGCCCGGGCGTCTGGACGTTCTCGACCGCGGCGCTGACCGCCGGTCCGCACCCGGATATCACGGCCGACTACAGCGGCGACGCGAATTTCCCGAACAGTGACTCGGCGGACTTCTCGCAGACCGTCGACAAGGCCAGTAGCACCACAACCGTGACCTCGTCGCCCACCCCGAGCGTGGTCGGCCAGTCGGTGACGTTCACGGCGGTGGTGGCGGCGGTGGCTCCCGGCGCGGGGATCGCGACCGGGAGCGTCACGTTCTTTGACGGCGAGCAGTCGCTCGGCAGCGGAACACTTGTCAGTCCCGGGGTTTGGACGTTCTCGACCGCGGCACTGACCGCCGGGTCGCACCCGGATATCACGGCCGACTACAGTGGCGGCGCCAACTTCCTGAGCAGCATCTCGCCGCCCTTCGCGCAATCTGTCGAATCAGCCATCGTTGTCGGCCCGGTGAGCCTGCCCGTGGCCACAGTGGGCGATCGTTACAGCCAGCAACTCACGGCCTCCGGCGGCTCGGGCAGCGGCTACAGCTTCACGACGGGCTCGACCCTTCCGACCGGACTGACACTGACCACCCTGGGCTTGCTGAGCGGTACACCCAGTTCGACCACCGGCTCGCCGTTCACGGTCGTCGTGACGGTCACCGATAGCAATGACGCCACTGGCAGCCAGTCGTACACGGTCACGGTGAACCCGGCGATCATGTTGAGCCCATCGACGCTGCCGACCCCCACGGTGGGCAACTTCTACAGCGAGCAGCTCACGGCCTCCGGCGGCTCGGGTTCGGGCTATGTCTTCACGGCCGGCAACCTGCCTTCCGGCCTCACGCTCAGTGACAGCGGCCTGTTGAGCGGCACGCCGACGACGGCCTCTGGGGTCGCTTTCACGGTGGACGTGACGGTTACCGACGGCGACGACGGCACCGGCAGCATGAACTATGTGCTGACGGTGAAGGATTTGTCCGAGGCAGGCGGGATCGTCTCGTCGTTGCCGCAGACATTCTACGGCGAGAACGTGGTGCTTACCGCGGCCTTCAGCGCGACCAGCGGCACGGCCCCGATGACGGGCACGGTCGCCTTCTACGACGGGACGACCTATCTGGGCACCGCGCCGTTGATCGCCGCGGGCGATCCCAGCGGGACGGCGAGCTTGCCGACGTCGGCCCTGTCTGTCGGCAACCACATCATCAAGGCGGTCTACTCTGGCGACACAACTACACCGGTTCTACCTCCGAGACTCCGGTCACGGTGCTGGTATCCCGGCCACGACGAGCACCACGCTCACCGTGGCGACCACGCCCCAGGGGACGATCCTCACGCCACGTCGTCGTGACATCGCCCGGCAATCCGCCGGTCGTTGGCACTGTATCCTTCTACGACGGCACAACGCTCCTGGCGACCGTGCCCGTGTCCGACGGGGTCGCGACCTTCTGAATGATCGGGACGTTGTCTTCCGGATCACACACTTTCAGTGCCATCTTCTCGGGCGGTGGGACCTCACGACTAGCGGATCGACGGTGACCGTCACGACTGACGGCCCGCGAGTCACCAGCGTGAAGCGTTACGGGTATCCACGCCCAGCCGACGTACTTGTTGATCGACTTCAATAGTGCGCTCGCCCCGACGCCGGCTCAGAACCGACCAACTATCAGATCGTCGGGCCAGGCGGCCGCCGGATCGAGGTCGAATCGGCCATCTACGACCCGGCAACCGACACGGTGACGCTGAAACCGGCCGAGCGGCTGAACATCCATCGGACTTACCGTCTGACCATCTACGGCAACTGACCCCGGGGCCTGACGAATCCCGCCGAGGACGCTGTTGGACGGGGCGGGCAACGGACGACCCGGCAGCGACTATGTCACGTCGATCGCATGGAGAAACCTGGCGGGACGTGCCAACCAGCGGCCGACCTTGGCCGATGTGAAGGCGCGAGCCAAGAGCCTTATGGACCGTGTGAAAACAGCCGTTCACAAGCACGCGAAGTAAAGGTCGACCCTTGGATGGTTAACGCTCCAGGAATAAGTGCCTGACGACCGCTCTCGAGCTGCATCAGGCCGGCCGCCGAGGCTCGCCGCGAGCATGGGCTTGCTGGCGTTCACTCAATACTGGAACGTGCACTGGCATTGGAAGCTGACGATCGACGGCGCGACACCCGAAGGGTTGAGGAATTCGTCGGGCGTCATGCTGGACGGGGCGGGCAACGGCTCGGCCGGGAGCGACTACGTCACGACGCTCACGAGAAAGAACTTGGCGGGCAGCGCCAGCAGGCTGCCGGACGTCATCCATGCCAAGGTCAAGGAATCGCTCCATCGTGTGTACACGGTCGCTCCGAAGGGGCGTTGACGGGCGATGGGGCGGGAAGGGAGGGCCGCCTCGCCGCCCGGCCGAGAGACCGGTGCGCGACCGCAGAATCGACCGGAGTTATGGCCGGTCGCCCCCCTCGGGATAGCTGATTTCGAGCGTATAGTTGGTGAATGTCTGCTGCGGGCTCAGATCTGTGTAGTTATACCCATATTTGCCGTAGTGAAAGAGCCGGATTGACGTGTCAGCCATCGGAGTGATGCCGATCTGGTGCAACCGGTGCGAAAAGCTGTAGTCCTCGGTCAGGTAACGCGTTCCGCCCCGCCCATCGGGCACGCACAAAGGGAGAAAGAAGGGATAGATCCCCTTGACCACTCCGAAATGGCACTCGGGCAGCTTCAGCTCCTCGATCATCCGGTGGAGGACTTCGGATTTGATCCTCAGAAACCCGGCCGATGCATAAAGCATCGGGTAAAGGCCTGGAGCCGCCGGTCCAAAGACGACGCGGTCAACGCCCCGGGCGAACACTCCGGAAAAGTCCCGCTCCTTTTTCTTCATATAAACGCCAGCCACGACCGGCTCAGGCCTGTTCAGCAATCGCATCGCATCCGCCCGGTCAAATCCGATATCGGAATCGATGAACAGGAACCGATCGAAACCATCTTTCAATGCCTGCGAAAGGATCACGCTTCGTAGCAGATCGATGGCCGAGAACGACGCTCGCCTGACCGTAACGCCGGCCTTTTCCAGCGCACGGAGACCTTTGTCGCACTCGTCTTCGACGGCCGAGTAATGGGGAACGAGTACGACGGGCTTGCCCTCAATCGAGGGGCGAGCCGGCGATGGATTGGCCTGCGGATCGATCGCCTCTGCCACAATTCTTTCCTTTCTTTTCCGTTCAGGATCAATCGTCTGTGCTGGTCACAAAACGTCAATTCGGCCGGCCGGCGCGTCGAGGAGGCTGGTCCATTATAAAGTTGCGACCCGGGAACTGTCTCCCCGTCGAGCCAGGCAATGATCCGAGGGTTCCGGTTGTCGGTGTCACTGGTTGCCGTCCGATCCTATAATGAATCGGCCTGACGGCATGGCTTTGTGTTGGTGGTCTCGCTCCGCTCGACCCGCCGGACACGAATCAGACAGGAACTCGCGGATATTCGAGCGGCGTTGATTCATCCATGAGACGGGTCGCGATTCTCGGCGCGGGGGGCATGGGGACGGCGCTTGCCTTGTTGTTTGACAAGGGCGCGGCCGAGGTCAGACTCTGGTCGCGAGATCCTGAGCAGGCTCAACAATTGGCGATGACTCGCGTCAACCAGCGGCACCTGCCCGGGATCACGATTCCGGAGTCAGTGCGGATCACGGCCTCCGTGTCTGAGGCCGCCCGGGACGCCGACCTGATCGTGGCCGCGATTCCCACCTCGTACTTACGGGCCACGCTGTCGGCCTTGGCGCCGGAGCTTCCGGCCGGGGTTCCGGTCCTGAGTGTGGTGAAAGGCATTGAGTATGGGACGTTCGCGCGGCCAAGCCAGATCATCCATGAGACGATGGGACCGCGCCCTGTCGCCGTGCTGAGCGGACCGAGCCATGCCGAGGAGCTGGCGCGCGGGCTGCCGGCCTCCGTGGTCGTCTCCGGCGAGGATCAAGGGCTCACCGCCCGGGTGCGCGATCTCTTGAGCCAGGAGTCGTTCCGGGTGTACACCAGTACCGATGCGCTTGGGGTGGAGCTGGCCGGGGCGCTGAAGAACATCCTGGGGATCGCCGCCGGGATTTGCGACGGACTGGGTTTCGGCGATAACGCCAAGGCCGCGCTCCTGACGCGAGGGCTGGTGGAAATCGCCAGACTTGGGGTCAACCTCGGGGCGAGGCTTTCCACATTTCACGGCCTGGCCGGAGTGGGCGACGTCGTGACAACCTGTTACAGTCCTTATGGTCGCAACCGCTCGGTCGGCGAGCGAATCGGCAGAGGAGAGACGCTCGATCACGTTTTGGACGGAGATGGTCAACGTCGCCGAGGGCGTGCCCACGACTCGAAGCGTTTACTCTTTGGCAGCGCCATCGAGGCGTGGAGATGCCGATCACTGCCGAGCTGTATCAAGTCTTGTTCGAGGGGAAGTCGCCACGGACTGCCGTGACAGACCTGATGGTTCGGCTTCCCAAGGTTGAGTCGGAATGGTAATTGCACAATTCCGAATCCTGTGGTGTCGCGTTCAAGGAATGGGCCGGCGTCTGCGACGCATTGTTCCAGGGCCGCCAGTCGGTCATCATCCGCAAAGGAGGCGTCAGCGAAGGCGCCGGCGCGGGCACTTTTGTACCGGAGTATTCCGAATTCTGGCTTTATCCGACCCGGGTCCATCAGGCTGAGCAGGGATTGCGCGGAGATCGCGGCACAACGGCTCATCGGCTCACCCAAGCGTCCCGGAAGCTGGCGGATCGATACCGATTCGCGGCTTGGTTCGCGTTGACCAGATCGGCCGGGTCGAAAGTGAGAAGACCCTGCCGGCTCTCGAAGAATTCCACTGCTTGACTTGTGAAACGATCCTCAAGCGGTTCCACTATCGTAAGCCGGGGCTCTGGGTCTTGGGTGCTCGAGTCTGGCTGCGCGATTCGGTGCTGCCGGTCGTCGCGACGCCCGAACATGCCGGCTGCAAGACGTGGGTGATCCTCGACCAGCCAATTCCAACGACGTGGGCTCTCTCCCGTGCTCGATGAGATACAATGGACCGCAGCGTCGAAGCCGGCTGCGGTCGATCCTCGCCAGCGAGGACTGACACGACCGATCGACGGCCGGTCGAGGTCGATCGACTTGATCGCCTCGACTATCGGAAGGCCCGATCATGGCGGATCGCGTTTTCAACTTCCTGGAAGATCCATTGAGGGCAATCATGACATTGCGAGGGATTGCCCGTGAATTCAAGGATTTTCCGGCGACGATTTTCTTCTGCATACTCTGGATCGTGGTCTTTGTGGCGATGATCGGCTCCCAGTTCGCCGAAGGCGTTCATCCCCACTGGATGAATTTGCTGGTCATGGGTGTCAACGCCGGCCATCGCTTCGGCGACCTCGCGCTCGAGGACATCTACCGGGGTGAGGTGTGGAGGTTAGTCACAAGCACGTTTCTCCATTACAGCGTGGTTCATATTGCCCTCAACCTGCTGGCATTCTATCAGCTCGGAACGCTTCTCGAATCGTGGTATGGTGCACATCAGTTTGTCATGATTTATGGCTTGACTGGTGGGGGGGGAAACCTGATCTCGATCTGGATTCGCCATTGGAACGGCTCGAGCCCCGGAGTCCCTCGGCGGGTGGTTCGGTTGTGATCATGGGGCTGGTTGCGGCTCTGCGCGGTCGCGGGCTTACGGTCGCGCACTCAGATGGGAAAACGGTTGGGCTGGCAGATGGTCTTCTTCATGGTCCTGACGGCGTTGCTCGGGGTCGTGTTCCCGCGTCAATACATCTCGACAATTGGGGTCATTTAGGGGGTGCCCTGGTCGGGTCCGCGTCTGGGACTTGCCCATCGCAGGTTACTCCGACTTGCTTCCCGGCCATCGGCCTGGGGGCCGGGCGTGGTGGCGGGGTTCGTGATCGCGGCTTGTGGAGCGGCGCAGTTGATCGACGACCGCCGGGAGGCACCCGCCCGGCAGGAGCAGGTCGTTCTCCGCCTGGCCATGCTGGGGCAGACTTTTCAGCAGCACCCCCGGGCGGGCGGGCGGTTCATCGACCCCAAGGCTCTTCTCCGCAGACTCGACGATCTCGGGATCGAGACGGTCCTCGACAGCCCGGACCCGGGCCGACCTCATCGTTCTGCGCAGGCTGGCCCGGCTCGAGCCAGAGTGCAAACTGATTCGGCCGACATACCGTCGAGTTCGAGCAGCGATTGACCCGGATGTTCAAGCAGGTTCACCGTAAGTACGTCATCGAGCGGAGCAAGCTCTTTCAGCAACGTCGCGACGCGAGGAACCGCCGAAGGACAGGATGAAGGACGGAAGCAGACAAGACGCGGTCTGATTCATCCTTCATCCTTCATCCTTCATCCTTTAAGCCGACTGGCCCACTGGCCAGATGAGCCCCGACGCGGTGCCGGGGACGTCCGCGACGGTTGAGAAGTGCGGTCACAAAATCGGCGATCGTGACGATCGGGTCGTCAAACTCGGTGAAATAGCAACCCACGACGTGCAGTTCGTGGGCGTCGCTCGAGCCGGTGGCCCCCATGGACGGATTGGCGCGGAGCAGAGCCTCGGTCTTGGAACGGGTTTCCGTGGTCACGTTGTTGCTCACCAGTTCCAGGGCGTCGAAGGCCGGGCCATGCTCGGCGACGAACGATCGAACGGCTGGTCCCAGCGAAACGGGTGCGCGGCGACGATGGCGGCGTGATTTCTCCGGACGACCTTGAGCAGGTCGGCCAGCGCGATGCCCGGCGGCGCTTCGTCGAGCGTGGGCAGGCCGTAGACCAGAAAGTGTCCTTCGCGCGCGAGATTTCGGCCCCGGAGAAGACGCGGAGCGGGGCGGCTCGGTCCGCCAGCTCGGCTAGCTCGTCCGACTCCCATTGATAGTCGTGCTCGGTGATCACCAGTCCGTCCAGGCCGATTCTCAAGGCGTGCTCGACCAGTTTGATCGGGTCGATTTCACTATCGGGCGAATGCCGGGACGTATGGAGATGATGATCAATTTTCATTGAGCTTGGCCTCATGGGTTAATGCGGGGTGGTGCGGCGACACCGTCGCACCCGGAGTGTCGGCGTCCGATCTCGCGTTCGACATGAAAGCTGGCACCCGCCGAATCGATTTTCAGGTAGCTCGTGCGATGCTGCCAGCCCCCGAGAACGATCAAGCGCGGGACGGTCCCGGCGTCGTCGACCGGGCGGTGGACATGGCCGATCACAACCAGGTCGACCGAGCCTCGGCGGGCGGCCGCGTACTCGCGATAGACGCGCAGGTGCCGCCGCTCATCGGCTTCGAGCCCGCGCTCGTTGCGCCAGGCCAGCACGTGATCCATCGCCCGGGCGATCGGCCCGGGAACGTGGCCGAACCCCTCGAAGAACGCGCGGCTTTCCATCAAGGCTTTCCAGGGCCGTCGCGCGCCCAAGAGATGGCCGTGGACCAGTCGCAGTCGGAGATCATGGAGCGTCATGTCGTGCGGTTCGGTCAAGATCCGGGCACCGAGCTCGTTTTGATAAAATGGGCAGAGCCAGGCGTCGTGATTGCCGGCCATGATCGCCAGCGAGCCCCCTTCCGGCGAAACTCGGCCAGTCGCTCGCAGGCTCTCGCAACGATTCAGGTCGAAATCGCGGCGCCGCGAGCCCATCCAGAAGTCGCAAAGATCGCCGACGATGATCAAGGAATCGTCATGGTTCAGCCGGCTCAACCAGGTGCGAAAGCGACGGTCGCGATCGGGACGATCGAATCGCAAGTGAATATCGCTGGCGAAGTAATGCGCCACGTTCAGCAGGTCCTCGCGGTGTTCAGTTCAGCTTGATCCGGGTCGCCATCCCAAGGGATCAGACACAGGGAAACCCGGCAATGCCTGGCGAGTCGACCGGCTGTTTCCGTCGTCGTGAGACGGACCGCTGGGAACCTGACCGGCCGGTGTCCTTCATCGACGGGGCCTCGGGAGCATCAAGCCGGCAACGGGCTGGCCGCGTGCTGGGATTGATCCACAGGTTGGGATGAGCCGGACTCTGCCGCGCGGCATGGATCTCCGGGTGATGTCCCTCGACGCGGATTGCCTCGCGGGCGGCGCGGATCGCCAGGTCAGGCTGGTTACATTGTTCGCTCAAGTGAAGTAACACCAGGTGGCGTAATGTTTTCGTTCGGGAGCGGCTGAGGACCGCCTGCACCAGATCGGCTCCCTGGCCATTCGAGAGATGGCCGTCGTCGCTCAGGTTTCGGGCAATCAGGAACTGAGGGCGCCCGGACGACTTTTGCATGGCCAGGTCGTGGTTGAATTCGACGCCGAGCACCTCGACGTCGGCCAGGCTATCGGCCATGGTTTCGGTCCAAGTTCCCGTGTCCGCGAGGTAGCCGATGCTCACCGGCCGTCCGCGACGCTCGGCCGAGACCTCGATCCGGAACCCGTAGGTTGGGCCTCCGTCGTGCCGCAGGCGGATCGGTTCCAGTCTCAGGCCGGTCGTGGTCAAGAACGGCCGCTCGTCGTAGAATCGAATCAACCCCGCTTCTTCCAGCTTCTGAAAGCCCGCTGTTCCGGGCAGCTCCGCGCGATGGCCTTCGTGACAGTAGAGCGTCGCCTGGCGGCGAGCCAGCTCCGAAAAGGTTGCGGAATCGACATGGTCGCTGTGCGTGTGGGTCAAGGCCACTGCGGCGACCTGCGACCAGCTCGAGCCGACATTCTCCAGCCGCTGTCCCAGTTCTTTGGGTCCCATCCCCACGTCGATCAGCAATCCGGCGACGTGATCGCGCACCAATGTCGAATTGCCTCGCGACCCACTGGCGAGGACGGCAAACTGGACAGCCATGGCAGGATTTACCTCCTGTAACGATCCGCTTCCATCCTTCATCTCGACCTTTCTTGAGCCCAGGCCAGTGTAGGATGGACGGGTGGCTTCGGGCAAGACGAGACGTAACGGCGCGCGGCGGAGTGCGACCCCGGACCGGTGAAAAATTGGGGTTGACCGTGCTGGACGGAGCGTTTCGAGACGCGTGTTATGTGACGCTCGATCAATCGGTCGGCAGCGGCCCCACTTCCCATCGACCGGCCTACGTCGTCTTGGTTTGCTCAGAAAGCCCAAGCTCTTGCAGCGCGGCCTTGGCTTCCTCGATCTTCGCCTCGGTTACCTCTTCGCCCGGCGCGACCCGGAACGAGACCTCTAGCGTCAGGCCGGGATACGAGGCGAACCGGGAGAGAACCTTCGTGTAGAAGTTCATCCACTTCTGCGGCGGTACCGTTCCGCGCCAGGCGAGACCTTTCTGCGGTGGAGGCGGTGTTCTTGGACGCTGACACCGGTGGCGCCCGTGACGGACCCAACGCTAGCCTCGATTCGATGGTGTGCCGACCTCCTCCGGCCGAGAATCGCCCATCTGGGCCGATCGTTCCGCCTGTCGCTGACCAGGATAACTCGGCGCCATCAAAGATGTGTCCATGCTGGTCGTAACACGTCGCGGTGAACGCGATCGACTCGCCAGGGAGAACCGTCGCCGACGATGGGCGGACCTCAATGCGCGTCGGGGTGGGAGGGTCTTTGGGATCTTCCACATCTTTCGCTCGGATGATGACCATCTCGTCCGAGATCTCGATGTCGTTCCCGTCGACTCCAGTGCCGGGCTCGAAGATCAGGGGATCATAGGACCACTCGAGGTCTTGCCCGCGTAGGCAATCAGTTTCTGGTTCACACCGTCGGCGATCGTGCGCTTGATCGCGTCTGGCTTCAATAGCCGGGGCAGCGTCGGCGATGAGAAAAAGGCGTCCCGGGCCGCCTTGGTCGTCCATTCCTTGTTCGCGGGAGGCCACGCCTTGATCAGCTTGTTCGGCCCGACGCTTTCCGTGATCTCGTCACGTTCTATCAGTCGATTCACGTACAGTTCCGCCAGCGAACCGGCGGCGCTCGAATTGATGAGCCCGAGGTCGATCACCTGAAGCGCGTTATCCGCCCCAGAGCAAGAGGTACTTGTACGCTCGCCAGACCGTCTCCTTGAGGTCACGGGCCGCTCTCTTCACTCCTCCGTCAAGCTGACGCCGCTGACCTTCGTCGAGCCGCTTGACCGTTTCATCATCTTCCTGGATATCTTCCCAGGCGAGCAGCTTGCGGGCCTCGTCGCGCAGGGCCGTGTCGTTTTCGGCGACCGCGAAGAGCAGGGCGCTCTTGAACGTTCGCCCTGATTCGCCGTGCTCGCCGGACGACCTGGTCGATCAGCTTGAGCGTGGCAGAATCGCCGTGGCCCTGGGGGGAGATATCACTACCAGAGTCAACGCCGGGCGGTCGGTGACCTGACCGCTCTTGTCGGGGAACGCTACCGATTCCAGCCCCGGGGACGCGCCTCCGAACGCCCCCTGGACCACCTGTTTGACCCGCTCGTCGATATCCCTGTCTGAGACTCCCGAGCGTCGGTCGGTGAGCAGCTTGTTCAGGTTCGGGTTCATGCTGAACCGGTAGCGGTTGTGGTCGTTTTCAGGTAATAACAGCCACCATCCGAGGGCTTCGAGGGCCGACTCGACGCTGGCGATATCCAGGTCGGGCTCCGCGACAGCCAGGCGGATCGGGCACGGTCGCCTCGGCCTTGTTATCCCGCCGTTTGACTCGAACAGGATGGTCGTCGCGTGCTTCGGGTGCAGCCGGGCCTCTTCTGACCGCTTCATCGGCGTCACGGTCGAGCCGCAAGGCATGTGCTTCCTTCTTGCCCGCAATGTCGGTCGTCACCGGCCCTTCGAGGTCGTTGTTGCCGAGTTGCTCGAACAGAGCGGCGCGGAAGTAGGGATCATCCAGGGGGGGAGCTGCTCCCAGGCCGATCAGCGGGTCGCGATGCAAATCCGTCATAGCCACGCTTGTAGGCTTGCGATACCCAAACCGCGAGCAAGCGAAGGATACCGCGCGTCTTCTGAAATCGCGGGAGGCTCTGCCACTTCCGCTCGAAGACGGAGAGGAGCGCCGGATGGAATGGAACGACGCCCTGGAACCGTTCCCGGGTGGAGATCGACGTCAAAGTCGCCGACCATCTGCTTGGGCTCGTGCACCCCAGTCGGCATAGGCCGCG
>CAWAAW010000002.1:0-38187 GCA_963779785.1 uncultured Planctomycetota bacterium
CTGAAGGGGACCTGGTTGAGCATGCAGATGATCGAGAATCGGATGATCGGCGGCGTGCCCCAGCCCCCAAAACCGTTCAAGCTGATCTGGTCGATCGATCGCGACATGATCACGACGACTGCCGAGGAGGGGTTCGCCGAGCACACCTACCGCTTCACAATCGAAAAAAACCAGATGCCGAAGACCATCGACCTCAATTGGCTCAACGGCGACCTCACGATCCACGGAATCTACAAGCTCGAAGGGGATACCTTGACGGTCTGCGAGGGCTTCAAACAGCGGCCTACGGAGTTCAAGAAAGGACCGGCCCAGTTTCAGATGGTTTTCCAAAGGGAGAGCCGGACGCCGGTCGCCTTGCTCAGAGTACCCGAACTCGCCGGGCTGCTACTGGGCCAGCGAGCCAAGGGGCAGCGGTTGGAGCTCGATGGCCAGCGGTGGCGTTCATGCGATCAAAAGGAAGGATCCCGACGGGGCCATGATTGTCACCCTGGCCTACAACACAAAACTCAACGGCGGAGAACCGGAACGACGATATCGTCCCGTGGCTTTCGATGACAAGAAAAACCGACACCTCCTCGAGACCCGGCGATGGGGGTTCGAGCACACTGCACGATTTCCCGAAATCCTGATCGTCATGATGGAAGACCGGCTCGACCCGAATGTGCTCGCCTTCGATCGGGCGAAGGGCCTGGGCTTCGAGGTGGTCTCGGCTGAAGTGCTTCAGGCGAAAGCCGATGCCGCCAGGGACCAGGCATTCCAGGAGGCCCGTGCGTTGCGGATCGACCTTGTGCCGCGTCCCCAGGTCGGCAAGCCTTACGAATCGTGCTGACGGCTGCGGACGGCCAGCGTCTCCGCTCCGACGCACTGAAGGGCAAGGTCGTCCTGATCGATTGCTGGGCATCCTGGAACGGGTCACGCACGGAAAAGTGCCCAAAGTCAAGACACTTTACCAGCGCCGTCGCGGTGACGGCTTCGAGGTAATCGGCCTGAACTTCGACCGGCCGCGACCATGGCGAACGGCTGGTCAAGGTGTCGCCGCGCCCTGGCTGGAGGTCGATGTGCCTGGTGATGACCGTGCGCGACCGCCTCGGGCGGAGGCCCCGGATTCCCGAGCTTTCCGCGGCTACTCCTCATCGATCGCCAGGGAATCCTCCGTTGGGATGATGGCAATCCCGAGGAGCTCGACGAGCGAATCAACAGGATACTGGAGATGCCTCGGCGCGGGAGCCGAAGATGCTGAAGACCGACGTCGGCCCGAGTCTTCTCCTCCTCGATGAGCTGGGCTATCTGCCCATCGACAAGCGTGGAGCCGATTTGTTGTTCCAGGTTGTCGCCGCCCGTTATGAAGTGGATCGATCGTGATCACCACGAATCGACCCTTCCGGGAATGGGGCAAAATCCTTGACGTGGACAACACCCTGGCCACGGCCTTGATCGACCGGCTGATGCATCACGGGGAGGGGATCGTTATTCAAGGAGACAGTTATCGCATGAAAGATAAAGATCCCGATTCGACCGACGAGTGATTGAAGCACGGTACGTCAACGTTCGGATCGGGTGTTCGATGCGAAGTGAGTTGGTTTTGGCGTGAGTGGCGGGATCGTCCAGCCCACCCTCGAGCACGCCCAGCAATCGTGCTGGGTCATTCGAGCGGCCGGTTCCTTGAAGAGCGGGCCCGCGTTGACCCCAGGCTCTGATCCAGAATCCGCGAGCAGCTTCCTGCGGGGGGCTTCGTCTTGGCGGTCTGGTCATCCTGTTTGTGGCCCGCGGCGGTCCGCGGCGGGGAATTGGCGGTGGCCCTGTCCACCACGCCGGAGTCAAGAAACGCGAACGCCTGGCCGGCCCGTCCGTTCCAAGCTTTGTCACGCCCAATTCCTGGCTCGATCTGACTCCGCGCTTTTGGCAGCGTGCCGAGCGACGTGGGCACACGCACCGATCATGTCGTAGCTCATGCATCCACCTGCCGCGCTGCCGTCCTGTTGATCGAAACTGACTCCAAGTCGTTGATCGGTCCCACTCCTTAAGTTGGGAAACTCGACTATGCAATGCAGCACGTTTATACGAACCGGATTGCGGATCGCAGCGATGGGACTTGCACTGGCGATGTTCGGAGCGATTCCGGCATCGTCCCATGCCGGCGTTGTGTTGACCTTCGATGACTTGCCGGACGGCACAGTCCCTGACGGCTACGGCGGGATCAACTGGGGCGGGGTGTGGACCAACTACACCGAGCCCCAGTTCCCTTATACCCCTGAATCGCCTCCAGGTCGCGTTTACACTCCAGAGACCGGCGCGGGCGAATATAGTTTCAGCTTTGTCAACCCGGGTCAGGTCTTTAACGGTGCATACTTCGCCGGTGATTCCAGCGCCACGCTTTACTTCGACCTCTACTATAAAAGCGCCGGTCTGGACTTCAGCGTCGCTCGACCCGAGTTCCACGCCCACCTATCTCGCCTCGGGTTATTCTGGCCCCGTCGATACGGTTGGCGTCTACTCGGCCAGCAATGATTTTTACGTTATGGACAACGTGACGTACGGCTTTACCAGCGTACCCGAGCCCGCGAGCGCGGTATTGATGGGCCTGGGGCTTCTGGGATTGATCGGCCTGGCGGCGAGTCGGTCGCGCAGTGCGGGGCCTGACGGCCGCACCGCATCGACCGCGCCGCACGCTCAACCGAAGGTTTATTCGGTGATCATGCTCCCAACGGGTGGAATCAAGACGTGGTCCGGTCAGGGCCGCGTCTTTTTGCCTTTCGGGAGACATCGATTGCGAATGGGCTGACGTGGCAGTATCAATACGAACGCCCGGCCACCGCAAGCCGCTCCGGGGGTGGCCAGACACCCTCTCTTCGGCCGTCTGTGCGTGCAGACGATCTGAGATGCACCTACAGATCCTCCAGCCATCCAACGTTTGACAATGACTGTGCGTCGTACTTCACCCAACCTTAAGCCAGTCAACGAAATGCCGCTGTCTTGATCCCCATGGTGTCGATCGCGGTCAGAAACTGAGCCACCTTCGCGGCCAGATTTGAGCCACTGCCATCGTTGCCAAATGAATCTTTTGGAGGGCCCGGAACTGAGCGCGTAATTTTGACCGTCCCAGGTCGTCAAGATGGCCGGACTGAACAAGAGCGGTAATCGGCCTCGAGGTGCCGACCCGGCAGGTGTCCCAGAGGGATGAACGTCTCCCGATGTCGATGTCGGTGTTTGAGGCGGGAAAGGGGTCAGGAATTATTCTGAGGCTCCTTTCGCGGACGGCCTCGGGGGCGGAACACCAACTCCAACCCCAGTCGTTTCGCAACCGCAGTCTGCCAGCACGGCGAACCGTGCGGTTGACCCCGCTGAATGCTTCGTCGCACCGCTTCTTCCTCTTTTGGGGCCGCACGGACGGTTGACTCGGTCCGTCCAGTCGCGAGGTCGGTCGATCGGCCATGGGGTCAACGCCCGGCGGTCCGCATCATCCTTGGTCCGAGGAACGCCGCGGCTGCCCCACCGCCAGTCCTCGGCGCGCCCTACCAAGTTGGCACGCAAGGCGTTCCGCTCGACATAGCGGCACACCGTGAGGAATGCTCGTCCGATTGCACGGGGAACGACTTGAACCGACCCTGATCGAGATGACCGGTGCCGGCCGTTCGGTGGTGCACATGCCATCGCTGGGTGTGCGTCATGGTGAGCCAGCTTATGAACCGGGAGAGGTCGCCATCCTCGCGGAGCCAGAGCAGGACGTGGAAGTGATTGGGCATCAGGCAGTCAGCCAGAAGTCGTATGTGATGGCGCACCACCGCCTCCTCGAGGACGCTGGCTGGAATGCCGCATAATCCGCGTCGGTCTGGAAGATAGCCAACCGGGCGTTGGCCCGATTCAGGTCCTGGTAGATGAGGCCACCTTCCGCCGCTCGTCGTGGTCTTGGCATGTCGTGAGAATACGGGATGACGAGCGGGGTGCCAAAAACGGCTCCTGAACCCTTTCCTCTTGCCCGGCAATAACCCACGATGCCCGTTGGAAGGCGGAGGGCGACGGCTAAAGCGCCGAAGTTCATGCGGTGGACTCTGGCGATTCCTCTTGGATCGGCGTGGGTGCAACCATCCTGTTTTTGATCTTGGAAACAATGATGAGGACGGACGTTCTGCTTCTCCACCAGTAGACCAACAGTATGAGCCCGACTATCAGGGTATTGATGCAGACGAGCAAGTAGCTGTAGAAGAGCCTGTCGCTGGTGATGGTGGTTGTCGTGAGTGTGAGGACAAAGGTGACGCCGATCGAGATCATCGCGACCGCGAAGTTAAAGCTCAGTGTAGCGGGCGACCCAGCCGCAATGATATCCAGTTCATGCTCGTGAACTGTGTAGGCGTTCAGTTCGCCGAGCGGGGCGACACGGACAGGCGACATCTGTTGCCCTGGGGTGGTCGGCTTCTTCGCCATTACTTCATTGCCTTCTCACCGTGCTTCTCGACGCTCACCCCCGCCCGCACCCTGCCCGCATACCCGCCCAAGTCAACGACGAGGTGCCAGTGCCCGCTCCTGGGGGCTACCAGGCGGACGGGCGTCTTCTCAGCAAGGCCGCCGTGATATCGGTACGAAAGTCCGTCCCGATAGGCGTCGAAATTGGTCCAGTCCATCAGCAAGACGTTTGCCTGGCCGTCGAGGTTGACGACAACCACGTCGCCGGCCTCCAGGTTCAACTCTGAGTGAAGGTAGTTCATGCTCGCACCTGCTATTAACCATCCGCTTCCCGCATGCCCTGAATGCCTACGTACATCTGCGATGTGAGGATCCGCTTCGTGTTACGTCCCGCCCGAGCCTTTGGTGACTTGAGATATCAAGACCTAAGCCAAGTTAACGATGATCGGGTCCTTGGACACCTCTCCGAGCTTGGCTAGGAGGGATTTCTTCTCCTCGGGGCTCGCGGTCTATTCAATCTCATTCTAGAGATACCTCGCACGCCAAATGAAACCCTTCGTGATGAAACCCTTCGTGAAGCTAGAACTCTAATACGCTGACCGATGGGGTTTTGTCGCCGAACATATACAGATGCTCTGCGATATAGTCTAGTACACGTCGCATGATGCCCCCGTCTGGCACAAATTGTAGCGGCGTCATTGACGCATCCTACTGGTTATGTGCGGGTTAGTTCACCATTGCCATACTATCCAACTGTTCTCAACCCTTCCAGAGCAGTTATCCCAGAGAGTTATCCCGCCCCATTATCGTTCCCCAGTTTTCGCTTGTAATGTAGCCACGCCAGTTATGTGTCGCCGGCCTGAGCAACCGCCCGTTCGTTCGTGAGGCAAAAAAGGGGTCGGGACTCGTTCTGAGGCTCCTTTTGCGGACGGCCTCGGGGGCGGAACACCGACTCCAACCCCAGTCATTTCGCAATCGCGGCTTGCCAGGACGGCGAACCGTTCGGTTGACCCCGCTGAATGCTTCGTCGCACCGCTTCTTCCTCTTTTGGGCCGAACGGACGGTTGACTCGGTCCGTCCAGTCGCGAGTTCGGTCGATCGGTCATGGCGTCAACGCCCGGCGGTCCGCATCATCCTTGGTCCGAGGAACGCCGAGGCTGTCCCACCGCCGGTCCTCGGCACGCCCTACCAAGTTGGCCCGCAAGGCGTTCCGCTCGACATAGCGGCACACCGTGAGGAAATGCTCGTCCGATTGCACGGAGGACGACTTGAACCGGCCCTGATCGAGATGACCGGTGCCGGCCGTTCGGTGGTGCGCACGTCACCGCTGGGTGAGCGTCATGGTGAGCCAGCTCATGAACCGGGAGAGGTCGCCATCCTTACATGGCCAGAGCAGGACGTGGAAGTGGTTGGGCATCAGGCAGTAAGCCAGCAGTCGCATGTGATGGCGCACCACCGCCTCCGCGAGGACGCGCTGGAATGCCGCATAATCCTCGTCGGTCTGAAAGATAGCCAACCGGGCGTTGGCCCGATTCAGGGCGTGGTCGATGAGGCCACCTTCCGCCGCTCGTCGTGGTCTTGGCATGTCCTGAGAATACAGGATGACGAGCGGGGAGTCAGAAACGGATCCTGCCCCCTTTCCCCTCACGGGATGACGAGCGGGGTGTCAGAAACAGCTCCTGCCCGCTTTCCCCTTCCCAAGCTGTTCGGCGTTTCAGGATGGAAACGCTCACGACCGACGAGAATTGGATGCACGGCGTGTGTGCGTTGGCCGAAGCATGGGTGTCTTACGGTTCCGTTCGCGATCGAGTTCTCCTGCCGCGACCGACGCTAGCGACGGGTGTGTCGTGACGATGAGGATAAATGTGGCGCCGACGCACCGTCGTAGGAACGCCGGTCGGGTCTTTTCCCAGCGGCCTGACCCGGCCTGATTTCTCTCGATGCAAGACTCTTGGGCAGCATCAGCCTGTTTCCGCCGGTGGGGTTGTGGTGTTGGCGAGGTCGGCAAGCCGTCGCTGGCCCTCTTGGCGGAGCATCCGGTCAACGCGCCGATAGCCGTTATAAACCGCCGAGTATTTCTTGCCGAGCGAGTCAGCCGCTTCTTGAACCGGCCGTTCTTCGATGGCTATAATCCAATAGGCTCGCCAGGTATCGGCGTCGACACGTGAGCGGACCGCCTCTTGCGCTGCCCTGGCCTCTTGCAGCAACGCGGACGAAGCAACGCTTCGGTCGTCGCCGCTTTCGAGGATCGCTGCCGGTGAGTGGCGCCTTCGTAACGTGATTCCAGCGGCGGCATGTCATCGAGGGAGGGTAGCTGCTTCGC
Source organism: uncultured Planctomycetota bacterium (assembly GCA_963779785.1). Lineage (GTDB taxonomy): Bacteria > Planctomycetota > Planctomycetia > Isosphaerales > Isosphaeraceae > CAVRFS01. The sequence continues at coordinate 6,725 of CAWAAW010000002.1, forward strand.
CCGCCGCTGTCGCAAGAGGTCAATCGCCCGCGAACGGAACAGCCGCCAAAGCCACCGGCGGAAACCGCGGCTGGGGTCGTAGCGAAAGGTCCGCATACGCACCATCAGCTCAACCCACATCCGCTGGCAGAGTTCGTCGGCGGTATCACGGTCCAGTCCGAATTGGTGGCACCACGCAAGCAGCATCGGGTTATAACGCTCGAAGAACGCGAGCCAGGCGAGACGATCTCCCCAATCGCGTACCTTGTCCAGAAGTGTCGGGCTAGTCAGACGGCTGTCGGGCCTGTCTGTAGGTTTCGTTGGTCCGCCCACAGTCTGCTCCGTTGAATCCAGCAAGCGGTTTTTTTACCGCGATGTGTCAACGCCGTTCGTAAATCTATCAGAGGGCCAGCCGCGACGCGGCCGGACTCAATCGAAATAGCGTCCTTTTGCGTTGCACGGCCCAGGGCGTCATTGAACGTACCGATTCTACCTGGCGCCATCTGGCCCGAGCCAGGACTTTCGAGAATGTCGCCGGTTCCTTCGGTCGCGGGCGAGCGAGACCGAATGCCAAACTGGCAAGACCGCATCGAGTTCTGGAGAAGTGTCGCTCATCCTTCCACGGCCGAGGTACGCCATGAGTAGCCACACATTCGATTTGAGGCGGTGGGGCGGTTCACGTGCGGGCTCGACCGGCGGATCGCGATCCCGCGCGGGGATCGGCACCGGCTACGGCCTGGACTGCTCCAATTGGAGGAGCGCCGGCTGCTCGCGACGTACACCGTCACCAGTACGGCCGATGACGGCAGCCCCGGCACCTTGCGGACGGTGATCGCCGAGGCCAACTCGAACCTGGGCCCCAACACAATCGACTTCGATGCCACGGTCTTCAGCACGCCGCAGACGATCACGTTGGGTGGGAGCCCAGCTCGAGCTGAGCGACACCGAGCGGGACAGAGACGATCACGGGGCCGGCGGTGGGCGTGACCGTCAGCGCCGGCGGCCAGAGCCGGGTCTTCCAGGTCGACAATGGTGTGACGGCGTCGATCTCGGACCTGACCGTAACCGGGGGCAAGGTGAGTGGTAATGGTGGGGGCCTGGACAATTCCGGCACGGTCACTCTGACCAACTGCACGATCAGCGGCAACACCGCCACCGACGATGGCGGCGGGTTTTTCAGTACGGGCGTAGCATACCTGACCAGTTGCACGATCAGCGGCAACTCCGCAACGTCGTTATACGGCGGCGGCCTGGAGAATGATAAAGGCATGATGACCCTGACCGGTGGTTGCACCGTCAGCGGAAACAACGCCAAGTACGGGGGCGGCGGCCTGGACAATTCCGGTGTAGTCAGCCTGACCAACTGCGACGTCAGCAGCAACCAAGTCTACCCTGGCGGTGGCGGCGGGCTGGACAACCACGCCACGGGCACCGCCACCCTAACCAACTGCACCCTTGAGTCCAATACTGCGAAGGGCTACGGCGGCCTGGACAATTCGGGCACAGCCAACCTGACCAACTGCACGGTCAGCGGCAACTCGGCCAATTACGGTTCCGGCATGGGAAACTTCGGCACAGCCACCCTGACCAACTGCATCCTCAGCGAAAACTTTGGGGGAATCAGTGGGGGCGGCCTCTACGAGCACAGTGGCAAGGTCGATTTGACTGACTGCACCATCAGCGGCAACTCGGCTCAAGTGAACGCTGGAGTATTCATTGGGCCACCGGGAGGGGGTACTTGACCGGCTGCACCATCAGCGGCAACTCGGCCACCTTATATCGTGGCGGCGGCCTACGCAGTTATGGCTATGTAGCGAACCTGACCGACTGCACGATCACCGGCAACTCCGCCGCAAAAAATGGCGGCGGCCTGTTGAGCGATGGCCCGATGAATCTCACCGCGTGCACGGTCAGCGGCAACAGCGCCAGCTCCGGCGGCGGTCTGTACAACCACGGTCCCGTGACCCTGACCGACACGATCATCGCCGGCAACACCCTCCCAAGCTCAATCGATCGCCAGCGACATCACTGGTAACCAGAATGTCTCGGGCAGCTACAATCTGATCGGCACGGGCGGCTCCGGCGGGCTTCAGAATGGCATGAGCGGCAACATCGTTCTGGGCAGCTTGAACACCCTGGGCCTGGCGCCACTCGGCGAATACGGCGGTCCGACCCAGACCATGGCCCTATTGCCCGGCAGCGCGGCCATTGGCAAGGGCGACGGCCGTCAGCGGCGTCACGACCGACCAGCGTGGCGAGCCGCTCGACTCACCCCCCGACATCGGGGCCTTCCAGATTCAGACCGGGCTCGTGGTCAATACCACGAGCGACGGCGCCGGCTCGCCCTCGGGCGACCTGAGCCTGCGCCAGGCTGTCAGCCTGGCGAATCTGCTGGACGGTGCCGAGACGATCACCTTCGACCGACCGTCTTCGCGCAGCGCAGACGATCACGCTCGCGCAGGGCCAGCTCGAGCTCACCGACACGGGCGGGACCGAGACGATCACGGGTCCGGCGGCGGGCGTGACGGTCAGCGGCGGCGGGCATGAGCCGAGTGTTTCAGGTCGATAGCGGCGTGACGGCTGCCATCTCCGGCCTTGACCATCACCGGCGGCTCGGCCAATCTCGACGGCGGCGGCCTGTATAACCAAGGCACGGCGACGCTCACCGACTGTACCATCTCCGGCAACTCGGCGAAAAACAACGGCGGCGGGCTGTGGTGACGATGGTACGGCCACGCTCACCGAATGCACCATCAGCGGCAACTCGGCGAGCGACGGCGGCGGCCTCGTGATCGGCGGCGCGGCGAGCCTGACCGGCTGCACCATCAGCGGCAACTACGCCAGCGTGAACGGCGGCGGCCTGTACAACAACGGCACGGCGACCTTGCAGAATACGATCGTCGCCGGCAATACCGGCAGCGGCAGCTCCGCCAGCGACATCGCCGGCAGTGTCGCCGGGTCCAGCTCGTACAACCTGATCGGCACCGGCGGATCGGGCGGCCTCACGAACGGCGCCGACGACAACATCGTCGTGCCAGCGTCGCCGAGCTGGGCCTGGCCCCACTCGGCGACTACGGCGGACCGACTGAAACCATGGCGCTGCTTGCCCGGCAGCGCCGCCATCGGCGCGGGCACGGCCGTGAGCAGTATCACCACCGACCAGCGGGGGGCATCCCGTCCGACTTCCGGCGCCGTCGACATCGGTGCCTTTCAGGACCAGGGCTACACCGTGGCCGTTTCCTCGGGAAGCGCCTCAAGGCACTCTGGTCGGCGATGCCTTCGGCGCTCCACTGGTGGCCCTGCTGACCGAGAATTTTGCCAACGCGCCGCTCCAGGGGGCGTCGATCGGTTTCAGCGCGCCAACGTCGGGGGCCAGTGCCACGCTCAGTGCCAGCTCGGCGGTCACGGATGCGAACGGCCTGGCGAGCGTTACGGCCACAGCCAACGCGACCGCGGGCACCTATGCGGTGACCGCCTCCGCCACCGGAGTGACGTCGTCAGCTTCATTCAACCTGGCCAACCAGGTCCAGCCGAGTTTCTCAGGGCTGACCGACCAGACAGTCACGTACGGGAGCACGGTGACGTTCACAGGCACGCTCGCGGCCGGTCTGCAGGTCCCGGCTGGAGAAGAAGTCGCCGTCACGGTCGACGGTGTCACGCACGACGCCACGATCGCCTCCAACGGTTCGTTTTCGACTCAGTTCACTCGTTCGGACGTGGTGCTGAACGCGAACTCGACGGCCTACAACGTCAACTATGACTACGCGGGGGATACAGTTTTTCTCCCGGCCGACGGCTCGAGCCAACTGACGGTCAACCCGGCGGCGCTCACGATCACGGCGGCGGCCAACACCAAGGTCTACGACGGCACGACGAGCGCGGCGGCCGTCCCGACGATCACCTCGGGCAGTTTGGCCACCGGCGACACGGCCGACTTCACCGAGACCTACAGCACCAAGAATGTCGGCACGGGGCTGACGCTGACGCCGAGCGGAACGGTCGACGACGGCAACGGCGGCAACAACTACACCTACACGTTCACGCCGGTCACGACAGGCGTGATCACGGCCGAGGCACTGACGATCACGGCGGCGGCCAACACCAAGGTCTACGACGGCACGACGAGCGCGGCGGCGGTGCCGACGATCACCTCGGGCAGTCTGGGTACCGGTGACACGGCCAACTTCACCGAGACCTACAACAGCAAGAACGTGGGCACGGGGCTAACGCTGACGCCGAGCGGGACGGTCAACGACGGCAACGGCGGCAACAACTACACTTACACGTTTATGCCGGCGTCGACCGGCGTGATCACCGCTGAGGCACTGACGATCACGGCGGCGGCCAACACCAAGGTTTACGACGGCACGACGAGCGCGACGGCGGTGCCGACGATCACCTCGGGCAGCCTGGCCACGCGGCGACACGGCCGACTTCACCGAGACCTACAGCACCAAGAATGTCGGCACGGGGCTGACGCTGACGCCGAGCGGGACGGTCGACGACGGCAACGGCGGCAACAACTACACCTACACGTTCGTGGCGGTGTCGAAGGGCGTGATCACGGCCGAGGCGCTGACGATCACGGCGGTGGCCAACACCAAGGTGTACGACGGCACGACGAGTGCGGCGGCCGTCCCGACGGTCACGTCAGGCAGCCTGGTCACGGGGGACACGGCCAACTTCACCGAGACCTACAACACCCGGAATGTGGGCACTGGCCTGACGCTGACGCCGAGCGGGACGGTCAACGATGGCAACGGCGGCAACAACTACACTTACACGTTTATGCCGGCGTCGACGGGCGTGATCACGGCTGAGGCATTGACGATCACGGCGGCGGCTAACACCAAGGCGTACGACGGCACGACGGCCGCGGCGGCGGTGCCGTCAATCACTTCAGGCAGCCTGGGCGCGGGCGACACGGCCAACTTCACCGAGACCTACAAAACGAGGAACGTCGGCACGGGGCTAACACTGACGCCGAGCGGGACGGTCAATGACGGCAACGGCGGCAACAACTACACCTACAGTTTCGTGGCTGCGTCACAGGGCACGATCACACCCGCCACGCTGACCATCACCGCGACCAGCGACACCAAGGTCTACGACGGAACGACGAGCTCCTCGCAGATCCCAACGTACGGGACACTTTACGCCGGCGACACCGTGACCGGGCTCACGCAGGCGTTCAGGTCGAAGAATGTACTGGGGGTCAACGGCAGCACGCTGATCGTCACGGGCTACACCGTCAACGACGGAGATAACGGCGCCGACTACACGGTCACAACTCAACAAACCCCCGGAACCATCACGCCGGCGGCGCTGACCATCACTGCGACCAGCGACACGAAGGTCTACGACGGCACAACCACCTCGTCCAAGAGCCCGACGCACGGCTCGCTTTACGCCGGCGACACAGTAACCGGGCTCACCCAGGCGTTCGCCTCGAAAAACGCACTCGGGGCCAGCGGCAGTACGCTGATCGTCACGGGCTACACCATCAACGACGGCGACGGTGGTAACGACTACACAGTCACCGAGCACGACGCCTCCGGGACCGTCACACCCACCGTGCTCATCATCACCGCGACCAGCGACACCAAGGTTTACGACGGAACGACGAGCTCTGCGCAGATCCCAACACATGGGACGCTCTACGATGGCGACACCGTCACCGGACTGACCCAGGCGTTCACGTCGATGAACGTACTCGGGGTCAACGGCAGCACGCTCACCGTCACCGGATATACCATTAACGACGGCGATGGCGGTCGGGACTACACCGTCACCATTGAGACGGCCAAGGGCACGATCACCCGAGCCGCGCTGACTGTGCGGGCGAATAATGAGTCGGCAGTCTACGGCTCCTCGCTGCCGGCTTTGACCTATACGATCACCGGGTTGGTTGGCGCTGACAATTCCAGCGTGGTGAGCGGCATGCCGGTGATCGCAACGACGGCCGCGGCCGGCGACAATGCCGGCGTTTACCCAATCACGATCGCGGTAGGGACCTTGAGCGCCGCCAACTACAGTATCCCGGCGGCCAATGTGATCGGCGGCGCGCTCGACCGTGACGCCCGCACCTCTGGTGATCACGGCCGCCTCAACCAGCATGTACGCCGGCCAGTCGGTCCCCGCGCTCACAGCGATCTACACCGGATTCGTCAATGGCGACACGCCGGCCAGTCTGACGACACAGGCGGTCCTCTCCACGACCGCGACCTCGTCGAGCCCGGCCGGCAACTACCCGATCACCGTCGCCGGCGCCGGCTCACCCAACTACACGATCACCTTTGTTCCCGGCACGCTCAACGTGATCCTCCCGCCGCCGGTCACCACCACGCAGGTCGCCCTGACCGTCGGCAAGAAGCACAATGTAACCGAGGTCATAATCAAATTCAGCGGCCCGTTGAACGCGGCGCAAGCTCAGAACATCCACGCCTACCGTTTGGCCACGGCCGGCAAGGGCGGATCCTATACCGCCAAGAACGCGGGAATCATCAAAGTGAAGAGTGCGATTTACAACCCGAGTAATGACACGGTGACCCTGACGCCGACGAAGCCGTTTGTTATCACCAAGAAAGTCCAGCTTCTCGTGTACGGCACCGGCGCGACGGGTTTGACCGATGCCTACGGCCGCCTGATCGACGGCAACGAGAACGGATTGCCCGGCAGCAACGCAACCGCGATCTTGAGCAAGCAAGGGGCGACGATCACCTTGGCAAGGGCGAATACCACCGTGTCGGCCCGCGTTGCCAGCGCGGTCGATATCTTGCTCGAGGGCGGGCACTTCGTCGACGCGGTGCGACACGCGCGAAAGAAACGTTGACACCTGCGCCGGCGCGTGCCGATCCGTTTCACTTATGGCGTTCGCTCCGCGGGCCGCAAAGCCACTGCGAGGCGCTCTGCCACTCTTCGGCAATTTCCTTCTTTCCCCAGTCATTGTAGAGTGCGACGATCCTGGCTCCGGCCTCGGTAATTCGCTCTTTCGGGACAGCCGTGCTGTTGCCTGCGTGCGCCGCCAGCCCGTCGTAGCCCTGAACCAAAAACCTCTCGGCCTCCGCATACCTTTTCTGACCCATGAGACTGGCTCCCAGAAGGCTGCGCGTATCGAAAATGCGCCAGTCGCCTTGCTTCTTGTTCTCCTGAATCTCCAGGGCCTTCCGCATGAGCTTTTCGGCTTCGGCCGGTTTATCGCCCAGGTAGATCCGTGCCAGGTTGTTCATCGTCCTGAGCGTGTCGGTTTCTTCGCTGCCGAGGTTCGCTTGCTGCCGTTTAAGCAGGCCTTCATAGAGGCTCAGCGCATCGGCAAGCTGACCGTGATCTCTGTAGGCATTGGCAAGGTTATTCATCGATATTAGCGTGTCGACTTGGTCGGGGCCGAGCTTGGCCTTATAACCTCGGAACGCCTCTTCGAACAGCGGAAGAGCCTCGTCTAATCGGTGCGCTCTTTGATACGCCGTCGCAAGATTATCGATCGACATCAGCGTGTCGATGTGATCAGGCCCGAGGATGGCTTTGCTCCTCCGCAGAGCGTCCTCGTAGAGATGCAAGGCCTCGGGGAGGCGGTCCGCGTCGTAATATGCACTGGCGAGGTTGTTCATCGAGATGAGCGTATCCGCGTGGTCCGAGCCGAGAGTGGCCCGACGGCGCCTGAGCGTGTCTTCGAATATCGGAATCGCTTCGGCGAGTCGGCCCATGTCCTGGTACGTCAGGGCGACGAGGTTCATTGAAGTCAGTGTGTCTGGATCGTCCGGGCCGAGAACCTGCCGCCGAAATGAAAATGCAGGCTCCAATTGCCGAATTGCCAGCTCCGGTTCACTGAGCTGCCGGTAGCCCTCGCCAAGCGCGTTGCGGATCGACGCTTCAAGGACAGGCTGGCCAGCGAAAAAAGCTCCGATCTTCGGCTCCGCGGCGTCCAAGGCCTGGCGGAGGGTCACCTGCCTTCCCAGGCCTCCGTTCCCACTTTCCGACCGCATCGCCCCCACGACATGCTTCTGGAAGAAGCTCAATACCGCTTTCGTTTCCGAGGCGGACAGCGTTGCCCTCCTCTCCTCGCGGGTGGCTTTGATCGCGAGAACGGAGCTGACGGCGGCGGCCGAAAGCAGCAGCACCGCGATCGCACTTGCAGTCGCGAGTGCCCCTCGGTATCTGCGTGCGATCTTACTCAGCCGGTAGACCGTCGACGGTGCCCCCGCCTCGACAGGGTCGCCCGTGAGGTACCGTTCGACGTCGTGGGCGAAGGCAACGGCCGTTTCATAGCGTCGGGAGCGGTCCTTCTCGAGCGCCTTCATGACGATCCAGTCAAGTTCGCCCCTGATTAGCCTGCGCAGCCGAGCTGGGTCGGTCTTCCGCTGCGCGGCAAGGGTTGCGAGGCGGTCGGACGAGCTCAGGCGAGTGCTCGGCCGCGGCGGGTCTTCATCGCGGATGATCCGAAGCATCTCGTCCAGCGACGCCTGGCGCAGTCGCAGACGATCGAAGGGCATCCCTCCGGTCAAGAGCTCGTAAAGCAGCACTCCCAGCGAATAGATGTCGGTGCGGGTATCGATATCGAGTGCATTGAGCCGCGCCTGCTCCGGACTCATGTAATCGGGCGTGCCCACGATCGCGCCAAAGCCCGTGAACAGGGTGCGGTCTGTTAGTCGCTCGCCGGTGGCCTTGGCGACCCCAAAGTCGATCACCTTGGGGACCCTGCGGTCGTCGTACAAGGCCAGGAGGACATTGGAGGGCTTCAGGTCGCGGTGAATGATGCCTTTTTGATGGGCGTGCTGAATCGCCTGGCAAATGGGAACAAATAGCTCGAGCCGCTCGCGAGTCGTCAGGTGATTCTCATCGCAGAAGTTCGTGATCGGTACGCCTCTCACGAGCTCCATCACGAAATAGGGGCGTCCGCTCTCGGTGGTGGCGGCGTCGAGCACTTTGGCAATGTTCGGATGGTCCATGAGCGCAAGTGCCTGCCGCTCGGCCTCGAAGCGAGCAATCACCTGTTCGCTGTCCATCCCCGGCTTGATGATCTTGAGTGCGACTTTGCGGTGGACAGGCTGTTCCTGCTCAGCCATGTAGACGATGCCCATCCCCCCTTCGCCAATCTTTTGCAGCAGCTTGTACGGGCCGATCAGCGAGCCCGGTCCTTCTTTGATGGCCCAGGGCGGAGGTCGATGGCCGTCACCGGCCTCCGATGAGAACTTTGGAGCATCGGCAGTGGACCCAGCATCGCCCGGCGCCGGCGGCGCGTGCAGCGGGCCGGCATTGTCAACCGCTTGAAGAAGTGCATCAACCCTGCTCCGCAGAGCGTCGTCACCAGCGCATGCGCCGTCTAGGTACGCCGATCTCTGGTCTCGGTCGTCGAAACGAAGGGCCCCAATCAGAATGTCCCGGTCCGACATTGCCGAACTCCGTGGCCGGAATGAACCGTGATCTCCGCGTTCATGGTGAAATCCGAGGCAGATTTCCCCAAGTTCGCCGGCGATCCGTCGTTCCTAAAGTGTCGCATAATCTCGACTCCGCATCACGCCCCGCGCGCGAGTTCTGCCAGTGTGAGCACGCTGTTCGAGATCTCTTTTGGGTTGTGAGTGCAAAGTCAGGCGCCGCGGCCTGAACGGAGACGGACGAGTTCTGCGCGGCGCTCCGTCCGCGCGATCGTTTCATGTGCTCATGCAGTGCGAATCCGCGGAAGCGACAGGGTCGACTACGCCGAGTGCTTGGGTCTAACGCCACCAATCTTCGTTCCGTCAACGCGCGGTGCCACGTAGTAGGTTCCGTCGCCGCTCCGGGGCGTTCTCGAAGCCAAGCTCGGCGCGACAGTTGCATCAACATTGTCGTCCAACCAGCACGGATCGATGGGGGCTTCCGGACACACAGATTCCGATGGCGGCGCGCGGCGATATCGGGCTGCGCGCCCAGCTTTTGGCAGATCAGGACCAGGTCCCTTACCGCCAACGAGAATTGCATGCACGGCGTGTGCTGACCGTCTGAAGCATGGGTGTTTTACGATGCGGCGTTCTCCAGTGGCGGATCGATTTCTCGCCGACCTTGTCCGCGCAGCTCCGTCAAGGAACGCGACCAGATCTAGGGCGGAGCGGGACAGCTCGAAATGGGGCAGAAAAGGGTTCAGGATCCGTTCTCGGGCTCCGTTCGCGGACGGCCTCGGGGTCGGAACACCGACTCCGCGAGGCCGCGCGGTAATGCCGCATAATCCTCGTCGATCTGGAAGATAGCCAGCCAGGCGTTGGCCCGATTCAGGGCGTGGTTGATGAGGCGACCTTCCGCCGCTCGTCGTCGTCTTGGCGTGTCCTGAGAACACCGGATGGCGAGCGGCGTTTCAAGAACGGATCCCGACCCCTTTCCTCCTTCCTCTTTCCCAGACACGTGAAGTAGGCACGGCCGGCGCTGCCTTCCAGCCCGAGCATACGCCCACGCTGGTCGTCGAACGTCCCTTCGACTCGCTCGAACTGGACCACGCTCGACCGAATCGTTTCGATGGGGCCCACAAAGAGCTGGGTCTGGCTCGGTCTGCGCTGGTATAGCTCGTCGAGGAAATCCGCCTGATTGCGAAGCTTGGAGGCAACCCACTCCCGCGCCATGGCCAAGCCTTCGGCAGCGTCGGTTGCTTCGAGCTGCCTGCGCCGATCGCCGCGGTTGAGCCCATCACGATAACCAAGCCAATCTCTGGCGCCAAAGTCGAGCCACCCGTTGCCTCGATTCTTTCGATTCAGCTTAGTCGAGAATATGTCTGAGGCTTTGTTCAGCCAATCCTCTACGGGTCAAATGTACATAATTGTCGACCGACACGGCCACGGATGAAGCATGTGTCCCCGATCATTTGGGCGACCGACAGGTCGAACATAAGCTGATGCGAAGTTGGGTATAACCGGGGTATACGGCACGACCAAGCATCTCCGGCTTTTGTTTCGCGCCGTCGCGATCCCCCTTCACCAGGCCTTTGCCCGGCCCGTCCCCCAGGGCCAATGTGGTCAGAGACGAAATGCGTACGGTGAAATGACTTGACGCCGCGAAAGAGATAACCGGTCGCCCTCAACTTTAACGGCTAGAACCGTGTTCACTATGTGATGACGAGATATTACCGGTCCGATCTCGAACCGCTTGTGTCGATCAGCCATGCGACACATATAAGTCCAATTGCTGTAATGAGATACGGCTAGGACTCCCGCTCCGAACCGATCGCGTCAATCAGGCATGTCCCAAATATAAGTCCAATTGCTATAATGAGATGCTGCTAGGCGCCCTACCTTGAACCGGATGTATCGATTGTATCTGTGTCACACGTAAGTCCAATTTCTGTAAGGAGATAGCGCCAAGATCCCCGCTTCGGACCGGTTGTATCGATTATTCATGTGTCACACGTAAGTCCAATTGCTGCAGGGAGATACTGCCAAAACCCGTGCTTCGGACCGGTTGTATCGATTATTCATGTGTCACACGTAAGCCCAATTGCTGTAAGGAAATACGACCAAAACCTCTGCCTCGAACGGGTTGTATCGATTATTCATGTGTCACACGTAAGTCCAATCGTTGTGAGGAGATGGACGTTTCTGGCGCGGTTCCGATTATACCTGTGTCACACGTAAGTTTTCTCGCACCAACGATATACTGCCGAAATGAAGTTTTCCCGTCCTACGCAAGTGTGTGCGCTCAGCGCGACAAAAGCCCGTCGTGGCCGACGGACGTCATTCGCCGTCAAGTCCAGGGTTTCGCCATTCCAGCCTCGCCATCAATCTTGTTTCGCTCCGCGACCGAATAACGCTGGAATCCGCCACAGAACTCGCGTTCGCTCGCTCCCTCGTCGCCTCTCGCTCGGCGACGGGGCACGCGCCTTCGCCGAGCGAAAGCCGAAGTTCGTCGAAGATCGTCGTTGCGCCCGAAAGAAAAACAGAAGCGGGGCTAGCCTCCTCCTTTCGCACTGTCGACGGGCAGCATGGTGAACAGTTCCGTCAGGGCTGGCTCGTAATTCTTCCAGCGCGCGACGGACCGTTTGTAGACCGGCTGACGGACCTGGGTGACGCTGGCGGTCCGGATCGGCCGTTCGTTGCGATGAAAATCAAGACAAGCGGGTTCCCATTCCAGTCCGCACGCCGCCACCAAACGGCGCGCGACTGCTTCCAGGTCATCGACTGTCTCTTCGTAGTCGACCTCGTGAATCGGCACCGGCAGAACAGACCTCCAATGGTTCATCAGCCGTTGGTACTGCTTGAAGCGAGTGGCAATGTGCTCCGTGCTGTTGGCCCAGACGATGCTGCGAAAGTCGGTCATCCAGCACGAGACGGCCACGTCGCGCAGGTCGCGCCGGCAGTGGATGAAGGTGCCTTGCGGGAAGAGGATCGACAAGAAGCCGATATACATGTAATTATCGGGCATCTTGTCGGTGATCCGATCGAATGGCCCGGGAGCCAAGGCTTTCCAGCGGTCGATGTGTTGGTCGGCCAATCGTCGAATCGAAACTGGGTCCAGGAGGGGAACGCACTCCAGAGGGGGACCCTCTCGCGCGAGCACGTTGGGAAGCGATTCGAATGATTGGCGGCCCAATCGGAGCTCGCCGGCGCCGTGGACTCGGGAGTGACTGGCCAGGACCTGCTCGATCAAGGTCGTTCCCGAGCGCGGTAGCCCCAGGACGAACACGGGGAGGCGACTGGGCGATCCCTTACCGGCCATTTGGGTTAGCAAATCCGAGTTGAACGTGCTCAACAGGTTGTCGACGAAACGCTCGTGCTCGGCCGGTGCGTAATCGCGCTTGTTCTTTTTTTGTTCGACCGTCAGGGCGTTGGCCTCGCGGAGAGAATCGGCTGCGCGAGCGTGGTCACCCCGCGCGTCAAGGACGTGGGCCAGGGCGAACAAAAGCCTCGCACGAACTTCGGGGGCCAGTTGGGTATCGGCCAGGCGTTCTTCGAGCGCGGTGAAGTCGGCGTCAGGTAATTTGCCGCGGAGGAGCGTCGCCAGTCGAGCGTGAGGAAGTGCGAAATTTGACTGCAACCGGAGTGCCTCGCGGAAGGCGCGCCTCGGCTTTCTCGAGGTCTCCTTCTTCTTCGAACAGTCCTCCGATATTGAGCTGAGCCCCGGCAAAATCCGGCTGGATCCGAAGGGCGGTGCGGAAGTGTTCGCCAGCCTCGGCCCGCCGGCCGTCTTCTTGCAGCGACCAGCCCAACGAAAGATGAGTGCTGGCCCGTTCCTCCTTCGACAAATCGAGCGCGCACTCCCAGTACGGGATCGCTTCGGCGAACTCGTCGCGCTCCATGTGCAGCTCGGCCAGGAACTCCTGGAACGTCGAGTCGGCCGGGTCCAGCTCGGCGGCACGTTTCAACCAGGGGAGAGCATCGTTGGTCTGCCCTTCGCGCATCAGGGTGAGCCCGAGGTGGGCTTGGGCCTTGGCCAGGTCGGGTTCCAATCGCAAGGCTTCCAGATAGGCAGCCCGCGCCTCGACGTAGCGCTCGAGCTGCCTCAGAGCGTTGCCCAGGTTATGGTGTAAGGCCGCCATATTCGGCTGGAGCCTCACCGCTTCCTGGCAGTGCGGCAGGGCTTCGTCCGGCTGATTCCGATCCAGAAGCATCTGGCCCAGGTTCGTCAGCGCGGGAGCATAAGCCGGGTCCAGCTCCACGGCGCGCCGGAAGTGCTCCAGCGCCTCATCGTGCTGGCCAAGCTCCCTGAGGATGATCCCCAGATTGTTGTGGGCTGGGGCGAAGTTCGGCCGCAGCTCCAAGGCACGGCGGAACGTGTCGACGGCCTCTGTGGTCCGGCCCAAACCCTGGTAGGCCAGGCCAAGATTACTCAAGGCTTCGGGATAATTCGGAGCCAAGCCGAGAGCCGCCTTGCAACAGCCGACGGCTCGATCCAACTGGCCCAGTGCGCGATAAGCCTCGGCCAGATTGGCGTGGAACGGGCGACGTTCGGCCGAATTGCCACGGCTCGGCCGATCATCTCCACGGCGCGCGTGTTGTCTCCCTTTTGGTGGTGCAACACGCCCAGGAGGTGCAACGCGTCGGCGTTCGCCGGTTCCCGCGCCAAGACCTTCTGGTACAACGGGAGAGCCTCGCCAAATTGGCCCGCCTGGTGCATCCCGATGGCAGCTTTCAGAACGTCTTGCATGGAAACCGCGTCTCCCTGTTGAAGTACTCGACGGCCTTCTTTTCGCTTTTCTTGATTATAGCAGGTTCTTTTTCGCGAGTACCTGCCTTGGTGAACGCGCGACCGGGACTGCCGATCGAGCAGCCGGTGTCCTGATCGGGTTTTCTCCAAGGCAAAGCGTGGCCACTCCAAATCGCGCGACGATTCTGCGATGATCGGCTCGGTGTCAGATTCACGAACAGCCTTGTCCGCATGACGGAATGGGAGTTCCACGCATGACTTCGAGATCGACGCGGCGCCGGTTTCTGGAGATGACAGGAGCGACGGCCGGCTTGGCCGGCTTGGAATCCAGCACGGGCTTCTTTTCCTTCTCAATTGGAGAAGACGTCGGCCTCGCAATCCGAGACCAGGGCTCGACCCAAGATCGCCGCCGTCACGACCGTCTACCACTATCTCTCTCATGCTTATCATATCGTTGGCCGGTTCATCGACGGATTCATCGTGCATGACGGCCATGGTCTCCACAGCCCCCCTTCGAGATTGCCAGTTTGTTCATCGAACAAACGCCCCAGGCGACCGACCTGGGCGGGCGAAGGCGCGTCAGCATGGGATCCGCCAGAGCCCGACCATCGCTGATGCACTGACTTTGGGAACCGGCAAGCTGGCCGTCGACGCGGTCCTCTTGATCGCCGAGCATGGCGATTATCCCTACAACGAGAAACTTCAAAAACTTTATCCGCGCGGCAGGTTTTTCCGCGAAGTGCTCGAGGTCTTCCGAAAGTCGGGTCATGTCGTGCCGGTGTTCATCGACAAGCACCTCTCCTACAGCCGAACCGAAGCGGGCGAGATGGTCGCGCAGGCCAAGGCATTGAATGTGCCGCTGATGGCCGGATCGAGCTTGCCGGTTACCTGGCGACTCCCCGAGCTGGAGATTCCGCTGGGCCGATCGTTCAAGGACGTGATCGTGGCGTCACGCGGCGACCTGGAGATCTTCGGGTTCCACGCGCTGGAGACGCTCCAATGCATGGTGGAACGTCGCGACCGAGGCGGCAAACCCCAGGGGGTCGCCGCAGTGACTTATCTCGAGAAAGACGCGGTCTGGGAGGCCGGCGATAAGGGCGTCTGGTCATGGGCCCTCCTCGAGCAAGCCCTTGGCCGCAGCCATACCTTGAACCCGGGCGACATCAAGCAAAACACGCGCGACTTCATGCCCCCACCCGCGCCGGGACGCGATGCGCTCACGAAGCTCAGACACCCCGTCGCTTTCATCGTCGAGTACGTCGACGGGCTGCGCGCAACGGTTCTGATCTTGAACGGGCACGTCGATGACACCACAATCGCGGTGCGGATCAAACCGGAAGCGGGGCCCGAAACGACTCGTTTCAACCTTGATGTACTTACCCGCCCCGCCCGGTGCCAGCTTTTTCAATCCCTTGGTATTACGTATCGAAGACTTCTTCCGCGACCGCAAGTCTCCATACCCTGTCGAGCGAACCCTCCTGACTGGAGGGATTCTTGATGTCGCTCTGGAAAGCCGTGTGAAGAATCAGCAGCCGGATTGAGACGCCCGGCCTGGCCGCGATCGATTACCAAGCACCGGCCGACTCCGGATTCATCCGGACGTCGCTGACCAGTCCGGAACCCAACCGGTTGTGATGTCGTTTCACTGGACCTGCGATCGATCGGCTCGCAAACGACTCAACTCGGCTTCCAACTCGCGAATCCGGGCTTCGGACTCGGCGAGCGCGGCAGCCTTCTCACGGTCACGAGCCTCGGCTTCGGCGAGGGCGAATCACGCCTTCTCAAGGTCTCCGCGACCTCGGCCTCGGCGAGGGCAGCGGCTTGGGCGGCTAGCAAATGGCTCAACTGGTTGTAGTCCCCGATCTCCTCGTCCGTGACTGGGTCGAACAAGGCCAGGCGGTCGCCATCGAGCTCCGGATTGTCCACGACACCCAGCCACAGACCTCCGACCTCGTCGAGCCAGACCCTGCCACGGGGATCAAGCGGTTGCCGCACATAGTGGCCCGCCGGGCTGAGCCGGTAATCAATCAGGCCAACGTGGCGCCGTCCATCCGATACCCAGACGTCCGCGATCACGTAGTGGGCGACGTGGACGCGGGCGTAGTGGTCAACCTTTTTCTCGACGTCGTTGACACGGACTTCAGGTGATACCACCTCGACGATCAAGGCTGGTCGAGTTCCTTCCTCGACCACCTGAAAGCTTGGCCAGATCTTCTGACGCTGAACTCCCAGGATCACTGCGATGTCCGGCCTGTGTTGCTTCACTCCGGGGTCGTCCCAGTAGATTTCGACATCCGCCAGAACGACGGCGGTCGGCTCGCTCGACAGCCGAGCGCCGAACACGTCCTGGAGGTATTTGCAATCGAGCTCGTGAGCGTGGCTCGACACGACGTAATCTCCAAGCTCTGCGGTGCAAAGCGTCTTCGAGTGTGAGTGGGACCTGTTCGAAGTCGACCTCGCCGTCGGGCTTCGTGACGGGTACTTCCCGCCAGCCGTAAGGAAAAGGATTGAGCTTAACCAAGTCGCTTGGAGGGGGCGTTCTTCGTTCCTGGACCGTGCTCATCAGCAAACCCTGGCCGTGGCGCAGGCTCCAGCGGGAGGACTGTCGCACTTGATCGACGGTCATTATAACCGTTCCCGCCGAACAACGGACCCGCTCGTGTTCGAAAACGCCTGGAAAATGGTAAAGTCGGCAACCAAGGTCCATCATGGTTTACACGAAAGGTCATCCCAGGATGTCGGCGATGTATGTCGCATTCCTTCGAGGAATCAACGTCGGCGGCAAGAACAAGCTGCCGATGAAAGATCTGGTCGAGATGTTCGTCACGGCTGGAGCTGAGGACGTGCGGAGCTATATCCAGAGTGGAAACGTCATTTTTCGTGCTTCACCCGGCATCGCAGCACGGCTTTCCGGCCAGATCGCCACACAGATCGCGACAAGTTTTGGATATCGGACTCCGGTGATCTTGCGGACGGCCGAACAACTCAGGGGCGTCATATCCGACAACCCTTTCCTCAAGGCGGGGGCGGCCGAAGAAACGCTCCATGTGATGTTCCTGGCCGACCTCCCGAGTCCGACCAGCGTTGAAAACCTCGATCCCGATCGATCGCCGCCGGACAGCGTTCGTCGTGCGTGGCAGAGAGGTCTATCTGCAGCTTCCGAATGGCGTCGCAAGCACCAAACTCACCAACAACTACTTCGACTCGAAGCTCGCCACGACGAGCACCGGCAGGAACTGGCGAACGGTGACCAAGCTCCTGGAACTGATGGGCGGCTGAGCTGGTGCCGCACGATGACGTGACCACGCTGGCCTTGTGCTTCGGCGCCCAGGAGCGCGATACTCGAATTAACCCAATATCAACGCTCCCCTTCTTTTGTCCCAACGAGGACTCATCCCATGACGCGTCTCCTCGGCCGTACCTTCGCCTTGGCCTTCGGCCTGGCCATGCTCGCCCTGATCATAGGCTGCGAAGACGAAAAGCCGGCGAAACCGAAGATTCAAGCTCGCGACACCATCGGCAAGACGACCCAGGACGTTCGAGAACTCAAGGCCGAGCTCGCGAAGGGAGCCGTGTTGACCGATGGCAAAGTCCACTCCACCGGATACCTCGACCTCAATGCGGACATTTACCGCACCAAGGTGGCAGAGATCGGCAAAATGAGGGTCCAGATGGACATGGGCACGTACGAGGCGCTCAACGGCGAAAAGCCCAAGACCTACGAAGAGTTCATGGAAGTGATCATCAAGAAGGGCAAGGCGGACGGCATCCAGCTTGCGATGCTGCCGTACTACCAGGAATACGCTTACGACGTCGACAAAAAAGAGCTCGTCGTGGTCGAGTACCCCGAAAAAAAGAAGGCGATGCACGACCAGACTGAGCGGGAAATGTATGGCAAGTAGCGAGATCGCCGGACAGAGCCGGCTCATCAGGATTTGTAGGAGGAGCTCCGTCTCCCGATCCGGATTCTCGCCTTGTGTCGGATCATTGAAAACAAACGCTGGTCTGGTCCAATCCCTCCGACCGGCATCCCAGGAGAAACTTGAAAGAATCCGACCTCGGTCCCCCAGTACAACATTGAGGAAAGGCGAGACGCTTTTTGGAGGTCGCGATCATGGGGAACGGACAATGTGAGGCTGTCCTGAAACCACCCAGGGGGCTCCAGGACTCGAGGATGACCGCGGGGATGGATGACGGTCAATTGTTGGCGCGATTCACCGAACGTCGCGACGAGTTGGCCGAGATCGCCTTCGCGGCTTTGGTCCGCCGGCACGGGCCGATGGTATTGCATGTCTGCCAGCAGGTCCTCGGCGACCGGCACACCGCCGAGGACGCGTTCCAGGCTTCGTTCCTGGTCCTGGCGCGGAGGGCCCACTCGATCCGCCAGCCGGAATTGCTGGGGAATTGGCTCTACGGAGTGGCCCTACGCACGGCGCGGGAAGCCCGGCTGCGCGACCATCGCAGGCGACAGCATGAATCACCCAGCGACCGAGGGCAACGGCGCCGAACCGATTGACGAAGTGGACCGACCCGAGCTGACTGTGGTCTGCCGAGAGCAGTTCGAGGCCCTGCACGAGGAGGTGTCGCAACTGCCCGAAAAATACCGGGCGCCGGTCGTGCTCTGCGAGCTGGAGGGGCTGACGTATCAAGAGGCGGCCCAACGACTGCGATGCCCCGTGGGCACAATCGGCGTTCGACTGAGACGGGCGCGTGAACGGCTTCGCCAGCGATTGATCCGACGTGGGCTCGCCCCCACGGCCGTGCTGACCGGTGCCGCTTTTCGGCACGGACGCCGCGTCAGCCGACGTGCCGTCGGTGCTGGTCGATTCGACCGTCCAGGCCGCGATGGGATTTGCCGCCACGCCGATCCTTGGACTCTCCGAAGGCGTACTGGCGACCATGGCGCTGATCCGGCTCAAGTTGGCGGCGATCCTCGTGCTCGCTGTCGGGATCAGCGCGACCATCGCCTGGTTGGGCATTCGGCAACAGACCACGGTTGTGACCGCGACGGCACCCGTGAGGCTCCCGTCCAAGAGCGATCGGCCGTCCCCGAGCAACCCGACCGCCTCGCTCCCGACCGGACGACCGGCCCTCGCTCCCAAGACAGAAGCCTTGACCAAGGTCGCCAGTCCGGTGCCCGCTGCTCTCCTGGCGTTGAACAGCAAATGGAACGAGATCGCCAAAGAACTGCGGCGTAAGGACTTGAATCCGGAGACTCGCACCGTCCAGGCTAATTCGGTGCCATCACCTCGAGATGAGGTGGCGCGGGGCGCGTTGCTGTTTGCCAAGGAATGGGTGCCCAATGATCCCATGAGCCACGATGGCGATGGGCTCGGTCCGGTCTATAACGAGACCTCGTGCGTGGCCTGCCACGGCCTGGGCGCACCCGGCGGCGCCGGGCCGGAGAGCAAGAATGTCGTCCTCCTCACTGCGACCTCCGCCGGCGGCGGCCCCGCGGCCAAGGCCGTGAATCAGATCCACCCCGGCTTCCACGGAACGCGCAGCGTGGTCCTCCATCGCTACGGGACCGACCCCGATTATGGGTCGTGGCGAAAAGGTTTCTACGATTCCAATCGCGCGGATGACCGGCCTAACCCGCAGGCAGCCAACGACGATTCCATTGAGGGTCGAATCCGGGCGGTCAAGCAGCAGACCATGCCGAATCGCCGGCTCAGCCAGCGATTCCCCGCCCTGAAGCCCAGCCAGGGCTTCAATCTGACGCTCGCGGAACGAAATACTCCGGCCCTGTTCGGCTCCGGCCAAATCGACGCAATCCCCTCCGAAGTGCTGATCGCCGATGGCCGAGTCCCAGCCCACCGACATCCGGGGCCGGGTCAGCCGCACCGGGGAGGGCCAGATCGGTCGGTTCGGCTGGAAAGGACAGATCGCCAGCCTGCATGAATTCGTCCGTGGTGCCTGCGCCAACGAGATGGGCCTGGAGGTCCCCGGCTTCTCGCAGGCGATCTCGCCCCTTGACCCTGACAAGAAGGGAAAGGGATTGGACATGACCGAATCGGAGTGCGACTGCACTGGTGGCTTACGTCCGGGCTCTGCCCGCACCGGTCGGCGTTGACCCGTACGGGCCGCATGGTACACGCGACCATACGGTTGGGCGCCGGCTCTTCACCAACATCGGCTGCGCGCAATGCCATACTCCGACTCTCGGTAACGTCAAGGGGATCTACAGCGACCTGCTGCTACACGAAATGGGCCAGAGCCTGAGCGATTCCGGCACCTACTACGGGAACGAAGGTCCCACGTCACCCGGAGGTCCCTCTCCCGGAGAGTGGCGCACGCCGCCGCTCTGGGGATACCGCGATTCCGGCCCCTACCTGCACGACGGTCGGGCACAGGACTTGGAAGAGGCGGTCGCGCTCCATGAGGGACAAGGCAAGGCTTCGGCGCATGCGTTCTTCGCTCTCTCGCCCAGAGAACGGTCCCAAGTCGAGGCGTTCCTGAAGTCGCTGGTCGCGCCCTCGGCGGCGGGCACGCCCGGGGTTGTGGTCGCGAACCAGCGGGAAACCCGGATCAAACCAAACGAGCCGCTCGTGTCCGAGGTCCTCGCACGGCAGCGGAGGCAACAGGAACTGGCCCGCGACCAAGAGCAGTGGCGCGAGTTCCAGCAGCGGCAGAAGGCCGAAGCGGCCGCCAAGCACACCAGAGCGGCCATCAAGCGTGCCGAAGCCGCCGCCAGGCAAAACAGGGCCAAACTCGCACTCGCTCAGGCTCTTGAGAAGATGGACAAGCTCGCAGCGCGCTTGACTTCTACAAAGAGATCGCCAAGAAAGATCCCAACACGAACGAGGGTCGGCTGGCCGCCAAACGAATCGAGGCCCTCGGCAAACAGGCGAGCTTTCCATGAGCGCTCCTGCCTGAGTCAACTCAATGCCGCGGTGTCCCATAGACGACGGGCCTCTTCGTCATGAACGATTGAAAGCTCGCATGAGCCGATCGCTCTCAACGAAGGGGCCGTCCTTCGATCGGCTTGCCGTTGGTGTCGAGGATCTGGAAGTGGTGGATGCTGGGAGTCGCGGGATCGCGGTGGGTCCAGACGATGGTCTTGTCGGGTTTCACCTCGGTGAGCTTGACGTCGTTGCCCTGGGCGTGTTGGCTCGTGACCACGGTGTTTCCGTTCGGGAGCCGCTGAACGCCGCAGGCGTCGTTGATCGGCTTGCCGGGGAGGTCTTCGTTGGTGAGGCTCCAGACCGTCTTGCCCGTGTGCGTCGACCTCGATGACGAGGTTGCCGAGCGTGCAGCCGATGAGGGTGTTGCCGTTGTCGAGCCGGATCGCCGTGAACGGCATGTCGGCGGTCTTGACCTCCCAGACGATCTCGCCCTTGGGCGTGTACTCGCGCACCACTTTGTCGAGAAGCTGGGGCACGAGGTAGTGGCCGTTCGGGAGTTTTCGGCTCATCCGGGTCTGGAGGTGGTGGTTCGCCGTCTGGGCCTTGAGCGGGACCTCGACCACAATCTCGCCCTTGCGGTTCAGTTCCAGAAGCCGCGGCCGGTTGCCCGCTTCCGTTGTCAGGATGTTGCCATTATCGAGAAGCTGAGCTGTGTTGACTTCAGACTGGGTTCCCTTGTATTCGAACAGGATTTTGCCGTCGCGCGCGACTTCGACGACTCCGCCGCCGGGATATTCCTGGACTCTTGCTCAAAGCCAGCAGCACGTGTCCATCGGGCAGGACCCAGCCGTCGCGCGAAGCGTGCGGATAGCGCCAGGTGATCTTGCCCGCGCCGTCGCGGATGTAGGTCTGGCCGCCGGTGGCGAGGAACGCGTGCGTGACGGGGACCTCGGGGACGAGGGTCACTTCCCGCAGGTCCATCACGGCCGGGCCGGGCTTCCTGGTCGCGCGGACTTCCGCCTTGATGGCGGCCGGCGCGCGGGAGCGTGACCTGGCCCAGGGCTTGGGGCACGAACTGCTGGAAGCCTCCGGTCACCGGGACGGTGAGCTTGAGCGTCTGATCGTCCACTCGGAACTCGACTGTGCTTCCACCACTGCCGTTGCCGCAGCCGATCAGTGCCGTAACCGCGAACGTTCCGGGCTTCGCGACGTCGAATTCCCAGGACGCCCAGTCGTCGGCGCGGACCCAGTAGCCGAGGGTGTTCTTGTGCGGTAGAGGCTCGAACCGGAGCATCGCGCCATGGACCTCGGCGGTGCTGGCCGGCAGCCTGATCGTGCCATTCGCGAGCTGGGCGTTGGGGGCGTACGCTGGGTTGGGCGTGGGCATCTGGGCGTCGACGTCTGTCCGCCAGGCCGCGAGCTTGGCGGCCAGCTCCTCGACCTTCCCGGGCTCGGATTCGGCGAGGTTGGTCGACTCGCTCACGTCGCGTCCCAGGTCGAAGAGCTCGCGGCGGCCGGTCTGGTAGTCTTCGATGAGCTTCCAGTCGCCGGCACGGACCGCGCCACCAGGTCGACCGCCTTGATTGCTGTAGTGCGGGTAGTGCCAGAAGAGGTAGCGAGCGGCGAGCGGCTTGCCCTCCGTCAACAGCGAGGCAAGGCTCACGCCATCGCCGGCGATCGGCCCAGGAATTCCGCAAAGGGCCTTCGCCGTCATAGGCAGGTCGGCGGCCCAGACGGGCGTGTTCTCCACCCCGCGAGCGACGCGGCCAGCCCAGCGCACGATCAAGGGAACGCGCAAACCGCCTTCATAGAGGTAGCCCTTCCCCTCGCGGAGCGGGGCGTTGATCGTCGGCGGCGTGTTCGGGCCTTCGAGTGTCGCGAGGCCGCCGTTGTCGCTGGTGAAGATGATGAGCGTGTTCTCGGCCAGCCCGAGCTCGTCGACCTTGGCGACGATCCGGCCGACGCTCTCGTCGAGGCTCTCGAGCATCGCCGCGTACACTGGGTTCTCCTGGCGCCCATGTGGAGTGCCGTCCCACTTGGGGTACTTCGCGATCAGCTCTTCCTTCGCCTTCATCGGGATGTGGACGGAGTAGTGCGGCATATAGAGGAAGAATGGCCGCGCGCGGTTGGCGATCGAGGAACCGCTCGGCCTCGGCGGTGAGGCGGTCGGTGAAGATACTGGCCTTCAGGGGCGTCGCCCAGGCCGGGCATGGTGTGTCCCTGCCGGCTGAACGGTGCGAAGTAGCTCAGCGGCGAGCCTGTCGGAGTCGCCGGCGATGTTGAGGTCGAACCCCTGGCGCGTCGGTTCGAAACCCGGGCCGCCGAGATGCCATTTGCCGACAAGGGCCGTGGCGTAGCCGGCCGCATGGAGCGACTCGGCGAGCGTTTCCTCTTCAAGCGGCAGCCCTTGGCGGATCACCGGCCGCGCGCAGCTTCTGCGCGGGGAGGTCCGGTCGGCCGGGAAGCCAGTCGGTCAGATGGAGCCGCGCGGGGTGCTTGCCGGTCATGAGCGCGGCCCGGGTCGGCGAGCAGACGGGGCTGCCCGAATAGGCCTGCGTGAACCGGCGCCCATCGGCGGCAAGCTTGTCCAGGTGCGGAGTCCGGTGGAACCGGCTTCCATAACAGCCAAGGTCGGCCCAGCCCAGGTCGTCGGCCACGATCAGGATCACGTTCGGACGCTCCTGGCTCGCTTGGACCGGAAACGCCGAGGCAAGCCACAAGCCGAGGAGCAGGAATCGTCTCATCGTTCGCCCCGATGAAGAGAGGGAGGTTCTCATGGCGTAATGATGCCCCAGTCGCTCGCGCGCTTCAAGGTGCTGATGGCGACTCGTTCACCATCGGCAGCATGGCCCTCGCCGGCGATCCTGTGATTCCCCTGGTGCTCGGCACAATCACAGAACGTCGTGTTGCGCGATTTTATGAGTATGTTTCGCGCTTTTCGAGCGTCGTGTACGCCTTGATCGGCGGACCGGAGCTGGCCGGACGACGTGACGATGCCGTAATTCATCGTCTCACAATCCGGCGCAGCTCGGGGCGGCAATTATCGACCGCCACCGTGAGCCAAATAAGCCTCGACCATGAGCACATTCGGGCCGGCCCGACGGATCACCGCGAGGCGGGATTCGGCGCTGGCGATCTCCTCCAGTTGCTCACTGACGAACCACTGTAGGAAGTTCACGGCTATGTAATTCCGTTCGCCTGAGGCCAGCGTTACCAGGGCATAGATCTGCTCCGTCGTGCGAACCTCCGCGTCCAAGGCTGTCCGAGCGGCTTCCTCAGCCGTCGCGAAGGCACTGCGCGGGGCCGTCACATCCGGTATAATGACCTTGCCTCCGGCCTCGATAATGAACTTGACGAATTTCATGGCATGCTCACGTTCTTCTTCGGCCTGCTTGTAGTAAATCTTGGATAGGAGGAATAAGCTCTCCCCTTCCATGAATGTCGCGATTGCGAGGTACTGATTCGAGTTCGCAAGCTCGTCGCGGATCTGGTTGTTGAGCGCGGTGTTTAGCAGTTCACTGATAAGCATTTGCTGCTCCCTTCTGAATTGTTGGTCCTTCTTTTGAGCCACCTTGGCTTAAAATCGCCGGATGTCCTGGTCAGAACCACTAGGTACTACTCACGCATGTAGTTTATTGATACTGAGTCTCAGTAGCAACTTTCACTTTGTAACGCTTTCTCGCACAGTTATTCACGGGATGACCGGGGATTACTGACGGAGACTTTTGGAAAAAAGATGGAACGATTCGGCCTTTGCCTGCATGGTAAAGGTGAGTCATCAATCTTGAGGGACGGGATCATGGCCAAGGGAGAGTCACCCGCGGTTCTCCGCGACATTCACACGCTCTTCGACGTGGGGACCAGCAATGGGCTGACCGATGCACAGTTGCTCGATCAGTTCCGGGCTCGGTCTGATCCCAGTTCGTCCGAGGCCGCATTCGCCGGTCTGATGGCCCGGCACGGGCCGATGGTCCTGGGGGTTTGCCGCCGCGCCCTGAGCAACCCTGAAGACGTCGCCGACGCGTTTCAGGCGACGTTCCTGATCCTTGTGCGTAAAGCGGATACGGTGCGGGTCGAGGACTCGCTTGGTCGCTGGCTGTATGGGGTAAGCCGCCGCGTCTCCGTCCGGGCAAGCTCGCAGCGGCACGCCGGTCGGCCAGGGAGGTCCGAGGGATCGACCTGGTCGCGGCCCCGGCCGCCGACGCGGATCGAGGACGAACTTCGTAACGTTCTGGACGAGGAAATCGGCCGCTTACCGGAGAAATTCCGCTCGGCGGTGGTGCTCTGTGAACTGGAAGGCTTGGGCCATGACGAGGCGGCGCGGCAATTGGGATGTGCCGTGGGCACGATCAAGAGCCGGTTGAGTCGCGCCCGCGAGAAGCTTCGCTCGCGACTGATCCGCCGCGGCGTTGCGCCGACGGCTTTGGCATTGTATGTCGAGTCTACATCGGCCGCGGTGCCCGCGAAACTGATTGAGGCGACCGTCAAGGCCGCGATCGGGTCCGCGGAGGCGGCTGTTTCGCCAGCAGTCACTTTACTCATTCAAGGAGTGCTTCAGAGCCATGTTCACTCAAAAAGTTGTCGATGGTCGCGATCACCGTCGTCGCCAGCCTCGCCGTGGCGACAGGTGCGGGGGTCCTGGCACGGCAGGCAGCAGTCTGCCGACACGAGACAGAGCGAGCGGGCAGCGCGTTGAAAAGAACGCTGTGGTCAAGGACCAATCGGGCAACACGGCCCGTTCCACGGCCGCTGACCTCGGAGAATCGAGGAAGCAAGATGATGAATCGACCGACCGGGTCGAGTTACTTCGCCTCGACGTCGAACTCCTCGAGTGCGAAGTTCTTGCTCGCAAGCGAAGGCGATCGACGCACGAATACCGAACTGGTCGAAGTTGTGCTCCGAGACGAGAGCGATGCCAACCAATCTCAAATCGAAGGCTTTGGAAAAGAGCTCGGCACGCTTCCGGAAAGAATATCTCTCCAAGAAGAAGGAGCTCAGTCAACAGCAGCACGAGCTAAATGACATCCAGATGAAGAAGCTCCAGGAAAACCATAGGAAGTCGGCTGAACTTCAAGCCAAGGAGCGAACCACGGTGGAGAAGCCGGAAATCCCGAGCGAGAAAACGGTACCCATCCAGCCAGTACCTTCCGAGGCGACCGAGATCTCGCGCAACTTTGGAGCAGCGATTGTCGGGGATAGACCGGAAGCTCGATAAAGTCCTGAAGGAATTAGCGGACTTGAAACACGACAAGAGTCAGTAAGCGAACCTTGTCGTCAATTCAGCTATGAGGCGGACGGCGCCCGCGTCGGGCGATGACGCTGGTTTCACGCTTCCGTTCCCTCGATATCGACTCAAGGGTTTTGGCGGCCGCCACGAGTGCGACGATGAACGGCGAATCCGGCCGATCCGCTTTCGCGTTACCCCTACCTGGCCGCTGCCGATCCGGCATTGCTCGATGAGTGGCGGGAGCGAGCCAGCTTGGAGAAAGATCCTACCCGGGCGACATAGGAGCTCGACTCATGCCTGAATTCGATTGGGTGAAGCTGCTCAAGCGCTGGAGTGTCGCAATCGTGGATTCCGGCGCGTTTTCCGATCTCCTGGCCGACAGGTCAGTCGCCCGGAAGTGGGCCGGATTTCCTCCCGCCACCGATGATGCCATCACAGCAACCGAAACAAGGTTGCAGCGTCGCCTCCCTGATTCCTACCGCCAATTTCTCAAGGTCAGCAATGGCTGGTGGCTGGATGGGACCGCCGGGCCAACGAGGCTCTGGCCGGTCGAGGAAATTCGGCCATTGGCCGAGGTACAACCCGAGACCGTCGCGATCTGGGGGCGATCGGCGCAGGGACACACGTCCAAGGTCGATGGGACTGTTCTACCGGCAACGCACTATCGATCGGTGATCCAGATCAGCGAGGACAACGACGGTTTCTACCTGCTCAACCCGTTGATCGAGCCTCGGCCCGATGAATGGCAGGCGGCGTTTCATGCGAACTGGATCCCAGGTGCGGAATGCCATGCGTCCTTCGGTGAATTGATGAGTCGTTTATGCGAAGCCTACGTCGCCGCACATCCGCCCACACGAATTAAAAAGACGTCGGCTCGTCGCCGAAATCTCGCAAAGCCGCCCGCGGAGCCGATCCGCGATCCCGTTCAATTCGTCGACGAACTGAAACGGCTCGACTATTTTCGCTTCGCCCCGAGTGAAACGGAAGCGGCGCATGATCGAGAACTTCCTTCGAGTTAGCGAAGAGTTTGAACGCAAGAACCAGATCATCCTCGACGGACCGTACGCGTCGCCAGGCGCCGCGATTCTCGGCAAAGAGTCGGGGCGAGTTGTCGAACTGGACCCGACACGCCTCGCGACCGAGCGCGGTCGATATGCATTGGCGGCTGTGCGTCAATTGCTCACCGTCGCGGCCATCGAGCTGGAACCGGAGGAAGAGCTCATAACGCCCGAGTCTTACGGTGTTCGTCTTGGAGACGTAACGCACGAATTCTTCCGGATCCGCAAGGGTCGGCCCGCAGTCTCAGGCGGCGACGATCCGTTCAACGCAGCTCGATACGTGATGTATGAAACCGTCAAGCTCGTCAACCAGGTCCTCCAGCGGCGTGAGAGCAACGAACGCCTGGCGACGTTGGAGGAACGCCATTCAGAGGAATTCGAGCGTCCGTTGACGGCCCAAATGCGTCTGGCTTTCGTGTTACTTGACGACGACCTCGCCTACCTCCTCATGTGGACGCCGGCGATTCACAACTACTGTCGACCGTTATGCCGGATGTCTTTCGGTAGCGACTTGAGACGAGAACGCAAGTTGTTGAGCAACAGTCAACCGGGCGTGGGATATGTCAGCTCCCAAAGCCAACCCGAGTTTCACCGCCCCTCACCCAACATTCAAACCGACGTTTCCAGGGGAACGTTCCAGTAGGCATCGCTCAAGAATCGTGACCAGCTTGCGATGCGGACTCCGGTCGTGTCGTAGAGCGGCCTCCAGGCTGGGCGCACGGGGACGCGACGGAGCTTCATGCTGGCCTGGTCGGGAGTTCGATTGGCTTTTCGCGCGTTGCACGGGACGCACGCGAGGCACAGTTTTCCCACGTCGTCTGTCCTCCTTGGGCACGAGGAAGCACATGGTCGATGGTCAATTCCTCGGTGCCGGGTTGGCAGCCGCAGTACTGACAAGTGGAGTGATCGCGTTTGAAGAGGTTTCGCCGGCTGAACGTGACGGTTTGATGACGTGCGCGGTCATGCCGCGTCAGAGCCAAGACCTCAGGCACTCGCAAGGGAAACCTCACCGTTCTGATGAACGGTTCCCCATCACGAGGCGACAACTTCGCCCAGTCTGACCAGCTATAGAGCTGATAATCGTCGGGATCGATCACGAATGCTGCCTGGTTCCACAGCATCACGAGTGCGCGGTGCACGGGAGCCACGTGCACCGGCTGCCAATGACGATTCAATACGAGAGTCGGTCGCTGCAGCACACAAGCACTCATGAGATGCCACCTCTCGACTCGGGAGGGAGCCTCCGCCGGTAATCTCTCCCTGGCCGGGGAACGGCTAGAGCTCCAGCGTTCAACATCTTAACCGACTCAAAAGGCATGATGCCAGGGTCGCTTGCAGTTGATACAGTAACTTTCTCGGAACGTCGGCCGCAACCGACCGCGAAACGATCTAAGCTGGAACGAGGGCGAGCTGCCCATGCCACCCTGAAGTTGGAGCTCATCCATGCGGGCCGAAGTCATTTCGATCGGCAGCGAGCTGGTCAGTGGCCAATCGCTCGACACCAATAGCCGTTGGATCAGCCAGGAGTTGTCTACACTGGGAATCCCGGTCGCATTTCATACGACCCTGGGCGACGTGCTCGACGATCATCGGGCCGTCTTCGAGAACGCGTGCGACCGTGCCGGGCTGGTCGTGGTCACCGGCGGCCTGGGGCCGACCCAGGACGACCTGACGCGCGAGGCGCTGGCGGAGTGCGCGGGCGTGCCGCTGGTGGAAGATCCCGAATCGGTGTCCGCGATCGCCGCCATGTTCGCCCGGCGTAATCGCGCCATGCCCGATCGCAATCGCGTGCAGGCCCAGTTCCCCAAGGGGGCCGAGCCTCTGCCCAACCCCGTGGGAACGCACCCGGGATCTGGATGCGCCTCGGAAAGGCGACCATCGCCTGTCTTCCCGGCGTCCCTTCCGAAATGAAGGTCATGTTTCACGGCCAGGTGGTCCCTCGCCTGAAACAAATGGGCGTCATCGAGCGAGTCACCGTCCATCGCAAGATCAACCTGTTCGGCAAAGGGGAATCCGACCTCGAGTCCCAGGCGCTCGACCTGACTGCCCGCGGACGAATTCCCGAAGTCGGAATCACCGCGCCATGAGGGCACCATCAGCTTCCGCATCACCGCCTCCGGCACGACCGAGGAGGAGGCTCGCCTCGAGATCGAGCCGACCGCCAATCTGATCTATGAACGCTTCGGCAGCCTCGTGCTGGGCGAGGGCTCCGAGGACGTCGCGGATGCCACTGGTCAACTGGCTCATCAAGACCGGCAAAACCCTGGCCACGGCCGAGTCGTGCACCGGCGGGATGATCGCTCACCTGATCACGGCGATCGCCGGCGTCAGTCCCTATTACCTGGGCGGGGTCGTTAGCTACGCCAACCACGCCAAGACCGAACTCCTGGGGGTCCCGCCCGCCTTGATCGAAGCCCACGGGGCGGTCAGCCCCGAAGTGGCCGCCGCCATGGCCGAAGGAGTGCGGAAGCGCCTCGGCGCGGATATCGGCCTCTCCTCGACGGGAGTCGCCGGGCCAACGGGCGGGACCGTCGAAAAACCGGTCGGTCTCGTCTATCTCGGCCTGGCCACCTCGCGTCGCACCGAGACGCGCCGGCTCGATATCGGTTCGGAGCAGCCACGCGACATCATCCAGCAGCGATCATCCAAGTCCGCCCTCAACTGGGTCCGGTTGACCTTGCTGGAAAATCGTTGAGCCCCGTTGCACGAGGGTCAGTCGTATGCGTATTGCGAACCACATCAGCCGTCAAAGTCGGCCGACGGGTCTGGCCTCTCCGTACCCTTCGCCACTTCGATCCGCGCCGGAGAGGCGTTTACCACCGAGCCGGAACTGGAGAGAATGACGGAGGAGTTCCGGCCGGTCCGAGGCCGCCGGTCGATGCTCAACCCATCGCTGGACCGCTCCGACGAAAGGACGGACAACCATGGTGACCCGGAGGGACCGGACCTCGGCGAAGCCGGGCTCGTCTTCGCCGCCCACAACAACCACGACCCGCGCTGCGGCTGGCCGCCTCGACTCCGGAATACCGACGACCCCGGCTTCTACTACGGCTATTTCGAGAACTGCTATGGCGAGCAGTTCGTCTTCACCTTTGACCGGGCGACCCGGGCCGGCACGGTCTGGGGCGGTGACCTGGGCTGGGATAATCGCAAGTCGTTCACCCTCGATTTGCTGGACGAGGCCCTCCGCGCACGCAAAGGCTCGCCGCGCAGATCACGGAGCCCGGGCTGCCGAGGCGTCGGCCTGCCGGTGATCGACGCCGCGGCTGGCGCTGGGCCGCCTCACCGGCCTGACGGGGAAGGACGAGGTGATCTGGCTGAGGGCGTGCCTGGCCGCCTGCACTCCGGTCGCGGGACGGCTTGAGGGCCGCCGGCGCGACTGACGCGACCAAGGGGTACCGTCGCGTTGCGCGGAGGCCGTCGCCTTCTGCACGGCCAAGACCTGTTCTACCGGGCCTAGGCCGGTTGTTCAAGACCGGGTACTTGCTGGGCTACCTGTCCGAGCCCCAGCCGCGCGCCCCGCATCCGGCGGGGACTGCGGAAGTTCGAGCAACGGCAAGCACCACCCTGGTCGTTTATTTCCTGCCGGTCGCCCTACCCATCACAGGAAACGGGCGTGTCGCTCGTCTAAGCCTCGTGAAGCACAGCGGCACTCGGAACCGCCCCCAAAAGGCGCTCGGCAAAAACGCATTCGTCCACATCTCGCAATGCAGCTTCGAGTTCCGATTGGGCACGGAATAATCGGAAGTTGGTCGAACCGCTGCTAACTCTATGCAGATCATCAACTTCGACCTGGGCGCCCGCATAGCCCGGCACGATCGGACATTTTGTCGTATCTTCTCAAAGCACCGTAGTCTCTTTGCAAATAGGCCACTGCATAACACGCCCAGTTCCAACAATCTAACGTATATTGAATGTCCACATCGAGTTATACTCCGGCGACCGGCTAATCCGCATAAAGCGACCCGTGGAGGAGTATTGCCATATACGGTGATTTACTATGTGCTTACGGCTGGGCGCCTGGATAATCGGGGCGAGCGTTACAACCGCGACTTTCTCATGCGTTCGGCTTAGGCGACCTGCGTGTGGAAACTAACCCAAGGATTGATCGGTTCCGAGCGATCGCATCGATACCGGGACTGCGGAGCCTGGCCACGCTCACCCAACGCGCACGCGAGGGACGCTGGCTCAGGCCAGCGCGCGGGTGACTCCTCCGGTCCACTCGCTTGCACAGTCGGGTTGGTATGGCCACAA
>CAWAAW010000003.1:0-99785 GCA_963779785.1 uncultured Planctomycetota bacterium
ACGATCCAATAGGCTATTGTTATTGGCATCTCGGTTCTGCGCGCACTACAACCCAGTTCGCGCAATACGTTTTGCGAACGAACGGCGAGATTCATCCCTCGGATCGGTTAGCGCATATCACTTCCTTCGATCTGGGCTGGCGTTCGATTCGCTTCCGTGATTTCCCGGTCTTTCGACCTTGCGTCACACCAGCGTTTGTAACGTCAACCCTCACGCGTGGCGCACGATTCCAAATCACTTACACTCGTCGCATCGCTTCTCTCATGCCGGCGTTTCCGACGGCAACAGTGAAGGCGACGGTTGACCCTCGAACCAGTTCTCAACGCATTCCTTCAGGAAACCATACACCGACCGGCCCTGTCCAGCACACGTGGCTATCGTCGTCCAAATGCGTTCGCTCCAACGCCGGCCGGTTTCGCTCCGTGTCCCCTGCGTGATGTGCCGATCAATCACGACGAATCGAATCGCTTGCTCCGCACTATTGTTGGTCGGATCCACTTCCGGCGTCGTCACAAACGTGAAGAACGCCGCGCCGTGCTTGCGAAATCGCTTGGCCATGTTTTCCGCATGCCGGGTCATCGGCACGTCCCTCATGCCTGCGTCCAGTACCACATCACGGGCTGCTTTCAATTGCCGCTCAAATGCAACTGCCGACACGTCGTCACGCCGATGGATCACCTCGAACAACGCCTTCAACGCACGCCGCAATCGCTCGCCGTAGGCCTTCGTCGCCGCGTCCGGCAGCGTCGTCAAGAACTTCACGTCGCGGATCAAGTGCGCTAAACAAAACTGAATACGAATGTCGCACTCACGCATATATCTCCGGTACGCCGAGAAATAATCGCAACCGATCGTGCCCTCGAAATCTTGACCCAACAAATCCATTAATACGTCGGCGCTGCGATGCGGGTCGATCTTGAAAATCGTGTACAAGTCCGCCCGCAAACACCACGTCCACCATAACTCCTTGTTGCACTTGTGGCCCGTTTCATCAATGTTCAACACCATCTCGGCGGGCAGCATGCGGAGCAATTCGTCATAGGGGCCATCAAGCGCGGCGCTGACTTTGTTGATCGTGTTGGCCAACGTGCTTCGCGCGAGGGTAACGCCAACACAATCGCGGATAAACGTCCGGATCGTCGAATAGGATGCGTGACAACCACCCTTCATGAACGCGATGAGCACCGTGAGGTGCGGGCCAACCAAGCCGCCGCGTTCGATTCTCAGGGGCAGCGGCGCCCAGCACGGCTTTCGACAGCGATCGCACCAGTACTCGGGGCACGTGTGCTGTTCGATGGTCAATGGCGTCCCTTCGATATCGACCTGTTGGGCGACGCGGGGATACGTTTGGTTGAGCCGCAACATACCGCCGCAGCAGGGACAGGCATCGAGTTCATGAGTGACAAAAGCAGTGACTTGCTCGGGCGGGAAGGGTTCGCGTGCATGCTTGTCGTGGCCGGGCTGGCCGCCAATGGAACGCTTTTGGCCGTCGTGAGTCTCGGGCGGCTTCGGCTTGACGATGTCCGAAGAGGGCGGCTTTGACGACGTCGCGGAATCCTTCTTGGCAGCAGCCAACTGCTCGCGCACGCGCGCCAATTCCGCTTCGAGCGCCGCCACCTTGGACGAAAGGACTTGGCACTGGGGACATATTTCAGATGTCGATTTCATTGCCAATGTGTAACCAACTCAAGCCGAAAATGCTAGATTGCCCCGTGAACGCTTACGACGATTCTTCCGGATAGATCCGGAAACAATGGCCGCTTCATTTTTTGGACGGCGAGTATTCCGCCTTCTATCTTCTGGGATCCTGCAAATGCCAGCCTGCGAAGTTGGCAAGTGGCTTCCTCGATGAACGCGAACAACTCTGAGGGAAGGAAACGGTTCGCGGGACGTTGTTGGGGACGCGAACACGGTTTCGAGCCCAACTTACCGAGATATCAGCCGAGACTGCTCGCCCGTGGGCCTCATCGTCTTCAGAGCTTCGCAAAGATTCGCGCTCACGCCGTCGTCGACTGCCTCGATGATCTGGCCCGGCTCGCCCGAGTGGATTGCGTTCGAGACAAGGCCGAGCGTCGACATCAAGCATGGTGACCCGACGGGTGTAAGGTTCGATTCCAAGCTGAAATTCTTCATCCTTAAAATCCATCGATGTCTGTATTTCGGGCGGGACTGGAGTAACGATGGTGGCAATGAAGCTTCCCCGCTGGTCTGTCCTAAACGGCAGGTGCGCAGAAAGTCCCGAACCTCCTCGGGCATCTCTGAGGATAAAGGGCTTGTGGCCGAAGGGTACTGTAAGCCGCGGCCGAGAGCAGATCTCGACCACCGCGTAATAGCTGGATGCCTTCGTCCAGGGGGATATTGCCAAGTGTGGCATCGGGAGCCGCCAGGCGAAGCCTGAAAACATCGCCCGGCGGTCCCGACAAATCGTTCAGGATTTCCCAAGGAGATCGTTTCTCGATCGTCGCCAAGCCGACGACGACGTGGGCCATGCGGAGAGCGAAATCCCCGACCTCTCGTTTGAGCGGAAGCAAGAGTTCCACGTCGGGGTATGCTGGATTGTGGAACTCGACGGTCTTGGGCGATGAGCCGTCGGCCTGGGAAGCCAAGCCCGGCTCGTTAGGTAGAGCCGAACGTCCCCCGGCCGCAATGCCTCGATCGGTTCTCGGGGCAATTTCAATGGGGACTTCATAGTTGTTCCTTATGGCCGGCCCGTATACCTCCGGGGCTGTTGCGGACGACCTGGTCGATCGGGGTCACGCTCATCTCGGAGCCCAGGCTTTGGGGTAACGTCCTTGAGCTTGGAGTGATTCCCGCTCATTGAAGTGCTCGATCGTGTTGAACTGAAGAATACGCTCGGTGACCTGGCCGATCTCCGATAGAACTCTGATGACGACGCCGTCGAGAGCAAAATGGTCAGGCCAGTTGTCAAGACGTGGATTGAACAACCGAGTGAAGGTGCCTGTTGTGGCGGAAATCGATCCGATATCGCTCCCCTTGTTCCGATTGCAGACCAGGCACGCGTATGCCAGATTGCCCGCGACGGTCAGGCCGCCGTGCTTCTCACTGATGATGTGGTCGACTTCGCAACCGAAGAAAGTATCGTCCTCGTTTATCAGGCAATATTCACAGCACCGGCCAGCCCTGAGAACAACCAGTCGTCGCAACTCGACCGGGATGTAAGTCTGGCTCATTTCGTCAGGTGCTGCCGAGCTCGGGCCTTGGCCAGTCGCATGAGATGCTCGAGCTGGAGGTAATGGTCGAGTTCCGAGGTCTCCTCCGCGGTCAGGCCAGTCGTCTTTTCGCGCGACGACCAGAAGACACGTTGGCGTGTCGTCTCGGACGGTTGGTAGGCCGCGACCAGTTCCGAGGATGGCCCGGCGGCGATGAAGTTGACAAACTCATCATAAGCAAGGTATTCGGACATCGTAACTCACCTCTCCAAAGCGCGACTTATTGCGCCTCGAGGAACACACGGGGCCTCACTGAAAGCGAAAATCGATTCTATCATAACCGAGGATCGTGCTGGGATGGAATCCTTTGACGAATCGAAAGGCTGGAGAAACTCGTAACCGCTATCGGCCATCCCGCAAAGGATTCGAGGCAGGCCCTCACGGGATTCCAGGATGGTCAGCGAAAGGCCTGAATTCCGGATGTTAGACTGAAGCAAACACTTCTCGGACCTCTTTCGGTGTTTGCGGATGTTCGATTTTCTCGACTACAACAGAACGATAGTCGGTTTTCACGGGACGACCGCCCATCTAGCTGATAGACTCGTTAACGGGCATGCTTTTAGACCAAGCAGTAACACCGACGATTGGCTAGGCGGTGGGATTTATTTCTGGGGAGTATGCACCTAAGCAAGCATGGTGGTGGTCGCGGAAGTTCAAAAAGTTCGAGAAACCAGCGGTTGTGGGGGCGATGATACGGGCTGGCAATTGCCTGGACCTGCCGGATCCGGCGAATGTGCAATCGCTTAAGTCGTTGCACACTGCTATGATGAAGAAGTGGCGCGAGCAGGGCTCGGAAATCCCGGAGAACGGGAATCAGCACAAGAACCTCGATTGTGCGATTTTCAACAATTTTTACACCCTGGCCAGCGACAACTCGAGACCGGTCGATACGGCCAGGGCCGTCTACGTTCCCACCAGAGTGCCAAACGGATCTGGAAGAGGAGTTGGATTTATGAAGAAATGCACATCCAAATCTGCGTCCGCAACGCGCAAAACATCCTCGCGGTCTGGCACGTCAGCGAAGACGGTCGGTACGGCAAACGCTCAACCTAAGAAGGTGGCGGGAGAAACCATGGCGGAGTTTACGGCCTCGATCGCCGATCTGGTTCGAGGCATGACCCCCGAGGAGTTCCGAAAATCCCTGGTCCGTTCCGGCATCGTGTCCCCAAGCGGCAAGCTTACGAACAAGTACAAGCGGTAGACGAACCGGCTATGTTCGACCGAGTCCCGCCATGAGCCAGATCACGCTCACGCCTGAGGAAGAGCAAAAACTCGCCGAGCTTGCCCGCGCGGGGCAAGGACCCGGCCGCCACGTGCATGACGTGGTCACCGCCTACCTAAATGGTGCGGATCAGAGAGGCGCAAAGTCGATCGAGGAGATCCTCGCCCCGATCTGGGAGGGGTGGCGCCAGAGCGGCATGACCAACGCCGAGGTTGACGACCTCATGGAGCAGGAGCTTCGAGAGGCCCGGAGCGAGCGGCGGCGTTCGAAAGGGACGCCGTGAGCCACGATGGCCCGCCACGTGCACACTTCGACTGCATGGCCTTCTTCCTAGGCTACCGCGCGGCCGACAGGGCATGCGTCATATCAGGCCCTGAGCTATACCCTGACGAGCGTGGATCAGCGTCTCGGTACCTTGGGGAAGTACTCAACGACTTTCTGAACGAGCCCCTTGTTCAAAAGCAGATCGTGGAGAACGGCAGCCTGCTCTCGATCAATCCGGTCCTTTGCGTGGACGGCCTTGTTGCGGCATGACCTCATGGTGTCGAAGGGCTCTCGCAGTATCCGCACCTGATGGAGAGCTACCCCTTGGCTCAGCAGGCACGTGCACAAGGTTGTCCCCGCGATCTTCTCCAGGTCATCTAAGAATCTGAGCAACTCTGGCCACTCGGGATAGTCTTTCCCGAACACTGCAAGGAACTCACGTTTGTGAGCTGTGTTCTTGAAAAGAGGCCCCCTGAGAGACTCATGAATGTCGGCCAGCAGTCCATTCGAATAATGCATGACGAAGCTGTCAAAGTTACCGAGTTCTCCCTCGGATCTCGATGCCATGATGTACATGAATTCGCCGTGTTTGTAGTCGTTCTTCGCCTTCGAGGAGACCTTGGCCCATGTCGCCTCACTGATCTGTGTCTTCAGATAGACCTCCGCCTGGTTCAGGAGGGTTGGGTTGATAGGCTTGCTCGAAGATTGAGAGGATTCATCTGACGAAGGCTCGGCCATCGAAATGGTGTCGGCTGATCCCATCGTGTCTTCAAGGGCCTTCGTGATCGCGAGGCGATCGGCGGCGGTCAGGTTACCGAGATCCTTCTCACGGTAGATGTGCTTGACCATCTCCAGAGCGGCCTTCTTCTTCTCCGGCATCGTGCCAGCTCCATGGAGCTCACTCAGGCTGCTCAATAGCTCTTGGATCGAGGGCGATTCGATCCGCTTGGACTTGTTGAAGAGCAGCGCGGCCAACAGCACGACGAGGGCGTTGTGGGCAAGCCGGGGTCCGTGTCTAGCGCCCAGGGCCGCGAAGGCCCCGTTCCAATAGGTGTAATAATTCTCCGTATAGTAGTTCGAATGACCGATGTGTTCAGACATCCAGACCCACCATTCAGAGGGTACATCGTTGGGCTCGAGGTAGAAGCCGTCATCATGAAGGACAAACGCGGAGCACAGGAGCGACGTGTCCCAGGTGCCCTTGCGGGCCGCCCGTCGGAGCATCGCCGAGGCGAGCCGCTCTTCGACGTCAATCCAGGACGCCTCGATCTCGCTCAATTGGCTCTGGGCGTAGTCCAGACGATGCCACGATAGGGAGCTCCAATCATCCGAACGCTGGGCCAAAGCGAAGAAGGATATCACTTGATTGACAGACTTCGGCGAGGCATTGGCCGTCATCTTCCAGACCCTGTTAGCACACTCGATAGCGAGGTCGTCATCCCCCTCAATGCAGGCGAGTTGGCCTCGCCAGCAGAGCCCGACGGCATCCCTCGATTCACTTCGAACAAACTCCTCGGCGAGAAGAGTCGCCTGCTTTAGAACCAAGCCATTGGTCGCATCCTCGTCGGCGGCGTGCAGGACGTCGGCAATGACATGGCCGCATTGCTTGATCACAGCGTCCTTGGAACAGCCCGTTTCGCCGAGTGCGAAACGAGCACCTGTACGAGCAGGTGCAGCCGGTGATCGTAGGGGCCTGCGTGTATTGGCCTGCGAGTGGAAACTTGACTTCCTCGGGAAGCAAGTCGAGGAGATTCTCCGGGACCGCTGACTTGTCCCAGGTTCCCAACGTAGCGACGAGCCTGTCCGTGACCTCTTGGTCAAACCCCATCAGTGTCTCGACATCCCGCGCCCGAAAGAGGCGATGTGTAACCTCCTTGATCTCCCTAAGCCCTCGCCGATTGACCGGATCGTCGCTTGATACTCTGGGCTACGGCGGTCCGCGTCCTCATGCTTGTTAATTCCCTCGTTAAGTAGCCGCACCTCCAAGTGCAGGTCCTCAGAAGAGATTCCCTGTTCGAGCCACTGCTCGGCGCAACGGTAGTGGTGCCAATCGCAGAGATCGCCCAGGTGACGACGGCCAGGGCAACGACTTCCAGGTTTGATTCATCGCTGGAAGCTGGGGCTAGGTCGAGGATCTCCTGATAGGGCGCTTCGCTCAGCAAGATACCGCAACGTACACTCTCGATGACTTCACTGACCCTATTCGTAAAATCAATTGATGCCATCGGTTGCCGCCATCGGTTGTTCCAGGTTTGTTGGACGGGTTCGACCCGTCTTCAGCATTCAAGCTCATTCAACTGTAGAACAGGGGCAGAGATGGGTCAAATCGAGGATCACCTTCAGGTGGAGGAAAAACAAAGCGGAGTCGATGGGACCGATCTCGGATTCGGCAGCGCTTTCGATCGTTTGGTGAGCAGCGCTCGGGGTCCTTTTTCCCAGTCCGTCGATTAGACCGTTTATCTTTCTGCCTTGTTCTCGTGAAGGCGATCGTTTGGTGAGCAGCGCTCGGGGTCGTTGTTCCCGGCGCGCTGATGAGGCCGTTTGTCTCTGTGTCTTGTTCTCGAGAGGACGATAGGCTGACAAGCAAGCGTCTTGTTCTTGGTCTTGTTCCCAAGTGTTGCCGAGCAGGAAATCGGAGCCAGTTGTGAGCGTTTGTAGAGAGCCACCAGCGGCGTCTTTTGCCATGTCTTTTTTCTGAAGATGTGCGCAAGACCGTCTTGTTCTTTGTCTCGTTCCTTCGCGAAGCGGTGCGCAAGACCGTCTTGTTCTTTGTGTCGTTCCATCGAAACGCGCTTTCGCGATGGATCTCTCTCCTTTCGGTCGTGGAGGGAGCCCCGATGGTTTGGTTTGGCTGTTCCCTTTCGTCTTCAGTTGGCCGAACTGAGCCAACTGGCTCAAAGCTCCTCTGGCCTCCTCGCTCAGCCCGCTTGCGCCCACGTGCGCACGCGATATGCTGGATCAAGTGGCCTTGGAGCTGCGTTGTGCACACCCGTGGTGTTGGGCCACTGGCTTGTCAACAAGCGATGCCCGACGGCTGTTCAGCATGGTCGCGAGCTGTTAAGAATCCCGACCGTTTGTATTGAGCACAAATCCCGGCTTTGGGCGACGGCAGATCACCTTCGACGCGAACAGCGACGTGGCCAGGGCCTTGTTCGGTTGGCTGGTGAACCACGAGCGGCGCGGATTCGACGAAGAGAGAGCTATGTGAATCAAATACAGCGATCCCGACTCGCCCAGTGCGTGACGTCGTCGATCCGGCACGGAGCCGGAACCGCCGCGAATGAGTTAGGTGAGAGTAGCCGCCGTGAACGGCTGGGATGTCCAGCCCCCCCTTGACGGGGCGCTTGCCCCATCAAGCGACCGAATCGTTCGCAACAGGCTCATCGCGATTCCAGGCCCTGATCCAGCGCCGCCAGCGGCTCATCTACGAGTTTTGACTGTGCAAGCTGGCCAACCTGTCGCGGTCAGCACCGCAGCGTGCAACGCACGATCTGGCGGTGGCCCAGCCCACGACAGTGCTCATTAACCGCCTCATCCGCAGCCCGGAACCTGCTAGGGATACGCTCCTACGAAACATACTGATATAAAATTTTTTCGACGCTACAACGTTGCGCCGAGCACGTCGAGCGCGCCCGCCACGTCGGCACGTTCGTCCCAGCCGCGAGTGGCTCTCCCTTCTCGCTCGAAACTGGCTCTGAAGTCTCGCGCGGTAACACCAAGGTCGCACTACACTGGAAAGCGCCGTCTAATTCGTGTATTGATGGTGCCTGGTGAATACCTGAGTTCCCGTCCCGTCCTCGATGAGCTGGGCTATCTGCCCATCGACAAGCGCGGGTCCGATTTGTTGTTCCAGGTTGTCGCCGCCCGTTATGAAGTGGGATCGATCGTGATCACCACGAATCGACCCTTCCGGGAATGGGGCAAACTCTTTGACGTGGACAACACACTGGCGACGGCCTTGATCGACCGGCTGATGCATCACGGGGAGGGGATCGTTATTCAAGGAGACAGTTATCGGATGAAAGACAAAGGTCCCGTTTCGACCGACGAGTGACTGAAGCGCGGTACGTCAACGTTCGGATCGGGTGTTCGATGCGAAGTGAGTTAGCTTTGGCGTGAGCGGAGGGGATCGTCCAGCCCACCCTCGAAGAAGCCCAGCCACCGTGATGGGTCATTCGAGCGGCCGGTTCCTTGAAGAGCGGGCTCGCGTTGACCCCAGGCTCTGATCCAGAATCCGCGAGCAGCTCCCTGCGGGGGGCTTCGTCTTGGCGGTCTGGTCATCCTGTTTGTGGCCCGTGGTGGTCCGCGGCGGGGAATTGGCGGTGGCCCCGTCCACCACGCCGAACTCAACAAGCGCGAA
Source organism: uncultured Planctomycetota bacterium (assembly GCA_963779785.1). Taxonomy (GTDB): domain Bacteria; phylum Planctomycetota; class Planctomycetia; order Isosphaerales; family Isosphaeraceae; genus CAVRFS01. The sequence continues at coordinate 9,077 of CAWAAW010000003.1, forward strand.
CGCCTGGCCGGCCCGTCCGTTCCAAGCTTTGCCACGCCAAATCCCTGGTTCGATTTGACTCCGCGCTTTTCGCAACGTGCCGAGCGACGTCGGAGTATGCGCCGATTCCGCCATGCCCTGTCCAGCCACCAAGCGCGCTGCCGTCCTGTTGATCGAAACTGACTCCATTTCGGTGATCGGTCCCAGGCTCCGTGCTCCCAAAGCCAATGAGCAAATCCTTTATTGTCAGAATGATCCAAGTGCTTCTTCAATCGTTTATATAGATTATCGGCTTCGCCAACGTAAAGCGTAGACGCTTGATTGTAGAAGAAATAGACGCCGGCTCGATCAGGAATCTCGGCGGTTTTGACTTCGACGGCCTTCTGAGTGCAACATTGCTCGGGTTTGATGAGCCGAGCACCGATCTCGGGCTTCAAGTTTCTCGTTTTTCTCAGGTAGAGTGCGGCCCATCGATATTCAAACGAACTGTAGCCAGGGCTTATCCTCGCGGCAATTCCATCAAATTCCGAGGCTAGATCCGGGTCACACAGCACCTGATCAAGGCTAACTTGATCTCGCCTCTCGATGAAACGAATCGCAATTTCGCTGGCGAACCTGTAATTATCTTGATTTTTGACTGTAATTCTTTTTGATCGGGACAATCCTCGCAAGCCACTCGCTTTACGTGCGTTAAGAAGAGCAAGATTGATCTCGACCGTTGGGTGGTCCAAGCCTCTTCGTCGGCAAGATTCTATAAACAAACGATTAAGGTCTGGACTTGCTATCACGACATCCGAAGAATGGCCGTCTCGAGTTTCGTCGTAGGCATCACGGATTATAGAGATCATGTGAACGAGACGGCCAATTTTTCGTAGTTGCCTTTTGGATGGTACCGACCAATCAGAATGGATTGATTTGCCCAACTTTCTCTCTCTTTTATTTCTCTCTCAGCGAACCTGCTGTAGAAAAGCTCGATCTCTTCTCTGGGGGTATTCCAGAAAGTAAATTTATCCGCATTTAATTGAAGGCTGATTCTGCGATGAAGATCGAGGGTCTCACCCACGTAGAGGTTTCGGCCCCGAGCTTGAAGAAGGTAAACACCAGGACATTTGGGCATGTAGCGATAGTTCTTTATGCTTGCTCGGCTCCCATCGGTTGTTAATTGAGGTACTCTGTCATTCAGTTGACGTGCATAATCTTTAAACTTTCTCTAAGCCTCTTGCGCATTCCAAGAGCAGTCCAACGTGCCTTCAGCGGTAATATGTTCTTGTGCGCGATCGCGAAAACCATCCGGTCGAACTCTGCCGCAAGCGTTGGATCACACAGTATGTCGTCTAGTGAGCTTCCGTCCCGCTCTGCCAATGTTTGAATAGCAATTTCGCACGCAAAGCTATACTTATCTGTTTCCTCATCGTGAAAAATGGTTCTCTTGGATCGCAAACCGCCTTTGAAGTAGCTCCTTTTGCGTAGATTCATTATCAGACGATTCCACCGTGGTGCGGTGCCAGGCAACCCGAGGCGGTGGCACATTTCGACAAAGCGCTCATTCATCTCCGGATCTGCAACCACTCGATCGACAGAGTATCCGTTCCTTGTTGCCAGAAAAGCTGCAACAACCCCTTGCTGGATATCTTCAGGTTTTTCGACCACGGTCTTCTTAGAGGAACGCCCATCCAGAACCTTCGAAGGCGTCTGTTTTCCACTCTCGTTCGGGCTAACGCCTTCCAAGGGTTGTCCCTCTGTAGAGGCCCCGAGTCGGCGCTCAATTTAAGCGCAATAGTCGGGAGAAAGTTCAAATCCCAAATATCGACGCGCTAGCTTTTTCGCAACAACCAAGGTCGTGCCGCTTCCGGCGAACGGGTCGAGAACGATGTCGCCGCTGTTTGAGCATCCTTCGATGATTCGGCCGAGCAGTCGCTCCGGCATCTGGCATCCATGCCAGCCGGCACGCTCTTTGAATGTCCCGCAGACACGTGAAAAGTACCAGGTGTCAGAATCTGCGGAAAACCCATCGGGCAGGTCTTGCGGGCGGAGGATCCAGGTGTCGTCGGGGAGCCGTCCCTTGGGATTGGCCCGCGCGTCGGCGTAGACCAATTGCCGTGCCGACGGGACGCGGACCTTCTGGTCGTTGAAAGTAAAACGTTTGGGGTCCTTCACGAAGTAAAACAAGTGGGCGTGGCTACGGGCGAATTTCTTCGTGCAATGAACCCCAAACGTATAGTACCAAATCACCCAGCTTCGCAGCGACAATCCCAGCTCGCGATGAAACAAGATCTTCATCTCGGCGGCGTACTCGTCGCCGATCGCCAGCCAGAACGTGCCGCTTGGCTTGAGCAGACGTACAACCTCGCGGCCCCAGGCCTTGGTCCATTCCAGATAAGCCTGGGCCTCGCGGCGGTCGTCGTAGATATCGTAATCATAGCCTATGTTGAACGGAGGGTCGGCGAAATACCAAATCGATTGACCCATCGGCTAAGTGCTTCATACCGCCGATGCAATCTCCTTGATGTACACGATCGAGACCTAGACTGGGACTGAGGGCCATCGGTATCTGTTCCTCTGCTTGTCAACCATCGAGCACGATGGACCAAAGTCTAAGTGTACAGAATAACCTGTACGCTGTGAGGTATCAATAGCTAGAAACCTACAACCTCTAGCTTTACCTCGCTTTGTATTCTACGCAAATTGGGCAAATTTTTTGTGTTAACGCTCGAAAGGCATGTCATTTCCGGCGGTTCAGGAGGAGTGACTCCCGTTTCATTCCTCGTCGGCGGGAAGGCTGGCTCACCGGCGCCGGGCAGGGAGTGGTCTTCTTCGTTCTCTTCAGGATCATGGCCGTCGCCGTTGCGCCCGCTGCTACCGCCGCTCGGCGCCGGGCGTTCCCGCGTCCGAGTCGAGCCGGTATTCGGAGAGCTTCTTGTGCAAGGTGTTGCGGTTGATGCCCAGCCGGGCGGCGGCCTTGATCTGGACGCGGTCGCAGGTCTGGAGGACCTGCTGGATCAACTCGCGTTCGACCCGGCCGACGATGCGGTCGTACAAGTCGTTGGCGGCGGGACCGGCGGCGCGGACCCCTTGGCGGACCAGCTCGGTGCAAAGCGCGTTCAGGTCGGTGCCGCCGCCCCGCAAGCGGATCGGCCGGGGTGCCATCTGGCCCCGGAGCTGAGGCGGCAAGTGCTCGACCAGGAGCTCTGGACCCGTCCCCAGGATCACCGCCCGCTCGACGTAGTTTTGCAGCTCGCGGACGTTCCCCGGCCAGTCGTGATCGCGCAACAGCCGCATCGCCTCGGGGTGGACCCGGCGCATCTCGCGACGGTTCTGCTCGGCGTAGCGAGTTGAGGAAGTAACAGGACCAAGGGCTCGATGTCCTCGCGGCGCTCGCGCATCGGGTGGCAGATAGATCGGCACCACGTTGAGCCGGTAGTACAAATCCTCGCGGAACCGGTTGGTCTCGATCTCCTCGAGCAGGTCGCGGTTGGTGGCGGCGATGATCCGGGTATCGACCTTCTTGGTGTTGTTGTCGCCGACCCGCTCGAACTCGCCTTCCTGCAAGACGCGGAGCAGCTTGACCTGGAGCTTGGGCGAGGTGCTGTTGATCTCGTCGAGGAAGATGCTGCCGGTGTGGGCGGCCTCGAACCGGCCGGTCCGGTTGTCGACGGCACCGGTGAACGAGCCCTTGACGTGGCCGAACAGCTCGCTTTCCAGCAGACCTTCGCTCAAGGCGCCGCAGTTGACCCGGATGTAGGGGCCGGTCGAGCGCGGGCTGAGGTCGTGGATGGCCCGGGCGATCAGCTCCTTGCCGGTCCCGGTCTCGCCGACGATCAGGACGCAGGCGCGCGACGGCGCGACCTGGCGGGTGGTCCGGACGACCTCGCGCAAGCCCTGGCTGCACGCCGATGACGCCCGGCAGCGTCAATTCGTCGCCGGCTCGAAGGCCCGGCGCACCGGGGATTGTTCTGGGGTCATGAGCCATGGCCGCGCATCCTTAGAATCATGCAAGGCTCACGGAACAATAGGTCGTGGATTGGCATTAGCTCCTGGGTTCAGGTGGTGCCGCCGGCTCGGAGGGAGGCGCTCGGCTTTGGCGATGTCACCGGCTTGGGTGGGCCTGGAGGTCGAGCCGAGCCGTCTGGCTGCTTACGAATCAGAGCATCGAGGACTGTTTCCAGACTGGCAAGCACGTCGGGGTTGGTTTCCTCGCGGAGGCTGGCGGCGAGCCGTTTTTCCTGGTCGGCGCGTGATCAAGGGCCCGAACTGCTGGATGCTGCGCACGAGCTGGGCGGCGGTTTGGCTTCGCAGTGCGGGATCCTGGGAGGGATCGAGCACCAGGTCGGCCAGGCTGCGCTGGGCGTCGGGATCGGGCACCTCGCCGAGGGCCTTGGCGACGGCGGGGCCGGGCTCGGCGCCGCCCAGCGCCACGGCCAGCGCGGGCTCGGCGGCGGTCAGGCCGGCCGCCAGCGGGCCTTTGCGCTCGGCGGCGATCCGGGCCAGCAGCGTCGGCCGCCTCGCGGGCATAGCCGGCGCGTTCCGACTCGCTCGAGGGCCGGCGGCAGATTCCTGTAGAGCTGCTTCTTGAGGATGTCGGCGTTCGGTCGGTGTGACCAGGAACCGCATGCCCGGGTAGTCAAGCGGCAGGTTGGGCCGTTTGATCGACAGGTCGAGCGGGCCGTAGACGAAGACCGGAATCGCCGCCGTGCGCGAGTCGGCCTCGAGATTGGCCAGGGTATCGGGGAGTGCCCAGCCTTTTGTAAACAGGTCGAAGCTGACGAGGATCAGCTCGACGTCAGCCGTTTCGGCCGCGGCGACGAAGCCTTGGATGCCGGTCAGCTCGAGCTCCGAATCATAGCCCAGGGTGACGAGGAAGCCGGCGAGCTGGCTCCCCCGGGTGGGGTTGCCATCGATGACGACGGCCCTGGGCTGGGCCTGGTTGATCACGAACCGGGCCAGCGTGGGGACGACCCGGCTCGACCCGGGAAATGGCTCGCGACGGCGCCAGGTCCACCAGTGCCTTGGCGGCGGCGAACTGGACGCGGCGGCCCGGGGCATAGAGCGCATCGACCAGCGGATGAGGCCGGCGCGTGGCCGAGAGTGCGGCGACGGTCGGTCACCTGACCGAGGGCCATGGCGGCCGCGGCGGCCAGGTCGGTCTTGCCGTCGGCAATCGCCGTCTTGAGCACATCGCCCAGGATGGACGGTCCACTGGCGGTCGCCGCGGCGAAAGTCGCCTGATCCTTGGCCGGGAACTCGGCGTAACCCACGCGCTCGATGGCCTTCTCGAGCGCCAGGCTGATCTGGGCGACCTGTGCGTCGCGGTTCGTGGGGTCCAGCCGCAACGCCTCGCGTGCCAATCGCAGGCCGGCGATCGCTTCGGCCTCGGAGCGCGAGACTTCCTGAGGGGCCGGGGCCTTGCGTTCTTTGTCCCAGGACCAGACGACCACGCGATCATCGGGGAACTCAACCTGGTGGCGATGATAGTTCCAGGCCGCGGCGGTCAGGACCTGGGCCGGGTTGCGCGGCTGGGCGGAGAACGGTTGCCGGGTCAACTGGGCGATCGCCGCTTGGGCGGCGTCTGCGCACGGCCGGCGGCGAGCCGGCAGACGCGGCCGCGAATGTCAGGAACGGGACGGCCGCGCTTGTCGCCGATCTTCCCCAGCACCGTGGCCGCGGTCGGCCGCGAGGGCCGGGTCGGGACTATCCAGCGTGGCGATCAAGGGCGGAACCGCCGAGCGGTCGAGCCGGCCCATATTGTCGACCAGGAGCTTTCGATCGTCGGCCGAGAGGTCGGGCCGCGACAGTGCATCGACCAGAAACGGCACGGCGTCCGGCCCGGCCTCCCGGAGATGCCGGACGGCATAGTCCTGCTCCTCGGGGCTCTTGGTCAGCTCGGCGACGAACCGCGCGATCCGCTCGGGCCGGGTCGCGTACTTGTGGGCGGCCTCCGCCATCTTCTTGGCGATCGGCTCGGCGAACGGGCGGGTCGCCGGGTCGTCGTTCAGCCGCAGGATCGACCCCAGCCCATACCGATCCCGCACGGCGATCAAGGTCGCGTCGTCGGGCTGGCTCTTCACGAACTTGTCGAGGTAGGGCACGGCTTTCTTGGCCTGACCGGTGCGGACCAGATAGTCGACCGCCTCCCAGAGCTCCAGCGGGGTCCGCGGCTCCTTGGCGAAGAGCTCCGGACCGGGAACCTGGGCCTGGGCCGCCGGACCGAGTCCGACGAAGTAGGCAGTAGGCAGCAGGCAGTAGGCAGTTGAGAGCAAGAGACGAATAGCAAAAGGGAATCCAGCGGTTTTCATGAGAGCCTCACGAACTCGAGATCGGTTGCCGAGCCATCCACCTACTGCCTACTGCGCTACTGCCTAGACGAGCTCCACTTCCTGGCGGACGAGATCCTCATAGGTTTCGCGGCGGCGGACCAAACGGGCGTGGGAGCGATCGACGAGGATCTCGGCGGCGCGGGGACGGGTGTTGTAGTTGGAGGCCATGACCATGCCGTAGGCGCCGGCGGAGAAGATGGCGATCAAGGCGCCCCGGTCCAGCGGGGGCAAGGGGCGGTCCTTCGCCAGAAAATCGCCGCTCTCGCAGACCGGACCCACGACGTCCCAAGGCTGGGTTCCCGCGATCGGCCGTCTGTCCGTCATCCGGCGGCGCCCATCGGCAGCCGCCACCGGCCAGATCCGGTGGTACGACTCGTAGAGCGCGGGCCGGATCAAATCATTCATGGCGGCATCCTGGATCAGGAACCGCTTCTCTCCCGACTGCTTGGTATATAACACACGACTGACCAGGATGCCCGCGTTCCCGACGATCACCCGTCCCGGTTCGATCGCCAATCGGCAATTTGCGGCCTGGATGCCCGGCACGATCACCCGGGCGAACTCCTCGATCCGCCGGGCCTCCCCGCCTTTGTAGTTAATCCCATAGCCTCCTCCCATATTATACCACTCGATCGGATGGCCCAGTTTGCGCAACCGGCCGATCAGCTCGACCCCCTTGGCGACCGCGCCGGCGTATGGCTCGGTGGAGGTGATCTGCGATCCGATGTGCATGTGCATGCCGATCATGCGGAGCGAAGGGATCGTGGCGGCAAGCTCGGCCACCCGTGCGGCCCGCTCGATGTCCATGCCGAACTTCGACTCCTTCTTGCCGGTCGAGATGTAGCGGTGGGTCTTGGGGTCGACGTCGGGGTTGACCCGCAGCGCGATCGGCGCGACCTTGCCGATCGAAGCGGCCACGCGGGCGACCGCATCGAGCTCGGCCTCGCTCTCGATGTTGAACATCAAGACCCCCGCCTCCAGCCCGGCGCGGATTTCCTCGTCGGTCTTGCCCACGCCCGCGAACACGGTCTTGTCCGGCTTGCCCCCGGCCATTTGAACGCGGAGCAGCTCGCCGGCCGAAACCACGTCGAACCCGCTGCCATGCTCGTCCAGCACCTTGAGGATGCCCAGGTTCGAGTTGGCCTTGACCGAGTAGCAGATCAAGGGATCGACCTCGGCGAACGCCGTTTTCAAGGCGTTCAAGCGTCTCCAGGATCGCATTCTGGCTGTAGACGTACAGCGGCGTGCCGAACTGGTCGGCCAGCTCGGCGACCGGGACGTCCTCGCAGTACAGTTGCCCGTCGCGGTAGTGGAAGGGTTCCATATCAGGTCTTTCTCTTCTCTTTTCCTGAGGCCGGTTATTGCCGACCGGATCACTTCCTGATGCACATTCGGCAAACTGGAGATCAGTCGAGCTCCAGGATCCTGCGAGCCTCCTCGATTGTGTAGGTTTGGCTCGGTCGAGAGCGTTGCTCGAGAAACTCCATGAGTTCGTGATTCTGACGCACCAGTGCAACCTCGCGATCAAAATCGTCGACTTCCGCCAAAACGTATTCCCTTCCGTCTGCCGTGCGCAGGATCAGGTTGTCCTCGCTGGCCATGTCCAGTAGAGTCGGGAGGTTCGGACGTACCACTAGCAGATCAACTGTCTTCATAGCTGAATTCCTTGATCCGGTGGCGAACATCGAACAAGAGCCCTTGGTTATCGGTTCTTCGAGGATTTCGGTGGCCATGAGGGGTCTCCATGCAACGAACGGAATCAATCAATCTCCGCAAGCCTTTGCTCCCACTGAGTCAACTGCTTTTCCACCTCGGCCGGCGCGGTCGAGCCATAGGACCGGAAGGCCTTGATGGCGTTCTCGACTCCGAGCACCTTGCGGGCCTCGGGGCCGAGCTTGGGGTGGGCCTCGGCCAGGTCGGCGTCGGAAAGGTCGGCCAGTCGTTTCAAGCCGCGGCGCTCGCAGAGGCCCACCAGCCGGCCGATGACTTCATGCGCGGTCCGCTGGGGAACACCCTGCTGGATCAGGGATTCCATCAACGTCGTGGCGTCGAGGAACCCCTCGTCGAGCCGTTCCGCGATCTTGTCGGCGCGGAGGGTGGCTCCATCGACGACCACGGCCGCCAGCTCCAGGCACGCCTCGACGGTGTCGACGGCGTCGAAGAGCGGCTCCTTGTCCTCCTGCAAGTCGCGGTTGTAGGCCAAGGGGAGCCCTTTGATCAGAACCAAGAGCGTCGTCAAGGTCGCCGACGACCCGGGCGGTCCGGCCGCGGATCAGCTCCAGGACGTCAGGGTTCTTCTTCTGGGGCATGATGCTGCTGCCGGTGCAAATCGCATCGGGCAAGGTCAGGAAGCCGAACTCCTGAGTGCTCCAGAGGATCCAATCCTCGGCCCAGCCGGAGAGGTGCTCGGCGATCAGGGTCAGGACGAAGACCGATTCGAGGACGAAGTCGCGGTCGCTCGAGATATCCAGGCTGTTGGCGGCGACCCCGTCGAAGCCGAGCTCATCGGCCACGAAGTGACGGTCGATCGGCAGGCTGGTGCCGGCCAAGGCGGCCGCGCCTAAAGGCAGAACATTCAGCCGCTTGCGGCAATCGGCCAGCCGCGATCGGTCGCGCTCGAGCTTCTCGACATAAGCCAGGAAAACGTGGGGGGCCAAAACCGGCTGGGCTCGCTGCATGTGCGTATAGCCCGGCAGGATGACGTCACGGTGCCGCTTGGCGGCCGTCACAAACGCCGCGCTGAAGACCGATCAACCGCGCGTCAATCCGGTCTAAAGCCTCCCGCGCCCAGAGCTTGACGTCGGTCGCGACCTGGTCGTTGCGGCTCCGCGCGGTATGCAACTTGCGTCCGACATCTCCCAGCTTCTCGACCAGTGCCGCCTCGATGTGCATGTGGACGTCTTCGCGCTCCAGGACGAACGGAAAACGGCCGCTTTCGATTTCAGCCTGGATTTCCGACAGAATCCGCACAATTTGCTGGCATTCGTCGTCCGTGAGCAATCCGACCCGGAGGAGCATGCGCGCGTGGGCGATCGAGCCCTGGATGTCTTGCTTGAAAAGCCGACGATCGAAGGAGATGGATTCCGTAAACTCCTCGACGCGGCGGTCGGTATTGCCGCCGAAACGACCACTCCAGGGCTTACTGGCCACGCGTGGCTCTCCGGACTCGCGAGATGCTCCATGCATAAGCTTTTAGCATAACTGACTCAGTCTAGGCACACGAGCCGTCTCTGTCAATTAGCTGAGATAGGCAGTAGGCAGTCGAGGCAATGAAGTTCGGGCATCAGGAAATCCGACTCATCTGTTATTGTTGAGAGTCAGGACGGTCACCAGGCCCGTCAGGTTCGCTGGGGAAAGCTGGAGATCGCATTCAATCATTCGAGTGCCCTTCGTTCATTGTCGCCGGATCTCGGTGCCGTGAGGCGACTTGATCATGAGTTCAGCAGACGAGCAGGCTGGCAACGACGTGAGTCGTGATCCGTACTTCACCGCCAGCGTAGTGGACCCCTTCAAACCTTCGGGTCCCCAGGTTGGCGAGTCGGCGCGGCGGAGCCGCCGATTCCGGACGCGGACGATGTTGATCGCAGTCGTGCTGGCGGCGGTCTGGATGGGGGTCTTGCTCGACCCCCACGTTGAACTGCTGGTGGCGTTTCTGTTGGGTGGGGTCGGGATCGCCTTGGCCCTGATGGGGGCGGCGATGGGGCTGGGCCTTGTGGGCTTCGGCCTGTTCGCGGCCGTCGATCGGCTGCTGGGCGTGATCCGTCGCGCCTCCCATTGGCCGGACGAATGATTCGGTAGGGCTCACGACGTGAGACAACGTCCGTTCAACCCATCCGACTTACTTCGGCTTTCGCCTGGTTCCAGACCGGGGCGATGTCGGGCGAGCATTGCTGGCGGATGCCGTTGTCGTTCAGGATCTCCTCGGTGGCGTCCAGCGCTTCCTTGCGATTGAAGACAATCGCATCGGTGGCTTTGCCGTGGAAGGTGAACTCGATGAATTCGCCCGTCGCGTCGCGGATGACCTCGACCATGTGCTTGAGGTTGCGGATACGGACGCCGTTAACCTCGGCGACGGCGGCGGTGTAGGGAACCTCATACCCTTGCTGATTTTATGGGTGAACATGGGATATGCGATGATGACGATCCGCTCGTCAGGAAAAGCGGGCCGGTCGCCATAGCGAGTGAACATCGGGTTTCCGGAATAAAGCATGCTCAGCAGCGGGTAGCCGCTTGTTCTATCAGTTTTCTCCCTGGCGCCGGCATACGCCGTCATGTAGAGAATGTAATCATCGGTCGCCTCGGTGAAGACCAGCGGGCCGAAGACGAAGTAAGAGGGAGGTTTTTCGGACAGGGACAGGAACAGTCGGGGCTGTTGGGCTCGACCGGCAGATCGAGCTTGACCTCGTGACTGTCGCGCAGGACTGTAAGCGGCAATCGGCCGTTACGGGTCAGCGCTGGACGAGGTACTGGAATTTGATCAGGCGGTCTCCCTCCACGTGCACCATGCCCGCGTTGTCGACGGCATGGTCGCCGATCCGGGTGATGACGTCGCCGACCCGCAGGGGATAGGACGCCTCGGAGCGGTTAGACCTTCCGGACCAGGACCCCCGTGCTCTTCTTGTCGAGCTTGAGCTTGCTCCGCAGCGCTTCGTTTTCCAGCTTCTGAACGTCGATGTCCAGGACCGGTTTGCCGTTGTAGCGGCCGTCCTTGATGTCCTCGAGGAAGAGGTCGATCTCCTCCGTCGGGATGATGTAGCCGATGTTGTCGGCTCTGCTGGAGCCGGCTGAAGGCGATGCCGATCAAATGGCCGTCGGCAACGGCGGGGCCGCCGCTGTTGCCGGGGTTGATTGCCGCGTCGACCTGGATGCGCAGCCCATGGGTCTCAGGTAATACTCGGCGAACTCGATCCGGGAAACGATCCCTCGGGTGATCGACAGCTCCGTGCCGCCCTCGGGATACCCATAGACGAAGACGGATTGTTGAAGCGAGGGGAGCTTCGGGGTCGACAGGCGATCGCGGGATGGCTTCGAAGAACGATTCATCGTCGAGCTTGAGCACCGCCAGGTCGATGCCCGGCGCGAGCGCCACGACCTTGGCGGACAGCTTGTCGCTCGACTTGTCGGGCTGGACGAAGATCTGGACTGCGGAATTCACGACGTGGGCATTGGTCAAGATCCGCTTGCCGCTGATCACGACCCCCGAGCCGCCGGTTTCTTGCTTCCTCGCCTTTGGTCCAGGGTCGGAATGGGTCGGGGTGGCGCAGATTTGGAGAGGATCTTCACAACCGACTTGCGAACCTTGGCATCAGCATCGTCGGCCCGAACGGGCCACGGTGTGGCCATGGTCAAGAGGCCGGCCGTGATTGCGAGCTTCACGAGGATCCGCATGCGACGATGACTCCGCTACGAGGTGCCGATCTGAATGCCGCGATCTGGCAAATGAAGTTGATCGAGGTGACGATTCCCGTTTTCAGGATGGATGTCGGGTGGATCGAGCCGCGACAATGGCTGTCGGCGAGGCCCACCACGTTCAAAGCAGTGTATTCCACGACAAGCTGCTGTTGCAAAGAGGCTCCCCAGATTGCCAGGATGGCGTTGGGTTGTGTTGGCTGGTTCAGGGGCGCGAGGCCGAGGTGCGTGCTGGTGGGTTCGGGGCCGTCGGGTTCGGTTGCGGCGCGGTCGGGCGCTGGGGTTTGCATCCTGTTCCGCGCGGTTGAGCATGGCGTGAATCAAGGAGGGCATGCCCAGGGCCAGCAGAAGGTCGGCCTGCGCCTGGGTCGCTTGCCAGACGGCGTCGAGTTGTGCGTTTTCCAGTTGGATCAGCCGCTGCCGGGCCTGCATCAATCTGGTCAGGTCGGCCTGGCCTGCCTCGAACAGCCGCTCCAGGGCAGACGACATCGGCGTTCAACTCCTTGGACAGCCCCGCCGATTCGTTCACCAGTTCGGTTGCGCCGTTCCACTTGGCGACGGCTGCGCGGACCTGGGCGACCGCGCGCTGCTGGGCTTGCTCGTAGGCCACCAGTGCCCGCCGGTGCTCCGCCTCGCGCTGGAGAACCAAGGGCTTGCCGTTGTTCCAGATCGGCAGCGGCGTGATGAAGACGAAGCCGACGTACTGCACGCCCGCTTCGTCCATCTCGTATTGCGGACCGATGATCGGCGTGGGGATCCGATCCCCTTTCGCCAGGCTGACGGCCGAGTGAGTGCCGGCGATCTGGGCATAAGCGGCGTGGATGTCGGGGCGGCTCTGGAGCGCCTCCTGGATCATGACCTGCTCGTCGATCGGTGGAATATAAGGGGGCAGGGTAAACTCACCGAGCGGCTCGACCGCGGCGGCCTGTTCGGGGATGCCGATCTGGTTGCGCAGGTCGGTCAGCGCCGTGAGATAATCCTGGCGGGCCGCCTTGACCTGCTGCCGAGTCGCCCGGGCCTCGACCCGCGCCAGCGCGACATCGGCGGCCTGGACCTGGTTGGCCTCCATCCGCCGCTTGAGCGATTCCAGCAAGCGGTCGTTGAAGTCGGCCAGCTCCTGGGCCAGGCGATACTTCTCGCGGCGATACGCGGCCGTCTGGAAGAACCGATAGGTCTGGACCAAGGCCGTCAGCTCGGCTTGAACCACGATCCACTTTTGCTGGTCGAACGCCGCCTGGGCGATATGGTAGCGGTGCGTGGTCTGGTGCCCCAGCTCGATCGGCTGTCGCAACGAGATATAGATGTAGTCTTGGCCGAAATGATAAAAGCCGCCACTACTGCCGCTGGAGTGCGCCCCCGGGCTGGTCGTTCCAAATGTGCCGCCGGGAATCAGGGTGATCGGGCCGATAATCCATCCACAAGGTGGGGTTGAGCGTGGTCGGGAAATGCCTGGCGACCTCGACGGACTCGGCCGAGGCGGCCAGCGCGTTCCCCTGCCGCAAGGTGACCAGGTCGGGGTTGCTGGTGATCGCGCCGTACAGTGCGGCTTGCAGGCTGATCGACTGGCTTCCCACCCCCGCCGCCGACTCGACGGACAGCCCGGTCGCAGCGGGAGGCAAGGGGGCGATACCCGGCTCGATCGGCGCGCTCATGGTGCCGGGACCAGCTTGGGTGCGATGGATTCCGGCGTCAGTCGTCAGTTGTCTCCCCGCGCTCGGCTTGGTCGCGGGGGTCTGAGTGAAGCGGCGGAACCGACCGACGTCGCTCCTCGGCGGTGGGATCGAGGGAGCCGGCTTTGTCGGCGAGACCGGAACAGTTGATCCAGTTTGCGCCGTTTCCACGATCGCGGCACCACTTGTCGATGAGGCCGGCGGGTCGGCCTGCACCGAAGAGCCTGCCAGACCCACAAGAACAGCGAGCGGACACAAACGAGGATATCGGTGCATGGGAAATGGCTTCCTGCTCGAGGCTTCGTGGCGGTGGCAAGCATCCGCTGCCACTTGACCGTCGTCCATGTCGACCAATGCGCAAGGAGACCTTAACCGGCATTCCCATTATCGGCAGCAAAAGCGGCGCAATCCCACTGTTAAAGAGAATTAACCGAAGTGCCCATGCTACCCAGTCAAAATCCGGTTAGGCTAAAGACTTGTCTCGATCGTGGTGCCTCCTGGGAGGGACGAATGAAGCCTTTGATCACGAAATGGCGGTGGTGGTACGGGGCACTGCCTTTACTGTTCGCGCTGGCTGGCTGCGGGGCTAACGGCGAGCCGGCAAAACCGGAGGAAGAACACTCCTCGGACGGTGAGGCCCACGTCACGGTTCGGACCGAGCTGGCCCGGCTAGGGACGTTTACGGAGAGCATTGAGGGACTGGGGCGATGCGAGGCCCTGCCCGACCACATCGCCACCTTGACGCCGGCCGTCGAGGGGCATGTACACGAGCTGCTGGTCGCGGCAAGGCACTGTGGTGAAGAAAGGACAGCCGATCGTCGAGCTCGACCGGGCGGTCGCGCAGGCCGATCTCGCGGAGAAGACCGCGAGCAGGGACGGGCTCAAAGCCTCTCTGGCTCTCCTCAAGGCCATCCCCCGCGCCGAGGAGCGGCGGGCTAACGAACTGGCGGTTGATCAGGCCAAGTTGACGGTGGCACAGGCCAAGGAGGCCGTCGACCGGCTCCGTCCTCTTCGCGCGCCGGCCTCCCGAGATTTCCGAGCAGCAGTTCTTCATCGCGGAGAATGCGTTCGAGCAAGCAACGATCCAGCGGAAGACGGCCGAGGCTCAGCTCCAGGCGATGCTGATCGGCCCCCGCCCCGAGGCGGTCGCCGAGGCCGAGGGTAGAATCAAGACGGCCGACGCGCTGGTCGCCTTCTCCCAGGCTCATTTGGACTACCATACAATCCGCTCGCCGATCGATGGCGTGCTCGACAGCCTGCATTGCCATCCTGGTCAGACGATCGCGATCGGCAGCCCGATCGGCGAAGTGGTCGATTCCCGGCAAGTCTTCGCGTCCGTCTGGCTTCCGCCCCGGTCGACCCAGTTGGTGCGCCTGGGGCAAGCTGCTCGTATCTTGCCCGCGGACACCTTCACCCCCATGCCGGACTCCGCAAATCCTGGTGGAGAACAGGGCTTGGCCGGCAAGGTCGCGTTCGTGGGCCGGGTGGCCGATGCGCAGACCGGCAACCTGCCGATCCACGTCTTGGTGGATAATCCCGAGGGACGGCTCACAATCGGTGAGTCGGTCCGGGTGTCGATCATCGTGGACGAACGCAAGGCCGTACTCCAGGTCCCGGCTGTCGCGGTCCTCGACCTGGGAGAGGGACCGGTCCTGTCCGTCGTCCGCGATGGAAAGACGGTCGTCCTTCACCCTGAGGCCAAGACGTCGCATCAGGGTTGGATGGAGGTCTCGGGCACCGACCTGAAGGAGGGAGAGCCCGTGATCGTTGACGGGGGCTACAACCTGCCCGAAAAGACCCCGGTCAAAATCGCCGAAGCAAAAACTGAGGAGAAGGGCGAGGCGAAGGAAGACGAAAAAGATGAGGCGAAGGAAAAGCCGAAGGGCGAGTCGAAGGAAGACGCAAAAGATGAGGCGAAGGAAAAGCCGAAGGGCGAGGTGAAGGAAGACGCAAAAGATGAGGCCAAGGAAAAGCCGAAGGACGAGGCCAAGACGGAGCCGAAGGATAAGGCCAAGGACGACGCGAAATGAACAGTCTAACCTTGGAACCGGACATCCTGCCCCACACTCCCTCCGCGGGTGGAATTAACCTCGTCGCCAGAGCCAGGCCGTACTTTGGCCTGATCGTCCTGACCACGGCGCTGCTCAGCGTCTATGGCGTCGTCTCGATGCTTCGCATGCCCAGCGGGATCTACCCCGAAGTGGCCTTCCCCCGGATTGTCGTGATCGCGCAAACGCCGGGACTGGCGGTCAAGGACGTCGAGATCGCGGTCACGCGGCCGGTTGAGGAGGCGGTCAGCATCGTGCTGGGGGTGGTGCGAGTCCGATCGAAATCGGTGCGGGGAGCCGCGGAGCTATCGATCGATTTCGCCCCCGAGACGGATATGATCCAGGCGCTCAACGACATCCGAGCTCGCATGGCCGAGGTCGGGGCGCAACTGCCCGCCGGCACCACCAGCATCACCGAGCGTCAGACGCCTTCGGTTTTCCCGATCATCTCGTTCGTGGTCACGGGTGGCCGTGACCCGTCGGCGCTTCACGACTACGCTTACTACGACTTGCGACCCCGGATCAGCCGCATCCCCGACGTCTCCTACGTGACCGTCCAGGGGGGCGACATCCGGGAGATCCTGGTCGAGGTCGATCCCCAGGCCCTGGCGTCGGCAAACCTGTCGATCGCCGACCTTGCCGACCGCTTGAGCAAAGAGCACCGGCTCAAGGCCGTGGGGCGGCTCGACCAGCGGGGCGCTGCAATACCAGGTACTCTCCGACACGCAAGCCACCGATCCGCTCGACCTGGAGAACGTCGTGATCGCCGAGAAGAACGGCCAGGCGATCCGGATCCGCGACCTGGGGCGGGTGACGATCGGCCACGAGGACCGGACCATGGCGATCCGGTCCAACGGCAAGGATGCCGTGGCTCTGACCGTCTTCCGCCGGCTGGGGGGTAATGCACTGGCCGTGTCGCGCGAACTGGAGGCCGTGCTGGCCGATGCGGCCAAGAGTGCTCCGCCCGGCATACGCATCCAGCCGGTCTACGACCAGGGCCTCTTGGTCCGAACCGCGATTGCCAACGTGCGCGACGCCATCGTCATCGGCGGCCTTCTGAGCGTCGTGATCCTCTTCTTGTTCCTCAAGAGCATTCGCGCCACCTTGATCGCGGCGTTGTCGATTCCGCTGAGCCTGGTCATCAGCTTCGTGTTCCTTTACTTGACCGGCGACACGCTGAACTTGATGTCACTGGGCGGCCTGGCCGTGGCCATCGGGCTGATCATCGACGACACGGTGGTCGTGATCGAGAACATCGCACGGCACCTGGCCGAGGGCCAGACCGGCGACGCGGCCGTGGATCGCGCCAGCCGCGAGATCAGCGGCGCGGTCATCGGCTCGACACTGACGACGATCCTGGTCTTCCTGCCGCTGGCCTTCGTGCGCGGGGTGGTGGGGCAGTTCTTCCAGTCTCTCAGTTTGTCGTTGAGCGTCGCGCTGGTGGTCTCGATGGTCGTCAGCCTGACCATCATCCCGGTGCTGGCCGCCCGCTTCTTGGGACGCCGCCCGATGCCGAGCACCGGCCCGATCTACAACCTGCTGGCCGATCGCTATGAAGGGCTCCTCAGGATCGGGCTCCGAATCCCTCGAATTACGGTCGTCTTGCTGTCGCTGCTGGCGGTCGTCCCAGGTTGGTGGCTGTTCACGCACCTGGAGACCGGGTTCATGCCCGACATGGACGAGGGGGCGTTCGTGCTCGACTACAACATGCCGGTGGGCACGTCGCTGGCCCAGACCGACAAGGTGATGCGCCGGGTCGAGGACGTGCTGCTGGATACGCCCGACATCTCCGGCTATATCCGCCGGACCGGGGCGGAGCTCGGGTTCTTCGCCACCGAGCCTTACACCGGCGACATCCTCGTGAGCCTCAAGCCTTCCGGAGAGCGCCGGCCCGCGGAGGAGATATTCGACGCCCTGCGCGAGGAACTCAAGGAGGAGGTCCCCGAGCTGGAAACCGAGTTCGTGCCGCTGGTGCAGGACCAGATCAACGACCTGGCGGGCGTCGATAGCCCGATCGAGGTCAAGGTCTTCGGCCCCGATTTCGCGACGCTCCGTACCCTGGCCGAGAAGGTCGGCAAGATCGTCGAGGAGGTTCCCGGCGCGGCCGACATGAACGCCCACGTCTTCCTCGGCAACCCCGACATCGTGGTCCGGCCCGACAGTGTCCAGACGGCCCGGGTCGGCCTGAACGCGGCCGACGTCGAGGTCCAGCTCAACGCCGCGCTTTACGGCCAGGTGGCCAGCACGGTCCCCGAGCAGGACCGGATGACCAAGATCCGCGTCCGCTACCCCGATCGGGTCCGGTATCGACCGCGAGCGCCTGTCCTTGCTGCCGATCAGCCTGGCAACCGCAACTGCCCCCACCGCGAGCACGGGTCAGGCGGTGTCCGCCGGGCATCGGCTTCGTCCCACTCGGGCAGATCGCGGCGATCCGCACGGTGCGCAGCCCCAACGAGCTGTGGCGCGAGAACCAGCAGCCGGTGATCACGGTAACCGCCGAGCTCGAAAACCGCGATCTCGGCTCGGTCAACCGCGAGCTGCAAGCCAAGCTCGCCGAGCTGGAGTTCCCGCAAGGTTACCGCTGGGAGCTGGCGGGGAGCTACCGGGCGCAGCAGGAGTCATTCGCCAGCTTGCTGACGGTCATGATCGTCGCGGCGGCCCTGGTCTTCCTGCTCTGGGCTTCCAGTTCAAGAGCCTGACGCTGCCGCTCCTGATCTTTCTCGCCCAGCCGGTCTCGCTGGCCAGCGCCCTGTTCGCTCTCTGGATCACCGGCACTCCGCTGAATGTCTCCTCGTTCATGGGCGCGATCCTGCTGATCGGCCTGGACGTCAAGAACGGCATCATCCTGATCGAGTACATTGGCCAGCTCCACAGTGAGGGGGTGCCCCTGCGCGACGCGCTGGTGCAGGCTGGCCGGACCCGATTCCGGCCGATCCTGATGACCAGCCTCTGTACGATCCTCGGGCCTGATGCCCCTGGCCATGGGCTTGGGTCCCGGGCGCAGATGCAGCAGCCGCTGGCGATCGCCGTCATCGGCGGCCTGATCACCAACATGCTCCTGACCCGGCTGCTGATCCCGGTCGGTTACCTGGTCCTCATGTCAGCGGAAATGCTGAGGAAGCGGGCGGCACGCATCCTGAGCTCGATCACCAGGGCCGCGGGGAGTTGGCGATGGCCAGGGTCCTTGTCGTCGAAGATCAGAAGAGGCACCTGGACAGTCTCCGGCGCGGTCTGGAGGCCGAGGGCTATGAAGTCGCCATCGCCTCGACCGGGGAAGAAGGGCTCGCGGTGGCAACCACGGAAGCGATCGACGCGCATCGTGCTGGATCTCATGTTGCCGGGCCGGGACGGGATGGGCGTTCTGCGGGAACTGCGGTCGAGCGGCTTCGCCAAGCCGATCCTGATCCTGTCGGCCCGCGACGCGGTGGAGGATCGGGTCCAGGGCCTGGACGAAGGCGCGAACGACTACCTGGTCAAGCCGTTCGCCTTCGCCGAGTTTCTTGCCCGCCTTCGGGCGCTCTTGCGCCGTGACTTCTCGGGTCGGGAGCTGGTCCTTCGGGCCGGCGACCTGGAGATGGATCTGCTCGGCCGTCGCGTGACTCGCTCCGGGGTCGAGCTGGAACTGACGGGGCGGGAGTACGAATTGCTGGAGTACCTCCTCCGCCACAAGAATGAAGTCGTCACCCGCGATATGATCGCCCTGGACGTCTGGAAGGAGAAGACCGGGGCCATGACGCGGATCATCGACGTCTACATCAACGCCCTCCGCAAGAAGGTCGATCGGATCGGCCGGCCGTCGCTGATCCAAACGGTGCGGGGTGTGGGATATGCCTTGAGGGAGGGCTCGTGAGAAGCCTGAGCATTCGATGGCGATTGACTCTGTGGTACGGCGCTGTGCTGTCAGTGATCCTGGTCGGCTTCAGCGGGGCGGTTTACCTGCTGATGCGGCACCACCTGCTGGCACTGACGGACGCCGCGCTGCTTGGGGAGTTCAGCCGAGTTCGGCGACGAGGTCGGTCGCAGCCAGCAGCCTCTCGGTATTACCCGAAGAGCTCTGGACATCGCGGTTCTCCGGCGTCGACGGGCTACGAGTTCCAGGTCGGCACGCCGGAGGGCAAGCCTTGTTCCGAAGCGCGGGGGTCGGCTCGGAGGGCCTGCCGCACGCCACCGGCATGGCCGGCCGAGTACACGTGGCCTATCGTACAAGCTTCACCCTGGACGGCTCGGGCCGGTCCGCCTGGCCAGCCGCGTGGTTCGTGGCCCGACGGGCCCGCTCGTGATTATGCGGCCGCCAGCCTGGCCCCCAATGCCCGCGCCTTGCGGGAGCTGGTGTGAGTGTGTTCTGACGATCGGACCGATTGCCTTGGCCTGTACGGTCGGGGGCGGATACTGGTTGGCCCGCAAGGCCCTCGCCCCCGTCGATCGAATGGCCGCCACGGCGGCCGAGATCACCGCCACGCGGCTGGATCGTCGCCTGGATGAGCCCGGTCCCGAAGACGAATTGGGCTGCCTCGCCCGGACCTTCAACGCGATGATCGCGCGGCTCCAGCGATCCTTCGAAGAAGTCCGGCGGTTCACCGCCGACGCCGCTCACGAACTGCGCACCCCGCTGGCCGCAATGCGGACCGAGGCCGAGGTCGCTCTCCGCTCGCCCCGCTCACCCGAACGGGACGCTCGGGTGCTGGAGAACTTGCTCGAGGAGATCGAGCGGCTAACCCGCCTCGTTTCTCATTTGCTGTTCCTCTGCCGCGAGGACACGGGCGTCGGCGTGGGCGATTTCCAGCCCGTTCGCCTCGACGATGTGGTGCGCGACGTGGGAGAGCACATGCAGGTCGCGGCCCGAGAGAAGGGAGTGGAGCTGGCTGTCGATCTCCCGGCACGCCTGCCAAGTCGGTGGAGACGTCGACCGCCTGCGCCAGCTCTTCTTCAACCTGCTCGACAACGCCATCAAGTACACGCCGCCCGGCGGCAAGGTGACCGTACAGGGTGGGCCCTCGAATGGTCAGACTCGCGTTATCGTCGCCGACACGGGGATCGGCATCCCGGCCGATCACCTGCCCCACGTCTTCGATCGCTTCTATCGCGTCGATCCCTCCCGGAGCCCCGAGACAGAAGGGTCAGGTCTCGGCCTGGCCATTTGCCGCTCGATCGCCGAAGCCCACGGCGGCCGGGTCGAGATCGACAGCACCTTCGGTGTGGGCACTCGTGTCATGCTCACCCTACCGGCTCAGAAGGAACCCGCGCTCAACTCATCGGCGCCCACGGGGGTTATCGACCGTATTTCGACCATGACCTGAAACAAGAGATGAGCTCTGTGGTAGAATGGCATTTCGCGCAGGCTTCCTGACCGTTGTCACGACGCTTCGGGTGCCCGGGCGGTGACTTTCGAGGTGAATCCACCATGTCAACCATAACCACTCCGCCGGCGAGTTCGGCGCCGATTCAACTTCAACCCGCGAGCCCCCGGGCCCAATCCAGAAGTTTGGTCCCCGAGCAGCGAGTCATCATCCGCGGCATCGGCTGGGATGGGTACGAGACAATCTTGAAGCTGGTCGGTGACCAGCCCGTCCGTCTCGCTTACGACCGGGGAGACCTGGAGCTGATGGCGCCGTCGATTGATCACGAAGAATCAAAAAGTCTGTTCGGCCGAATCATTGAAACCGTGACCGAGGAACTGAGGATTCCCTGCAGGGCCGCGGGCTTGACCACTTGGCGCAAAAAGGCCAAGGAACGTGGGCTCGAGGCGGACGAGTGCTACTACATCGCTGCCTTTCCGCAGGTGCGTGGCAAGCGTCAGGAGATTGATCTGATTGTCGACCCGCCCCCCGACCTGGCCATCGAGATCGAGATCAGCCGCAGTGCCCTGGACCGCATGGGCATCTATGCCGCGCTCCGGGTCCCGGAGGTCTGGCGATTCGACGGCGGGACGCTTTCGATTCACCAACTCCAGGATGACGGTACGCATGCTGAGGTTGATACGAGTCCGAGTCTGCCGTTCTTCCACCCAGGGGAGATCGTCGATTGGCTTAAGCAGGCTGAGGTGATCGAGGATCACTCGGAATGGGGCCGCCGGTTCCGGGAGTGGGTTCGTGCCGAGCTGGTTCCTCGGCGAGAAAGGTCCTGAGTCAGCCCCTCTGGGTTAATGCGCGGTCTAGCTCGGTCGATTGCAGAAGACTGAGTTACCCAAGCCGATTGGCGATCCATGCCGGCGCAATTTTCACACTTGAGGGGTCGACCATGTCCACACAAACGCACGCTGGCTGGGCCGACTTGGGGGACGGCGCTTGGGGAGGAACCGGGAGAGCTGGCTTTTCGGGCCGTTGCGAGTATCGTCGATACATGGCCGGGTGGCGACATCAGCGAGGCCCTTTCGTTCGCCGACGAGCGGCTCAGTTCGTGGCCAGACGAGACCCGGGTTGCGCCCTGGTCCTGGTGCTGCGCCGCGGCGAGAGGCGAGTCCCCACCGAGCCTGTCTTTGGCCCGCACGTGGCGAACCTGGAGCGACCACCTCGGCTGCGAGGCGGTCTCCTTGCGGGACTTCGGCGACCGATCGTTCCTGCGTTCGGTCTCGCGGCTGGAGATTGGTGCGCGTGACGAAGTGCCGAGTATCGGGCCCTTGCACGAAAATCCGAGCCGGTGGCCGGCGCTGCGGTACCTGGACGCACGGGCGACGGCGTGGACCGACGACGACGCCTCATTCCTAGCGCTCGGGCAATCGCCCCTTATCAGGCAACTCAAATTCCTCCGCGTGGATCTCGAAGGGAGGCGTGCCGATGTCCGCAAGCGGTTCGTCCTCCATGCCGAACGACTCGTTCGGCTAATCTTGAGTACCGGCATCAATGACAACCTGGTCCGTCTGTTCGAAACGAGCCATTTGCCGTGCCTCCGCGAGCTCGCTTTGACCCACGGCGGCTGTGACCCCAGCAGTGCCGAGGCGGCCCGGCGGCTGGCGCAGCTCCCTGCGGTGGCTCGATTGACTCGGCTGGAGTCCTGGGTCTGCTTCCCCGAAGAGGTGCTCGTGCCGCTGTTTGAGACGCTGCCCTCGAGGCTGGAAGTATTGGTGATCATGGGCAATCCGTACATCGACTACGCCCCAGAGTTGATCAGCAGCGACGTCTGGCTGTCGCCATCGGCGATGCGGGTGGTCGCCGAATCCGCGTCGCTCAAGTCGGTGCGCGAGCTCCGCATCGAGAACGAGCGAGTGGGGGATGTAGTCGTCGCGGTCGTCGCGGCATGCACGCCGGGACGGCTGGGGCGGCTGGAACTGGTAGATGTCGGCTTGACCGACGACGGCGCCGAGGCCCTGGCCCGGCTCCCTCAGCTCGCGGGAGTGACCCACCTCGACCTGCGTGCCAACCAGCTCGGGCCGAAGGGAATCGCGGCGATTTGCCGCTCGCCTTACCTGGCCGGGGTGACGACACTGGCGATCGGCGGGCGATCCTATAATCCCTACTACGACGACAAACACGTTCAAGCCATTGGAGATGATGGCCTGGCGGCGATCGTGGGCGCTCGGGCGTTCGCCGATGTCCGGGAGTTGGAGGTTGCCAACGCCGGCGTCAGCCCTGCGGGAGTCGTGGTGCTGGCTGGCTCGCCTCTCGCCGGCCGGCTTCGCCGCCTCGATCTCTCGACCAACGAACTCGGCATCAAGGGGGCCGAGGCGCTTGCCGTCGCACGCTGGCCGGTTCTGCGGGAACTGCGGTTGCGGCGCTGCGCTCTGGACGACGCGGCCATCGAAGCGCTGGCGCGGGCCGACATTCGTAGGCTGCGCGATCTCGATCTGTCGTACAACTCGGTCGGCCCGTCGGGCGCGGTGGCGCTTGCCACTTCGGCGCGGCTGGAGAAAGCTTTGGCGGTTGAACCTACATGACAACTTCATCGGCGACACGGGTTTGATCGCCCTGGCTCGCTCATCGGCGCTGACGCGCCTCGTCGAACTTGATCTGGAGCAAGACTGCTGGAATGCTCGTCAAGCGCGGTTCAGCGACCAAGCGGCCCGCGCCGTCGCGAATTCGTCCGCGTTGAGGCGGCTCGACAGCCTGTTCGGCGGCATGGTTGACGAATACCACTGCTCGCGCGAAGAGCTTCCGTTTACCACCCTTGGCCTCGCGACGATCGACGCCGCTCCGTCGCTCCGTCCGGCGCTGCGTTGCGGCCTCCGGCTGGCCGAAGCCTTCGAGGATCCGAGGTTGAGGAGGTCGAAGAGACGAGTAAAATGACAAAAGAAAAGGCCCGTGAAGCGATCGAGAGCCTCCAAGACGCGATAACGCCGAAAACCTGGGCGACGCTGGAAAACCTGCCGTCCGACATCTTGGGTGCTTTTCTGGCCGGGGAGGATAGCGAATCCCGTCATATCCCCGATCGTGGAGGTCCCGCCGCTCCCCGATCCCGCGGACGACCTGAGGCGGCGGACACGAACGACTTTCGGTTCCGTGCCGCATCGGGCAAAGACGAAAGACCCGCGACAGAATAGCAGGCCGGAGCAAAGTGTTGGTGCACCGGCCGCTCACTTCTTGCAACCGTCCTCGTTCCCATCACGACGTTCTGATTCCAGCGGCACGAACTCATAGACGTAGTAATTCTCGGTCCTCGGCTTCGCCTTGGGCTCGGCCATGTCGACGACGACCTTGCGGCACTCCTTCAAGCGGTAGGTTTTCTTCAAGGCGTCCAGCCAAGCAGCGACCGGGCGATCGGCCGGGTCGGCAAGCGAGAGCACGCATCGCAGGGGCCGGCTCGCCGAGACGGTTTGCCACCGGCGTTCCCAACGCTGCCGGCGGTGCGGGGCATAGATCATCTGGTTGCAGAGATAGACGGCCACGTTCAGGTTCGTCGAATCCCAATCACCCAGACCGAGATCCCACCGCAGGCAGACCGGCTCGGCCTCGCGGACGAAATCCGGCCAGAATTGTCGTGCGAACTGGCGCGCTCGCTGGGCATGGATCGAGCGGAAAGGATGGAATGCCTCGGCGGCCAGAGGGAGCACTCCGATCGCGGCGAGCACGACCAGACAGATTCGGAGCGCTCGCAGTCGCCGCCGAGGGTTGCTGGAATAAGCCCAGCAGGGTCGCGGAGCCGAGGCCGGCCAGCAGGCAGATGCTCGGCACAAGGTATTGCATGACCCGCGCGGGCGATCCGTCGGCCACGCCGCCGTAGGGGTAGCGTCGGATCGCCGCGGCCGCGAGCGCCAGCCCGAACGGCGCCAGGCAGGTCAGGACGATCACCTTCCGCTCCTCGATACCACAACACGCCGGCCCCCACGGCGAACAGCAACACGGTCAGGCTGCTCGCTCCCTTCTCGCCCCCGCAGGGATAGGCGAACATGTCTCCGGTATGGACAGTCACGAGCCAACGGACCAGCGCCAGCGGGTCATCGAGCGGTGGAAATCCCGCTGCCCAAGGAACCTGCATGGTCGTCAGGGTGGCAGCCGCCTGGGCGTGGATGAAGACGCAATAAAGGCCGAGGAACATACCGACCGTGCTCAGGGCGAATGTCGCGTAGGCAATCCGAGACCACCCGTTGTCCGGCTTTCACGACGCTCGGAAAGAGCCCCAGCATGATCCCACCGGCGACGAAGACCGCCGGATGCGACAACGCGATGGCAATCGGTGCGACGGCCGCGAGGCCCCACATCCATCCGGCTCGTTCCGGGGCTCGCCACCAGTCAAAGGCCGCCGCCAACAGGACGAGAGCCGCCAGCAGGTCCGAGGCATAGGGCTTGACGTCGGCGGCGTGACGGATCGGGTGGTAGGCCACCGCGAAGATCGCCACCGCCAGCAGCAAGGGGACCCCGCGCACCACGCGGCCGGCCGCATGGCGGAAGAGCACGACACTGGCGATGGCGCAGACCAAGGGGAACAGCCGAAGCGACCACTCGGAGAAGCCCAGGAGCTTCACCAGCGTCAGCTCGGCCCACAGGAAGAGGATCGGGCAGACCTGCCCATA
This sequence comes from uncultured Planctomycetota bacterium, assembly GCA_963779785.1. GTDB lineage: Bacteria > Planctomycetota > Planctomycetia > Isosphaerales > Isosphaeraceae > CAVRFS01. The sequence continues at coordinate 34,440 of CAWAAW010000003.1, forward strand.
GTCGAGCGGCCGGAGCAGGTCGAGGTAGTCGCGGCGGATGAAGTTGACCGCGACGAACGCCTCGTCCCACCAGAGCGGGTAGTCCATCGCGTAGCGGACGATCCGAAGCAGCACACCCAGAACCACGAACGCCCAGGTCGCCCACTCCAGGCGCCGGTCGAATTGTTGTGCGTCGCAGTCCATCGTCGTCGCAACGACAGGCCGACGATCATCGGGGATTGAGGAGGATATCCTGGACATGCCACTGACGTGCTGAAAATGCCGGCGGCCGACCGCATCGCTCATTCATTGACACGGGGCGGAATATTAGCCCGGCCCGCGATTTCGGGCAAGTTCAACTCCTGACCAACATCCGCTTCTATCCGTGAGAATCAGTGGCTGATCATGCCCGGGAGGCGCCAGATTCTCGCTGTTTGCGACACAGCAGAGGGTAGTTCCAGAACCGGACCAAGGGTCCGCGGCGATCCTTCCCTCGGTCAAACATGCCGGGATCGCAGGTGCAGCACAGGACGGAACGGTCGCCGGACAACCCGAGCGCGATGATCGGAGGCCGCCCCGGCACGTCCATCAACACACCCGAGTGCCGGGTGGCTACGTCGAGAAAGCGCACGCGGCCGTCCAGGCCGGCAAAGATTACGCGGTCGCGTTCAGGGTCGTAATCCAGGTCGTAAATCGTGCCGCCGGGCAACATCACTCCGCGCCCGGCATCGATCGGGCTGTTGTCCCCGGCAACCGTAGCGAACGGCTCCGGCAGATGATCGGTTGCCCGCGCCATTTCCTCCCAGCAGTAGACACGGGCCGCCTGGCTTGTCGCGACCAAGAGGTAACGGCCTTCAAGGTCGAACTTCAGGCGGGAATACCGCTCGGGATTCAGGTCCAGCCCAGCCTGCCAATCCGGCGTGCCAACCTGAGCGAATTGATCACGCATGCGCTTGAGGTACTCTGCCGCTTCTTGGCGCATCCGCTCCCGAGACTCGTCGATCGTCTCGGTACCTGGTAGCAGGCCCATCTGAGCGAACTTCTGGAGCTGTTTCTCAACATTTTCCTGTAGCTTCTGCTCCATGCCTTCCATGTCGATCTGGGCCAGTTGGGTCTGGATCGACCGGGCCATGAGCTGGGCCAACGCAGGAGGGACGCCGGGCTTGACCCGGGAGAGAGACGACTTGACCGCGCTGGAATTCAGGTCGACGATCGACAGTCGATCGGAGTTCCCGGAAGCTACGAGCATGCCCGCGGTGGGATGGACCGCGGCCTGAAGGACGTCATGGAACGCGATAATTCGGGGGGTGCCTCCGTCAATTGGCGTGACGGTAATCTCCCCGGCTTGATGCGAGCTGACGGAGATCATGGCTGATTCGTCCGGCATGAAACCGGTCCAGCTCACGGCACGGGTATGATCCACCTCGGTGATGCGGCGCCTTTCGCGCAGGTCCCATAGCACGGCCTTCCACGCGCCCGCGGCGTGGCCCACGGCGAGGTAGCGGCCAGAGGGGCTGAGGGCCATATTGTAGATGAGCGGGTCGATTGTCATTCCCGAGGGGTGCGGAACCGCCGACCACGGTGGGCCGTATCGCTCCAGCGGAATTCCGCCCTCCTCACGCTCCGTGTGTTTACTCCATCCGACGAAGAAGCCGCGGCCGTCTGGAGACGGGCACCATCGGGGATATGGTGTGTCCCAGCCCTTCAAGCCACCCCGCTCGGCGAGCAGCAGACCCTCCCTCAGGAGCCGCCGGATCTCATCTCCGAGTGCTTCGTCGACTTTGCGCCGGCGTGCTTCCTCGCGACTCTGGTCGGGGATGTGGATGAACTCGCTCCAGCCCTCGACTTCGTCGGTCTCTCCTTCTTTGAGGTATTCATAGCTGGTCAGGGCGTTGCGAATTCCGAATGTGCCGGCGAAGGCCAGCAGCAACTCGGAGATGAAGACAAAGGCTTCATCTTCCGGTTTCGTGAGCTGGACCTCCAGCGCCGCGAACTTGGCTTCGTCGATCGCCAGATGGGCCAAGGTTTGCGGACGCCCGCGCAAATTCTCTCGTTCGCGATCGGGGACCTCCCCAAAGTAATCCGGGCAGGAGTTGTACTGATCGATGAGGCGCCCGTCTCGGTAATACTCGTAGGCGAACACATCGTCGTCATGGACCAATAGATGAAGGATCTCATGAGGAAGCTGACGAGCGAGGCTCTTGGCGACGCGGTTGTCCTGGCCCTTTCCCTCGGGGTAGACACCGATCCAGCCATTGATGACCGGACCGAGCAAGAACCGGATCTTCTTCTTCCGAGCGACTTCCTCGAGGACTTGCTGGATCACCTGGCGATCGTCGCCTCGGATTTGGACCGAGCCATAGAAGGCACCCATCGTTTTTGCTCCCGGTAAAGTCTTGCCCGGGCCGGAGCAGTCCGGCTGCTTGAAAGGACGAACTCCTTTTTACCTGGTGCGATGATGACAATGTAAGGGAGACCACGTGGTATAATCAGCAGCGCGGGCTTGCTTTGCGGCCGAACCCGCGAGAAAGGGCTGGAAATCCGAGCGAGACAACCCGAAGTCCCGCGCCGCGAGTCGATACGCGGCCCGTTCAAGGAATGGAGGTAATTCATGGGCAAAAACGATCGTCAGAGCCGCGACCAAAAACGCAAGGCCAAGCTCAAGAAGCGTGCATCGCGCTCGCGCAAGCATGAGTCGCTCGCCTACTCGGGCAAGAAGTACAAGACCGACGAATTCGTGCCGATCTTCTATCGGACAGAGCGTGGCATCTACGAATCGTATGTCATGTGCGACCGTGAGCTGATCGACGACGAGGTCGAGGCGGCGATCGAGCGTCTGGTGATTCAGATGCGCGAGGGGTCGCTCCCGCCGCTCCCCGAGACCGGCGTGATGACCTTCACCGAAGGGGGTGAGGAAGATCTCATCATCACGAACATCCGCCGGAACTGGCGGATTCTGGAAGAGAAGGGAGAGTTACCGGGGCAGGACGACCTGATCGGGATCCTGCGCACGACCCTTCATTCGCTCTCGATCTGGCGTTCCCAGAGCCTGGACTCGCAAGGTTACCTCCGCTACATCGAGGGCTTCATGAAAAAGCTGGGCGTCTCGGTCCGGCCAGCGACGCCCGAGTTCCAGCCGCTTCCCGAACCACCGGAGGACCCGCTCCTTTTGCTTGGGCGGACCTGGATTACCAACGAGGATGAGGCGGTCGGGGCCGAGTTCTACGATCAGGTCGAGTCGTTGATCCGCTCGGGCGACGCCCAACGCGTGATGGAAGTCTGTCAACAGTTGATGGGTGAGACCCAGGATTTGCCCTTCGTCGTTCCCATCAAGGGGATGTCTTTACGTGCCGAGCGCGCGTTGAGGATCGAGATGGGATGAGACGGACGCGGCTGGCTGGGACGCGAATCGTAATGGCCCATGCTGGCACCAACCCGATCAGGCCCGGTAGGCCCTTATGGGCCTAAACAGCGGTTGCAGCGGACTCGTCGCCAGAACAGGCGCAACCGGATAGCTTGAGGCCATTGCGATGCGAGCCTTCGTTTTGTGATAACATCTTCGGAGATCTCACTCCAATGAGTGTCTACTTCGTCTATCGTAGCGACTACGAAGGCCCGTCGGGGAAACATGTCCGCAGGCTCGACGCCGATTCGGTCCTCGGGTGGTATCAGGCGGTTTGGGAACGGGCGAAACAGGCCGAAGACATCTCCGAGTGGGTCAAGGCCGAGGTCGGTGCCGACGTCTACGGTTTCGCTTCGATCTTCGAGGCAGCGCGGGAACACGCCCTGCCGCCGCCCACGAGTGATCGGAAGCTCAAGTCCTACCTGGAGGAGTACCTGTACGTCGAGGGGGATATGCGGTTCAAGCCACACGCCCTGCAAGTCCTCACTGATGACGACGAGATCGAGCTGGCCTACTATTTCTTCGACGATCACTACCTCAACGAGCATCCCGGCCGGACAGCCTACCTGCTCCACGAAGGCTGGAGGCTGCCGATGTCGAGCGGCAAAAACTCGGAGAAGCCGAGCGTCACAGCACGGGCGATCCAGCCGCCGGGCTCGGGTTCGGGCGTGACGTATCTGGTGTTCCTCACCTGTTATGATTCGAGTGCCTTATCCGAGCTCGATGGAATGACAGGGCCTTCTCGGATCAAAGGCGTGAGAGTCTCGCATTTGGCCGACTACCTGGAAGCAACCTCTCCCGGCGAGGACTGGCCGTTCGAGTTGAAGTTGCTTCGCTCCCAGATCCACGCCGATGACCCGACCGAGGCTCGGCTCAAAGTAGCCTTGGAGCGAGTCGCCGGTTTACCGGTCATCAGCATCGGTGAGATGGAATCCGTGCCCCGATTGGGCCTGGGAACCATCGATCAAGCGCGTACTGAAGTGGCGAATGCCGTGAGGAGCCTGGCGACTCCCGGGAGAGTCTTCGATCACGACGCCTCGAAATCTCTCGTTGGCACGTCCGACAATATCCTTCAGTTGTGCCTTCACATCGGGGATATATTCGGCATCGACGTTTACCATCGGTGGGTTATCTTCGACGACTTGTGGGCGGGAGAGCATTTGGACCTGGCCAATGGCATTCTGAGGTTTGCGCAACGATGGGATGTCCTCTCCTGACCGCCTCGATGCCTCTTCCTGCCTCTTCGTTCTTCCGAGTCACTTCAGGACCATCCGCTTCACCACTCCCATGAAGACACTGGTCGGTACCAGGCGGCCAGAGGCCGGATGGTCGTGGCCTCATCGCTTCAACAGGTGGTTGGCGATCCGCTCATGGAACTGCTCTCCGGTGATCTTGGCACCCCAGGTGCTGGGGATCTTCACCAATCGCTTCACCTGGTCGTAGGAAAGTCCCGCCTCGACCAGCTTCTTGAGGGCCGGCAGAAAGACGTCGCCGAAGAACGCGCCCATCTTATGAGCGACCTGCTTGTCGAACGATTCGGCGGTGATGGTCGTCTTTTTCTTTTTCTCGGCAGCTTCCTTCTGGGCTTGGAACTCCTCGTGGTGCTCCTTCCGAATGCCAAGCCGTGCCTGGGCTCCCATGATGGCGGCGACCATGCCCCGCTGTTTCGCCACGTCGTCGTCCAGGCCGTCGAGCAGGCCTTGGGCGTAGGCGTAGGTGGCGAGAATATCGAACTTGCCGATGGATATGCCGCTCGGTGGTTGATTCTCGGGCATGTGCGATTGTCTCCTCCCTCCGGCACCTGTTGTCTTGCGTCTAACGGATGCGTCTCCGTCCTCTCGGCTTAGGTTTCGAGGTAGGCCCTCAAATCCGCCTCCAGCTCATCGGCCCCCTTGTATCGATCATCCGGCCGCTTCGCCAGGCAGCGCAGGCAGACACGCTCCAAACCCGCCGGCACGCCCGGCTCGATCGACCTGGGCGGCGCCGGCTCTTCCCGGATGATCTGCTCCCGGAGCGCGATCGGTGTGGCGGCGCGGAACGGACGGTGACCGGTCAACAATTCGTAGAGGACCACTCCAAGTGCGTATAGGTCAGCCCGATGGTCCACGGGGCCGAACTCCTCGTCCAACTGCTCGGGGGCCATGTAGGGCAGCGTTCCGGCGGCGGTCACGTCCCGGAGCAGTTCCTCCTCGACCACGGCGATGCCGAAGTCGGTCAGGTACGCCCGTCCCTGCGGGTCGATGAGGATGTTGGCCGGCTTGATGTCGCGGTGGACGAACCCCGCGCCATGGGCATGGCCCAAGGCATCAGCGACCTCGGCCGCGATTCGGGCCGACTCCCGGTAGTCGGGGCGGCCTTCTTTGATGAGCACCGCCAGGTTCGTGCCCTCGACCCACTCGCCGACGATGAAGCAGTTCGACCCCTCGCGGCCCACGTCATGGACCGGGACGATGTTCGGGTGCCGCAGCCGAGCGACCTTGCGGGCCTCGATGCGGCACTGGTCCACCTCGCCCCCGGTGACGGGCCGGTCCACCCTGGGAACCTTCACGGCCACCGGCCGCTCCAGCCAGGTGTCGAAAGCTCGGTAGACTCGCCCGAAGCCGCCCTCGCCCACCAGGGCATCGAGCCGGTAGCGGTCGGCCAGCAGCCGTGGCAGATCGGTGTTGGAGGGCGAGGGCGGCACGTCCCCTGGCGTCGTGATCCCCGCCTCGATGGGGCCGTCGAGCCACGCGACCTCGCCGAGCTTCTCGACCTGCCGCCGGAACCCGCTGAGTAGTTCCGAGCAGCCCCCGCAGAGTTCCTCCGGCGCGAGGTCCTGACCCTGGGCCTTGGCCTCCTCCCAGCGGACGATCAGGTCGAGGATGTCCTTCTGGTCTGGCTCCATCGTCGCTCCTCGCTTACCTCGGGGACTCGCCGTGGAGGGCGTCCCGGATCAGGATTCGAGCCGAGGCCCACCGCCGCTGGACCGTCTTGGTCGTCACGCCCAGCGCCTCCGCGGCCTGGGCGTGCGTCAGCCCTCGGTACCAGAGCAGGTCCATGACCTGTCGCTCCGACTCGGGCAGCAAGCCCACCGCCTCATGGAACGCCGTCCACTCCTCCAGAGACTCGGGTCTGCCCGCTCTTTCGGCGACCTCGGCCAGCCGGCCGCCGGGGTCGGTGCCGTCGGTGTGGTGGTTGGCCCCGATCCCCTCGGGTCCCTGGTAGCTGCGGGCCAGGTCGATCAACTCCCGGCGGATCTGGACCGCCGCCAGGTTGTCGAAGTGCGTCACGTCCTCGGGCCGGACCTCGGCCAGGCTTCGGTGCAGCCGCATGAGGGCCGCCTGGAGCAGGTCGTCGGTCTCCTCCCAGCGCCGGACCTGGGGATAGCGACGAAGCATGGCACGGGCCAAGGCCGCGAACCGCTCCTCGGCCAGCGCGATCAGCAAGTCTCGGGCGGACGGGTCACCCGCTCGCAGCCGGTCCAGCAGGTCGCGCGCCTCGGTGGTCTGGCCCAAAGTTCCGCTCCTTTGCGAGCCTCGGCCACATGAGACCGGAAACCTAACGGCATCTTACCGTTGGGATCGAAACCCGGCAACTCGGACACCGCGCCTCTCCTCGACTTGTGCAGTCGGATGTCCACCCGGACGCTCGGCTCTCGCATTCTCTACCGAGGCTGACGTCGGCGACGGGCCGACGGCCGCTCGTTTTGGACTCAAGATCGTTGCCTGCAAACGAACGAAAAGGATGTGGATCATGGCCCGTGAAATCAACGCCGCCGAGTATGAGGCCGAGGTTATCGGTTCCTCCGTCCCGGTGCTTCTGGATATCTACGGCGAGCACTGTCCACCGTGCCGCCAACTCGCCCCGACGATCGACAAACTCGCCACGCAGTACGAGGGCCGGGCCAAGGTGCTGAAGGTGGAATCCGGTGCCAACCCTGAGTTGGCCGGTGGCCTGGCGGTCTCGGCGGTGCCCACGGTCGTGGCCTTCCGGGACGGCAAGGAGGTGGGCCGCCTGGTCGGCCTACGGCCCGAGTCGGCGTATCGCAGGCTGCTGGAGGCGGCCGGGGTGGAAGGCTGATTAGGATTTGCTGGAAGCCTGAGCAGTCGATGGCGAGTGGTTAAATCGTTCAGCGGCCCGACACAAGGCGAGAACCGGGATCGGGAGACGGAGCTCCCTCCTACAAATCCTGTAGGAGCCGGCTCTGTCCGGCGACCACGCTAGCCCGTGTCGGGTCATTGGAGTCGTTACCGCGGTCCTTGGCGGTTGATCAGCAACTCGCCAGCGCACTGGGAGTTTTTCAGGGCTTGGCCACGCCGATGACGCCGACGGCGAGCCGGCCGCCGGCATTGCCGGTAGGCTGGGTCTTGAGGTCGTCAACCTTCTCATGGACGACCAAGCCGCGGCCGATGATCGAGTGAGCGCCGTGGAAGCTGAGTATGTGGTCATCCAGGTCGAGGGTAGCGTTGCCGTTGGCATTGGCCGTGATGTTGCCCAGGTCGCCGACGTGCCGCATCGGTTTCGTGGGCCCTGCGTGCGGCTCCTTGGCGGGGTTGAAGTGTCCCCCGGATGCCATGCCGTCTTCCGACCAGACGCCGAATTCGTGGATGTGGAAGCCGTGTTCGCCCGGCGTCAACCCGCTAATTTCCGCATGGACGTGGATCGTACTCCCGTCCTGTGTGAAGGTCACTCGACCTTCGACGTTCTTCCCTTCTTGGTCGGAATCAACTGGGCAACGGCCTTGGTGATCGAACCGGCCTCGGCCATCTTCTCGTGCTGCGCAGTGGCCGGGGACCGCAGTCCCAGCACGGCCAGGCAGACGAGCGAGCCCGCCGTCAGGGCGGTCACGAATTTCTTGATCGGCATCTCATGTCTCCTTGGTTGGTTGCGTCTTGATGATGGAGCCCTTTCCACGATGAGGAACCCAGGATGCACCTTAGCCTGCCCGGAAGCCACTCTCAAGAGGTTTCTGAGCGCCCGGCGTAAGTCCGAGACCAAACCGCGACTGCGATGATTGCGCCGGTTCCTCCGTCGTCGCCGCGAACAAGCCCCTGGATTTCGGCCTTGTCACCTCCGGCGCGTGGACAATCGCACATTGGTGAGGGACAATGTTGGTGTGCTGAGCTGCAAATCTTGAGCCGAAGATGAGAAATCGCCAACGATGGACATGTGGAGGGGCGAAGGTGATCGAGCGACCATCGCGGCCCTCGATCGTCACGACCAGCGACGGCGTTGCGGCATGCCGGCCGTCTCGGTTCTGGTCGGGCCGGTCGAGCTGTCGTTCCGATTGGCCCGGCGTTGGGCGGAAGCCTCGAGTCGGCCGATGGTGCGCATCCATCCGGAGCAGCCTGATCCTGAGACCACGGTGGTCCGCTGGGTAAACCGATTGGCGGCCGAGTGCGACCTGGCGAAATCCTCGGCCGAATGGCTGGCCCACCGGCTCGATCGGCCCGCCGACTCGCTGATCGGGTCGCTTCGCGCAATGACAACTTATGAAAGGACGATGTTCCTCGAATCGGCCTTGCCGATGGTTTCCGAAACCGGCGTCGAGCTGGTGGGCCGCTGGTTGATCGAGAACATGGAGGAGTGGCAGGGATATCCCCGGCTCGCCTCGGTTCTGGACGCGCTCTTGGAGGGCGCGGCCGTCCTTATATCCGCGTCTTCACAGCATTGGGCGACTTGGTTCACCCGGAGTGCCTGCCGGTCCTGGTTTTCTCCCCGGCCGGCCAGGACCTGGATGGGCTGCAAAGGATTGCGCAGGTAGTGGCCGAGCTGGCGGCGGCCCAGCCTCAGCCGGCGCTAATCCTGGTAATCGAGCCAGCGTTATTCGACGACTACCTGGCGCAAGCGCCGGTCTCTCGTGCCAAGGATTTGCTCCGCGAGGCGATCGTGACTATCAATCACGAATTGCGGGACCTAAGACATGATGCTTGGGATGCTCCGCTCGCCGAATCTCGGCGCCGGCCGTCTTGGATCGGGATCTCGACGATGACGACCCGGCTCGCAGCGCGGCCGAGCGGTTCTTGTTCGAGCAACTGGAATCGTTGCCCGAGACCGCGGGGTTGTTCGAGCTCAACGGCACGCTCGACTTCCGCTTCGGACCCACGCAATGGATCGAGGTCGATCTCGTCGCTCGCTCGTTGAAGCTGGCTGTCGAGATTGATGGGTATCACCACTTTCAGGATCCGGAGGCTTATCGCCGCGACCGCCGCAAGGATCTCGAACTCCAAACGCACGGCTACCTGGTTGTGCGAGTGCTAGCCGACGATGTTGTCGAGCGGTTTGAAGAAGTGAAGAACACGATCCTGGCGACGGTCGCGTTTCGGCGCGAGGCGCCGATGGGCTTGGAGGTAAAGCCATGACGACGAATCTCTCCGCTGTCGGCTCCCTGATTCTGACGAGAATGCTGACAGTGGGGGAAAAGGGAGAATCGGCCGCGAACGTCAAGAAGGACCTCGAGCCGCTTCTGGCGCACCGATGGGCGGGCGCGGAATTGACCGAGCGGATCAACCAGACGCTTATCGACCTGGCGGCGCTCGGCATGGTCATGCGATTACCCGTTAAGAGCAAGAAAGCCGTGCCCAAGTTCGTCTCGACCGCGGAAGGCCACCGGCACGCGCTCGAATTCCTCGGAGTCGACTCAGCTCAAGCCGAAAACCACCTGGTCTGTTCTCAAGACGATTTATCTCCCCGCGCGTGCCCTGGGGATGCCCGTGTCGAGCGAGGCATTATTCAAGACACTGAAGTCCGAGCCTAACTTTCAGGCCGTCTTGCTGAAACAGCAATACGGTCTGTCGGTCGCGGAGGTCCCCAAGCCGAACGAGGCCATCGACGCCCTGGCGTGGAAACTAATGGGCTTCGAGGGAGAGACCCGGAAATTCAACCTCGAAAACATCAAGATGGCGCTTCTCAACCGGGCGTTGGGAGAAGATCGCACGACGAAACTCAACAAGGCTGCCACCAAGCTGCTGGCAAAGAGCTTGGGTATGGGGAGCGACGATCCCAAGAAGTTGCGTGATGCGGTCGTGCGCAACTGGATCGGCCAGAGACGAAAGCTCCTCTCCTACCCTGTCCCCCCTGCTCCGCCGCCGATCGAGCTCGACCTGCCAGCGTTCGCCGAGCGGGTCAAGGCCGCCGCCCGAGTCTGTCCGACCGGGCGGTTCGGCGATAACAAGGTCTTCATCGCGCATGTCTGGAGGGCTGTCCAGTCCGATCCCGGATTCGCGACGATGGACCTGCCCGCTTTCAAGGAACGCCTCGCCGAGGCCAACAACGCCCGGTTGCTCGATTTGAGCCGGGCCGACCTGGTCCAGGCCATGGATCCCGAGGATGTCCGCGAGTCCGAGGTACAATATCTCAACGCCACGTTTCATTTCGTAAGGATCTGAAAGGCGACCCCGCATGGCGATCAAGACCTCGAACGCCCCTGACATTTCCCCGCCGCATTTATCCCCGGCGGACGACCCGCGCGTCGCCGCGTTCTGTTCAACGCGACATCCCGAGCTGTTCCACGGGTGCGATTACGCCAGCAATATCTGGAAACACGACCCGTTCGACGTGGAGTCGATCCACCAGAACGCGCGGGACAGGTTTCAGCGGATCGTGAGCCGCGTGCTTGAGCCGTCGGGCCTGGCCGCCGGGAGGATTCTCCTGTTGCTGGGTGAAGCCGGCTGCGGCAAGACCCACCTCATGCGTGCCTTTCGGAATCAGGTTCATTCTCGGGGCTGGGGATACTGCGGCTATCTCCAGATGACGGCGTTTACCGACCAGTACGCGCGGTATGTGCTCAACAACCTGATCGATTCGCTCGATAAGCCGTACGACGAGTCGCAGTCCGAGACCACGGGGCTGATGCGGCTTTCGAACGCCTTGGGCGAGTCGAGCCGGGAGGTACCGCGCGACCGATTGGATCAGCTTCGCGAGCGGGGGCTCAACCAGGGGAGTATTGACCAGCTTGTCAGCGACCTGGCTGACCTGATCGTTCGCGATGAACGGTTCAGCACCATCGACGTTTATCTCGTGCAGGCTCTCCTTTACCTCCAGTGCAACGACCCGCCGATCAAGGCACGCGTGCTCAAGTACCTTCGCTGCGAAGACCTCACCGAGCACGATCGCCGATTGCTGGGGGGAATCATTCCCTGCACCTATTCGGATGCGCCCCAGCGGCTGATCCAGCGGCTGGGCGAGTTGATGTGGGTCATCGAGAGGGTTCCGCTCATCCTCTGCGTCGATCAGCTCGATGAGGTTTTCGATCTCGATGAGGCACCGGTCAAATTCCGCCGTGCCATGGGGACACTGTGCGACCTCGTCAGCCGGCTCCCATCCGCCATCGTCGTGATCGCTTGCCTCGACGATTTCTACGCAAAGCTGAAGAAGCTACTCACGCGGCCGGTCGTGGACCGGGTCGAGAACGATCCCGCGCCGGTCGACCTGAAAGTTTCCTCCGAGCGGGACGAGGTGGAAGGGCTGATCGGCCAACGACTGAAGTTTCTCTACGACTCGATGGAGATCCCGTTCCAGCCCGAACAACCGACGTATCCACTTCCCGAAGCGCTGGTGCGGAAGCTGGTGGGCATGCGCGCTCGCGACGTGCTTGGCGAGGTCCTTCGCTACCGTGAGCACTGCATCGAGAGAGGGAAGATGACGGAATACCCTTTTGACGGGGACGGCTCTCCAGCTCCTCGACCCGGTGATGCCATCATTCCACTGGAGCAAGCCTGGAATGAGTTTCGCTCGACAAACGCGCCGGTGGTCCCCGTCGATGAGGCAGAGCTTGCGGCAGTCCTGGCGGAGGCGATCCGGTCCTGCTCGGCCGAGATCGAGACGGGCGAGCATTTCGATGCCGATGCCGTTCGCTGGATGGTGCAGGTCGAATGCCACGCCGTCGATCAATCCGTCGAGCGCATCCTGGTGGGCGTTTGCAACAAGAATCCGCAGGGAGGTTGGCTGAGCCGGCAGATCGACGAGGTGGTCAAGCGAGCTGGCGAGCACACGCCGGTCATTGTGCGCTCGACCGAGTTTCCAAGCAGCCCCAAGGCGGCGGTGGTCCAGCAGCTTGGCCAGTTGATCAAGGACGGCGGTCGTAAAGTCGTCGTACAAGACTCGGACTGGCGAACGATGATAGCGCTTTCGGGCTTCCGCAAGCAGAAAGGAGCAGACTCGGGCTTCGCGGCCTGGCTCAAGCAGACTCGCCCTTTAACCAGCATCAGCTCGCTCCGGGCAATTCTGGACCTGGATTATCGAGATGAGCCGAGAGAGACGCAGACTCCGCCACCGAACCCGCCGCGCCGGTTACTCCACCACCTCTTCCGACTCCACCGCCGCGTGCTCCGTCCGATCCGTTGGTCGTCGGCACAACGACCGATCGCCGCGGCGGGCCCGTGACGATCGAGCCTGGCGAGCTGATCCGGCACGCGGCTTTTCTGGGAGCGTCGGGGAGTGGCAAGACGACGGCGGCCCTTTCCGTAATCGAGCAGCTCTTGCTCCAGGGGGTTCCGGCCATCCTGGTTGATCGCAAAGGTGACCTCTGTTCTTACGCCCGGCCGGACAAGGGTCTGCGACAAGGGCTCGAGGGTGATCTGGCCGAGCGTGCCGATCGACTGCGTGCTTCATTGAACGTCGCCTTGTTCACGCCAGGCCAGCCCGATGGCCGGACGTTGTCGATCGCGGCTGTTCCGGCGGGATTGGGCTTGCTGCCGTCGCTCGAACGCGAGCAGGCGGCCAAGTTCGCCGCCGCGGCGCTCGCCGGTATGATGAACTACGGCGACAGCCAGCGCGACCAATCCTGTCTGGCAATCCTGAAGACGGCAATCGAGCTACTCAGTGAAATCGACCCTCAAGCCGCGGTTTCGATCGAGGCCCTGATTGAATTCATCGCGGAAAAAGATCCCTCGCTGGTGAATGCGGTCGGCCGGCTCGACCTTAAGTTATTCGACCAACTGGTGCGTCACTTGGAGACTTTGCGAATCAACAAGGGGACTCTTCTGACCGCTCAAGGAGAGCCGCTGGACATTGACGTCTTGTTGGGGCTCGGCACAAACGCAACGCCTGGCAAAGCCCGGCTGAGCATCATCAGCACCAAGTTCCTGGGGAGCAATGCGGATGTCGAATTCTGGGTTGCCCAGTTTCTGATGACGCTGGGGCGCTGGATCAGTCGTTCGCCCGCGCCGTCGGGAACGCTTCAAGCCGTAGTGATGTTTGACGAGGCCGATCACTACTTGCCGGCGGTTGGCAAACCGGCGACCAAGGAGCCGATGGAGAACCTCTTACGGCGGGCACGCTCGGCCGGGTTGGGCCTGCTGCTGGCGACCCAGAGTCCCGGCGACTTCGACTACAAGTGCCGCGACAACATCCGGACCTGGTTCGTTGGGCAGATCAGGGAAGCGACCTCGATCGCCAAGATGAAGCCGATGCTCAGTGAGTGCCGCATCGACATCGCCAGCAATCTGCCCGGCCAGGAGCCCGGCGAGTTCCACTTGATCCGCGACGGCGACGCCATCAGCTTGAAGTCCTGTCTGTCCGTCGTCAACGCCAGACAAATTCCCGAGGACGAGATCGTGTCGCTCGCCCGCGCGACGCGGGGACGGTAAAGCGGCGGTACGCGTTGACTCCACTTATCGGAGGAGTGTCTCCATCATGCCGCTTCTCTCTTTGCCTCAGGTCATTCAGCAGCTCCAGGCCTTCTACGGAGAGCCTGATCCACCGGAAGTCACCGATCCCTGGGAGCTGATCCTCTGGGAGAATGTCGCCTACCTCGTCGACGACGATCGTCGTCGTGAGGCGATGACGGTGCTCCGTGAACAGGTTGGATTCAACCCGGCCCAAATCCTGGCCGCGCCGGCGGACCGATTGCTGAAAGCGACTGGCTACGGTATTGTGCCGGACCAAAATGTGGAAAAGCTTCGCCGCTGCGCGGAGATCGCGCTTCACGAGTTCGACGGCGACCTGCGCCCAATCCTCAAGCGTCCCCTGGCTCAGGCCAAGAAGGCCCTCAAACGATTTCCAGGGATCGGCGATCCGAGCGCGGAGAAGATCCTGCTGTTTTGCCACGCCTTCCCGCTCATGTCTCTCGAATCGAATGGCCTGCGCGTGTTGGTGCGCCTGGGGTTCGCCGAGGAGAAGCCAAACTATTCCACGACCTATCGCCTGATCCAAGAAGCGATCAAGGAAGAGCTCATCAACGAGTACCCCTGGCTGATCAATGCCTACCAGTTGCTGCGCCGGCATGGGCAGGAGCTGTGCCGGCGGTCGAAACCCCAGTGCGAAAAATGCCCACTGATGAAAGGGTGTCCCTGGCCGGCCGAGCACCCGGGAGTTGAGGAGCAAACCCTGCGGCTGCTGGGTGGAAGGGACCGACTTGGTCGGCCGGGGAGGGATCCTCAAGGGAGCGTTTTTCGGCACGATCTGCGCAGAGCGCCTCGCTGGCCCACATGCGGACCCAGGGGTTCGGGTGTTTGCGGAATTCGTTCAAACGCGGGATGGCCAACCGTCCGCCGACTCCGAGACGTCCGAGGTATTCAAACCATTCTCCGACGGACATGGGTAGTTCCTGGTTTCTGGGGTCAGCCTGCGCGAAGATCCGATCCAGCCGTTCCAGATTGCGCCGCGTTAGATAATCGCCTTCGACACTCGTTCGGCCCATGGCTCCCGGGACCAGGGCCCGGCCCTCCAATCTGTTGGGTGAGTGTTGAAGGGACAGGTACCGCGGCAGGCCGAAGCGGTTAGCCGACGGGGCGTTCAGCCACTTCTCCGCAATATCCTTCCCATCCGGAGCTAGCTGACAGAGAGCGGCCATTGTTTCGGGCACATACTTAAGTGTGTTTTGATTACCGTTGATCAAATCCCGAAGGACAGGGATCGCCATCTTTGCATTGGGTCCGATCCGCCCCAGGGCCAAGATCGCCTCTCGGCGGACCATCCAGTTTTCGTCGTCCTTCTCGCGGGTCTGAATGGCCTCAATGAGCGGGGATTGCGGCCTTGGCCTCCGACCCGAAGGAGCCGAGGACCTCCGCCGCGGCAGCGGCCGCCGAGTAATCGGCATAATCATCCGGACTGCCGTCGATGTTGGGGCGGACGACACGGCGGTATTTCAGCGCCCCGATCAGGGCGGGAATAGCCGACGTCGCCTCTGGGCCAATCCTCCTCAATGCCTTGGCTGCGCTCACTTGCGGGTCAACACCGCTGTCGAATTCCTCGTCGAATTTGCGGGTCACGGCCTTTGCCAGTGCCGGCACAGCGTCTCTCGCCTGCCGGCCCAGCAGACCGAGGCAGTTGGCCGCCGTGTCGACGACACCGTAATCGTCGTGGTCCAAAGCCGTGATCAGCGCCGGCACGCATTCCGTTCCCTCCGGGTCGATCTGTACCAGGGCCGTGAGCACGTCCGAGTGATCAGACTTTTTCTTCACGAGGTCGATCAAGGTAGGAATCGCCGTTCTTGCTTTCGGACCCAGTCGAGCCAGGGCCGCCGGGACATATTCGGCATCAAGCGTGTTGTCGTCCAGATGATTCAGACCCTCGACAAGCGCGGGGATCGATTCCGCGGCAGCAGGATCGATGTGAGCAAGAGCGACCGCCGCGGAGATGCGAGCCTGGGGCCGCTTGTCCGTCAGGGCGGCGTGAAGGGATGGAATCGCCTGCTGGGCCTTTAGCCCGAGCAAAGCCAGTTGGAAGGCAACGAACGGATCAGCGTCGCGGAGAAATGAGGCCAGCAGTTTTTGGACGGGAGGGGCGCCGATCGAATCTAGGGCCATCACAATGTCGAAGTCGGTCGTAGACAGAGGCATTTCCCTGCTGGAGCAATCGATTCAAGGCCGGGACCGCGGCCTTGGCCTCCGGACCAATTTGCCTAGGGCCCGGATGGCGTCAAGAACAAGGATCGCGGGTTCCCTTTGAGGATCAGGGTGCTCGATCGCTCGGATGAGCGACGGAACCGCCGCGCAGCCGCCGGGCCGATCCTGCCGAGGACCACCGCTGCGCACGGCGCGCATATCTTTGTTCGGACCGTTCAAGACTTCCAGGAGCGCCGGCACGGCCGGGCCACCGATCCGGACCAGAGATTTCTCTATCGAGCCATCGTAGCCAAACGTGCCGGTGCCAGTGAGATGCTGACACCCGCGCTTGAGGAATCGGGAGTTGCCTGGGGCGGACATCCATCGGGGGAGGAATCCGAGTCACGGAGAAAAAGCACTGGCATCGAGGGCCCGGTGGGGAACCGGCAACATCCCCCATTCTGGACCCGTAAAGCTGGGGCCCTTGGAGGCGGGCAAGCAATGATCGAGCACTGGCAGCTTCGCCGCGAAGGCGGCAAACGCCGCATTGTCGAGATCGTCCCGGAGGGAACATGATTACGAACGACCAGCAACTGCAAACGACTCGAGAACGAATCGCGTGGTTCCAGGACCAAGTGGCTGGTCTGCGGCGGACCGAGGCCAATCCTGTGAATTATCGGGCCGCAGCGTCCGGTTTCCTGGCTGAGATTGACCGCATGCAACTGGAAGTCCGCGAGTACCTCAGCATGCATCCGACCGAGTTGGTGGGCGCGGCCTGACAGAAACGCCGGAGGCCGACGAAGGCGCTCGAGAGCCGATCCTCTGGATTCTGGGCCCGGTCGGTTCTCTCCAAGAGGAGCCTTGTCGCGCTTGATCGGCCAATCAAATGAGATCCGCGGAATGAAATGAGAGGTACGCAAATGCGACGGACGATCCTATTCTCAATCGTGTTGACCTGCGGGATCGCACCGGCATGGGGATCGACGCGAGTGATGGTGCAGGATTTCGAGAAGACTCCTTCACCTGCCGAACGTGTGGGTCGTCAACATCCCCAACGAAAATGCATCGGTCCAGCTTTCGACCGATCACCCGCACGACGGGAAGCAGTGCCTGAAGCTGCATTACCACTTCGTCGGCGCGGGGCAATTCCAGTACCTCGGAATCCCGAACAAGGTCAAGATCCAGGCGCCGGTCCATCAAGCTGCGTTTCTGGCTCAAGGGGGACAACTCGAAGTGCTCGTATGGGGTGCAGGTGAGCGACGCCAGCGGCGAAACGCACCAGTACAGCAAGAATACCGGCCAGGGCGGGCTCATCGATTTCACGGGCTGGAAAGAAGTCGTCATCGACCTGGACTCCGGCCATGAGACGTGGGGAGGGGACAAGAACGGCAAGATCGATTATCCGATCACCGGGATCACTTTCACCGTCGGTCAGCCCACCGATCAAGCCAAGTTACTGCGCCGCCGAGGGCGACCTGTACTTCGATGCCCTCAGCGTCGATTCGGAGAAGAGCGCGGACGAGACCTTGGGCTGCCAGGTGGCCGTGGTCTCGCCGGACTATTGCTCCGACGTGAAAGGGGACACCACGCGTCACCCTCGCGGCCCCCGGCTTCAAGAGCGTGACCGTGAAATGCTGGAAGCAAGGCGAGGGCTTCGGTGCCGATTCCACCGTCGCCACCGTCGCCCTCGACGCGAAAGGCAACGGCTCGTTCGTCTTCCCGGCGGATCGACTATCCGCACGGCCCGATCACGGTGAGAATCAGCGGCGACAACGGTCTCGTCAAGGATAATTGCTACCTCCAGCTCTACAACAAGGGCGGCGTTTCCTGGAACGAGGGAATGCCCAAAGACCCGCCGCCGGCGGCCAAAGGCATGAAGCTGGTCTTCGCCGACGACTTCAACGGCCCCCTCTCGATCTCCAGCACCGACCCCAAGGCCACCTATTACGACCACAAGCCGCCCAACGGCTACCAGGACTTCAGCGTCCACGTTTTCTCCGGCCACGATTCACCCGAAGAACCCGTTCGCCCAGGTCGATTCCTATCTGCGGATCAGGGCCAGCGACAAGACGCACAGCTCCGGCTTGATTTCCTCGATGAAGAACGACGGCAGCGGCATCAAGGTCTCGGCGCCCTGCTACTTCGAATGCCGGTTCATCGGGCCGAACGCCATCGGCACGTGGCCGGGCTTCTGGCTCATGACGGATTACATGACGGACTACAAGGCTCAAGGGCGACAAAACGCCGTGCGACGAGCTGGACATCATCGAGGCCTATGGCGGCGAAGGCCCCGGCTCGCCCAACGCCGGCGACACGTATATGATCACCCCCCACTGCTGGAACCAGGGCGAGGCCGGCAAGGCCATCGAGAAGAAGGCGTTCGACGGGATGCACAATCCGATCCAGCATGCGCAAGTTCGGCATCCCCTCCACCTGGTTCGAGACGTTCCACACCTACGGCTGCAAGATCACCGAGACCGACACGATCTACTATTGCGACAACATCGAGGTGGGCCGCCACGCGACGCTTGCCGCTCTCCAAGAAACAGCCGCTCTTCTTCATGGTCAATCTGGCCACCGGCGGCGGCTGGCCCGTCGATCTGTCCCGATATAACGGGCTGGCCGACATGTATGTCGATTACGTGCGGGTCTACAAACAGTGAAAAGAGATTAAACGAACTCGATCGCCAAGATAACGCTGATGGTTGATCTGCGACCGCGACACCATCGGCGTGAAGACATGTTTATCAGTCGTGGACGCCAGCCAATTCCCCGAAGATGAGATCGTGGCGCTCGGCCGACTCGGGGATGCCTACAAGGGCAAGTCCCCGCGCAACGCGCGGACGGTAAACCAAAGGGAGTGACTCGTCCAGGTGAGGGGCGGCCCATGGTACAAACGCTGCTGAAAACCTTTCCCAAGTGTCGCGTCGGCAATGCCCATGGCCGATTCATCGCGAGCGACGCGGCGCTCGGCCGCCGCGGTTCGGGGGACGGGTAACCGAGTCGTCCAGGACGGCGTGGAGGTGCGACTCCATGGCGGTGAGTGGGCCTTCATCGCCCAAGAGCCTGGCCCCGGTCAAGGCCCCCTCCAGGGAGCAGACGAGCAAGACGGCAAGCCCCTCGGGGTCGACGTGCTCGGCGATCTCACCGGCGGCCTTCCCCTCCCGTACGATCTCGGCGAGGCGGCCCAGCCACGACCGAAACGCGGCCTTCGCGCGTTCGTGGAGAGCCGGGTTGCCGTCGTCGCAATCCACGGCGGTATTCCAGATCGGACACCCGCCGGCAATCGGCGAGCGGAGGCGGGCGAAATTGGTGACGAACTGCTTCAGCTTCTCCACCGATCCCGAATCCGGATCGATCCCCTCGAACCGGAGACGCTCGGCGACCTCCGAAGCGTGATCGAACGCTTCGAGGGCCAGCTCCTCCTTGCCCGCGAAGTGGCGATAAATCCCGCCTTTCTTCAGACCCGTAGCCTCCATGAGTTCCGACAATGATGCGCCGGCGAACCCACGTTGATTGAACACCCGCGCCGCCTCGGCGATCACTCGCTGCTTCGTCGCTCGTCCTTTGTCCATCACGGATCTCCCAGGCGTAGGAATAGGCCGGGAATAACCTCCCGATTTGGAGATTAGGGCAAGCTCCGGGTGGCACTGGTCGTACTCGACCAGTGTCTTCGAGCTGCCCCGTTGTGACACACTGGTCGAGTACGACCAGTGCCACCCAGAAACCGTGAGAGAATCCGGGACGTTATTCCTGGCCTATTCCATAAAATTCGCATGATACCACTTGAGACCGATCGGTCGCAAGGATATATTGGGTGAGAGAGAGACCGATCGGTCTTTTTGTGGCGAGGCGCGGGCAGTTCTTTTTGCGGGAGATTCACCCGATGAGCCCGAACTGGATGAAGGCGTTGTCAATCGTTACACCGACCCTCCTGTTGGCCACAAGTTGGTCATTTGCCAGGGAAGGAGGCGGCTCGCCAGCACGATCGAAGCCGGATGAGAGCGACCGAAATCAGAAGACCGTGTCGGAGGCCCACGTTGCCCTGGCCAGCGCCGACACTTTCGAGGTGGTTGTCGGTCGGTTGGAAGCGGCGATTGGGGGACCCAAGATCGAGCCGTTCGAGAGCGTCGCGCACGGATCGGTGAGTTGGGAAGACTTCGAGAAGAAGATCGAGGCGCGGCTCGGCCCGAGCGGGTTCATGAAATTCTATGAGGTCGACCACGGACCGTGGATGGCTTTGCATGGAGTGAAGGTGAAATCAAAACAATATGTGATAGGAAATCCGCTGATCGCCCGCAAGATCGTGCCGCACGACCCCGCGGCGGGGTTTTATGTTCCGGTCCGCATCGGCGTGTATGAGGACAAGCAAGGGAAAGCTTGGGTCCAATACGACCGACCTTCGGCGTTGCTCGGCCTCTCCCACGACCCTCAAATCGACGAGGTCGGCCGCCTTCTCGACGACAAGCTGGCACGTCTGGCCGAGATGGCCACGACTGGCAAATGACCGCGACCAACTAAAATCACTTTATCGCCGCGTCGTTTGTTTTCGAGAGTTCGGCGGCCCTGAAGTACCGGGGGTTGAGAAACGTCTTTTCCATCACCCGGCCCTCACGGCGTGGCGCTGGACCGATGAAAAGTCCGTATTGCAAGCACTTCGTTTTCGTCGCGATCCTGTTGCGCGGTACTGGCTCCCTCTGGGGTGTTGAAAAGTTGGGGTTTACCGAGCTCGAAGGGCGGATTCAAGACATGTGTTTTTGTTGCGCGTCATCGGTAAGTCCCCCCCTTGAGAAGGGGGGGCGGGGGGGTTAAAAGGCATAGCCAGTACGTTGGGCCGATGCGACAATTCCGCGGAGGATAGCCGTCCCAGAAGCGCGCACCAGGCTGTGGTGACGCGGGGATTGCCTCGCGGACGAGCGGCCGTCTCACGGGCGCGGCACCTACGTGCCGCTTCGGAATCCTGATGAAGGAAGGCTTGTGCGCGGTCGAGCTGTGCATCCGCTCACCCCAGCCCTCTCCCTCGGGAGAGGGAGCCAATTTTTCGGGCATCGACGGCCCCTGTTCGGAGACGGGCGACTCTGGCCTCCCTGGCCGTTGTCGGCGAAACCCCCTCCCTGTGAGGTCTTCGGAGGGGATGATCCAGGCGCGTTCATGCGACCGTGCCACGCCGACTTCGCCGAGCACCCGCGCCGCGAGTTGTTGCGAGACCTCCACGCGAAACCCGCCGCTGTCGTCAGTACCGGTCGCCGCCTCCCCCATAGTCGCCCCCTCCGCCGCCTCGGTAGCCGCCACCGCCCCCCCGCTGCCGTCGCCTCCCCCCGCCGCCGCCTCGATCCTCACGTGGCTTCGCCTCGTTGACCGTCAGGCGACGGCCTCCGTGGTCTTGGTCGTGCAGGGCGTCGATGGCCGCCATGGCATCGGCGTCGCTCCCCATCTCGACGAAGCCGAACCCGCGGCTCCGGCCCGTCTGCCGGTCGATGATTACTTGCGCACTTCTCACTTCGCCAAATGGGGCGAACAATTCTTCCAGTTCGGCATCGCCAACCGCGAACGTGAGATTGCCAACATACAACTTCTTGCCCACCTTCAAACCCCCTGGGATCGATCGGGAATGCGCCCTGTTCACTGCACTCCGAATTCATTCAACGAACCCAACACCGCAAGTTTAACCAGGCACACAGCGAATTGAAACCAAGACCAGTCGCCTGGATCGATTTTTCGCGAGTCGTTGCTAAGACATTCTCTTGCGAATGTTCATCAACGGACGAGTGGCCTCCTTGGTCCTCATCGTGACGCGACAATTCGCCTCACTCAGCGAAGGGAAAGGGCGGCAATTGAACTTTCATGCGAAGTGCCGGAGAATCAAAGGATCTTCTCGCTCTGCCATATTGCGATTTCATTTGGCGTTCGACAACCCGCGTGTTTGAGATAGGAAGCAGCCATGCCTGTCGACCAAAAGATCCAAGAGGCTCTCCGGCTCGAAACGTTGAAGCTACCTTCAAATCCCAAAGTCGTCGAGGTGCGAGTTGAAGACTACGTCGATACCTCGGGAGAGGATGCCTTGCGCGTCACGGTCATCCTGGATGAGCAAGTTGAGGTCGAAAAGGTCACCGGACGCGAGGTTATCAATTTGAAAACGGCGATTCGCGATCGGCTTCGCAAACAGGGAGTCGAGTTGTGGCCGTACATTTCTCTGGCGAAGCAGAGCGAGCTTGATAAGAAAGATTCAGAGGAATAACCTTACCTTATTATCCGACTTGCCAGTGGCGTCAGATCGAGGCAATCTCCACCGTCATCCACGGCAGGCGTCCGTTGCACGCCTTGCTGAATCCTTGCCCACGCTTGAAGTCACCGCAGGCATTCAGTCAAGCCAACGTAATCTCGCCGATGAGGAAATCGAGCGTCAGCACCGACAATCGCAGGAAGTCTAAGCCGAGCAGGCCATCGATCCCCGCGGCGGACGGGAGAGTGTGGGCCAGCACCGGGAAGGCAAGCCGATGTCGTCCCAATACCGAAAGCCGATTGAGCGTGACCCGCGGGACAAGCTCGACGCCGTTGCCCATCGCCACTGTGATGCGATCCGGCGAATTGTCTGGGTCGTACCCAACAGCGATCAGGATCGTGGAGCGGATCAAGCTCATCGTCGCCCCGGTGTCGAGGATCAGCCGGACATCCGCCTGCCCCATCGGCCCCGAGAGGCTGGCCTCGACGATGATCGGGCCTTGCGACGAGTTGAACGAAAAGCTCATAGGACCAGCGCCGTATCCTCGGGCAGCGTCCCCAAGTAGCGGAACGCAAACCGATTCGGACGGAGCTCGAGAAGCTTTCGATCGACTTCGTCGCGTTCCGGGCTGTGGTACAGCACCTTGCCGGCCAAGAGTCGTTGGGATTCGTCGGTCTGTGGGTCACCGATCAGAACCCATTCCGAAGGAAAGAGGGCCTCGATCTGCTCGACTGTCAAGGTTTGATCCATGTCGACCTCCGCTGAACTTTTGCTCCGTTCATTATTCCCGTCTGATGGCCTTCCCGTCAACGGCGCGTGCCTTCTATGAACCCACTGATGTCAAGCCTCGCGCCTAACGGCGAGCCCATGGCAACAACGTTGGATTCAGCCGGGTGATGATGCGAGTTTATCCTTGGCGGACTGTTCTCTCGTCACGGCCGCTACGGCCGTTCCTTGCTCCTTGATGGCCACGCCGCTGGTTGCGAGTTGGATCATCTGCTCGGCCAACTCGGCGATGCGATGGGCTGCCTGATCGGGGAGAATGCCGCGGGCGTGGATGTTGGAGATCAGGTTTCTGCGAGAATCATCGTGGCCGGCCCGAGGCCGGTAAGCCATGTAAGCCGACAGGCTTTCGGCTATCGCCAGCCCTGGCCGCTCTCCGACCAGGAGCACAGCGACGGCCGGGTCCAGGATCTCGCCCAGGTCGTTAAGCACGCCCACGCGGCCGTGGCGGATGAAAAACGACTGGCCGAACCGCCAGCCCCGGCGACCAGCCTCGGCAGCAAGGAGCGGCAGAAGCGCGGGCACCTGGGCCCGCACCGCCGCGGCGGATAGCCCATCGGCGATGGCAACCTGGAAGTCAACGCCGATTGGACAGAGACTGGCAATCGTGGACCGCGCCGCATCATCCAGCGAGCGGCCCAGGTCGGGCCGCAGCAGGAATTCCTCCTTGGTGCGGGCCATCGTGTTGACCTCGAACAATCCCCATTCGGCGACGAACGCCTCGCCCAGGTCGCCGGCGAGATCGAGCTCGGCACAAACGGCATCCTTGGCTGCGGCGTGATCGCGGCGCAGCTCCAGCCAAGTCTTGGTGCGATAGGCCCCACCGGCGCGACCAGCCAAGATCCGAGCCGGCGTCCGCGCTCGAATCCGCTCCAGAACGGTCGGCAAGGGCGCTGACAGCGACCGCTCCGAATCCAGATCAGAGGCAGGGTTGCCGGACTGACGCTCAATTGTGTGGGATTCGTCGTCCATGGGGCTGGTCCTCAACGCTCTTGATCGAACGATGGAACGGGTTCTTGACGGGCAATTGGATCAACAAGAAAGAGAGGCGCTTTGACCTGGTTAGTGCGCACCGTCAACAATTGTGACGATCAACAAAAATGGGACCGACGTCAAGCGGCGGATTGGGTGAATGCTTCGACCTCTCCGGTACAATCGCGAGGACGGCGAGGCGGAAGGTCCCGCAATAAGAGACGACAGCCTCCAGGCAGCCGGAGTCGAGGGCGCACTTGAAGGCCGCCGACGCAAGACCTGGGCTTGTCGCGCCGATGAGTGGGCCGGAGTGGCTTTGCTCTCTCTTGCTCGATAGGGTATCCTCAAAGAAAGAAAAGGAGCGCACCGATTGTGCCTGAAATCCCCCAATCGACTTGCGATGCGATTGATTTGCTTGATCCGCCCACGGGTGAGGCCGTCAAGGCGTCTCCGGCGGTCGAACAAACGGGCTTGCTCAACGATGATGTAATAATTGACCTCGCCCCGGATCGTCCGAACGGGACGATTCGCGTGAAATTGGTGTACGCGGGTCGGAGCACACCCATCCCGGCCGATGATCCCTGGGCCGAGTGATGAGGTGGTCGGCCTGCTTCACGGAGTCTCGACCATGTCGACGATCACGAGACGACCCCCGCCGCCGCCAGGCTGGATTCCCTCCCCGCTCGCGCGTTTGACCGTTGACCAGTTTGAGGCGTTGATCGACTCGAGCGTCTTCACTGAGCGTGATCGGTTCCATCTCATTAACGGATTGCTGGTGGCGGAAGTGCCCAAGAAACGACCCCACATGATCGCGTGCGACAAGGTCGGCCACTTGCTTGAGCGGACCATTCCCGGGGGCTGGCACGTGATGCCCGACGGATCGGTGCGACTTCCACCCGGATCGGAGCCGCAGCCCGACTTTGCCGTGGTGCGCGGAAAACCGGAAGACTACCCGATCCTTGCTCCAGAGGCGGCCGCTCTGGCGCTGGTCGTCGAGGTCTCGTTCTCGACCGTGGGCGACGATCGCAACATGGCGGCCATTTATGGGGCCGCCAAGATTCCGGTGTACTGGATCGTCAATCTGGTCGATCGCCAGGTCGAGGTCTACACGGATCCGGACGCCTACGGTTACGCGAGGTACGACGTGTTCGGACCCGGGCAATCCGTCCCCCTCAATATCGACGGCGTTCGTGTCGGCCTGATCGATGTCGACGATATGCTGCCACCACCCGAACCAGCGGCCGGCGGCAACGGGCATGGGTCTTGACCAGCGCCAAGCCGACGGCGATCGACGCCGCCGACCAGGCATTCAGCGACCTATCTCCGCTCCAGAACGGTCGGCAAGGGCGGTGGCAGCGATCGCTCTGAGTCAGAGCCGGGGCCATCGGATTGACGCTCAATCGTGCGGGATTCGTCTTCCATGGGCCTGGGACTCAATAACCTTGCGGGTGTATCGCAGCCGGTTTGGTCTCGTGATCTCGGTGCCATCCGGCACTCCGGAGAATCGTGGCGATCAGCGAAAACGAGGCCGATGTCAAGCGGTGGATCGACTGAATAATTTCGATCACTCTGGTACAATCGCAACTACGGCGAAGAGGAAGGTCTCGAATTAGGAGACGTCGGCGTCTAGGTGTCTCGAATGCCCGGGGGGGAAATGGGGCCCAAATTTTCCGCTTACCTCGCATTCCTATTCCAGCCCTTCTTCCGCTGGTGGTGGGCTGCGGTAACGGGCTTCGCCTCGATCTTCAGCGTCCTCGTCACTCCGCAGTCGGGCCTTGTTCTGAGTTCGGCAACCGTAGCCGTGATCATTTTTGTCGGCTTCACAATGGCATTCCTCACCGTATCCACCTTGGTCCAGGGTTGGGACCTCTATCGGAAGAGGTACACAGATTTGCGAGTCGCCGCTGTTCAGAAGACCAAGGAGTATGGGGGTGACTACGTCACCGCCCTGTGCGGCGATATGGAAGTGCCGGTCGGGACGCTCGTCGAGCTGCGTCGGCCGGTAGGGGAGGATGAAATCCTTTTCGCCTTGGTTGAGATCCGCAATCGCACAACCCGTGGCAACTACCTGGGCGTCCCCATCTGGACATCCGCCGGCCACCAAAGGGACTTATTCGGGGGAAAGTTCACCGCGTCTCAACTTGTTGTCATCCCTCATGTGCAGCGTGACACACTCGGCCGGCTCCAAGCTCCTCCGTGAACTACAGGATGTCGACGATGAAGAACGAGAAGCGTGCCTTCATTTCTTATTCGCATGACGACCATGAGTTCGTCCGTCGGCTAGCCGATGCCTTGAACCGCAACGGGGTTCCACTTTTCTTCGACGAGTGGGATATCCGTCCAGGTGATTCCATCATCAGGAAGATTTTCGAGGAAGGGCTGGCCAAGAGTGACTTCTTCTTCGTCGTGCTCTCCAAAGCGAGCGTGGGTTCTTCCTGGGTCAAGGATGAACTGGATATTGCGACCGTTCGCCGCATCGGGGGCTTTACCCGCGTCGTCCCGATTCTCAAGGAGGACTGTGAGATCCCCTGGTCCCTTCGGGCACTGCGGTGGTTGGACATGCGCGCGGATTTCGAGGCGGGCGTTCGCGAGCTGACAAAGCTGGCTCACGGTGTGGATGATCGCCCCCCACTCGGTGAGGCTCCCGAGTACATCCGGGGGCTCGCGGAGAGCGTCGGTGGTTTGACGAAAGAGGCGACATCGGTCGGCCGCTATCTGCTCGGACGAGCCGACATCGATGGCGGGACGATACCGCAAGTCGGTGGGGACGAGATTCAGAGAGACACCCAATTGACTCCCCAGGAGATCAATGACGCAGTGGACGAATTGGAGGGCAATGGCCTGGTCCGCACCGTGAATTGGATGGACGCCTCCCTGTTTGATTTCGGCGTGGTGATACCTACCTATGTGATCTTCTTGCATTTCAAGGAGCGTCTGCCTTACGACCCCGAAGAGGATATCCAGATCGTCCTGCATGCGTTGGCGGCAATTGAACGATGCGAGCCTGCGGACCTTCAGAAGCGTACAGGTCTGTCCGCTGGCCGCCTCGGCCGGGCCGTCGACTACCTGGAGGACTACGGGCTCGCCGAAGTGATTAGGGACTACGGGATTCCACCGTACTTGTTCGGTGCCGTGATAGCTACAAGCCAAACTCGTCGGGCCGCTCGGGCCACCGGAGGGGCGGCACGGAGTCTACCGCAATAGCAGGTTCGCGGGGTCATTGTGGTGCACCGGCTCGCAGGCGATCTTGAGTCGGACCGGGCCTTCGAGGAGCCTCAAGCGGAAGAGTCGGGTCGGTCAACCCTGGAAGGAGGAGAAAATGGTAAGTGACATTCAATATGAGCTCATCTTATATTGGAGTAAAGAAGACCAAGCATTTATCGCCGAGGTACCGGAACTGCCGGGTTGCGCGGCCGACGGCGCAACGTACCAGGAGGCGCTTGTGAAGGCCGAACCGGTCATCCGAGAATGGATCGAGACGGCGCGAGAACTTGGCCGCGCGGTGCCTGAGCCGCGCGGCCGACTGATCTATGCCTGACCGCTATCTGTTGCGTGCCGAAAGGCCGTTGCGCCAAAGGAGTCTCGCCTTGACCGGCCCGTTCGGACCACCGTCAATGAAAGCGGCGACTGACCAAAAAGCTTCAGGATGCCGTGATTCCGACATCGCGGGCGGGGAACTTACGCGCGCGGCGAGGCGTTCGCGCCGAAGGAGGCGCTACCAGACTCGCCAGACCCGGTTGACGATCTCGTTCGGCCAAGTCAAACGGGAAAAGAATGACTCGACGCCAGACTCACGACCTGGACTTCGCAGTTCGGCACGCTCCGAGACAGGACTAATCAGGCAATCAATTCGGCCCCGGACTCTGGCAATGGCGAACCTCACAGCCGGTCCGCCGCGAAGTGCTGGCGAGGCGGAATCCGTAGTTCTGGTTGCGGTCGGCCGGCGCGTTCCTATTGCGGTTGGCGGAGCGGGCGTTGGTCGCATTGTTGTTCCAGGAGCCGCCGCGAAGGACGCGGGCTTTCGGTCGTGAACCTGCGAAACGGGTGGTCCGCGAACAGACGCACCCGCAGCCGGTATGTATCGGCATGTCCGGCGTGTCCGATCCAGCTCCGAATCCGAGGACGGACCTGGTCCAGGGTGATCGCCCCTCGCGCGAAATCTCGCTGCATCGACCGCAGACGCCGGCGAAACCGTCGGACATTCTCCTTGGCTAGAAGTCGATGCGACGGGAACACGCGATAGCCCAGGAAACGGATGCCCTGAGAGGCGGGAAAGATCACGCTCTTATCGGGATGGAGCACCAGCCGGAAATCCTCCAGGAACTTCACGATCGCGGCGCGGAGCGTGGCTAGCTCGCGCTTATCGTCCGAGAAGGCCAGAAAGTCATCGCAATACCGGACATAGCCCGGCACGCGCAGCCTATCCTTCACGAAATGATCCAGCGCGTCGAGATAAACGTTGGCGAAAAACTGGCTCGTCTGGTTGCCGATCGGCAACCCGCGCTGACGTTCCAGTGGCGTGAAAAGGTCGTCGCCGGGAAACCACTGAAGCACACGCTCTTGGGGGTTTGCGTGGTCGATGATCAGCCCGGCCAGCCAGAGGATGTCGCGGTCCTTGATCTTGCGCCAGTGCGGCCTTGAGGACCTCGTGGTCGATCGATGGAAAAAACTTGCGGATGTCGGCCTTCAAGACGTACCGATACCGACGGGCGAATTCCTGGCAGCGATCCACGGCCGCGTGCGTCCCCTTCTCGCCCGACACGAATACGAGTCGAAGCTGAGCGACGCTCGAAGACCGGTTCCAACACGTTGCACAACGCATGATGCACCACCCTGTCGCGATACGAAGCCGCGCTGATCAACCGCACCTTCGGCTCGTGAATCGTGAATGCGCGGTAAGGACCGGGCCGGTAGTCGCGCCGCGACAACTCGTCATGCAATCGCCAGAGCTCTTGCTCCAGGTTGAAGTGAAATCGAAGTACGTCCGGCCGTTGCCGCTTCCCCCGCCGCGCTTTCACAGCCGCCCGATGAAGGTTGGCGAATGAGATTAATTCCGGCCAGAGATTGCCTCGCCGTTTCATCTCAGGGGTTTGCCTTTCCCGCACGCAGCCAGCCGCCGATCATCCGGCCGATCTCCAGAACGGCCCGCGACGCGAACGCGTAGCTGTTCTCGCGCAGGCATTGAAGGTCCTTGGCCAGCCGAAGCTGAAAACGGAGGATCTCCAGGTTCAAGTTGGCTCGGCGCAGCAATTCCTGGCGATCCCGTGCGTACTTCGCCTGGATCAACAGCTCGAGCAATTCATACATCCCACGCTCGATCCGTTCCCCCAGTACAAACCGATGGCTCCGCGGAAACCGGCTCGTGTGCTCACAAGACCACTTGACCAGATCGTAAGTCTTGCTGATGACAAGAAGCTCCTTCTCCGCCATCGCCGCGAGCCCTCTCCATACCGAAGTTCTTCGCATCCGAGCGAGAAATGTGCTATACTTCACTCATGTATCAGTATGCAAAATGGTGGTGATCTCATGGAATCTATCATCTATCGATTACGATCCGAAAATCGCCGCGCGACCCGCCTTTTCGGCGGGTCGCGAGTGACATTTCTTCTGGTTTATCGGATTTCCAGCGGTCCACTCTTGAACACAAGGCCGCAGTGGTAAAAGTGTAAAACCGTTCAGCGGTAAGTCCTGGCGAGGCGGAATCCGAAGAACAGGTTGTGGCCGGCCGGCGCGTTCCTATCGCGGCGGGCGGAGCGGGCGAAGGCCGCAAGGTCGCCCCAGGAGCCGCCGCGAAGGACGCGGGCATTTCCGGTTTCTGGACCTATTTGATCAACATATGAAGAATTGTTAACATAATAATGTTCGTTATACAAGTCCCAGCACCACTCCCACACGTTACCGTGCATGTCATGTAGCCCGAAACCATTTGACTTCTTCTCTCCGACCGGGTGGGTTCGATTCTGGGCGTTGCCGTCGAACCACCCATATTCGCCCAGCTCAGCCGCGTTGTCCCCGAACGAATAACGAGTCGGCGGGGATGCATTGGCCCGGCAGGTGTATTCCCACTCCGCCTCCGTCGGCAACCGATAGCCTGTCCCGTTCCAATCGGGAACCCGGACATTCTCGCCATCGATCGCATAAAACGGCTTCAAGCCCTCCCGCTCGCTGAGCTTGTTGCAGAACAGGACCGCATCCAGCCAGGAAACGTTCTCAACCGGGTGCTGGCCGGTCGACTGGCCTGCGACACTGTTCTTGCCTCCACCAGTCGCTGAGAAGTAACTGGGATTCTTCCCCATCACCGCCTCGTATTGAGCCTGGGTCACTTCGAAAACGGACAGATAGAACGACCTGGTGATCCGCACTTCGTGCCGGGGCTTTTCGTCAGTGCTTGCATCCTTATCGTCATCGGACGAGCCCCTCAGGAACGAGCCGATCGGGATGGGCTTGAATTTGATGCCGATCGAGCTGACGATCTCCCCGTGCGTGGGGGCGATGCCGTTTTTGCGATCGAGCAGTTCGCCCAGTCGCCCCTCGCGAGCGACGACGGGGAAGGCATCGACGAACACATCGCGCTTGACGGTCCCGCCGGGGACTAGCAGCGCGCCCAGGGTTGGGGCAAGCGTTGCTGAACGGCGTACGATCTGGCCGAACGCTTCCGCCGTCATGCCCGACTCGGAGGCCGCCAGCGACAGGTCCAGCTCGCTTTCGAATTTTCGCGCCAGGGTGAATACTGGCTCGCTCTTGCTCAGGGAGGCTCCCGTTTGCTTCACGGCATCGGCGAAGCGAGCGGCGTCGCCTTTGAAGTACTCGTCCATCTTCGCCTTAGGTGGATAAAGGGCGCGAACGGTCGCGACGATCTCCTCTGGAAACGCCGCCTGGTTCGCCTGGACGTGAAGGCCGATCTGGTCATCCTTCTCGATCATTCCCAAGAAGTGACATCGCATGCAGGAGATTCCGTTAACCACCTCTCCACGTGGCTGTCGATCGTCGCGGACGATCCCCGTGGGCGCGACGTCCAGGCGCTCGCCCGTGGCCTTCACGAGCATGTAGGCCTGCAAACCGTTGGGCAGGTTGAAGATGATCTCGCCGCCGTCGTGCTGGAAATCAAAAGGCTCCTTACCCGGCCCCACGGGGTGGGAGAAGAAGTTTTTGGGACCCTTGCTCTCGGCGCAGTCGTAGCTCTTCCAGTATGCGCCGTTGGTCAGGTCCGACTCGTGCCGCTCGATCATCCGGTTATTCTCCAGCGATACGCCCGATCCGTTGAAGGCGGCGCGAGCCACCAGGTCTCGGCGGATGTTGCCGGCGACATCGATTTGCAGCTTGGCCTCGAGCTCCCGGTCGGTCGCCGGAAGCTGGAGTACGGAATGATAGAGCGGTGGTTTGGAAGCGGCGAACACGAACCAGTCAGCGCGGACGTAAGGCAGCTCGCACGCGGTGGCCGCGTAAACCGCTTTGGCCATCGCGGTCTCGTGCGCGAGGCCGTAGGGATACTCGGCGAGGATGGCTTGCCAGACCTTCTCGTCCCACCGGAAATCACGAAGATCGATGCGCAGGACCGTCTCGGCGGGGTCGACCGGTTTGGGCACGACGATGTGCCGGCCCCAGGAGAGGCTGTTGACCAGCTTCGACAGGCCATTCCGGTAAGTCAGCAGTTCATCGGTGTTCAGACCGGCGTTGTAAAGGTGGGTGATCGTGAAATACCGGGTCTGTTTTCGATAGCGGACATCGATCGTCTGGAGATCGGCGGCGATGGCCTTGAGAATGTCGGACTCGGCAAGGAACTCCCGGGGTTTCTCGACGATGCTTGAGGCCACGCCGGGCGCGCCCCTTCGATCCACTGCTGGATGACGTCGACTTCCTCCTTGCCCGGCCTCGGAAGGGGCTTGGGGTTGGCAGCGGCGTCCGCGTCATCAAACTCGGGGGGCATCGGGTTGTCTTCGCTGATCAGTCGCTTGAAAACCTTCGACTTCCGTGGGTCACCGGGGATGACACGCTTGGTCTCGACCAGTTTCTTGAGGTCGATGACGACGTTAAAGCCCCCCTCGGCTCGTCCCGCCAGTCCGTGGCACTTGTAGCAATAAGACTTGAAGACGACCTGGGCCTTTTCCGCCAGGGCCGCCTTGTCGGCGTCGTCCGCGCGTGCAGTTGCGAGTTGGGTGAGACCCAGGGCGAGGCCACAAGCCAGAAATCGAATGCAAAAGCGAGTCATCGGTTAGGGCCCTCTCTTCCAACTGAATCAGAATGTCTCCGAACGGTCACTTCATTGATGGTTGTCGCGCGGATCGGCCGAACGCGGATCTGTCGTCGCCTCGATCCCCGGTCGCGGGAGGAAGCCTCGTACTTTGAGAGCAGGCCAAGCATGACTCTCTTCCAAGAATTCCGATTGTACTCGTGTAACAACAGTCCGCACAGGACGACCCTTCAGGGGATAACGAGCCAGTCCTCGACTTCTTCCCGACTTTCGCCAAAAAATCCTCAGCTTTCCTCCGCCAGGCACCTCCCTGCCCAGAAACCGCGATGATTGCACCTGAAGGTTGAGACAAGATTGCTCAAATGGCAGCGCGGTCGAACCGCTCGCACGACTTCCGGAGCCGGATGCGGACGACCACCGCGGACCCAAGCCAGTCCGAGCACGGTTCAAAGACGCCCGTTTTCGGGTACCGCTCTGGGTCTGAGCGCGCCCTGATCATTCCCGCGTTTTCGCGTATACCAAGTGTCCATAAGCGCACACGAGAGAATTCGGGAAAGTCGGTTAAGTTGCTAGTGAATCTAAGGTTCCGGCCGAATTCCATCGCTGTAATGGGGCGGTAAACTTGACAAAATGGGCATTCTGCGTATAATATATAGGGAAGGAAACGAGCCTCTGCGCTCATTCTGTTTTCTGCCTACGGGCTCGCTGCCGTCTGCTCGCCAGAATGAAAAGGGCTTTCAAGCCGGGCGAACCTCGAAGGATTGGTTCTGGCTTCCGGGTCGGGCCAATCGACCGGCACAATCCTCAAATCCCTTGCTTCGTACAATTCGTCGCCCTTCGAGGGCATGCCGGCCAGCTTCGGCCAATAGTGTTCGGCACGAAATCTGCCGCCAAGGAATTGGCATGAGATTTGGCTAATATTCTAGTCCACGGTCGCGGATAGCAAGAACCCGTGGAGCGGGTTTCCTAACCCGCTGGTTCCTTCCTTGGCGCATGCAGGCGGGTTAGGAAACCACTGCCGTGAACATCTTCAGGCTAGCTGGGCCCGCCGCTTTTCTTTCTTGAGTCGTTGCTGATGCGCCTCCAAGATCCGGTACACCGAGCCATGCGTCCGCTTCCGCACAACCTTCCGCGTCGCCCGGGGCTTCCTCGGCGGCGACTTCAACCACCGATCTCTCCACACCCCACTGAGCAACTCGCTCAGCCGCACCTTCACCCGCATCGCCGTCCACTCCCCCTCGAAGCGTGCGATCGTCTCGTCGGGTTCGACCGTCTCGCTCCAGGCGATCATCTGTCGCTCCACGTCCTCAAACAGCTTCTCGCCGGAGATCTCTTCCCGCGGGCGTTGGACATCGACGGCGATTACTCCGCGTACCATTGGATCAGGTTGTACAGCAACAGGCACATCGCGAACTGGAAGATCGCCCCTTCCGGCTTGGTGCCGATCAGGTGTTCCAGCCCGAAGACCTCGGTGACTTGCTGGAACATCCGCTCAATTCCCCAGCGATTCAAGTAGACCTCCAGCAAGTCCACAGCCGGGACCGCCGCCGCGTCGCAGAGGTTGGTCACCAGGATCACGTCCTTCTCGCCAGGCCGATACAAGGTGATCCGCCGCACGTACATCCGCTTCTTGTTCCGTGGGCTGCCCAGGTGGCCCCATTCCTCAAGGTAACGTCGCCCTCGGCTGTCGTGCCCCTCGCGGGCCGGGCACGCCGGGTCGGTGTAGAACGGGACCTTGGGATGATAGCGGACCAAGAAGGCATCCCCCTGCTCGGCGAAGTGGGCCGGTTGGGTCAGGTCGCAGAACCCACTGTCGCCGACCCAGAGCGTCTTCCCCGGGCCGAGTCGCCGCACTTCGGGCACCAGATCGCCCACAAAGCGGACCTCATTCGCATCGCCGTCGGGATGGGCGCGCATCGCCACGGCCAGACCGCTGCGCATATCCATGGCGACCAAGGCCCGTCCGCCCAGCAGGCCGCCGGGGACGCCCCACAACGGCTTGAGCCGTTTGGCCACGCGCTTGATGGCCTTACCGTCCAAGGTGATGACCCGATAGTCGTCCAGGCTCGCTGGCAGCGGGGTCTGGGCCTGCGGCTCGCCGGGATAGACCTCGCGGAGCCGAGCGGTACACCCGGCCAGCATGGCGCTGCTCACGGGGATGGGGATCCGCCCCAGCTTGCCGTAGGCGGCACGGAACGAGGTCTCCAGTTCGCCCCGCTCCTTAGCCTCATCGAAGCTCTTGCGGCCACTGCCACCGTATTCCAGGAGGGCATCGCGGATCAGGTAGACAAGCAAAGAGAAGGAGAGAATCTTCTCGTAACACCGACCCCGGTTGTCGTCAAAGATCTGATCGAGAGAGCCGGAATCGGCAACCCACCTCCACAAGGTCAAGACGGCCTCGGCCAGGGGCAAGCGGGCCAACGTATCGCGTCGTGGAAGTTCCATGGCGACTCTCCTGGGAAGAAAGACCTGTTAATATCCTCCTTAATGCCTTTACTAATATTACGTTACGTTAGGGCAAGATGTTCATCGCAGTGGTTAGGAAACCCGCCCCACACCATCAACAACCGGTCCGGCTTTTGGTCGGCGGCGGTCTGCCGCGGCCTCTCCCGGTGGACGATCAGATTGACCTCAGATTCACAACGATCCAATGCGATTCTCGATGAGGACCCGCGTAAAAAGTCGTGGGCGAAATGGCAGGCACAAAGCCTCGAAAAAAAACTGCCACCCACTGCCAACCAGTGCCATTTTTTGCACGCTGGGAGCACTCGCTCAAGAGGCTCAAGTCCCAGCATGGCCTGGCTTTACGATTTTGCAAGTCGCGTCGGCCGCCGTGTACCAGTGGAATAGCGTTTGTTCCAAGCCGGACGCAGCACCGTTTGGCTAGCGCGGAACCGGGAGGAACATAATTATTTCGCTTATGTGGCACGGCTCAGAGACGCCGATCTTCGCGACCGAAGCACACTTTTCTTATCGGAGGAAACCTGTCATGATGTACGGATGAGCCCTTTCCGCGATCGGGCCAACGGCGTGCCGGCTGAGTGCCTGCGTGGACGCCCAAGGTCGATCGCGGGGCAGGCAGGCCTCAGGGAGAGCGGACGTCATGAACCGCGAGGCCAAACAATCGACGAGGATTCACGTCTGGTACTCCAACCAGCTCGAGCGGCTGGCCGATCGCTTGGTTGAGAATCTCAGGTAGACGGGCGTTCAACCCACAGCCCGCTTGTTCCGGAATGCCGCCGATCATCGTGCCCAACCGGAATATTCCGACCTATCTGAAATACGAGATCGCCCGAGGATCAGGGATCGCGGCGGGACTGAAGTTTCAGGTCACGGAGGAATTCCTGAACGAGCTGCTGGAAAAGCGGGATGAGAAGCAGGCGTCGAAGCTGGCCAACGGCGCGTTGATGCGTGCCATGTTCATCGACGTCCTGTCTGACGAGGCTGACCCGGCCCGCCCGCTGCCCGAAGTCGTGCGGACCTACATCGACGCCGGTGGCGACGATCAGGACGCCCGCGACCTGCGGCGGTTCCAGCTTGCTTCGCGTCTGGCTCGTCTGGCTCGTCGATACGACGACACTCGGCCGGGGCTGACGCGGGCCTGGGCCGACGGTCAGGTCACGCTGGCTGGCGAGCCCCTCGAAGGGACCGAACAATGGCAGCGTGACCTCTGGGACCGAGTGGTCGAGGAGCCCGGCGGTCCGCAAGCCCGCGCTCGAGCCGAACGAGGAGGTGAACTGGATCTTGCCTCCGCAGTTGTTCGAGTTCCTCGACCAGAATGGATGCGAATCGCCCGAGGAGGTCCACCTCTTTGGGTTCTCCTATCTTTGGCCCGGGCTTCAGGAGATGATCGAGCATCTCGTGAAAAAGTCTGACGTTCATATCTATACGCTCGCGCCATTTATCGAATTTGGGGACGATCTGGCCTCGCTCGGACAGGAATCTCCGGCCAGGTCCAGGCTCGACCGGCGAGGGGCAAGGGCATCGCTGTGACCAGGCGACGAGCGAGGCGACCCGGCCGACCTGCCGATCGTCGCGCAGTGGGGCCGTCCGGGGCGGGAATACTTTCGGATGCTCGATCAGATCGATGGCACGTCGATTTCCGGCCCGACTTCGTGCTCGGCGAGTCGTCGACGGTTCTGGGCCGTCTTCAGCGCGAGATCTTGAGGCGCTCGCCGGAAAGCGACGCACCGTTCGAGCCGGACGACAGCCTGGCGATTCTGGCCTGCCCGGGCATTCGGCGCGAGGCGGAGGTCGTGGCCAACGAGATCTGGAAACTGATCCGCGAGGACGACATTCACCGCGGTTCGCCGACGGACCGGCTCCGGTTCCGCGACATCGCCGTGCTGCTGGCCGACAAGCCGAATCAGGCGGCCTACCAGGCTCATTTTCGGGCGATCTTCGAGGAGCTGCACGGCATCCCTTTCAACATGGTGGACCTGCCGCTGGCCGGCGAGTGTCAGGCGATCGAGGCCGTGCTCTTGCTCCTGGCCTTGCCGCTGGGCGAGTTCACCCGTCCCGAGCTGCTCAAGGTCTTGACTCATCCGGCCGTTCAAGCGCGGTTCCCCGAGGCTGATGTCAACCGCTGGCGCGACTGGTGTCTGGGGCTGGAGATCGTGCACGGGGCCGATCGCGACGATCATGAGGGAACCTATATCGACCGCGATTCGTTTCACTGGGAACAAGGCATGCGACGGCTGGTGCTGGGTGCGTTCATGACCGGCTCGCGCAACGGCGACGACGACCAGGTCTTCCACTTCGATGACGCCGACTATCTGCCGCACGACCAGCCGGCTGATGGTCTGGCCGACGCCGCGCGGCTGCTCGTCCTGGTGCGATCGCTGGTGGCCGACGCCCGGTTCGCGCGGTCGGCCCAGTTGTCGATGACCGAGTGGTCTGATTTTTTCGTCCGGATGGTCAATGCCTACCTCGCCGCTGACTCCGACTCCGAGCAGCGGGCCTTGTCGCAGTGCCTCCAGAAAATTCAGGCTTTGCGCGATCAAGACGTCGCCGGCCGCAAGGTCGGCTACCGGATCGCCTGTGAAAGCCTGCGCGAAGCGCTCGAGGGCCTGACCGGTTCGCGCGGTCATTACCTCGCCGACGGCGTGGTGGTCTCGCCGCTGTTGGAGATGCGGGCGTTGCCGTTTCGCGTGGTGTTTCTCTGCGGGCTGGGCGAAGGGCGGTTTCCGGCCGCCGACGGTCCGGACCCGCTCGACCTGACCCTCGCCCGCCGGCAGGTCGGCGACGTCAGTCCTCGCGAGCGCGACAAGTATCTGTTCCTGGAAACACTGGCTTGCGCTCGCGACCGGCTCTACCTGTCGTACGTCGCGCGCGACTCCCAGACCGGCGATGAGCTGGAGCCATCGCCGGTGGTCCACGAGCTGATTCGACATCTCCACCGTGGGCGCACGGACAAACCCGTGGAGGTCTGGGTCAAATAAACAACCGTTACGTCGCTTCGATGACATCGTATTTCCCGGAACGATCCGGCGGGCGCTGACCAAACCGAGCCTCCCCAATTTTTCACCGGCCGCCTGGAAGGAATCGCGCGCCTGCGAACTTCGCAAGACGCTCCGTGACACTGCAAGGGATCGCTCCAACTGACGCCCCAATCGCTTTATGAGTTTAATGAGCCTCTTCGTGATTGGCTGGGCCTTTGTCCGATCGTCGGCGCGAAGCAAGACCGGTCCGCGCCGCGTCGGCTGGAGGTCTCGTTCCGCGACTTGCGGCAATTTCTTCTCTGTCCGCTCCAGGGCTGGGCTCGGCTGATGCTTCGGCTTCGCGAGGACGAAGAGGAGGATGAGGCCGCGCGCTGGACGAGCCTTTCGTCACCGGGCGGCTCGGCGAGACGGGTCTGCTCCGCGAGGTCTTTTTCGACGCGATCAGCCGCAATATTCGGGGCAATGTTTCGGATGTCTTCGCGTCACTCTACGATTCGCGCGCTCGAATCGCGGGCGAGGCGCGGGCTGATGCCCGTCGGGTTGTTCGGCGACGTCGAGCGGCGACGGCACCTTGCCTGCCTGACCGGTTGGCACGAGGCGGCGCGACAGAGTGACCTGCTCGGTCCCGGGCGGTTCCTGATCCATCGGTTCGGGCATGCCCGCGAGGACGAGCGCGTCGAGCGGCTCGAGAGCGCGATCCCACTCGACGTTCCGCTGCCCAATGGTTCCGATGGGCCTCGGATCGTCCGCGTCGAGCTGTTCGGCCGCACCGAGATGGTCGCACCTGATCTGCCGGGTTCGATGACTCCGATTGTCCGCGATAAGGCCAATGACAAAGATTTCCTCGCCGGCTTCCTCGATGCCGTGACCTTGAGCCTCTTGCCCGGACACCATGACCCGGCCGAGTATCATGCGCATGTCATACCAAATTCCCAGGGCATGGATGCCTCGAAGACTCATCGTATCTTGCACAACATCGACGAATTCCGCGCCAGGACGTTCTTGACCGACCTTCTCGCCGACCTGCTGGGCGGACCGCACGCCTATCTCCTGCCCTGTGAGGCGGTCTTCGAGCACTTCCTCAAGGGGACAGTCGATCGAAGAGATCGTCGAGAAGATGAAGGAGAGCGACAGCTCGGCGTGCAGCTCCCGATATGGCCCCGTGCCGAATTTTGAGCAGTACGAGCCGCCCGACGAAGACGAGGCACGCGGCATGATCGAGCGCCGCTTCGGCTTGTTCCGTGACTCGGGAGGGATCGCCGGATGATCGCGCACTATCCCAGGCCGCCGATCCTGGCCGACATTCCGCGCGATCGTCACGCCGTGATCGAGGCGTCCGCCGGCACGGGCAAGACGTTCACGATCGAGCACATGGTCGTCGATCTTCTGCTGCGCGAGGGTGCGTCGTTAAGCGAGATCCTGGTCCTGACCTTCACCGAGCGCGCGGCCGTCGAGCTCCGCAGTCGGATTCGATCCAAGATTGAAGAAATCCTTGTCCTTCCGGAGGAACAGGGAAAGCATCGCGGCGAGCGACCGGGGGATGTCTGGCTGATCGACGAGGATGCCCGCCGATCGGCTGAGCCAGGCCTTGTTTTCCTTCGACGCGGCATCGATCGGCACGATCCACGGCTTCTTCGGCCGCGTCCTGACCGAGCATGCCTTTACCAACGGCCGTCTCTTCGTGGGGGAACTGGAAGATGGACGCGAGCTTTTTGACCGCGCGTTCAAGACCGCCCTGCGCCGCTCGCTCGCCCGCCGGCCGGGCGATGCCGCGGAACTGCTCGCCTATTGGCTGGAACAGTACCCAGGACGGGATCGATGGGCTGGAAAACCTTCTCTGGAAATGCCATCACTCGCGACGGCTGATCCTTCCCCCTTTCTCGCTCGAGACGTTCCGGCGCGAGGTCGAGGCTAACCCGCTGTTCGAGATCGATCTGGAAGCCGAAGCCGAGCGGTTCAAGAAGGCGCTCCAAGGCGCGGGGGTTAAACATGCGGGCACCCTCAAGGCGATCCTGGAACGGTTGACGGTCTTGTCGGAATTCATCCGTCGCTCGGGCCGGTCCGTGGGCACGCTGCTGGACGACGAAGTTTCAGGAGGCTATTGGCTTTATTGGCGATCGCATTCGTGGTCGGATTCTGGGTGAACCACGCGCGACGGAGATCGCCGAGGCGATTCTGCGTCTGCAACCGGTTCTGGTCTCGCTCGAGGCCGCGATCGTCCAGACCAGCTTGCCGATTGTCCGCGAGGTCCTGGAGCGTCACAAGGCCGCGACCGGCCAGTTCGATTTCGATGACTTGATCACGGGCGTCGCCCATGCACTCGACGGTCCGCGTGGTGAGGAGCTGGTCCGGGCGATGCGAGAGCGTTACCGCTTCGCTCTGATCGACGAGTTCCAGGATACTGATGAGCTTCAATGGTTCTTCTTTCACAAGGTGTTTGTCAAAAGTGGCGGCCGGCACCTCGCCTATCTGATCGGCGACCCCAAGCAGGCGATTTATGGGTTCCGTGGGGCCGACGTTTTTACCTACATCAACGCCCGCGATCTGGTGGAGCAGGCCGGCAGCCCGCGCGTGCCGCTGACCCACAACTTTCGCTCGACCGCTGCCTTGATCACGGCCTACAACCACATTCTCGACCCGTCCGCGACGCCGCCGTTCTTCACGGGGAACATCCAGTATGACGAACCGGTCGAGGCCGGCAAAGATCTGGTCGCCGAAGAGGCGGACGGCTCGCCGTCGGTCCCAATCCATTTGCTGAAGATCGAGCCGAAGAGTGACAAGCTCGGCCTCGCCGAGCTGCGCCGGGGGTTAGCCCGGCAGATCGCGCGCGAGGCTCGTAGCGTGCTTTCGGAGGAGCGAGGGCTGAGGTTCGGTCCGAAGGGCCAGGCAGAGCGAATCAAGCCTGGCGACGTCTTCATTCTCGCGGCGAAGAACAAGGAGGCCCAGCGAGGTTTCGCTGGCGCTCCGCGAGGCGGGGGTGCCGTTTTCGTTCTACAAGCAGGATGGGTTGTTCCAGACCGACGAGGCCCGCGACGTCCGCGACCTGCTGGCGGCGATCGACGCCCCGGGTGATCCCGGGCGGCGCGGTCGCGCCTGGATCACGCCGTTCTTCGCCGTCCCGCTGGCAGCGCTGCCCGATCTCGTCGATCCGCCGGATTCGCACCCGCTTGTCAAACGGCTGACCGATTGGAAAGAGCTGGCCGGCCGTCGTCGCTTCGAAACCCTGTTCGCCAAAATCCTGGACGACAGCGGCGTCATTCGCCGCGAGCTGTTCCTCAAGGACGATGAGCGGGCGCTCACGAATTACCTGCACCTCTTCGAGATCCTGCTCGAAGACGCCCGGGCCGCCGGCTGCACGCTGGCCGATCTCGTCACAACGCTCAATGCTTATATCCAGGAAACTCGCAAGCCCCCCGGCGAGGACGGCAACGTGCAGCGCCTCGAAAGCGACCGCAAGGCCGTCCAGATCATGACGATCCACAAGAGCAAGGGCCTGGAGGCGGCCGTCGTTTTTGTCTACGGCGGTTTCACTCGGTTTCGCTCTGACGGGCTTCATGAGTATCACGAAGACCAGCAGCGAGTCCTGTATGTCGGCGACGACGAGCATGCCAAGATAGCGGCGAAGGAGGAGCGCGAGCGGGAGGAACAGCGGCTCTACTATGTGGCCCTCACTCGCGCCAAGGCGCGGCTGTACTTGCCGCTGATCCCGGCCGAATCCTGGAGCAATCGGTGGGACGGCGGCTACCGTCACGTCAACGAGCGGCTGCTCGTGGTGGAAAATGGGCTGAAAGGAACAGCAAACGAGCATCTGTTCAAAGTCGTCCCATTTCGGGATCGCCCGATTGGCGATGAAGCGGACGACCCGGCTCGGCCTGGACGCGACCTCGGCTCGTGGCAGCCGCCGCAATCGCTCCTGGAGGATCGCCACCGCTCGTGGGACTTCGCCAGTCTCCGGCGACAGCACGCCGGGTATGAGGTCTCGTCCTATTCGCGGATGAAGCGTGCCTGGAGCGAGGAGATCGATCCGCTGGAG
The DNA here is from genome assembly GCA_963779785.1 of uncultured Planctomycetota bacterium. Classification (GTDB taxonomy): domain Bacteria; phylum Planctomycetota; class Planctomycetia; order Isosphaerales; family Isosphaeraceae; genus CAVRFS01. The sequence goes on from CAWAAW010000003.1 coordinate 76,211, forward strand.
CGCGATGAGTTTCGCCGCGACCCCGGCCGTGCGACCGTGGCCGTCACGCCGGCCGAGGGCGAGCTGCCTGGCGGGACTGCGTCCGGAACGATGCTCCACGAGATCTTGGAGTTCATCCCCTTCGACTCCTTGATCCAGACGCCGAGATTCGAGGATTGGCGGCAACTGCAAGGAAATCGATGACGTCGTCACCGCGGCCATGAACCGCAATGGGATCGACATGAAGTATCGCCGCGAGGCCGAGACCATGGTCTACCACGCCCTCACCGACGAGATCCCGCTCGATCAAGGCATCGTCGATCCCGGGGCTGTGTCATTGCCGAGAACTTTCTGCGCGAGATGGAATTCCTGTTCCCGTTTCCAGACGACGGCCACCCGCCGCTCTCGGCGCTCAAGCCGGGCAAACTGGTCATCGAACGCGGATTTATCAAAGGATACGTGGATCTCGTCGTCGAGCATAAGGATCTGCGTCTACTTCGCCGACTGGAAGAGCGACCTCCTTCCCTCTTACGAGCAAGAGACGATCGACAAGCACGTTGACACTCACTACGAGCTCCAGGCCAAGCTTTACTCGCTGGCGATGGTGAAGGCGCTGGCGATTCACTCGGAAGCGGTGTACGACGCAATCCTTCGGCGGCCTGTTTTATGTGTTCCTGCGTAGTCTGCGGGGAGAGAACACCAAGCCGCCTGGTGTGTATTTCAAGCGGCCGAGCTGGGCAGACATCCTGGGGTACGAAGACGAGGTCAAGCGATTCGACGCTCGCGAGTCGGGGAGGACGCCCATGAAGAGGCTCGATCGAGCTATCGCCGCTGGGTACCGCGCGGGAGGGCATTGGAGTCTCCGAGCAACCCGTGGGCGAGGTCGAACTGCTGAGGCTGGCTTGGGCATATCCGCGAGCAGCTCAAGACGCTCTACAACTTGGACGAGGAGGTGGCCTTCTTGGCTTGGGAGCTGGCCCGCTGGCAACCGGGGCTGGAAGCCGACGACCGGCAAGCTCTGATCCTGCTCATCCTGACGGCCCTGATCCAGGAGGGGCAAGGGAGCACCCGGATTGCCTTCCGAAGCTCCGAGGGGCGGGCGCTCCGCCTCAAGCTGGCTAGAGGGTTGCTCGGATCCGATGGGCCCAGCCCCTCAGCAAGCGGTCGAGCGGATCGAGACCATGATCGACTCGGGCCGGGCCAGCACGATCATCGGCACGGCGGGAGAGTTCAAGCCCTTGGTCGTCGACGGCGAGTACCTCTACCTTCAGAAGATGCGGCATCTGGAAGACCGATTTGTCGAAGCCCTCCGGCGACGGCTCGCCGCCGCCATCCCGGCCTGGTCTCCTGAGGATCTCCGAGGACGCCCTGCGCGACGTGCTCGCACGGTCCGTGTACCGCGACGGCAGTCCGGTCTCGCTGGCGACCGAACAGATGGCGGCCGTACGCGCGGCCGTGCGATACCCGATCACGATCGTCTCCGGCGGACCGGGAACGGGCAAGACGACGATCGTCCTGTCGATCCTTCGCGTGTTGCGACGGCTGGGCGTGTCCTGTGAAGAGTTCGCGCTGGCGGCGCCGACCGGCAAGGCCGCCAACCGCATGGGCGAGGCGATCCAGGCGGGCCGGCAGGGGATCGCCGACCCGTCGCCAGCGGATCTCGACCTGGTCCACCTGGCCGAGCCGCGCACGCTCCACCGCTTGCTCGGCTACTCGCCAGGTTCCGGCCGTTTCCTGCACCATGAGAACAACCGTCTGGCCGAGCGTGTGGTCATTGTCGACGAGGGCTCGATGATCGACCTGGCCATGATGGAACGGCTCGTGCGGTCGCTCCGCGACGACTCTCGGTTCATCCTGCTGGGCGACGCTCATCAGCTTCCCTCCGTCGAGGCCGGCGCGGTGCTGCGCGACTTACTTGGCGAGGGCGACGGTGCGGTCAAGACTCGCCGCTCGGTCCCCGGGCTGTCCCTTTGATCCATAGCTATCGGATGCGTCGCGACGATGAGGACGGCCGGAATATCTTCACCGTCGCGCAGGCGATCGACGCGGGACACACTCCCGCCTTTGCACCGAGCAGGACCAGTGAGAATGTCATCATCGAGCGCTCCAAGGTTTCCGACGTCGAGTTCCACGGTGTCGAGTTTCTCTCGTCCCCTTGACGGATCGAGCGTTGTCGACGAGTTCTTGGGCCACTGGCACGACAAGAAACTCAGGTCTCTCCCAAATCTTGATGAGCTGGTCAATCACGAGTATACGATCGTCGGTGGTGATTTCGGCGAGGACGATCAGAATCGACTCCGCGGCTGTTCGCTCACTGGGCACGGTTCCGCATTCTTTGCATCACCCGCGTCTTATCGACGAGTGGGGCTGACGGCATCAACGCGGCTCTCCACCAGCGCCTTGGACCACCGCGACAGCGATCGACGGAAGCGGGATCAACTGGGCTTTCGTCGCGACGATGACGACACGCTCATCCCGGGCGAGCCGGTCATGATGCAGGTCAACGACTACAATCGGATGCTTTTCAACGGCGATCAGGGGCTGATCCTTGACGTTTCGGACGGAGGCCGCCCGCAGACGATGGCCGTCTTCCCACAAGCGGGAGGGTTCGCGGCGTTCCACCTCCAATCGCTCAGGTCCAACTTGCTCCACTCATACGCCATGACCGTCCACAAGGCCCAGGGCTCGGAATTCGACTGCGTGGCACTCTTCCTGCCCGATCGTGACATTCCGATCAATACACGTGAGATTCTCTACACCGCTTTGACCCGCAGCCGGTCGGGCGTGGTCATCGTCGGCAGCCGCGACATCTTCGAGTCGGGAATCGCCAGGGCGATCTCCCGCGACTCCGGAATCGCCGAAAAGCTTCGAAACGCCCGCTCACCAATGACGTTGAATTATAGATCAGGAATCCCGCTGCTTCTCCACCAAGTATCGCCCGGGGCGGACCGGCGAATCGGTGGCGCATCCCGCCGAACCATGCCAGCAACAGGACCACCGCGGCCCCTCCGACGACCCAGGCCGATCGTTCGTTGGGGGGTTGCATGCCGATGACGATCATGCCAGCGCAGCCGGCGACACTCAGCACGGCCAATGGTCGATACCAAGATCCGAGATTCCAGGGGCCCATCGCTGTCCAGGTCCGCCCGTACGCCCAGGCGCCCAGGGCCGTCGGCAACACATACGAGATGTAAAGGAATATCGTGCATACGGCGGTAATCGTCGCATAGGCCGGAGTGTACAGAGTAAACAGGACGGCTGCTGTCGTGACCACCCAGATGGCGACGGCCGGCGACCTCCGCCTGGGGCAGACCCATCGCACGGCTGCTGAGAAGGGGAGGCCGCCGTCGCGGGCGAAAGCGAACGCCATTCGCGAGGCCGAGGTCACCGTGGCCAATCCGCAGAGGTACTGGGCCAGGACGATCCCGGCGACGAACGCCACGGCCAGCGGCCGAGGGAGCACGCCGTCCATGATCGACAGAAACGCCCCTTCACCCCGAGCGGCGGCCTCCGGCAGGCTGGGAGCGGCCAGGACCATCGCGGCGAGCAAGATCCAGCCCGCCACGCCCGAGACCAGGACCGAGCGAACGATACCTCGGGGCACGCTCTCCGACGCGCCGATGGTCTCCTCGGCGGCATGGGCCGAGGCGTCGAAGCCAGTGATCGTGTAGGCGGGCAACAGCGCCCCCAGGGCAAAGAGCAGAACCAAGCCTTCGGTCGCCGGCCAGACGCTCCCGCCCGCCGTGCCGCTGAAGTTCTCGAAGGTCACCAGCCGCGACGGCTCCAGACCCGGGGCAAAAGCCAACAAGCAGACTGTCAGAGCCGTGGCGACCACGAGAATCCAGTACCCGCTGAAGTCGGTCAGCCGGGCCGTCACGCCAATGCCCATGTGGTTGATGGCCGCCTGCGAGCCGGTGATCAGAACAACGCCGATTGCCTGTGCCGCCAGGTCGAGGGCCGGCGACAGCGGACCGGAGCTCAGTGCCCCCAGAGCAAAGCGATATGTGCCGACGTTGATGGCCGCCAGCACCGTGATCAGCCCCGCCAGGTTGAACCAGGCGGTGGCCCAGCCCCAGCCGCGACCCCCCAGGATCGCCGCCCAGTGGTACAAGCCACCAGCGGTCGGGAACGTCGAGGCGAGCTGACCCATCGTCGCCGCGACCGCCAGCGCGAGCAAGACCACCAGCGGCCATCCCAGCCCGATGGACGCTCCTCCCACGCTGCACAGGCCCAGGTGGAACGACGTGACCCCACCGGCCAGGATGCAGATGATCGACAGCGACAACGCGAAGTTCGAGAATCCTCCCAGCCGTCGAGCCAACTCCTGGGCATAGCCCAGCGCGTGCAGTCGCCTGAGGTCCTCGTCGATGATTTCGCCATCAGAAAGCGGCTGGGTCGCGTCGCTCATCAGGCGAATCTCCCCGCTTGTTCCAGAACCGGGCCCAAGTGCTGAAGCATTCGCTGGCGAGCAGGACTGTCTTCTTCAAGCGCGGCCGTACCTGCCGGCAGGTCGCGCTCCTCCAGCCACGTGGCGAACTCCGGCGCCGGGCGCAGGCCGAAGAGCCGGCGCACGGCCAGCGCATCGTGGAAGCTGGTCGATTGGTAGTTGAGCATCACGTCGTCGGCACAGGGCACTCCCATGAAGTAATTGCAGCCGGCCGCCGCCAGGAGCAACAGCAGGTTGTCGGCCGAGTTCTGGTCGGCCGCCGCGTGGTTGGTGTAGCAGACGTCGACTCCCATCGGCAGGCCCAGCAGCTTGCCCATGAAATGGTCTTCCAGCCCGGCGCGGATGATCTGCCGCTCGTCGAATAGGTACTCGGGCCCGATGAAGCCGACGACGCTGTTGACCAGGAACGGGTCGAACGCCCGGGCCACGCCGTAGGCCCGGGCTTCGAGCGTGAGCTGGTCGACGCCCTGATGGGCGCCGGCCGACAAGGCACTCCCCTGCCCCGTCTCGAAGTACATCGCCTGGTCGCCGACCCAGGCGACGTCGCGGCCGCGGTGGTGCTCGAGCACGCGCTCTTGCCCCTCGCGCAAGCAGCGCCAGGTTGATTCCGAAGCTCGCGTTGGCCGCCTCGGTGCCGGCGATCGACTGAAATAGCAGGTCGACCGGCGCGCCGCGGTCGATGCAGCCAAGTTGGGTCGTGATGTGCGCCAGGCAACAGGCCTGCGTGGGGATCGCCAGCGCGTCGATCAGGCGATCGAGAGCGCGGAGGATGCCCGAGGCGACCTCGACCGACTCGGCGGCCGGGTTGACGCCGATCACCGCGTCGCCGCAGCCGAAGAGCAAGCCGTCGGCGGCCGAGAGCAGGATGCCGCCGAGGTCGTCGCTGGGATGGTTGGGCTGGACGCGGATGCCCAACACACCGCGCTGGCCCATCGTGTTTCGGCAGCGAGTCACGACGCGGATCTTGCTCGCGGCCAGCACCAGGTCCTTGTTGCTCATCAGCTTGGCGGCCGCCGCCGCCAGCTCCGGGATCAAGCCGGGACGGATCGCCGTCAGCTCCTCCTCGGTCGTGGCGTCGTCGAGAATCCATTCGCGGAATTCGCCCACCGTCAGCCTGCGGAATGCGGAGAAAGCGTCAAGGTCGAGTGAATCCAGGATGAGCCGGCTCACCTCGTCGGCGTCGGGATCGATCAAGGGATGCTCAACGATCTCTCCCAGTGTCAAATCGGCCAGGACCATCTTGGCGGCGACGCGCTCGCGCTCGGTCCGCGCGGCCAGCCCGGCAAGCTGGTCGCCCGACTTCTCCTCGTTGGCCTTGGCAAAGACCGCGCGCAGGTCGGCGAACTGAAATCGCTCGCTTCGGATCACGGTCGACAGGTTCACGGCTTTACCCCCAACACGACGCTCGGAGCACGTAGGTCAGGCTTTCTTCAAAGGTCGATCATCGCCTTGACCACCGGCTCGCCGGGCGGGCGAGTCAGCCGAAAGCCCAGTTTTTCGCAGAGGCGCTGCATCTCGAAGTTCTCGGGGAGGATGTCGCCGGTGATCCGGGCGATCTTCTCGTCGCGACCGACCTGGAGCAGGCGGTCGAGCAGCGCGGTGCCGAGTCCCTGCCTTTGGAATTTATCGGCGATCAAGAGTGCGAACTCGGCCTCGTTGGTTTCGCGGATCTTGCTCAACCGGCCGACGCCGAGGATTTCCGGTTCGCCGGTCGTGGGATCTTGACGGCTGGCTACCAGGGCCATTTCGCGATCGTAGTCGATGAAGCAGATCCGGGTCAGACGCTCGTGAGCGACCCGCGCACTGAGCGCGATCGCATGGAAGTATCGCCGCGAGACGGAACGCTCGGAGAGCGTGCCGTGGAACTTCACCAGCAAGGGCTCGTCCTCGGGACGGATGGGCCGGAGCAACAGCTTGGAACCGTTCTTGGCGGTCCAGGCGGTGATGTACTGGCTGGGATACGGACGGATGGCCGGCCTGGGGATTTCCGTGTCGCTCACGTTGGACTCGTGTATGATCACCCGCGCGTCCAGCGCCAGCAGGCGATCGGGGGAAGCCAGTAATGGGTTGATATCGATCTCCTTGATCCATCGTTGTTCGACGACCAGAACGCTGAAGCGGACCAAAAGCTGCTCGAGCGCGGCCAGGTTCACCGGGCGGCGGCCGCGCACGCCTCGAAGGGCCGTCAGGATCTTGGTCTGCTCCATCATCCGGCGGGCCAGGGTGGTATTGAGCGGTGGCAGTCCGAGTGCGCGGTCCTTGAAGACCTCGACGAGCTGGCCCCCCGTGCCGAACAGGAGCACCGGACCGAATTGCGGGTCGAGGCTGCTGCCGATGATCAGCTCGTAGCCATCGAGCTTGACCATGGGCTGGACGCTCACCCCCAGGAAATGCTCGGCGCCGCCGTGGTCGGCGACCGCGGACGCGATCGCGCGATAGGCGCGACGGACCGCTTCTTCGTCGGTCAGGTTGAGCTGCACGCCGCCGACGTCGGTCTTGTGGGTGATCGTCTTGGAATGGAGCTTGAGCACGACCGGTAGCCCGATCGAAACCGCCGCGGCGACGGCCTCGTCCTCGGTCACGGCGACGCGCGTTTCCACGGTCGGAATTCCGTAGGCCGCCAGGAGCTGTTTCGACTCGGCCTCGGTGAGCACGGTCCGCTCCTCGTTTCGAGCGGTGGTGATGATCGCCTCGGCCCGCTCGTGCGCGATCGCGGCCGTCTCATCGCCGGATGGCAAGGTCGGGGTCTCATACAGGGCCTGGAGGTTGTAGGAAGACCGCCACATGGCGGTGAAAATCTGCGCGGCCGTGTCGGGATATGCGAACGTCGGGATACCCGCATGGTCGAGGATCTGCTCGCCGGTCTCGACGGCCGCGCCTCCCATCCAACTGGCGAGGACCGGCTTGCCGGGGATCTTGGCGTACTTTTGCAGGGCCTGGGCGGTCGCCGTCGGGTCGCTCATGGCTTGAGGAGTGAGGATCACCAGGAGTCCGTCGATGTTGGGGTCCTGGGACGCCACCTCCAGCGTTCGGGCATAGCGCGGGGCGTCGGCATCGCCCAGGATGTCGATCGGGTTGCTATGGCTCCAGGCGGCCGGCAGGAAGGTCCCCAGTGCTTCGATCGTCGCGGGGGAGAGCTGGGCGAGCTCGCCTCGATTTTCGATCAGGGCGTCGGTGGCCAGGACGCCGGGTCCGCCCGCGTTGGTGACGATCGCCAGCTTGGGCCCGCGGGGCCTGGGCTGCTTGGCCAGCACATCGGCCATGTCGAAGACTTGAGAGATCGAGTCGACCCGCAGGACACCGACGCGGCGGAACGCGGCGTCGAGCACTTCGTCGCTGCCGGCCAGTGAGCCGGTATGCGACGCCGCGGCCTTGGCCGCCGCCTCGGTCCGCCCGGCTTTGATCACGATGATCGGCTTGGTCAGCGCCACCTCGCGCGACGCCGACAGGAACGACCGCGCATCGCCGATCGATTCCATGTAAATCACGATGCACTTGGTGTAGGGGTCGTCTCCCAGGTAATCGATCAGGTCGCCCCAGCCGACATCGAGCATCGAGCCGATCGAGACAAACGCGCTGAAGCCGACGTTCACGCGCAGGCTCCAGTCGAGGATGGCGGTGCAAAGAGCGCCGCTCTGGCTCAAGAAGCCGACGGACCCCGGCCGGGCCATCTGGGCGGCGAACGTGGCGTTGAGTCCGCTACGAGGATGCATCACTCCCAGGCAGTTGGGCCCGATCAGCCGCATCCGGCCGCGGTGGGCCTGCTCCAGCACGCTCCGCTCGAGCTCGGCCCCTTCCGGTCCAACTTCCTTGAACCCGGCCGAGATGATGATCGCCCCCTTGACCCCGGCCTCGACGCATTCGCCGATCACCTGGGGCACCGTTGGCGCGGGGGTCACCACCACCGCCAGGTCGACCGGCTCGGGCACGGCCTTGATCGTGGGATACGTCCGGATCCCCAGCACGTTGGGCCGTTTGGGGTTGACCGGGTAGACCGTTCCCCCAAACGGGTTGCTGATCAGGTTCCAGATGATGGCTCGTCCCACGCTGCCGGCCTTCTCGGTCGCCCCGATCACCGCGACCGCCCTCGGCGCAAAGATCGCATCGAGAGGCAGCCGCTGCTCGGAAGAGTCCGCCTCGGCCAGGTCCTGCGATATCTCGGTCGGTTCGCTCATGAAGGTTGAACCCGAAAACCGTTATGCTTGGGCTAATCGTTATTGTCGACGCTCTTGATCATACCCGAACGTGGATTACTCTGAAAACTCGCTGCGACCAAGCACCGAGGTTGCTGTGGGCCGATGCAAAGTTGGTCTGATCACGTCAGCCGAGCCGAAAACCCATGTCGTGTCTGTTACGCGAAGTGCGGCCGGACTCCGCCTCCTCGCACTCAGACGATCCGAATGGAAGGGTGAACGTCCCGCCCCTCGGTGCGATTGCGGAGAAGAGCGCGCACAAAGGTGCGCGAGGCCAAAAAACGCCGTCACGGCGTCACAGCCTTGCAGGCATTGGACTTACGTGTGGCGCCTGAACGACACGGGCACCCGTCGATTCCGCTCGAGAACCGAGAATCAGTCCGAACCCAGCGCGCCTCCGTAAATAATGCGGCTCAACTTCGACGGAGGCCGAGCGTTACGGTTGTCCCGTGGCATTCAGGACCTCGGCCCGAGCATCCACGTGGCCGCTGCGCCTGCGAATCAGCTTGAGTGCCGTGGGCATAATTGGTCTCCTTGAGTCGGAACTCCCAAGAGTTTGGAACAATCGGGCCTCCACGCGACATTACACTGTAGTGCGTACGGCTCGGTTCAAGGAGGTTGAATACGCGATGCCCGGGCAAAACGGCACGATCCTTCGGCACATCGATCTTGCTTTCAATGTGGGAACAGTCGCCGGGCTGACCGATCGGGAGCTCGTCGATCGATTCATGGCGCGGCGCGGTCCGGCCGCCGAGGCCGCATTCGCGGCCTTGGTTCGGCGACACGGTCCGATGGTGCTGCGCGTCTGCCGAGGCGTGCTTCACAACCATCATGACGCCCAGGATGCGTTTCAGGCAACCTTCCTGATCCTTGCACGCAAGGCCGGCTCGCTCCGGGTGGCGAACTCGTTGGGGCCGTGGCTGCATGGGGTGGCCTATCGTGTCGCAAGCACCTCGAAGGCGGCCGCGGCTCGACGACGGGTCCATGAGTCCAAGGCGGCCGGCATGACGCCGACCCTCGTATCCGATGAAGCTCGCGATGATGTCGATCAAATCATCCACGACGAAATCGCGCGACTGCCGGATCGGTACCGTGCCCCGGTCGTCCTGTGCGACCTGGAAGGGCGCACCTATGAAGAGGCGGCTCGCATGTTAGGCCGGCCGGTCGGGACGATCAAGAGCCGGCTGGCGCGGGGCCGAGAACACCTGCGTGGCCGGATGATCCGTCGCGGGGTCGTCCCCGCTGCCGTCGCCGCCACCGGGGTCCTCTCCGCCAAGTCGGCGCGAGCCGTCGATCTCTACGGTCTCGATCGATGCGACGTCTCGGATGGCGGCGCAGTTCGCCGCGGGATACGCGGCGACCGATGTGATACCGTCCGCGGTTCTTGCCCTCACAAAAGGAGTGCTCACGATGATGTTCCTGTCCAAGCTGAAGCTGGCCGCCGCAGTCGTTGTCGTCGGATGCAGCGTGTTCTTCGCATCGGCGATGCATAGCGAATCGAGCTCGAGCGACGCCGGGCAAGTCGCCAGCCGAGCGGAGCCATCGCAGAGGGATAGCGCGGAGTCGACAACGCAAACCCCGGTCCCTGCCACTTCCCCCGCAACGTCTCGTCTTTGGCCGATCGACTTCGATGCTCCACCCGCCCGGGTCCTGGGAGACGGTGGTCCGGATCAAGATCCTCAGAGAATCGAGTGTCGGCTTCAATTCTGGGACGATCATTCGCAGCACGATCGACGAGTCGCTCATCCTGACCTCGGCGCACCAGTTCACACTCGAGAAACCAGCGCCCACCGGAGAATTCCCTTACAGGATCAAGGTCGACCTATTCGACGGTATGCTGGAAGGCTCGAGGCCGGCACCGGCCGAGTATGTCCAAACGGTCGACGGCGAACTCGTCGACTGCGATTTCCAGCGCGACGTCAGCCTGGTCCGAATCAGACCGGGTCATCAATTGCCGACTTCGAAGATCGTCCGACGGCGGTGGGCGCCGACCATCGGGATGAAGATGCTGACGCTCGGCTGTTCTGAGGGGCGAGACCCCACCGCCTGGAATACCATCATCACCAATCCCCGGTTCCGCGGTTTGTCCGGCAACCGCGACTATGAGGCGATCGAATGCCAAACCGCCCCCAAACAAGGACGAACGGGCGGAGGGTTGTTCACCAGCGACGGGTATCTCGCGGGCGTATGCAACTTCGCCGAGCCGAAAGGCGATCAAGGGCTGTACGCCACCCCGAATTCGATCTACCGTCTCCTGGATCGCAACAATTTATCATTCCTCTATATGGCGCCGCCTGGTCGCCGAAAAGGAGATCGACGACCTGATCCGTGACGCCGAGCGGCAACTCAAGAAGGACGACAAAGAGGGGGTTGACCGGACGATCCAGCAACTGAATGCGCTTATCGAAGCGCGTCGCAAGGGATTGCAGGACGCGCTCCGATCGCTGGATACCAACTACTTACGACGTCGAGATGAACTGCTTCGCCGCGCGTCGGAGAGGCGGCCCGAAACTGCGCCGGGAAGCGGTCCCGAAAGGAGGCGTTCCCGACGTCGAAGTCGAATTCGCCCCGGACTCTCCCATTCAATCAGGGGCTGACTCCCGGCTCGATCGCGTCCTCGAAGAGTGGCGACGACGTTCGGCCGCTTACACGAGCCTGGACGTTCGGTTCACTGGCCGAGCGCGTAACCCAACCTGGGGGGAAGACGATTCTCTGACCGGGCGGGTTGTCCTCACAAAAGGAGGGCGAGCGTTCATCGAAGTTGTCAGCAGACCGAGGAAGGTCTCCGATAGGGATCTCCTTGGGGCGAATCAGAAACGCTCCACGGATCGGATCATCTACACAGATGACGCGGTACACAATTTCCATCCGGAGCTGAAAGAGCACTTCGTCTGGCCGATCGCGCCGGAGGATCGAGGCCGCATCCCCGCAGTTCTCGCATTGCCGTTCTTCTGGCGACTGAACACCGAGTGGCTGAAAGAGCGGTACAATGTCGAGCTACAGTCTATCGGGCAGGCCAAGAGCTGGTTGCTTCGCTTTACCCCATTGACAAAGACCGGCCGGGAAAGTTTTTCCAAGGCTTTTGTCGTGCTGGAACAGTCGACGTATCTCACACTGCGCTACCTGGTGATCAGCCCGGACGGCAAATCGACGAAGGATTACCGCGTGACCGAGACCCGATGCAATCAGCCGGTGCCCGAGGATCTCTGGCGGATACCCGATGACAGCGACTGGAAAGACTGGAAAGTGACTCGGATGGGCGAGGGCCAGAGCCTAAAGGCACGGATCTCCCGTCTTGCCAAACCTGACCTCAGTCCATGATGAGGATTGCTCGCACCATTCCGAGCGAAGCGAAGCGGAGGTGCTAGTTCGCCGTCGCCAGCGTTCCCTCCCTCCGTTGGTCGGCACCTCCACCACGGTCTGGTGGTTCACCTCCAGGGACGTCACCCATGACCACACGCTCTTCTCTCCATCCTTGTTCGTCTCGGTACACTCAATGGCGTTGACGGTCCACTCGCGGCCGTCGCTGTCCGTGTAGTGCAGGTCGTTGACCCAGCGATAGACCTGCCGAACCCCCTGCGGCGTCGTCCGCTCCACCTGCTGGTCGGGGCACAACCGAAGCAACTCCTGGAAGTCCCGCCAGAGGGCCGGTAACCGACCAGGCTTAAACACATAGATGTAATCACATCGAAAGTCTTTCGCGATCTGGAAACCTTCCCCGCAGGCATAGAGGCCGTCGCCATCGAGACAGATGCGAACTGCGGGAACTCCACCCGCAACCCGGCCATGAGACGCCGCAGCGCCTTCAACTCGCAGTCCTGCTTGAGTTGCTCCTGGCTCGCACCCGCGGGGCGCTCGGGACGTCGCTGTTGTCGATGAACTCGGTGGCGATCGACACGACCGTGCCGGCCGGCCCCAGCAACTTGGCCTCCAGTACCTGGTGCATGTACAGCGTCGTCTCGCCGTGCCGTTGCGTCAGGCAATGGTCGCAATGCCGAGAACCAAACACCAAATATCCCGATCCGTCAATCAAGACGACGAACCGCCCCTGCAGCCGCGCCGCGTCCAGGGCCTTCATGCGGATCAACCGCTGGACCATTCGCTGCCGGAGGCCGGCGATGGGGGCGCTGCCGATTTTCTTCAGGAAGTACTCCAAGGTCTTGTTCACCGGCCGACTGTCCTGCGCGGTGCCCGCCAGGCGATTGAGGTTGGGCAGCACTTCCGGGCCGTCGGTGTTGAACTGGTAATCCAGTTGTCGCCGGCTGCTCAATTTGCACAGGAACAAGCTCAGCCCCAACCACACGAGGAACCGCTTGTGGTAGACCACCATCGGCAAGAACCGTGGGTCGTCGATTTCGTCGATCCAGGTGTTGAGATCGGGGAAGAAGTGGCGAATCGTCTGAACCAGGATGGGGCCGATGTTCAGCGTCGACCCCGCCGCCGCTTGCGGTGCGCAACGTGTCCCTTGATCAGGGCCACAGACAACTGGCTGACTTCGTGGATCAGGGTCTTGAGACGTTGGGATTCCTGCACCCATTTTCGGACCTCCTCAAGCAGGTCCTGGGGCACATAAACGGTGCGTGTCTTGCCACCGTCCCTGAAGGCGAGGTGGTGGGCTTGGTGCAACGGGCCGCCGTGGTGGCAGGAGCAGGAGGGTTGGCCGCAGCGTTTGTTCACCTGCATGAGGCTGGCCGCCAGGATGGGGCCGGCGGGAACAAGTTGCTTGAGTCGCCGGTCCAGCATCCGGCGGACCAGTGTCGGGTGGCTGGGAACACGCATGGATGGGCCCCGAGGACTTCCGGTAAGTCGAAGTTATACCGGAAAAGGCCCGAAAAACCAGAGGTGCGAAGAAAAAAATTTGGCCCCGGCGAGGCCGATCGCCTCAACAGAAGTTCTACTTTGGACTTGTGCTGCCGTCAAGGTGCGACGAATTTCCCATTTCTCAGAGCTGAAGGGCTGCTATTCCGCAAACCACTGCCGATCAATGCCTTGATGCCACCGGGCCGAGAGGCCGAGACCCTTCTACCCGTAGTCGGCTCGTGCAGGGGGCGAATCTTGGCACTGTCAAAAATATCTTCGCCTGGCCCGTTCAACGCGGTTTCTCTGCTGCGGGAGCTGCCGGCGAGTCCGGTCCCGGCTGGCCCAGCAGCTCGGCGGCTTCGGCCCAGAACTGGCGGAGCTCGACGTTCTTGGGCTCCTTCTGCTTGGTCCACGCGACCGCCTTGTCGAACCATTTGCGGGCCTCGTCCTTGTCGCCTTTCTGCCAGCGTGCCATGGCCTGGAAGAACCAGTCATAAGCGTACATGCCCTTTCGTAGCTTCATCGACTGCTCGCTGGCGGCCAGCGACTCGTCCCAGTGCCCCGAACGATACTCGGCCAGCGCCAGCGTGCCGAAGTGGTTTTCGCCCTTCTTCGCAAGCTCGACGGCCTTTCGGGCGTGCAGCAGCCCTTCTTCGTAATCGCCCTGCGGATGCTTCGGGGAGAGGACCAACGCCCAGGCCCAGTTATTGTGGGCCGTGGCGAAGTCGGGCTTGAGCCGGATCGCCTCGCGGTACTCGGCGATCGCCTCATCCCGCTTCCCCAGATCCGCTCAGGGCATTGCCGAGGTTGATGTGGGCCGGCGAAGTCGGGCTTGAGCCGAATCGCCTCTCGGTACTCGGCGATCGCCTCATCCGGCTTACCCTGATCCCTCAGGGCGATGCCGAGATTGTTGTGGGCGATGCGTAAGTCGGGCTTGAGCCGGATCGCCTCCGTACTCGGCGATTGCCTCATCCAGCTTTCCCTGGTCCTCAGGGCGTTGCCGAGGTTGCTGTGGGCGATGGCGTAGTCGGGCTTGAGCCGTATCGCCTCGCGGTATGCGGCGATCGCCTCGTCCAGCTTTCCCTGATCTGTCAGGGATTGCCGAGATTGTTGTGGGGATCGGCGTAGTCGGGCTTGAGCCGGATCGCGGTCTTGGTATTCGGCGATCGCCTCGTCCAGCTTCCCCTGGTCGCTCAGGGCGTTGCCGAGATTGTTGTGGGGATCGGCGTAGTCGGGCTTGAGCCGGATCGCCTCGGTATTCGGCGATCGCCTCATCCAGCTTCCCCTGGTCGTTCAGGGCGTTGCCGAGGTTGCTGTGGGCATTGCGTAGTCCGGCTTGAGCCGGATCGCCTCGCGGTATTCGGCGATCGCCTCGTCGAGCTTCCCTGGTTGTCAGGGCAATGCCGAGATGTTGTGGGGATTGGCGTCGTCCGGCTTGAGCCGTATGGCGCCTCGCGATTCGCGCGATCGCCTCATTCCAGCTTTCCCTGCCCTTCAGGGCGTTGCCGAGGCCGCAAGTGAGCATCGGACGAATCCGGCTTGATCCGGATAGCCTCGCGATATGCCGCGATCGCCTCCGGCATATTCGCGATTTTCCTCGTAAGGCATTCCGCCGAGGTTGCCGTGGGCATCGGCGTAGTCGGGCTTGATTCGGATCGCCTCGGAAACTCGGCGATCGCCTCATCCGGCTTTCCTTGTTGCTCGAAGGCAACGCCGAGGTTGTTGTGGGCGTCGGCGAGACCAGGCTTGAGTCGGATCGCCTCACGATATTCGGCGATCGCCTCGTCCAGTCTTCCCCTGGTATGCCAGCGCGAGCACCAAGATCGGTGTGGGCTTCGGCGTAGTCGGGCTCGAGGCGGATGGCCTCCTCGAAACTCGGCGATTGCCTCGTCGAGTTTCTTCTGGGCCATGAGGCGGTTGCCGAGGATGTAGGGGCGATGCGGCGTGCGGGCTCCAGGCGGATTGCCTCGCGGTATTCGGCGACGCTTCCTCGAGCTTTCCCTGTTTGTCAGAAGTAAGCCGAGGTTGCGTGGGCGTTAGCGTAGTCGGGCTTGAGGCGATCGCGTGCTTGTATTCGGCGATTGCCTCGTCGAGCTGCCGTTGGCTTTCAGGGCGATGCCGAGGCTATTGTGGGCGTAGCGCGTAGTCGGGCTTGAGCCGGATCGCCTCGCGGTACTCGGCGATCGCCTCCGCCAGCTTTCCCTGTTCCGTCAGGGCGTTGCCGAGGTTGTTGTGAGCGTGGGCGGAGTCCGGCTTGAGTCGGATCGCCTCGCGGAATGCTCGGCGATCGCCTCCTCCGATTTTCCCTGGTCGCTGCAGGGCCGTGCCGAGGTTATTGTGGGCGTCCGGCGTAATTCGGCCTGAGGCGGACGGCTGTCGCGGAATTCGGCGACCGCGTCATCCCAGATTTCCCAGATCATGCAAAGCGATGCCGAGGCTGTAGTGGCGCATGGAGTCGTCGGGCCTTGAACTGTATGCTTCGGCGCAGGATCGCGACGGCCTTCTCGAGTGCAGCTCCTCGACCCGGAGCGGTCGCCGCGTTCCTTGAGCAGCCTGCCGTAGCAGCCCCAATGGCGGCCGTCGTCGGGACGCAGTCGCACCAGGTCGCGGAAGACCGCGATCGCCTCGACCGACTCTCCCTTGCTGTTCCAGGAGATGGGCCAGATCGTGCGCCGTCTCGGGTCGCAGGGCACGGGCGATGGAGTAGTAGCGGACCGCTTCCTCGCCGCGCGACTGCGCCTCCAGGAAATGAGCCAGGTCGTAGTTGAGCCAGACGTCATCGGGGAACCTCCGCCGGCCGGCACGAAGCACCTCCTCGGCCGCCTTGGGCTCCCCCACTTCGGACAGGGCCGTGCCCAGCAGGTCAAGATCGACGGCGGGTGCGATCTCGGGCTTCGTCGACGCGGCCAGGTCTCGCAGCGCCTTGGCCCGTGCCGCCCGGTCAGACAGGTCGAGCGCGCGGCGGAGGCCGACCCGCCAGGGGTCAGGGTCCGCGGCGATTGCCACCTCGGACAGCCGCATCGCACCGGGCCGATCATAACGCCGCGAGCGACGCACGGCCGCCCAGTCGTCCAGCGCCGCGGCCAGTGCCGCGGCCACCGCCGCGGGCCGGGCCTTGATCCAGGCGCGCCGCCTCGGCCGGCGGCAACGCCGCGACGTCGATTCCGGCCTCCCGGAACGCCCTGGCGTAATCTCTGATCGCTGATCGAGCCGTCCGGATCGTCGGTCTTGGCCGAGCGGATGTCGACCAGCTTATCCATCAGCAGCCGGTCGGACTCCGCCGCTCGGGCGGCCGCTTCGGCTTCTTCCTTCTCGCTGGTGATCGTCGCCAGCAAGGCCTCGACCTGGCGACGAAGCGAGGCGCTCAGGCCGGGTTCGAGCAGCTCGCGAGCCTTTTGTGCCGCGGCCAGCGCCTTGGTCCAGGCAACGAGGTCTCCCACCGCCGCACTCTGGGCCTGGCCCTGGAGCCCCGTCGCCTCTTGCAAGGCGGTGTTGACCTGGTTCGACGTCGCCGCGATCCGCACGACCCGGTCTCGCTCAACCCACCTCCATCCGGCGGCGCCGAGCGCGGCCGGCGATCAAGACCGAGGCAGCCAGCCCGACAGTCATCCGCCGCGCCTGCCGCTCGGCCCGGGCGCGACCCTCGGCGGCGATCGCCGCGGCCTGGGCCTGCTCGGCCCGTGCCTCCTCGGCCGCCCGCGCTCGTTCGGCCGCCGCGGCCGTCGCCATGCGCTTCCTCGGCCCGCGCTTCTTCGGCGGCCCGTGCCAGCTCGGCCGCCCTGAGCCGCTCCTGAACGCCGGACAGGTAGGCGGTCATCCGCCGGGCGACCTCGCCGGCATTCCTCGGCCGCTCCTCGGGATCGGCGGCCAGGCAGTACGCGGCCAGGGCCACCAGCTCGCCATCGGCCCCGCAGCCGTCGAGCCGGCGCAGCGCATCGGCCGTCTCACCCCGTCTCGCCTTGCGATGGATCGCGTCGGACGACGGACCCGTGTACGCCGGCCGACCGGTGAGGATCTCGCACAGGATCGAACCCAGCCCGAAGACGTCGGCCCGCTCGTCGATCGCCTCGACGTCGCCGCGCGCCTGCTCCGGCGCCATGTAGGCCGGCGTGCCCAGCACCGAGCCCGGCCGCGATTTGTCGGCATCCGAGCCGCTCCGAACCGTGCGGATGACGCTGACGGCCGCCACGTCGGGGTCCGGCCGTGTCTCGTCGGCCGTCCCGCCCTGGGGCAGGACCTTGGCCAGGCCCCAGTCCATCACCTGCACCTCGCCGAACGCTCCCACCATGATGTTCGACGGCTTCAGGTCGCGGTGGATCACGCCGCGGGCATGCGCATAGGCCATCGTCTGGCAGACCTGCTCGAAGATGCCCAGGAACCGCGGCAGGTCGTGCGTGGGGCCGGCGCGTTCCTTCAACAAGGCGGCCAGCGTGCGTCCCTTGACCAGCTTCATGGTGAAGTAGGGCCGGCGGTCGCCGAACTGGCCGAGCTCGTAGACCGGCACGATCCCCGGATGCTGGAGCTGGCCGCCGATCTGCGCCTCCTCGATGAAGCGGCGGACGAGCTCGGGGTCATCCTGGTGCTCGTCGAGCAGGATCTTGACGGCGAGGTCGCGCCCCAGGTCGGGGTCGCGGCCCTTGAGGACGGCGCCCATGCCGCCATGGCCGATCTCGCCCAGGAGCTGGTAGCGGCCGGTCTCCTCGGGCATCTCGGGGGACGAGGGCCGGACCACCGGAGTTTCGGGCTCGGCGTCGGTGTCGCGAAGCAGCACACGCGGGAACCGGGCCGCTCGTCTCGGCCAGCGCGGCCAGTACGCCGCGGATCAGGGACCGATCCAGTCTTCGGGACTCGCGCCGACCCGTTCGATCCGGCGCCGACAGCCGCGGAACGCGGCGTCGTGTCCGTCGCGAAAGACGGCCGCGACGACGGTGGAATGGGCGGGGAAGCGGTCGTCGATATTCATCCCGGGTCGGCCGCTCGCCGACCTTGCGGCGGAGCTCGATCTCGACCCTGAGCAGCTCGTCGAGCAGCCGGGGGCGTTGCGGCTCGTCCACTTCGGTCAGGTAATCCTCGATGCGCGGCCGCGGGCCTTTTTTCCAGGCCTGCTCGAAGCGCTCGGCGGCCTGCGTTGATCCAGGTCCAGTCGGCCGTCGGGATTTCAGCTCATGGCTACCCATCCTATTACTGAGGATATTCCCCCGTCAGGATCACCGTCGTCGTACGACGTCCACAGGCTGCGAATCCGTCCCAGCTTGCGCTCGACCGACCGCTCGGTGCAGTCGAGTCGGTCGGCGATTTCGCGGTTGCGTATATCCTTCCAACCGCCAGAGTGCGATCTGCACGGAGCTCGGGGTCGGCCAGGGCCTGCAGGCGGCGTTCCAGCGCCTCGTTGAGCACGGCGGCCTCCAGCGGGCGAAGGGTCGGCGGCCTCGATCTGCTCTCAGCACCCACCGGCCGAACCCGTCTCGTCGCCACCCGACAGGGTTTGCTCGCGGGCAACGTCGCGCTTGTCCCTCCGCTGTGCTTTGGCCGCGTTGCGGGCCTTGCGGATCGTGATCGTTACCAGCAGCCTCCAGAGCTCGTCGCGGCTGGCCAGGTCAAACTCGCCCCGCTGCTGGCGCAGGCAGAAGCTCTTGAACATGCTCTGGGCGACGTCTTCTTCGTCCGTGCGGAGGCGGATTCGCTTGTCGAGGTTTTTGCGTGCCAGCGTGAGCAGGTCGCGGAAATAGCGCTCCCAGATCTGACGGGCCGCCGCGTTGCGTACGACAGGGTCGTCGGAGCGCAGGTCGAGATCATCGATGCGTTACCGAGCCGTGTGGGTCCATGGTGGGCTCCCGAAGGTCAGAGAGAGATCGCGGCGAACGTCACCGGATGTCCCTGCCCTGTTGCTTTGATCAACACTCCGACCGGCCACCCGACACCGATCTCGGGTTTTTTCGAGATTGTGCGAAGAATCTCCAACCCGCCGAATGGGGGCTCCGCGAACTGCCTTCCCAGGGTCAATGCGAGCATAACGGCCACGGGTCTTGAACGCAAAAGAATCTTGTCGGGTTTGATGCATCCGCGTTGATACATCTCTCAGCCCACCGGTTGTGCAGGTCGCGACGCCCGCCCAGCCCGGTGTCAGGACCGTCCCGCAAATCGTTTCTCCAGCAAAGGATCAATCCCCATGATGGCTCAACTCGCGAGTCGCCCCAACTCGAAACGAGCGGCACAAGACGCAGCAACGAGCATAGCGGCCCTCCGGAACCTGGTGGTCGTGGCCAGTGAACCGTCGCGAGGCCACGGCGACGGCGTCCTGGGCCGCGGCGGGCGCACTGGGCCGGCCAAGCCCGACCGGCCAAAGCCGGGCCCAACGGCCTTTGCTGCACCCGGGTCGCGGCCCACACCGTGAGCGGCTCGGCCGCGTGGTGCCGTCGTCGGAGTCGCGAGAACCGGGTGAGCCCCCGCTTCCTGGACCCGATCGGTGCGGCGCCTGGTCGCACGGACTACCTGCCGGATAACATGTCGGGGATCCTCCATGTGCTGGATCA
The DNA here is from genome assembly GCA_963779785.1 of uncultured Planctomycetota bacterium. Classification (GTDB taxonomy): domain Bacteria; phylum Planctomycetota; class Planctomycetia; order Isosphaerales; family Isosphaeraceae; genus CAVRFS01. The sequence goes on from CAWAAW010000003.1 coordinate 96,163, forward strand.
AGAGGAGGGCTCGTGCGAAAACCACGAGGCCATCGCCGCAGCGATCGTCGCGCTCCGGACCGCCGACGCCGTGATCGCCGGGTCCGCTGTCGCCGGATGATGCCAACTCGCCCGGTCTGCTGCCGCACCTGGCGGACCTGGCCGGCGGGGCTTATCGTGCTCTTCGCCCGCCTCGGGAGCTGATCGTTCACCCGGGCTTCGCGCAGGTCGCCCGGCGGTTCCAGTACATCCAGATGAGCCATCAGCAGGCCCGCGCACTGGGTGCCGGCGCCAGCGATATCGGCATCCTGGCGCAGCGACTCCGCCAGCTCCAGGGCGATCCCGGCGAATTCGCGATCACAGCCTTTGGCAGCCGCGGACTGCTCTGGGCGGACGATGCCTGGTGGGAGATCGCCCCGATCGGCGATGGAAACGTGAACGCGTCGGTGGCAGAGTCCGTCTTCTGCGTGGCGTGGGTCGTGGCGCGGCGGTTCCGCGGGGCGGGTGCTGCCCAGGCGCTGGCTTATGCTCGCGCCGTCGCGTCCGCCGCGCTGAGACCGGTCCAGTAGAGCCAGACTCAGTTTCCGTCTGAGTGAGTGGAAACTCGATCAAACTTCTCAATCAGGACGAACCAGTCCGACATTCGTGTCGTACTGAGGCCAGCGAATTCTCTTCGCAACCAACCATCTCTATGAAAGGGACAAGGATGTTCCCCGTAATACGGCGCCTGCGTAATGCAGTCGTCCTGACAATTTGCCTGTTTTCCACGTTCGGATCGGCCCAGGTTTACGCACACGGAGGCGGTGGTGGTGGCCATGGAGGCAGCGGCCATGGTGGCGGTGGTCATTCAGCAGGTCACGCGAGCAGCAGGACGTTCTACCGAGGCAACGGATGGCCCGGCACAGGTTATCCGACGTGGTATGGCCAGTCAGCGAGTAGCGGGTCGCCGTTCCCCGAGGACTTGCCGGTGCCGCGACTACTCAGGTTCCTGCGACGGAACCTTCCTCACATGCACTCGGGCGAGCAAGCGGCCAATTAAAGATTCCGATGGTCCCCTCGACCGATTGCGCTACGAGGATTCACCGCAGTTCCTCGCGGAGCCGCCGGAGCACTCGCGATTTGGCCACCCGCACTGCGCCCGGACTCATCTGTAAATCGAGCGCGACGTCCTTGGTGTCACGGCCCTCGATCGTGGTCTCCCAGAACGCCTTCCAGGTGCGATCCTCGAACTCGTCGCGAATCAGGTCGAGGCCACGACGGAGCAGGAGCCGCTCCCCGGTCTCGTCGGGGGATTCCTCGTCATCAGCCAGTCCGGCCGCTGGCAGGTTTGTGAGCCGAATCTGGGCGTCGGTGCCGCCGACTCCTCCTGGCTCGCGACCGAGCCTGCGAAAATGGTCCTGGACCTTGTTGTGCGCAATCGTCCGGAGCCACCCGCGAAACGTATCGCCAGCTTTCTCCTTGCGGAACGTCGCGATGTGAGCGGTCACGGCCTGGAAGACGTCCTGGAGGACATCGGCGATATCTTGGTCGCGGAGGTCCCAGCGGCGGCACCATCGGTACACCAGCGGCGCATAGAGGAGGACTAACCGGTCCCACGCCTGGGCGTCATCCGCCTTGAGCCGGTCCAGCAAGTCACGCGATGTCGCCGAGGAGGGTTGAGGCTCTCCACGACTCGGCGTAGGCTCGGAGGCATCACTCATGTCGCGGGCCCCCGATCGGTTGACGACTCTGGTCACGGGCAGACCGCCCAACGATAATGATTACGGATCTCAATGACGAGAGCAAGGAGGATAGGAGCCGGGAGAAAAACGTGTAACACCGCCACGTTAGATCACTAAGGTCAGTCAACGGTCGCGAGGTGGAACCAATGGGCATGCCGGACTGTCCTGATCGAACCGAGCTGGAAGGGTTCGCCCTCGGCAGTCTTGCTGGTCCGTCGTTTGCGCCGGTCTGCGCCCATGTCGAGCATTGCACGGATTGTGAATCGGTTCTTCAGGTACTCGATCATCTCAACGACCCCCTCTTCACACAATTGCGCCGATTGGGCGGACGGATGGCTCCGAAGCGGAGCCAGTTCCCGACGAGTTGATCCAGGCGGCGCGGTTGGCCCGCGTCCGAGGCGGCGCGGCTGCCTGGTTCGCGACCGAGCCTTGCAATCATCGCCTGGGAAAGTTCGAGGTGGTCGAGAGGCTCGGGGCCGGCTCCTATGGCTTCGTGTTCCGGGCGCGTGACCTCGAACTGGGCCGGATGGTGGCGATCAAGATCCCCGAGAGCGGGCAGCCTGGCCAGCAAGGAAGACGCCGCACGGTTTATCCGCGAGGCCAGGAGCGCGGCCCAGCTCAAACATCCCGGCATCGTCTCGCTGCACGAGACCGGTCAAGCCGACGACGGGACGATCTACCTCGTGGAGGAGTTCGTACCCGGGAGAACGTTGGCGAGCGTCCTTGGCGAACGCGATCATCGGCTCACGTTTCAACAGGCGGCCGAACTGATCGCCGCGGTGGCCGACGCAATTGACTATGCCCACCAGCACGGGGTGATCCACCGGGATATCAAGCCATCGAACATCCTGATCGACGGGGAAGGGCCAGCCACACCTGATGGACTTCGGCCTGGCCAAGCGCGAGGCGGAGGAGACCTCGATGACCGAGGAGGGCCAGGTGCTGGGCACGCCGGCCTACATGTCGCCCGAGCAGGCGCGCGGCGAGTCGCGCCGGGTCGATGCACGGAGCGATCTGTACAGCCTGGGGGTCGTCCTCTACGAGCTGCTCACCGGCGAGCGCCCTTTTCGTGGCAACCGGCGCATGCTGATCCTCCAGGTCCTGGAGGATGAGCCCCGCCCGCCGCGGCAGCTCAACGACAAGATCCCGCGCGACCTGGAGACGATCTGCCTGAAGGCGATGGCCAAGTCGCCCGCCCGCCGCTATGCCACGGCGCGAGCTGGCGGAAGACCTGAGCACGCTACCTCGGCGGCGAGCCGATCCGCGCTCGCCCGATCGGGCGAATCGAACGGCTCCGGCACTGGTGCAAGCGGAATCCCGTGGCGGCGAGCCTTCTCATCGCCGTCTCGCTCGGGTCGGGCGTCGGACTGTGGCACCTGTCCCGGCTCACGCAGCAACTGGTGCAATCGACGGCCCTGGAGGGCGCGGCCCAGCAGGCGGAGATGCTCGACATCGTCAACGCACTCTATACATCTCAGGTCGTCGAGCGCGTGCAGTCACACGGCATTGTCGTCACGGACGATTATGCGGGCAAGAAGGGGGCGATACCGCTGCCCGCGACGTTCACCATCGAGTCGGGCGAGCTCATTGGCAAACGAAGCCAGACCGGTATGCTGTTCCGTCTCTATAGTGACACGCCGTTTCGCTCGCGAAAGGATGGCGGCCCGCACGACGACTTCGAGCGCGTTGCGCTGGCGGACCTGCGGCGAAACCCCGATACACCGTTCTCTCGCTTCGAAGTGTTCCAGGGCCGGCCGTCGCTCCGTTATGCGACAGCACGCAAGATGCAGGCCGATTGCATCGGCTGTCACAACAATGACTCCAACAGCACCAAGCGCGACTGGAAGGTGGGGGATGTTGGTGGAGTCCTGGAGATCATCCGCCCTCTGGACCGCGACATCGCCCGGACTCACCAAGGGCTGC
>CAWAAW010000004.1:0-51472 GCA_963779785.1 uncultured Planctomycetota bacterium
CTCGCCTCGTAGAGCGGATCGGTTGGCGCGACGCTGTGTACGAAGGTGGACGGCCGAAGTCGATTTACCAACTCTGCCCCGGGGCGCGGCGCTATTCGTGGCGGAAGCCGGTGGCTGATAGTGGCGCTCTGCGGCCGGAAGCGCGATCCTTACCTCGACGATCTGCGATTCGGACGGGTACGCGACGTCGATGTCATGGCAAAATGGCGTAACTGAACAATGCTTCGTCGGCTCGCTAAACATGCAAACGCGGCCGCTCGCGGCAGTGATATTCCGAATTCCGGAAACACGATCTATAATTATTCGTTGGTAACTCCCGGGGTACGACCCATTCTTATTCGCCGGAGTTGTGCATGGCGTCCGCGGAACCCCCCCGGCACTAGCATGGGCGAAACAGGCATTTTAGAGATCATCACTTCGCTCAGTCTCGTGTTACCTGATTTTGAACCACGTCAGAGTTCTAAGTCCTCCAAACCTGGCATAGCGGTCGTATGGAGCTCACGTTGCGCTCGGGCTCGAGCGCCCTGGACGCTTACGCAACGGGGTTGGTGTGAGCGAAGTTGCTCGATACTGAGCGCCATGAGTCTCAATTTCGTCCCGATCATGGCGCAATTGAGCCGTCCGGCTCAATTCATTGATTCATCGCGAATTCCGATTCCTAACCGAACCCACGCATCTAGCCGCGCGGGCCAAAGAAAACGTGGATTACGCGAAGGTAGACGCGACTTCAAAATGTGACAGATCCCTGGCACGAACGGTCTGCTTACGGCGACAGTATTTGATGTAAGTGATGATAAATCTAGGAGTTATCCCAAGCAGGCTGGGCGTGGTCGGTCCCACGTCGCACCAAACTTTCTCGGAGAAGACGCGCATCCTTTGGCACCACTATTGCAGGCCTCGGGTGGGGCGGCTTCCGCATGTTCTTAATCGTTTGCGTTCGCGTTTGTGCAGTGCGAGAGAACATTGACGTCGCTTTCGTTCCCCGCGCAGTACCTGCAGGTGAACTTGTTCCGGACCCGACCGCGGCTCGGATCTTTCGGAAGCTCTCCTTCGTCGAAACTCTCCTTCGTCGAGTCGTTACAACTTTGGAGGCAATCATCATGGTCTTGCGCGCCTTTGCGTTGCGACGGAATGACAGTTTGAAGCGGTCAAGAGCCCGCCGGCCTCGAATTGAATGGATGGAACCGAGGACGGTGCTCTCGCCGCCGACGGTCACGGGCCTGAGCCCGACCAGCGGTCCCGAGGCCGGCGGCACCTTGGTGACGATCAGCGGCACCAGCTTCACCGGCGCCACGGCGGTCGACTTCGGCACGACGGCAGCGACGAATCTCGACCGTGGTCAACGACACCACAATCACGGCCGACAGTCCCGGCGGGCACCGGCGTCGTCAACGTGACCGTGACGACCCCGTCGGGTACGTCGGCCGTCACGCCGGCCGATGAGTTCACCTACACGGCGGCCGCGGCGCCGGACGGTCACGGGCGTGAGCCCGACCAGCGGGCCGGCGGCCGGCGGCACGTTGGTGACGATCACCGGCACCAGCTTCACCGGCGCCACGGCGGTCGACTTCGGGACGACACCGGCGACGAATGTCACGGTGGTCAACGACACCACGATCACGGCCGACAGCCCGGCGGGCACCGGCACCGTGGACGTGACCGTGACGACGCCGGTGGGCACGTCGGCCACCTCGTCCGCCGATCAATTCACCTACGTCGCAGCGCCCACGGTCACGGGCCTGAGCCCGACCAGCGGTTCGACGGCCGGCGGCACTCTGGTGACGATCACCGGCACCGGTTTCACCGGCGCCACGGCGGTCGACTTCGGCACGACGCCGGCGACGAATCTCACCGTGGTCAACGGCACCACGATCACGGCCGACAGCCCGGCGGGCACCGGCACGGTGGACGTGACCGTGACGACGCCCGGGGGCACGTCGGCCACGTCTGCGGCCGATCAGTTCACGTACACCGCGGCCGTCGCGCCGACGGTCACGGGCCTGAGCCCGACCAGCGGTTCGACGGCCGGCGGCACTCTGGTGACGATCACCGGCACCAGCTTCACCGGCGCCACCGCGGTCGACTTCGGCACGACGCCGGCGACGAACCTCACCGTGGTCAACGACAGCACGATCACGGCCGACAGCCCGGCGGGCACCGGCACGGTGGACGTGACCGTGACGACGCCGGCGGGCACGTCGGCCACGTCTGCGGCCGATCAGTTCACCTACACGGCCGCGGTCGCGCCGACGGTCACGGCGCCTGAGCCCGACCAGCGGTTCGCAGGCCGGCGGCACGCTGGTGACGATCACCGGGACCAGTTTCACCGGCGCCACGGCGGTCGACTTCGGCACGACGCCGGCGACGAATCTCACGGTGGTCAACGACAGCACGATCACGGCCGACAGCCCGGCGGGCACCGGCACCGTGGACGTGACCGTGACGACGCCGGCCGGCACGTCGGCCACGTCTGCCGCCGATCAGTTCACGTACATCACGGCGGCTGCGCCGGCGGTCACGGGCCTGAGCCCGACCAGCGGTCCGACGGCCGGCGGCACTCTGGTGACGATCACCGGCACCGGCTTCACCGGCGCGACGGCGGTCGACTTCGGCACGACGCCGGCGACGAACGTCACCGTGGTCAACGACACCACGATCACGGCCGACAGCCCGGCGGGCACCGGCACCGTGGACGTGACCGTGACGACGCCGGCGGGCACGTCGGCCACCTCGCCCGCCGATCAGTTCACCTACACCGTGGCTGCCGCGCCCGCGGTCACGGGCCTGAGCCCGACCAGCGGTCCGACGGCCGGCGGCACTCTGGTGACGATCACCGGCACCGGCTTCACCGGCGCCACGGCGGTCGATTTCGGCACGACGCCGGCGACGAATGTCACCGTGGTCAACGACACCACGATCACGGCCGACAGCCCGGCGGGCACCGGCGTCGTGAACGTGACCGTGACGACCCCGGCGGGCACGTCGGCCGCCTCGCCCGCCGATGAGTTCACCTACACCGTGGCCGCTGCGCCGGTGGTCACGGGCCTGAGCCCGACCAGCGGTTCGCCGCCGGCGGCACTTTGGTGACGATCACGGCACCGGCTTCACCGGCGCCACGGCGGTCGACTTCGGCACGACGGCGGCGACGAACCTCACGGTGGTCAACGACACCACGATCACGGCCGACAGCCCGGCCGGCACCGGCACGGTGGACGTGACCGTGACGACGCCGGCCGGCACGTCGGCCACGTCGCCCGCCGATCAGTTCACGTAGTCACGGCGGCTGCGCCGGTGGTCACGGGCCTGAGCCCGACCAGCGGTCCGACGGCCGGCGGCACGCTTGGTGACGATCACCGGGACCAGCTTCACCGGCGCCACGGCGGTCGACTTCGGCACGACGCCGGCGACGAATCTCACTGTGGTCAACGACACCACGATCACGGCCGACAGCCCGGCTGGCACCGGCACCGTGGACGTGACCGTGACGACGCCGGCGGGCACGTCGGCCACGTCTCCCGCCGATCAGTTCACCTACACGGCGGCTGCTGCGCCGGTGGTCACGGGCCTGAGCCCGACGACCGGTCCGGCGGCCGGCGGCACGCTTGGTGACGATCACCGGCACCGGATTCACCGGCGCCACGGCGGTCGATTTCGGGACGACGCCGGCGACGAACCTCACTGTGGTCAACGACACCACGATCACGGCCGACAGCCCGGCCGGCACCGGCACCGTGGATGTGACCGTGACGACGCCGGCGGGCACGTCGGCCACGTCTACCGCCGATCAATTCACGTTTACGCTGTCGCCGCGCCAACGGTCGTGTCTCTGGTGCGCTACGGATTCCACATGCAACCGACGTCCCTGGTCCTGACCTTCAGCTCGGCGCTCAACCCGACGTCGGCTCAGAATATCAACAACTACCAGATCATGACCTCGAGCGGGACCGTCGATCCCCGTCAGCTCCGCGGTTTACGACGCGTCAACCTTGACCGTGACGCTCTCCCCATCGCAGCTTCTGAATCTGCACGACGTTCTATCAGCTCACGGTCATCGGCACGCCTCCGACCGGGCTGACAAGCTCCACGGGAGTGCCGCTCGACGGCGCTGATAACGGGACGTCCGGCACGAACTACGTCACGACGTTCTCCGGGGAGATCCTGGCAGGTCCGGCTCCCACAATGCTCCGCACAGATCCCAAGAGATTTGCTGCGGAACAGAGAGAACTGACGGCGATCGACAAGAGGGCGGCAGCCGACCCGCACGGGTCCGCCGCGCTACGCAAGAGTCTGGCGGCCGCAGAGAAAAGGATGGCTGCCGTCACCGCAAAGTTAGCCGCCGACTGCCGCGCAGCAGCTCAGCAGCTTCTGCAGTCGACGATGTTCTGAGCTCAGGAACGGTGAGCGTCAAACGGATCCTCGCAAAGCGTCGCAGCGCAGCTCGCAAAGCGCACGCATGAGTTGCTCTGCGCGTTGTGAGTGCGGGTAAGCTGGACCGAGAGTCCCGGCCGCGGAGCTCACCAACTTTGGAGGGGGACAACCACCTGCACCGTCGACATCGTCTCCGCGGAAATTCCTGCTTCTTTCAGTGATTGCTGGTCATCTCGTTCCTGGGAGCCAAGGCAAGGCAGAACGTCGAGAGTCGATCGGGTAGGCAGGGATTACGCTTCACTGATCACTCTCGGCGTGCTGTCCGTTTCGCGGCCGGAGGCGATCCGGGTTTCCGATCTTCTCTGAGGCGAGTACGCCGTCGGCGGGAGAATGCCGAGCAGACGATCGCGCTGTCAAATGCTGCTTCGGCCCTATTCCGCGCCGCTTGGGGCGCTTCAGCTTGTGCGGCCCTTTCAACAACGGCGTAAACCGTGACCGGCGGTGGGCATTGAGTCCACACTGGCGTTCCCGCCCAGAGGATTTTGAGCCGCAGCGGCTGCCACGAGCGTGGCATCGGACTGACGGAAGAGTCACGGTGACTTCGGGGTTTGATTTGTGTGTCTGCCCACCTTGTGCTTCCAAAGTCGTTTTTCGAGTTGAGGAAAGAGGGACAGGGCGTTATCGCGGAGAATCTGCCGCCCGATCCGTAGGGCGTACTCCTCGCGAAGGTCGCCTCGGTCGATCCGCTCGGCGAGGACCTCGGCCAGGCAACGGCGAGTCATCTCCGTGGCGCCGTAGATCGCCTCGACATGATTGCCGTCGGCACCCCACATGATCCGGCTCGACGGCATGACGTCGAGCCACTCGTGGAACGCCCGCTTCGAGGTCTCGTAGCTGAGCGTCGGCATCCAGACCGAATCCAGCCATACGTGTCGGCCGTGCTTCATCAGGATCACGCCTGTCTCGCCGACCCACGGGAATCCACCGTGAAACAGGATGAATTTGGTTTTGGGGTTTGCCTCAATCAGGTCGACCAGGAGCATTGGGTTAGACCCTTGAATGCGTGCCTGTCCGGTGTGAATCTGGAACGGCAATTCATGGCGGGCGCTTAATTCGACGAGCCGCCACATGACGAAATCCTCGAATGTTTTCACCTGCTCGGCGGAAAGCTCGGACCGGGGGCGCCCGAACGCCTGCGCGGCGCGGGCCGCCGCGACGTCCTCGAAGTTGAGGGTACGCTTGTACGCGAGTGTCGTTTTGAGACAGACCGCGCCCTTCTCCTTGGCTCTCAGGAACAGCCGATCGAGCACCTTCAGGTAGTCGTCGAGCGATTCCACCGCCATCCCCTCGCGGCGCGCGAACGTGTAGGGGTCGTCCGCGGGCTCCTTGAACTCGGAAGGATGGAAACCGGCGACCAGCGTCGTCACGTTCAGCACCAAAACCCCGAAGGGATAGTCGATGCGGAATCCGAATCGATCCCAGTAGGGGTCATTGAACATCAGCTCGATGTTCGCGCGCTCGGTGACAACCTTATTGATCCAGGCGGGATCCTTGTTGTTCGCAAAGATCCGGTCGTCAAGCTGACTGGCTTGGGCGTCGGTAATTGCGTCGAAGTCAACGCCGTAGAGGTCGGCGAAGGCGGGGAGCTGATAACGGTAGAAGCTCGTTGCCCGGGCGTCGTCGAAGTTATGCTTTGCCTTCTGCCACCACACGTCGAACGCCATTCCAGGCGTCCAGGGCTCCAGCGGATGATTCCACGTGAAGTAGCTGTTCTGCCAGAGTCCGGCGAGGTTAACCCCCTTGCCGCGCTGAGTTTCGCGGACGGCGAATGAGCGGTCAAACGGCAAGAGATGGTCGTGGGTATCGATTGCCGGGATCGCGTCGAGGGCCGCCTTCATGCGGCGGTACGTGGTCGTGTCCCGGGTCCCCTGCGCCTCAGTCACCGCCACGGGCAGAAGTGCCAGAAACAGTGCCAGCCATGACCGTCGTCCTGCCGAAACTCGCATGATGATGACTCCGAGGGATGCCGCGAAAAGGTTCTGCGAAGGTGCAATTTGAGACGCGTGTCGCGTGGTCGCTGGGCCGCGACGCGAGAACGCCGGCGATCCGACCCATCCGATCAAACGAGGAGGCCCTCGATGACCTGACCGGCGACGTCAGTGTGGCGGAAGCGGCGGCCGCTGTCGGTGTGCATCCGCCGCTCGTGATCGATGCCGAGATCGAGGACGGCTACGGAAACTTTCATGAGTACAGCGAAGAAATGACTTCGCCCCGGTTCAACTGGGTCGGCCGACCTTGTTGGTCGCGGATCTCTAAAGTGGGGTCCACCCCCAACGCAGTGTAAATTGTGGCCCCGATGTCTGAGGGTCGGTACACATGGGTCACGCAGGACGCGGCGAATCGGTCCGTCCGCCCGATCACTTGACCACCCCGAACCCCCGCCCCGGCAACCACCGCGCAGAATGCCTTGGTCCAATGCTCGCGACCGTCACCGTCCTTATTCATCTGCGGCGTCCGGCCAAATTCGCCCGTCATAATAACCAGCACGTCGTCCAGTAGCCCGGTGGCCGCGAGGTCGTCCAGCAACGCCGAAAAGGCCCGGTCCAACGGCGGCGTCAGCGACTCTGCTCGCCGCTTGTTGGCTGTATGGAAGTCCCAATCCGCCTGGCGTCCCATATTCGCCTGAATCAATGGGATTCCCGCCTGGATGAGTCGCCGAGCCAGCAACAGCGTCTGGCCAAAGATGTGCGGACCGTAGCGGTCTCGGACTTTGGGGTCCTCGCGTTGCAAGGCGAAGGCATTGGCAAGCCGTCCGGCATCGAGAAGATCGAAGGCCCGGCGTCGGTGCACGTCGAACTGGCCGATCGTTGGATCGTCCGCCGCGACGCGGCGCCAGTCGTCGAATCGCTCCAACAGCGCGCGCCGGCCGCTTGTGCGAGAGCCGCCCATGCCGATCGAGAGTCCGACATTTTCCGGGCTAAAAGCCGGATCGGTCGGATTACAGTTGAGCTTCCAAGGATCATGCCGTGGCCCGAGCAATCCGGCATCGCTTCCGAGAGCCTCGCCGTCGACGAAACGCAAGGGCTTGGGGATCACCATTCCGCTGGGGAGGCCATCCTGCCGCGGCCGAAAGTAATCCAAGGCACCCGAATAGCAGGGCCAAAGTCGTCGCGCATCGGACTCGCTCACGCCCGCCGGCAACTCATCCAACCCGGACAAGATCAATGGCGTCGCGACCTCATGGGATGCCCCTGGGAGGTCGGGATAAGCCATCGTCCGAATCAAGGCAAACCGATCGGCTCGCGCCGCCATCTCGGGCAAAAGGTCGGCGAATCGCACTCCGGCAAGCTTGGTCGCGATCGTTCCAAACGGGCCACGGACTTCGGACGAGGCATCGGGCTTCGGGTCGAACGTGTCGAGTTGGCACGGACCGCCGGTCAGAAAGATAAGCAGGACCGCCTTCGCTCTTGGCCGCGGCGTTGAGTGCGTCGCTGCATTTGAGGGGCGGGGGATGAGGAGTGTCGAAAGCCCCATCCCCACCAAGCCCGAATATCCAACCTGAAGAATCTCCCGCCGGCTCAAGCCGGATCGAGGATGAAAGTCCTGGGAGTTTGCCACAGTCTTTTTTGGCATGCGTCCTTCGCCGGAGCAACGTTAGAGTATGAGGATTTGTTACGTGACTCGGCCTTGAGGCCTCGATACACAGCCCGATCGAGTGCGCCGGTAGACGGCGTTGATCATCCCGTCAGGCGGGCCACGGAAGTTCCCAGACGGGATACCGATCGTCACCGACAGTAGGCATCAAGGAACGGACCAGTAATCCGGTAGGGCCACTATCAAGGATATTCGACGAACATCCGCCACGTAAGCCAAAACTGTCCAGAAAAAGTTTCGCCGCAAGGGGCGAACTTGAACCAGGCTAGGGAATTGTCCGCGAATCAGACAACGTATTTATATCATAAAAATATTAAGATTTATAACAATATATCGCAACAAGTCGAGCCTCGCTTGTCAAAGTTTGGCCAGAGAATCTCTCGAAAAATGTGAGAAGACCGGCGAAAGTGAAGGCCCTGGTGGTCGGCCGGTTCGATTTCGGCTCTTACCCTACTATCAGTAACGGCCTCGGAGGGTCCCACTGTTTTGGCGAGGTGGGTCCCACGCCGAAACAACCCCGGTAAATGGCGCGGTTTCTTCGAGGATAAATGGCACGGTCCGAGGGCCCACAACCGGCAAAGCACGCACAAACCGATTCCACACAACTTAATTTGTATTATCTGGCGTCGTCGCCGCTCTTGTGTTCGAGGTCGAGTATCCGGCAAGCTTGTCGGGCCCGCTCGCTGGGCTCAATCCAGCGGGTACGGTTCGGCATAGCAACGCAGCCGCGGGTCATCGAGCGCGACCCCCAAGGCCATGAGCATCGGCCCTAACTCGGGCGGGTCAGCGATAAGCCGCACACGATGATAGGGAATCTCAAGGATGATAAGAACTCGCTGGCCGGAAGAAAGTAAGTAGGCCCAGGCATCCTCCTCGCCGCGTACGGTGCGGGTAGAGTCGGTCTCGACAACGTGGGGCTCTCCAAGCAGGGCATGCATATGCGGCCGGCTCGACTCCAGCGATGTGAGTTCCCACAACGGTAACGAGAGGGGCATCCGGAGCGGTGTCATCTATACCTGAGCCATTCTCCGTCTGCGTGCTTCTTCCAATGTCGGGGCACGTACTCCTTGTTATATTGGGAAAGAGCCCGATTTGCGTAATGGGCGTCCGGTGCGAGAACCTTCAGGTTTGGATTGTCCGACGGTATTGCGATCGTTAGCGCCAGGCTGCCGTATCGGTTGTGGGTTTCGATGCAGTGATCGCAGACGTAGGAGCCGGGCCAAGGTTGACCGAACAGCCTCCGCCAGTATCGGGGCCAGAACGGTGCGGGATGCTGGGAGTTAAAAAGGGAACCTGGCTCGAAGACGCCACGGCGTTCCCAGAGATGGTAGACCCTTCCGCTTTGTCGGTAGTCGTGATTCACGCGGTCGGCGGTGATACCTAGCCAAAGTGCGATGGAGCTGGCCGCGATAACGGCCATCCACCGTCGGGTTGTCATGGCAGAGAATTGCAAGAGTTACTCCCCCGAATGAGGATGGCGATGGCTATTCGGTGAGATCCATACCCAGGATAGATATATTCGCGTCGTGTGGGATCGATAACCACCTGCTGGTCATGAAGCTAACTGGATGTGTTCGTGCGTGCACTCTTGTTAGGCGTAGATAATCCCCTTTGTTTCCCCATCGGGACCGTCGCCTTCTCCACAGCGTTCCTTTTCCGTACGCGCCGCGGGCCTCAGGTGGATTCGGGGCCAGGTTCGGCCTCTGCATCTGGACGAGCCGCTTCGGCTTCATATTTTGGGAATATAAGACAATACACATGATCAGTAGTGTCCGGCTAATTTTTCTTGATTTTGCCACAAATCATTTCAATTAAATGACTTGTGGCTATTGACAGGTACGCTCGATATCAACTCGCCTTCTCTGAAATCGAGTGGCAAAACGTCGCTGAGTGCATCCGACGTGCGTTTGCCGTTCATAAGCCGTATTTCAGGTCAGATTTCGCATGGCCGCACGTTTATGAATCTGCAAGTCAAGCCTCTTGTAGACGGAGAAGGAAAAGCCTAAGAAACAAGCGATCTTCGGCCAAAAAACAAAATCTCGTCGGGACGAGGTCTGCCAGAAGCTGGAAAACAAGCGTTTCTTAGCCGGACAGTTGTGACACATGATAGTAAATATCCGTTAGATTTGCGTTATCCAGGAACCGGCAAGCGACTTCACGTGTATCCTCGGTGGCTTCCTCCCCGGATCCCGAAATCGGCGCGGCAGATTGAAGATTCTCTGTGATTAGACGCATGCGCTCGTTGAGAGCGTCGATCTCCGCGGCAACCTGCCTCGACTCATCCGTCCGCAGGGACATATCGCTTGAAATATCCTCGAGGAGAGTGGAGATCTCCGCAGCAACTTGCCTCGACTCGCTTGTCTGCAGGGACATATAGCTTCCCGCTACCGACGCATGGTGGTCTGTGTACTCGCCTTGAGGAAATATTGAGGCCAAGGCGACGAGACCCCGTACCTGATCTTCATTGAATCGGATGTGAAGGCTGAGGTGATTGCTTACCCAGTAATCCTCGCAGATGGAGAGGTAGTTGTCGTCCCAGACCCCGCCGAAGGTCCAGGATCGTCGTCGTTCCAGAGCCCCGACGTGCGAATCGGATGGATCACCACCGAGAACTGCTCCCGATTCATTCGGATGTTGCCGATCCGAACGCGCGAGTAGCGTCGTTCCACCCGGCAGATGGCTTCCGCCCCGACCCGGGCACGCATCATCCGACCGCGCGTGTCGGTCCAATCGCCGTCCTGAGTCTTCGCGTCATCATCGTGCTCGGCTGTCTCCCCCTTCGAGACCCAGGCAAGCCGCTTGCCTACGACGATCGGGACGCTGGATTGACTGGCCTTGTCGACCTCTTCGGTCGTTGTGGGCTGGCGGGCTGACCCGACGACCGGAGGCTTCGAGGCGATGGGCCCATTCTCGTCGTCGACACCTCCGAGCCCCAGCCATCGAGCGATCCCCCACAAGATCCCGCGACGAGGTTTCCGGGACGACATCGGTGGCCTCTCCTCCAAAGGAGATGGTCCGCGGGAACGGACGGAAAGATCCTCAGCCTCCCGGGGATTAAACAGGGCTCGGGGCGTTCGATCAGACGATCGAAGTGCGAACTGAGCCACCCGGAAGGATAGCAGAGCGGAACCGTCGTACGCCACACATCCAGCAACAAGCCGCCGATAGTTTCGATGCATTGGACTGGAACACGGCTTAGGATACGGAATTTATTAACTGTCGCATTTGGCCTTTTTGGCACGCGGTTTGGTTGGTAATCTGGGCGGCCTGGAAAAGGATTTTTCAGCTCTTGGCAGGAAGCCGTGATGATTACCAAGTATCCTCGGCCGGTGGAGGAGGCGATGCGTTATACCTTTTCCACTCTGAACGAACGCCAGCGTCGTCTGTTTGCCGCATCGGAGGCCCTCAAACTCGGACATGGCGGCATTGTCTACATCGCTCAACTCCTCAATTGTCATCGAAGGACCATTGAGCGCGGCCTGAATGAACTGCGTCATCCTGATTTGCTTTTGCCGCCTCATCGAGCGCGAAAAAAAGGGGTGGCCGCCAAAGCTGTTTGACGCTTTTTCCAGGAATCGACAAGGCCTTTCTGCAAATCGTCGATCCCCACACGGCGGGCGATCCCGACCAAGACGGTGTTCTTTGGACCAACCTTTCGCGTCCCAAGATTGCCGAGGAACTTCTGCGGCGAGGCTTTCGCGTGAGTGTCACCGTTGTGTCTCAGCTTTTGGAACGCCATCGCTTGGGAAGTCGCAAGGCTTGCAAAACGCTGCCGCTGGGACGCCACGTTCATCGCGATCGGCAGTTTCAGATCATCGCCAACCACCGCACCGCTTTCATGCAAGCTCCCGACCCCATCGTGAGCATGGATACCAAACACAAGGAATTCTTGGGGCTTTTGTTCCGGCAGGGCCGGCTCTACACGCAGAAGGCCAAGAAAGCTCTGGACCACGATTTTCCCAGCGCCGCGTTCGGCGTGATCTATCCGCACGGCTTCTACGACATCAAACGCAATCTGGGCCACCTGAATCTGGGACTCAGCCACGACACCAGTCGGTTCGCCTGCGACAGTCTCGGCTTCTGGTGGGAAATGCATGGCCGGTCCGCTTATCCCCACGCGCGGCACATGCTTTTGCTGTGCGACGGCGGCGGCAGCAACGCTTCCAACCGGTACGTGTTCAAGTATCACCTGGAAAGTCTTGCCAACCGCATCGGCTTGGAAATCCGTGTGGCTCACTATCCGCCGTATTGTTCGAAGTACAATCCCATCGAACACCGTTTCTTCCCGCACGTGACGCGTGCGTGCCAAGGGTTGCTGCTGACCTCAACTGAGGTGACCAGCCAGGCCATGGCACGGGCGAGCACAAAACAGGGCCTGAAAACAACCGTCCATGTTCTCACCGGTGACTATCCGCTTAAGGAGGGCTACCCCGATGAATACCCCGAGACGATGAAAATCCGGTTCGATGAGGAACTCCCCGTATGGAATTACCGTGCCATTCCGGGCAAATGCGACAATTAATAAATTCCGTATCCTTACACGGCTGCGGCGATCAATCGTCTTCGGGCTGTTAGTGGCTTTATTCGCGAGGTGTGGATCTGATCCACATCGGGGCATACGTTCGGCGATGGCTGTGGTGGGCATGGAGCGGTCTTCGGGAGCCGGGGGAGGGAATGTGCATGGGTGCTGTGGGACGCGTCGCACGGTCCCTGGTTCGGCTGGGATTGCTAGGCGGAAACCGGCCGTCGCTGATGCCGGCGATGGCGGGACCAACCGTAGGTAACGAAGCAACGGCTCCGGTCAACGCTAAGATGGCGGTGGAAGGCTCGGGGACAGCGGCGGGGCCGATCTGGACCGTCAAGGTGTGATCAGCCCCTCCGGTACCCCATGTGTACGTATAAGTGCCTTCCGTCAATCCGAGAGAGGCGAAGGTCGAGTTGTCGAAGGAGCAGGTGTTGGATATCGTTGTCCCAGAGGTGTATCCGAGGGGAACGAAAATGTATCGTACAGATCCGTCGAGGCCGAAAATGCTGCCGGAAGAGGTTGATGTGCCGACGAGGCCGCCTGAACCGAAATGAGAAGGACCCGAGCTAGCGGTGTAGACGTCAACGTGGTGATCCGCGGATCTGAGATTTACAAAGCCTACCGAGGGATTCATTCCGTATGAATCTGGGTCGGCTGTGCCATCGAATTTTAGGCCTGTGAGATCTATTTGTCCGTTCCCAGTTTCATCGACGTTGAGGCCGACTTGTTCAAGTGTGATCAAAATGCCGGCGCGGGCGTCGCCAGCGGCGACCAGGACTGCCAGGGTGAGTGTTGCGAACGCGAGGGTGCGCAGCCTCTTCTCGCTGTTCATATGATGTCTCTCCGTGGGGGGTAATGGGTGCCGAATCGAGGACGCTGTCTGCCGCAAATGGTGGGGGACTTCAGGGGGTTCCATTCGTACCCTCACATGCGATCGCGCCAGCCGTTAGCTGTCGGGCATTGATACGGGGTTGCTGCCAGCTCTTCGCTCTCGATCCGGAAACGAAACGGTTCGCAGCGAGTCCTTCGCCCGTGACCTGAGACGTCCGGGTGGGCTTCGCATCGCCCCCGGGGATTCACAAGCTTTCGTACCGCCTTGTCGGTCGCCGACGATGGATGATCGCAATCTCCGTGTGAGGAGGATCGAAACTTGCGGTTGTGGACGTTGTCAATTGAGGTCCCGAACCTTCTGGGGAAATCGGGATATTCTTGGACGATATGGTGATTTTTGGACACGCGATACGACGCTTCCCGCAACTATCGGAACAAGAGTGGTCGTAGCAGGCGTCCGCGTGAATCGGGTTGGGGGTGGGTGTGGGAGAGGGGAGCCTCCGCTCGCGTCCCTGGGCCGAATTCCCTGAACTGGTGTGGTGAGCAATCCCCATCCTGGGGCAGAGTTCATCCAATCATCCGTGATCAGCGACAATTAGAATTCCCTCCCAGCGACAACTAGAATTCCCTCCTCCCCTCGCCTTGTTGTTCACTATACGGTTTTCTCTCAATCCCAAGGAGGAAACCGCCATGATCAAAGTCGCCCAGGTTCGCAGGCTTTGCCAGCTCCTCGGCAAAGGTCAACCACTCTATCTTGCAGCCTTGAGGGCAGGTATGGATACCAAGTCCGCTCGAAAGCATCGGCAGGCTGATCGCCTGCCCAGTGAATCGTTTACCCCAAGAACCTGGCAGACCCGGGAGGATCCGTTCCAGGAGGTTTGGCCCGAACTCCAGGATTTGCTGGAGCGTAATCCCGGGCTCCAAGCCAAGACCCTTTTCGAGGATCTTCAGCGCCGATTGCCGGGCCGGTTTCAAGACGGCCAGCTCCGCACCTTGCAGCGGAAGATCAAGACGTGGAGGGCCGTTGCGGGTCCGCCCAAGGAGGTCTTCTTCGATCAGGTTCACACGCCCGGCCAGCTCGGCGCCTCCGACTTCACGCACATGGACGATCTGGGGATCACGCTGGCCGGTCAGCCGTTTGATCATATGATCTATCACTTCGTCCTGACCTACTCCAACTGGGAAACAGGCATGGTCTGTTTCTCCGAAAGTTTCGAGAGCCTCAGCCAAGGTCTGCAAAACGCCCTCTGGGAACTGGGAGGGGTTCCCCAGATCCACCGCACCGATCGGTTCACCGCCGCGGTGAACAACCTGAGCGATCGCGATCTCTTCCAAAAAAGTTACCGCGCCTTGCTGGCCCACTATGGCTTGACGCCTCAAGCCATCAACGCCCGTAAGGCCCACGAGAACGGAGATGTCGAACATAGCCATTACCGACTCAAACAATCCATTGATCAGGCCCTCATGTTGCGGGGCAGCCGCGACTTCGCTGACCGAGCGGCCTATGAGCAGTTCCTCCGTGAGTTCTTCGCCCAGCGGAACAGCGGCCGTACCGAGCGGTTCGCCGCCGAACGACCACAACTGGGCGATCTCCCCGCGCGGCGGCTGGACGCCTGGCACCGGCGGAAAGTGCGAGTGACCCAGGGGAGCACGATCCGAGTCCGCACCAACGCCTACTCGGTGCCGAGTCAATTGATCGGTGAACAAGTTGATGTCATTGTCATGGCAGAATGCCTGGAGGTGTGGTTCGGCGCGGCGCTGGTTGAGCGAGTTCCCCGGCTCCGCGGTCGAGACAAGCATTTGATTAACTATCGTCATGTGATTGATTGGCTGGTGCGTAAGCCGGGAGCCTTCGCGGCTTATCGCTACCAGGACGCGATGTTCCCGACGAGTCGGTTTCGCCGGTGTTACGATGCGTTGCTTTCGCACTCTCCCGCCCGCGCCGCCAAGGATTATCTTCGGGTCCTGGAGTTGGCGGCCAAGGAGTCCGAGGCCGGTGTCGACGCCGTGCTGGGCCGGCTCTTGGAGTGGGGCGTCCCGATCACGCCGACGGTCGTCCTTGAGCATTTGCGTCACGACCTCGGCCTGCCGCGAGCGATGGAGGTGGTTGTCACGACGGTGGATTTGTCGACCTACGATCTTTTACTCGAAACCCGAGAGGATTTCCCATTACCAGACCAACAGACGTAAATGAGTCCCTGACGGATTGTCTTCGGGAGCTTCATCTGCCGACGATCCGGCGCGATTACGAATCGACGGCCCAGCGGGCCCGTCAAGAATCCCTGAGTTACGAGCGTTACCTGCTCGAACTGGCGGAGCAC
This sequence comes from uncultured Planctomycetota bacterium, assembly GCA_963779785.1. GTDB lineage: Bacteria > Planctomycetota > Planctomycetia > Isosphaerales > Isosphaeraceae > CAVRFS01. The sequence continues at coordinate 15,700 of CAWAAW010000004.1, forward strand.
GAATGCGAATCACGGCGTTCGAATCGGGTTGAGCGGCAGTTGCGAGAATCGAGGTTGTTCATGGAGAAGAGCTTGTCGACCCTGGACCTGAAACGGCTGCCGCAGAAGGCGGCGCAGCAGGTCCGGTCTCTGCTGGAAGGCGACTTCATTAGCCGAAATGAGAACGTGCTCATTTTCGGAAACCCCGGCTCAGGCAAGACGCACGTGGCGTGCGCGATCGGCCAGGAATTGATCCGCGCGGGAAGGAAGGTGACGTTCACGACATGCGGCCTGATGGTGCAGGACCTGCTGGCCGCCAAGCGGGACCTGAAGCTGCGCGGATTTCTCAAGAAGATTTCCCGATATGAAGTGCTGATCCTTGACGATATTGGATACGTCCAATACAGCCGAGAAGAAATGGAGGTGCTCTTCAACCTGCTGGCGGAGCGTTACGAGCGCGGCAGCGTGATTCTGACGAGCAACCTGCCGTTCTCGGGCTGGGAGGCGATCTTCAAGGACCCGATGACGACCGCCGCGGCGATTGACCGGCTGGTGCATCACAGCGTGATTCTGGAGTTGAACGTCCCGAGTTACCGGGCCGAGCAGGCGAAGAAGTCGCGTCAAACCCCGCCTGAGACCACCAACCCAAGCAAGGAGGAATGACTGGAAGCAACCGCAGCGAACCGTCGAGAGTGAAGGAGACTCGAAAAAAACGAGTTGAAGGGGCTTGTACACTAACCCCCGAAAGGGGAATTCTAGTTGTCGTCAGCAGGGAATTCTAGTTGTCGCCAATCACATCCGGCCAGGTCTTGGAGCGTCATCCCATGGGCGGCCAGGTTGGCGAGCATCTTGGCAGTCAGCTCCTCGGTGAACACCGGCGTTCCGATTTCGCCGAGGCCTCGCCTCCTTCATATGGTTGAAGACGAGAGCTGGGATGACGCGTCTTCGGTCGCCCAGGAAATGCTTTGCATAGTGCCCACTGACGACGATACTGTGCGACTAGATCGCATTATCAACGCCCACTGTGGCCGGCCGTGGGAGTTTTTCTTTGGCCCGAGCCCGGCCCCGGGCCCGGGACCCGTCTTGTATTGGTGGCTTCTTGAACGGTTTCACTGTTCACATTGCATATATTTTATTTTATCAATGATCCAGATAGGAATCCACTATTGACGATCTTTTTTGCCAATTTCTTTGCTCCATGGTTGGGAGCTTGCTTGGGACCTATTTTGCCTTTTACCTCTGTTTTTTTGCATCCAATCCTGTGGCCAATACTGCCCGAGTTCTACAAGAGAATTCCAATGTCAGTAGTTATGAATGTCTTTGCAGCCATTCTTGCGGATGTATTTTGGGGAATGTTTTTGGGGCTTTTTTTGTTTTTTGCCTCTGTTTATTGGCCAACACTGCCTGAGTTCTACAAAATGATGATAAAAGAATATATTGTATATTTTAAAGATAAAGATTAATAAAAGATTTAATTATGGAAGATCTTCCATATCTGTTCCGTTACTCCTCACCCCCCCACCGGCGGGGCCGGTGGTATGAGCAAGGCACATTGAAGGGGCCGTCGAAGGGTGCAATCGTGATTCGTCTGACCCGCGACTTCTCGTTCGGCAAGGTTCGGTCGCGTGCCCCCGGGTCATGGTCCGACGAACGGATTGTTCGGCATGGCCAGGTCCATTAGGAGCAGCCGAAAATCGGCCCGCTGAATGAACGGTTCGGGCAAGTCGAAGTCGTAGAACGACAGATCACGGTCGCCAAGCTCGAAGTTACGGCGCCACAGGGCGATCGCGGTCTGCGCCTCCCAGTTCCCGTTCGGCTTCCGAGACACCTGCCCCAACTCCGCCGCAGACGGTCCAGAGGACGGCATGGCAGATGGCGGCATTCCAGTAGCCGGTCGAGGAATCCCCAGATCGCTTGTCGGCGATGCTCACCGCACGCCGTGCGGCGGATACTGCGGCGGCGGTGTCGCCGAGCGCCTTGAAGTCAAGGGCCATCTCACTGAGTACTCTTCGCAGGGGCACCTCGGGGTTTGGCTCGCCGAGCCTTTCCGCCATGTCGAGCAATCGGCGGTCAAGGTCGAGGGCCTCGGCCGGCCGACCCAATTTGCGGAGAACTTTCGACATAAAACATTGTCTAAAAATCTGGTCGTTCCGGTAGGCGATCACGTCGGGGTGGGCGTCGGCCAGGGTCCGGAACAACTCGCCCCCTCGCTCGAACGCGGCCAGCGCCCCGGCCAGTTCACCCGACTGCATGAGCCGCGTGCCAAGGTTGTTGTAGACGTAGCCAAGGTCGACCTGAAAATCGACCTCGTCGGGGTGCGCAGCGGTCAGCTTCTGGTACGCTGACAGGGCCTGACGCAACATCGACACTGCCTGGCCAGGTTTACTGTAAGAACCCGGCGCATTGCCCATGCTGAGGAGGACAGATGCTTCCTGCCACTTGAGCGTTGTGACGGCAGGATTCGCGTCGATCAACCTCCTCAAGGCCACTCGCGATCGCTCCAGCAGCGTCAGCGCCTCACCCGATCGGCCCAAGTCGGACAACGAATACGCGGTGTTCTTGAGCGCAGCGCGCAGGCTCGCCTGGAGCTCCGTGTCCTCGGGATGGCTATCGGCAAGCTGTTGGCGGATCGCCAGGGCCCGCTCCTTGGCCGCAAGGGCCTCTAGGGGATGGAGAAAGTCGTTCCCGCCGAGCCACCCTCCCAGGGTCATATAATATTCCGCCGACTCGATCTGATAACGGATCACCGCGGGGTTCGCCTGGGCCAGCGATTCAAAGATCACTCGCGCCCGCTCCAGCCTCGTCCGCGCATCTTCCTGCTTGCCTTGGTACCAGAGCAGGTCGGCGGACTGGCGGAGGGCCAGGCCCAAGGCAACGCGTGCCCCGTCGCCGTCAAGGCCCGGAGCGACCGGCCCTTCGACCAGCCCCCGTGCCTCTTCCAGCTCGGCCAACGCACCCACCTGGTCCCCGGTCCGCTTCTTCATGTCGGCGGTGGCGATCAGGCTCCGCGCCAGCTCGAGCGAGGCTTCCGGCCCGGCTCCGGTCCGCGCCCCCAGTTCCCGACGCAGGGCGATTCCCTTAACTCTTACGGCCAATGCCTCGGTCTTCGCCCCGATCTTATCGGTCAACTCCCCTAATTCGTCGTAGGCTCGCGCAGCGCCGCCGCGACTCCAGATCGGACTGCTTCTCGAGCAGTCCCCCAAGCTGATTGTAGAAACCCGCCGCGCCGCGCAGCAGCTTGGTGCGCAGCTTCTCGAACTCCTTCTCCTTGAGCAGCAAGTCCTGGCTCACATCGCCGTGAAACACATTGATCGCGTTCATCGCCAGGTTGAACCGCTCGTGTTCCCGATCCCGGGACGCACGGAGCTGCTCATTCGTGCGGGTGATCTCATCCTTGGCGTTAGAAAGCTGGGTATTCGCGGTGAGCAATGCCTCGTTGGCTCGCGTGAGCAGGCCGTTAGCCCGTGTCTGCACCGCCGACACGACCGCCAACCCCACCAGGGCCGCCATCATCGCGGCGCCCACGCCCACGACCGCAGTGCGATGACGCTTCAGCCCCCGCAGTAGACCCCGAGTCCAGGGTTCGCGCCAGGCCGTTATCGACTCGTCGGCCAGCCAGTGCTCCACATCGTCGGCCAGTGCCCGGGGCGTGCGATACCGGCCGGCCGGATCCGTCGCCATCGCCTTCTTGCAGATCGCCTCGAGCGCCGGATCGATCCAGCTCTTGATCTGGCGCGGCGGCGTGAAATCGCCCTGCTGGACCTTGCGGAACAGCTCCACCGCGTCCTGGCCGCCGAACGGGGCGCGGCCGGTGAGCAAGCAGTACAGGGTCGCGCCGAGGCTGTACACGTCGCTGGCCGGTCCCAGCGCGTCGATCCGGCCGGCGGCCTGCTCGGGGCTCATGTAGGCCGGTGTCCCCAGTCGGGCTCCTACTTCCGTCCCGTGCAGGTCGCTGCCCGAATGGGGGATCAAGGTGTGCTCGTCCATCGTCGCCGCCGCTGCCGGGTCGGGGCGGCCCGCGCTCTTGGCCATGCCCCAGTCGACCACCAGCGTCTCGCCGTACTTGCCCAGCATGATGTTGCCAGGCTTGATGTCGCGATGGAGCACCCCCCGGCTGTGCGCATAGTCGACCGCGTTGCAGACGTCGAGGAACCGTCGCAAGAGCTTCAAGAGCGCCAGGCTCCGCTCGCCCGGACTTCGGCCCTTCTCCTCCGCCTGGTGAAACTGCTCGATGGCCGACTTGAGGTTGTCCCCGCGAATGAACCGCATCGCGTAGAATGGGCGGCCGTCGTCATGGGTCCCCAGACCGTAGACCGGCACAATACCGGGGTGCTCGAGCCGGCCGGTGATCTCGGCCTCGACGACGAACCGGGCCATTTTGTCCTTGTCGACGGCGTGATCGCGCTTGATCCGCTTGAGGGCGACGACCCGGTGCAGTTGCAGGTCGCGGGCCACGTAGACCTCGCCCAGGGCGCCACGGTCGTGAAAGCGGATGATGCGGAACCGGCCATCGGCCTCGGTCGCCGCGCCGGCCTCGACCCAATCCGCGGTGCTCTCGGCGTCGGAATCTTCAGCGCCGCTCTCGGCCAGGCAGAACTCGATGAGGCTGTTCTGGAGGACGAAATCAGGAATCTCCTCGAGGCCGTCGCGAACCGAGGGCGGGACGGTGATCGCGGTCAGGCTGCGCTGGGGGTCGAAGTCATGCTGCTGGAGGTGCTCCAGGACCAAGGTTTGCAGGACGGCATGTCGAGCCGGGGTGAGCGCGCCCTTGTCCAGCAAGATCGTCCCCAGGGACCGGGACTTATCGGCGACCCAGGCGTTGAACGCGGCCAGGAGGGACTCGCGGTCGATGAAGTTGTTGTGCAGGGCCAGCAAGCCGAAGAGCAGGCTATGGGCGGCGTCCACGCGCGGCTTTGACGGCGGATCGGAATGACCATCCTGGCCGAACACGGCATTATTCGTATCAACCATGCGTTCACCCTCGTATTGGGCCCGGGACTGATCACTCACGCATCGCAGTTTCCCGAACAGCCCCGGATCGTCACATCCCGTGTATTGTAATGGTTCAGTGTTAGAAGGATAAACCGGGTTCGAAAGCCAAGTTCGAACGACGACCGCCAATGGGCTTGAAACTACCTCAGACGTAGATCATCTCCTTGACTTCATCCACGAACACAAATAGGCAAAACAAACCGAACATAACGTGCATCACCAGACGCTGCCTCAAAACATGCCGCAATTGGCGTGCTTTCTTCGGCCTGCCGCTAGTGATGCGATCCTGGTAGTTGGGGTTGGGTCTGACCAGAGCGGGGGTGTCCGCGTCGATGCGGAGGATGCTGGGTTCGGTGATCACCGGCGATGCGTCAGCGACCGGCTCGACCACTGGCTCGGGTTCAGCCGGCGGATCAACCGGCCGGCGGATGCGAGCGGTGAACGGCTCTTCGGCCGTGGCGGTGCGGAGGCTGGCCAGCCGCTGAGGGGCGGCCTCGATGCTGTGGGCGGATTTCAGGGACTTGATCCGCTCGGCGACTTCATCGGCGGGCGTTAGCGGTTCTGGACATCAGCCAGGCGTTTCTCCAGCCTGACGGAGCGATCTCCCCGAATATCATGCCCGACTACTTATCATCTGGCATGCAAGGGCTACCGAATATGGGCCGAAGCCATGGAGCCAACGCTCTGGTCGATGTTGGACGAGCGGCGCTGATCGTGTCGCGTTCCGTCATGGAGACTTCCCCCCGGACATGGCCAGGCGGCGGGCCAAATCAGGACAGCCCCACTAAAACCGAGCTGGCCGCCCGGGCAATGGCGTCACGTTGGCTTGCTTGCGACGCCCTCAGTTGTGAGGCCGCGCCTGGGGTTAATTGCCTGGTTATCTCTTTAAGGTTGAGCCACTTCGTCGCGTTCACACGCGAGTGAGAACGCCTCAACGTTTGTCTTGGCGCCCACGTACCGTCGGCTGTATGCCGCGACAAGGACTTTGGTGAGTTTGAAGGTTTGCTCGATGAATTCGTTGCCGTTGTTGTGTACGCGAACGACGTCGATCTCCACCAGTGGCAGCATTTCTCGTTGGGTTTGGGCGAAGAAAAATGCTTGCGAGTCGACGACCTTGGTAATCTGGATCGACTTCGGCAGAGCTTTTTGCGTCTTGTCATATTTCAGGGAAAGAATGTTGTGCCAATTATCGCCACGATTATTTCGTGTGATTCCTCCTCGAATCCTTCCCTGGATCGTTCCCGTGGGCGCATATAAAACAGCATTTCATTCTCTTTCGTGCTGGTGCGACTGGCACCGCCAAAAACAGACCGACTGTCTTGGGCGGATGCCGCGCTGGGTGGCGTCCTCAGTAATGAGTCAAGAAATGCGATATGGACCCCTTCGACCGCGAGATCCTCGCCCTGCATCATTTCGAGGAACTCCGCAACGGCGAGGTTGCGCAGATCCTGGGATTGTCGAAGACTGCGGCAAGCAACCGCTGCATCTGCGCCTGGAGCGGCTCAAGGCGATGCTCGAAGGCACGCCCGGATTCCTCGATGCATAGGACGGAGGACTCCGCCTTACGACAGTTCGCCCCTTCTCATACGCGATCTCACGCGCGAACAGTTCGCTCCATCGAATTGGATCGGCCGGGATGCAACTCGATGAGTCGGCCCAAGGCGCCGCGGCGGAGCAGGTCCGCGACGAATGCGGGCACCTGGGCGTCGGGGACCGGTTGCGCGATCGTCGTCTCGGCCATGCGGTCGCGGGTCGCGGCGCAAAGCTCGCTGAATCTCAAGGCTGCGAGGGCGCGCTCGGCCAGGCAGGTCAGGGCCGCCTTGAACACCGGGTTGTTCGTGGCCATGCCGGCCCCTTCGGGGGTCTGGAAGACCTCGCTCGCCGTCGAACCGAAGTCCGGGCTGGCCGAGCACGGTCGGGCGATTCCGACGACTTGGAAGCGGGTCATCCGCTCGGGGCGGATGGTCCGATCCAGGGTGATCCCCTCGTGGCATAGCAGGCTCGCGCGGAATCGGCGCGCGGTCAGGAAGTCGATGTATTGCTGCTGTTCGACCAGACCCGGGGCTAGCTCGCGAACGGCACGGATCACCTCGGGCCGTAGGTCGGCCCCGAGCTCGCCGACATACGACTCCCAGAGGTACTGGAGCCCGTGCGCGCGGCATGGTCGACGAACTGGTGGAAGTAGACGGGGTGGTTCACCTCCTCCAGGTGGTCGTGGAGCACGTACTCGTCCGGCAACCCGTCGAGCAGATCGGCCTCTACGGCGAGGATCCGGCCAACGCCAGCCTGCGGTTCGCGGACGGAGCTGGCCAGGAAACGGAGGAACTCCCGGGCCTCCCGCACGCGATCGCGGGTCTTCGAAGCGGCACGCGCGGTAGCACATCATCTCCCGCGCCGCGCTGTGGGCGTGCCAGCCGGGATAGCAATTGTAGCTCACGTAAGCGACGCCTTGCGGCATCAGGTTGGTGGAGCAAACGGCCAGGATCCTGTCGCGGACCTCGGCGTGCACCCACGAGTACACGCCGTGGCAGAGGACGTAGTCGAACAGCCCGAACGCCGCCCCGACATCGACGAGGCTCATCGCATGCAGCGTGACGTTGGTCAATCCGCGCCCGGACCTTGTGGCGCCCGGCGGCGACCTGGCGCGGAGAGAGATCGATGCCGACGAAGCTCGACCCGGGCAGGGTCTCGGCGAGCGCGATGAGGTTGGCGCCGCTGGCGCAGCCCAACTCGAGAACGCGGCATCGATCCGGCCGCGCGGGACTCATGCCGAAGAGTGTCGCGACGACCGCGAGGAGATCGGGATGCGTCGCCGGGTGGACCCGGTCGGCGTAAGGGACTTCGTCATAACTGGTCGTGGAAGGGACTGTCATGAAGTCCTCGTGCTGGGAACGATCGGGTCGGGTCCGGACTCCGGGAGAGTGCCGGCGACGCCGGTCGCACCGGAATGTCCCGGCATCGCCGGGCGTCCCGCCGATCGAGGGACCGGTACGCCCGATGTGCGCGACGATTAAACCTTTTGGGACTTGATAATCTGGGCTTTCTCGGTACCGGGCCACGACGTGGTTTGATAAGCACCCCCGCTGACCGACCTGAGCTCTTCGTCGGTCAAATCTTGCGCGATCTCGGGAGGGGCCTCCGTCTCGGCATGGGCATTGTCAGGAGAAGAGGTCGCACGCCGGGGGTCTTTCTCAGAAGCGTTCTGGGTCGTCATCGTCGGATCTCCTCGAAATCAGAGCCTCTCGAATCCGAGCCTGTCCCGGCGGGACGACGCGTACCGCCGCAGCCCGGGTGTCGCCGGCCGCCGGACTCGGCGTACCCAAGTTGCCGATCCGGCCGCCCGCCGCGACCGTCTCCGTCATATCGTAAATTGATCACCGGGGCCGATCGTCCACAGGCCCGCGTAGATTTTCAGAAGACAATCGTCAGAAGTGGCCGTGCGGAACTGACTTTATGCGTAGGGAATGTCCGAAGTCCGCTAACAGGCCGCGCCACCTGGCGATGTCAGTCTCGTGGGGATACAATCGGTTTGCATGTCAAGGGTAGGCGAGATCACTTAAACCGCGTTCGCCAGGCGTTCGACCCGCGTTCGTACGGGAGGCTGCTCACATGGCCAAACTTCGGCATTTCGTGACGCTGGCCGTCGTGATTGCTTGTGGGGTTGGCACCATTTTTTCCGCCGATCGGAATCATCGACCGATCGCGCGAATCGACCCATCTCAGGAGCTGACGAAGTTGGCGGGTTCGTCCCAAGATCCGGCTGTGCCCGCGGAGCTGCGCGACAGTGTTCGTAAAGCGGAGCTGAGCCGGCGACCCATAAGGCCCGCCGGCGATTCAAGACGGGAGGACGCCAACCACTACGATTCGGTGTTAAATCGCCGAAAAACTCGGCCACACCCCAGTGCCGCCGACCCGATGCCGCCGACCTACTGCCGTTCAATCGAAAGCGCCCCGAGCCACACCATCGCGTTTTCCGGACAGTACTCCGTCCACTACCGAACGCTTGAGTTGTTCGAGAGCGCGTCGGGTTTCGGGGACCACCGCATGGAGATTTTCAGGAATGATCGCGGCGCTTATGTTGCGTCGCCGGCCATCGACCGCGTCGAACTGGTCAGTCTGCTGACCGATGACGAGCCTTCGGTATACGTGCTCGACGAGATGGCGACGCCGGCGCTGGCCCGGCAAGCGAAACGCCGGCCGCTCGACGAATTCGAGCGCCTCGGCCTCGACGCGCTCCGCAGCGGCGAGGAACTGGTGTGGACCCGCGAGGCGCCGACGCGGATGTTCGGCGAGATCTACGCGAAGGCGGCTTGTCTACACTGTCACGTGAACGCCAAAGAGGGCGACCTGCTCGGCGCGTTCACGTACTATCTCAAGGTCCCAGTCGATCGAATGAACATTCGCGAATTAGATGGCGAACGTCTCCTCGAGCCCGACCCGGCAACGAAGCTCATCCTGGACCGACTCGAAGACAAAATCGACCTGAAGATTCGAAAAGACATCATTGGAAGATGTGTTCAAGCTCATCAAATCCGCGACTCGCAGGGGCCCGAACGATCGCGGCATCCCGATCTATGTGGACCCCATGGGCCTCGTGGAGGCCGAGAAGACACTCGCGACGCCGGTCTCGTTTACCGCGAAGGGGGAGCCGTTGAAGTCGTCGCTGGAGCGGCTGTTGAAATCGATCAGCCTGACCTATACGGTCAAGGACGGGATCCTGATGGTCACATCGCGATAGTGAACCGGGACCGTCTCTGGGATGCCATAGATTCGGCCCACGAGCTTAAACCGCGTTCGCCAGGCGTTCGACCCGCGTTCGTACGAGAGGCTACTCACATGGCCAAACTTTTTGTGATGCCGGCCGTCGCGATTGCTTGCGGGGTTGGCAACACTTTTTCCGCCGATCGGAATTATCGCCGATCGTTCGAATCGATCCGTCTCAGGAGCTGACGAATTTCGCCGGTTCGTCCCAAGGGCGGTCCTCGGGGTCAGATCGAGGGAGCGGTCCTCGCGGTCAGGGTCCTCGCGGTCAGACCGAGTTAATAGTCTTTTCCTAGGGGGGAGCTGGGGCCAGACCGAGTTCCCAGTTCAAGTAAGCCGCTTGCGCGGCAGGACGATCAGCAGGATTTCTCCCTGAGGACGCGGCAGCCGTTCGCTGATCTTCTCGGAAAAGACTGGGAACTCGGTCTGCCCCAGTTCTCGCGTTCGTCTCCCCTTCGTGACGGTCCGGTATCGAGGCTCAGGCCCCGGCTGGCCCGCTGGTCACCGTCTCTCGGCCCTGACTACGCTCGGCGCCGGGCCCGACGATGGGCCGCGAGATAACCCAGGCCAACCATCGCACCGGTCAGGCCCAGGACGAGCGTGGACGGCTCCGGGACGGACAGGGACGTCGGGGTCCAGACGACCTGGAAGGTCTGCGTCCCCGAGACCGAGCCGGGGATATCGATTGCGGTATAGATGTCCGTCGTGCCGCCGGCCGCGAGCCCGGGCGGGCCGTTGAACGTTATGCTCGTCGGATTGATGTCGGGGATGAACGTCACGCTGGGAAAGACGAAGGAATTGTAGCCGGCTTCATTCATCACCGAGCCGCTCGGGGCATTCTCCAGGTAGGTATAGAACGAGGGGAAGGCGCTGCCGGTGGAGTCGGTGAGCGACCCAGTGAGAAAGCCGATGAAGTACTCCCCTGGGCCGCTAACGGTCAGATTGAAGGTGATCGGGGCCAGCGCCGTGTAGGTCGCGTCGAAGGAGATCGCGTCGTTCGTCACGATAGCCGTGTCGATCACGATGTTCGTCACCGTCCCCCCCGGCCCGCTCGCGGTGGCCGAGAGGATCTCGGCGGAGGCGTCCCCGGCGGACAGGACTCCGAGGACCGCCACGAGCATCCCGACCCCGGTCATTCGATTCGTCATGTCCGGATCCTCTCCGATGGAAATCATGCGTCCCAGGACGCGTTAGCGATCGGCCGGAATGATTCCGTGCCATAAGTGATGATTATCAAGCGAGCCCCATCCGAAGTCAACGAAATCCCGCTCGAAAGGGCGATTTTTTCGGCCAATCTCCCCCGATTCTTCACGGCCGCCCGCGTGATTCGATCCTTCGTTGATATTTCGCAACAAAATCGAGAGACCGGGACGGAAGCCGCGCCCCCATGACAACAGTCAGGGAGCGGGACAGAATGGGCCTCCTGGGCCGCGTGAGCGGGGGCCGGTTGATCCTCCACACAATAAATGAGGAACCGAAGGGCAAACCGTCTTGTCCTCTTGCGACATGGTTGGATCTTTCAGCACCGCTCGAAGCTGGTTGATCTTGTCAACGACGCATCCCTTCGACGAGACATCGCCGGAGAACCGGGCGTCGTAACACGGCTCATCGAGCGGAACGTCCACGTAATGCCAGGGTGCGGTCTTCGGCAACCTCCCTCGATTCTCTTCCGCCCATGCCGAAGCATCCGCCAACGACTCACCCGGCTCAAGCAAGAGGGCGATCACGGCTTTGGCCTTTGGCGTTAGGTGGTTTTCGCCGATCCGGGAAATCACCCGATGCCCGCGGCGTCCCCATGCGCACGTGGACGTTGCAGTCTGAAAGGCGATCAGTAGGGAAAGGGTGATGGTGAACCGCGTACGGCGGGGCGGTCGTCTTGGCATACAGGGAGCGTGGGCCGGGTAGACCTGGGTGGTATCCCACCCACGCCCCCACAGATCCGGAATTTTAGAGGGGGAAGGGGAAACCCGCAGCCGATCCAGCCCGCCGGGCGCCCCTTCCCTACTCGGCTCCAGTTGGATCGGCTCCCGGCTTCGGAAAAGACTGCGAACTTGGTCTGACCCCAGAAGGCATGCAGATGGCATGGTCTGACCCCAGAAGGCATGCAGATTCAGGCCGGCGAGAATGCCGCCTGGCACCGCATGGTGCGGTTCTGCGAGCCGTTGCTGAACGATTCGTGCAAGCGGTGGTTCGTGGGCGGTCCTGCGCGGTCGGCTCTTTTTCACGGCGGGCGCCAGGTTCCAACCGCGCGAAGCGGAACAGCGTGGCCGAACGCGTCCGACACTACCAGTTCCACACCAGTGTAAACACAGCCTGCGCTCCGGCGGCGAATGCGTTATTGAATGCTGGCGTTGCATGATTCATGACCGCCGGAGCGGCCGCCGTCAGGTAATAAATGTGATGTCCACCGGGCTCCACGGCCAGCGTGTAACCCGGCGGTGCCGCGTTCACCTGGTCAGTATTCACCAAGGGAGCGGCGTATTCCTGTCCCACGTACGTTGCCATGTGGAAATGGGGCAAGACCGTCCAGCGTCGGAATGAAGTATTAATCGCATTTGTCGCAGTGATCTCAATGAGACGGCAGTTTGCATCGTCCGTATGCTCGACGATCAGCTTACCGCTAAAGTCGTAGTAACGACCATACGCTTCGACGGGGTTGAGGGCACGATCCATCATGAAACGCAGTGACTTGCCTTGCCCCAAGGTAAGAGTTTGGTGGAGCGCGTTTGAGTAGTAAGTACGTTGCGCTTTTCCCCCGACGCTATGCTTCAATCGTGCTCTATCCAAGGCCAGGTCCCGCGTTCTATGCACCTCGTTGGTCGTTGCGGTCTGCCGAAATATGACGACCCCCACGGCTGGTGCTGCAGGCGGCAAAGCGGGTCCACCGAGCACGAATCCACCGAGAACACCTTTTTCCTGCATCTGAACATAGCGCGGCTCTGTGAGATGAAGCGCGACTGCATCGTCGCGTAGACCCAGCACTTCACGTCCAGCACCCTCTGGAAGCTCGGCATGATCGGCGAACACACGGGCGATTTCTTCTCCCGCGCGATCTGCCTGAGCCTCCAGAGCAGCGCAGTGCAGAAGTTGAACCCGATCTGTCGGTGCACCATCCACGCGTGGTATGAACCGTTGCTGGATCACGTGGGCAAGTTCATGACCGAGCAGCGTAAGTCCTTCGGGGCTTTCGGGGTTCCAGCACTCCGGTGCGAAAAAAAGTTCGGTTCCTGCAGCAAAAGCGCGAGCGTTGAAGGCCGATACGGCTGCGTGCCGGTGGATCCGCACCTGAGCCAGATCGGCGCCAAAGTACCTGCCGATTTGGCGTTCCAATCGCGCGGGAAGCCGCTCTCCTCCGCCCCGTGCGGCCCAGACCAAGTCGGAGAGTTGGATGACATGCTTGGACTTCGTGAAGGGCATGGATCGGCTCCGCATTCATTTAGGATCTGGGGGTAACCCTCGTTTTTGGTTTGTCAATGGCAGTCCTGGGCGCTTCCGGCGGGGAATTCCCTTTTCCGCTAATGGGCTTGGAAAACAAGTTTGGTGGTCCTTCTGATCCCTGTACGACGCCACACGATTATCGCTGCGTCGCCAGAAGAGATTCAATGTCACTCTTACAACCGACGCCGACCTGATTTTCACGCCGCCGAATCGGCCAGCGACCGTGACCTATTGGTGGAGCGTGGGCCGGGTAGACTTGGGTGGGATACCACCCAAGTCTACCCGGCCCACGTCTCCGCGGTCTGACCTCACGTCGCCGCCTCGGTCTGGCTATCGCCGTTCGTTTGAGCCCCCTCAGCCGGGACCTCGGAAGAGACTATTAACTGGAAGGTCTGACACCCTGGACTGGACGGGCCGAACCTTCGTCTGACTGGCACTCGCATCCTCGTCACCTCAACGGATCGAACGGACCGACCCGCCAGAAGACCGAGCCCGGATCTCCCAGATGAGTCTGGCTGCTGCCCCGGCGGTCACTGCCCGGGGTGCTTGATCCCGGCCGCGGCCGCGGCCTTCTGGATGTACTCCATCTTCGGCCGCAGCGCCATCGTGTCCGTGCCCATGACGTTGGCCTCGTTCTCGTACATGCTCCGCAGCGAGTTGAAGATGGCGGGGTCGCCGCCGGTGCATAGGGTCACCAGCGCCAGCCACCGCTTCGCCAATTCCTGCGCCTTCGGGTCGGCCGGGTCGGTCCCCGCCTCCATCTCGGCAGTCACGGCCGTGAACAGGTCGGCCCACTGCTGCGGTGCCTGGTCGATCGCCTCCTACCCGACCTCCCGGCGCGGACCTCGAGCTGCATTAGTTGCTCCGGCGTGTAATACCTCTCGATCATGGTCATCACCTCAATCGTGTAAAGAAACTCGTCGGCAGAGACCTCACCCGCCGTGCGGAAGTGCTCGGCGAGGGCTTCCAGCCGCTCGCAGAGCTTCCGCTGTAGTTCGATCTGTTCCCGCAGGCGCGTGACGTGAAGGCGGATCACCTGCAGCGGAGCGAAGCCGGGCCGGTCCAAGCAGTCGCGGACCTCCTCCAGCGCGAAGCCAAGCTGGCGCAGCGATAACGCCTGCTGCAAGCGGGCAACATCGGCGGCGGTGTAAAGCCGGTATCCCGCGTCGGTGTGCAGCGACGGCTTCAGCAGGCCAATCTCATCGTAATGGTGGAGCGCACGGACCGTAATACCGGTCCGCCTCGCCAGCTCACCCACCTTCAAGGCCTCAAACTTCATGGCGATGCCCCCAACCAACGCCCTTGGAAACAGCGGCCACCCTGGCATGGTACGGCCTCACGTTACGTGAGGGTCAAGGGCCAAGTCGCGAAAAAAGTGGAATCCCGGCGCGCGACGCTGTGTCGAGAGAAACTGACTAAGCCGAACTCCTGCGCTGCCGAACCTGGCGTTAAGGCTATTAATGCCCAACACCTCGAACAGGCTTCAAGGTCCGCGAGCCGATCGTCGCCCAGTACCGCGTTGTCGCCGCAGTCAATCAAGAGCGCGTTGTCTCGGCCCTGATCGTCGACGAACAGAGACGGGTCGCCGGTTGAGCCGTTGAGCAGTCGCAGTTTCCGGAACGCCCTCGGACGGGGCATGAATCACCACCGACTTCGCCGGCGCAATCCAATTGCCTATACTATAGCGCGGCGTCGTTGGCGAGCCTGTGTCCGAATGCACGGCCTATCCCCGTTCTGTTTTGCGAGCTTTTCATGCCACATCGACGGTTCCTCGCCCTCATCGTCATGACTGGAGTCAGCGGCCTCTATGGGCTCGACGCACGGGCCGACGAGCCGACGCCCTACGAGGTGTATGCTGTCCGGTATGGCACGTGCCCCGGCTGTCCAGTCTCTTTTCTCGTGCAGGGGGCCGAACCGCAGCGGAAGGTCGACCTCGCCATGACTTTCTGGGTACTGAAAGGCCCAGACGGGCGGACGGTCCTGGTCGATGCCGGGTTCTACCGGCCGCAGTTCTTCAAGGAGTTCGAAGGGATCACCGACTACACTCGACCCGACCGGGCGGTCGGGCGACTCGGGATCAAGCCGGAAGAGGTCACCGACGTCATCGTCACACACATGCACTCGGATCACGTCGATGGTGTCGATTTGTTTCCGAAGGCAACGGTCTGGATCCAGAAAGATGAGTTCAATCATTACACGCGCGAGGTCAAGCCGCCGTCCGGCAAAGGCGCGCCGACCGAGCTGGATGACGTCTCGGCCCTGGTGAAGCTGAACACCGAGGGCCGTGTTCGTCTGGTCGACGGCGACGCCAAGGAGATCATACCGGGAGTGACGGTTTACACCGGAGGGAAGCACACGTTCGCGTCGCAGTACGTGGGCGTAAATACGAAGTCGGGCCGCATGGTGGTGGCGTCGGACAACGTCTATCTGTACGAGAACCTCGACAAGCACGTGCCGATCACGGCTACGCTCGACGCCAAGTCAAACCTGGCTGCGCAGGACCGGATGAAGCAGCTCGCGACAAACCCTCGATTGATCATCCCGGGACACGACCCGGAGGTGTTCGTCCGGTTCCCGAAGCCGGGGAATGGTGTGGCTCGACTCGAGTAGGACTGAGAGCGGGAATCGTGGTGTGCGCAGACCCTCCCTTCACGAGAGGCGTTGGGGCGCGGAGGAACACGACTTCGCGGCGGCGTGGCGGAGCCAGCCGAAGTGGGTTGTGTCGCGCACGTTGAAGTCGGTCGGACCCAACGCCACACTTGTCGAGGATGACATCGAGGCGGTGATACGTGGGCTGAAGGCACAGCCAGTTGGGGAGATTGAAGTTGCCGGACCAGACTTGGCAGGAAGCCTAACCAACTTCGGTCTTATTGATGAGAATCGACTTTACCTCCACCCCATCGTACTTGGTCGCGGCAAGCCATTCTTCTCCGGCCCTCGGCCGCCGCTCCGCCTTGTGACCAGCGATCTCGTTGGCGAGGTCGAGTGTTGCATTCGCGTCGGCTCTGGCGGCGCAACCCAAGCGTGAACCGCTCTAGGCCGTGTCAATTCGCAGCCTCCGGATGAAGATTCGGTGGCTGGCCCGCTCACCCGACCCGTTGAGGATTTGCGCCTGATAGGCCGCTCCCCTGGAGGCCATACTTCCGATTCCGGGCACACCATACCAAGTTGTCGACGGACTAGTTCCCCGTGACAACATGGGTTCCGCTGCCACCATACCCGATTATTGACGCCCAGTCGCGGCCCGTACCGCGTTCGTATCAACCCGATCAGCGCGACTGTATTCGTATTCTTCGTTTCCTTCGTGACCTTCTGTTGCACGCAGGGCGTTCGTATCAACCCGATCAGCGCGACCCAGTGCGGGGCCACTTCTCCGTGCCCCGCCGTTATCGCCTATCGATCGTCGCGAGACAAACAGCTATATTTAGCGTTTTGTCTCCAGGAAAGGCCCATTTCTGCCGAATGTAACCGTTATAAGAAGCTGTTTTTCGTGCCGGTACGAACGTGGAGGGTGGCGCGATGGTGTGCGACGGAGTTGCCAATATCGTGATCAGGCTCCAGGAATCCGGGTTCGATCCACGTAAGGTCGGCCCCGACTCGTGGGAGTCGCGCTGCCCGGCCCACAGAAGCGCGGAATGCGCGCTCTCCATCACCCGCGACGAGCACAATCATGTCCTGCTCGAGTGCCGGAGTACGCAGAATTGCCAGAATGCGCAAATCTTCGGCGCGCTAGGTTTTCCGAACGACCATGTGTACGCGGAGACCCCCGATTGGTTGATCAGCCGGCTCAGGCGCGTTCCCATCCGGCCCGCGTCCTTCGCGAGCCCCGACGCGACCGACAGTAAACTGGCCGACGCGTGCGCGGTTGAGGGACCGGAGGGATCGGACGGAACTTCGCCGCCGGACGAGCGAGTCCCGGGCGCGGATGCGCTTGCCGCGAGCGGCGACGGCTCGCAGGATGCCATGCCGGGCCAGTTCGAGGTCCGCGCCGAGGGCGATGCCTTGCCATCCCAGGCACTGTCACCGTTCCCGATCTCCTCGCCAATCAGCTCAGACTCGCGCATTGAGCAGATGCTCGGCAGCGCCCTGGAACTCCACGTATCGAATATTACATTGATTGAGGAAACCGGCGAGAAGCGCGAGCGTCAGAGCTCGGTTCGGGTTCTGACCCATCTTGCCTCCGGTGCGCGGTTGTTCCGCTCGGCCGACGGCCACACTTGCGCCCAGGTTGGGGTCGGCGATCGACTCGAGGTTTATGGGCTCAGGTCGGCTGGGTTCCGCGACTGGCTGATCGACGGGTACATGAACGGCCAGACCGAGCCGCCGTCAAGCTGGGCGATCCGCCGCGTGGTCGGGATGCTCGAGGCCAAGGCGCGGTTCACCACCGGCATGCCCGACGTCTTTGTCCGTGTCGGCCAAAACGGCGACGGCGCCGACACGGCTTATTTCCTCGACCTGGGCGATTCCAGTGGCCGGGCCGTCTCGATTGGGGATCAGGGCTGGAGCGTCGTCGATCGTCCCGGCGTCCACTTTCGCCGCCCCGGGGGACTTCTGGGGCTGCCCGTGCCGGCCCGTGACGGCTCGATCGACCTGTTGCGGTCGTACGTCAATCTCACGGAGCCTGATTTCCGCCTCGTGGTGGCCTGGCTGACGGCGGCGCTGCGGCCGGTCGGCCCGTATCCGATCCTGGTCTTGAACGGCGAGCAGTCGTCCGGCAAGAGCACGCTGGCCAGGATCCTTCGTCTCCTGATCGACCCCCATACCTGCCCCGTTTTGGCGCTTCCGAGCAGCACGGAAAACCTGATGGCGACCGCGCTCAACGGCTGGCTGCTCGCGTACGAGAACATCAGCACAATTCCCGACTGGCTCTCCGACTGCATCTGCCAGCTCGCGTTCGGCGGGGGATTTGCCGGCCGCACACGCTTCACCAACGACGAACGGAGCGACATTTACGCCCAGCGGCCGGTGATTCTGGTTGGGATCGACGACTTCGTGCTGCGCGGCGACCTGCGCGATCGCTCTGTCTTCCTGCACCTGCCCGCAATCTCAGAGACACGACGGCAAACCGAGAGGACGTTCTGGCCGGCGTTTCGCGCCGACTATCCGCGGATTTTGGGCGGCGTGCTCGACGCGATCGTCGGCGGCCTGCGCGAACTGCCGTCAGTCAATCTGACGGACTTGCCGCGCATGGCTGACTACGCCGAGTGGGGTGAAGCGACCAGCCGGGGCCTGGGGTGGGGCGCTGACACGTTCATAACAACCTACAAGGACAACCGCAAGGAGGCGACACAGATCCTGCTCGAAGATTCGCCGGTGGCGACTGTCGTGATCGCTCTCGCACGGAAGGGAGTCTACTGGTCGGGCAAACCCCAAGATCTCTACAACGCGGTCGTGAAAGTCACGGGCCAAACGCTCGGACCGCGCTGGCCCAAAACGATCAGCAAGTTCGGCAGCGAATTGCGCCGCATCGCTCCCCAGCTTCGACTGCATGGAATCTCCATCAATTTTGAGCGGAGAGGCGGCGACCGCATCGTCACACTCAAAGCGGAAGGCGCCACCACGGGCATGCCGTCAACCAATAATCCGAAGGCATAAGAAAGTCGCGGTTATAACGCTCGCCGCGATTATCCAGGCGCCCAGCCGTAAGCACATACTAAATCACTACATATGGCAATGCTCCGCCACGGGTCGCTTTATGCGGATTAGTCCGGCGCCGGAGCATAACTCGATGTGGACATTCAACATACGTTAGATTGTTAAACTTTGCCGGTTTTGCAGGCGCCCATCCGTAATATGATGGTGCTTCAAGAGATACGACAAAATGTCCGACCGTGCCGGTTATGCGGGCGCCCAGGTGGAAGTTGATGATCTGCATAGGCTTAGAGCGATTCTTCAAACTTCCGATTATTCAGGCGCCCAAGCGGAACTCGAAGCCGCATAGCGAGATGTGGACGAATTCGCTTTTTGCCGATGGCCTTTTGGGCGCGCGGTCGCGAGTGCGCCACGCTTCACGAGGCGTTGACGAGCGACGCGTCCGTTTCCTGTGATGGGCAAGCGCCTCGATCGCCGAGGATCGTGAGGATCTGGCCCTTGGTGAGCGAGCGAGCGACGTAGCTAGTACCGGCGGTGGGAATCGAACCCACACGGGCGTTACCGCCCAGAGGATTTTAAGTCCTCAGCGTCTGCCATTCCGCCACGCCGGCGCGATCGGAGCTCGTCGGGCCCTTACGAATTGTAAGGTCATCTCCGAGTCGATTGCAGCGGAAACTCTCAAGCGGAGGGGGTGGGATTCAAACCCACGGATGGCTTGCACCATCTACGGTTTTCAAGACCGTCCCGATCGACCACTCTGGCACCCCTCCTCGGAAACACGGCGAATCAAGCGGAGCGCACGGCGCGAACAATACGCCGCCCAGGGTTATCCCTCCTGGCTGAGTGACTATTGAGGAGCGACTTCATCGAGGATGTCGTCGGCGACGTAGATCGGCACATCGACGGTCACGGCCAGCGCGATCGCATCGCTGGGCCGCGAGTCAACCTCGACAAGCTCACCCTCATGCTTGATGCGGAGCTTGGCGTAATACGTATGCTCGCGCAACTCATTGATATAAATGTCTTGCAGATCGCCCCCCAAAAGATCGATCGTGTTGGCCAGCAGGTCGTGAGTCAGTGGACGCGAAGACGCCTGGTTCCTCACCCTGCGGTCAATGCTCGAGGCTTCGAACACGCCGATGACGATCGGGAACCTCCGATCGCCATCCACCTCTTTCAAGACGATGATATGCGAATCGCTGGTCTCATTGATTATGATCCGCGTGAGCTCCATCTGAACCGCCACGGCACTCTCACTTTTTGACTCGGAGGTCAGGGGGAGTCGGAGTCGATCACTCGGACGGAAGGCCTGTACGTCCTCACCCCGGCAAGCTGGCGCAATCAATCGCTTGTTTCCGATCATAGAAGACTCGCCGCGAACCGTCAACGCAACAGACGGCAACATGGACCTCCGGTCGCGATTGAATTCGGGAAGTCAGACACGATCCAACAGGCTCTGGATCGCGTCGCGCTGCGATTCGAGCTCGACAAGCTTGGCGCGGGTTTGGTCCACGACCTCGGCTGGTGCGCGCCACGAACGACTCGTTATTCAATTTGGCGCGGTGTCCGCCGATTTGACGCTCGAGGTCGGCCAGGCTCTTGCGCAGTTTGGCCCGCTCCACCTCCGGATCGATCAAACCCTCCAGAGGAAGGATGATCTCGGCATCGGGCAGGACCGAAACCGCACAGTCGAGCGGCCGATTCGCGTGGGAAACGATCGTCACCGACTCGGCCGACAAAAGACTGCGCAAGAACGGCTCGCCTTGTCGCAGCGCCGCGGCGACTGCCCCTTGGGCGATGATGATCGGCGCGATCGGGGCCTTGTCGGGAACGTTCCGCTCAGCCTTCAAGTTGCGGATCGCCTTGATCGCCTCGCACCAATGGTCGACGATCTGGCGGGCCGGCGGGTCTTCCCATCCCAGCGGTCGTGGCCACGTTGCGATGCAGACGCTCTCCTCGGCGGCCTTTGATCTCGGTAAATCCACGCACAGGCGCCAGGCCGTTCAATCCCTGCCAGACCTGTTCGGTGACGAACGGCATGATCGGGTGCAAGAGCCGGCAGAGCACGCCCAAGACTCGCTGCCAACACCCGCTGGGCGGCCGGACGGGCCGCCGGGTCGCGGAGCCGGCCCTTGACGAACTCGAGGTACCAGTCGCAGAAGTCCCCCCACGTGAAGTCGCGCAACTGGCGGGCCGCATCGGCGAATTGATACTGCTCCAGGTTGGTCGTCACCGCCGCGATCGTTCGATCCAGTCCGTCGAGAATCCAGCGATCCTCGATCGCCAAAGATTCGCGGCTGATCGGTCCCGGCTCGAAGCCTTCCAGGTTCATTAACACCAGCCGCGCGGCGTTCCAGAACTTGTTGGCGAAATTGCGCCCTTGCTCGAACCGTTCGGACGTGTTGGTGGTGCGGCCGTCGGGAAGCTTGAGCTTCTCGACCGGGATTCGCAGGTCCTGGGTCTCGGTCGCGCCGGCGGCCATCGTGTAGCGCAAGGCGTCGGCGCCGTAGATCTCGATGATGTCGATCGGGTCGACGCCGTTGCCTAGCGATTTGGACATCCGGCGTCCTAGCCCGTCCTGAATAATCGGGTGGATGTAAACGTCGCGAAACGGGACCTCCTGCGTGTTGAACAGGCCGAAAATGACCATGCGCGCCACCCACAGCGTGATGATGTCGCGAGCTGTCGACAGCACGCTGGTCGGGTAGAACTTCGCCAGCTCGGGCGTTTCGTCCGGCCAGCCCAAGGTCGAATGAGGCCACAAGGCCGAGCTGAACCAGGTATCGAGGACGTCCGGATCTTGGACCAAGGCGTGCGTTGGTCCCATCGCGTCTGGGCTCAGGTCGCTCTCTGCGCAGACCAGCCAGCCGCCCGACTCGCCGCGACGCCAGGCAACGCCCGCTTTTTCCCCGAAGGCTCGGCGTAGATCGTCCTCGGTACAGCTCTCACAGTGCCAGATCGGAATCCGGTGTCCCCACCAGAGCTGGCGGCTGATGCACCAGTCGCGCTTCTCACCGAGCCAGTCGAGATAGCTCTTGGCATACCGCTCCGGATGAACTTTGATCCGACCCGAAGTCACGGCATCCATCGCCTGGCTCGCGAAGCCGGGGGAGCCATCGGCGTCGTCACCCATGCGGACAAACCACTGGTCCGAAAGGTAAGGTTCGATCGGCGTCTTGCTCCGGTCCGAGTGGTTGAGCCGAACCTGATACGAGTCGACTCGCTCGAGCAGGTCGAGAGCCTTGAGGTCCTCGACGACCCGCTTCCGAACCACCAATCGATCGATCCCGGCGTACTTGCCGGCGTTCTCGTTGTAGGTCCCGTCCGGGTTGAGCAAGTTGATCATGGGCAGCTTGTTGCGCAAGCCGGCCTGGTAATCGTTCGGGTCATGGGCCGGAGTCACTTTGACCACGCCGGTGCCAAACGCCGGGTCGACGAGCATTCCATCAGCGATAATCGGGATGCGACGGCCGGTAAGCGGGAGTTCGACCTCATGGCCGATCAGGTGCTTGTACCTCGAGTCATCCGGATGGACGGCGACGGCTGTGTCTCCCAGCATCGTCTCGGGCCGAGTCGTGGCGATGTGCAAGACTTCGCCGCCGGAGGAATCGGCCACCGGGTACTTGATCGTCCAGAGATGGCCCGGAGACTTCCTCGTAGTAGATTTCGTCGTCGGCGACGGCCGTGCGGAGCTGCGTGTCCCAGTTGACCAGCCGCTTGCCTCGAAAAATCTTGCCGGCCTTGAACAGGTTGAAGAACGTGCGGCGGACGGCGCGCGAGCACAGATCGTCGAGTGTGAACCGGGTCCGATCCCAGTCGCAGGAGCAGCCCATCAAGCGGAGCTGGCTCAAGATCCGCTTCTCGTATTCATCCTTCCAGGACCAGATTCGCTCGACCAAGGCCGCTCGTCCCAGGTCGTGGCGGGTCTTCTTGGTCTCCTCCAACAGGCGTCTCTCGACGACAGCCTGTGTGGCGATACCGGCGTGGTCGGTGCCGGGCATCCAGAGGACCTCGTCACCACTCATCCGCCGCCAGCGGATCAGGATGTCCTGCAGCGTGTTGTTGAGCGCATGGCCCAAGTGCAAGGCACCGGTGACGTTAGGTGGCGGGATCACAATGCAATATGGGGGCTTGCCGCCGTGGCGGATCGGCGTGAAAATAGCCCTTCTCAACCCAGAAGTCGTAAAAACGGGTCTGGGCCTCCTGGGGGTCATATTGTTTGGGGAGTTCGGCGAGGTTCATGCTAATACGACTCTTTTCGAGACGGATGACCGGGCGCTGGTCCGCGTCGCCGCTGTGTGCTCGGCTTACGATAATGGAGGGCGCTGTTCGACGATAAGTTCGCAATCCACCACGAATAGCGTCTGCTCGTCCGCACCGTAGCGGACCGTGAAGGAGTAGAGCGCGTCCCGACGCGGCGGCCCTCCACCCGTGATGATCAGGTCGTACTGGAGGGCGTCATACGGCGGACCGACGCGGAGCAGGAGGAGTTTCGGGTCGGATGACAGAGCACCAAGCCCCTTGCGGACTTCACCGGCTTCATATTTGGATAGGCGCCATCCGCTGAGCTTCTTCACCACTTCGTCAGTCAGCTTGACCTTGTAGCTCATTGCGTCGGTCCTCCAGCGAACGAATCATCCCCACATTGCAGGATCGAGGGACATTTCTTGTGTCAGCTCAATTCCAGTTTCGACCAATGGTGCCGACGGTGGTTCATAGGGATTTTCCGACATCAATGTCATCAAATGCTCCCGGGTTCACCATACCGGCGGCTCCTTCGTGCTCGCCTGGAGCGCCTGGACCAGGTAGCTCATTTGCCCGATGTGGTTATTCAGATGGGCCGCGCAGACGAGAAATAGGCCAAGGCGAGTCTGAATCGGCGACTGGTCGGGCACTGGGATCGCGAACGTCGCGTCCGTCTGCGCTTCGAGCGTTCGCACGACCATCTCGACAGCCTGTTGAAACTCGGCGAGGAGCTTTTCCAGAGGATAGTGCACGGGTCGATGAACTCGTGTTCGCGGTGCCGGACGTAGCCAGAGCCGGCGACGATCGAACCGATGTAATGATTGAGGTTGCCGGTCAGATGCAAGATGAGGTGGCCGATGCTGTTGCCGAACGGGAACGGCTTGGTCCAGAGTTGGTCCTCGGTGATCGAGCGCGCGGCCTTTTCGACGCGTCGCGGCCAGGTGGCGAAAGTAGCGAGTGAACTCGGCTGTGGTGAGCTGGGAAAGCTCCGACGATGCAACGGTTTCCTTCATGGCGGTCTCCTGTTGGATCGGGTGGACCATCTCCAGCGAATCGGATTGACGACGGCACGTGGGTTGGAACTCAGTTCGACGATCCGGCCAGCACCAACTTGGTGGGAGCGACGGCCCGAGCGTCCTTGCCGATCTTGTATTCGAATGAGTCGACCAGGGCCAGCCAGCTCGCTTCGATGACGTTTTCGGAGACGCCCACGGTTCCCCAAACTTCGACATCGTCCTTGCTCTCGATCACAACTCGAACGCGCGCGGCGGTGCCGGCGCGGGCATTGATGACGCGAACCTTGTAGTCGACCAGGCTCATCTCCTTCAACCGCGGATAGTGCCCTTCGAGGGCCTTTCGTAAAGCGCCATCGAGCGCGTTGACGGGGCCGTCCCCCTCGCTCACCGTGTGTTCGAGGATGCCGTCGACCCTGAGCTTGACTGGTCGGCTTCCGTCGAGGTTGCCTGATCCTGGCCGAGCTTGCCATTCACGCTGACGTGGAAGGCATCCAGTTCGAACCACGGACGATTACGCCCGGCAAGTCGCCCGACCAGGAGGAGGAACGATGCCTCGGCCGCTTCGAACTGATAACCTTCGTTCTCCAGGTCTTGCACGCGATCGAGCACGCGAGCCAGGACTTCGCTATCGTGTTCCAATCCGTATTCACTCAACTTCTCGGCGATATTGGATTTACCCGCCAGCTCGCTGATCAGCACCCGGCGCTCGTTGCCGACAGTCGCGGGGTTGATGTGTTCGTAGCTGCTCGCGTTCTTGCGGACGCCGTGAACGTGCATCCCCCCTTTGTGGGCGAACGCGCTGGTGCCGACAAAGGCCTGGCTCGGCCGGAAGTTCATGTTGGCCGTCTCGTAGACGTACCGGGAGAGTTCGGTGAGATGCTCGAGTTGACCGGGCGAGAGCACCAGATACTCCGGATACTTCAGCGCCAGGTTAGCCGCCACGCTGCACAGGTCGACGTTGCCGCAGCGCTCACCCAAGCCGTTGATGGTTCCTTGCACCTGTCGCGCGCCACGACGTACGGCGGCCAGTGCATTGGCGACGGCGAGATCGCCATCATTGTGGGTATGGATGCCGAGCGGGACCGCGACCTCCTTGCCGACCTGAGCAACGGCCTCGGCAACCTCCTCGGGAAGCGCACCGCCGTTGGTGTCGCAGAGCACGATCCAGGCCGCGCCGGCGTTTGCAGCCGCCTGGATGGTTCGCAAGGCATAATCGCGATTGCGCTTGAATCCGTCGAAGAAATGCTCGGCGTCATAGATCAACTCGGTTGTGTGCGAGGCACAAAAAGCGACCGAGTCGCCGATCATGCGCAGGTTTTCCTCGAGCGAGACGCCCAGCACATCGTGAACGTGCAGGTCCCAGCTCTTACCCACGATCGTGATCGCCGGCGTGCCCGCGGCGACCAAAGCCTTCATTCCCAGGTCGTCCTCGGCGGCGATGTCACGCCGCCGGGTCATCCCGAACGCCGCAATCTTCGCGTGCTTCAGATCCAGGTCGCGGACCGCGCGGAAGTAGGCGGCATCCTTGGGATTGGAGAGAGGATAACCGCCCTCGATGTAGTCGAATCCCACTTCGTCGAGCCGGGCTGTAATCAGCAGCTTGTCCTGGAGCGAGAAGTTGACTCCCTCACCCTGGCTGCCGTCGCGCAACGTCGTGTCGTAAATGAAGATTCGCGTCATCGGTTCGTTGAGTCTCTCCAAGAGCGTAACACGGCGGGCCGGGCGTGCGGCCGACCTGGGTATGGATTCTAACAGACACGACAATACACCGCGACAGCCAGACACGACCGCCAACCCGCGGTTCACCTCGTCGCAACGGCTGCCGCCCACGGCCTTGCACACGTCACGGCGGTCGCTACGTGCTTCGAGGCGGTCTTTCACTGCCAACTACCTGGCGACGACCGCCCGCAACAAGACCATCCTCATCCCGTCTTTACCGCGATCCTTCGCCACACGATCGCCGCTGGTGTTCGCAATTCCAACGTATGCTCGTCGAACGACTGGCCGAAATCATTCGTTCGTTTAACGGCTCGTGATCTTGATGAACCATTAGGGTTAGGAAAAACGAGAATCGGCCTGTTGTGGGCGATGATGTGCATGGTCACAGAATCTTACCCAGTGTGACGTTCAGTCTCCCGGGCGTACGATCGTCGCCGTTGATCGGATCGGTCGCAATTCCGAGTTGCTTCGGGTTGCGTATTGTAGTGTCGCACGTTACGTTACGATCATGATTATTCTCGTTTTTCGAGTCATTCCGGAGGTGAATCGTGCGCAAGACTCAGATGGTGACCGACCGTGAGCTCGAGATCATGAAGATTCTATGGGCTCGGAGTCGGGCGACAGTCCGTGAAGTGCAAGAGGACCTGAACCGAAGTGCAGGTCCGGTGGCTTACAGCACGGTGCAGACCCTTCTCAACATCATGGAGGACAAGAAAGGTCTCGTGCGACACGTTGTGGAAGGTCGGACGTTCATCTACATTCCCAAGAAATCGTCCGAGCGAACCATCAGGGAGTTGACCCGTCGGTTCGTGGATCGTGTGTTTGACGGGGCCTTGGATCGAGTGATGGTCGCCCTGCTGGATTCGAAGTCGCCGACGCCCGAAGAGCTGGACCGGCTACGGACCATGATCGACGAGGCGCAGCAAAACTCGCTCCTCCAACCCGCGCTGGATGAGGAGCACGCCACCGAGGAGGCTTAAAGAATCTCAACGACGTGGCGCAAAGTTCATTCGGGTAGAGATCGTGGAGAAAATGGAACCGTCGCGACCGGGAAACCGCTACAATCAAGTAGTGGCGAAACGGGCTACGCCTCGAGGTCCATTTTCTCCACGCGTCTTTTGCGTCTGTTTGTGAGCGTCAGTCCGACATCCCTCGGGACGTCGTTCTCGCATCCGATTCTTCGACAGGGCCTTCCTCATGTGGGTCTGGCTCGATCGCATTGGTCTGGTCCTCTTTGATGCGACGGTGTCGACTGCGTTGTTTCTGAGCTTGGTCGTGCTGGCGATGCTCGTCTGTCGACAGCCCGCACGACGGATCCGAATCGCTCGGGTCGCCCTTCTCTCATCGTTGACGATGATTCCGATGGTCGCCCTGGCACCGTTGCCTCGGCTCGACATTACGGACGCGATCATTCGATCCGATCTCGTTCCGGCACTCCTGATCTTCAATCCCGACCAGAACACACCCACTTCGACGTCCGGGTCCCCGAGTGACCGTGTATCCCGGCTCATTTCCGGCGGTTTCTCAGCCAAGTTGTCACGAGTTGGCAGATGGCTCGAGCGCGGTCTCACACTAATCGACCTGGTGGCCGTGAGCATTGGGCTCGGCTGGTTCATACTCGGTTGTTGGGGAGTGCGATGGCTGATCCGGCACTCTCAAATACCGTCCGCATCCGCGCAGGCGATACTTGATCGACTCCACATCGAGCGAGGAACCGAGCGAACGCGTAGCCGCCTTGCGTGTGTCGAGTCGCATCAATAGACCAGTCGTCGTGGGGCTGCTCCGCCCGACGATCTTGATCCCCCAATCGTTTGACGAACTCGAGGACGACGGAGAGCTTTTGCGGCTGACGTTGTTACACGAAATCGCCCACGCGGAACAGTCGGACCCGTGGTTCGGCACGGCCGCCAGCCTCGCTCAGACGCTCTGGTTTTTCCTCCCTCAGATCTGGTGGCTTCGGTCGCAACTTCTGATTGATCAAGAGTTTCTGGCGGATCGCTTCGCGGCGATCGGTTATGGGACGTCGGCCGGGTACGCCGCTTCGCTGCTTGCGTTAGCGGAGTCTCGATCGTTCAAGCTCGGCTGCGGAACCACGCGAAGACGGAGTCGAGCCAGCCTGGTCTCCCGGCCAGGATCAAAGCAGGCCAATCCCCGCTCATTCAGCGCGTGTTGATGCTCTTGCGCTGCCCATTTCGATTCGAGGCTCAAGTGCCGAGGTCGTGGTCGTGGACGCTCAGAGTGGCGGTGATCGGGACCTCGGTCATGGCCGCTTGCCTTTGCCTACGCTGGCCGAACGCCAGCGCGATTGAAGTTTGGCAAAAAGGGAGATCCTCACCTGCGCCCAGACCTTTCGGATCGCCAACCTGGTCGCAAAACCCATGGTTTTGTCGCAGGATCGCCGCTCACTTTCGTACACGATTCCCTTGGTTCTCCCGTCACACTTCGAGTTGAAGGTCGACGTCCTTGCGTGGTCGAGCGATCTCGCCCGGATCCGAATCGCCGGTCATCCTCTGGCGACTCCCGCACTCTCAGCGGGCGTGCCCGACCGGGAAGGAAAGATCTCCGGCGATCGGGAATCCTGGCACGAAGTCCGGCTCGTACGACGATCACGATCTCCTCTCACTTTGGGTTGACGGTCAGGGTGTCCCGGTTGCACACGTCGAGACGACGGGCGAATGGCTCACGATCGAACCAGCGCCCGCTCCGACCCGCCGCGTTCCGCAATCTGGTTGTCACCTGGTAATCGTCCTTCCCTGTGGCGGTTCACTCTTAGGTCCGCACAGCGCGAATGCGGCGTCGATCATGCCAGCTTGAAGCGTAAGCGAGGGTTCCGGCTGTTATCGCCTCGCTTGCGCTTGCGCTGGTACGGCCAATTCGCCATTCGAGCGTGAACCGCTAGAGGATCAGAAGCGATCAGACTGCCACAAGCTCCGACCTGCTCGTCGCACTAACTGCCAAAACGGCAGTCCAAGTCCCTGTGTGGCAGGCCGACAATCGGATCATGCCAATTTGGCAAAGTCGCGTGCCCGGCGAACTGTAGCCGGACTCGAGAAATGCTGTCGGCTTTCCCGACACAAATCATTATGGAAATTGATCTTAGGAAATAGCCAGCGGCAGACGTATTTGAATTCCGTCAAAGTGGCACAGGCTCTGCTTATTGACCAAATCGATCTCTCCTGGAGTCTGTTCGAGGCGCGGATCAAGACGAATTTCAAGATGATTGATCCGAATCGGAGGTTTTAGTCTATGAGTAGTTTTCCTTGGCAGGGGCGATGGGATCCATTTCGAGAGCTCCAGCGCGAGATGGGTCGCCTTTTTCAGTCTCTCGAACCGTTACATTCTGTTCGACACGTCCACCATTATCCCCCGCTTAATCTTCACGACGCGGGTGATCGGTACATTTTGTCGGCCCAGTTGCCGGGTATGACACCGGCGGACATCGATTTGACGATCACTGGCGAGACCCTGACGCTCCGAGGCGAGCGGAACCGGGCCGAGGGGGTCAAGGACGACAGTTATCGCCGGCAGGAGCGGCCAATGGGGCGGTGGGCACGCACGATCACATTGCCGGACCGCGTCGATAGCGCGCAGGTCGCGGCCTCGTTTTCAAACGGCATTCTGACAGTGAGTCTCCCCAAGGCGGAGAGCGCGAAGCCTCGACATATCGCGGTCACGGCGGCCGGCGGATCCTCTTGAGTGAGGCTTTCGAGATCTTCCCAACTCAGCACGCGGGCGGACGAATCATACGTACAGCCCTTTCGTGGAGTTTTAAATTCAATGAACGTGGACAATCCGACGATCCGAGTCCGAGTTGGGGCCGAGTCGCACGACGCAGCCCGTCTTCACAGGAAGCGGAGCACCCCGGCTTTGCTGAGCTCCAAAATGCGTTCACGCCGCCAATCGATATTCATGAGGGACCGGAAGGCTTGACTCTTGAGGCCGACCTCCCGGCGCGACCGAGCGAAACTTGCGAATCCAATTGGAGGACAACGTCCTGAGCCTTTATGCCAAGATCGATTCGCCAGTCCCCGAGGGTGCCCGACTCGTCCATGAAGAGTATCGACTGGGCGATTATCATCGCTCGTTCATCCTCAGCGACGAGGTCGATCGCGAGCAAATCACAGCGGAACTGAAGAATGGGGTCCTTCGGCTCTCTCTGCCCAAGGCCGAGCGAGCTCGGACCCGTCGCATCGAGATCAAATCCTGAGCTCGCCGCATGTCGACCCGGCGCGGCGGATCGAAGAGGCTCGGCTGAGATAGAAATCTGCGACGACTTGCGTTCGATTCACCAATTTCGGTCTTGAACATGATTCTGGAGCCTTCTTATGGTCCGATCCGGTCATTGGCGGCGCGAAGCCCCCGGTCCGTTCAATTTGTTGCAACACGAACTGAGCCGGCTCCTCGAGGAATATCTCCAAACGGGACGATACAGCGCGCCGGAGCCCGCTCCCACCGACCTGGATCCGTCGGCGTGGAGCCCGGCGGTTGACGTCTACGATACGCCCGAAGAGGTGATCGTCGTGGCCGAGGTCCCCGGCGTCGACCCGGCAACGATCGACCTGGCCGTAACTGGCAACCTGTTAACCCTGCGCGGTCTCAAGGAGACGAACAGTTTCCCCGAAAACCTCCTCCAGACCCGCGAACGGCAATTCGGCGCGTTCCACCGCCAGCTCATGCTCTCCAACGAGGTTGATTTCGATAAGGCACAAGCCGAAGCGAACCACGGCGTTCTGAAGATCCGACTTCCCAAGCGGAGCGCAGCCAAGCCGCGGACGATCCCGATCCGTCCGAGTTAGCCGTCCGATCAGCCGGGACAAACGCACGCTCGAGAGATGAGCCATTCTGGCAATCATCTTCGCACGTGCGATAGTCTCGGAAATTGGGGGTATATAGGCTGGTCGTGGAAGAGGATCTTGAGATCTTGCTCGTTAAGGCTCTTCCGATCGCCGATTTGTGGTAAATTGATCTTACCAGATCATTTGTCACAATCAGCGGAGCGTTATGCCATGGAGACCGAGAAGATTCTCACCTACTCGGCGATCGGAGTGGCCGGCCTGGTTTGTTTGATCTTTCTGCTCGACTTGGCCGCCGGGATCTTCGGTCGGCATGTCGCCATGGACGTTTTGTTCATCATCGGCGCGGGCTTCTTGCTCTGGCAAGGAGTCGAGACGGTGCTGGAACTGCGTTGACGCGGCTCGAACGCTATCGAATCGGACCGAGGCGATCACGCGGACGGCGGCCGGCGCGGGCCCAGGTTCGCGCGCATGCGCGACGCTCGCGGGCGACCCGATTCACCAAGGCGTCGACCAACCCGTCCCAGGTGAATTCGACCGCCTCGGCCGCAACGCTCCAGCCCAGGCGGGTGACCGTCTCCGACGTGACCGGGCTCAGGCTGGCCAGCCGGATTTCGCGGCCGATTCGCCCGCGGGCCGTTTCCGGCAAGAGGTCGTGCAATCGAGTCGCGATCGCCGAGCTGGTCAGAGTGATCCAGTCGACAGTTCCGTTCAAGATCCGCTCGACAACGGCGTCGGGCAGGGACTCGGCATCGGCGTTGTGATAGACAGCCACCTGGTCGACATCGGCCAGTCTGCCGCAGTACCTCCTTGAGGAGCGGACGGCCTCGATCGGCTCGAGCGAGCAGGATTCTGCGGCCTCGGGCAGCCGCTCCGAGGGCCTCGGCGAGCGATTCCGAGCGGTAGGAGTCGGGTACGAGATCAGCCTTCAAGTGAAATTGCGCCAGTGCGTCCGCGGTGGTCGGACCGATCGCCGCGAGCTTGAGATGTCCGAGTGCCCTGCAGATCGCGGCCTCGCTGCTCGAGACGCCTCAGAAAGAACCGGACTCCGGCGGCCGACGTGAAAACCAGCCAGTCATATTCGGAAAGGCGATCGATGGCGGCATCGAGCGGCCCCGCATCGGTGATCGGCCGTAACGCGACCGTCGGCGCCACCAGGACTTCGGCACCCAAGGCCTCGATGATGGCCGCCGAACGAGCGGCTTCCTCGTAGGGGACGTGTGATCACGATCCGTCTGGCCGAACAGCGGCAGATGCTCGTACCACGCCAGGTCTTCGCGCAAGGCGACGACCTCGCCAACGACCAGGAGAGCAGGGGGACTCGCCGCTTGCGTTCGCGGCGATCGCCGCGATCGTTTCCAGGGTCGCGACCAGCGTTCGCTGGGCGGGCGAGGGTCCCGGCCTCAACGAGCGCGGCCGGCGTGTCGGCCGGCTTGCCAAGCGGATCAAGGTGCGACAGATCGCCGCCAGGTTAGTCACCCCCATGTAGACCACCAGCGTGCCCGGAAAGCTCGCCAGTGCCGCCCAATCCAGCGGGTTGCGTTCCGGCCCGGCTTCTGGGTCGTCGTGTCCGGTCACGAACGCGACGGCCGAGGACACTCCGCGGTGCGTCACCGGGATGCCGGCATACGCCGTGACGCCGACACCGGCGGTCACGCCCGGGACGATCTCGAAGGGGATGCCGGCCGCACTGAGCGACAATGCCTCCTCGGCCCCTCGCCCAAAAACCAACGGATCTCCCCCTTTGAGCCGGACCACCGTCCGGCCCGCCCGGGCATGCTCAATCAGGCTCTGAGTGATCTGATCCTGGGTCATGGTGCAGTGGCCGATCGACTTGCCCGCGCAAATCCGCATGCGCGTCGCTCGGCGCCAAATCGAGCAAACGCGGGCTCGCCAAGTGGTCGTAGACCACCACGTCGGCGCGTGTCAAGACGGCTTCACCCCGTCGGGTCAAGAGTCCCGGATCGCCCGGCCCGGCCCCGACCAGATAGACTTTTCCCACGGCCCCGGCCATGCAGGATCCTCTTGCCGAGGGCGGTGATGAAGTGGCACGACAATCTATCCCGTCGACTCGGATCAATCGCCATCAGGTCACGCGATGCTTGCTGCCCGCTTATTGTAGCCGATCAGGAGGATGCCGACCTCGTAGAGCAGGATCATCGGGCAGCCCAGGAGTAGCATGCTGAATGGGTCTTGGCCGGGTGTGAGCACCGCGGCGGCGACCGTAATGACCAGGATCGCGAACTTTCGCTTGGCCCGAAAATCCTCGACTGTGAGGATTCCGATTCGCTCCAGGAACAGCATGATCAGCGGCGTTTGAAAGGAAACGCCGAAGATCAACGGCAGGATCGTGGCGAACCCCATCCATTCGCTGAGCCGAAGCGTCGGCGCAACTCCGAGCCAGACGTTGAACTGAAGGAGGAAATGCAGGGTGATCGGCAAGACGAAGAAGAAACAGAGAAATACGCCCGTGAGAAACAGCCCGAGCGAGAATGGCAAGTACTGCTTCACGTACTGTCGCTCGTGCCGGTACAGGCCGGCGGCGACGAACGCCCAGCCCTGGTAGAACACCCAGGGACTGGCAACCACCAATCCGCTCACCAGGCCGACCATGAAGAAGATGGTGAGCGTTTCGAGCGGAGCGAGCGAGACCAGGCTCTGGTCGATCTGCACGGTTGATGTCCGGACGGTCTCGATCATCCCCGCCGCGGAGAAGTGGAGCGGCAAGATCAGCGATTGATCTTTGACGCTTCGGACTCGGGAAGCTCGAGCTTGGGGGCGACCTTCTTGAGCTCGGCAATGAACGAGTCAGCCTCGACGGTCGCCTGAAGCCGTCGGTGTAACCGATTTCTTCTCGCCGGGCGTGCTCGGTTTTCTTCTCATACTCGGCTTTGTAGAACTCGTCGAGCGCGATCTTGGCCGGTCCTTCCATGCTTTTCATGACATGCCAGGCGATGTAAACCGGCGGGAGGAACACGACCACCAAGCCTAAAAACAGCCCGAGCAGAGCGCGAGGATGAGACGGACACGAAGTTCCTCGATGTGATCACCGAAGCTCATCGTGACCATGGATTTCTCTTCCATGAAGAGATCATGATCGTTGGACATCGACGTGAACCACCAATTCAGGATCTAGATGGAAATCGCCTTGAGTGGCGGGTTGAGGAGGAGACGCGGGTTGCAGCGGCCAGTCCCGAGGCCGGAACCCTTGTGGGCGGCACCGCGCGTCGGCCTCTCCGGGACGACCGATCGAGCGGGAGCGTTCCTATACGAAAGAGCTTACCACAAGCACCGCAACGGTTTCTAGAGGAGATCAATGGTTGGGCTGATTTGTCGATCGTGCTACCTTGCGGCTGCGCTGTGGCGTTAGAATGATTGGCAGGGAGAGCGCGCTGGTGCCAAGAACGGGTCCTCAGCGAGCCACCAATTGGAGAAGGAGCCTGTCGATGAGCCCCGGCGATCCTTTCTTTACTGGTTTTACCGTCTGGGACTGCGATCGTTTGCTCCGCAATCGATGCCCAAAGGCATGGGCTGCACTGAACCAAAAGACCCCGGCTGGCGATGTCCGTCATTGTGATTCGTGTGATCAGGACGTTTACTTCTGCCGGACACCGGCCGATTTCGTCACCCACAGCGAACAGGGCCATTGCGTAGCGATCCCCGATGGCCTGTCTCCCAGAGGGCCTCGGTTTGGGTCAGCCCGCGCCTGCGGACGTGCTGAGCGACCATGCGATGACGATTCGCGGATTGGCCTGGTTGGAGGACGTTATCACCCGACAAAAGTCTCTGAGCGCCGAGCAGATGGAAAAGGTCCGAGCAACCATAGAGGAGCTTGCGAGATGGAAGCTTTCTGACCGAACGGTGGCGATCTTAAAATTGGCGGTGGAATCGGACAGCGCCCGATGCCCCCATTGCGGTTACGACATCACCGAGGACGCATTCGGTGTGATGATCTACCTGGAGACGGGAGAATGCTTAAGTTGCCACGCGGCGTTCGACCTGGATCTACCGCCGGACTAACCGCGGCCCGCACTTCCGAGTGCCCTGGTAAGGCATGCTCGTCGTCGAGATCGAAACTTGAGCGTCTTGATTGATCCAAGATCACATTTAGATGGACATCACCGGCCAGGAAATGTAAAACGGGTTTCCAACCTGCAGGCGAAAAATTTACTTGTTGCTAAGTCCAGGAAGCTTCGGTTCGAGGTCCCACGGCGATGTCATCCGCGCCCCTTTACCCATTGCGATTTCAACCGATTCTCCGCCGCTTGATCTGGGGAGGCCGGCGTTTGGGCACGGTCTTGCACAAGCCGATCGGCAACGAAGGGGACTACGCGGAAAGCTGGGAATTGTCGGATTATCACGACGCGGTCAGCGTGGTCTATGAAGGGAGTCTGGCCGGCACCACGCTCAGGCAGCTTGTTCAAAAACGAGGCCAAGAGCTGCTCGGGCCGGCGGTCGTCGCCCACAACCAATTTCCGCTCCTGGTCAAGTTTATCGACGCTCACCAGAATCTTTCGGTGCAGGTCCATCCCGACGATGAGAAGGGAAGACGCCTAGCCGGCGATAATGGCAAGACCGAGACCTGGGTGATCATCGACGCGGAGCCAGGAAGTCTCATCTATGCCGGATTGAAGGCCGGTGTCGGCGAAGCGGAACTCACTGAGGCGATTCAGACAAAGACCGTTGAGCACCTACTCCACCGATTCGAGCCGAAACCTGGCGATAGCATTCTGATTGAGGCCGGTACCGTTCACGCGATCGGCGCCGGAGTGCTGCTGGCTGAGATTCAGGAAATGTCGGACGCGACGTTCCGGATTGATGACTGGGGGCGATTGGGCGACGACGGCAAGCCCCGTCCGCTCCATATTTCGCAATCGATGGAGTCGATTGATTTCAGCCGAGGGCCGGTAGACCCGATCAGACCCGAGGCTGAGCCGATCGACGGCGGTGGGACGCGCGAGCGGTTGACGACGTCGCCGTACTTCGCCATCGAGCGGCTCATACTCAAACAGGCGACGTCCGTGGGACGGGACGATCGGTTCACGATCTTGATGGCTCTGTCCGGATGCGCTGACGTCGTCCATCACGGCGAACGCGTCCGTCTTGAACTCCCGGTCAGACATTGTTGCTCCCGGCCGCTCGGGGGACTCTGCCAGGTCTTACCACGAGGCGACGCCACCGTGCTAAACCTGCGCGGTGCCACGACGCCGGCGATTTGATATTGAAACGACATGGACC
>CAWAAW010000005.1:0-200537 GCA_963779785.1 uncultured Planctomycetota bacterium
GATGGCCGGCTCCGGGAAACGCGCGGGGGAAGTCTTGCCACGCTTCCCTTTGGGCCTCGTCGATGTCCTCCTTCGGGATCGAGAGATCGAGGTCGGCGAATCGGCCCCGGAGGGGCAGAGGCTGGTCAGCCGGTCCCGACGTCGCTCGGTTTGCGATTCCCTCGCGAAGCGATTCGACGAGTTGCTTGATGCTCCGGACAACCGGCTCCGGCAATCCGGAGAGGTCGAGCGATGACGGGACTGGGAGATGGTCTCGATTTCGCTGGCCATATCCCTAATGATGCGGCAACGCCCTTCGGAACGTCAAAACCATTGCCGGCCGTCTCCGGAGTTCACGAAATAGCGATTTCCACCGTCGGAGGTCACGACCTCTTTCGGAAGAGGCCGCCTCTTGGTCTTCGAACCGCCGTCTCGATCCGGGTCCGCCCGTGGTCGGGGATCACGTTCATTTCGTCCAGGAACCGGCGGACGACTGCTGAGGGCGAGCGGATGCCCTGCTCCCAGTGCCGGAGTGCAGGCCTGGACCAGAGGAACTTGGCGAACAGAGGTTGCGACAGACCGAAGACCTCGCGGGTCGCACGGACCTGGTCCGGACTGTCATCTCCAGGCTCAAGGTCGAGAATGAGCTGCCGAACGGTGTACCGCTTCTCCGGGGGCTCGCCGGAGGTCGTGAACTCGGCCATTTCGCGGAGCCCTTCGAAGAGCTGCTGAGGGATGGAACGCTGCCGGGTTGCAGGCCGCGCCCCCTTGGCCTTGCGCATCGCCCCATTAGGGGTCGTCGTCTTCGGGCTGCTCATTCGGTCTTCCTCTGATTGAGCCCATGGCCTCGGCAACCTCGGGCTGAAACGCTCCTTTGGCCAGCCGCCGCAGAAAAACCAAGAGAGATGTCGAGAACGCCGGATTTGATCCGACTACACTTTGAAAACGCACGAACCTGGTGCCAGAACTTGGACAACCCCGCGGGCCGGCCACGACAACGGTCGGCCGAATCATTGTCGATCTTAAGAGGCGTGCGTGAATGACGCTTCAAAGGTGGAGACTTGCTATGAAATCCTCGCAGTGAAGACGAAGCCGCAATCTCAAAACGTGAGGCATTCGATGAACACAGAAGTCTCAGTCAGCGATACAGCGACGATCTCCGTACCGGCGGCACGTGTGGCGATCGCGGCAACCGGGGCAGTCTTCCTGTCGCTCGCGAGCTTGCACGTGCTCAGCCCAGAATTTGATCCTTCATGGCGTGTGGTGAGTGAGTATGCAAACGGACGATACGGTTGGGTGCTGTCACTCATGTTTGTGTTTTGGGCACTGAGCTCCTGGGCATTGGCCGTCACGCTGTGGTCGCAAGTCAAGGGGATCGACGGCAAGATCGCCGTGGGTTTTCTGATTGCTGCCGGCGTCGGCGAGGCCATGGCATCGGTATTTGATATTAACCATCCTCTCCACGATTTGGCCGGAATGGTTGGTGTCATTAGCTTGCCGATCGCCGCGATGCTGATCAGTGTGCGTCTGGGGCGGACCCGAGCATGGTCCGCTGCAAAGAACGTCCTTCTCTGGACAGCCAACCTTACGTGGGTGAGTCTGGTCTTGATGGTCGCCGCTTTGTTGATCATGATCCGCGGAAAAACCGGGGCTGGTCACAAAATGGCCCATGACGGAATCGCAGTCGTTGGGTGGGCGAATCGTCTCTTGGTCGTGGCTTACTGCGTGTGGGTCGTGACGGTCGCGAGGCAGGCACTCCAATTGCGACGACGACTGTCGCGGTCGATGTAGAGAACGCCGGCTTTGGTCCGACTACACCATGAAACGCAACAACCCGGTGGCAGAATCGAAAGGAGCGAGAAGTTATGAAGTACATGCTGCTGATGATGGGCACGAAGGCCGATTTTGACTGGTACGCCAAGTGGTCGAAGGAGGACTTGCAGGCGCATTTCGCTTTCATGCACGCTTTCAACAAGGAACTCAAGGATTCGGGTGCGTTCGTTGCAGCCGAAGGCCTGGCGTTCCCCGACCAGGCGAAGCTCGTTCGTGCGGGGAGCGACGGCACTCCCATTACGGACGGAGTCTTCCCGGAAGCCAAGGAGTTTCTCGCCGGATACTGGATCGTGGACGTGGAAAGCCCGGAGGAGGCGTATCGGATCGCCGCGCGGGCTTCGGCGGCGCCCCACCCGCCGCGCCTCGGGCCCGGAGGGACCCGGAGAACCAACCCATCGAGGTGCGGCAGGTAATGAGCGGCCCACCGGAAGAATTACTGTGATAGAACAACCTTTGGACATTCCGATCGAGCACCTGTTGCGGGAATTGACGCCGCAGGTGCTCGCGACTGTGGTCCGACGATTTCGCGACTTCGCGGTAGCGGAGGATGCCGTTCAGGAGGCGGCACTCGCCGCAGCGGTGCAGTGGCCGCGCGAGGGCCCGCCGCACGATCCCCGCGCCTGGCTGACGCAGGTTGCCTTCCGGCGGATGGCCGACCACATCCGGACCGAATCGGCTCGCCGCCGTCGCGAAAGCGCGGTGGCCGTGGAGGCGGCCTACACATCCGAACCGACGGCCATCGAGACTGCGCCGCAGGAAGACGACACGCTTGTCCTTCTCTTCATGTGCTGCCATCCTGCGTTGACTCCGGCTTCGGCAATTGCGCTGACGTTGCGAGCGGTGGGCGGCTTGACCACAGCGGAGATCGCCCCGCGTTTCTGGTGCCCGAACCGACCATGGCCCAGCGGATCAGCCGGGCCAAGCAAACCATCAAGGACTCGGGCATTCCATTCCAACTGCCGACTAACCGCGGAGCGACGCAGCGCCTGCGTGCCGTTCTCCACGTCCTGTACCTCATCTTCAATGAGGGTTACACGAGCAGTGTCGGACCCGATCTGCGCCGAAGCGATCTGACGCACGATGCACTACGTCTGACACGAATCGTCCACCAACTGCAGCCGGGCGACACGGAGGTCGCTGGATTGCTCGCGCTCATGTTGTTGACCGATGCTCGTCGTCTGGCGCGAACGGGCGCAGGAGGCGAGTTGATCCCGCTCGCGCAGCAAAACCGGGCGCTCTGGGATAGGCAACAGATCGCGGAGGGAGTCGCGCTCATTTCGGCCACGTTACCCAAGGGCTCGGTCGGCCCGTACCAATTGCAAGCCGCCATCGCCGCCGTTCACGACGAAGCTGCTCGAGCAGACGACACGGATTGGCCGCAGATCCTGGCGCTCTACGATCTGCTCAGGCGCATGTCCGACAACCCCATGGTCACCTTGAATCACGCGATCGCGGCGGCGATGGTGCACGGCGCACCGAAGGGCCTGGAACTACTCGACGCCCTCCAAGCGGACGCCCGCCTCGCGGATCATCACCGCATGGACGCTGTTCGAGCCCATCTGCTGGAACTCGCCGGGGACCGCAAGGGTGCCGTCACTCACTACCGGGCGGCGGCAGGCAAGACAGGAAGCCTTCCGGAGCGCAACTACCTCCTCACGCAGGCCGCGCGGCTCTCGATCGACTGCGACCAACGCGGAAACGGACGCGTGGAAACAGGGACGCAGCGAATTTGTCGGCGCCGTGAATACTAGCTGCGTCCCTGTTTCCGTACCCCTGTTTCCGTCCCATGCTGGCTCATGGCGCCTTCGTCTCTTCGATAGGAGGTATGTCCCGGTCGTGGTATACGCGGAATCGGTGCTTGGGATCTTGCTGCGGCGAGCCATACGGGATCAACGGGGCGGTAAAAACTTCCTTGCCGTTGTGCCGCGCCGTGAGGCCGAGGTCCGTGAGCCGGCAGATGGCGTAGTCCCAGACGGGGTCATCGGCCGGGGCCTGTTTGCGTGCCTCGATGACCAGTAGTGCCTCGGGATCAGTGGAAATGACGAATGCGAAAAGCGCTCCGTCGAGGACATCGGGATCGGTGCTCTCATAGCGATAGATGGGCTGGGGCAACAGACGCAGCTCCAGGCGCCTGTCTGTATGATCCTTGGTCGATGCCGAAAAATCGCGCACCATCGCACGCATCTGGGACAGTCGCTGCGGGGCAGATCGGGCGGGACGAGGCGCGCCCGTGATCGCTGCCATCTCGATGCCCGGGGCCAGGGGCGTCCAGGTCGAAGCATGCGTCCCGGAGCGCGATACGTCGAGCACCGACAGTGACAGCGAATGAAACTCGTGGAACAGCTTGCGTGGACCGGTCGAGGGGAACGAAAAGATGGTGCCGATGACATCGGGGCGGCCCCGGCACGTCCAGACGAACACCGCGCCATCCCCGCCTCCCCGAACCGGATCCGAGCAGACCAAGACCGGCTTGCGCCGGAGCTCGACCCTCTCTTTGCGGCTGGCGTCGCGATAGATGGTAAATTCGGCCGCATCGCGGGTATAAATCTCGAGCAGCCGTTCGTGATTGTTCCGGTCGGCCTGCTGAGACGCAGAATTGTCCTTCGCCTGCATCGTGGCGGCGAAGAGGAGAATCAAGCTCGCCGAGGCATTCATGGAACACCGGCCTTCGACTGGGCGATTGAAAACGCGAATAGCCTCTCGGACAGATTACGAACCAAGTCGTACGACTACAAATACCGTCGCTGCGGCAGGGTTGTCAACGAAAATGTTCGGAACTTCGTCAGCAACCCCTTCAGGCCAGCGGCTGTGTTCATCGGGCCACCACCAACGCTCCTTGTATTCCGCCGCCCAGGCGAGACAGTTGTAGCGGATATCCTCGGGGCTTGTGACGACGCAGGGCAATCCTGCTGTTAATTCATTTTTCCGACGCGAAAACGAACTGACACGCCGCCTATCTGTTGAAAAAGTAGAGTAAACGCATGAACAATCTGGCTAAAAAAACCATCGTCGGGTTCTTGCAGCTCATCGTCGGCCTGGGAGTCTTGCTCATGGCGCCGGCTTGGACATTCGATTTCTGGCAGGCATGGGTCTACCTGCTCGTCTTTGCCACATCAACCGCACTGATTACTGTATATTTATGGCAGAAGGATCGGAAGCTCCTCGAGCGTCGAGTGAACGCGGGTCCGGGCGCTGAGCGAGTAAGAAGCCAGAAGCTGATCCAGCTCTTTGCAGCCCTCGTATTCATTGGTCTATTTATTGTTCCTTCGCTCGATCATCGCTTTTCGTGGTCGCATGTTCCGACCTCAGTCGTGATCGTGGGAGATGCTTTGGTGGCACTCGGGTTTCTCATCGTCTTCATCGTGTTCAAGGAGAACACGTTTACCGCCGCCACGATTGAAGTAGCCTCTGACCAAAAAGTGATTTCAACAGGTCCGTACGCGATCGTTCGTCATCCGATGTACGTCGGGGCGCTTGTCATGCTGTTTGGTACGCCTCCTGCGCTCGGATCATGGTGGGGACTGCTGCTGTTCATCGCGATGACCTTCATCATTGTGTGGCGACTTCTCGATGAAGAGAAGTTGCTCTCCAGCAGTCTATCGGGCTATCGGGAATACTGTCAGACGGTTCGGTGTCGTCTGGTCCCGTACATTTGGTAGACGCTTGATTTACCGGTCAAGAGTACAGCCCTCATTTGGTCCAGGCCCACCCCAGCAAAGTGGACGAGCTAGCCGAACGACAAACCGTGCCGACTGACGGTGCCAACGGCGCTCGCGCTAACCGCGCGACCGAGGAATCGGACCTGGACGATCTTCTCGATCACAAGCATGTCCCGCCCCGGCGTATGTGACCATTTCCGTCCAGTATCGGCGCATCGGCCACATTCGGCCGCTTCCTTACCCGGTCGAGGACGACGAGGAATGACCATTGAGCCGCTCTGGGTCCAAGTCAGCGAGCCTGCTCTTCGGCAGGGCGATCTCCCGCCGCGCCGCCTTGTGCCGATCCCCGGGCTCGATTCCGCGACGGAGGACGGACCACGGGACGGGATGGCCATCGAATACGACTTGATTGTGTTGACTCAGAGTTGCGACCTGGAGCAGCGCAAGGCGCGTCTCGTGGCGACGTGTCCCATCTTCCCCCTCCCCGAGTTTGAGACCGTCAACCCGGCGTTCGCCCGCAAGTGGGTAACCAGGAAGGGGACGGATACCTTCTCCTGTCGCTTGAAGGTAGGAGCGTAGACGAACTCGACGCGATTCGCCATCTCCTCGGGCTCGTAAATCTCCCAGATGAGCAGCAAGCTTGCGATGACTTGACCGATGCTGCGGCTTTCTGGTAGCAGAACGCAATCCCCCGGTGCTCGACGCTCGTGGCGTGGAGCCGCAAGAAATCCTGGTCCTGGGTGAAGACGACCCGGCCCGTCGTCATGCCTTAGGCGATGTGCTCTTCGTCTTCGGCGCTCAGCAAATGAGCCTCGGGCGTCGTGGTCACGTCGACCCCGTGCAGGCGAAGACCCGCGGCAATCGCCGGGTCGCAATGCTCATCCAGGTGGAAACGAATCGTCCGTGGCATTGGGCTTCCTTGCCGCCATTAGCTCTTGAAGCTTCGACGGAGGCGACTTGGCTTTTAGCTCCTCGACAAACCGGTGCTCTTCCTCGATGGCGGCATGAATCTCGTCGCGGTGGTCGTAGTAGTAGGCTAGCGCCGCGTGGACTTGGGCAAGCGTGATCGTTGGGTACGTCACGACAATCTCGGTCGGGGTCATCCCGTGCTGCTCGTGCCAAACAACGACGTGCCGCACCTTGATGCGATGGCCGAGGATGTGCGGCTCTCCGCCACAGTAGCCGGCACGGACACCGATATACTCCGTTACAACCGGAAACGGAGCCGACGTGTCGTGTGACGCAGGGGTTTGGGTAGTTGTCGCTTCCATAGCAGTCATCTTACAGCAATGAGCCTGAGAACCAACCAAGATCGCCGGAAATCGGTTGAGTTAGGCTGCGACGCTCGAGCATGGTCTGCCCCATACCGGGAACGAATTATCACTTCGCTAAGCATAGCGCGTCAAATTGGAATACAGCAACTTCCACCCTCTGAGGTCACGACCTTTTCCGAGGACGGCCCTTCCGGGTTCTCCGAACCGCCGTCTCGATCCTTCCCCGCCAGTGGTCGGGGGTCGCGTTCATCTCGTCCAGGAATCGGCGGACGACTGCTGAGGGCGAGCGGATGCCCTGCTCCCAGTGCCGGAGTGCCGAGACCTCGACCCCGAGGAACTTGGCGAACAGCGGTTGCGACAGACCGAAGACCTCGCGGGTCGCGCGGACCTTGTCCGGAGTGTAATCTCCAGGCTCAAGGTCGAGAGTGAGCTGCCGAACGGTGTACCGCTTCTCCGGGGGCTCGTCGGAGGTCGCGAACTCGGCCATCTCGCGGAGCCCTTCGAGGATCTGCTGAGGGACGGAAAGCGGCCCGGTCTGCTGCCGGGTTGCAGGCCGCGTCCCCTTGGCCTTGCGCACCGCCCCTTGGGGGTCGTCGTCTTCGGGCTGCTCATCGGGTCTTCCTTTGATTGAAGCCCTTGCGGGCGGTGTCGATAAAGGCGGCCGCCGCTCTCTTCTCGGCCGGGGAGAGGTTGTCCTTCTCGTTGTGCGTATAGATCGTGACGAGGAAGATAAAGCCGAACTCCGTGAAATCCACGTAGCAGACCCGGAAACCGCTACTCTTGCCGCGCTGGGAGCCCGGCGCCGCAAACCGCATCTTCCGCAGCCCGCCGGTCCCCTGGATCACCTTGCCAGCGTTTGGATTGAGCAGGATCTCGTCTTCCAGGGCTTTCAGGGCTTCGTCGGCCAGCGCGTGGTGCTCCCAAGCCTTGGTGAAGGTCGCCATCTGCAAGAAGATCGGATACCGCTCGGCGACGTTCATTGTGGTCCCCGTCACGCTCGTTTATCGTTACGCCGATATCATACTACAGCGTACTACTGGAGGCAAAGCGTAATCCGGCGGGATTTCGATTTCCTCCTCGTGACCGGGCGTCGGTCGGACTGTAGCCCTGGTTTCGGCCCACTACCCCGAGAAAACGACGACGGCCAGAGCGAGCGGCGACGCGAAAAACAAACGCACAGAAACCCTCACACAGGATCATCGGCCCCGACACGGTTCCACAGTCTTTAATCGATGCTAAACCACCTTAACGCGAATCACCGACGATACGACGCCGAATTCGAATAATGGCTTGTCGATCTCGTTGTTGTGAAACGCGAGTTCCGTTGCAATAATGGGCTGGCGATGAGAGCCGGGCATGATGTCGGATTCACGATCCGAATGGCAGCCAAAGACATCGTGAAATAATGATTTAATCGGTCTTACGTCGCTAGACGCCAGGCCCCAGGCTGGGCTCCGGCACGTGGTGCGTGGCGTGAGCACGCGTGAGTACGAGGACGTTGTGGTCATGGCACGCGACGGTTGCGGCGTGGGCAATTCGAGCGTCAGCCGCGGGTTTGTGCGCGCACTCCCGCTCACACTC
Organism: uncultured Planctomycetota bacterium; assembly: GCA_963779785.1. Classification (GTDB taxonomy): domain Bacteria; phylum Planctomycetota; class Planctomycetia; order Isosphaerales; family Isosphaeraceae; genus CAVRFS01. The sequence goes on from CAWAAW010000005.1 coordinate 8,327, forward strand.
CCTCGACCACGAGAACCCAATCGTTGGAGCCGTCTTTGTGGGCAGAAGGGTATGAAACCGAGCGGCTGGAATTCTTTGGCTCAGAAGCCGAAATTACCGTATACGTTCCGTTCGTCGGATCATACCAGCGGAGTCTGACATTCCGCCCGCCGGTAATCGCTTTGGTATCAACCGTTATTTCGCGACGGGTTGGGAAATAGACGACCCCTGCCGATCATGAGTATCCCGATGCAGCCTTGTCATCACCGCTGCCGAGGCCGATTTTCAGGAATGTTCCGTTGTCACGCGTCCAGGAACTGTCTTGGACATAGGTATCGAGAAGTGCCCAGGCGTATTTGGCACATTGTTGCGGCGGTTCGGTGATGATGTTCAGCCAGTCCGGCCCGCCATCAAACAGGCCGGTGACGCCAAACGGCCACCACTTTTCGTGGCCAAAGTTGATCCCGGCGCCACCGCGGATGAACGTCGCATAGTTGCGTTCGCGCAGCTCCTGGTTCTGCTGGTCTTTGTAATGCGGGGCGTTGACATACGGCGGCTCAATATCGACGACCGGATAGGTCGTGGCGCCAGCTCGGTTGTAGACTTTATCAAACTGCTCGACAGAATTGCTGCCGTAGTCGTACACGGTGTCGGCGCTCTGTTTGAACCATTGATAACCTTTGGCGCCTTCTTCCGATATGAATTGATCGAACGACGTCGAGCCATTAGCCGGCTCGGCAATAATCAGCCTGTGGGTGGTCCCTTCTGTATCCTTGATGCCATGGAAAATGGCATCGAGTCCCCGGGCTGGACCTTGATTGTACGACCACCGGAAATCACCCATCACATGCCAGACGATGTTCGGAAAACCGGCATAGCGGGTTGCCACCGTTTTTCCAAAGTTGTAGGCATTCGTCGTCCCGGCGTTGGCCAAATCCGGAACGGTGCCGGTATTGCCCCAGCTCATGAACAATGAAAACACCACGGTCATTTGGAGCCTGGTGGCTTCTGACATGATCCAGTCCATCGAAGACCACGCCGGGCCGAACGATGAAGCATACGGTGCATCGGTAAAGAAACGTTGCCCGGCCTTGTTCTTGTACCTGTCGCCAAAGCTGTCGTTCATGTGGACCCCGAACGGCGAGACGGTCACGGCATTGAAACCGAGCGCTTTCAAACCTTCGAGAGCCTTGGTGATTTCGGCATTGGTGCAGTTCTGTGCCATTGCCCACGAGGACATGGTTTTGAGCAAATACACATTGCCTTTCTGATCGAGGAAGCGACGATTGTCGGCACTGACGCTGGCTGGCCAAGCAAAAGTTGGAGTCGTGCCCGCAGCAAGTTGTACGGACGAACGACCTGAGGCGGTTTCATCATTCGCCAAGATTTCACCTCCGGCTCGCGTTCCGTTTTTCGGTTGTGAGCCCGACGTGGGAGTTGCCGCAAACGCCAGTAGCAAAGTCGCCGCGACAATCAGCCGAGACCTGAAGACGTACAGCAGACCAAGAGATCGAGTGGTCATGGAGCCCTCCTTTTGGGGTACGAGGCGTCTTTGATCCGAGATCGTACCAATCGAGTGCGCAATTCTCGATCATTTGCGGTGGCGAAAGAAGAGACTCGATCCGTTTGCATCGATGGAATAGGACGGTGGCAATTCATTTCACGCGTCGGAAGAATGAACTGAGATCAGGAATGCCCCAGGCGGACGGAAAAACAAAAAACGAAGGCTCACCCCAAGTCCCGCACAAACGATTCGCGCCACAGGCGACACCGGCTATTTCCGATGCGGCCCCGCCGGTAGAAATAGAAATGGAGGATCTTCTCATGCACTCACAGAATCTGAGCACCAGCATACTGGACGAGCTAGCCGAACCACAAACCGTGCCGACTGAGGGTGCCAACGGCGGTCGCGCTAACGGCGCGACCGAGGAATCTGGCCTGGACGATCTGCTCGATTACAAGCATGTCCCGCCCCGGCGTATCGTGACCATTTCCGTCGAGTATCGGCACATCGGCCGCGGTCGCAATGCTCATCCAGGTGGAAACGAATCGTCCGTGGCATTGGGCTTCCTTGCCGCCATTAGCTTTTGAAGCTTCGACGGAGGCGACTTGGCTTTTAGCTCCTCGACAAACCGGTGTTCTTCCTCGATGGCGGCATGAATCACGTCGCGGTGGTCGTAGTAGTAGTAGGCTAGCGCCGCGTGGACTTGGGCGAGCGTGATCGTTGGGTACGTCACGACAATCTCGGTTGGGGTCATCCCGTGCTTCTCGTGCCAAACAACGACGTGCCGCACCTTGATGCGATGGCCGAGGATGTGTGGCTCTCCGCCACAGTAACCGGGGCGGACCCCAATATATTCCGTGACGACCGGCAACGGAGCCGACGTGTCGTGTAGCGCAGGAGTTTGGGTGGCTGTCGGTTCCATACGAACTATCTTACGGCGAACGAGCCTGAGAACCAACCCAAATCGCTCGAACTCGGCCAATTCGCAGAGCCCCTCGAGGATCTGCTCAGGTACGGAAGGCGGCTCGGTCGGCTGCCGGGCTACAGGCTTTGTTCCCTTGGCCTTGCGCATCGCCCCAATGGGAATCGTCGTCTTCGGGCTGCTCATTGGGTCTTCCTCTGATTGAGCCCTGGCCGCAGCAACCTCGGGGCTGAAACACTCCTTTGGGCAGCAGCCGCAGAAAAACCACGAGTATGGGAACGAACGGACGAAAGAGTAAGAAGTCGGTCGAGTGGCCATCGGCGGTCTGGCTATCGATGCTGATGGCGCTGGATGCCGGCTCCGGGACCGCTTGTTGCGGCACACAGAGGCGGAGTGCATCGTGGATGGGCCGCTCGGAGAGAGTGATCGGGATCAAAACAGTCGGTCGACACGGTATCCGGGAAAATTCGGGAACATGCGACGGGTTTTGGGACAGTATGCGTAGTAAGGTGGAAGACGGGATATGGAATGTGACCTTGGTAGAGGAACGAGACATGGCGAGTCATCGGTCCACGGTGATGAAGTCGCTCCAGCACCTCTTTCATCAGGGACCGGTTACAGGTCTGGATGACGGGCAGTTGCTGGAGCGATTCGTGGCGCGGCAAGATGAGGCCGCCTTCGCCGCGCTGGTGGCGCTGCATGGGCCGCTCGTCCTGGGTGTTTGTAGCCGCATTCTTCGCGACGAGCACGATATCGAGGACGCCTTCCAGGCGACGTTTCTGGTCCTGGTCCGGCGCCCGGCTCGATCCGCGACGCCGGCCGGCTCGGCCCCTGGCTCCACGGCGTTGCACGAACAGTTGCTCTGCGCGCTCGTAGTGAGGCCGCGCGTCGTCAGGCTCGTCATCGCCATTTAATCGGGGCTGTGGAGGACGTCGCCGTGAGACCTGGACGCCAATTGGAGCTCGACGACCTGCGCGGCATCATCGATGAAGAGGTCGCCCGGCTGCCGGCGCGTTATCGCGATGCAGTCGTCCTCTGCGACCTTGAGGGGCGCTCGTACGCCGTGGCGGCGAGTCGGCTCAGGTGCCCACTCGGTACCGTCCAGAGCCGACTGGCACGCGGCCGAGCGCCGCCTGCGATCCCGTCTGATCCGGCGCGGACTGGTGCCGATCGCTCTGGAATCGTTCCTGATCGAGGGGACCTCGGCGGCTGTGCCGGAGATATTGGCCAAGGCGACAGTCCAGGCGGCGGTCGCCCTGGCGGCTGGCAAAATGGCGGTGGCCGGAGCGGTTTCGGTGTCGGCCGCCGCGCACGCGAGTTCCGTGACGAGTAGCATGAGAATGGCCATGATGCAGAGAATCGCGTTCGGGTTCGCCGCCGTGTCGATCGCAATCGGGGTGGGCTTCGTGGCCAACAACGCCCACTCGGAAGCTTCGGCTCCGGCCCCCGCCGCTGGAGCCGTGCAACCGCAACTGGCCGAGGAGCTGGAACGCGGCCGAACCCTGCATCTCCAGGCTTCGAGCAAAGCGGACGGTTCACCGTTGGCTGGCGCCACCGTCTGGGTCCGCGCCACGCGCGGCCGTATTCACACCTGGGAGGGTACGACCGACGACCAGGGGCGCTACGCGCTCGTCCTGCCTGGCCAGGCAACTGACCCAGCTCGACGTCGTCGTCGCCCATGCTGGTTACGTGACGGGTGGTATTGTCAGGGCTCACGGCCAAATGGCGAACTACACGGTGGCGCTCGAGCGATCGGAGACGATTGGAGGCACCGTCCGAGACGAGGAGGGTCACCCGATCGAGGGGGCTCAAGTATTCGCCACGCCTTACAAGTTCAACCCGATCTGGCCGGAGATCTACGCGAGTCCGAACCGGTCGCTCGCCATCGCGACGACCAATGCCCAGGGGCGCTGGCAGGCCGATGCCCTGCCGATGAATTCCGGCCCGGACGCCACGCTACTGGTGCGGGTGACACACCCGGATCACATCACCTACCGAGCTCGAAACGAGGGCCGACAAGGCCCGCACGTTTTCGATCGAGCAGGTCATGAAGACGGGCCTTTCCGTCTCCGGCACCGTCTTGAGCCCGTTCGGGCGTCCGGTCTCGGGGGCGACCGTCGTGGTCACGATGCCGCAGTGGGAAAGGATGTTCCTGCGGCTCACGACGGACAAGAACGGCCAGTTCCAGTCCGGCCGCTGCCTCGATCCGCTACGGACCACGCCGGTCATGACGGTCCTGGCCCCGGGACTCGCGATGGCCGCTCGGGAGATCGTCGTGAGGCCGGATACCCCGGCGCAGGTCGTTCGGCTGACCCGGCGCCGGCCGATCGAGGGCCGAGTGGTCGACACCCAGGGCCGGCCCGTGGCGGGAGCCGCCGTCTGGCCCAGCCAGAGCGCCTTCAAAGGCATGCTCGACTGGGACGCCGACACCGATTCGGACGGCCGATTCGTCTGGTACGATGCCCCGACCACCGGCACGATCCTCCTTGACGTCTCCAAGCCAAACTACCGGCCGGTCAGTGGAACGCGCGGTCGACCCCGAAGCGGGTGAGTTTACGGTCACACTGCATCACCCGCAGCGCCAGCACGGAACGGTAACCGACGCCGAGACCGGCCGGCCCATCGAGCGGTTCACGCTCATCCACGGGTCGGGGCCCTCTTTGCCCGGCATGCGGCCGGTGTGGAACCGGGAATACACCCGGAGCTTCGCGAGCGGCCAATTCGACCTGAGCTACGCCGTGGCTCGCGACGACAACAGCCGCCAATCGATCCGGATCGAGGCCGACGGCTACCAGCCGGGCGAGTTTCTCGGGTTCCTCGGTAACGCGGAGGATGTCGCCCATGACTTCAAGCTCCGCAAGGCCAGGCCGTTGTCGGGCATCGTCCGCGGCCCGGACGGCCAGCCACTGGCCGGCGCCGACGTGGCCTTGGGCGATATCGGAAGCTCCATTCCTCTCTACTACTACTGGTTGAAGACGCCGGCGAACGAGTCCCCGTCCACGCGCACCAAGACTGACGGAGACGGCCGTTATTCTCTCCCATTACGTGATCAGAAAGCCTGGATCGTTGTCGTCCACAAGGCTGGGTTCGCGCTCCGCTCGCCCGAACAACTGGCCGCCTCGACCGAAATCACCCTCGTACCCTGGGGCCGGATCGAGGGTGTCGTCAAGATCGGCACCAAGAGTGCCCCGAGTCAACGAGTATCGGCCCGGCTCAACGGCCGCCGGTTCGACGGCGTCGTCGAGCACACGACCCGGACCGACCAGGACGGCCGCTTCAAGATCGATTATGTCGCTCCGGGTGTGCTCACCGTCGGTCGCCAGGTCCGTGACGTGGACCGGTGGCGGCCAGACGCTATCGAATTCGGTCGATGTCGAGGTCGCGCCGGGCCAAACCGTCCACGTCGAGATCGGCGGAACCGGCCGGCCGGTCATCGGCCGGTTGGCTCTGCCGGGGGGCGCCGTGATGACCGACTTGGTCAGCGGTGCACGTCCGCCTGCGAAGCCAGCCGCCTGTGCTGCGGATGCCGGCCGGCTTCATCAATTTCACCGACGAGCAGTGGTCTATTTGGTGGGACGGCTTTCACGAGTCGCCCGAGGGGTGGGACTACCTCGAGGGCGACCGGCAATTCGCTGTCGCCATCCGCCCCGATGGGACCTTCCGGATCGAGGACGTGCCCGCTGGCCGCTACGTCCTGACGCTGCCGTTCCGCGAGAGCGTTGGCGACGGTTCCTCGGGACGCCTGGCGTTTGCGCGGGCCGACGTGGAGGTTCCGGAGATCCCCGGCGGCCGAAGTGACGAGCCTCTCGACATCGGCCCCATCCCGCTGGAGGCCTTCCCCTTCCGGGAGCTGAACGTCGGCGACCGCGTTCCCGACATCATCCCCAAGGCCGCTGATGGCCGCACGCTCAACCTGGCCGCGTTGCGCGGAAAGGTCGTGCTTTTGGCCTTCTGGTCAACCCGATGGTCCATGGCCAGCTTGCCTCACCTCAAGGCGACCTACGACGCCTTCGGCCGCGACCCACGCTTCGTGATGATCGGTTTGAATGAGGATTTCGCGCCCGAGGCGATGAAGTGGTGTGTCGCCCGCCATAACCTGGCCTGGGAGCAACGGTATCTGGGCCGCAGCGACGACCCGAACCCGATCGCGGCCGCCTTCGGCGTGCGATTCCTGCCCGCGGTCTTCCTCATCGGACCCGACGGCCGGGTTATCGCCAAGGACCTCGAGGGCGACCGGATCAAACAGGCCGTCGCTGCGTCGCTATCGGAATGGCCTTGAGTGGCGATCGGTGGGCCTCACGATGCCGAGCATCGTTCGACCCACCCTACGACCGATTGCGGCTCTGCCGCGTTAGGACGCGGCGCAGAACCTCAAGCTGGCCTGAGCCGGCAGGCGCGGCGGTTACATTGTCGGGATTGCGCTACGCGACCGTTTGTCAGTGATCGACAGAAGCGTATATTGGAAAAGTGGGTCCGTCCCACCTGGGACTTGCCGACCATGGGCAAACGAGTTCCTGGAACTGAGCGCGAACTCTTGACCCACCTTGAGCGCGTGATTTTGACCCTCCATGGTCGTGAAGATGGCCGCTCTGGGCAAGAGCGGTAACCCCCTCTCACTCGGGCTCACGCCCCAGGCTATATTATGCCGCCCCCATTCGGGGGCGCAGAAGCTTTCGGGACAGACTCTAAAAAAACAGCACCAACTCCTTGACACGGCTGCCGTCGCTGCTAATCTTTTAGCATGGTGCTGATTTTCTAGCCGCGAAGGAGGAACCAGCATGGGGGTATCGAGGGCGCCTGAGAGGGGCCTGAGCCGTCGCGAGCGGGAGATCATGGACGTGATCTACCGCGGGGGCCAGGCGACGGCGGCGGAGGTCCTGGAGGATCTGCCGGACCCGCCGAGCTATTCGGCGGTGCGGGCGATGCTGCGGATCCTGGAGGAGAAGGGGCACCTGAGACACGAGCAACAAGGCCCGCGGTACGTGTTCCTGCCGACGGTCCCGCGCGAGCAGGCGCGGCGATCGGCCCTCAAGCAGCTCGTGCATACTTTCTTCGAAGGCTCGACCGAGCAGGCCGTCGCCGCGCTCCTGGACCTGTCGTCACGCAAGCTCTCGGACGCCGAGCTCGACCGGCTTGCTCGGCTAATCGACCAGGCCCGCAAGGAGGGACGCTGATCATGAACGCCATGTTCCTCGACCTGCTGGCCCGATCGCCGCGCGCCGTCCTGGCGCTGGACGTCACGGTCAAGGCGACGCTGGTCCTCGCCGTGGCCGGTGTCGCCGCGCTCGCCCTGCGCCGCGTCGTCGGCCGCGGCGCGGCACCTCGCCTGGTGCCTCGGCCTGGGCGCCGCGCTCGCGCTGCCCGTCTTGAGCCTCGTCCTGCCCGGCTGGGCCTGGCGCATCCTGCCGATGGCCGGGGAAGGAGCCCATCCCGCTCGGATTTCCAGAGCCGACGCCCCGGCCCCGCGGCTCGCAGCCGTCGCTCCCCTCGTCGAGTCCGCTCGACGAGTTCGCCCTCGACGGGGACGACCTCTTGCGGGACGCGCCCGGCCACCGGCTCCTTACCCCGACCGACGCTCGCAAGCCCGATCGCGCCGCCGTCCGGCCGGTGGTGGCGCGGCTCCGCGCCGTCGTGGTCGTGGCTGTGGACGGCCTGGCTGGCCGGGGTGCTCGCGGTCCTGTCGGCCCCGCTAGCCGGATGGATCGCGGTGCGGCGATTGACGCGCGACGCGGAACCGATCGACGACGCCGAGTGGACCGACCAGGTGCGCGACCTCGCGGCGAAGCTCGGACTGATCGCGGCGCATCCTCTTGCTTCGCGGCGCCCGCGCCGCCATGCCGATGACCTGGGGCTGGATCCGGCCGGTCGTGCTGCTCCCGGCCGAAGCGGACTCGTGGGGCGTCGATCGCCGCCGGGGTGTCCTGTTGCACGAGCTGGCGCACGTGAAGCGGCTCGACTGCCTGACGCAGGCGATCGCCCGCGCCGCGTGCGCGGTCTACTGGTTCCACCCGCTGGCCTGGGTCGCCGCGCGGCGGATGCGCGTCGAGCGCGAGCGCGCCTGCGACGACGTCGTGCTCCTGGCCGGCGCGCGGGCTAGCGAGTACGCCGGCCACCTGCTGGAGGTCGCCCGGGGGCTCCGCGCCTCCCGCGCCGCCGCCCTGGCGGTGCTGGCGATGGCGCGGCCGTCGCAGCTCGAGGGCCGGCTGCTGGCGATCCTCGACCCGGACCGCCGTCGCCGCGGGCCCGGCCGTGGGATGGCGTTGATCGCCCTCATTACCGCAACGCTCATGCTCCTGCCCCTGGCGACGCTGCGCCTCGGCGCGCGGCGTCCGCCACCGCGGTCCCAGCACTCGAGCCGACCGCCGACGATCCGCCGCCCGCTGATCCGGCCGCGAGGATGACGGTCACCGGTCGCGTGCTCGACCCGTCCGGCAAGCCGGTGCCCGATGCGGCGGTGATGGTCATCGTGCGGTCGAAGTACTGCCAAGCGGCCGCTGTTGGAGTGGTCGGCGGCCGGCGCGATGACCGCCCATGAGGGGCGTTGCGACGGTTCCGGCCGGTTCCGCATCGAGCTGCCGCGCACCACGTCGGCGCGGCAATACGGGCTGACCGTCACCGCGATGGCGCCGGGTTACGGCATCGGCTGGGCCGACCTCGATCCCGACGCCGATCCGCCCGTCGCCGACATCGCGCTGCGGCCCGAGCTGATCGTCCGCGGGCGAATGTTCGACGTGAAAGGTCAGCCGGCGCCGGGCGTCGCGCTGCGGATCGAGTTAATGAGTCCCGGTCGTGCGCGGGACGGCATCGATGCCGGTCGTCCGGCCCGACTTCGATGAGCTTCACCGGCGCGACTTCCCCGCATGGCCCGGCCCGGCGATCAGCGACGACCAGGGGCGATTCACCCTGCGCGGGCTGAGCCGCGACCTGCTCTGCCGGCTCCTCATCGAGGACCCGCGATTCGCGATCCCGCTCACCACGCTCCAGACCGCGGAAAAAGTGGATGCCCGGCTACCCCTCGCTCGCCTCGGCACGATCAAGGTCGATCCCGGCTCCGACCCCAAGCCGATCGCGATCGCCCTGCAACCGGCCCAGACGATCGTCGGGCGCGTGACCTATGCCGACACCGGCCGGCCCGTCCCCCATGCCCTGGTCGCATCGGGCGCGTCCTATTCCGAGGCCGACGCCGAGGGACGATTCCGCGTCCCCGTCGGGCCCGGCGGCCGCCGGTCGCTTCGGGGTCCGAGCCCAGTCCCCGGACGGCGCACCGTACCTGATGACCTTCAAGCAGGGTGAATGGCCCAAGGGGGCGATCGAGCAATCGGCCGACATCGCCCTGCCCCGGGGCGTGGTCGTCCGCGGCAAGATTACCGAGGAGGGCACGGGCCGGCCCATCGCCGGTGCGGTCGTGCGCGTCACGTCGTCCCCATCTCGCGGGGCTCCTCCGCCCAGTGCCGGCGTCCCCGGGCTGACGGGTCCGGACGGCACCTACCGCGTCGCCGCGCCGCCGGGCCCGGGCTACCTGGTCGTCCAGGGCCCCGACGACGATTACGTGCTCCGCGAATTCGGCGGCGACGGAGGCATGTACGTCGGCCGTGGCCGGTCGGCGACGGTTTTACGCGCACGCCTATCGCGCCGTCGATCTGAAGCCCGGGGGACCGGACCACGAGGTCGATCTCAGCCTGCGGCCAGGTGTGGCACTCCACGGCCGGGCCATCGGCCCGGATGGCCAACCCGTGCAGGGATGCCTGGGTTTGCAGCCGGCTCATGCTGCGGACCCAGCCGGACGGGGGATGGAAACTGTTGCTCCGTTCCGCAGGATCACAGCCGTAGCCAACTGCGTGACGGCCGCTTCGTGCTGCACGGGCTCGATCCAAACACTGCGGTCGAGGTCCCCGCCTTCTTCCTCGATCCCGAGCGCAAGCTCGGCGCAACCGCCCGGTTCTCGGGTCGATCGGAAGCGAATGGACCGGTCACCGTCCGCCTCGAGCCCTGCGGCACGGCGCGGGCCCGGCTGGTCGACTTCCGACGGCAAGCCGCTCAATCGCTACGACGCCCGGGGGCTGGCCTTACTGGTCGTCACCCCAGGGCCGCCGCTCCGGGGGCGCCAGGCGGAAGACGGTCCCCTGTTCGCCGAGGAAGCGGGCGTGGATTCACTCGACCCGGTCAACTACAGCAGCGATTTCCAGTCCGACGCCCAGGGCCGACTCACGCTGCCCGCCTTGATCCCGGGCGCAACCTATCGCATCGAGGACTTCACACCAGCCTTCGGCGGTGGTGACCCAGTGATCCGCAAGGAGTTCACCGTCAAGCCGGGCGAGACCATCGACCTGGGCGACATCCTCATCGCCAGGCCCCAGGGCAGGAACCCAGCATGAGCCGCGCCGGCGCATTCGACCTCGTGATCGTTCGGCCGCGACCGTGATAAAACAGCCGGGGGCCGGGGCAATATCCTGCAGGAGGAGCCCCGTTCCCCGAGCAATCAGTGTGCGCGAGGCAAAGCACAACGCGTAAACTCAGGATCGTTGTCCCGTGACAAGGGAGGCGTTATGTCTGCTCCTTCCAATAGGCGAAGCACGCCAATTCGGCGGCGGTAGGCACGTCATCCTGCTGCTGTCGTCGCCGAAAACCCCGCATCGATCTCTCCCGGAACCCACTTCACCAACTTGACACGGCGCTGCCCGCCTCCGTCGATCCCATTACTTCACGCTCGGGAATGGCCCGGCTGAGGTCCGTCAGAAGCCCGCGAATGAAGGCGAGCAGACAGTCCGCCGAGATTTCGCGTGACATCGACGCCGTTTCCGGCCCTATGATCGATGGGGGGATGTCTTTTGACAGCAACGGTGAAACCCGCCAAGGAAATAACCGCAGATGGCCGAGCCCGACGCGATCGCAGACAAGCGTCTGACCACCAGCCCCGACGAGTTGGAGGAGGCGCCAACGTCCAACTCTGCTGGGGAGCTGGCCAGCATTCTGGACAACTACATGGCCGCACTTCAGGCGGGTCGGGCCCCCGATCGCCGGCTGCTTGTGCGGACCCATCCCGAGCTGGCGACGCAGCTCGAAGCCTGTCTTGCCGGCATCGAGTTCATCCAACAAGCGACGGGCCACGCGACCGATCTCCCGCCGAGCTTGGGCGAGTTCCAGATCATCCGTGAGCTGGGCCGCGGCGGGATGGGTGTCGTTTACGAGGCCGAGCAGATTCCGCTCCGCCGTGTGGTCGCGCTCAAGGTGCTGCGATTTGGCGTCGTGGCCGATCAAGAAGCGATGCAGCGCTTTCAGCGCGAGGCCGAAACGGTCGCGCGGTTGCACCACACCAACATCGTGCCGATCTTCGCCGTCGGCTGCGAGCGCGGCGTGCACTATTACGCCATGCAGTATATCGCCGGCCGAAGCTTGGCCGACGTTCTGGCTGAATCACAGCAATCGGGCAAGCCGCTCTCGTGCGACGAAGTTGCCGCGTGGGGCCTGCAGGCCGCCGAGGCGTTGGCGCATGCCCACCAGCGCTGCGGTGATCCACCGCGACATCAAGCCGTCGAACCTGCTGCTCGACGGTGACGGCGTGGTGTGGCTGACCGATTTTGGCCTGGCCAAGCGGATGGATGAGGCGACCTTGACCGTGCATGGCACGCTGATGGGCACGCCGCGGTACATGAGCCCTGAGCAAGCGGCGTCGCTCCAGCAGCCGGTCGACCGCCGGACCGACATTTACAGCCTGGGCGCGACCCTCTATGAATTAGCGACGGCCCGGCCGCTGTTCGGGCCGGCCGAGCCGCAGCTCGTCATCGCCCAGATCCTGACCGAGGAGCCCGCGCGGCCGAGACAGCTTCGGGCTGGCCTGCCGCGAGACCTCGAGACGGTGATCCTGACGTGCCTGGCCAAGGAGCCGCTCAAGCGTTATCAGACTGCGCAGGCGCTGGCGAGCGACCTGCGGGCTGTTATCGAACGGCGGCCAATCCAGGCGCGCCGGACGCCTGTCGTCGAGCGGATCGTACGTTACGTCCGCCAGCGGCGCAAGACGCTGGCCGGCGCGGGCGTCGCCGCGGCGGCAACGGTGCTGCTCATGGCGGCCGCGCTGATAAGCTGGCGCTACTACGCGGATTGGCGGCTTGGCCGGGTGGAGCTCACTGCGGATGGCCCGCCGCTCGCGGCTGAAGTGCTGAGAGAGTCTGGGAGCGATCAGCCCATCACCGACCCATTCGACGTCGGTGCTCGCGCCGTCATCACCTTGCCGGCCGGCGATTACCGCCTGCGCGTTCGGGGAGCGGGGCTGTTGAGCCAGACCTATAAGGTCGCATTCCATCGCGGCGAAACGCGAGCTCACCACCTGACGCTTGATGAGAACCGCTTGCTGGGAGCCGAGTCCATCCCATTTTCATCAGTCACCGAAACTGTCACGTTGAGGCCGGGCAAGGCCGACTTCATCGAGTGGAATGGCGAGACTTTGATTCGGCGTGATGGATCGACGGGCAAGCCGATCTGGGACGCCGCGCGGCCCGCGCGGCCGTGGAGTCCCGAGCGCGACCCGGTTGCCGCGCTGCGCCGGCTGTCCCATTTCGGCGATGAAAAACGACCGGGTGAACTGGTCCAGCCCGCACCCGATCTCGATGGCGACGGTACGGCGACCTCGTCTGGGCCATTCGCGGGACGCCTTCCTTTTTGGCTCTGTCGGGCGAGGATGGCGCGCTGCTCTGGACGTACTCGGCCGATCCCGGCGAACCGGGGACGCCGCGTTCGGCCGATGACGTCCGTCGGCCTGGCCGGATCGTGGGCGCGCCGGCCACGGTCGATGTTGATGGCGACGGCACGATGGACCTGATCGCGGAATTCGCCGTTTTCGACGATCCCGCAGCGCTCGTAACCAAGCCGAGCCAGAATAGGGGATGGGGTGCGCCAACCCAACGAATTCTCACAGGCCGGCGCATTGTCGTGGCCGTGTCCGGCAGGTCGGGCAAGGAGCTTTGGAGTTACGCGATCGACCAAAAGCTCGCGGACCTTCCGAGTGAGAGCTTTGACCATGGCATCAAGTACGTCTTCCAGCCGAAACGGCCGTTCGTGGCCCTGGTCGATGGATCGAAGTGGATCGGCCTCGACCCTGCGACCGGCCGGGTGACGGATCCGGCACTCGATCTAGGCTTCACGCCGGTCGGGCCAATCCAGTTTGCGGACCTCGACGGCGACGGTGTCATGGAAGTTCTTGCACTCGAGCACAGCAAGCCTCCTGTCCAGGAGCCCTTGATCGATCCCGACGCTGGCGGCGTTCTCGACGGCGCGGGGAAAACGTCTGTGGGCGAAGAAGCTGGATGCCTGGTACAGGCCCAAGCCGGCCGTCACAGTGCGAGACTGGCCTCTGGCGGCCGACCTCGACAATGATGGCCGCGCCGAGATCGTGGTTCCCGACTACGTTCACAACCCCGATACGCTTGGGCCGGCTGGGTGGCCGCGCTACCGTGGTATTCGCATGCTCGATGGCGCGACGGGCGAGCCCCGGTGGGACTGTCCACTCTGGCCCGACATGTCGGGTCCTTGGAGTGGCTTGATTCACTTGCTGGCCGCACCCGATCTCGATGCCGACGGGGTCCGCGACGTCGTGGTCGTCTCGCGGTATAGCGGTGAGCGCCCGTATGAGGCTCGCCCAGGTCAGTTGCCGGAGCCGAGTCGAATCTATGTCGACGCGGTATCCGGTAAGGGCGGGCAAAGACTCTGGCACTGGCATACCGAGCTCACCAATGCCGACACCACGCCGATAAATTCGGCGTTCTGGTGGGGCCTCGGATCGGACGGCTGGCCGATGCTTGCGCTGCCGATCGGTGGAAAACAGGAGTCCGGAGGAGACCCAGACTATCGCTTCTTCCCGCCGGACCCGCCGGTCGTCCATCTGCTCGGGGCTGCCACGGGCATCGAAGAGCACACCGTTACCGGCCTGACTTCGCCCAAGGTCGCCGACCTGACCGGCGACGGCCTCGCCGATTTATGGGGTGCGGTCGACGGCAAGCTGGTGGCGATCCGTGCGGAGCCGGCCGAAGCTTGGCGGGCGCTCGATGGACTGCACGCAGCGGGGGATTTTGACGGCGATGGAATGAGCGATCTCTTGAGCAACGACTTCGAGGCCCCTCCGATTTGGCCTCTTCGGCCGATGGATCGCCAGACAGCTCTCGCCCGTTCCGGCCGAGATGGCCGCCTGCTCTGGCAGACGCAGCTCGACGCGTGGGAAAAATCGGTTTACGGGCTGGGCGCACAATGGGCCTATCGCTTCATGGCTTTGGCCCTTCCCGGAGGCGACCTGGACGGTGATGGAGCCGCGGATTTCGTCGTCAGTAAGAGGGTGGCCCCGCCGCCCGGAAAGACCGACGACACGCTGCCGCTGGAGGCACTTTCGGGCCGCACGGGCAAGCGGCTCTGGTCGACAGCGATTTCGCCGACGGTGGGCGCGCGGACGCTTGCCGGGCGGGACATCGAAGGAATCGACGCCCGCGCGTGCAATCCCGGCGGCTCGCCCGATGTATTCCTGATGTACGACTTGTTACCTTCCTGCGGGGCCGGCGGCCGGGGCCCGTCGATAGTCAATACCGATTGGCCCGGATTTCCGGACGCGACGGCCACGTGGTTTGGGACGTCCTCCTTGCCGACTACCAAGGGGGCGCGAACAGGCCCGTTGGCTTCATTCACGAGATCGCGGACCTTGACGGTAGCGGCGATCGTGAAATCGTCGTGCTGCTCCGCGCCAAGGCCAATGTAGGCACGAGCTCGCCTGAGCTGCGGGTCTTGTCGCTCACGGACGGCCAGACCCGCTGGGTTCATGCGTTCAATCCGAATGCGGTGGCGTCGCCGGCTTTCGCCGTCGGCGATGTCGATGGCAATGGACGCTTGGACGTTGTCGTGAGCGAGAATCCGTGGGAAGGTGAAAGCGGCGTGACCGAGGTCACGGCTCTTGATGGCCAGTCGGGCAAGCCGCTCTGGTCGTGGCGGGGCGGCACCGCCCGAGATGAACCCGACAACGTTCCACGGCTTCACCTCGGCAATTTCGATGGCACTGGACGCAGGGACGTGTGCATCAGTTTCGGCGCCGCGCCGGGAGGCGGCGCGTTGCGATCCTCGATGCGCAGGGCCACGAACGGAGCGGCCGCGACCTCGCAGCCGGCTCTCTGCCTGGGCTCTGGGTCGCAGACCTCGACGGCGATGGCCGCGACGAGCTGCTCTTTCACGACGGCGGCTCTTTGCGCGCTTGCCGGCGCGACTTGAGCGAGCTGTGGTCGCTGCCGACCCGTGAGACGGTTCGCGAGCTATTGCCCGCGCGCAGGGACGTCCTGCGAGCGTGGTCATCAACCCATCGCTTGGCATCGACGGTGCAACCGGGCGCCCAATGTGGACGCTCGGCCCGGCCCGCGCGATCTTGAAAACAAGCGACGGCTCGAACCTGGCCCGCGCGCTCGCTGGCCCCGATGGCACGACGATTTGCCGTGTGGCCATGCCGACCTCGGCCGACGGCCGTTATCGCGTGGCGCCCGGTGTCACGGCCCGGCCGCCGACGCTCGATGACGACCCGCGCCGGGAGCGGCGGCTTCTCTGGGTTCGACCAAACCCGATCTATAACGATCCGCTTATCCAGGCGGCAATGGGCGCGACATTGGTCAACATCTGCATTCCAGTAATGTTACTGTGGTTGGCGACGCGCCGGCGTTTTTGGAGCATGCGGCTCCTCCTCGCGCTGCCGGTGGTGGTCGCTGTGAGCATGGCCGGCTCTTCGACGTTGATTTCGCTCTTTCCCGATATATCTGCAACCGTCGCCGACACCTTGGTGGGGTTTTGTCCTCCGCGTGGCCTTGCTTTCCATGAGCGGCCTGCCGGTCGTTGCGTACACGGTTGCGTTCGTCTTGGCCCTCGTCCACCGGCGGTGGAAGAAAATCGGTGTGCTTGTCGCGGGCGCCGTGCTCGTGGCCGTCCTGATCTTGACGCTCTCGCTCTGGGCAGGTCAGCCACGCAAAGCCTGCGATCGAGCATTACAATTGGTCTGGATGGCACCAGGCGCTCATTTGGGGAGCGTATGTCGCCGGCGTACTGATGCTGGCGGCCCGCGCTGCGCGGGCCGCCGGCCGGTTCGTGTTGTCGCTGGCCCGCATGCCCCGCCGTGGACGTTTTAAGCTCACATGAAGACGACGGACCCAGCAGCGGATGCCCGTTTTGATCTGCGTCATTCTCTTTAGAACGGTTAACACGCGAGTTGCGCACAAGTAGGCCGCGATGTCGGATGATACCAGCCCGACGCGCAAGTTTTGATGTCGGCCTGTTCTGGAGTGAATGCACTACGCGGCCCGGTATTCCTTGGGGAAACTGTTCTGGATGATGCGTTTCAGTTTGCGCGTCCCTCCGGGGGTTTCGAGGCAATCGGCGATGTACTGCAATTCCTTCAGCTCGGTCGCCAAACGGACCGCCTGGCACAGACCGTACGTCCGCTGATGCTTCCACCAGCGTTTCTCCTCGTCGCTCAAGTCGCGACGCGCCATCTGTTGCACCCGGTAGCTCTCCAGGTACAAAAACGTGGTGAGCGCCAGCTCCGCCCAGCCTTCCACCGGCTCAAATTTCTGGAACTGGTACTGGTGAAAGCCCAGTGTCGACTTGAGTTCCTTAAAGAATAACTCGATTTGCCAGCGCAGCGAGTACAGTTCGACCACGTCCCGCACGGACAGCTTCAGATCGTTGGTCATCAAGATTTTTACGTCGTCGGCCGTGGCAGTTTCGAGATTGAGTTTTGTTGTCGAAAAGACAAGCCGGACCTCGCCAACGGAGCGCACCTGTTGTCTTTCCTGATGGACGTCGTACGTCCGAGGTTTCGCTTTCGGCCCAATCCGATGAGGCGACAGACGCCGATACACGGCGTATGGGCCTTGACCCGGAGCGAGCCTGATGGTCTGCCGCGACCACGTCGACCAATTCTTGAGGAGCGAACGTACCTTGGGCCGCTGTCCCTTGGGGCCAGCCAAGACGCGCTCGGAGTTGCAGGGAAAGATCCAGGAAAAGCAGCGGTCCCGGCAAGCGTTGTGGACCGCTTCGGCGTCGTACGCCGTATCGCCCAGCACGATCACATGCGCCCCATCCGGTAGCGGCAGTCCGCGAATCAATTCGGCTGCCGCCTCGGCTGTGGTCATGTGTGTCCGGCCAGTCTTCTTGCAATAATCGCGGGTATAATACGCCTTGCAGAATGGAATCCGCACGCCCGATGGTGTGATCAGCAGGCCCATCGTAAAGCTATGGCAATTCTTCTTGGCGTGCTTGATCTTGCCATGGCGACGCTTCTTGCACGGCCGCCGCTTCCGGTTGCCGGTGCTGAAGGTGTTTTCCGTCTTGTTGCCGGCCTGACTGGTCAAGGTGGCGTCGATAATGAAGACAAACAGGCCGTCGGCGGCCTCGCGCGCCAACATTTGCCGCCGCAAGATCGAGTTGATGTCGAGTTTCCGCCACCGTGGCCGCGCCAGGAAGCGGCTAATCTGAGCCCGATGCCGAGTCTCGCAACGCACAGCCCCGCCCGCCCGTAAGCAGGACATCCTACCGGCGTGCAACAGGAAGGCGACGACCACGCGGATTACCAGGAGCTTGGCGCTGTCCTTCAGTCCCAGCGGCGCAAGCAGCCGCTTGAGACTCGGTACCATATCGGCGACCATAACCATGGCGAGGCTCCTTCCGATGGTCGGTGAGATCTCAAGGATCCGGCCCTTGTGACGGGTCTCGCCATTTTCGCTAATATCAAGATCCGAGGGGAAGGGGCAAATAGCGCAACATCAAAACGCGCAAGCGAGGGGCGCTGGCCTAGGCCGGCACAGACGTACAGCCGGTCCCCTCGCTCGCGCGTCGGGCTAGTATGGATCGTGCGCAACTCATCGGAAAACCGCTCTAATAAGGCAATTTTGCGAGCGGCTCGATTCCGCGGTCCGCGCCTTACGCCAATTTTGGTGTTAATGGAATGCCTGCACATTCTTCTCGGGACTTTCATTAGGAACCTCCTGGCTGATCAGCGACAATTCGAACCGACCGACTCGCGGTATTCGGTTCGTCTCCCCGGGCGTTTCGCTCGCCCAAGTCGGCCAGGATCCCCTGGCAACCCGCGTCGGCCGAACCGAGAAACCGCGTGAGGGTCCGTCCTCAACCCTACCCTCGGAGCCCGCCCAATGATTGTTTCTCGCACCTTGATCGCGACCGCCGTCTCCTTCCTGCTCGCTGCGGCCCTCGTTCTGGCGCAGGACGCGGCGCCCAAGAAAAGCGGCGTCCAGACGCCACGGCATGAGTCAGACAAGTCGCCAAAAGCCATCGCGAAAGCGCCTGAGGGTCCGTTCCTGGTCAAGCCCTACTTGCAACTGGGCCATACCCCGGCGGCAGGCAAACTTGTCGTGGTGTGGCACGCGGCCGACGTCGACGCCGCTTGGAATGTTGAAGTTCGCTCGCGAACGGATGGCCCGTGGCAGGCCGTGGCCAAGGCACCCTCGGCTCACCGCATCGCCGTTCCGAGCATCGAGCCGCATCGCGTTTATCACCTCGGCTTGACCGGATTGGAGCCGGGCAAGAAGTTCTCTTATCGAATCAGCAAGGAGCAGAAGGTCGTCTTCGAAGCCGACGCCCTCGCACCCCGGCCGTCCGACCAAAATCAGCGGTTCGTCGTCTTCGGCGACTGCGGGGCCAACACGCCCGAGCAGAAGGCGATCGCCTATCGAACGTTTATTTCGAAGCCCGACTACGTGATGATCACGGGCGACATCGTCTATGGCAAGGGTCTCATCTCCGAATATCGCACCAACTTTTGGCCGATCTACAACGCCGACACGGCGTCGCCCTCGGAAGGTGCCCCCCTGCTCCGCTCGACGCTCTTCCTCGCCGCGCCCGGCAATCACGACATCGCCTCGCGCGACCTTGGGAAGACTCCGGATGGCCTGGCGTATTTCTACTACTGGTTCCAGCCCTTGAACGGCCCGGTCGCGGCCGAAGGAAGCTCGCTCGTCGCCCCGGTCGTCGGCCCCGCAGAGACCAAGAAGGCGTTCCTCGAGGCCGCCGGCAAAGCTTTCCCGCGGATGGCGAACTTCTCGCTCGACTACGGCAACGTCCACTGGACCATCCTGGACGCCAACGCCACCGTCGACTGGACCGACAATCAGAATCAAGACTGGGTCGTCCAGGATCTCGAGGCCGCCAAAGCCGCCCGATGGCGTTTCGTCAGCTTCCACCAGCCCGGATTCAACTCATCCAAGCATCACTTCGATGAGCAATATATGCGGATCCTCGCACCGATCTTCGAAGCGGGCAAGGTTGATCTCGTCTTCAACGGGCACGTCCATAACTATCAACGCACGTATCCGATGACGTTCGTCCCGGCCAAGGAAAATGGTGCCAAACCCGTGATCGGTCCGGACGGGAAACGTTCCCAAGACCGGCACGTCGATGGCAAATGGACGCTCGACAAGAAGTTCGACGGCAAGTCGGACACGACCCCCGAGGGTGTGATCTACGTCGTGACCGGTGCCGGCGGCCAGCATCTCTACAACCCCGAGCAGCAGGACGACCCGGCCTCCTGGCAAGAGTTCACGTTCACGCATATTTCCAAGGATCATACGCTCACCGTGGCCGAAATCGATGGCGGAACCCTGTCAATCCGGCAACTTACCGTCGAGGGCTACGAAGTCGATCGGTTCACTGTCACGAAATGAAGTGAGAGAGCCGATTCCGGCGACCCGGCCGTGGTCAGCGGGCATTCCTGGTGTTAAGGCGCGCAAAACAATTACTTATCGAATTTGGCGTCGTGAGTTGCGGGGGTGAATCTCGTAATCCAGTCGCCGTGGGATGTGTTCCTCTTGATAGAGTGTTCGGACAACGCGGCGACGGGTCGCTGCTTCAGGCTTGGTTCCCACGCTTCGTTCCCTTCGTTTCCTTCTGTTCAAGGCTTGTTTGCACCGGCCAGGACTAGCCTTGAGATTCCGTCAATGAGCTTGACGTCATGGAAGTTGAACAAGAGCCCCAGCGGCACGTTTAGCAGTTTCATGTAACTCAGCAACTGTGCCTTGTGGATCGGCAGGACCTCGCGGACGGCTTTTCGCTCAACGAGAAGACAACCGTCGGCGAGCAAATCGAACCTCAACTTCTCCTTGAACACGGTGCCCTTGTAGTCGATGACGACTTCCTCTTGGTTGAGGATGGGAATGGCTCGTAGCTCGAGCTCCCGCAGTAAGCACCGCTCGTAGATGCTCTCCAACAATCCCGGCCCCATGATCCGGTGCACTTCGATGGCGGCGCCAATGACCTCACCGGAGAGTCTGTCAACTTCGGCAAGGAGCGGGAGCATAATGTACGGTCTCGTCTTGGAACAGAAGGACACCAAGGAAACGAAGAATTCGCGCGGGAAACCGCGTCGCGATTCGTTAAATGTCGGTGACAGTCACCGGGGCGACAAACGGAAAACAACGTCCAAGACCTTTCCTCTTGCACTCGACGTTCCAGCCACTCGCGTACAGTCACGAATTCGGTAGTTTATTGTTCTACGCGCACTTAGTCCTTCATTCAGCTTATGCGAAACCCAGTATGATGAAAATGGCGTTGAGCTGAGGCAGTCTCGGATCTGGAGGTGGGCATGGGGTCCATGGTCGTTTGAATAATGGAGCTTCGAGCCCGCGTGTCAGTCTGACCCGGATGTCGCTCCGAACCCGGTATTGTTGCCCCCGCTCGGCGGGTGGGCACGTGGAGCAGACTGTTTCCACTGCGACATGCTCCGGAGCCCACCTCATGCATCGGGAATGTGTCGGTTTGACGGTGTTGGTGCGGCGGCAACCGTCCCTTGCATTAGCAACATTGCACCTCATACCTTTATGGGGGTCTAGGGGCCGTGTCCAATCTCCTCCGCATTCCTCCCCGAAGTTTTCGGAGCAGTTCATTTCTCCGACGCGAAAATGAACTGCCACCAAAGGCATTCCCTCGTGCTGTTCGCAACCAGTGTTAGCTCGCTCTGGGACACGCGGAATATCGCTGAACGTATCTCCAAATCCCTCTCGCTCCGCGTGAAACCCACGACGCCGACCCTCGGGCTCATCCAATCGTACGGATTGGGCCAAAGAGTCTGATTATCGGCAGGAGAAATTCCCGCATCGCCCGCCTCAATCGCTTTTTCTGCGTCATTCTCTTTAATAAGGCAATTTTGCGAGCGGCTCGATTCCGCGGTCCGCGCTGGTCCGCGCCTTACCCCCGAGTTTGGTGTGAATACTCTATCTTTCGAGAAATCAATAGAACCATGGCCACGAACAGCCAGATTGAAGCCAATCGCCGGAACGCTCAAAAAAGCACTGGGCCACGGACCGAGGAAGGCAAAAGCCGGTCGCGGCTCAATGCCGTCACGCACGGCATGACCGCCAAGTTCGATGCCCTGCCTGGTGAGGATGCCGACGCGCTCAGAAGGCGGATCGACGATTGGACCGCCGATCTCAATCCGCGCAACCAGGTCGAGCGAGACCTGATCGAGCGGGCCGCCAGGGCTTCGTGGCAGCTCGACCGGGTCGAGCAGGCCCATGTGGACCGGCTGACCGCCAACATCCTCAAGGCGACGTCTGGTGAGAACGAAGCTGTTCAAAACGAAGTCTTCGAGTTGGGTGCACGGCTGTTTCCCGTGATCGGTGCGCCGGATGCCGCCTGGCCGAGTGTCGTGGGTGATCCGAATCACCCCGCGCGACTCATTCTGCGACTGGAGTCGTCGGCCCAGGGGTGTCGCTGGCTGCTGGACCGTTGGGCCGAGCTGCGCTCGATGTTGGTGCGGGAACAGGCCTGGCAATCGCCCGACAAGCTCAAGGCAATCCGACTCCTGGGCAAGTATCCCCTCGATGCACTCGATGACACCCAGGTGACCGTGGTGTTCCTCGCCTGTCACACGATCGATTCCAGCGGCGGCGAGCTCTTCCATGAGATCGGCAACGGGCTGAGTCCGACCATTGGGAGATCTCCAAGCAGCGACTGGCACAACTGCCGATCGAGCGGCTACGGCCCCGCGACCACGCCGAGGCGAGTCAGGCACTGCTTCAGATCGTCGAGCAGGCCGTGGGACGGCTGGCAACGAAGGCCGAGGCGCATCGGCAACGCGACGAGCGCGACGCCGCCTCCGCGGTCAACCGACTCGCATTCGACGACAGTCGGAAAGGCGAACTGCTTCGCAATTACGAGGCGTCGTGCAGCCGAACCCTGTTTCGCACAATCGATACGTTCACCAAGGTGCGCCGAGCTGGCGATACCGGCAAACTCACCCCATCCGCCCTTGCCATCGAGTCATCTACCGAGTCGGCGGCGCCAGTCGAACAACGAATCGGGCAAAACGAACCCAATTCCGTGGGCATCGAAAGCACGGAGATCGAGTTGGTAATGCCCCCCGAACGAGGAATCGCGCAAAACGAACCCGATTCTACGGACATTGAAAGCACGGAGATCGAGTCGACGGCGTCGGTCGAACAAGGAATGTGGCAAAACGAACCCAATTCTGTGGACATCGAAAACACGGAGACCGAGTCGGCGACGTCAGTCGAACAAGGAATGTGGCAAAACGAACCCAATTCCGTGGGCATCGAAAGCACGGAGATCGAGTCGACGGCGTCGGTCGAACAAGAAATGTGGCAAAACGAACCCAATTCCGTGGGCATCGAAAGCACGGAGATCGAGTCGGCGGCGACGGTCGAACAAGGAATGTGGCAAAACGAACCCAATTTCACGTGCATCAATACCATAAAGAAGCTCATTAGAAACAGAAGTCTTCCTCAAGACGACCGACGGCTTCGTTCGAGTCCGCGAACGTGGTACCAACGCCCTCGTCGAGTTCATCACTCGTATGTGCGCGGGGCGTATCGCCAGACACCGACAAGGTCACCGCCACGCGGCCGGCCGAAGCGGTCAAAGCGGCGGAAGAGGATACGCAGTAGGCTGTGAGCTGTCGAATCCCATGAGCCATCCGTCGCGGAATATCGCTGTTTATAGAGAGAAGAGCGTCGAAGCGTGCCGCGTCGATTATCTTGGCGGAGACTTGCATCCATGATGACGCTGTTTGGCCCGATTCTCGCCGCGGCATTGATGGCTCAATTCCAGGGGCGTACGCTTCAAGGCACCGTCGTCGACGACCAAGGCAAGCCCGTCGCCGACGCCCAGGTTATCTTTCATGCTCCCGCACCATGGAAAGGCGACGCGGAACCGGTGGAGGTACGGGCCAAGACGGATGCTGAAGGGCGGTTCCTTCTCACGACTTCCCGGATGGCCGGGGTTGACATCCTGGATTCGAAAGTCTGGGCCTATCGCCCTGGCTCGGCGATCACGGCCGTGCCGGGCCGCCGGAAGCCGCTCGCTTTGGTCCTGCGGAAGCCCAAGCCGAGGACCGTCAAGATCGAGGGGCCTGACGGTCAGCCGGTCGTTGGGGCGCATATCGCCCCACGAGCCATCATCTTCGCGCCAATCGCCCCAGGAGCTGATTTCGCCGCTCGTGGGAACGGAGATGTGCCGGACGCGCTGGCTGTGGCGGGGGCGGTCACGACCGGACCGGAAGGCACAGCGACGCTCAACTTCCTGGCGGCCAAAGACCAACTGATGGCCGTGCGCATCACGGCCGAGTCGATCGGCACGCAGGACCTTCAGATCCTCGAGAACACTCCACGCGATCTCCAGGGAGCGACAATCAGCATCCGGCTCAAGCCCACGAGCCGGCTGGCCGGCCGTGTCAGAAGTCGTGCGGGCCAACCGGTCGCCGACCAGGCTGTCGAGGTCTGGTTGCAATGGGAGCCCCTTCCTGGACCCGAATCCGGTCGGGTTCAAGAACGGGCCGATCCGTACGGCCGCTGATGGCTCGTTCCAGACCCCCGACAACCTCCTGGTCGGCTCGTCCTATCGGGTCGTGGTTCGCTCACCGGGGATGGAGCCGATCCTCTCGGACTGGATCACCATCGGCGACAAACCGCGGGTCTTGCTCCCCATGATCCAGCGACCGCTGCGAACCATCAGCGGCCGGGTCGTGGATCGGCAGGGCAAGCCGGTGGCCGGCGTCGAGGTCTTCCAGTCGGGCGACGGTCCGGAACGGACCTCGACCAAGACTGATGCGGCCGGCCGGTTCGCGCTGGGCGGCTTTATGAGCCAGGGGCCGGTGTTTCGTCTTCGTGCGCGGCGAGGGATTTCGGTTCTTCGGACGATTGATCAAGCCCGGCGACGGGGACATCACGGTCGAGCTGACACGCACCGTTGAGCGGCCGGCGCACGAGATGCGGATGCTTCCCGACGCGATTCCCCTGGAGGAGTCGCGGGCCCTGGCGCGATCGGTTGATGGAGCCATACTGGGAAGATTTTGAGAACAAGAACATAGACGACAAGCATCGCATCTTGCAGTCGATCGCGAGGGCCGATCCCGTCGATGTGCTTCGCAAGCTGGAGGAGGAGAGTTTCCGAACGAAAGAATGAAGTCGGGGCTCCAGATCTCAGGTGGCTCAGACGCTGGCTCAGACCGAACCCGGTCAAGCGGAGGCGGTGGCGGAAGCGATCGAGGATCCGGCACTCCGTTGTTCCGCCCTGATGGCTGTGGCCGATGCCCTGACGGACGCGCAGCGTGGCCGCAAGCTCGCCCTGCTCGATCGCGCGGCGGTTCAAGTCAAGGCCGTGGGGGTCACACTGTCGCGCCTGCACCATATGGCCGAATTGGCCGATCGGTGGTACGAGCTGGGGGAAAAGGAAAAGGCCAAGACGCTCTTGGCGGAAGGACTCGTCGTGGCGAACCAGGTCGCGAACAAGACCGACCGTACGCGAGGCAGGTTTGCCGCACGGCTGGCCCGGGTCGACCTGCCGTCGGCCCTGGCCATCGCCAAGGAGTTCCGCCGCCAGTCGTACCACGATACTCCGAGCGTTGGGTCCTCTGGAACATCGCCTTCCAACTGGCTGCGGACAATCCCGCCGAGGCCGAACGCGTTTTGAGACAGATCCCCCAAGAGACGGGGCAATACTGGCTCCCTTCGGCGGTTGCCTGGAAGATGGCCAGCGTTGATCCGGCGCGCGCCCGCAGGTTGGTTGAAGAAGCGCAGCGGTATTACTACTTTCCTCAGCAGTTTCTGTTCCTCGCCCACGGCGCGAAGTCGCGCGATCCGGCGGCAGCGCACACCAGGCGTTTCAGACCGCCATCGAAGGGATCGATCGGCTGATGAAAGAGGGAGAGGGGTACTCACTCGTGCTAGACTACCTCATGCTAGAGGCTCGCGAGGTTTTGTTGCCGCTGGTCGAGCAAATCGACCCGGCCCTGGTACCCGAGCTCTTCTGGCGCGTCGTCGCCACGCGACCGTCCATTGGCAATCCACGCGACGTTCCAGGCGACATTGCAAAACACTGGTCCAGCCGATTGGTTGCCGTTCTGGGCTGGTACGACCGCGATGTGGCCGCGGCCTTGTTTGAACCCATTCGAGTCCAACTGGAACACACCGACGACCTGGCGTTGGCCCGCTCACGGGAGGAGTTTCTGGCGTGGTCGATCTTCGACCCCCGCGCCGCGGTGGCCAGGCTAAAGCAAGTGCCCGTTGATCCGAAGCTCGAGCTCTCACGCGCAACGTCCTGGCAGATTTCGGGTTGCCGAAATGCTCGGACGCTCCCGCGAGAGACGCTGGCGATAGAGTTGGCGCGCCTTGACGGACATGAGCGAACTGACCGCGTCGGCCCGCCGGCCTCTGGTGAGATCGCAGACGTGTGTGCTGTCGCGGGATAGCGCCGGGGTCGCGGGTCGCCAGGTGCGGCTGAGCACCGATGATTGATGAGACAAACCGATCGCGCGGATTGGTCGAAATCGTTCGGGAGTTTAATTCCATCATGACACTCTTTGGCCCGCTTCTCGCCGCGGCCTTGATGGCCCAATACCAGGGGGCACCGCTCGAGGGCACTGTCTCGGACGACCAGGGAAAGCCCGTATTCGACGCGCAAGTCGTCTTCCATTGTCGAGCACCATGGGAGCACGAGCGTGGGCCCGCGGAGGCGCGGACGAAGACGGATGCTAAGGGCCGGTTCAGACTGATAGTTCCTCCCCTGGGAGGGATTCCCATCAGCCGTGCGAGAGTCTGGGCCTACCGTCCGGGCTCGGGAATTACGGCGTCACCGATAGACCACCAGCCGCTCGCTTTGATATTGAGGAAGCCCGAGCCAAGGACAATCGCGGTCCAGGAGTCTGATGGTCAACCCGTCGCCGGCGCGCGGATTCTGCCTGAGGTGATCTTTGTCGCCGAGCGAGAAGTGACGATTGTACCCGAGACGCTGGCCGCGCAACAGGCCGTCTCAACAGGCTCTGATGGTAAGGCGATCTTCAACGATTTCGCGGCCGGGGACCTCGTCGTCGCCGCACATGTCACGGCCGATTCGATCGGCACTCAGGACTTCGAGATAGTCGAGCGACCTCTTCGCGCCGCTCCGCAAGCGACGATCACGATCCGGCTCAAGCCGACGAGCCGGATGTCCGGCCGAGTCCGAGATCGCGCGGGGCAGCCGGTCGCTGACCAGGTTGTGCAGGTCTGGTCCAAGGGAGGCTCGGTGATCGGACCGAATCCCGTCGCATTTAAATACGGACCGCTCCGGACGGCCGCTGATGGCTCGTTCCAGACGCCCAAGAATCTCCTGGTTGGATCGCCTTATCGAGTCGTCGTTCGCGCGCGGGGAGGGAGCCGATCCTCTCCGACTGGATCACCATCGAAGACAAACCGCGGGTCTTGCTCCCCATGATCCAGCGACCGCTGCGTACCATCAGCGGCCGCGTCATCGATCGGCAAGGCAAGCCGGTGGGCGGCGTCGAAGTGTTCCAATCGGGCGACGGCCCAGAGCGAACAGCGACCAGGACCGATGCGGAGGGCCGGTTCACGCTGGGCGGCTTTATGAGCCAGGGGTCGGTGTTCCTATTCGCACGCGGCGAAGGGTTTCGGTTCTTCGGACGCTTGATCAAGCCCGGCGAAGGAGACATCACGGTCGAGCTGACGCGCACCAGCGAGCGGCCGGCGCACCCGATGCCAATGCTTGCTGACCCAATTCCCCTGGAAGAGTCGCGGACCCTGGCGCGACGGTTGCTGGAGCCGTACTGGCAAGCCTATGAGAACACGAACGACGCCGACAAGATTCGCATCCTGCAGTCGCTCGAGATGCGCCGATCCCGTCGGTGTTCTGGAAAAGATGGAGGAGTTGGAGTTTCCAAACATCAGGCAGAAGTCGGGGATGCAACTCATGGTGACCCGGTGGCTGGCTCGAATCGATCCGATGAAAGCGGCCGCCCTCGCGGAATCGATCGAAGGGCCGGCCGCCGGGGCATTGGCCTTGTTCGTCGCGGCCGATGCCCTGCCGGAACGAGAGCGTAATCGTAAGCTGGCCCTGCTTGACGCTGCGGCGGCTCAAGCCAAGGCCGCAACGGAGCCGAGCTCCAAAGCCCCAAGGGACCCGATCTCGCGCTTCTACCGGATGGGTGAAGTGGCGGAACGTTGGTACCTGCTCGGAGAAAAGGAGAAGGCCAAGTCGCTCCTTGCCGAGGGACTCCGCTTGTCGAACCAGACTCCTCGCCAGCAGGACTATCAAGAATACCGGCGAGGCCGGTTCGCAGCCCGGCTGGCCCGAGTCGACCTGCCCTCGGCCCTTGCCATCGCCAAGCAGTTCCCCGCGAGCGGTCGCGAATCCAAGAGCTGGGTCCTCCGGAACATCGCGCTTGACCTGGCCGCAGACAATCCCGCCGAAGCCGAACGCGTTTTGAGGCAGATCCCGCCCGAGACCGTACGAGACTGGTTCCCTCCGACGATCGCCTGGAAGATGGCCGCGGTTGATCCGGCTCGAGCCCGGAGACTCACCGACGAATCGCAGCGAACTTATGACCACCCACAGTCGTATCTGTTCCTCGCGCTCGGCTTGAAGTCGCGAGATGAGGCGGCCGCGCACCAGGCGTTTCAGACCGCCATGCAAGGAATCGATCGCTTGATGAACGATGGGGCGGACCACACACAGATGCTAGGGTTCCGCAGGATCTTGTTGCCAATCGTTGAACAAATCGACCCGGCGCTGGTGCCCGAGCTCTTCTGGCGCATCGTCGCCACGCGACCGTCCTCGGCTACTTTCAAGGGCAGTTTTTTAACTTTTTGGCAGGGATGTGGGCGGTCACTTTCGACAGCGCGATCGGTGACCATCTGGATACTATCCAAACGGCCTGATCATCGGCCGTCCAACACCTCATCACCTGGGGGGATCGCGTTCGTCTCAGGATCGATCTGGGACAGAGCCAACCGGGTAACTCAAGCCTGTCACCTCAAGCGTGTCGCATCGAAAACACGACCGCCGAATTGGCCGTATCGGAGATTTTACCGATCACCTCTGTCCATGCCCCTCGATACTTCGGTCGGCGATCCCTTACGGGTCGCGAAGGTCTCGTTGCGGAAGGTGGCAGGACAGATCGGTGGCCTCAGATTACCGCGATCCAATCGCGGACTATCCTCCTTTATCAAAATGTACTATAATATTGTATCGTGAACGATGATACAGAGTCGCACGCGACTTCTCGCGGACGACCCATCGAAGGCTTCGCGCTTGATGACAGTTCCTTGACTGGTTCGCGGCAGTTCCGAGGAGGATTTGCGGCTCGCTCGGTTCGCGAGAATATGGTTCAGCCGTGAATTGCCCGAAGGGCCGTGGTCTCGCGGTATACTCGAAGGACCTGGGCGGAGGATAAGGCAACGCGGGGACGCGACCCGAGCGCCGACCCAGGGGCCAAGACCGGAAAGAGCGGCACGACGCCGCCCCTCGGCATCTCCGGGATTGGCCGAAAAGCGATAAATCCATCCACAGTCTTGTCGTGTGCCAATGCGCACTAGCACCCGCCAGCCAACGTTCTATCTCCCAGCTTTCTCCACGGGCAATCCCGGCTTCGCCCATCGATTCGCCGTCCTCAGCCTGATCCCGACAGTCATCGCCACGACCACGTCATCCATGTTCCTCGGCAATCCCCGCTCGCGCATCGCTCCCAAAAACCTCAGGCTTGTACTGTCCGCCGCTTTGCGCTTGATCTTCGATTCGAGACGGCAGCTCTGTCGAGTTGCCGACTCGCTGTGCAGATGCGACCAAATAATCGTCGGGGTTTGAACTCCTGGTTGTCGATTCCAACGTGGTAGAACGCCATGGCCAGCTTACGCATCACGGCCACGACCGCGATCCGGGCATCATCCTCATTGCGGGCCTTCTTCGCCTCGTACCAGGGACGTACGCCGGACTTTTGTATCAGACGCAGCACGGCGAAATAGAGCCACTGCCGAGACCGAGCGCTGCCCGCTTGCTGATCCGCAATCGCCCCTTGTACTTGCCGCTGCTCCGCTCCACCAAGTTCAAACCCATCGCCTTGCGATAGGCGGCCGCGGCATGATATTTCCGCGGGTCACCCGTGCTCGTCCACAACACACACGCCGTGGGCACGCCCACCACCTTGCCCTGGGCTTGGAGCACCACGTGTCTCAGCGGCCAGGTCGTACAGCCGCCGGTTCGCACGCATGCGCCCTCCGCTCGGGCCGCCAGCGCCTGCTGGGCGTAATCCCGGATTTGACGCTGCTGCCACTCCGCCGGCACGAACGCCCACGCTCGAACTCGGCATTGTCCACCAGTTGCTTGATCTTCTTCGGCTCGAGGAACCTTCCGCCCCAACGGGCCAACTGCTGCGCCGCTTGCGGGTCCGCGGCCAGTGCCTGGGGGCTCCCATAATGCTTCAATGCCCGCAATAACGTCACCGACGACAGCTTCAAGACCTGCGTTGCTTCCGGCCAGTGACGCCCCACAAGTCCCTCCAAGCGTCCTTGCCAGATCGTCAGCGCCTGCCGGTGGGCCACCATCCATTCCACCCAATACGCCAGTTCCTGCTCCCAGGCATCGGCTGGCCGGTAGTCCCAAGGCGTTGACTTGCCCAAAGCTGCCAGCTCGGCAACCACCGCCGCGTCTTTGCCGTCGTGTTGCGAGGGCACTCCGTCGAACACCTCGGCATAGTCGTGAGACGCCTTGTTGCCCACCCGCACCAACTTTGATCTTGCAGTCGGCCAACGCTTGCCGCAACGAGTCTCCATACGTCCCAGACGACTCCATCGCCACCGTCAACTTCCGGCCCACGCTCACCCGCTTGATGAGCGAAACCAAGCTCGGGAATCTCCATCGGGTTGTCGGCGCGCCAGGGCGCTCGAAGCGACCATCGGCCCAACGACACACCGCCCATAGGCTAAGCTTGCCCACGTCCACTCCCAGCGTAATACCCAAGCCCTCTCTGCCCCGTGCGATCTCGTCCCACTTCACGTCATTGACGTGCGTCGCTCGGTATGCTCTGCTTTTCATGGGGATGACCTCCTACAAACGCGGTTGCGAAAGCTAAACGCCTTTGCTTTTACCGCCTCTTCGACTGGCAATCCACGCTCCCGTAACGGGTTATCGTCCAGCGCGTTGGTTATGCTTCTGGCCTGGTACGATCGCGATGTGGCCGCGACGTTGTTTGAACCGATTCGAGCCCAGATGGAACAGCACCGGCGACCGGGAATTGGCCAGTTTGGGGACTCGATTTTCAGGCCTGGTCGACTTTCGACCCCCGCGCCGCGGTGGCCCGGCTCGAACGTGTGCCCGTCAATCCGAAGTTCGACCTCAGTGCGGACGATACCAGAAGACAAGTTGCGGAAACACTCGGACTCCCTCACGAGGCACGCTGGCGAAATATCTGGCTCAACTTCAGCGATATGGCAGAACTGTTGCTCCCTGACGAGATCTACTGAGATCGGAGGCTGGCGTGCTTCGCGGGATGGAAATGAGATCGTGGCTCTTTGATCGCCAGCGCACGCCGAGCAAAAGACCGCGCTACGTGCGCCTCAGGCCGTCAGCCCGCCGTCGACCACGAACACCTGGCCGGTCACGAACGAGGATTCGTCCGAGGCGAGATAGAGTGCCAGTCCGCCGACGTCGTCCGGCTGGCCCAGCCTGCCGATCGGCTGCTCGCTCAAGAACTCCTGGCGCCGACCTTCGTCTTCCCAGTAGTAGGCGCTGAAGTCGGTCTGGATCAGGCCGGGAGCCAGCGCATTGACGCGGATGCCGTACTGGCCGAACTCGCGGGCCCAGCACCGCGTCATCATGATCAGGCCCGCCTTGGTGAAACTGTAGAGCAATCCGCCGGCTTGAGGCTTCAGGCCCGAGATCGAGCTGACGTTGATGATCGAGCCCCCTTGGCCGCGCTCGATCATCGACGGGACGGTCAGCCGGATCAAGCGGAGAGCGGCCTTGATGTTGATCTCGACCATCTTGTCGAGCATGTCGTCGGTGACGTCGAGCGCGGGCCCCTGCCCCACGTTGGTGGCGCTGTTGTTGACCAGGATGTCCACCGGCCCGAGCCGCGATCGAGTCTCCTTGACCAGGGCCTCGATCTGATCGATCTTCCCGAGATGGCAAACGATCGGGACGACCTTGCCGGCCAGGCCGGCGAGCTCGGCGGCCGTGGCTTCGAGGTTCTCCTTCTTGCGGCTGGCGATCACCACCGATGCCCCGGCGTCGGCGAGCCGGCCGGCGATCGCCTTGCCGATCCCTCGGCCGCCGCCGGTCACCAGGGCCACCTTACCCGTCAAGTCGATCGATTCGTGCCATCGCGATCACTCCCTTTCGAGCCAGTCAGATTCGTCCCGTATCGATCGCCCGGACCGCTCCCAGACCGAGCGCGGCCACCACCTGGTTGAACGCCGGCGAATCGAGGGTCCTGGGTCAACCCTCGGACATAGCGGGCGTAGATCTGCTGGGCGATCACCGCGACCTTGAACAGCCCGCAGACGTAGCAGAAGAGCATGTTCGAGGTGTCGCGGCCGGTCGTCTGGCCGTAGCGCTCGACCAGCTCGCGACGGCTCAAGGCTGCCGGGCTGGGTCGTCGGCCCGACGATGAACTGGTGCAGCGGCGCGGGATCGCTGGCCTCGGTCCAGTAGGCCAGCGTCGTGCCCAGGTCCATGAGCGGGTCGCCGATCGTGGCCATCTCCCAGTCGAGGACGGCGACGATCCGGGTCAGGTCGCTCGGGGTCGAGCACGAGGTTGTCGAACTTGAAGTCGTTGTGGATCAAGGTCGCACCGGCCGACTCGGCGGGCCGGTTCTCGGCCAGCCAGGTCATCGTCCGCTCGATGTCGGGGACTGTCGTCGGTGCGGGCGTCCTGGTAGCGCTTGGTCCAGCCGGTGACCTGGCGGTCGATGTAGCCCTGGGGCTTGCCCAGGTCGTC
Organism: uncultured Planctomycetota bacterium; assembly: GCA_963779785.1. Lineage (GTDB taxonomy): Bacteria > Planctomycetota > Planctomycetia > Isosphaerales > Isosphaeraceae > CAVRFS01. The sequence continues at coordinate 40,973 of CAWAAW010000005.1, forward strand.
CAGCCCGGCCGCGCGGTAATCGAGCCCGTGCAGACAGGGCCAGGTTGTCGACGAGCGTCTCGCAGAGCCGCCTCACCAGCTCGGGCGGGATCGGCCGGTCGGGCGGAGGAGAACCGCGGAGGATCACTCCCTTGCGCCGCTCCATCAGGTAGAACGGCGCTCCCAGAATGGTCTCATCCTCGCAATAGAGAAGCGGAGCCGGTGCGGGCGGATAGACATGGCAGAGCCGGGAGAGGATGCGGAACTCGCGTCCCATGTCGTGGGCCGTCTTGACGCGATTGCCAAAGGGAGGCCTGCGCAGGACCCATTCCTGGCCTCCGATCCGGAGCAGGTAAGTCAGGTTCGAGTGACCGTGGGGGAACTGCTCGACCTCAAGCGGTCCCGTCCGCCCCCGGCAGGTGGGCCGACAGGTAGTCTCGCAGTCGGGCAACGTCGAGTTGTTCGCCGTCACGCACGGGACGGGGCTCATCGATTGGGGCGCTCATCGCGGACCTCCGGAAGCGGCCGATATCCTCGAATCAGGGCGACGAGCCCATGTTGTTTCAAGATGCGCTTGGCCACGACGGCCTTGTGGACCTCGTCGGGCCCGTCGTAGATCCGGGCCGCCCGCTCCTGCCGGTAGAACCAGGAGAGGACGGTGTCGTCGCTGATCCCCAGTGCGCCGTGGACCTGGATCGCCCGGTCGACGACCTCTTGCATCACGCCCGCGACGTGGAACTTGATGAGCGAGATCGACTCGCGCGCCGCGGCGATGCCGTGGGTGTCGATCGTCCAGGCCGCGTGCAGGACCAGGAGCCGCGCGGCCTCGATCGACGCCCGCGACTCGGCGATCCAGTTCTGCACGGTCTGCCGGCTGCCGAGCGAGTCGCCGGGCGCAAGCTGCCGAGTCGCGGCCCGGTCGCACATCATCTCGAGCGCGCGCCGGCAGACCCCGATCCAGCGCATCGTATGCTGGATTCGTCCCGGGCCCAGCCGGGCCTGGGCCATCGCGAAGCCGGCCCCCTCCTCGCCGAGAAGGTTCTCTCGAGGGACCCGGCATTGGTCGAAAACCAGCTCGGCGTGGCTGGCCCAGTCGTCACCGGCGTGCCCCATGCACGCGATGTTGCGGACGCGGCGGTAGCCGGGTGTGTCGGTGGGAACCACGATCAGGCTGGCGCGTCGGTAGGGGTCGGCCTCGGGGTCGGTCACGGCCATCACGATCGCGAAGCTGGCTCCGTCCGCCGCCGAGGCAAACCACTTGCGGCCGTTGAGCACGTAGTCGTCGCCTTCGCGCACCGCCGTCGTTCCCATCCAGACGGGGTTGGAGCCGGGATGATCGGGCTCGGTCATGGCGAAGCAACTGCGGACGTCGCCCCGCACCAGGGGCAACAGCCAGCGCTCCTGCTGCGCGTCGGTGCCGAACTCGCGGAGGATCTCCATGTTGCCGGCGTCGGGTGCCTGCCCGTTGACGATATAGTGGCCGAGCGGGCTGCGGCCGAGCTCCTCGCCGACCAGGGCGTACTCCACGCAATTCAGGCCCAGCCCGCCGTGAGACTTGGGGATCTGCGGCGCCCAGAGCCCGAGCGCCTTGACCTTCTGGCGGATCGCCCTCAGATCGGGCACCAGCTCCGAGAAGGGCCTCGACAGGAGCGCGGGCTCGAGTGCGATAGACCTCGCGGACCATCAGCTCGCGGATCGCGGTCAGGATGCCTTGCATGCGTTCGGGGATCGAGAAGTCCATCCGACGTCCCCCGCCGGAGGGAAGAATCGGACCGGCGTGAGTGCCGATCCTCCCGCACCACGTTACCCAAGCACGCGGGTCAGGCGGAAGTGGCGCCTTGCGTTTCCGCGAGCACCTGGGCGAGCTCGCCGACGAACTGGCCGATCTCGCGGATGACCTCGGCGCGGGGCCGGTTGATCGCCTCGGCCAAGCGGCGAACGATCGCGCTGCCGACGATCAGGCCGTCGGCCACCGGGGCGAGCTCGCGGACCTGGCTCGGACCGCTGATGCCGAAGCCGATGCAGATCGGCAAATCGGTCTGGGTCCGCAGCCAGGCGACGTTGTCGACCAGGTCGGCGGGCAGGCTCTTGCGTTCGCCGGTGATCCCCGCGACCGAGACGTAATAGATGAAGCCCGTCGTCGATCCGGGCGATCTCGATCGCACGATCGCGAGGGGTGGTGGGTGTGATGAGCTGAATCAGCTTGAGGTTGCGCCGGCTCGTCTTGTCGATCAAGGCCGCGGCTTCCTCAACAGGCAGGTCGGGCACGATCAGGCCGTCCAGCACCGGCGGTGGCCGCCTCGTTCAGGTAGCGTTCCACCCCCAGCCGGTGGATGATCGCATAGGAGACCATCGACACGATCGGCGTTTCGTTGAACCGTGCCGAGCCTTCGGCGCGGAGCGTGCGCAGGGTCTGGAAGATATGGGCGACCTTGAGCCCGCTCTCGAGCGCCCGGTGATAGCTCGCGGCGATGACCGGTCCGTCGGCGATCGGATCGGAATAGGGAATGCCCACCTCGACCAGGTGCGCACCCCGATTGACCAGCTCGGTGATCAAGCAGCGCCGTGGTCGCCAGGTCGGGGTCGCCGGCGGTCACGAACGGCATGAGCGCACGGCGGTTTTCAGTGCGGAGTCGGGAGAAGAGCGTATCGATGCGATTCATGAATGTGTAGCCGAGAGGAGTGTCCGCGGGTTAGCCGTATCAGCGACGTCTGAACTGTGAGTCAAATGGGCTCTCCTCGCAGCCGGGCGACTTCATACGCATCCTTATCGCCCCGTCCCGACAGGCAGACGACCAGGACCTTGCCAGGTCCCAAGTCGCTTGGCTTCCTTGAGGGCCTGGGCGACCGCGTGGCTCGATTCGAGCGCCGGCAGGATTCCTTCGCGCTTGGCGGTGAGGTTGTAGGCGTCGAGGGCCTCGCTGTCGGTGATGCTGGCGTAGCGGACCCGGCCGATCTCTTTCCAGTAGCTGTGCTCGGGGCCGACGCCCGGATAATCCAGACCGGCCGAGATCGAGTGGACGTCCAAGGTCTGGCCGTCGTCGTCCTGGAGCACGTAGCTGAAGCTGCCGTGGAGCACGCCGGGCCGGCCCTTGAGTCAGGCTGGCGGCGTGTTCGCCCGCCTTGAGCCCCCGGCCGCCCGCCTCGGCGCCGATCAGCTCGACCTCGGCATCCTCGATGAACGGAGCGAACATTCCCGCGGCGTTCGACCCGCCGCCGACGCAGGCCACGACCGCGTCGGGCAAGCGGCCGATCTGGCCGAGACACTGGGCTTTCGTCTCCCGGCCGATCACCGACTGGAAATCGCGGACGATCATCGGGAACGGGTGCGGCCCCACCACGCTGCCGATCGTGTAATGAGTCGATTTCGACGAGCCCATCCAGTCGCGCATCGCCTCGTTGGTCGCGTCGCGCAAGGTCCGCGAGCCGGTCGTGACCGGGACGACCGTCGCGCCCAGCGTCTTCATGTTGAAGACGTTGAGCTTCTGGCGGCGGATGTCTTCCTCGCCCATGTAGACCGTGCAATCGATCCCGAACAAGGCACAGGCCGTCGCCGTGGCCACGCCATGCTGGCCCGCCCCGGTCTCGGCGATCACCCGGGTCTTGTTCATCCGCTGGGCCAGCATCACCTGGCCGATCGCGTTGTTGATCTTGTGAGCGCCGGTGTGGTTCAGGTCCTCTCGCTTGAGGTAGATCTCAGCGCCGCCAGCGTACTTCGTCAACCGCTCGGCGTGAAACAAGCGGCGAGGGACGGCCGACATAGTGTTTGAGATAATCGTTCAACCGGTGCTGAAATGCGGGATCGGCCTTGGCCTCTTCATATGCCAACGGTGAGCTGGTTGAGCGCGTCCATCAAGGTCTCGGGGACGAACCGGCCGCCAAACGAGCCGAACCGGCCGAGATGGTCCGGACCCTGGGCCTGGCGGTTGAACGGAATGGTCGCGGGAGAGTCGTCGTGGTCGGTTTCGGTCGCGACGGGCGTGGACATCGGCAGGCGATCCTTCCGGGGTCGAGTCGGATGAAGTGGGCGATCAGCACGAGCATTCTCAATTGGCGGCACGATCGCAGATCACGGTATTTTCCCGAGCCCGAAAGCGTTTCGGTCAAGGGGAAGCCGCGCCACCTCTCATCGGAGTATTGACACGAATTCGGTCCGCCTCGTCATAAGGTGATTGGAAAGCATGGGATTGATTTCGAACCCGGGAGTCCGAAGACTTGTTTATTGGCGAGGTACTCAAATCCGAAGGAAGGAAGACCATGGCCAAATTCCCCTCCCTGGTCGCATTCGTGAAGGGCGTAGGTGCGGATCTGCCTGGGAGGCGTTATCCTCTGGCAGGTCGCCGAGCACTCGGGTTCAGCCCGAGGCACGGCGATCGTACACGTATCCGAGGCGCACGTTGTGGTGTCGCTCGATGACCGCGACTATCCCGTCAATACGCTGTGGGAGTTGCCGCTGATCTGCGAGTTGCGGCCCGGCCGGCATGTCCTGCGGATGAAGCGCGGTGAACGGGTTGTCTACCAGGAAGACTTCTCCATCGAGCCTGGCCAAGAGGTGGTTTTGAGTGCCTGGGAGGCCCCGTCGGACTGCTCGGCTCACCTGACACCGGAAGAGGTCCGAGCAACCGGTCTGCCGATCAACGTCAACTTGAGCCCCCAGGAGAAGCGCTGATCCTGGTATCAGCGCCGTTTCGTCGGCGCGGGTTGGTCCTGCTCGGCCTCGACATCATCCTCTTCCGGGCCACCGGGATAGAAGTCGAAGAATCGCTGTCCGGCGAAGTAATCGGCCATGGCCTTACGCACGGTGCGCAACTGTTTGAGGAAGCGGGCGTATTGGCGAATCAATCGCTTACGTTGGTCTTCCGGCAGCTCGAGGATGTCCGCATAGAACCGACGTCCCTTCGCCGGATCGTGAAAGCTCCAGAGCCGCTTGATCCGCAGGCCCGAATCCTCATCCTCGAACTCGACCATGCGGGCGTATTGCCTGGCCTTCATCTTCTTGGCGAAGGCGATCAGTTCGGCGTCCGACTCATAGCCGCCAATCCGCTCGATCCAGGAGACAATCACGTCAGTGCCCAGTCGCGGGCCCTTCTCGGCGCACAGCTCTTTCAGGCTTGCGACAATCTCGGCCTGTCCCATTTCGAGCTCCCTCCCTCGGTCAGTCAGTCAATGAGTGGGGTCGGGTCGAGTGGTTCTCCACGGTCCCACGTTCCCCGATTCCCCACAATTTCTTAATGTCCGGCATTTTAGCGGAGCTGTCCAGGTGTTGTCGATGGACTCGCGTTCAAACGATCCAAAATTTCAGGTCAAATTTGAAGGCGACCATTCTCGCTTATTCCCGCTGGGCCAGCAGTCGCATATAACTAAAGAAAGTGGCTCGCTGGAATGGAATGAGTCGAGGCCCGGGATAGCCGTTGAGGTGGATCCAATGTGGGTGCGATCGACGGGCGCGTGGGTTGTCGCGGGGATCGTTGCGACAGCGGGATTGTTCGCCGAGTGGCTTATGAGCCAGGCTCTGGCCGAGGGGGCGACTCCGGCCCAATCCCGTCCCGACCCGGCCGCGGTCGAACGAGGGCGAGTGGCTTTGACCCTTGATGGCTTCTTGAAACCGGAGTGGTCCGAAGCCATCTATCGCAATGCCGCCCGCCTCTGGGATGAGCCGGCCCCTGACCCTGACAAAGATCCGGCCGGCTATGCGGCGGCATTCGAGCGACGCTACGGCTTGCATCCGGCACCTTATCCCAACAACGGGCTGCCGATGGGGTTGCGCCGCGGGATCGGTCGAGCGTGGCGTCAAGACCGGTATTCAGATCGATTGCATGATCTGTCACGGCGGCTCGATCGGTGGCAAGAGCTACGTCGGCCTGGGGAATACCCAACTCGACCTGAAGGCTCTGCTCTTCGAGCTGACAATCGCCGACGGCAAGCGCCCGCCGTTCTCGACCTTCACTCTGAACTCATCGCGCGGGACCAACAACGCCGGCCAGATTGCCGCGGTCCTCCTAAGCCTTCGGAACACAGACCTTACGGTCCGGTCCTTCCCCTTGCCTCTGGCGGTGAATCTCCCGGAGATGGACACCCCCGCCTGGTGGCACCTCAAGCGGAAGCGGACGATGTACTACGACGGTCGCACGGATTCACGATCGGTTCGGACGAACATGCAATTTCTGCTGGGTGAAAAGAGCCTCGCCGACCTCAAAGCCCTCGAACCGGCTTTCCGCGATGTCCTGGCTTATCTGAATAGTCTCGAGCCACCCAAGTACCCGTTTTCGATCGACACAGCCAGAGCCGAGCGAGGGCAGTTCGTCTTCGAGTCGACATGCGCCTGCTGCCATGGCACCTATGGACCTAACGGCCGTTATCCCAACAAGATCGTCCCGCTCGATGTGATCGGGACCGATCCGGCCCGATCCCTTGGCCTATCCGACCGGCTGGTCGCCCATTACAACTCAACCTGGCTTGGGGCCGAGCGGCCGGTCAACACCAAGCGCGTCGGCTACCAGGCTCCGCCACTCGACGGGCTCTGGGCCACCGCTCCCTACTTGCACAACGGCTCAGTCCCAACATTGCACGCCCTGCTCCAGTCATCAACCCGGCCGAAGCGGTTTACGCGGCCCCCATCGACCGACTTCGCACACTACGACACGAACCACGTCGGTTGGAAGTTCACCGAGGTCAGCGCCGACGAACTCGCCTCGACGGCGAGACGGTCGTCATTTCAAGCCAAGTTCATCGTCGACACAGCGCGGGTCGGGATGGGCAAGGGTGGGCATACCTTCGGTGATGAACTCTCGGAGGAAGAACGGATGGAATTGATCGAGTACCTCAAGACACTTTGATAACCTGCGCGCGCCGATCGCTAGCTACACATTTCTTAGCCCACTCGCAGACGATTTCAATCGCCTGGAACATTCTGACCGCGGCGTGGGGCCAGTTGAATTCAAAAAGAATTCAGAAGAACTACTCGATACTTTCACATCCGGATTTCACACAAAGTCTACTCTGTTGGTGGCTGAAACAAGACTGCGCGCCCTGAATGTTTGACATGTTGCGACGAGTCATGGATTGAGTTCGAGTCGCGCACGGTCGAACCAGCTTTCGGTGGTCGTTGCGGGTTCGCGAGTTGCACCCAATTGAGTTCTGATTGATCCGTGTTCAACGAGGAGATACCAATGATCTCATTGCTTCAGGCCCGGAGGCGCGGCTTCACTTTGATCGAGCTGCTTGTCGTGATCGCAATCATCGCGGTTTTGATCGCACTCCTGTTGCCGGCCGTGCAGAGCGCGCGCGAGGCTGCCCGGCGCGCGCAGTGTACGAACAACCTCAAGCAGCTTGCATTGGCCGCCAACAACTACGAGGCGTCGAACCTGTGCTTTCCTGGCGGGTCCTATTCGAACTACAACGGCGGCCCGCCCACCTCAAACGACGCTCGGTGTCAAATGGGAGGCGCGCCTTGTGACTTCCCGGAGAACTTTAGTTGCTTCGTTCGGATGCTGCCGTTCACCGAGCAAGCGCCTATGTACAACGCGGTCAACTTCAATCTGACCTCGAGTAATTATGAGAATCTGACAATTTTCGGAGTGCGTTTGAGCGTCTTGACCTGCCCGAGTGACACGCAGAACGACCCCGTCGCTCTTAACCCCAATGCTCCGAACTCGTCGTTCAACCTCATCAGGGGCACTCTCCCGCCGGGGAACTGGATGGAGTGTTACAGCAGTTACGCCGCCAATGCTGGAACCTGGGACTTCGGGTTCGCGACCTATAAGGGTCCGAACGTCTTCGCGATGTACAACGGCACGATTTACAACGATAGCAGCGTCAAGATCGCGGGGATCACTGACGGCACGAGCAACACGTTCCTTTTCGCCGAGCACAGCCACGCCATGGCCGTACTGAACGATCCCTATTATTATGTGTCGGACAACTCCTGGCAGTCCGGCCGCTGGTACGACACGCTCTTCGCCACAGAGTATCCGATGACCATCAATCTTCAGGGGAACATGAATGCGGCGAACGGCCCATTTGGCTATTACGCGATCACCGTAGCGAATAGCCTGCATCCCGGAGGCCCAACTTCGCGTTTTGTGACGGTTCGGTCCGGTTCATCAAGTCGACAATCAGCTCCTGGACTGTCAGTGGGAAATGCGTTCCGCATGATTATTCGTGGGCTCGACGACCTCGATCGTTGTAAACAACCACAACGACGGATACAACGCCAAGAGGTTCGCACAAAAGGTCGCGGCTTTGGAATCTGCGCAGGAGCAACGACGCTCCAAAACGCCTTGGAGTTAGAGAGGAATCGGAATCCAACCGGGCTTGCAGGCCCGCTCGGTCCAGTTCGCCGCGACGGAACGCCCACCAGTAGGCGAACAGGCATACCACGACATCCAGACCCACTCGGCCAATTGCTTCAGCAGGTCCTCCTCGATCGATCAGCTTCTGAAAGTCGCGTTTCAGGTGCGCCCAGCAGATATGGAGCAATTCCAGGGGGAGTTTGCTGTAGGCCGTCCAGCGGTCGATGGCAGACGACACCGGTGATCGTGTCGCCCAAAAGGGCCTGTAGGCCCTGAAGTTGAGCCGGAGGTGGATCACGAAGAAGGCCACCGTCGCAGTCGCCGCGGCGCACAGCCAGCGTTTCTGCCGCTTCTCGCTCCAGCGGGTCTCGTCGGTGTTCTTCACCGGGGCGTCATGGACGCCGCTTGGGCCTCTTGATATGGGTCGGTCAAAGCGGCAGTCAATCGACTTACAACGCGGAGATCGAGCGCAGTGAGGTCGGCACCTCGAAGACCGTCTCGACGATCTCCTCCACGCCGCGCCGGCCGATGTGATGACGGCCGCTGAGATAGGACATCACCGCGGCCAAGCGTGGCCCAATGACGAGAACGCGGATCTCCGGGGGTATCTCGGCCTGATTGAGATGGCCACAGCACGAGCAGGTGGCTGCGTGCCCTTGGTGTTCGGTGATGTCGGCCGTCAGCTCGGGGAGTTCGGCAACCTGATGCCAGGTTGGCTCGGGGTCGGCAGGCCCGGCGGCGGCAGGCAAGGGTGCTTGGCAGTGGGTGCAGACCGTGGGCACATACGGCACGATCTTGTTGACTCGATCCGGTGGGAGGCGATGGCGATAATGTCCAGGATGCCCCGGCTGCACTCCCAACCAAGATCCGTACGGCGATGCGATTCCGGATGGCACGACTGTTGCGACGGACCCCTACGCGGGTGAACTTGTGTTCGGGCTTGGGACCGCGCAGCTCGGCGTATATCAGAAGCTCTCGACGCGGGCCGGCGGCGAGGTGGTCAGTTCCGACTCGTATTAATCCAGCATCGTCCCAACACTTCCCGATGCGAAGGGCCGGGGTTGTGCATTCCCCGGCCCCATCGCCATTTGCATTCGCTGGAGAACCCGGAATAACATGCGACTGACTCTGAGGCTGACTCTGGCCATGGCCCTGTGCCAGTCCTTCACGGGATGCGGCGGATCACCGGAGGCGGTGCCGCTACCGGCCCACAATGGGACGATGATCTCGCTGCCCGACAAGAAGGGCTTCTTTGAAATCGACACCGAATTGGACAGTAACGCCGGCAGGGGCTCACGGTCCAAGGGGGGTACCAAATCGATTTTGGTGCACTTTTACCAGCCCGATGGCCAGAGCGAGATGAATCCCGCCGCCACCGACGTCACGGTGAAAGTGGGATCGGGTTCAAATAGGTCGGTCGTTACTCTCTCGCCGAAAACTTCGGGCGGCTTCGCTTCTTCGCCAGGCTCGTTTCCATCCGGACTTCGAGGTCAATTGAACGCCAAAATCGGTGGCGAAGCCGTCGAAGCGCAATTCAGGATTCGCTAGGGTCCGCGCCTGGTTTCATCGATTATAATCTGGCGAGGAAGGATCACAGTCAGCCGTCACGTTTCTCCGGCTTGATCTCATCCACCTCCGGCGGCGTGGTGGCGCGAAGTCGCTTGGCCACTTGCTCGGCCTGGCGAAATGCACGTAAGATATTACCGCCCAAGATCTTGTGGATGTCCGCCTCCTTGTATCCCCGGTTGAGTAGCTCCTCGGTCAGGCGCGGGTAGCACGAGACGTCCTCCAGGCCGACCGGCCACATGGTGATGCCGTCAAAGTCGGAGCCGATCCCGACATGATCGATGCCCGCTACTTTCACGATGTGGTCGATGTGGTCGGCAACGTCGCGATACGTGCCTCGGGCAAGCTTGGAACCCTCCGACTTAAACCAGTCGTCCATCGCCTTGGCGCGGGCTGTCCGGTCGGGATACTTGGTCCGCAGTTCCTGGAGGAACGCCCGCATTTTCTTGCCGGACTCGGGGACGATGAATCCCGAGTAAAAGTTGACCATCACCACGCCGCCGTTCTGGTTCACGAGCTTGAGGATGTCGTCGGGGACGTTGCGTGGCGACGGGCAAATGGCGAAGGCACTCGAATGGCTGGCGATGATCGGTGCTTGAGAAACGCGCAAGGCGTCGGCCATCGTGGCGGCGGAAACATGCGAGATATCGACCAGCATGCCCAGCCGGTTCATCTCCTTGACGACCTTTTCGCCAAAGGGGGTCAAGCCGTCGTGCTTGGGCGTGTCGACGGCGGCGTCGGCCCAGTCGAGGGTTGTGTTGTGAGTCAAGGTCATGTAGCGCGCTCCCAGAGTGTAGAAGCCGCGGAGCTGCGCCAGGCTGTTCTCGATCGCGACGCCCCCCTCGATCCCGATCAAGCGAGGCGATCTTGCCCGCACGGACGATGCGGTCGATGTCATCGGTGGTATATGCCAGCTCGAAGGCGTTCGGATAGCGCTCCGCCAGGCGATGGACCAGGTCGATCTGTTCGGTAACCGTCCGGGCTGGGTTTTTGTGCTCGCTCGGGATGTAGACCGACCAGAACTGGGCCTTGACGCCCCCCTCTCGGAGCCTGGGAATGTCGGTCTGGCCGGAATTGAGCCGCCGCGAAAGATCGAACTTGGTCAGCGCCATGTCGCCGTCGGTGCGGAGCCGCCAGGGCAGGTCGTTGTGGCCGTCGAAAAGCATCCCCGCGGCATGAACCTGTCGCGCCCGTTCGGACACCGGCGGCAAGCTTTTTTCGTCGTCAATCGCACCGGCTCGGATCTCGCATACCGTGGCCACGGTCAAGGCGACCGCCAGGCAGCCCTGGGTCAAATCAAAGCGGCGCGTCGATCGAAAGACGGTCCGACTGCTCTTCATGGTGGAACCCTTGCGTTTATTGAGATCCATGTTTCCCCGGTTGACTGAGGCTTCATTCTGCTTGGATTTGTGGCCCGCGACAATGGTGCGTCGGCCGCGATTTTGTTGGCGATCGGCGATGGTCGGGCGTAAACTGACCGCCGGATTCACCGTTCGTTTCGACATCACATCCACCCGAGAGATCTCTCCCATGCTCCTCAACAACAAGACAGTCGTTCTGCTTATGGTCCTGGGCTTGGCTCCTGCATTCCGGAGCATTCCCCGCTTCTCGATCGGCCACCGGTGCCGAGCTCCCTCCGGAGAGCACGGTCACTCCGGCCGAGGTGGTCCGCACGGGCGACTACACCGAGGGTGTGGTCGTCGACCACCAGGGAAACCTCTATTTCTCACACGAGAAGATCGTGACCAAGGTGACCCCCGACGGCAAGGCATCAACCTGGGCAGAGACCGGCTCGCCGAACGGACATAAGGTCTTGGCGGACGGCAGCCACCTGATTTGCGACGCCAGCCGGCACGCGCTCCTGCATCTGGACGCCGCTGGCAAGGAACTCAAGCCCGCCGCGACCGAGTCGGACGGCCAACCGCTGCGCGGCCCAAATGACTTGACGCTCGACGCTGCTACCGGCGGCGTTTACTTCACCGACCCGGCCAGCTCCAATGAAGAGAAACCCGATGGCTCGATCCATTATCTCGACCGCTCAGGGGGTCTGCCACACCGTCGCCAAGGAACTGGCGTTTCCGAATGGGATCGTGATCCGTCCCGGCGGCAAGGAACTGCTGGTCGCCGAGAGCAAGCGGAATCGGATTCTGGCGTTTCCGGTGCTGGGACCCGGCAAGCTCGGCGAATACCGAGTGTTGATCAACTTACCCCAGAAGGGCACCGGCCAGATCGACAATCAGCCCGACGGGATTGCACTCGATGCCGAGGGAAACCTGTTCGTCGCTCATTACGGGATGCGTCAGGTTCAGGTTGTCAGTCTCGAGGGCAAACTGCTGCGAACGTTATCCGGGCGGCAACCTGACGACCTCGAACGTCGCGTTCGCGGGCCCCGGCATGGACCAGCTTTACGTCACCGGGGGCGAGCCGGGCGCACTGTTCCGCCTCGACCTGCGAGGCGCCAAGGGTTTGGTGATTCTGCCGGCTCGGGACAGCAAGGAGCGCGCTCGCGCAAACAGCGCCAACTCCGCCAAGTGAGCCTCCGCGAAACCCCTGCTATGGCAAGACGGCAGGGCAATCGGGTAAAGTCAAAAACCTCGATGCCGGTGAAGTCAGCCGGCAATAAGAATCAATGGGGGATCGTCCTGGGACTGGTCCCCGCATCCCCATCGTGCCAAAACGCTCTCCGAGGTGCCCCGTGCCATTTCGCCCCCGAAAGAAGAAGTTCCGGCAAACGAAGTACCATCGCTGCAATCGTTGCGGCTCTCAGGTTCGCCGGCGGACCGTTCGTTGCAAGCGTTGTGCCGAGCCTCAGAAGTCCAAGTAACACGGAATGTCAAGAGTCCCTTGGTCGCTCAAACGTTGGAATACTCGGCGTTCGAGCCCGCTGGATCAATCACAATCAATCCAAGGGGCGTGTCCCGGGGTCGATTCCAGCTTGGCTGGCGCGGTTGACGACGAGAACCCAAAGGTCGGATTCGACGCGGATCTGGCAGGACAGCCGGGTATTCGGTTCGAGGTTCGTTTCACGGGCCAAGCGTTCCTGTTCAATCTCGGTCCCATCGGCGGGGGGTCACCGGCCAAGATCTGGACTCGGCAGGTGGTGCATCGCGCATTCCCTCCGCAACGATGCAGGATATCAATGCCGGCATCCTCGATCGCCAGGACCAACTTCTTTCCCGTCTCGACCTCGAAACGACTTTTCACCCTCGACTGTCACGGTGGGCATGCGCGAGTCACTCCTGAGTTCTGGACCGTGCTGTGGGCCATGGGTTTCGTGTTCGGTTCGATCGTCATAGCGTAAGCACGAACGCTGGCAAGATCAAGCGAGGCTGTCGAGGAATGGCGTGCACAGAGGGCCGACCTCACTGGATCAAAAGCAACGCCTCTACAGTAAAAGGGCGATCGACACGGTCAGGGAGTGCCGGCTGTCAAGAATAGGCCACACTTGCGACCGAGTCCCGCAAGAGTGGACAGGGTCGATGCACGAGACTACCCTGCCCAGCCGTAAGGCGATGAGAAGGTAATCGGGTCAGGGAAGACAACGCGGTTGGCAGGCGGTCGGCGGCGTCACACTCAGCGGATGGTGAATGGGACCTGGACGGCCTCGCCGTTGACCTTGGCGTCGAGCTCGCCCTTGAAGCCGTCGGGGAACGTGCCGGGTTCGGAAGCAAACTTGCCGGACTCCTTGGGCAGGGGCGACAGGTCCAGGACCGGACTCTTCTCGCCCGTTCCCGACCTTGACTTTCACCTCGCTCGGGCCTGGGCTCATCTCGCTGGTGCCGTCCGGCTGATAGAAGTAGGCGACGATTCGAGGGTCTTGGTTGCGTTCGACTTTTGCCGCCAGCCGTGACGCCGCTGTCGATCAAGACCTCGGCGATAGCCGCGACCGCCAGGCAGCGTCACCAAGTTCCCCTGTGTGGCGAGGCGGGGAGGCCGCGGATTGTGAAGAAGACCCGCCGCAGCCGGCGAGCAGGCATGCGGGAACCAACAAGAAACAAATGCTCTTTAGCATGAGAAGATACTGGCCAGGGTGTTCGTGGTGGGAAACGGAGTGGCCTGAAGTTCGTGGACTCCAGGCCACCCGGTTAGGGAATACGCTCAGGCGGGTCTCTCAACAGGGACGGGCCCGAATGGCATCAGTACGAGTCGGAGCTGATGACTTCGCCGCCGGCGCGGGTCGAGAGTTGCTGATAGACGCCGAGCTGCGCGGACGCCGTTGGAGCTGCTGTTCAAGAGATAGCTGCCGCTCTTGGTGGCGCCGGCGCGGTTGACGCCCGACGGTTGTGAAGGTCGTGTTGTCGGGCATGGCGTCGCCGTAAGAGTCCGCGTTGCCCGTCTGGAACGTCCATGAGCTGATCGAGTTCTTGATGAACCTGACCGAGCCGTCGCAGAAGCCGAAGTTCGCTCCGCCGGGATGGTAGCTGCCGGCAGCCGTTGGATAATAGTAGCGAGGCATTCGTGGTGCCACCAAAGCCGATGTTGTTGCCGATGGCGAGATTGAGGGGATAGAGTGTGGCGAAGAGCGTGTCATACCAGCGGCCGGAATTCCAGGAGTTGTCTGACACGGCATAGCCCGGGTCGAGTATGTACAAGTGTCCCTTGCTGTGCTCGCCGAAGATAAACGTATTACTGGTCCCGTCGGTGATCCCGGCGATCTTGACGGAGCTGTCGTTGTAGATCACGCCGTTGAAATAGGCCGAGGACCGTGGGCGACATGAAGAACTCGAAGCCGAACGTGAAGGTGCCCGCGTTTCCACCGTAGCTGGTGAACGCCTGGGTCCAGTTGCCCGGGGGCAAGGGGTAAATAGCTTCGTTGAAGCTCCAACCGGGCGTGACGCCGGATGCTGAAGCTTTCGTGGCTGGCATGGCGATCGTATCATTTTGCAAGTCGCTGGGGCAGACCAACGAGGCGATCCGCACGCCGGCGATCGTCAGGTTGTCGGGCCGAGGCGGATGTGCCGGAGCTGAAATTGATCGCGTTGAACATCGGCGCCTGCTCGAAGAACGGCAGCATGCGCGCGAAGCAACTGAAGTTTTCGGGGTAGCCTACCCAGTACCGACGTCATAGGAGGGCTGTAGGTGCAAGGGGGCCGAGTACGAGCCGCCCGGAAAGACTCCGTTGGTCGACTCGTAGTTGGCGGCGGCCAGGCCGAGCTGCTTGAGGTTGTTGGTGCACTGGGCGCGCCGGGCGGCCTCGCGTGCACTTTGCACGGCCGGCAACAACAGGGCGATCAACACCGCGATGATCGCGATGACGACCAAGAGTTCAATCAGAGTGAAACCGAGGCGACGTCGCAAAGGCTTGCTAACCATGTGAGCAAACTCCCAGGTGTCGAACGATGATGAATCGGTTGCATGAGGGCGGGAGAGGCCAGACTAATATACCTTCCCTTCCCCCTTTGAACAGCAACATGTCCGACGCGAGAATTGTTGACTGTTCCAGAACGACAAATATTCGTATTCGAAGTGCCTCAAAAGTTCGTGAATTAATGATGAAGATCGCGTTGTTTTTTGCACGATTCTATTCTACGGCGCAAAGTCTGCGGGATGCCCGGCCGAGAGCGCATCGCAAAGACCGCCAGGGTCTTGCAAAGCCGGGCAAGCTGTGCCATATTTCACGATCTCCCTGGCGATCCCCGTTATCGAGCGGTTGGAGCCGGTGATTTCGGCGACCTTTGACGAAGGAGCCGGGATCGTCAAACGGTTCACCCAAGATGAACGCCGGATTGTCGGTGGATCGAAGGTTCCACCGGGATCGCTGATTTGATCACGAGCGTTCCTGAGGGATAGTCCGGACACACGGCCAAGGGACGAAACGACATGATCTGGCAGGTTGGTCTTTACGTGGCCGCTGTGCTGATTCCGCTGGCCGCGTTCGCGGTCGAGGCGATCTTCATCCGGCAGTTAAAGCATCTCAACGCCTATATCGCAACTGGCGCGATCGGCGTGTCTTGCCTGCTCAGCCTGATCGGCTTCGTCGATTATTTCGTGTTCGCGCCTGAGGTGGTCGGGGCGGCGCATCACGGCGAATCTAACGAGGGCGAATCCGCTCAAGCTCCCGAGGCCGAGCACGCTTCGCCGGCACCGGAGCATCATAAGAAGCTGGTCTGGTCTGGCAGTGTCGACTGGGTCCTTCTCGGCGGCACCGCCGCCGCCACCGATGAGCAGGCCGGCGTTGCATATTTCAAGCCCGACCTCGTGGTCCCGCTGGGAGTCGCCATCGACGGCCTGAGCGTCATCATGTTCCTCATGGTGACATTCGTCGCGACCTTGATCCACATCTACTCGATCGGTTACATGCACGGTGACAAGCGTTATCCGCGGTTTTTCGCTTACCTGTCACTCTTCTGCTTCTCGATGCTCGGTCTGGTCGCCTCGTCGAACGTCTTCATGATCTTCATCTTCTGGGAACTGGTCGGCCTTTGCTCGTACTTGCTGATCGGCTTCTGGTACGAGGAGAAAGGAAACTGCGACGCCGCCAACAAGGCATTCATCGTCAACCGGATCGGCGACGTGGGGATGCTCGTCGGCCTCGGATTGCTCTGGACCAGCCTGGGAAGCTTTGGCTTTCAGGAGATCAACCAAGGGTTGCGATCCCCATCGGGAAAACTGCACGTCGCCCCCGGTTCCGGCGGCGTTGAAGTTGCCCAGTTCATCGACCGTGAGAGCGGTAAAGTGGTGACTGATAGCGTCACCGGGCGAGCCTCGTGAGATGCCGGTTTGGTTGTTGACGGTCGCTGGACTTGGGATTTTTGCCGGCTGCGTGGGCAAGAGCGCTCAGTTTCCGCTCCACGTCTGGTTGCCGGACGCCATGGCCGGCCCGACTCCGGTGTCGGCCTTGATTCACGCGGCGACCATGGTCGCCGCGGGCGTCTACCTGGTGGGACGGTTCTTCCCGCTGTTCACTGGAGATGTTCTGCTCTATATCGCCTACACCGGCGGCATCACCTTGTTCATCGCCGCGACCATCGCCATGGTCCAGACCGACTACAAGAAAGTGCTCGCTTACTCGACCGTCAGCCAGCTCGGTTTCATGATTCTGGGGCTGGGCGTGGGGGGCTGGGCCGCGGGCCTCTTCCACTTGCTGACGCACGCTTTCTTCAAGGCGCTGTTGTTCCTGGGCGCCGGCAGCGTCTACCACAGCGTCCACACGTATGAGATGCCCGCATTGGGTGGCTTGCGCAAAAAGATGCCGATAACGGCGGGCACGATGCTCGTCGGCACGCTGGCGATCTCGGGAGTCCCATTTTTCAGCGGGTTTTACTCCAAGGACGCGATCCTGGCGGCCGCCTTGGCCCGCGTGCTGGAGAGCCCCCAGCACATCTTGCTGTTCCTGTTCCCGGCGGTGGGCGCGATCTTGACGGCGTTCTATATGTTCCGGATGTGGTTCTTGACCTTCGCCGGTGAACCGCGCGGGTTCCCCAACAAGGTCGAGGCGACTCGTCTCCCACGCTCATGACGAAGAACACGCGCTGGACGACTCACATGGCCATGTCTCCGATCCCAACCCGGCAGCGCACGCCCACGAGAGTGAGCCGGTCATGACCTGGCCGCTCATCATCCTGGCCGTCTTGAGCGTCTTCAGCGGCTGGACGTTTTCGTATATCATTCCTCTCCCATTCGGGACGCCGACGCTGGAGGCCATGCTCGAGAAGAGCGAGCCGTACCGGGCGTTGGTCGTTGAATCTCAGCATCACAATTACGCGCTCGGTCGGCTCGCTCTTGATCATGCTGACGGGCGTTGGACTGGGCTTGCTGTATTATGCTCCGCCGGGCTTCCCGTACTTCGTCCCTACCCGTTTGAGCGCGGCCCGAACCGCCGAGCGGTTTGGTGGTCTGTATCGCTTCCTGGTCCATAAGTGGTACTTCGACGAGCTTTACTGGGCGGTGTTCGTTCGGCCTTGCCTGGCCTTGACCCGACTGTGCCGCCAGATCGACCAGGTCCTGATCGATGGTCTGGTTAATGGCTCGGCTGCCGCCACAGCGTTCTTGAGCCGGCTTGAGGGCGTCTTTGACGTGATCGCCGTCGATCGCCTGGTCGAATTGACGGCCAAGGCGGTTTACGTCACCGGCGACTGGGGCCGCTCGATCCAGACCGGCCGGTTGCGCAATTACCTGATGTTTCTGTCTGTCGCGCTGGTCGGTCTCTTTGCCGATGTATTCGCCTGGATCCGCGGTTAAGCCGGATCGACCCGACCGACCCACCGCAACACTCGATTCGACCCTGTTGGAATCTTCTCAACTCAACCGGAATCAGCCCCGAACTGGTGTGGTAACCGCCCCATGAGCGACAACTTGCTGCTGACCTCCATTTGGCTACTCCCCGTAATCGGTCTGGCGATCGTCTTGATCCTGCCCAAACAGTTTGAGCAGGCCGTCAAGTGGGTAGCGCTGGGCTTCACGATCGCCACCTTCGTCGCCACTCTGGTCGTGCTGGGAGTCTATGTGAGCGAATCGCGGTGCTCAAGCGTCTTTGAGTGACCGCGCTACGCACAACGTGCTGCGTGCCGCGACCGGGTCCGAGCTGACCGAAAGTGACGAGTCGGGGGGGGCGAATCCGACCTGGTGGTCCGCCGCTCGTGGATCCCCTACTTCAACATCCAATATTACCTGGGCGTCGATGGGATCAGCCTCAGCCTGATCGTCCTGACCGGGCTGGTGAGTGTGCTGGCGTGCCTCGCCTCATGGAACATCGACAAGCAGATCAAGGGTTACTACTCGCTCTACTTGCTGCTGACGGCCAGCATGATGGGCGTATTTCTGTCGCTGGACTTGTTCTTGTTCTACGTGTTCTTCGAGGTCATGCTCCTGCCGATGTACTTCCTGATTGCCATCTGGGGGGGGCCGAGGCGTGAGTACGCCGCGATCAAGTTCCTGCTGTACACGTTGTTCGGCTCGGTCTTCATCCTGGTGGCGATCTTGATCCTGTACTTCTCGCCGGGCGCCGCGGTGGCGGGCGGCTTCAAGGCCCATTCATTCGACCTGGTGCAGCTCACGACCATTGCCAGCGAGACCAGCTACTACTCTCGGAACGTTCAATGGTGGGTGTTCATCCTGTTCTTTATCGGATTCATCATCAAGCTTCCTTCGTTCCCGTTCCATACCTGGCTGCCCGATGCGCACGTCGAGGCCCCGACGCCGATCAGCATGATCTTGGCTGGCATCCTGCTCAAGATCGGCGGTTACGGTCTAATCCGGATGGCTTGGCCGCTGGCGCCGGCCGGAGCTTACGACTGGTCGCTGTTCGTCACCTGCCTCGCGGTTTTCAGCATCCTCTACGGTGCCTTGGTGGCCATGGCCCAGACCGACTTCAAGAAGCTGGTCGCCTACAGCTCGGTCAGCCATATGGGTTATGTGACGTTGGGTCTGGGTGCGATGGGGATCTTCGCCGCCGACGGCGTTACCAAGCTGGATCCGCGATTTTACGCCTACGGTGTCAACGGCGCCATGTACATGATGCTGGCCCACGGCATCACCTCGGCCGGTATGTTCTTCCTGGTCGGCGTCATCTACGACCGGACGCACACCCGCGATTTGAACAAGCTGGGTGGTCTGAACAATATCATGCCGCTTTATGGAGCGATGTCCTACATCATCTTCTTCGGGTCGATGGGCCTGCCCGGTCTTTGCGGCTTCGTCGCCGAGGTGTTTGTGGTCCTGGCGGCGTTCAACTACAGCATCGTACTGGCGATCCTGGCCGCGGCGGCGGTGATCTTGACGGCCGGTTACATTCTCTGGACCATTCAGCGCGTCTTCCTGGGCAATAGCGGAGTCTGGAAGGGTCTGCCCGACTTGAATCTCCGCGAGATCCTCATCGCGGTTCCGCTCGTGGTCTTAACCATCGCCATGGGCGTCTTTCCCCAGGGGCTCGATCCTGAGTTGGATGAGCCCCTCGGTCGAGCGGATGGTCCAGGGCGTCGTGACGGCGCGGGAGCTCAACGTTCAGCCCGGCCAGATTCATGCCAGCCTGCCTTCGACGCATCCAGCCCAAATCCTGGCAAGCCCTGAATCCAAGGAGATTTACGTCGAGCACTTAGAGCCCGCCGTGGATAGCGCCGCAAAAACGGAGAAGACCTCATCCCTGACACCCGACAGGACCGGCCACGTGAAACTCTGATACCAAAGTCGGTCCTCGGCCTGGTTGCTGGTCGTTGAGTGTATTGTTGGTCCGTGCTTTCGCGAGAAACCCTCAGTCCTGACCTTGCTTTGATTCCGAAGCCGGTGTAATTTGCGGCTCACCTCGAATGCTCCCGACGGCGTCGCATGTTGTGTCGTTCCGGCTTGAAGTGGAGGCGCGGACCGTTTGATCGGGACCTGCGGCCAGCCGCAACTCGACACCGGCTCGACGAAGGCCCGGATTAAAAGCCGATTTCGCTCCCTCTCCGGGCAGGCGAACCACCTGATCGTCTAGGGAAGGGCCCGGGACGGCCTGACCATCGCAATCTCAGTAAAGGAGTCGAACCGCTATGCGCGCCAGGTCATGGATGGCCGTTTGGCCTTGATCGTAGGAACCTCGATCGCCATTGAACCCGAGTTATTGGCCCGGGAACAAAGCCCAACTGATCCGAGCAGGTCAATCCGGGGACTCCAAACCGGCCGACTCTCAGTCGACCAAAGGGACACGTAAGCCGTCGGATCCCCGTTTTCGGGCTGCCAAGCTGAATCTGGTGATCGCCGGTCTGGGCCGTAATGGATGTGACGTTGAGATCAAACCGGGCAATCGCAAGCTGCAAGTTCCGTGCTCTCAATGAGAACGGTGCGGAGAGCCGGCAGCACGTCACCTCAGCGGGAAAGGCAACACTCGATTTGTTGGACATCGAGCTGCGTGGCGCTGACCGGACCTGCTCCGTCGCGATCACTGTCCACGAGCCAGGACAGCCCGCCAAGACAATTTACCGCGGCTTCCGCCTGTCCGCACGTACCGAAGGCGCGGGCTCAACTGCGTCGAAGGCAGCGGCCGTTCCTTCCTTTACTTGCTATCTCAGCTCTCCATCGAAGGTTACCAGGGTCGACCCTGGCTCCAGCACGCGGAAATAAGATCGGTCCAGGGTCCGGCTGGCGAAACTTGCGGTTGCATGGATCTATTGATCGTCGGGAAAGTCATGTCCGCCGACGGCTTTGTCTCGTACACTCGGGAAGCCCACCGGTGCACCCTTGAGCCGGCGCGGGATTCTCGCACGCTGATCACCGCCTGGTCATCGCGAATTCGCTCCTGCGAGCCAGTCGGTGATCAGCGATAGGGTTGCTGATTTCCGACCGATACGTTAGTACGAGTCGGAGGAGATCACCTCGCCACCCTTGAGCGTCACCAGCGAACGCAAGGTGACGACGTTGGTGCTCGACTTGAGGAAATGGACGCTACCGTCACCGAAGAGGGCATTGATCCCGCCGGGGTGGAACGAAAAGAGCGACTGGTTATTGCCCGCCTTGTTGCCCGCGGTCCCCAAGGTCCCTGGATAGGCGTTGGTAAGACCGAGGTCTCGTGCGCGGGCCGCGACGGGTTATCGATCATGCCGGAAACGCCGAGGCTGCAATGCGGCTCGGCCCATCGCCAGAACCGGCGACCGGCGCCCGCGGCGAAGCCGGGGACGTTTCGGATCGGAGGCGTCAAGTTCCCACCGTAATAATTCTCCGCATACTGGCTGACAAAGGTGGCGTCGCGGCCGGCATCTTCGGCGATCGAAATGGTGTTGCTCAGTCCATCGGTGCACTCGGCCAGGCGAGTGAAGCCCAGCTTGAGCAGGCCGTCGGCGCGTGCGAATTTGTTCCGGTAAGGAACGATCGGCGTTGCACCGTTGGCTGGTTGGTCAGTCCCTGTGGGTCGATGTCGGTATAGCAGGTCGCACCGTAGTCCGTGACGCCGTAACCGGGTCCAGCCGCCTCGAAGGGGGCACCGTTTGGGTCTCCCACGGCATCCCGGCCTCCATCCGGATTTCGGGTGGAGGACGGGCAGATGAACCCGTTGATCACCTGCGAGGCTGCCGTGTAGTTCGCGCCGGATAAGTCGTTGTAGTCGAGCGAGAAGTTAAAGGCGTTGAACGTATTCCCACCTTCCAGGTACGACAGAATTCGCGGGAACACCGAATACGCGCCGTCAACATACTGGTTTTGCGGTGGGCTCGTCGTATAGTTCGACGACTCGCCGGCCGGTGGAAGGGCACCGACGGAGCTTTCATAATTGGCCAGCGCCAGCCCAAGCTGTTTGAGGTTGTTCGTGCATTGAATGCGACGGGCCGCCTCTCGGGCGCTCTGCACGGCCGGCAGCAAAAGCGCGATCAGCACTGCGATGATTGCAATCACGACCAAGAGCTCGATCAAAGTAAATCCGTGCCGGGAAATCCGCTGTCTCATTGGGATCACTCCATGTTATGCAGGATGGACGCTCGCAAGTCTAACGACAGCGAGTTCAAGGGGGTCGAAGCACCGGCGCCACCGCCATGTGCTCTGAGCGGAACTACATATTCCTCAATACACTTGCGGCGAATCGCCTGGCCGCCGCACGCCGTCGCCCGAGGCCGACGACCGCGGCTTTCGGGCAAGCCACCAGCCACGTCGAGAGGCTATTCTGATCATTTCGACCGATCGAGTCAAGTATAATCTCGGTCGAATAAGTCGAGATTCTAAAAAGAAACATTTCGACCGGCCCGGGGCAAGGATTTGGAATGGCAAACTAGAGATCAGAAATCATTTTATCAATATGTTCTAATTTTTATTATTTATAATATTATATATTCAATGACTTCATGATCGATAGATTCAGTTGTTGAGTTAACTAATGTTTGTACTTTGACTGAATTGATCCGGCCTTTCAACCATTTCGCCTCGCCTCAGCGATTTCACCAAAAGCAAGACGCCGAACAATGGTAAGAGTTTCAAAAGAAATTCCTTGACAGCACCGCGCGCGGAATAGACAATTGGGAATTAGCTCTACCTTCTAAAGCGTGTTTACATAAGTTTGCCATGCCGCATCTAAGCCAATGGATAAGTGCGGCGTAGGCAACGTATGTTTATGCGCGCCGCTCGTCGTTGATTGTGCATTCGGTCATCACAACACATAGCAGCGACAACAAATGCAGTTGTCTCAAGTTCAACACCGCCGTTCGGGGTGCTGTTCTTGTGAATGAGCCTGTTTGAACAGTCACCGGAACTGGGTGTTGATGAAAGGGTTTATTCGATTGGGTCAGGTCAGGGCGACGCGAGCGCGATGCGGGCCGGGCCAATCCGGCAGTTTATTTATTAAGTTGAGAGGAGATTCGCTGTAGATGAGAAGAATCAGACCCGTCTTGAGTGGGCTTCTGGTTGCGGGGTTCCTTCTGGGACTGAGCAGTTTGACGGGTTGCGGGAACTCTGAAGAGGGCTCCGCTCCTAAACTGTCAGGCTCGAAAGACGAAATTCAGAAGGCCAAGTCAATCCGGTATTCCGGGCAAGCCTGCCGCCGGCAAGCGGGGGCCCGGTGGTTGACGGTTGCCCAAGCCACGGCGATCGTGCGACCTCTGCTTGATCGGCGCCGGCGACGGCCAGCCCGAAATTCCTTTTCCCCGGACTTTGTTGTCCCCGCGGGAACTCCGTCGTTCCGCCTCTCCTCTCCTATCGCTCGATTCTATCTATTTTAAGCGTTGCATCTCGTTCAAGATCAGTGCATTTCCTGCTTCTTTTTGGAGTCTTGCCCATGCGTCATTCGCCAGATCGGTCTCGATCCACTCGAGGTTTCACGCTCATCGAGCTCCTCGTCGTCATCGCGATCATCGCTGTCCTGATTGCCCTGTTGCTGCCCGCCGTGCAGTCGGCCCGAGAGGCCGCCCGCCGCGCCCAATGCACGAATAACCTCAAGCAGTTGGGCCTCGCCAACGCCAATTACGAGAGCTCCACCGGCGTGTTTCCCCTCGGTAGTTACATGATGAATCCACTCCCGGGAGGAGGGGGGCCTCCGGGTGATCCAAGCTCGACCCCGTGCAGCGGACGGCATGAGCAGAGCATCCTGATCCGTCTCTTGCCATTTATCGAGCAATCGAACATCTTCAACTCCTTCAATAGCAACGTCCACTACTCGAACCCCCCAAACGGCACTGTACAGGCCACCGGCCTCTCGGCCATTTGGTGCCCCAGCGATCCCTCGGTCCAGACGATCGACTTCTCCAACTTCAGCTACGGCATGCGGTTCTCCAGCTACCACGGAAACGCCGGTACCTGGTTCACTCCGGGCCGCTACCAGGACCCGACCTGCATGGGCGGCGCCTTCGGCACCTTGACCAGCCAGGCCAATGGGATCTTTAACTTCTACAGCAGGACCACGATCGCCTCGATCTCCGACGGCACCAGCAACACGATGCTGATGGCCGAGTTCGCCTGGGGTAAGTTGAATCACGGCGATCAGATCTGCTGGTCATGGTGGGACTCGGGGAATTACTCCGACTCGATGTACACGTCGTCCTATCCCTTGAACCCATTCAACAAGGTGGGCGATCTCGGGACCGGAGCGGGGATCAACTCCGACCTGTACACCTCGGCCGCTTCGAGCTTCCACCCCGGCGGGGCGAACTTCGCCTTCTGCGACGGCTCGGTCCGGTTCATCAAGGACTCGGTCCAGCAGTCGCCGATCAACCCGGCAACCTCGTTCCCGCAGAACATCACCGTGAGTACCGGCAACATCTACTCGTTCAACGCACCCCCGTCGGTATACCAGGCGCTGTCGACTCGCAACGGCGGTGAGGTCATCAGCTCCGATGCCTATTGACGACCCGGTGCGTTTGAGCTGAGCGACGTTTGAACATAACGTGGGGACGCGCCGTGACTGGTGCCCAGTCCCCATTGTAGAGTCTGTCCCAGAAGCCCCGTCGACGGTTGTAGGGTGGGTGCAACCCACCAACGCAAAGCTTGGATTCGGTGGGTTGCACCCACCCTACGTGCGGCTTCCGACCCTTTTGGGACAGACTCTTAGCCATATCTTAAACAGAGACTGCGAACCACCTCACCGTACATGAGAGGATTCACGCCCATGCAACCCAAACCGAACCGGCGGCAATTTCTGGGTACGACGGCGCTCTCGGGCCTGAGCTTGAGCTCGCTGGCGATCGGCGCGGCCGATCCCAAGCCGACCGGGAAACAAACGTCCGATCGTGATCACCAGCGGCAATCCCAAGACGGCCGAGATCGCCATGGAGATGATCAAGAAAGGGGCCGACCCGCTCGACGCCGTGATCGCCGGCGTGGCGATCGTCGAGGCCGATCCCAACGACCACTCCGTCGGCCTGGGTGGTACTCCCAACGAAGACGGGGTCGTCGAGCTCGACGCCTCCGTGATGCACGGACCGGACCCACGGCGGGGCGGGCGTCGCCGGCCTGCGCAACATCATGCACCCCGCGGCCGTCGCCCGCACCATCATGAAGAAGACCCGGCATGTCCTGCTCGTCGGCGACAACGCCCTCAAGTTCGCCAAGGAGCAAGGATTTCCCGAGACCGACCTGTTGACCGCGGAGACGCGCAGGGCGTGGCTCGCCTGGAAAGAAGAACGGTTCCGGGGCTCGCGCTACCCGATTCCGCTGGCCCAGCTCGAGCCGGTGGTCCGCGACCTGGTCGAGCGGCCCGTGCACGGCACGATCCACTGCTCGGCGATCGATACCCACGGCGACATGGGCTGCGTGACCACCACCTCGGGACTCGGCTACAAGGTTCCCGGCCGCGTCGGCGATTCGCCGATCCTCGGGGCCGGCCTCTTCCTGGATAATGCCGTCGGCTCCTGCGGCTCGGTCGGGCTCGGCGAGCTCAACCTGTTGAACTGCGCTTCCTTTCTCGTCGTCGAAAACCTCCGGCGCGGGATGAAGCCCAAGGACGCCTTGATCGCGACCTGCAAGCAAGTCGTCGAGACGACGAGTCGCGATCCCAGGTTCCGCAACGCCCCCGGCAAACTGGCCGACAACGTCGTCTTCTATTGCCTGACCAAGGACGGCAAATTCGCGGCCGCCCACATCCACGGCCCGGCCAGCCTGTGCGTCCACGACGGCGAGCAAGCCAAGATGGTCGATTCGGCGGCCCTGCTGGATTGACCGTCATATCGACAGCGGAGATTATATGACGTGTTCGGGAGGGCGAGAGTAGGGTGTTGAAAAGTTGGGGTTGTACCGCGACTCGAAGGGTGGATTCAAAACCTGTGTTTTTGTTGCGCGTCATCGGTACGTCCCCCCCTTGAGAAGGGGGGGCAGGGGGGGTGTAACAAGGCATAGAGCCAGTACGTTGGGCCGATGGGCGACTGAATTCGGCGGGACCCCCGAAGGGCAGCCGTCCCGGAACTGCGGTACCAGGCTGTGGTTACGCCGGGATCACCCCCCCTGACCCCCCCTTCTCAAGGGGGGGAAAGACTGACGCCAACGGGAATCCGGTATGAACGACACAGGCTTGTGCAAGGCAGAACTTTTCATCACCCCAGCCGTCCGACCTCATCCTCTCGGAGCACGAAGTCAAGGTTGATTAACTGGGATCGGAGCACCATGAGGACCTCAATGAGCCGACGACGATTCGTGACCTCGGCCGCCGCCGCCAGTCTGAGCACGCTGGCGATCGGCGCGGCCCCGGTGAAGACCAGCCGGGGCGAAAAAGCCGATCATCGTGGCCAGCGGCAACGGCTTGCAAGCGGTCACAAAAGCAATGGAGCTGGTCAAGAAGGGGCACGACCCCTTGGACGCGGCGATCGAGGGGGTGGCGATCGTCGAGGCCGATCCCAAGGATCACTCGGTGGGCTACGGCGGCCTCCCCAACGAAGACGGAGTCGTCGAGCTCGACGCCGCCGTCATGCACGGACCGACTCACGGCGGCGGCTCGGTGGCCTCGATCCGCAACATCATGCATCCCGCCGCGGTCGCCCGGCTGGTGATGCAGCGCACCCGGCACTGCCTCCTGGTCGGCGAGGGAGCGCTGCGGTTCGCCCGAGCCCACGGCTTCCCCGAGATCAACCTGCTGACCGACGAGGCCCGGGAGATCTGGCTGCACTGGAAGGAGACCCACGACCCCAAGGACGACTGGCTGCCGCCCCCGGTTGAGACCGTCGCCGCCCATATCCGCGAGTACATCGACCAACCGCGTGACCGGCACGATTCATTGCTCGGTACTCGACACCCACGGCGACCTGGGCTGCACCACGACCACGTCGGGCCTGTCCTGGAAGATCCCCGGACGCGTCGGCGATTCGCCGATCTTGGGCGCGGGACTGTACCTGGATAACGAGGTCGGTTCGGCCGGCTCGACCGGTGTGGGCGAGGCCAACCTGCTCAACCTCTCGAGCTATCTCGTGGTCGAGGGGATGAGGCGCGGGCTGCACCCCAAAGACGCGATCATGGAGACCTGCAAACGAATCGCCACCACGAGCATTCGCGACCCCAAGCGGCGGCGACCGGACGGCAAGACAACATTCAGCGTGTCGTTCTACGCCGTCAGCAAGGATGGCAAGTACGCCGGCGGTTCGATGTACCCCGGCGGCAAGAATGGCGGTCCACGACGGTGAATCGGCCCGGATCGTCACCTGCGACCCGCTCTTCGAAAGGTGATCTGATCGGAAGGTGTTGAAGGGGCGAAAAATCACTCGAACGAAACAGAAAGGGGACCGGCTTCCGCGAGCTGCGGTGCCGGTCCCCCTTTCGTTGCAGCCAACCTGACGATTGTCGTCTCGATCAATAGCTATCGGAGGAAATCACTTCGCCGCCGTTGGGGGTGACCAGAGCCCGCAACGTCACGGGGCTAACGGAATCCTTGAGGAAGCGGACGCTGCCGTCGCCAAACAGGACAGTTGACGCCGCCGGGGTGGAACGACGCAGTTCGTCGTTGTTGCCCGCGTTGGTGCCCTGAGCGACGAACGGAGCCAGTTGTCGGCCAGGCGACTCGCCTCGTGGTCGGGGCGATACTTGTTGTTGGGCGTGCCGGAAACCCCGAAGCCTCGTCGGGCTCGGCCCAGCGCCAGTAGCGGCGATAGAGGGCCTCACCGCCAGCGGGGCCAGGGTCGTTGGGTTGGCCTGCGGCCAAGTAAGGGTGCGTGGCGGCGTAGACACTGTCGCCGTACCTAGTAAACATCCTGATGTAAGGGCTGAGGTAACGCGGGTCGCGGCCGGCATCCTCGCCGATGGCGATCGTGTTGCTCGTACCGTCGGTGATCTCGGCGATCCGCGTCTTGCCTTGTTTCAGCAAGCCATTGGCGCGGTCGAACTTATTCCGGAACGGGGTGGCCGGGGTTGGCCGCGTAGGCCGCCAGTTACCGGTCGGGATCGATATCGGTGTAGACGGTCGGGCCGTAGTCATTGTAGCCATAGCCGCCGGTCTAGAGGCCGAGATCCGCCGATCGTTGGGATCGACGCCATCGCGACCGCCGTCTGGAGAACGCGTCGCGGACGGGCAGATGTAAACGTTGACGACCGTCGAGGCGCCGGTGAAATTGATACCGATGGCGTCGTTGTATTCGTAGATGTTGAAATTGAGCGCGTTGAACGAGTTGCCCCCTTCCATGAACGGAAGGATGCGGGCCAGGGTGCTCCAGCCGCCGTCGACGAACTGGGTCGAGGGCGGCCGGTGAGTGCGGCAACGTTGAAGTTCGTGGACTCGCCGCGCGGGGGGAAGCACCGGTTCGAGCTCTCGTAGTTGAAGAGGCCAAGGCCCATTTGCTTAAGGTTGTTCGTGCACTGGGCGCGACGGGCCGCCTCGCGGGCCGATTGCACGGCGGGCAACAGAAGGGCGATCAAGACGGCGATGATGGCGATGACCACCAAGAGTTCGATCAGCGTGAACGCCTGGCGAACAAGACTGCGATCTCGTCCGAGATCTCATCGATTTATTCTCTCCTCAACAACGAATACACGAAACAGGGAACGGAACGGGAAAACTCAACTCGGATTTCGGAACCCAAGTATTCACGAACGAGCACGATTCATCGACTGCCACGCGATGATGAAGCCGAACTCGGGCTGTTTGGCGGTCAGTTTGAAATCGAAGTTGTTGCTGGTCTCATCGGGCTTGACCGTGGCCGTCAAGTCCGACCAATCCTCGTCTAGGTACTTGCTCGGGAACGGCGAGCCACCCTTTCTTGGACCGCTTGTGCCGCCACCCTCGAGGCGAACTTTGTATTCGCCCTCGGGCAAACCATCTCCGTTGGCGCCGCCTTTGAACGTGAACGAACCGTCACTTTCAATATTGGCTGCCGACGTGATCGTCGACTTGGTCGCCACGAAGGTAACCTTCCCTGAAGCCAAGGGTTTCCCATCGGGTAGAGTCACCTTGCCTTTGACCGGGTAAACCTTGACCCCGCTCAGCGGATTGCTCTCGCCGCAGCCCGCCAGCGAAACCGCGACCACGGTGCTCAGCAACCACACCGCGAATCGGCAAGAGTTTTTCCAGGTCGAAAAAACATTCAAACTCATCGTTGCTCACTCGTGACTGTTGTTATGATCAATCCGCACTCAGAGAGCGTCATCCAACTGAACCGGTCGAGCCGCCTCGGCATTCGACGCGACCGTTTGATCTCCCGTCCACGGAAACTTGGCGAGCCAGCCATGTCGTGGCTCAAGGCGAATCGGGATCTTGCGCGTGCATCTTCGATCCGCGTTAGAGATCAAGTTGTAATTCGCTAGTTTAATGTACGAACTTCGGGCCTAAAATTCAAATGAAATTCTAATTATATTCGCATTAAAGCCGGAAGGGAACATCGGCCGCGAGAGCGGGCCGGTTCATCATAGAGCGTTACGGATGGATCGGGCTCGGCGGCTGGGCAACATTAAGGTGGGTCATAGGTTAGCGTAAGAGCGACCCAACGCGACACAAGGGCCGCGTCTCACGTCGCTGATCTCGGGCACGACAGGCATCGGACCTTCGGAGACCACCGAATCAGGTTACCAATTCAGCCGCGATCTCAAGTGAAGTTTTAATGAAGAATTCGGTGAGATTGTACGTAACGCCTGTCACATCCGGTTTGGTCTTCAACTCAACCCCAAGTTTACTTCGCCAGTTTGAATTCGAAGTTATTACTGCTATCGTCGGGCTTGACCGAGGCCGTCAACTCCGATGTGTCCTCGTCTGTGTACTTGTTGGCAAAAGGGAGCTGGACTGACCGCTGACCTTTCCCAACCTTTGCGTGCGGTAGGCTTGTTTCGTCGATCTCGATGCGAACCTTGTAGTTGCCTGCCGGTGCACCCTCGCGAGCGCCCGATTTCACGGTGTAAGTTCCGTCGGAACCGATCGTTCCACCGTAGGTCAGACCACTTTCCTTGGAGACGAACATGATGCGGCCCGAGGTCAAAGGTTTGCCATCGGGGCGAAGAACCGTGCCCTTCACCGGATAAGATGTCGGTGCACCGTAGCGATCACCGCAACCGGCCGATGCAATCGCCCAGGCGGCGGAGAGCGAGAGTAAGCCGAACCGCAGTCGCCAGAAATCTCGTCGAGTCCCATTCGCGTGCCTGCTCCCTACCATCGCGTATCCCTTCCGGTGGCAATCACTCCATGCTCAATTCTGAGCAAAGGTTCTCATCAGCGGCAGCTCTACCGAGATCCCTATCGTACGCGTGACCCGCTTCAGCGTCAAATGTCGGCGGTACACCTGGAGATCGCATGCGCGACCACGCCAGGCGCCTACCGTGCCCGCACGCTCCGACTCTTTCGGAGTTGCCCGCAGCCTGGGAACAGGTGCAACAGCCAGCATCAGCCCGACCTGCACCCGCGGTCGACGGGTGCGGCTCCGACCCAGTTGGCTGGAACCCGGTTTCAGAACGCATCCGCTGAGATCACTTCGCCACCGGCGACGGTCCCCAGCGCCTGCCAGACTCCTATGTTGATCGAATTCTTGATGAACTGGACGTGTCCGTCCGCCAAGAGGGAATTGACCCCTCCGGGATGCATGCTTCGTGCCGTAATATTGAGCGACAGCCAGCTCCAGAGGGGGTCGGAGCGGTTGCTGTGCGGCAAGCCGCCGCGGCAATCGGGGAGTGGATCATTGGGACCTCGCCGGTGGTTGTACATGCTGTGTCCCGGCGCCCCGTAATGCCACCGCACTCCGCGGCTGTCCTGAAATTGCGTGGTCGTCGACGGCAGGCTCAGGCACAGCGAGGCATAGTCGGCGTCCGAATTGAGTGGCGGACCGGTGGTCGCGTTGTCTCCGGTGACGAGGAAAACGCCAGCGGATTGCTGGCGTACGTCGCGCCGGGAATCGACCGCACCGTCTCGGTCACGGCGACCGTGTTCGACATGCCATCGACGAAGTTCGCAGGGCTGGTGCGTGAATTCTCGAAGAAGGGTCCGTTAGGCATGCCCGTGAGCGGCGCCGCGGGAAATTGAACAACCGGATAGGCCGAGCCGGTATTGACGTTGTAGTTATGAGTCGCGTTGAGCGTTCCAGCGACCGTGACGAGCACCGGCGGCGAGTCCGAGGGACACAGAAGCGAGTTGATGAACGTCGCGTAGCCAGTGCTATTCGCCAAGGCAGTGGTAACCGACGGAGAGTCATCGACGTCCGGCGGCAGGTTGAAGTTGAAGGCGTTGAAGATCACTTGCTGGTCAAGCTGTGGCAGCAGTTGGGCATACGTGCCCCAGCAGTTGCCCAGTCCGGCGATGTGCGAATTGATGCGTCCCGGCGGCAGGACGTTCTGGGCCGAAATGTAGTTGTGCAGCGCCAGCCCGATCTGTTTGAGGTTGTTGACGCACTGGGCTCGTCGCGCGGCCTCGCGGGCCGCCTGGACGGCCGGCAAGAGCAGAGCGATCAACACAGCAATGATCGCGATCACGACGAGCAGCTCGATCAGGGTGAAAGCGATACGCTGGCGGCGAATTCTCATGGCGATGTCTTTCGCGAAGGATGAAGGTCATCTGTGTCGTCGGTACACGCGTTTCGCGTCTTGCTACGTTCGTGCCAACGAGGATTGTTATACTCCGAGCCTGATAACGATACAATAGTGGCGTAGTTTGGTACGATCATGGCAAACCCAGAGCGGTTCGAGAACGATCTCCGGCATCGCCTCATTCCGAATGGAGGTCGAGGCTGACCCCGAGCATACTCTGGTCATGGCCTGTTGCGACCCCGCGGTGGAGTTGCTAGGCGTCGAGCTCGCGCACCGTTCAGGTTCGCCTCATTCCCTTACCGCGGCGCAGTCGTACGGCGCTTTCTTTGATCGGCCGAGGGCTCGTCTACGTCCCGGCTGTTATGGACGATGCGATTCACCGTCAAATGTCGTCGAGGTCGTCGGGCTCGGCCTCATCAAGCTCGTCGTCTGTGCGGGTGAGCGGCTTCGGAGCGGTGCCAACTTGGTAATGGGAGCTCGATGCTGCGACGGTGCCGCCATCGAGCCGTGCTGTCGCCCCTCGCTGGCCCAGCAGGCGGACAAAGCCCGGGCCGACGATATCCTCCAGGTCAGGCACCAATTGGTCGTCGTAACGGATGCGCAATGATGAGCCGGCCTTGTAAATGGCGCGGCGGACCTGCTCCAGGCCGACGATCTCGAGATAGAGGTCGAGATTGCCGGGGCGGACGCGAACGGCGCGGAGCAGGCGCTCGAGGTGCTCGGTCTGGTGCAGCCCCTTGTGCAGCCGGACGACGACGCCGCGGGTCAGCTCGGCGGGCCCTTGCTCCAGGGGAATGATCCGGCTGACGATCAGCTCGGGCGGATCGCGGCGGCGGTCGAGGGTCCCCTTGACGAAGACGATCTGGTCGTTCTTGACCAGGTCAGCCATCTTGGCGAATTCCTCGGGCCAGAGCATGGCCGGGGTCGTGCCGCTCAGGTCCTCGAAGGTGAGCTTGGCCATCCGCGTGAGCCCGGACCGGCTTTTCTGGACGTTTTTCAACTGAACGTTCGTGATCATGCCGCCCAGGATGACCTCGGTCTTCTCGGGGGCAGCCGCCAGGTCGGCGACCCGGTGGGTGGCCAGGGCCTGGAGCAGCGCCGCGTGGCTCGGGCAACGGATGGCTCGACATGTAGAAGCCAAGCGCCTTCTTCTCGAAGGCCAGCTTCTCGGCGTCGGACAGCTCGGGGATATCGGGCAGCGCATGCAGGCTCGTGATGCGGGTGTGCCGTTGCCATGACCGTTGGCATTGGCCTTGGCAGTCGAGCGCGCGGCCGCCTCGAAGTCGTCGAACAGGCCGCGCTGGCCGCGGCGGCGGTCGTCCTGCTTGGCCTGTCCGGCCTGGAGCGCCGCGGCAGGATCGCCAGGAGCTGCGACCGCTTGGCGCCCAGGCAATCGAACGCGCCGGCGTGGATCAACGTCTCGACGCAGCCGGCGCCGACCTCCTTGGTCGACAACCCGCTCGAAGAAGTCGTCGAGGCTGAGGAACGGGCCCCGCTCCTCGCGCGCCTTGACGATCGCCTCGACCGCCTTGAAGCCACGCCCTTGATCGCCCCCAGCCCGAAGTGGATCTTCCCCTCGCTGGCCACCCGGAAGTCGAGCTGTCCCTCGTTGATGTTCGGCGGCAGCACCTCGATCCCCATCCGCCGGCAGTCTTCGATATGTTCGACGAAGAACTTTTCCCGCTCGGCGCCGTCCATCTCGGACGAGAGCACGGCGGCCATGAACTCGGTCGGGTAGTGGGCCTTGAGGTAGGCCGTCTGGTAGGCGACCAGGGCGTACGCGGTGCTGTGCGACTTGTTGAATCCGTAGCCGCCGAAGTACTCGATCAGCTCGAAGATCTTGGCCGCCTTGTCCTTGTCCAGCCCCTGGGCGACGGCCCCCTCGACGAACTGGTCGCGGCTCTGGGCGATGACGTCGGTCTTCTTCTTCGAGATCGCCTTGATCGTCGCATACGCCTGGGAGAGCTCGATTCCTCCCAGGCGGTTGAGGATCCGCATGACCTGTTCCTGGTAGACCATCACGCCGTAGGTCTCTTCCAGGACGTCCTTGAGGACGGGATGGAGGTAGGACGCCTGCTTGCGGCCGTTCTTGACGTTGACGTATTCGTCGACCATGCCGCCGTTCAGGGGGCCGGGGCGATAGAGGGCGTTGGTGGCGATGATGTCGGCGAAGCGGTCGGGCTTCATCTTGATCAGGAGGTCGCGGATGCCGGCCGATTCGAGCTGGAAGACCCCCTTGGTCTCGCCGCGCTGGAGGAGCTCGAAGGTCTTGGGGTCGTCGAGCGGGAAGGTGGTCCAGGTCGATCGGGGCCTCGGGATGCCGCTGGTTGATCAGCCGGACGGCGGCTGTCGAGGGTGGTGAGGTTGCGCAGGCCGAGGAAGTCCATCTTCAGCAGCCCGGCCTTCTCGATGTCGCCCATCTCCCACTGGGTGGTGACGACCTCCTTGGCCTTGTCCTTGTTGGGGATCTTCTGGAGCGGCACGAGCTCCTCGAGCGGCCGGTCGGCGATCACCACGCCGGCGGCGTGGGTGCCGACGTTCCGGTTCATCCCCTCGAGCCGGCGGGCGAAGTCCAGCAGCCTGGCGACCTCGGGGTCCTCCTCGGCCATCCGCCGCAGCGCGGGCTCTTCCTTGAGGGCCTCCTCGAGCGTGATGTTGAGCCGCGAGCGGGACCAGCTTGTTGATCTGCTCGACCCGGGCCAGCGGGATGTTGAGCACCCGGCCGACGTCCTTGATCGCCGCCTTGGGCTTGAGCGTGCCGAAGGTGCCGATCTGGGCGACGTTGGCGTCGCCGTACTTGTTGCGGACGTACTCGATCACCTCGTATCGCCGCTCCTGGCAGAGGTCGATGTCGATATCGGGCGCCTCGGAACGATTGGGGTCGAGGAACCGCTCGAACAGCAGGTCGTACTTGAGCGGGCAGACGTGGCTGAGCTGGAGCAGGTAGCTGACCAAGCGCGCCGCAGGCCGAGCCGCGGGCCGAGGCCGGGATTCCCTGCTCGCGGGCGTAGCGGACGAAGTCCCAGACGATCAGGAAGTAGGAGGCGAACCCCATCCGGTTGATGATGCCCAGCTCGTGGTCCAGCCGGTCCGCGCGCCTCGGCGGCGGGATCGTCGCCGTAGCGGTCTTGCAGGCCCTGCTCGCAGAGTTCGCGCAGGTAGTCCTCGGGCGTCTTGTTCGCCGGGCGGTTGAAACGAGGGGAAGCAGCGCTGCCCAGGCCGAGGCTCTCGTAGTTCGGCTCGACCATCTCGGCGATCCGGGCCGAGGTGGCCAGCGCCTCCTCGTGGCCGGGCATCGCCGCGTACATCTCCTCGGGGCTGCGGACGATAGAACTCGTCGGTCTCGAACCGCATCCGGGTCGGGTCGTCGATCGTCTTGCCGGTGTTGATGCAGAGCAGGACGTCGTGCGCGGCGGCGTCCTCGCGGGTGAGGTAGTGGGCGTCGCTGGTCGCAACCAGCGGCAGGCCCATCCGCCGGGCGATGTCGAGCGCGCCCTCGGCGCATTCCTTCTGGATCGCGCACGCCGTTGTCCTGGATCTCGACGAAGAAGTTCTCCTCGCCGAAGACCTTCTGATACCAGGCGCAGAGCCGCTCGGCCTCGGCCGTCTTGCCGTGGAGGATGTAGTCGGAAAACTCGGCCGACGCGCAGCCCGACAGGCAGATCAGGCCTTCGGCGTGCCGTTCGAGGATCTCCTTGTCGATCCGCGGCTTGTAATAGAAGCCTTCCAGGAACGACAGCGACGACAGCCGCATCAGGTTGCGGAATCCCGTGGCGTTCTTGGCCAGCAGCGTCAGATGGAAGGCGTGCTCCTGGCCCGATACCCCGCCGCCGGTCCGTTCGGTCCGCTTGCCGGGGCGACATAGGCCTCCATCCCGACGATCGGCAGGATCCCGGCGCGCCTTGGCCTCGCGGAGGAACTCGACGGCGCCGTAGAGGTTGCCGTGATCGGTCAAGGCCACGGCGGGCATGCCCAGCGCCTTGGACGGTCGAACCAGGTCCGGGATCTTGCTCGCACCGTCCAGAAGGCTGTAATGGCTGTGGCAATGAAGATGCACGAACGGCCGGCTGGACATCGTCGAGTCACTTGTGCTGTGGCGGCACCGGCGCCTCCTGCGCCGCCCGGCCGACTCCCTGGCTTCGGGGCGATCCCAACGTCCCGGTCGCGGTTCACACCCGATGAGTGAACTGGCGACCAGCCTAGTCTACCACAAACCGAGAACGCTCAGCGAACCTCCACTGGCCCGACTCTTGACCGCGGTCAGCGCATTGTGCCGATCGAATCGGCCAGGCAAGTTGTTCGATCTACTCGCAGAAACTGCCGCTCGATCGTAACCTATTGTCGCAAAACAAGTTATTTGTACAGTATTTCGCACTTCGAGATCGCAGGAAACGACTCTGAGGACTCTTATTGAGCGTGCTAGTGGACATCAGGATCGTTGTTGGTGGATTCTTGCCGATCCGCCTTGAGCGGCTGCGGAGTTAGCTGCCGATCCGTTCCCGTCGCGCGACTCGATGTCGCCCCATCAGCGGATGGTTCGGCTTGCGAATCAAACAAGTCAAGATTTCTCGATAGATCGGCCCCTTCGCCCGGTTTGGGGCGGCGTCCCAGGAACGGACTGATCACGGCGATCAGAATCATGACTGACCAGAACAACCACTCAGGGATCTCAACGATCGGAAAACCGAGGAAGTTCGTGATGAACTCCGCATCGTGAAATCCGCTGATCAGCAGTTTCAGGCCGATCCAGGCCACGATGACATAGGCTCCCGTGGCAAGGCCAGGGAACCGATCCAGAAGGATGAGGAAATACCGCACCGCGAAACGCATCGTGATGATGCCGAGAACTCCTCCGGCGAAGAGGATAAACAACTTCCAGTTTTCCCCGAAACGCTTGGGAAAGTCCTCGGCCATGCCCACGGCGAAGAGAATCGAGTCGATCGAAAAGGCGATGTCCGTCAACGTCACGGAAACCACGGTTCCCCAGAAACCACTGGAGCAACTTGCGCATGCCGGGCTTCGGACTGTCGGGGGCGGTCGTGGATGAAGGCGCTTGATCATCCTTCGTGCGACAGAAAATGCGAAACCGCCAGATAGAGAAGGTACCCACCCCCAATGACCTTGAAGGGCCAGAACCTTATGAGGATCGCTGCGAGAAGCAGGGCGATGAAGCGGAACCCGACCGCGCCCCAGATCCCATAGTAGAGCACTCGGCGTTGCTCGGCTTTCGGGAGATGCCTGACCATCAAGGCCAACACGATCGCGTTATCGGCGCTGAGGAGACCCTCGAAAAACGCGAGAACTCCGATGTACCAGGCGACAAGCGACGCCTCAGTGAGCCAGTCAATCCACATACCAAGCAACCTCCTACGGTCTCGGATCTCTGGGCTGCGGACCGTGCGGAGCCCAGTGCGGCAGACGACCCAGGGAGACGAATCACCGTTGTGAGAACGGAGGAATTATCTTAATCGCAGACGACAGCCTCGGCGACGGAGTGGGAGACTTCTTCGCCGATTTTTAGACATGGGGATGGTCGGAGCGAATCGCCAACGAATAAGTTGGGCCAGGCTCGCGTTCCGAGAAGACCAAGCGATCATCCTCCAGCAGGAAAACGATTTGGCGATGAGATCTCAGTCCGGACCGCGGTCGAGAGGGTTGCGAGTCGAGCGATTATTCGATCCGGTCGCTCGCGCATGGCGATGGGGGTCTGCGCGGGTTTGGCAGTCGTCTTTACGCTGGATGGACCAGGGCTGACGATCGACGAGCCACTCGATGTGCGGCCCGGCCGAACCTATCTCGAGGTTTTGCGAGCCCGAGGTTGGCATTTCTTCGACCCCGCCGTGGTCGATCGCGTTTTTCGAGACAACGCCGAACATCCACCGCTTGGCCGTTGGCTGCTGGGAATCGCTTCGGTACTGGGCGAGCCGTTCGAGGTGCTCTGGAAGGGGCCGGACCCGACTGGCCAATATGTGCTCGCCGGCCGGCTGGCGCCGGCGCTGGCGTTCGCCATCTTGGTGGGACTGATCGTCTACGAAGGAGGCCGGCGGTGGGGACGAGCCTCGGGCGTGTCCGCTGGGTTCGCATTGCTGGTGATGCCCCGGGTCTTCGCACACGCCCATCTCGCGGCCCTGGACACGTTCTTGAGCTTGTTCTGGACCCTGGCTCTCCTGGTCGGGGAACGGTCGGTTCGATCGCGGCGGCCGCTCTTCGCGATGGCTGGAGCCGGAGCCGTGTGGGCCCTCGCACTCTTGACCAAGATCCACGCCTGGTTCTTGTTGCCGGTCTTGGGTGCTTGGGCGCTCATCTGGCTGCCGCCTCGGCGTGCCGTCGGCGGTCATGGCCGTCTGGGCGGTTGTTGGCATCAGCTTGTTTTGGTTGGGCTGGCCTTGGCTTTGGCACGATTCCTGGTCGAGGTTCCAGGCCTTCTGGGGGACTGGCGTGGACACGAGCAACCCTCATGGTCCAGTACTTCGGACGTGTGATCGCCGATCGAGATCTCCCCTGGCATTACCCTTGGTTTTACTTCGCGGTCACGGTGCCGATCGGCTTGCAGGCCCTGGGCGCCTTGGGGATCGTGCGAGGCTGGATCAACCGTCGCCTCGATCCGTTTCCGTTGCTCCTGGCCGCAACGATCGTGCTGTTCCTCGGGCTATTCAGTACGCGAGTGCCGGTCTACGACGGCGAACGTCTGTTTCTTGAATGTGTTTCCGGCATGGGCGCTGTTGATCGGATTCGGTTTTGGATGGCTCTGGGACCACGGGTTGTCGACTCCTCGCCGTCGCATCGCACTCGGGGCCTTCTTGCTCGCTCAGAGCTTTCGGCCTGGTCGCGCTGCACCCATTTGGACTCAGCTATTACAATGGGTTGGTCGGTGGATTGCCGGGGGCGGAATGGCTCGGGCTCGAGTTGACGTACTGGAACGATCCGGTCGACCAGGTCCTGCTGGACCGATTGGCCCGCGAGGCGATGCCTGGGGCCTCGGCCGCTCTGGTCCCCACCCTGTATCCAGGGCAGGGGATCTTGACGACCAACCGCGCGTTGGCGCGACGCGAGGTGATCCTCAAGGACGAAGGGGAAGCCACCCGCGCCGAATGGATCGTCCTGTCGCGACGTACCGCGTACTGGCGTCCTGAAATCCGGGAACGGCTTCTCAGGGGCGGAGGCCGAGAGGTTGCGACCCGCACTCGCCAGGGCGTGTGGTTGTCCGCACTCTGGCATTTCCCGTCGACAGCAATCCAGGCAGAGGCAGTACACGATCATGCCGCCCTCCAGTGCCGAACCAACCACGCATCCAATTCCCATCTGGACCGCCGGTGACTCATGAGCGTGGTTCCGTGACCAGGATTGGGAAAGTCGTCCC
The DNA here is from genome assembly GCA_963779785.1 of uncultured Planctomycetota bacterium. Classification (GTDB taxonomy): domain Bacteria; phylum Planctomycetota; class Planctomycetia; order Isosphaerales; family Isosphaeraceae; genus CAVRFS01. The sequence continues at coordinate 79,973 of CAWAAW010000005.1, forward strand.
TTCCCTCTAGCCGTTGCGGCGACGATTCGTAGAATGTTTTCAGAACGAATTGAACGAACGGGGAGGATCGTCCGTGTCCGAGTTGACGCACTTCGATGAGACTGGGGCGAGCCGGATGGTCGACGTCACTGCCAAGGAGGTGACGTTGCGGACGGCCCGAGCGAGCGGACGGGTCCGACTCCAGCCGGCGACGCTGGCTCTGATTATGGAACACCGGATGGCCAAGGGAGATGTCTTGGAGGTGGCGCGTCTGGCGGGGATCATGGCGGCCAAGCGTACGGGCGAGTTGATTCCGCTCTGTCACCCGCTGGGGCTCGACAGTGTGGAGCTGGTGTTGACGCCGGTCGAGCCCGACTTGATCCAGATCGAGGCGAACGTCAAGGTCCACGGTCGTACGGGCGTGGAGATGGAAGCCTTGACGGCCGTGAGTGTGGCCGCACTGACGGTTTACGACATGTGCAAGGCCGTCGACCGCGGGATGGTGATCGACCCAGATTCAGCTCGAAGAAAAAATGGGTGGGCGCCGCGGTTTGTATCGGCGCTCCGAGCCGTCGTCCTTGTCCGATCCGGGCCGATGTGTGCTCGGAGCGGGTAACGACGGAGAACCGGCTCAGCCCTGAGACGGTGAGGGAGAACTCGGATGTCCTTACGACCTACTGCTCGAAGTCGGGGAAAGCCGGCGCAAACTCTCGGATTTGTACGCTCCCATCGCGCGGGAGCTGGCCGAGGCCGAGCGGATCTTTCAGAGCGAGCTGGGAAGCCGGTTCCCGTTCGTGCAACAACTGGTCGAGCACTGTGGGGATTTTCAAGGGAAGCGGCTTCGCCCCGCGCTGGTGCTCCTGACCGGCCAAGCGTGCGGCGGCCTGTCGGATTCACATCCCGTGCTCGCGGCCGTCGTGGAAATGATCCACACAGCGACCTTGGTCCATGACGACGTGCTCGACGAGGCCATGGTCCGCCGGCATGCCGCCACCGTCAATGCGGAGTGGGGCAATGAGACGGCCGTCTTGCTGGGGGATTATCTCTTCACTCACGCCTTCCACCTGGCTGCCTCCCTCGACTCGACGCGTGCGTGCCGCTGGATCGGCCATGCGACCAACAAAGTCTGTGAAGGGGAAATGCAGCAGGTCCACCATCGGGGCAACCTCGACTTGAGCGAGAAGTGAGTACTTCGAGATCATTGAAGGGAAGACGGCCGAGCTCACCGCGGTTTGCTGCCGCCTGGGCGCCGCCTACGCCGAAGCGCGCGAATCGACGGTCGCGGCCCTGGATCGCTATGGTCGCAACCTGGGAATCGCTTTCCAGATCGCCGACGACGTGCTCGATATCTGGGGCGAGGAGCGGATCGCGGGCAAGAGCTTGGGGACCGACCTCGAGAAGCAGAAGCTGACGCTGCCGGTCATCTACCTGCTGAGGTTGGTCGAGCCCGCGACCGCGGCGACCATTCGCGGCCTGATCACCGATTCCAAGGCCGAGGAGCGTCGACGACTCCGGCCTTACCTCGAAGAGACCGGAGCCTTGGACGATGCATGGCAACGCGCCAAGCTCCATGTCAAGCAGGCAGTCGACGCGCTCGATTGCCTGCCAGATTCGGACGCCAAAGTCCGTGCTGCGCACGCTGGCGCAGTTCGTCGTCCGCGCGCGTCTCCTGACAACCGTTCAGCGACAGACCGGCGATCCCGCGACTCCGGTCCAGCGCCACGAGGACGAGTCGTGCGCCGATGTTTTCGATTCTGAAATTGAATCTGGCACGCGATGCGTTATCATCGTCGATCGTGGACCCATGATCGACTCATTCCGACTCGACCTGCGTTCGAACCTCTCCATTCGTTCGACCAAGTTCGCCCGTGGTTCGCTTCATGTTTGGGAAGAATTTGCAAATTAGAAATTCTGCTGTTCCCCGCATTGGGGAGAGATCGTATGGTCGAGACATGATACTCAAAGACAAGCTCCAGATGCTGATGACTCGCCACCGCCTCAACGGGCAGAAGCTTGCAAGGCAGGCGCAGGTGAGCGATTCGGAGATTTCGCGGATCCTCCAGGGAAAATCACGCCCTGGTCTCGATAACGCATTTCGGCTCGCCAAGGCGGTGGGTGTTTCGCTCGATTATCTCGCCGACGACAGCCTGGATCACGATACGACAACCCAGCCAGTCGATAACCTGTCGTCGGACGAACGTCGAATTCTGACCATCGCTCAGAAAATCGGTTGCGCGGAGATCTTGACGATCCTCGAAACGATCCGATTCCTTGGCTACGATCTCGCCATGACCCGGCTTTTGAGTGCCAAGCCGATCATCGAGATCGACAAGGATGTTCCGGACGTCCGATCACCAGTGCCTGCCGTCGTGGCCACGGTTGGGGCTCCCCCTCGTCCGAATTCGGCCAGCGCCTGAGCCAAAGCGGGTTCCGATCGGCGTTTCAAGCCCGACGCTGGATAGGTGGGGCCCTGCCGCAGTTACAAGATCTGCCTTGGGATTGCGGTAGACATGCGAAACCGGAAGTTGGGCGGGGAAATCACGTTGCGGGTCCATAACGGATGAACTCCAGGCACGCGGTCGAAGTCGGCATCATTGCTAGCTAGATTGCGTCAGGCCGTTAGCCTGCATCACGGCGATAATCAAAGCGTCGTTACTAAGCAAGGCCGGTTTGTTGACTAACTGCTGCTGCTAAGTCAATCAGGGTAGGTGGGAATGCGTGAGAACCTCGATCCCGGACACTTTGAAGCACTGCTCTCGATCGCACCACGAAACCGGGTCAGCGTTCTGCACTTGTCTCCGGATGTTGCCTGAGATGGCGCGGCGACCTGGCTCGGCAACCAGCCAGCCAGATGCGTGTGCCGGCTTCAAGCGTCATCAGACGGTGGGTCGACCTCGGTGAGGATGTGAGTGGAAACGTAAAGCCAAGTCAGGTTCTGACTGCTCGATCCGTTCGCATCAAATCCGTTGCAAGCGGGTCCGAAGACGAGGATGAGGATTGAAAATGATAGATGAATGTATTGGCGTCCAGGAAAATCGACGAGCGCCGTTCACAGGAGATCGGCAAAGATCATAATTCCTCCGACGACGGCGAAATCAAGTTCAGAGTCGATTGCGAAGCGATCCGATGGTCTCAGCATCGCCTTTCCAACCCATGAAGCCGTAGCGACTGGAGGATATCGGGCTGGTTGCGCTGTGAAGGGTGACCCGCACTTTCTGGGATGCGGGTTCAAGGGCAAGCGGCTGCTGCCAGTTTGAGTGACGCCGTTTTCGTAGGTAGCTTCGACTGAAAGGGTCATGGTTTCAGCTCGCTCCAGGAATCAAGATGTGTTTGCGATCATTCGACCGCATGAGATCAACGCGACTGGTGGCTCCACGCGAGACACAACGGCCAGCAAGGAGAAATATACGACTGAGCACTGACGACAAGCAATACCGACCGGAGGGCTACACTAAACAAGTCCGGGAGCAGCCATTGGCGGTCCGAAGCCCGTTTGCTCACAATTTCCTCGCAACCGCCCTTGGGTCGCAAGTCTCTCAATCAAAACTGTTTGCGTTGACGGCTGGATGGGATCAGGAGATTTTGACGGTACTTGGTGACGGTGCGGCGGGCGACCTTGAGTCCCTGTCGTTCCATCTCGTCGACGATCTCCTCGTCGGACATGGGATTTTGCTTATCTTCCTTGGAGATGACTTCGAGCAATTTTTGCTTGATTGTGTCCCAGGCGACTTCGTCGCCATCGGCCGTGATGGTTCCACCGCCGAAGAATCGTTTGAGGGAGAAGATTCCGCGAGGCGTTTGAACCCACTTGTCGTCCACGGCCCGACTGACCGTCGTCACATGCACGCCGACTCTGTCGGCGATTTGCTGCATCTTGAGAGGCTCGATGAATTCCGGGCCGTTATCGAGGAATTCCTTCTGGTGCTCGATGATGGCCCTGGCCACTTTGAGTAAGGTGTTTCGACGTTGCTCGATCGATTCGATCAGCCAGCGAGCCGATTGGATCTTCTTCTGAATGTACTCGCGGGCCGTCGGATCGGTTTGCTTGTTCCGAAGCAGCTTCTGGTAATTCCGCGAAATGGACAACTGGGGTGAGTTCTCGTCGGCCAGCCGGACGTCATAACCACCGTGTTCATTGTGTTCGACAATCAGGTCGGGAATGACGTATTGAGCATTGTCGGAGGTAAACGACGCACCCGGGCGAAAGTTGAGCCGCCGAAGCTGCTCGATAGCTTCCTTGATCTTTTCGATGGGGATTCCCGTCTTCTTCTCGATGGCGGGCAGGCGGTTATGCTCGAGGTCCTCAAAGTACTGCGAGATCAGGGTGTGGAGCACATCGTGGCAGGGGATCTCGGGTGAGAGTTGTAAAAGGAGGCACTCGCGCAGATCGCGTGCGCCGACGCCGGGCGGGTCGAGTCGCTGAACCAATCGCAGCGCTTCTTCGGCCTGTTCCGGCGGTGGCCCGACCGTTGAAGTCACGAACCACTTCATGAAGGTCGAACTTCGGAGGAAGATAGCCCTTCTCGTCGAGGTTGTGGATGATGTATTCGGCGAGGTCGCGAACCGTCGGCTCACAGTCGAAGAAGCCGAGCTGATCGGTCAGGTCGTCGTGGAACGACCGGGGACGCGATGCCATGTTTTGCATCGCTTCCTGCTTGCGGTCTGACTCTTCGCTGAGAGCCGCCCGGCTCCGCCGCGGCCCTTCGTCGTAAAGCTCGCTCCAGTTCTCATCCAGGTTGATCAGGCTGTCAAACTCGTTGGGCTCGGCATCGGTTGCCGGCTCCTCCGCCGAGGCGATCGCCGATTCCTCGCCGTCGGTCTCGGATGGGGCGGACTCCCGCAAATCCACCAGGGCGACATTGTCGCTCAGCTCCTGTTCGATGCGTTCCTGCAGTGCCATGACCGGCAACTGCAAGATCTCCATCGACTGGATCATGCGAGGCGCCATGCGAAGGCGCATCTCTGTTCGCATCTGTTGAGACGTATCGAGCCGCATAATCGTCGGTTCCGTCGAAACGAATCGGTCCGTGCCGAGAGGGTGAGCGGTCGTGTGATCGACCGCACGGTAAAGTCGGAGACGTTCTCTCACGCAACTATTATGCCACAAACCGGGGGCGGACAAGTAGTCGAGTTGGAAAAGATACTAGATTACAGTGGCTGTCGTCCGGCGAATGGCGTCGGAGAGCATGTCGCGGTTGGCGAATTCCAGGGTACCGCCGGAGGCCAGACCGCGAGCCAGCCGGGTGATTCGCAGGTCGGATTGGCCGAGGCGGTTGGCGATCAAGAGCGCGGTGCCATCCCCTTCGAGGTTGGGGTTGGTGGCCATGATCAGTTCACGAATGGTACCGGAGTGGACGCGCGCGACCAAGGCATCGATGGTCAACTGTTCGGGTCCCATCCCGGAGAGGGGCGCGAGGCGGCCGAGCAGGACGTGGTAGACGCCGTGGAAGGCGCCAGCCTTTTCCAGGGACATGAGGTCGCGCGATTGTTCGACCACGCAGACGGTGGATTGATCGCGGCGGGGGTCGCGGCAAATCGAGCACAGCGGCTGGTCCGCCTCGGTCAAGTGGAAACAGACCTGGCAGTGTCGGATTTGCTGCTTGGCGGCACGAATGGCCTCGGCGAGCTCAAGTGCCTCCTCGCCGGGCATTTCAAGAGGTGATGAGCGAGCCGCTCGGCGGACTTGGCGCCGATTCCGGGCAGGCGTCCCAAGGCGGCGATCAAGCGATCGACGGCTGCCGCGTATCCGGTGCCGGACATCGTCAAAGCTCCCGACCGCTGTCCGGTGGCCCGAGCGGTGACTGGCCGCTACCAGTGACGTCGGTCACTCGCCCCCAGAACCCCTGCTGTTGGGCCGAACAAGCCAAGCGGTAGACCGCCGGTGAGGGACGCCAGCGATTGGGCGGCCGCTTCACGGGCCTTGGCCAAGCCGGCGTTGACCGCCGCGGCGACCAGGTCTTCCAGCAGCTCCGCGTCGCTGTCGGCCAGCAGCTTGGGGTCGATCCGGACCGATACGACCTCGAGCCGGCCATTCACTTTGACCGTGACCGCGCCGCCGCCCGAATCGCCTTCCACCTCCAGTTGGCCCAGCGACTCAAAAGCCTTCTCGGCCGACTCGCGCAGCTTGCCGGCGTTCCGCATCAGTTCCGTGAGCATTCCCAATTTGTTGAACACGGTTTCCTTTTTACAAAAGTGACGATTCGAGGCAACCAGGACCTTGGGCCAACCGATCGCGGTCGTACAACTCAGTTCTAAGGAGTCGGGTCCGTATCGTCGTATTCTAACTGTAAGGTACGGGCCTCGAAAAGCTCGACCACTTTTTGAACCAACGGATCCGCCATCAAGGCGTCCGGTTGTTGTGAATTCATTGGTTTTGCATTGAGCGACGCCCCGTCCGGACCGGCGGTCCGCTCGTACTTGATCGTCACCGGCCGGTGGATCAGCTTCTGAAGCCCTTTCTCGAGTTGTCCCAAGACATCGGCGGTCCCGCAGTCAGCCTCAACCGCCTGGGAATCGAATCCGGACTTCGCGGCGATGATCAGAATGTCGGGTCCGGCGACGGCGATCGGTTCGACCTGGCTCAGACGCCACTTGCAGTTTCGCCGGAACTTTCTTGACCAGTTCGGGCCACACCTTTCGAGCCGTTTCGAGATCCAACGCCGGCCATTCCTCGGGAGAGGACGGGGGGGATGGCTCTGACCCGGCCGCGGACGGAACGGGGCTCAATGCCGGTTGCGGTGCCACCGTGGCCCGCGGTGCCGGCGCGGTTGCGGGGACCGCGGACGGAGCGGGACTTGACGCCGGCTGCTGCGGTACCGACGAAGTCGCGGCGGCGGCCATCGGAGTCGCCGCCGCGTGCGGCTCGGCGAGCGCGGTAACGGAACCGTCAGTCGTTGTAGACGGTGCTGAAGTCGGACCAGCGGATACGGCAGCGGTTTCCGGCGAATCTGGCATTCTTTTGGGGACGCTTCCATCGGATCGAAGTCCCCTCGGTCCCGCGAACTCCAGCGCGGCGAGCCGATCAACCAGCGGGCCCAGCGCGGTCAGGTTCTCAAGCTGTGTCACGCTCGTTAACGCAATCTCTACCAGCAGCCGCCCATGCAAGCTGCCGCGCATCCGACTGCGACACTCGGACAGGATTTGCAGAGCCGCGAGGATGGAGTTGAACGTCCACCGATCAACGATGCGTTTCAGCTCCGGCCGCCGTCGCGGACTGATCGCCATCAACAACGAATCGGCGCCGATTGCGAGCACCATTGCATCACGCACGAAGTCAATGACACCGCTCAGCAGCTCAGCGGGCTGCACACCTTCACTCATCCCCTGGTCCACCAGGTGGAGTACCGCGGCGGGGTCGTGATTGGCCAGGGCTTCGAGGATCGCCAACAGCCGTTCGTCGCTGGCGGTTCCCAGCAAGCCGTGAACCACCTCGACGGTCATACGTGGGCTGCCGGAGGCGAGCAATTGATCCAGTAGCGACTGGGCGTCACGGAGCGAGCCACCGGCGCGGCGGGCCACCACCTGGAGTGCTTCGGGATCGGCTTCCACCCGTTCCTGCTCGCAGATTTCCCGTAAGGTGGTTGCGATCAGGTCCGGGGTGATTCCGGCGAAATCGTACCGTTGGCAACGCGACAGCACGGTAATCGGAATCTTGTTCGCCTCGGTCGTTGCGAAGAAGAACTTGACGTGGGGAGGCGGCTCTTCCAGTGTCTTCAACAACGCGTTGAAGGCACCGGTCGAGAGCATGTGCACTTCGTCGATGTAGTAGATCTTGTACCGGGCTCGGCTGGGCCGAAGCGCGGCGTTCTGCCGCAACTCGCGCACCTGCTCGACGCCGTTGTTGCTGGCGCCGTCGATCTCGATCACGTCGACGTCCTGCCCTTGAGCGATCGCCTGGCAGATATCACAGGTCTGGCAGGGTTCCTCGGTCGGTCCTCGCACGCAGTTCAGACACTTGGCGAAGATGCGGGCGATCGAGGTCTTGCCAACCCCTCGCGTTCCACAGAACAGGTAGGCTTGAGCGATTCGATTCAGTCGGATGGCGTTCCGCAGCGCCCGGACCACGTGGTCTTGTCCAACCACGTCCTCGAGCCGCTGCGGCCGGTATCGGCGCGCGACCACCGTGTAGAGCGGCCGCTCGTTACGAGGCGGCACCGCAACCTTGGCCTCCGCCGGGTCGGTCGCGGGTTTCGATCGATTTTTCGACTCGGGACGTAGGGCCACGTGGACGCGCTCCATCGTGCCGAAACGAGCAAGGGTATCAAATCACCCCGATCCGATTCGGCTCGCCCTCAATCGGGGCGCCTCTTTGTCACGCGTTCGAGGCGTTGTCGAGACCCGAGCGAGCGCCCCGCCGTTCGGACTTCAGATCAAACACCGGCATGCAGGAACTCGGGAGAGCCGGGGAGGTTCTCCCAGGCACATGAAGGTGTTGCTTATGGCTGCTGCGTTCCCGCCCTGACCAGGTTCACAAACATTCATTGCCCGGGTCCCCCCCGGCTCACCCGAGCCCCCGCCTTTGACGGCGCGAGCCCATGCATACAATCTATTGTCGGGCATCGTCCCACTCGGTTCAAGGTCAAGATGAAAAATGGACGCACGATCAGTATTATCGTGCCGATTGCCTCGACTTGGGTGGCCGTCCGACTTGTGCGGTTCTCGTGATCCGGCGCGTGAGGGATCATGTTATACTCAGAGCGGGAGTGCCTGCGATTGGGGAAGCAAGGATAATGCCCACGCACGATCTGTTTCACGACGCCGTCAAACACGGTTTAACAAAAGACGGCTGGACGATCACCGCCGATCCGTTGATCGTCGAGTTCTCCGGCCATGATATGTACATCGATCTTGGCGCCGAGAAGTTGATCGCGGCCGAGAAAGACAACCAACAAATCGCGGTGGAGGTAAAGAGCTTCATCGGCCGCTTCCGTGCTGGCCGATTTTCACACCGCCCTGGGACAATTCCTGAACTATCGCCTCGCCCTTGATGAAGAACAACCTCAGCGCATCCTTTACCTGGCCGTGCCCGTGTCGGTCTATTCCACGTTCTTCATGCTCCCTCTCACGCAAGCCGCGATCCAGCGCCATTCCCTTCATCTCATCGTTTATGATCCTGCGACGGAGGCCCTTGTCCGATGGATAAACTGACGCGCTATAGTGAGTTGATTCAGGACATTTTGCGAGAATATGCTTCGTATAAGTCCATTCTACGGCCAGGTCGAGATCCGAGGTGATCGTCGATCCGGTCCAAAGCCATTTCGAGCTGATGAAGGTAGGGTGGCACGGGCAGCGAGCGAATTCACGGCTGCACCGTGCATGTGGACATCAGGGATGGCAAGATCTGGATTCAACATGATGGAACCGAGGAAGGGATCGCCAATCGACTGGTCGAGGCGGGAGTACCCAAAAGCGACATCGTCCTCGGATTTCAGACTCCGTTGCAGCGCCGTTGCACGGAGTTCGCGGTCGGTTAAGCTGGTGCGAGGCGTTTTGACTCTGCCGGGGAATCCTGGTTGAGCCGGAATCGTCCCTCATCTCTCCCATTGTCTCAACTCAACAACCAGGGGCACCCATGGTTCGACGATTGAATCCCAGCCCCTCACCGTTGCCTGCCTGGGCCGGCGACCTGCCGGTCCGCGAACGGACGCTATCCAACGGATTGAAGGCCCTGGTGTTGCCGCGTCGCCGCGCACCCATCGTGGTCTGCGACCTGTACTACCCAGTGGGATCGTTCGACGAGCCGCCGGGTCTGTCGGGGCTGGCCCATTTTGTCGAGCACATGCTTTTTAAAGGGACCGATCGCTTTCCCAAGGGACAGATCGACCGCTTGGTGTTGGATGGCGCGGGGCAGTCCAACGCCGAGACCAGTGAGGACTACACGCATTACTGGTTCGCATTTCCCTCGAAGGGCTGGGAGCTCGCCCTGGCGATCGAGGCCGACCGGATGCGCGGCGCGCAGTTCGATCCGGGTGAAGTCGAGGCCGAGCGGCGGGTGATCGGCGAAGAACGGGCCCGCGAGCTCAATTCTCCTCAGGGCCGGCTCGACCAGACCCATCTGGCCCTCACCTACCTTCGCCACCCGTATCGCAACCCGATCGTCGGTTGGCCAGACGACATCGCTCGGATCGGCGTCGACGACCTGGTGACATTCTACCAAACCCACTATCGGACCGACGGCGCGGTCTTGGTCGTGGTCGGGGACGTGGACCCCGAACAGGCCCTGGACGCGATCAGCCGCCACTTCGCGGATCTGCCGGCGGGCACGGGTCCCCGACCATCGGCCGACGGTCGTCGAGCCGCGCCAGAACGGTCGCCGCGACTTCGTGCTCTCCGAGTCTGAGTCGGCGGTCCGCGGGCCTCTTGGGATGGCGCACGGTTCCTCGGGGACATGGCGACGCCCCGGCACTCGACGTCCTCGCGCGATCTGCTTTGCTGCGGTCGGCGGTCGCGGCTCTGGCAGTCCCTGGTCGAGACCCAGCAGACGGCCACATGGATCGAAGCGTCGCACACGACGGCGCAACGCGCCGGACAGTTCTTCATTCAGGTTGAGGCGGCCTCGGAGGCGGATATCGCGACGATCGAGCGAGAGATCACCGCCGAGCTGGTCCGGCTGGCCCGGACCGGGCCCACGGACGAGGAGCTGGCCCGTTCGCGTCGCCGACTCGAGGCGGCCTGGCGTTGGGAACATGAGGACTTGACGAGCCTGGCTGCCGGCCTGGGTACCGCGGCTCTCTGGGATGACTGGCGTGCCTGGCAAGCCGAGCATCGCGCCGCCCTGGCCGTCGACGGTGACGAGATTCGCCGTGTCGTGGCCGCACACTTCGTGGAATCCAACTTGACGGTCGGATGGTCGTTGCCCCGAACGCCGTCTGAGCAGGTGCTGGCCGTGGTCAGCCCTGTGGAGTCGTCCGTTCCCGAACTCGCTGCACTGCCCGTGCCCGGTGCCCAGTCGAAGCGGAACAGCCGCGCAGCGAGCTCGGCGACCGAACGAACGGGCAATGCGATCGCATGGACGTGCCGGGCGGGACTGTCTCGACTCGTCGACTACCGGCCGAAACGCGTCGTACTGGACAACGGCCTGAGACTCATCTTCGAGCGACGGCCGGATAGCGGAGTGGTTGCCCTCGAACTGTACGCCGATGCCGGATTGTTACGCGAGGCCAAGCCGGGCCTCGCCTGCCTGACCGGCCGGCTGCTCGAGGAGGGGACCTCGACCCGCACCGCCCAAGAACTGGCCGAGGCGATCGAAGACGTCGGGGGCTCGCTCGAGGTCGGAGCGACGGGTGGCTCGGTCCGGGTCCGTTGCGAGGACCTGTCCTTGGCGATGGAATTGCTCGCCGACGTGACCCTGTCGCCGGCGTTCCCTGCCGAGGCGCTGGACTGGGTGGCCCGCCGGATTGCCGCCGAGCTGCGAGGCGACCTGGAAGATCCCGCCTTTCGTGCCGAGCTGAACTTCCGCGGCCTGGTTTACGGAGCCCATCCGCTCTCTCGCGACCCGCGTGGCGGCGTCCGCGACATCACTCGGTTGACGCGTCCAGCAGGCCATCGAGCACCATCGCCACTACTTCACGCCCGAGAACACGATCCTGGTCGCGGTCGGTGATTTCGACCCCCGCCGTCTGGCGAGCCTTGTCAGAGCACGCTTCGGCGCCTGGGCCCCCCGCGGCGGTCCCCTTCCTGCTCTTCCTCCGCCGCCCGAGCCGAGCCGGCCGCGCGTCCGCCGCATCCATCATCCCGGCGAGCAGGTCCATATCGTGCTGGGCCATCTGGGCATCGCCCGCAACCATCCCGACTACGATGCCCTGGCCGTTCTCGACCATATTTTCGGCAGCGGGCCTGGTTTTTGCGACCGACTGGGCCGGATCTTGCGCGACGAGCTCGGCCTGGTCTATGCGATCGGCGGCGGCATGACCGACTCGGCCGACGTGGTGCCGGGCTTGTTCCGGGTCTACGCCGGGACGACACCCGACGAAGCCGAGCGAGTGATCGTCACGATCACCGAACAGATCCGGGCCATGCACGCCGGGGCGTTCTCGGACGACGAGGTCGACCGCGCCCGACGTTACGTCGCCGGTGCGTGGGTCTTCGACTTCCAGAGCGTCGAGCAGCGGGCCGAACGGTTGCTCGACCTCGAACGGTGGGGATTCAGTCTCGACGAGCCCAGACACTGGCCCGAGCGGATCGCGGCCATCACACCCCGCCAGGTGCGGAAGGCCGCCCGCACCCATCTTCACCCCGAGGCCCTGTCCCGCGTCGAGCTGGGCCCGAGCCGCCGTCGCACACGGGCCCGAGCCGAATGCGCTTGACTCTTGGCGAATCGAGAACTGCAAGGAAATCGTGCGCGATGTATCTCGCCGATCCACGTGCGGCTTGACAGCCGTGCGCGGGGCCTTCTAGGATGAACTCGGTCGTTTGGCCGGTCGATCTAGGAATTGTCTCGGGATGCGGAAGAGGGAGTACATCCCGCTGTCCGGCATCCCGCTGTCATTATACGATCAGTCCGAGTTTCCGGGCGGATCACAGGAAGATGCTGGGAGTGATGCAATGCGGGTAGCGTTGGACGCGATGGGAGGGGATTTTGCTCCCGGTCCGATCGTCACGTGGAGCGTGCGAAGCGGTTGGTGACCTGTGCGACCTGACGGTCGTCCTGGTCGGCGACCGCGAGCGAATCGAAGCCGAGCTCGCCAAGGCCCCCGACGCCCCTCGCGACCGCCTGCCGATCATCCATGCCAGCCAGGCCATCGGCATGGACGAGAAGCCGGTCGAGGCTTTGAGAAAAAAACGGGACAACTCGATTTCGAGATGCTGGGGACTGATGGCCGCCGGCGAGGTCAAGGCGGTGGTCTCGGCCGGCAATACCGGCGCGATGGTCGCCTCGGCGTTGTTCAATGCCAAGATGTTCCTCCCCGGCGTCCGGCGTCCCTGGCATCGCCGCGATTTTCCCCTCGCATCAAGGGCCGATCGTGATCATCGACGTGGGCGCCAACATGAACGCCAAGGGGGAGGATCTCTACCAGTACGGCGTCATGGGAGCGATCTACGCCGAAGAGATCCTGGGAGTGACGAGCCCCCGCATCGGCCTGTTGAACGTCGGCACCGAAGACGAAAAGGGTACCGAGCTGACCCGCGCGACCCGTGCGATCTTTCAGAACAGTCCCTGGGCGGCCCGATTCGTCGGAAACGTCGAGGGCCGCGACATTTACGAAGGGCATGTCCGGGTCGTGATTTGTGATGGGTTCGTGGGCAACGTCCTGCTCAAGGCCGGCGAAGGAGCGGTCGAGTTCTTGTTCGCGACGCTCCGGGAAGAACTGGCCCGGCTCATGCCCGAGCTTCCCGGCGACGCCGGCCACAAGGTTGCCGCCAGCCTGCATCGACTCAAGACCCGGTTCGAATACGAGGAGTTCGGTGGCGCCCCGTTGCTGGGCATCCGCGGCGCTTGCATCATCTGCCATGGAGCGTCCGGCGCCCGGGCCATCCGCAACGCCTTGCGCGTCGCCGGCACCATGGCCGAAGACCGCCTGGGCGCCCGCATCGTCCAGCAGTTGGCCGTGCACCGGCCGTGGACGGCGGCGCGTGTCCGGACGCACCGGTTCCCCGGCCTCGGACTGAATGCGGCGATGCTACTCCGTCTCTGCCAATCGGGGCGGCCCGAACTCGCGTATCGGAATCAACGGACTGTTTGAAGGAAAATCCAACGATGCCCAAGATTGCCTTTTTATTCCCCGGGCAGGGAGCGCAGTTCGTCGGGATGGGGCGTGAGCTGGACGGCGAGATCCCGGCGGTCAAGGCTCTTTTCGACCGGGCTGGCGAAATTCTCGGGATCGATCTGAGGCGGTTGTGCATCGAGGGACCGGCCGACGCGCTGGAAGCGACCGACGTGAGCCAGCCGGCGATTTTCGTGGCCAGTCTGGCTGCCCTGGAAAGCCTCAAAGCGACGAACCCCGAAGTGGTTGCAGCCTGTGAGGGCGCCGCCGGGCTGAGCCTGGGCGAGTACACAGCCTTGGTCTTCGCCGGGGCGATGGATTTCGAGGCCGGCCTCAAGGTGGTTCGCCGCCGAGGCCAGGCGATGCAGGCCGCCGCCCTGGCCTCGCCCAGCGGAATGACCAGCGTGCTGGGACTCGACGAGTCGGCCGTCGACGAGCTTTGCCGTCGCCTCGAACCCTTCGGCCGGCTCTGGAAGGCGAACTTGCTGGGACCGGGCAACATCGTCGTCTCGGGCGACGCGTCGGCCCTGGAACACCTGGCACCGATCGCCACCGAGCTCGGCGCCATGAAGGTCGTGCCCCTGGCCGTCGCCGGGGCCTTTCACTCGCATTTGATGAAACCGGCGGACGACCAGCTCGCCCAGATCCTTGCGGAAACGCCGATCGCCCCACCGCGCATTCCCGTTTACTCAAACGTCGACGCCTCAACCCACGACTCACCTGACGACCTCCGTCGCACCCTGGTTGCCCAGGTCCTCCAAGGGGTCCGTTGGGAAGAATCGATGCGCCGAATGCTCGCCGATGGCTTCGATACATTCTACGAAGTTGGCCCGGGCCGCGTCCTCACCGGCTTGCTCAAGCGAATCGACCGCAAGACTCCCTGCACCAGCGTTCCGTCGCGGTAAAATGAGTTGAGACCGGGAGCATTGCCCACCTCTTACTTGCCGTCTCACGAAGGGCAGCGATCATGAGCACCGCTCGAGCGCAAAAGACAAAACGGATCAAGCTCACTCGCTCATCCAACGGGATGCTGATGACGCCCGAGGAGTTCGACGCCGTCATCGATTACGACGACCGGTTCGTCTACGAACTGATTCATGGAGTCTTGATCGTGAGTCCCGCTCCCGGTGATGACCGAACGCGATCCTAATGGGGAGCTTGGCCTTCTTCTTCGCAATGCATCAAGACGACCATCCTCAAGGCGCGAGCACTCGACAAGACCGCTGTCCGAGCAATACATACCGCTTCCGGACGGAAGACGGCGAGCCGATCGAGTGATCTGGGCTGGACTTGGCCGCGTCCCGAATCCGCAGACCGATATTCCCACAATCGTCGCCGAATTCGTCTCGAAGCGAAAGCGTGACCGCATACGCGACTACGAGGAGAAAAGACGCGAATACCAGACGATCGGCGTCCGTGAATATTGGGTCATCGATCGATTCGCGCGCACGATGACCGTATTCAAGAACGAGGCCGGCACCTCGTCCGAAGTTGTTGTCAAAGCCGAGGAAACCTACCAGACCCCGCTCTTGCCCGGGTTCGTGTTGCCGCTGGGCCGGTTGCTCAAGGTGGCTGATGACTGGGCGGTCGCCGGGTACTCGAGGGGTAGAGCCAAAAGGAGGGACACCAAAAAGAGGGACATAGGGCAATTCCAAGCCGAGGCAAATGGCGGTAAGGAAGTCATATTGCAACTGAGTTTATTCAAATAACGCTATGTCACTCGTCTTTGGCCCGGCGCACGAGCCATGACCAAGACGATCGAAAAACGCCTGGAAGATGTCGAACGAGAGCTTGCCTCGCTCAAGGAGGAAGTCAAGAGTCTGAAGCCCGACCCGAATTGGATCAGCTCCATGTGCGGGACATTCAAGGACGATCCCGAATTTGATGAAGTGCTTCGGCTTGGGAGGGAATTCTGCGATGCTGATGCGGTCCACCTATGGTTTGAACATCTCCCGGAGCACGTCCAGCACGGCCGCAGCGGTTCCACCGCTGATCCGACCGAGTCTCGCGACCAGCCGTGACCGGTCCACCGTTCGGATCCGATCAAGCACCACTTGGCCGTCCTTGCCTTTGAACCGACAGCGTATCCGCGTCGGGTAGATTTGCTCCTTTGTGGTCATCGGCGCGATGATCACTGTGCGGATCGTGTGGTTGATCTCGTCCGGCGACACGTTGAGGCAAGGACGGGTCTTCCAAATCTCGCTGCCGACGGTCGGGTCGAGGGTCACCAGGTAGACCTCGAAGCGGTTTATCACCATTCCCAATCGTCCTCATCCCAGTTCGATAGGCTCGGCGACGCGTCGTCGAGTAACGCGTCGTCACCGCGGCGGGCCATCTCCTGAAACGCCGCGGCCCATCCTTCCCGAGGCCGCTTGGCTGGTCGGATGACCAGAGAATCGTCCTGGGCAATCATCTCAACTTCGCCGCAAAGGCCGGTTTGCTCTAGCAGCAGCTTGGGGATGCGGATAACCTGCGAGTTGCCGATCCGTACGATGTGTGTCTTCATGGCGGAATCCCTCATGTACTTACAATGTAGCTCCTCCGCCGGGCTCTCGCAACGCGCGCTGAGCTTTGTTAGCCCACGCCCCTTCCACCGCCGAGTTCTTCTCTAACTCTTGAGCTCGTCTTGGAGTTGGGGTGGAGTTCCGGCCCGGAACCCGGCGTAGCACTGTCGCGGCATAGATGTCGAACTGCTCGACGGTCCCATTTGCCAGGACGGCGTTGGCCCGCGAGCGCCAGGGGAGGCCGAGGCCAGCGATCAGCATGGGCGGTAACGTGAGTGACCCAGTGAAGCCGGTGTCCAGGATGGCCTCAACCCCTGTTCTTGTGCCAGCGCATCGAGGATCGGTATCCGAATCAGGATTTCGAGCCGAACGCTGACTGTACCGGGAATCACTCTAGTACCCCCGAAGCCGAGCGCACCCCGAGGCGGTAGGCGGCGGGCTGTCCCACTTGTGCCAGCCAGACCTGCGCGTCCGGTTGTCGGCTCAGCAGGCGCTCGGTCGCGACGTAGTCGTCGCGGTCCATCTCGTAGATGCCCGACTCGATGTCGATCGCGACGAACTTGCCATCGTCGCCCGGTTGGAGGGAGGAACGTACCTCCCGATCGTAGATCTCCTGCCCGCGCCTGGCAAACTCTTCGCGGCTATATCGTGCCTCGCGTGTGACCATGACGCTCCTCCGAATCGGCATTCCGGGATGACTCCATGATCGGCGCCTGGATTGGAACAACGCGCGGGGGTAGTGTCATCTCTCAGCGGCCGAACGCCCCGCGGCCGAACGACAGCGCTCGCCGCTGGGACTGCGGCAGGTTCAGCCTCCCGGCCATCTGCACGTCGTCGAAAAACCACGCGGAAGAATCCGGATTCGATAGAGACTTGATCTATGGAGCGAGGCAAGACCCGGGACTGGTCAACGGCTCCCTCGGTCGGACGTCCCGTGTTCATGACGGATCGGATTCGATCCGGGTGACCGAAGGGGCTCGGGGATTAGGGCTAGGCCGAGCGCTGCCAGAGGGAGGGTCTGCAACCTTTAAGAGTGACTTCGTCCCCTGATAGGAGTTCATGGCTTGAACTCCGGCGCCGACGAGCAGGCTGACAAAACCCATGGTGGCGATCGTCTGCTGAATTCCAGACCGCGACGGGATGAAGGCCGCATAACTGACCACGCATCCACCGATGGCGATGAGCGCCAAAGAGAGCCAGTTGAATGCAATCGCCCATTCGTAGGAAGTCCGCAGCCTGGCGAGTGTTTGGCTCTGCCACGATTCGAAGTCTTCAAGCCATCTGACATCATCCCTGAGATGATGAATCTCATAAATGCGAAGTCGCTGGACTTCGGCCTGGAAATGGAGCTTGTCGCGCTTCAGCTCCGCAATGTAACTGTCGACCCTTGCCTCAAGACGCTCGCTCGGTGAAGGGAGCTTTTCCTTTTTCCGTCTGGGCACCGGCGGCCAGGTCCAAAGGCTTCTCCGCATCCGGTCCCGGGAGGATCACTTCCGGCGCAGTGAAACCCCTCGCCCGCTTCCGATTCTGTTGAGGCCATTCCCAGCATTCCTTGTCATCCGGCGACGCTCTCGGGTTGCCGAGATTCTGGCTTCATCTGTTCGAAGCCGATGATTTCTTTAATGAACCTGTAGTCCGATCCAAGGAGGACGAGCCGTTGTCCCTTCTGCTTCGCCTCGATCGCGGCCTCATAGAGGGCTAATGCCTTGAAGAGTATATCCTCCTTGGTATCACCCGTCTTTTTCGCAAGATCATCGACCGCGACGATCATGTTATCGGAGTGCCCCAATACCTGTTGGGCACTGTCGAAGGCTTGTTGAAAAACACTATCCTTTATCTGGTCGAGGACCTTGGTGACCGTCGCTTGGATGATCAGATTGGCATCTTCAGTTGAAAGTTTTTGTAAAACTTCATCTACCTTTTCTTCGACATCTTGGTTTGGCATCGTATCGCCTCTGATGCGTTGCTGAGGGCGTCGGGAACTTTCCGAGTCGTCGATCCCGGCGGCGTCGACTTTGTCCCATTCGGCAAGGAGGTCGAGAATTACCAGGATGCTGCCTCCGTCCATCCTATCCGCGAAGCCGCCCGGGAGCAAAAGAATCCCGCCACCCGACGTGAGACCGCTCTAACGCAATTAAGTCATGGCAAGCAACTTGCGTTGATTGCAGCCCCGGCCCATCACGGATCGGACGACCCGCCGAGGGGCTAAACCCATTAAAGGAGTTGACGCTGTTGATCAGAAGCGGCGAGTGCGCCAGCGGACGTTCTTTATTGCTTTGGTACGATTTCTAGTTCACAGAAAGCGACTTTACGCAGATTGAGCAATTTGCCGTGACAATTACGAATGTCCCTTTCGGGGTTCCAGCACGGACCCCGAGGAACTCGCGATTCAGGTCGCGGGAAAGCTTCTCGACGACGGCGTCGCCCCAACCGGCCGAGGCTCGCTTTTCCGCGATCGTCTTGCCAATGTCCCAGTGAACGGAGATTAGCTCGTGGTTCACAGAGCGAGCAGCGGAGACGCGGGCGCCGCGGATGCGCTCCTTGAGCGCAGCCAGAAATCGGGCATAGTCGGGGGCAGGGAGGTCGAGTGTCATGAGCGAATGGCTTCGGCGATCATTCTAATCGAATTCCGTCTCGAATTTGCGTGAAAAAAAGGGACCATCGCTACCCAATGGGACGAGACGCGGGGTTCGTGGATGGGCGCCCTCGCCGAATTGCCCAGATTTCGGCGTTTATGTGGTCGCTCTCGTTATGTAGCCTTCAGCCGGTGGACGCCGGGCATTCAGCCCCTCCTCGATCTTGAGCGCCACATAACCATGTCCCCGCCTTCTCGAACCGCCGGTCGTGGCTGGGGCCCATGCCTCCGGCGATGAGAAACGGGGACGCTTAAGGGGATCGTGAGATGACGGCCAAAGCCTTGGCCGATCGTTTTTGTCCGTTTGCTACCGGGCCGCGATGCGGCTGGCGATGGTGCAAGGCGAGGAACAAGCTACAGACCGCGCGGGTTCAATTGAGGATGGTGATAAAATGGTTACAATATGTAATCAATCGTTCACGTTATATGTATCACATTGCGATATCAGAAATCAGAAAATGGATGATCAGGTTTTTGCTGGGCCTTAACGGGCGTCTGGTAGGTAAGCCGCATCATGTGCATCGCGACCGCGCAAACCAGAACGATCCCCCCTCGATTGCGGTTCTGACCCAGAAGAACGATTTGTCGGTGAAATCCTTTCCCTGGGCGGCCATCTGGAGCGACGCTACAAATCCGGCGGCGAATGAAAGGGGGAGCGGCAGCAGGCAGATGACGCCGATGACCCGGGCGGGCCAGCCCCGGACGTCATACTTGCGCAGCGCCAAACGTCGGCATCTTGCCGGCGAACAGCGCATAGAGGCCGGTGACAAGCATTATAAGTTCCATCGTGAGAATCATGATGCCCCCAATCAGGTGTTTACAGCCTCCTGCCACCAGGCTACCAGCAAAAGCTGTCCGGAACAAAGAGCGTTGCCCGGTCGCACATTCGAACAGGCACCGCATTCGGTCAACCAATCTCAATCCTGCAACGTCGCTATATTATCCGTAGCGCACGATCTTGGGAATTCTCAGCGAGACCCCGTGATTGGCGGAGCTTTCTGGCGCCGGCAGCAACGCCTCTCCCTCCTCGCCCCGCTTGTGCCGGCGTGCGCGGGTGTTTTGCTCCAACTGAGGCGATCGAGAGCTGGCGTGCGCGGAGTCCGGGCCCTTGGCTGGCTCATCTACAGGCAAGGCCCGCACGCCGTGCGACTTACTCGAAAGCCATCACCAAGCCGGGCCGTTCGTGTTGAGCACGAATTCTGGGTTTCAGGAAGTGACGTGCCCCAACTGGCGTGGCCCGCGGTGAAATCCGGGTCGTGCTTGACTCCCGAAACCTAATTCGTAAGCTGAATTGTGTGCATTGTACTGGCCGTTTCAAAGTCCGACCTGAACGAGTTACGTCGATGACAAAGTCTCGTTGCGGCGCCACATGATGCAAGATAAGCCCCTCAGGTGCCGCTGGTGGCAGCAGTTCCGGGTTCGCCTGGCTGTGCGAGCGCTAACGGGCGTCGTGCTCATCCTCGGCATCGGGTGGGGGTTCTATGTCATCCCATTTGCTCTCATATCTGCTTTCAAGCACTACCATCGCGGCTGCGTCTGGAGCGAGAAGGAGGCGTATGACAAGGCCATCGCCGACTTCAACGAGGCCATCCGGCTCTATCCTTCATTTGTCCTTGCCTACCACGGCCGCGGTTGCGCCTGGAGCCGGAAGCAGGCGTACCGCAAGGCCATCGCCGATTTCTCCGAGGCCATCCGGCTCAATCCTGCATACGTTCCTGCCTACTGCGACCGCGGTTACGCCTGGAGCTGGAAGAACGAGCACGACAAGGCCATCGCCGACTTCAACGAGGCCATTCAACTCGATCCCGGATGTGTTGACGCCTACGGCGGCCGCGGCCACGCCTGGAACTGGAAGAAGGAGCACGACAAGGCCATCGCCGACTTCAACGAGGCCATTCGACTCGATCCTGGATATGTTGTCGCCTACGACGGCCGCGGCTACGTCTGGTACGAAAAGAAGGAGCACGACAAGGCCATTGCCGACTTCAACAAGGCCATCCAGCTCGATCCTGGATATGTTGACGCCCACTGCGGCCGCGGCTACGCCTGGTACGAGAAGAAGGAGTACGACAAGGCCATCGCCGATTTGGACGATGCCATCCGGCTCGATCCCAGATGTGTTGACGCCTACCGCGTCCGCGGTTACGCCTGGATCGAAAAGAGGGAGGTCGACAGGGCCAATGCCGACTTCGACGAGGCCAACCGCCTCACCGCGAGTCCGACGGTGATGCCGCCATTCTTCACTTCTGCGCCTGTCCCATTCAACCAGCCAGCAAGCGGGTCACAACAGTGATCGAAAATAAACCGCAAGCCGGTTTCAGAGACTTGGAAACTCCTCGCGGGGTTCAGTGGTTATTCATGACAGAAGCACTCGGCCAGCATTTGCATGGCGTTCCCGCTTATGTGACGTCCGGTCAATTACGGGTGGGATTCTCGTTCCCTCGTTAGACCGGACGCCACACAATCACACTCTTATGTGGTCGACCACATAAGAGCGTTTTTGAGCAACGTCCCTTTTCTCCGCCCCGCCACGGAATGGGGCGCAGGACGGGCGGCCTTCACGGACTGCGAGCACCACGGCATCCGGGCGAACTTTTTTGTCACGATCGTTTCGTTTCATGAGCGGGTCGTCGGTTGGAATGCCTACTTATCACGAGCGAGAGATTCGGCCGGCGTTATACGCGGTAACCATAAGCTCGAAGGCGTCCTCAGCGACTTTGCTCGCGCAGGTGTTGCCATACGCTTCGACCGCGGCCGACGTGTTTGAAGAATTGAGGAAACAACGAATTCGTGTCGGCACGTGGACCTGCGGATCGCTGCGATTGCGTTGGCCAACGATATGACGGTGCTCACACGGAATCTCGTCGATTCGAGGGGTTTCCGGGCCTGACTGTCGAGCGGGACATTCGACCGCGCGACTACGCCGCGGAAGACGTCAAAAGGATCACCGAAATGGAGTCAGTTTCGATCACCAGGACGGCAGCTGCGCTTGGTGACCGGACAGGGCATGACGCAATCAGCGCATAGTCTGACGTGGCTCGGCACGTTGCGAAAAGCGCGGAGTCAAATCGAACCAGGAATTTGGCGTGGCAAAGCTTGGAACGGACGGGCCGGCCAGGCGTTCGCGCTTGTTGAGTTCGGCTTGGTGGACAGGGCCACCGCCAATTCCTCGCCGCGGACCACCACGGGCCACAAACAGGATGATCAGACCGCCAAGACGAAGCCCCCCGCAGGAAGCTGCTCGCGGATTCTGGATCAGAGCCTGGGGTCAACGCGGGCCCGCTCTCCAAGGAACCGGCCGCTCGAATGACCCAGCACGATGGCTGGGCTTCTTCGAGGGTGGGCTGGACGATCCCCGCCACTCACGCCAAAGCCAACTCACTTCGCATCGAACACCCGATCCGAACGTTGACGTACCGCGCTTTGGTCACTCGTCGGTCGAATCAGGATCTTTATCTCTCATGCGATAAGTATCTCCTTGAATAACGATCCCCTCCCCGTGATGCATCAGCCGGTCGATCAAGGCCGTTGCCATTGTGTTGTCCACGTCA
This sequence comes from uncultured Planctomycetota bacterium, assembly GCA_963779785.1. GTDB lineage: Bacteria > Planctomycetota > Planctomycetia > Isosphaerales > Isosphaeraceae > CAVRFS01. The sequence continues at coordinate 102,345 of CAWAAW010000005.1, forward strand.
AAGAGTTTGCCCCATTCCCGGAAGGGTCGATTCGTGGAGATTACGACCGATCCAACTTCATAACGGGCGGCGACAACCTGGAACAACAAATCGGCCCCTTGCTTGTCGATGGGCAGATAGCCCAGCTCATCGAGGACGGGACAGGAACTCAGGTACTCACCAGGCACCATCAATACACGAATTAGACGGCGCTTGCCAGTGTACTGCGACGTTGGTGTTACCGTGCGAGACTTCAGAGCCAGTTTCGAGCGAGAAGGGAGAGCCACTCGCGGCTGGGACGACCGTGCCGACGTGGCGGGCGCGCTCGTCCGACGTGCTCGGCGCGCGACATTGTAACGTCTAGTAAGTTGTATATCAATATATATAGTATCAGCGTATTCCCGGCAGGTTCCGGACTGCGGATGAGGCGGTTAATGAGCACTGTCGTGGGCTGGGCCACCGCCAGATCGTGCGTTGCAGGCTGCGGTGCTGACCGCGACAGGTTGGCCAGCTTGCACAGTCGAAGCTCGTAGATGAGCCGCTGGCGACGTTGGATCAGGGCCGGGGGTCGCGATGAGCCTGTTGCGAACGATTCGGACGCTTGAGGGGGCAAGCGCCCCGTCAAGGGTGGGCTGGACATCCCAGCCGTTCACGGCGGCTATTCCCGCCTAACTCATTCGCGGCGGTTCCGGCTCCGTGCCGGATCGACGACGTCACGCACTGGGCGAGTCGGGATCGCTGTGCTTGATTCACATAGCTCTTTCCTCGTCGAATCCGCGCCGCTCGTGGTTCACCAGCCAATCGAACAAGGCCCTGGCCACGTCGCCGTTCGCGTCGAACGTGATCTGCCGTCGCCCAAAGCCGGGATTTGTGCTCAACACAAACGGTCGAGATTCTGAACGGCTCGCGACCACGCTGAAAAGCCGCCGGGCCTCGCTTGTTGGCAAGCCAGTGGCCCGACACCACGGGTGTGCGCAACGCAGCTCCACGGCCACTTGATTCAGCATATCGCGTGCGCACGTGCGCGCAAGCGGGCTGAGCGAGGAGGCCAGAGGAGCTTTGAGCCAGCTGGCTCAGTTCGGCCAACTGAACACGAACGGGAACGGCCAAACCATCGGGGCTCCCTCCACGACCGAAAGGAGAAAGATCCATCGCGAAAGCGCGTTTTCGATAGAACGACACAAAGAACAAGACGGTCTTGCGCACCGCTTCTCGAAGGAACGAGACAAAGAACAAGACGGTCTTGTGCAGATCTTCAGAAAACAGACACGGGAAAAGACGCCGCTGGTGGCGCTCTACAAACGCTCACAACTGGCTCCGATTTCCTGCTCGGCAACACTTGGGAACAAGACCAAGACGCTTGCTTGCCAGCTTATCGTCCTCTCGAGAACAAGACAGAGAGACAAACGGTCTCATCAGCGCCCGGGAACAAGGACCCCGAGCGCTGCTCACCAAACGATCGCCTTCAGAAGAGAACGAGGCAGAGAGATAAACGGTCTCATCGACGGGCTGGGAACAAGGACCCCGAGCGCTGCTCACCAAACGATCGAAAGCGCTGCCGAATCCGAGATCGGTCCCAACCTGCCAGATCCTCAATGTCAGCCAGTCGATTTTCGCGAGATTTCTCGGCGTGGATGTGAAGACCGTTCGATCTTGGGAAAAAGGTCTCAAGCAACCCTCCCCAATCGCTAGTCGTTTCATGGACGAGATCGCTTTCTCGCCGGATCACTGGCACGAACGTCTTCGTCAGATGATCACGAGGAAAGTTCCCGATCAGGTAGAGGCTTGATCGAAGACAATAGGCAAAGGAAGGGCCGGAGTCGGCTTGAGCGGCCTTTGGCGGCGATAGTGTCATTTAGTACATGAAAAGCAGCCTCCGGCGGGGTCCGTCCCAGGACATGACGACCTGGCTGAGAATGTCCTGGCCGATCAAGACATCGACCCCGAGGGAGGCCGGAGGTGCCGCGATGGCCTCCACGTTGAACCAACGCCCACGGAGCCACCATTCTTCCTGCTGGGGGTCGGGCTCGAACGCGATGCGGATGTCATAGGTCTGCGCCCAGAGGCTTTCCGCAGCGGGCCGTGTGATCTCAACATTCCCGAGTTTGCGCGGTTGCAGCGCCGCGATGATCGGCGGGGCGACCGCCGTCATCGTCGCCCCGGTATCGATCAGGGCCGTCTTCAAGAGCAGCTTGTCACCCGGGCCGCGAGGTTGCCGGGGGCGACTGGTGCGGATGCCCACCTGGATCAGGGGAGGCATCGAATTCAGTACGTGGACCGCCATCAGAGGATGACGCCGCCGAGTGAGTGGATGCGCTCTCTCGCGACGATCTGCTTGACGAGTGCTGGCTCCTCGGCAAAGAGGTCGTATGCTTTCTCGATCGCTTCTTGGCGGTCGGCGAAGATTCCGATGATCCGTTGTCCCTTGATAAGGACATAATCTCCTTTGCGCTTGAGCAGCTCGTCTAAATGATCCCTGTAGGTGGTTAATTCCTCGATCAGGGTCAGGTCACCCACGACCTTGGACGGGTCGAAGGTGCGCCAGTTCCTGAATCGGGCTTGAGACCGGGGCGTCTTGGCTCCGCCCTCTCCGTTTACCCGCTCGATCGGCTTTTTTCGCACCGTCCCGACCTCCGATGGCTTGATCCGGAATGACCCTCGAAGATCATTTTATCAGATCCCCCACGTCGAGACGACCGCGTATTCGATCGGCATTCTGCAGCTCGGGGGCCGTCGATCTCGGCGGTTCGGGGCGAGAATATGCTCTGACACCGGGGCGCACCCTGACACCGGGGCGCCTGACACCGGGGCGCCTTCGACACCGGGGCGCCTTCCTGCTGTTCGACCGGGGGGCCTACCGGCACCTGGCGAGGTTCGAGGGGGCCAGGGCGGTGGTCGACAGGCTCATGGAGATGCGGGCGAACGCGTTCGCCATCGAGCTTCTTGTCCCCAGGGTTAACCTCAGCGGCGTGACGGAGGAACGGCTGGGCGAGTTCGCGAAAGAGTGGCAGGTAAGCACCCAAGCCCTCGCGAATCACCTGCACAACTACCGTGGCCGCGGCGGACTGTGACGGGCGGAAATATAAGCGGGGAGCAACTTGCCCCTTCCTGCTAGTCGACGAAAACCCTTGCCCTGGGCTCGAAAACGGTGTCGCACACCTTTTCCGATCCAACCAAGAATCCATCTTTTCCGGGCCCTTGACTACTTCCCTCGCCGCGTTACGATTCTCCCAGCAACAGCCCAGCAGACGCCGGGACGGAGGTTTGCTCCCTTGGCTGACGCCTAATCGCTAGCAGCGGGGTCTGTATGCGAATGAAAGCCTTCCTCATGGCGGACATGCTCCGTCCACGCCTCGACCGTCTCCAAGAGTTGTCCAAGAAGGTTAATGCGGCCACCGACGATGCTGGCCGGATCGTCCAAGGAGTAGAATCCTACCTGAACGATATCCTCCATCTCGGCGTACGCGCTTCGATCGTTATCGAGGCGTTCGAGAGACCCGAGGAGTTTTACCGTGCCGAAAAGCAACTCGTCTATGGTCGATATGGCCCGAAGTTCCGAATCTTCGTCACCCACACCGTTGAAAACGAAGGGTCGCTCGACGTCAATGAGGAGACGCTCTGGGCCAATTGCCCCCGCGATCAGAAGTTGCTTGCCTTTAACTACCTGCCAGCTCTGCTGGACGAACTTGTCGAGCGTCTCGAAACAACGCTGGAACAGGTTGAGTCGAACTCGGAAACGATTCAGGCTCTGCTTCCTCCGGTCAAAGAAAAAGGAGCCAAACCGTGAACGTCGAGCTTGAGGTAGCTGTCAAGCTTAAGGTCAGCGAGGGTGCGATCCCAAAAAGGGGTGACCCAAAAAGGAGTGTTGGTTAGGATATCCGAACTGGCGGAGGCCAAACAACGTGGATGATCAGCAGCCGGGAAGGAGCCCGTCATGGAAGTGCTTCTGGAGTCGGAAGAGCAAATGGGCCAGAACAAGCAGAAGGGAAAGGGAAGAGGAAAGCGTCAACGGCCCGCCGGCCCGCCGGCAGCCTCACCAGCCGTCGTGGCGGACCAGACCGGGCGATTATTGGCCGAGCGCGAACGCGAGTGGCTCGAACGTCTGACCACCGACCCGGCCAGCTTCGCCGCCGTGGAACTCGAGGTTCACGAGCAAACGCGGCGGCAGGCCGATCTTTACGTCGCCGGGCTGTTGGCCAAGGCCAGTGAGCAAGCCGAGACAGCTCCCCACATCGACAAGGTGATCAACGCGGCTGAGGTGCCGCTCCGCCCGGTTGAAAAAAAAGACGCCCCTTGGTGGTGCGGCTTCTGGGAGGACTGGCGGTCACGGTGATGACGCTGTACTGCTCGCCCCGCGGGCGCACCGGCAAGGGGCGAGGCCCCGAGGGAAGCGGGCTCTACCCGGAACTGGCGGCTTATCGGATCAGCGAAGGTTGCAGCCCCAACGTGCAAGCCGAAGTGGGTCGTCTGGTCGGTTTGTTGCCCATCGAACAGGCACGCGCGGAGTTGGCTCGGCGGGGCCTGGAAAAGGACGAGAAAGCGGTACGGCGAATCGCTGGTGAACTGGGGGCGCAGATGTTGGCCACCCGCACCCGTGACCTGATGCGATTCCGCGCCGGCGAATTGCCCGCGGGCAACGAGTTCGCGGGCAAGAGTGTCGCAGCCGAGATCGACGGCGGCCGGGTCCGAGTGCGAACCATTGTGAAAAAGATTCGCGTCAGCGGCAAAACGAAGCGGAAGAAGTTCCGGGTCGAGTGGCGTGAGCCCAAGGTTGTCATCCTCTTCGAGGTGGACAAGAAGGGGCGCATGGTTCGGGGAAGCCGCCCCGTCATCGACGGCACGCTCCAAGGCCCCGATGCGTTGATCGAATTGGTCGCGTTTCATTTGCACCGAATGGGTGCTGCCCGGGCCAAGGTGGTGACCTTCGCGGCCGACGGCGCGCCGTGGATCTGGAAGCGGTTGGATTGGATCGTCGCCCAGGTCGGGTTGGATCCGTGCCGGGTGGTCGAGGTGCTGGACTGGTGTCATGCCGTGCACCACGTGAGCGTGGCGTTGGCGAGTTTGCCTCTGGCCGAGGATGAGCGGAAGGAGCTTTACAGGCGGCTTCGGGGGCTCCTCAAGGAGGGCAAGAGTCGCGACGTGATCGCCGAGTTGGAGACGCTGGCGGTAGGCGAAGACAAAGATTCGTCCGTGTGGCGTGAGATCCGCTATTTGACCAAGCACTCCGATGCGGGACGCTTGCGCTACAATTGCTTCCGATGCCGCGGGGTGCCGATGGGAAGTGGGGCGATCGAGAGCACGATCCGACGGGTGATCAATCTTCGGCTGAAGGGCAACGGCATTTACTGGACCGAGGACAATGCGGAGGCGGTATTCCAACTGCGGGCCGCCGTGGTTTCCGGTCGATGGGAAGAGATCCTGGAGCACACGCGGGACGCGATGGCGAGGGACCGACGAACCGACTGGCGTTGGACGCCACCCGAGTGCCTGGCCGAGTTGAAAGCGCTCGACGACGAAGATGAGGAATTGACGCAAACATCAACGAAGAAACAATCTAAGCGTACTGCCGCATGAACCTATTTTGGGAATCGCACCCGGTCAGCGACGAACCGCCTGATCCTCGGGCTGAGTCACGGCGGGCGGTTCCAGACCTCGCGGGGATGCTGAGCAAGGTCGCATCTCACCCGTGCATCGCGTTGATCGTGCGGCAGTTCATGCGGAACACGTAGCTATGCGGAGGCGTCGGACCGCCGCACGGACGCGGCGGTCGTCTGAATCTGGTCATCCTGACAAGCACGGCGTGCCCAATGCATTGAGGAAGAGCAATTAGATGCAACGTACAAAAAACCAGCACTATGTTCCGCAGTTCCATCTGCGGGCATTATCAGCGCCGACGGTAGATCCGTCTATGCCTTCGATAAGGTGACAAAGAAATCGTTCAAGACCCGTGTCGCTAATATTGCGTCCGAACAGCGTTTCTACGACCTGCCACCGGAATCAACTAATCAGGCAGACTCACAAGCAGTTGAGAAAACTCTTGGCGTCTTAGAAACGGGTTACGCTGCAGCGATACGGGAGCTGCTGGAAGAGGTTCAAAAATCCGGCAAGTTTGCAGGGGCCATCCGAAAGAAATCGAACTATCGCCCATTTCTTGCTCTTGCAGTTTTGTCGAACAAGGGAGTTTCGGAGCACAATGGCGGTTGCTACCAGACAACTCGTATCCGTGTTCGACGAATTGCTGGAATCTGCCCAAAAGAACATGGAGCACCGAGGCGACAAAGTCAGGCCACAGCGTTCGAGCGCACACGACCCTTTCGAGATGACACCTCTAGGCCATGCCAAGTTTATGTTCGGAGATTCTTTTATACCTTTTGTTTTTCCAGTGCTGTTCAGGCACATCTGGCTCATCGCTGACAATCAAACGTCGCAGCCATTTTTCACTTCTGATGCGCCAGTTATCCGGCACCCCCATGATATCAATCCATTCTATGGAACTTTTGGTTTTGGCTCGAAGGGGGTTGAGATTTTATTGCCGCTTACGTCACGCTTTCTGCTTATTCTGCTTGAGCGAAGCTGGTTCACGCCCATCTTGAAGGAAACAGACGGGGCCGTGCTACACCTAAAACCAGAGGAAGTAACTTATTACAACGAATTGCAGGTGTATGAAAGCTATCGGCAAATCTATTGTCAGGACGATCAATTTGAACTGGCCCGATTCCTGGTCGAAAGAGATCCCAAGATTTGCGACCAAGAATATTCACGAATCGCAGTGGTTGGATATGACAAAGGATGACGGAGCAAAACCTCGCCACTCGTGCCACGACTCTGATGAGGGCGCAGCGGAGATCCGGGCGTTGATCGTCATCCTGGTGACAGTGAACGGGGATAGGTCCAATAGTCAGCGGCTGTAGCTCATTAGTTGGACTCATCTACTTTTCCTCTGACTCTCAGGGTCGGATCACAGAAGTATCTCACAAGCACCAGTTTCCGTTCTATCTCGACACCGGCCCTGCTATCGGCATCCGCGGCGGGGCCGTCTCCCACATGAGCCGGATCTCTTCGGGGGTAAGGCCGTAGGCGGCGTTCACCAGGTCGCTGACCTGCTGCTCGACTCCGCGGGCCTCGTGGGCGCGGGCCTGCCCTGGGACAATGGTCTGCTCGTGCTCTTCGCGAAGGTTGCGAAGGGCGGCCAGGCTTAGGGGCTTCTTCTTGCCGCGAAGCTTCCGCACTTCGGCGATAAAGGAGTCGGAGTCGAGTGTGATTGCGTTTTGGAGCTTGGTGTTCGGCTCAGCGATTTCATGTTCAATCTTTAGCCAGTCGAGGATTTCATCACGGGTCTCTTGTTGCGTCGCTGCAATCTCAATCAGCCGACTGGCAGAGATCTCGACTCCGGCCCGTTGTTCATCGCTTGGTTCGGCGATTGGCAGTTTCTCCATCAAGAAGCCGACAGGGCTCAATGCCTCGTCTTTCATGTGCGGGAGGTAACGCCAGTTGTGCCACCATAGGAGCGGCGAGTTGAGACGCCAAGGAGAAAAAGGTCGTCTCGAGGGGATGAAGAAGATTTTGTTGTTCCCAAGCCGTCCTTTGATGTCCATCGCGTAGCTCGGGTGGAATTGGATTTCCTGATAAAGAATTTTCGTTTTGCCGAAGTCCCGCCAGTATTCGACGGGGTCTTGAATCTCATACCATTTGTAGAGTCCCGGCTTTCTTCCTGGCCATGCGTCTCCACTCCACCCTTTGGGCTTGGGTTCAAGTTGCTCTCGGTACTTAAGCATGTGCTCTTTGATGGCCGGGTAGTCTTCAATATCGAGTTCTCTTCGGAATAAAGATCATCCAAAGCCCTGCCCATTCCGCTGACCACCGCTTGATGTCCTGGCCTCTTAAATACGGCCGGACGATTTCGCTGCATCGTGGGTCCCTCGCGACCAACGCGTTCTTGGTTTGGCCATCAATCAAGAAGGCTTCGTTCAGGCCCGTTTTGATCCCATAGAGAGGCTTTACGCCCGCAAATTCGGCCAGTGGTAACCCAGTTCGCCGAATTTTTGCGAGGAGCTCCATCACGGCCCTCGGCTCCAAGGCCCAAGTCTCGGCGGCCAATCGGTCCCGCGCGATGTCGAAGCCTTCTAGAGCGATTTGGGCCGTCAGATCGCTGACGCGGAGTTGTTCCCGCGGAATCGCACAAACCCGCGTGGTCGCAGGGGCCGGGCCATCTGCCGGCTTCCGTGCGACGATGATCGACGGGAAGACGTCCGCATCCTCGAAGATTTGCTTGGCGTGTCCGAAATCGACGACCGACTCGACCCAAGCATCCTCGGCAAAGAACCGCCGGAGCGGCTCGCCGTAGGCGGCCTTGAGCCACTTGTTCGTCACGACGAACGAGAGCCGGCCGCCTGGCCTCAATACCCGCATCCCGAGTTCGTAAAAGTAGACGTAGAGGTCGGCCGTCCCGTGGAACGTTTTGAATGCCCGTTGAAAGTAGGGCTTGTACGGAGCAATCCACTCCTGGCGGACATAAGGCGGATTCCCGACGACGACGTCGAAACCGCCTTGCTCGAACACCTCCGGGAAGGCGGCTTGCCAGTCGAAGGCCCTGGGGTGGACGGACTGGTCGGCGATGACGCTGTTGCCGACGCGGATGCAGTGGTCGAGGCTCGTGAGCGCCTTGCCGCGCTGGGCGGTCTTGATCCAGAGGCTGAGCCGTCCGATCTCGATGGCCTCCTCGTTGAGGTCCACGCCGTAGAGATTGTTCTGCAAGATGTGCCGGTCGAGATCGAAAAGCGTTCGCGTACCCCGGAGTTCTTCCAGCCGGTCGTTCGAGCGTTGATAGGCGTTGTAGAGCTGCTCGAACGCCTCAATGAGGAACGCTCCGCTGCCGCACGCGGGGTCGAGCAGTTTGACTTTTGCAAGCTCGTCCTGCCAGAACTCCCAGAAACGGATCAGGGCCGCCCGCTGGGGCGCATTGAGCGCTTTGAGGTCGTAAATGCGAGGGTTGGCGAGGACGCGGCGCGCGGTCCCGTCGGCCTCCTCGGCGTGCTTGCGGCGGAGCGATTCGAAGCGGTCTTCCAGGACGCTCCCGAGGGCCTGGCCAACGATGTAGCGCGTGATGAACGCCGGTGTGTAGAATGCCCCCTCTTTCTTGCGGCGGCTGGTGTGCTCGGCCAGGTCGAGGCGCTCGGTCAGGCCGTCCAGCTCGTTGCGGATGCGCTCCAGGTCGGTGATCGACTGCTCGAAGATGTGGCCGAGGATGTCGACGTCCACGAGCTTGGTGCCGGCCGACGCGCCGGTGTCGTCGGCCGCCTCCTGGGGAGGCCGGTAGTCGTAGGCGGCGATGGCCTGGAAGTAGCGGCACACCTCGTCGGGGACGGCGAGCCGGTCGAGATCGGGATCGTCGGCGAAGAGACCGCCGTTGTAGGCCGGGATGTTGAGGGCCGTGTTGCCGACGTTGATGGCGCGGAAGAGGCCCCTGAAGTTCTCCCAGACCGGCCGCGGGTTGTATGGATCGTTGTGCTCGTAGGCTTTGAGGATGGTCTCGGCCGGTAAGAGTCCCCGGTCTTCGCAGAAAGCACAAAACAGGATGCGGTCAAGAAGCTTCTGCGTGCTCGCCAGGACGTCGCGTGGTCCGACGGTCGGGTTCGCCCGGCAAAGGTGGTCGAAGGCGTATTCCCGCATGTCGGCGTAGCGGAGGTAAAACTCCTTGGTCAGCTCGCGGCCAACCTTCTCCGAGGCATTCAGCAGCTCGTAGAGGTGACACTGGCCCGTGGTTGGGACGACCCGTTTGGAACCGAGAAGGAAGAGGAACCGCTTGAGATGATTCTCGTCTTTGGCGAGAGCGTCCGTGTCGAATCGTTCGTAGGTGTACTGGTCCGACCCTTTGTGATAGAGCCGGGTCTGCCGCATCGACGTGACAATGATCCAGTCGCACGGGAGGTTGATGGCATAGCGGTAACCCTGATCGACGGCTGACATTTTGCGGCCTTTGAAGGGCCGGTCGAGCGGGTCCTTCGGTCCTTTGCCCTCAACGGCCACGATGAACCGCCCTTGGCCGGGGGTGAGCTCGCCGAGCACGGCATCGGCGAACTTGCCGTCCACCTCAACGCATTTCTCGCGCGAGAACGTGTAGCGGTCTTTGTTGTCGACCGCCCGGGTGTAGCCGAGGATCTGGCAGAAGACGTCGGTGAGGAAGTCCGGAAGGAGTTCCTGCTCGTTGAGCGTTTCGGCCTGCGGGGACCAGAGCAGCCCGGTCCATCGAGCAAACGTTTCTCGGATCGCAGCGCTGTCGCCAGGAAGCGGAAAGCCGGTGAGGTGAGGGCGGAGGACGTCCGGCCGGAAAAGCGGCTTGGCTTCGACGGGCACGCGGCGAATCCTCGTGAATCGGCCTGATCAGGTAGAAGTCGGGAGCCCCATCATACTACAACCCAAGAAGCCGAGGGACGATCGCGCAGCGTACTTGCGGCGTTCGTCGCCAGTCGCTCCCGCAATGAGCGGCGAGATTCAAATTTGCGAAATGGTCGGGGCTACCAAGACACCGTTAGAACTTTTTCTGGCCGGCGTCCGGGCCTTGGAAGCCGGCTTGCGGCGACGGATGGATGCCGGAAGTCCTGTGGCAGAATAAGAGTAGCCTCCCCGAGATGCCAAGATATACTGCACATCTACAGGCCGTTCAACGCATTCGTCAATGTGAGAGGTTGTCCTGGGGCGACTTTTTTCGAACGGACCGGCCTAACAAGACGCGGCAGATACTCCTTAGTGCGACCCCAAGAACATCACACGAAAGGCAAGGAATGATGACAGAAAGCAGGGCGAAGCCGAGGGCCAAGGACATGTCGCGCGCGAGCAAACCGCGCACGGCTCGCGCCGACGGCGATTCTGCAACCGCTTCCAAGATCCGTTTCAGCGCGACGCTCTTCCGGCCGGTGGCAACCGCGAAGGCCGTCGCTTGGACCTTTCTGACCCTGCCCAAGGAAGCCAGTGAGCAGCTTCCCTCGCGAGGCATGACGTCGGTTGAAGGTACCTTCAATGGCTTGGCCTTTCGAGCCACGCTCCAGCCCGACGGCCAGGGAGGTCACTGGCTCAAAGTGGACCGGAAGTTGCGCGAAGCGGCGGGCGCGGAGGCGGGCGATGTCGTCTCGCTGGCAAATCGCGCCGGTGGCTGAGGAACCAGAACCCAGGGTGCCGGCCGATCTGCGGAAGGCTCTCGCTGCCGCCGACCCGAAAGCGCGGGCGGTATGGTCGGATATCACGCCCGTCGCGCGCAGGGATTGGATCCAGTGGATCGAGTCCGCCAAGCGGGAAGAGACGCGCTTGAAGCGGATCGAGAGTGCCTGCGATATGCTCACCAAAGGGAAGCGACGCCCCTGCTGCTTCGATCGGTCTGGGATGTATGCCAAGAGCCTCAGTTGCCCCGTCGCCGATGACACGTCGAGTGACACAAAGCGCTAAGGAAGGCTTCTGGCTCAGCACGTCGCGGCACGCACTCCGGCAACATTCCCAAGACGTTGGACGGCGTCTTCCGAGTTGGCAAAAGTGCTCGTTGATGGCGAAAGTGGAGACAGGACTGGAACTCTGCAAGATCCTTCCAGACAGCAGGTTGTGGAACGTTTCGATGCCGCCGCGTGAAGGTTCACCCGTCATTTGAACCGAATCTTCGCCGAGAAATCAGCTAAAAAAAGCAGACTTCATTTTCAAAGTCGGGGCGACAGGACGGCATCGACCGGTGGCGGCTTGGGCGCCGGTGACTCCTGTGCAACTTGAGTTCGCGCATGGTTGGCTTGCTTAGCGTTGCGCGTATAATCGCCGGCATGACCGTCAATGAAATCCTCGCACAGCTCAAGTCCCTCGGCGACGACGCTCGGCGCGCCCACAACACGAAGGCCGGCGCGCCTGACAACCAGTTCGGTGTGAAACTTGGCGACATCCGCGCGATGGCCAAGAAGATCAAGACTGATCACGAACTCGCGCTCAATCTCTGGGACACCGGCAACGTCGAAGCGCAACTCCTCGCCACGCTCATCATCAATCCCAAGTCGCTCTCCGCTGACGAACTCGACACGTTGACTCGCTCCACCACCTGCGCAGGTGGCAGACTGGTTGAACGCTTATGTCGTCGCACAACATCCCGAGAAGGAATCGCTGCGTGAGAAGTGGATGATGGCGAAGGATCGCTGGGCCGCCCGTGCGGGCTGGAACCTCACCGCCAGCCGCGTGAACAAGGGCGCTGAAGGCCTCGACCTGCCTGCGCTGCTCGATCGCATCGAGAAAGAGATGCCGAAGGCGACGCCGGAGGTGCAGTGGACAATGAACAACACGCTTGGCGCAATTGGCATCCACCACCCTAAACACCGAAAGCGCGCAGTCGCCATCGGCGAGATGATCGGCCTGTACCGCGACTGGCCGGTGTCCAAGGGCTGCACTCCCCCGTATGTGCCGGTGTGGGTGGAGGCCATGGTGAAGCGGCAGGGCTGAGGAAAGCGGCGCGACACCTCATCGGAAGCTTTGGCACGCTGGAGGAGGTCGCTGAGGAATTTATCTGCTGTGTGGCCTGGTACTAATTGCCGACCCCATGCCTTCAGGCGAGGAAGCTGCCGCCATCCGGACGGGTGCGCCGACTCGTCTCGCCGGAGCGTGAACTGGGCGGACCGGTCAGCGCTCGGACGCCCGACACAGAGAATTGAATGATCAGAATGCCCGCGTCGCGCGAAGTCTTCAATCAATAGGCACGACGAGACGACTGTGCGACGGGGTGCGTGGGGAACTGAGACTTTCGCTTCGGTCCGACACGCCGACGAGACTCGCGGACTTAAACCGTTCCTTCAGACGTCGAGGTTCCGCGAAACTGGTGACTGGATTTGAAGTCCTGAACCTTCGTATCACAAACAGTTTACGATGGTTGCCCCACGGTCGATCGATTTTGGTCGCGCGTTGTCGGACCCAAACGACAGGCTGGACAATCGGCGCAAGGCATTGGCAAACAACGAAAAAAGCCCACCACCATGGAGGACAATGGGGAATGGCTCACGAGGAGGGTACAGGTCGGGTTGGCTGAACTCTACCCTCCTCCTGAACCATGACATGCCGACTATTCCGTCGCAACACGTAAGTCCTCATTGTGGTAAGGTGGTGGACGTCTCGATGTTTCACAGCCTTTGTGGCTTTGCATGCTCGGCTTGCGTGTCTGGTCTGGGATCGCTTTTTTGGGGTTGATGGCGGCGAACGGCCGTGCTTATAACCAAGTCCAACTCATTAGTGGTTGAGAGTTACTGCGAATTCGGTCCCGTTTTGGCGTGACCAGTCCGGTTTCGTCGTTGAGTTGAATTGACCCGATCCGAGTGAATTTGAACAGGATGTCACGATCATGGCCGAGGGAGCGATCGCGGGTTCGACAGGCTGTCGGGTGGATTTGACCGGCCAGGTCGCGCTGGTCACGGGTGCCTCGCGAGGCATTGGCCGGGCGATCGCGGTCAGACTGGCTGCCTGCGGAGCGACGGTGGCTGGCGTTGCGCGGACTCTTGAAGGGCTGCAAGCGACGCTCGATGCGATTCGCGAAGCCGGTGGCACCGCCGAGGGCTATGCCGCCAATGTCGCCGATTCCGCGGATGTCCAGCGCGTTGTCGACGAGATCGAGGCGAAATTCCAAAAGATTCATGTCCTGATCAACAATGCGGGAGTCACTCGAGACGGCCTCATGCTCCGCATCGAAGATCACGCCTGGCAAGAGGTGATCGACACCAACCTGAAAGGGACGTTCCTCTTCTCAAGGGCTGTTGGTACTTGTATGATGCGCGCACGATACGGTCGGATCATCAACATCAGCAGCGTCGCGGGATTGATGGGCAACCCGGGTCAGGCCAATTACTCGGCGAGCAAGGCTGGGGTCATCGGCTTCAGCAAGACGGTCGCCCGCGAGTTGGCTTCGCGTGGCATCACCGTCAACGTCGTGGCGCCGGGCTTCATCACCACCGACATGACCTCGGTCCTGCCGGACAAGGTCAAAGCCGAAGTCAAGGAGCGCATTCCCGTACGCCGGTTCGGCACGCCGGAAGACATCGCCGACCTGGTTTGCTATTTGGCCAGCCCCGGTGCAAGTTACGTCACCGGCCAAGTCATTGCCGTCGATGGCGGCCTGACAGCGTGATTGATTGGATTCGATTGGCGACTGCGCTCGCTCGACCGGACCCGACAGACGTCCTGTTCTTGGCTTGCGACGTTCGATGGACATTTGAGGCCGGGGATGCTAAGTTGAGTTTTTCGGGTCGTCCGACCAGCCTTTTCGCCGTCCGAGTTGCAATATCCAGCGCCAGGATCGGTTCGACGATTTCTTGCGGCCATACCAGGGGACATGGATCGAGAGGATTGAGAATACCGACCGATTGCAAGTAGAATGGAGCGAACGTTTAGAGCTCTTTTGACCCTGCTCGCCCTCACGGTTCCGTTCGGCGGAGTTCTCTCAGGATGTACAGGCCCAGACACTCCCATTCCCCAGAAATCACTGCGGTCTCCCAAGCACAAAGAGCTCGTCGTACCGAAGAATTCAAATAAACGAGGAGGTTCGACCGTGTCCGTGGAAGAGCGTGTGATTGAAATCGTCAGCGAACAGATGGGAGTCTCCAAGGACCAGGTCACCAGGGAGACCTCCTTCGTCAACGACCTCGGGGCCGACTCGCTCGACACCGTCGAGCTCGTGATGGAATTCGAAGAGGAGTTCGACATCACCATCCCCGACGAGGAGGCGGAGAAGATCCAAACGGTTGGTCAGGCAATCGATTACATCGAACAGCACGCGCACGCCAAATGACCGATCACCGGTTCGTCGGGAACCCGGGGGAAAGCGGCGGCGCGCCGTAGTCAACGAATGATGGTGATTTAACAATCAGAAGGTTCATGGCACAACCGCGCCGCGTCGTCATCACCGGGATGGGGGTGGTTACGTCGCTGGGTGACCGCCTCGAGCAGTTTTGGTCAGCCTTGTGCGCCGGTCGTAGCGGCGTGGGGCCGCTCGATCTGTTCGACACGACCGAATTCAAGGTTCATTTCGGCGGTCAAGTTCACGACTGGGATCCGGTGGCTCGTTTCGGAGTCAAGGAAGCGAGACACCTGGATCGTTTTGCGCAGTTCGCCCTCGCCGCCGGCATCGCGGCAGTCGAGGATTCCGGAATTGATTTTTCCACGCTGCCCCCCGAGCAATGCGGCGTGATTATCGGGTCGGGAATTGGGGGCTTGAACGAGTTCGAGTCCCAGCACACCGTGATGATGCAGCAAGGGCCGTCGCGGATCAGCCCGTTTGTCATTCCCAAATTGATGGTAAACGCCGCCAGCGGCCAGATCTCGATTCGATGGGGCTTGAAAGGCCCCTGTTCGGCGATCGCGACGGCTTGCGCGTCGGCGACCAACGCGATCGGTGACGCCTTCAAGTTGATCCAGTGGGGCGAGGCCGATGTCATGGTCACCGGCGGCAGCGAGGCGGCCATCACCCATATGGGGCTTGGTGGCTTTGCGTCCATGCGGGCCTTGTCGACCCGCAACGACGATCCGCCTCGAGCCAGCCGCCCGTTCGATCGCGACCGCGATGGGTTCGTCCTGGCTGAAGGCGCCGGCGTCCTGATCATCGAGGCGGAAGAGGTGGCCCGTGGCCGCGGTGCGCGGATCTACGCCGAGTTGCTGGGTTATGGTATGTCGGCCGACGGCTCGCACATCACCGCTCCCGACGAGGAAGGACGAGGGGCCGCCCGCGCCATGAAGCTTTGCCTGGAGGACGCCCAGCTCGCCCCCGACGCCGTCGACTATATCAACGCCCACGGCACCAGCACGCAACTCGGTGACCTGGCCGAAACTCGCGCGATGAAAAAGATCTTCGGGGCCCATGCCCAGCGGCTCCAGATCTCCAGTACCAAGAGTCAGCTCGGCCACCTGCTCGGCGCCTCCGGTGGTGTCGAGCTGATCGCCTCGGTCCTCGCCATTCGACACCAACGTGCTTCCACCGACCATCAACTTCGATCACCCCGGTGAAGGGTGTGATCTCGATTACATCCCCAACGTCGCCCGCGAAGTACGCGTCAATTCCGTCATGTCCAATAGCTTCGGGTTCGGCGGTCATAACGCCAGCCTGCTGGTCGGCCGCTACCCGTCCGCTAGAAACGATTGAAGAGGTCCCGTCGCAACGATCGCTCCCCAAGGTTCGCCCAACGGTGAGGCGACGTGAATGAAGACGATGGATTGGCGAGAGCTCGCGATCGACGACGGGATCCTCACCGAACCAACGTCGGATGGGAACCGCCTGATCCTGTGGGTACGCCGCGATCGCGACCAGAGCTTCCAGTACTGGGAACGCATCACCAGTGTCGTCCACGCGAGTGTCAAGGTCGAGCAAGGGCTCTGTTCGACCGAGGCCACGTCGATTCCAGCCAAAAAAGCGGTCAGGGGCGGCTTGGGAACGCTCTGGAGGCGTGTCGTCCCTCCGAGAGACAAGCGCGTTCTTCACCTTCCCAACGGTGAATCCGTCGAACAATGCGGCGACCGACAAGCCGGCCTGATCCTGGTTTGGGCCGAGGATTCATCTGAGATCCTTGATGAAGCTCGGCTAAAAGCCCGATGGCCGGAGAGCAACCGGTTTCAAAAGCTGGGACAGAACCTGTTCCTGGTCTCCGGAATCGAAGCGAAAACTGAGAAAACCACCGAGGCGCCGCCGACCCCCTCCTCGCCGTTGTCGGCACCCACTCGTCCTCGAGAACAGGCCGAGCGCGTTCTGGCCGCCGCGAGGCAATCCGGCGACCCCGGCAAGCAAGCCACGGCATTGGTCGACCTTGGCGTGGCCACTCTGAATGAAGGTAATGCTCCCCGCGCACTCGGCTTTCTCGAGGAAGCGCTGGCACTGACTCGCCCGCTCGGCGATCGCGCGCGGGAGAGCGATGTCCTCGGCAACCTGGGGGTGGCTGCCCTCGGAGTCAACCAGCTCGAGCGGGCAAGAGCGATCTTCGAACAAGAGCTCAACCATGCCCGCGCGACGCAGAATCATCTCGCTGAGAAAATCACGTTGGAACGCTTGGCGATCACCGCTGGGAGAATGGGCGACCACCCAGGGGCCCTCGCCCTGTTTGAGAGGGCGTTACCTTTAGCGCGTCTGGTCGGCGACCGGCAGCAAGAAGCCAACTTGCTCTGGTATCTGGGAATCCACCACGCGGTGCTCGGCCAACGCGAGTTAGCCGTCGCCAAGGCGGAAGAAGCCATCGCCGTCCTCAAGCTGATGGGAAAGCCCCAAGCCGCATGGTACGGCGCTCAATTGCAGAAGTATCGCATGGGCGTCGTTGAAGACATGCCCGGCGGTCCAAGCCAAGGAGCGGGAGCCCAACATTCACCGCACGACTACCTGGGCGGGTCAATCGCCGCGCACGCCATGGCGGGCCAGCCCAACGATCGCCAGACACAGGCCAAGCCGATCAGTGGTCCCGGTTTGCTCGCCATGGCCATGTCGGCCACCAAGGCCATGGCGAGCTTCGTCGGTTCGGGATTCAAGACCGTGACGCCCGAAATTCAGCGGAAGCGACTCGAGACCTGCGCGGGCTGCGAACATCACACCGGCATGCGATGTAAAGTCTGCGGCTGCTTCACAGCCGTGAAGAGCGGGATGCTTCACGAAGATTGCCCGATCGGCAAGTGGCCGACCTGAGCGGTTCAGTCGGGTGTCAAATCTGGGAGGCGGGCGTGCGCTTTCAGGAAGAGTTGATGATCCCATGATCGTTCATGTTGTCCTTGTACTGGGGGTCGCTGCTCAACTTCTTCCAGACCGGTGAGTTAATGAATCCCTGCCAGTGTTTCTCGTGCTCCTCCTGGTTTTCGCCGGACACCATGTAAACGAGGTTGGGCATATGCGGGCCGGCGACGGTCTGGGCGAAGAAGACCGGGCACATGCCGACCTCCTGCATCACAGTGATCTCGCCGCTATTGAACATCTTGACCTTGTTGTCGCCCTTGCTTTCGCTGGGGCTTAAATAGGTGCGCAGCTCGAAAATCCACGGCTTCTTTTCGGCTGATGACGGGGGCACAGCAAGCTTTTTCATGCCGTCAAAGGCCACGTGGATCGAGCTTTCAATGCGTTCAAAGGCCGGGTCGGACTTCGTGTGGGCCAGGTAGTCGGCGGCGGCTGTCTGATAGGCCGAATCGGCAGCCAGCTTGGCCGGAACCGACGCGAAGACGTCCAGCGAATCGTAGGGAATCAGCACGTAGATTTTATTCTTGGGCGAATCTTCCAGCTCGGTGAAGACGCCGATGGGTTGAACGCCGATGCGGTTGTAGGCGGGAACCGCCGCGTTCTGCCAGTAGTCGCTGACGAGCTTCTGTTGCTTCTCGGACGTGGTGCTGTAAACCCGCAGCTCGTAATACTGCGGCTGATTGGCGTCGGCCGCCGCCGCGAAGGACGGAATTCCGACCGTGGCGACAAGGGCGGCAACGGCGACAGCAGTATGGACAAAGCTTTGTGTGTTCATGATGGTGGATCGTTGTTCTGAGAGGAATATGGTTTGTTGACGACGCGGGATTGTGCGGAGAGGAGAAAGAGTTCTCCTCCGTGCTTCCTTAGACGAGGCTACGCCTGGCCGTTTTTCATGTCAAGCATCGGTTCGCGGTACCCGGCGACGCCTCCACAGAAAAAGAGAGCACAGGACGAAGCCACAGAGGCAGCCCCCTTTATAGAACAACAGGCCGGGAGGTCGCCACCAGGCTCCCGTGTAGAGTTCAATGACGTCCGAGGACCCGAAGGCCAGGAAACAGGCAGTGAAGGCGACGCGCAGACGCGGCGTCAGACCACGCACCCGGCCACCGATCGTGGCGACGAGGATGGCGAAACTCACCCAGAGCCCGGCCTCCACGGCATTGAAGGAGTCGACAAGATTCACCGTTGCCTTCCCTTTCCGACGCTCGATGGAGCGTTTCAGCGTCGTTCCCGAGCCGAGACATCTATGCGTCGTTGCGTGCTTCAATCGCCGCGATTGCTGCCGCTGCCGAGAGCTTGACATCGCGTTTTCGAGAGCCAAGGCTGGAACGAATCACGGCTAGGGACTTCAAAGTGCCGATTCGACTCAAGGTTCGGTGACAGTAGACAATATCCATTGCGTGGGTCGTGGAACCCAGGAATTCAAGAAGCCGCTCTTCGGGCGCCGACGATGACACGTTGATCAGCGAACGAATGGCTGCCTGTCGGACTAGCCAACGTTTATCTTGCAGAAGAGCGAAGACAGGTTCGAGATCGATCGGCTCGGGCTTGGGGATCTCGGCAAGACAGTCGAGGATTCTGGCCAAGGCGTACTTATCTTTCTCCTGTCTTGCGTATCCGACAAGTACGCGGGCGCATTCCGGTTCGCAGCAATTCTTTCCGATCGATCCGACGATCAAATAGGCAGCCGACCGTTTACGTGCCGATGGATTTGAGTTGAGAAATGCGTCGAGCTCGGAGATCAGCGAGAGGTCGCAAAGCTGTTCAGCCTCCCGATGGGCATGCCACGAAACGGAGTCGGCCGAGTTTACGCGTGGCTCGTCCACTGTTAGCCGATCGATCAAATTGCTAAGAGATGTACGCATTTTTGTCGATTGCAATTGTCCGAAATAAACCTCAGTGGACCGCCCTGCCACGATGAATCTAGGACATCGCAACTGACGCGCACGGGGTTTACTGCCACGCGAGGTTCGGAGGCGAAGTCAGCCACACCTGTGCCAATCGCGGGCACGTCTCCTCACGAAGGCCCGAGGGCCTCCAGGAAAAGGATCGGCTGACCACATCGCGGGCACGGGGCTGCGTGACCGGGTGCCGGGAACTCAACCCACACGAACTCGTGGCAGAGTGGACACGAGCCGCAGCCCCCATCCGGCGGCCCGGATGCGGGTTTGGCTTTGCCTTGGAACCGTGCCGAGGGACTCGGGACCAAGCGGGCGACCTGCATCGCGAGGGAACTTAGGGTGGAGAACGAGAACATCGGAAACCTCTTCTGGGTCCGCGAAGGCCTGAGGCCGTGACTGAGCGGACGATAACAGAGGGGGCGGCGCCAACCCGCCTGCTCCTAACGGCTGAAGAAGGCGAGCGCAAGTCCAATCAATCCCAATATGACAGTGAGGGGGCCGAAGAAATAGCGTGTCAGCTTCATTGCACGCTCCGGGCCCAGTAAGGTCACCCAGATTCTTGCGTTTCCGTGCCTCAAACCCCACGCGGCGATCCTCTCATTCGTCGTGAGAAGACACCCGACCAGTAGGAAGGCGGTCCCCATGCAAAGTGCCACAAACCGTTTTTCTTCCATCGTCGCGCCCCTTGTCGCTATTCACCGCTCGATGCGAACCGGACAGAATTCCTTCCCCCGGCGCTTTACTGGACATTTTGTCGGATATATTGTACAAATGTTTCGTATGGTCGTCCTCGGCGAGCCCAGCGAGTCCCAGAGCGATTGAGACCAAACGGCTCGCACACTGCGGTCCACGCCTCGCGGCGCACAGAAGTCGTATGCGGGCCGAAGGCTGTCGATCGTCGTGTCCGGACTCACTTGTCCTCGACCCACTTCATCGTGCTCTGTGGCACGCGGGCGTGACCGCAATCGCAGTTCGTCCCGACCGGTTCCTCGCCACCTTTGCCACACGCCGGGCAGATTGTGCGACGCAATGCTCCCCTGATCTCCTTGCGGATCTCGGAGCGATACACCCAATACGAGATCAGCAATGCGACAGCCGCGAACACGGGAAGGCGCATCCAGAAACTACCAACGACGCTGCTTTTCACAAGGAGGCCAGCCCGCGTGTAGAACAGGCCACCGACCCCGAGTATTGTTGTCAATATCCAGACAAAGCCCGCGATTGTCAGGCCGTGCTGGCGCGCGTGTTCGCGCGTAATCTCGTGCCATCTCGCGACCTCATCCTGTGTTCGACGGACCCACACGAGACTGCTCCAAGCAAATTGCCGTCCTACAAGAATCGGACAGAATTGGTTCTGCCGAATCAACCTGGACGTTATGACCGAATATATTGTGCAGGTGTCCTGTAAGGTCGGCCTCGGCGGTTGTCGTCAAGCCGCCGTGCACGAGAGGATACCAGAAACTGTCGCGCCGGGGTGGGTCCACTGCCGGGCCTGTTCAGGCGTCAGACAACGCTGCCTTGACCATCCGCACCAACTCGACTCCCTCGGTTCCGCTGTATTTCTGATGAGCAACCACGCGGCCTTCATGGTCGATGGTGAACAGCGAATCCGCGTAGTCCGGTCTGTTGAGGCCGATGATCATTTCGAGCACGTCCACTTCGCCCCCGATTGTCTTGATTCGCCGGGGCGTGTCGAAGGAGACCAACAGGTATCGGCCGGCGACCGTCTTGCGATAGGCCGCGTGAGTGGACTTGGGGGTCGCCGTCAGGATGTCTCTGTGACGTTCCGAGTTGAAATTCGAGCTCTCCAGCAGACGCAACGCGACAGCACGAACGTCCGCAAGCGCCTTCGGATCGAGGGCACGAACCCCCGTTTTGTCACGCACTTCGACCACAGGGGTGTCTGCACTTCGGCCCGTGACGGTCGCCAAAGCGGCAAAGATCAGGAGCGTGGTCGCTCTCAACATGATGGAACCTCCTCTTGGGTCGATGCGTGATAGCGGTAGCTCAAGGGCCCGTCTCCCAGCGAACGGAAATCGTACTCCGATTGAAGATCAGGACAAATCCTGAAGAGGTTAAGCACTCTCGAACGCGGCCAAGAGGCGGCGGATCGCCGGCAGCAATTCCTCGGGCACAGTGATTACCGCCTGCCCCTTTTGCTCGTCCGCGGCCGCCTCATCCTCGGCACTTTCTCGTCCTCGGACAGTCCCTCGTAGTGGTCGATTAACCGCTTGACACGCTCGGCATCCCAGCCGGCGGGGACCGTCGACTTGTCCTCGTTCATCATCGCCTCCTCCTTCTTCTCTTCCGATACGCCCGAAGCGGCTTGCCCCGGATCTCGTAGGCCGTTACCACGAAGATACCGTCGCCTTCCTCGTCGGGGACGTAGATGATTTGACCGATCGATCTGGACATTCTGTCACACAGATTGTACAGATGTTCTGCAAAGTCGATCCCGGCAATTCTAGCCGATCCCTGGTGAATCATGATGCCTATAGTCGCACGGCACCGTCAACGAACAGGAACGGAAATGTCCGCGGTTCGCAGACTCTTCGGAATCCGGTCACGGCCCGCCTTGTGTTTCTTCCTACACTCCAGACTCCAGAAAGATACAACCATGGCGACCCATGCAACCGGAACGTTTGAAGTAAAGTTGAGTCCGCAGTCGCCGGTCGAGAACGTCGGCGACCCAACTGTGGGCAGGCTGTCGATCGACAAGCGATTCAGCGGAGATCTGGAAGCGACGAGCAAGGGGGAAATGTTGGCGGCCGGCACGGACGTCAAAGGATCGGCCGGTTACGTCGCGATCGAACGGGTCACCGGAGCGCTTCATGGTCGCGACGGTAACTTCGCCTTGCTGCACCGCGGCGTCATGACGCGCGGCACTCCAGAACTGACCGTTACCGTGGTGCCCGATTCCGGCACCGGTCAGTTGATTGGTTTGGCCGGCAAGATGTCGATCAATATCGTCGAAGGAAAGCATTCGTATGACTTCGAGTACACGCTTGAAGAATCTTCTTGATCAACGCACGCCCCATTCCCACAATCCAAAAGCGGTTTTCTGATCCAGGGGATGCCCCGATAACTTCAAGGCCCACCCAGCTTGACCCCGGTGGTGGGACTCATGGGAGATCAGGTAGCCCAGGAACGCGACGGCGTGCGGCTTGAATCCCTTGATCTTTCCGCCAGCAGCCAGGCTGTTTCGCAGCAACTGCTCGATCGCTCGGCCGGATGCTTGGAGCGCGTCGCACAGATTGGCTTTCTTTCCCACGGTTTTTGTCTCAAGCTTCTCCAGTCCGGCCAGTAATTCAGGAGCGGCTGCCTTGAGCCACAGTAGCCGGACATTGTGAATGTGGGCGAACAGGTCGTAGACCGTCCGGCTCTTGGGCGGAAGCGATGCGCCGAGAGCATCGTCCGCCACGGCGTCGAGGAAGTAAAGGTTGATGCGCTTATGAATCGCCCAGGTTTCGATCAGTTGGTCTTCCATCTTGCCCATCCATCCCTCGGATTTTTCCACGCCAGGGCCGTTCAAGGCCCGAGCTCGAGCCGATCGGTCTGGTCATTGGGGACTTCGATCGCGTTCAATATCGGGTACAATCCTCGATGAACCTTGACAATTGTTACTCTCTTGTGGTCGCAGGCATCCATGATCATTCCCGACCTGCTGGGTGACCGAGTGTCATCGGTCGCGTTGACTCCTTCGGAAATCGAGCGATATGCGCGGCACCTGATCATGCCCGAGGTGGCTATGCAGGGGCAGAAGCGGCTCAAGGCCGCCAAGGTGCTCTGCATCGGTACGGGCGGGCTGGGTGCGCCGCTTGTCACTGTATCTCGCGGCGGCGGGCGTGGGCACGATCGGCCTGGCCGACTTTGACGTCGTCGACCTGTCCAACCTCCAGCGCCAGATCATCCATTTCACCGGCGATGTGGGCCGTCCCAAGATCGTCAGCGCCGAGGAAAAGCTCAAAGCGATCAACCCCGAAGTGACGATCGTCCGCCACGAGCAGACGGTGGATAGCTCAAACGCGCTGGCACTGTTTGCCGACTACGACGTGATCGTCGACGGCACCGACAACTTTCCCACTCGCTACCTTGTCAACGACGCCTGCGTCCTCTTGGGCAAGCCCAACGTTTATGGCTCGATCTTTCGGTTCGACGGCCAGGCGACCGTTTTTTTCCCGCCGGAGGGTCCTTGCTATCGCTGTCTCTATCCCGAACCGCCTCCTCCGGGTCTGGTGCCCAACTGCGCCGAAGGAGGCGTGCTGGGCATCCTGCCGGGCTTGATCGGGGTGGTCCAGGCGACCGAGACCGTGAAGCTGATCCTGGGGACGGGGAAGCCGCTGGTCGGCCGGCTCTTGCTCTACGACGCCCTGGAAATGACCTTCCGCGAGATGAAAGTCCGCAAGAACCCGCGTTGCCCGATCTGTGGACCAAACCCGACGATTCGCGAGCTGATCGATTACCAGGAGTTTTGCGGAATCCGGCGGCGTCGAGCCGCCGGCCGCTGGCGTCGGCGGCTCTGGAGGAGATCACGCCGCCCGAGCTCAAGGCGCTGCTCGATCAAGGGAAGCATCCATTCATTCTTGATGTGCGCAATCCCGAGGAGATCGCCATTTGCCGGATCGCCGGCTCCACGGTCATCCCGTTGCCCGAGCTCGCCAATCGTCTGGGCGAACTGGACCCGACCACCGCGATGGTGGTTCACTGCAAGAGCGGGGTCCGCAGCGCCAAGGCGATCACTCTGCTCCAGGCCGCCGGCTTCTCCCGGTTGAAGAACCTCAAGGGAGGAATTCTGGGCTGGATCAAGGAGGTCGATCCGAGCTTGCCGGTGTACTAAGCTTCGGTTTGAGCGAAAGGACGTCGGACTTGGCGTTCCGCCGGTCATCGGACATACTATGCTTCTTTTGTTTCAAGCTGAGTCCGAGTAAGCTTTTCGTCGTGGCCCGGTCTGGCGGGTGATCAAGGCCGTCGAGCCGGTCGAGGCCGGATTGCCGTGGAACGACGCGCGATGGGGGTGTGACGTTGGTTGGTCAAACGCAGTTGGTGGACAAGCTTCGGGAGCTGGCCCGGAACCTCTGGTGGACCTGGCAGCCCAACGTGATCACCTTGTTTCGCGAGCTGGACCCGGCGCTGTGGCGCAAGGTCGATCACAATCCGGTCGAGTTTCTCAAGCGCCTGCCGGCCGAGCAACTGGAGCGGCGCGCCGCCGAGATGGCGATCGACGCGCGAATCGACTACGCGTTCCGCCGATTATCCGAGTACCTCAAGGACACCGACTCCTGGGGAGCCGATCCGCGCCTCGATCCTGCGAGCGCGATCCGGTCGCCTATTTCTCGGCCGAGTTCGGGCTGCACGAAAGCCTGCCGATCTATTCGGGTGGTCTGGGCGTCCTCGCCGGCGATCATCTCAAGAGCGCCAGCGACCTGGGAATCCCCTTGATCGGAATCGGCCTGCTGTACGCCCAGGGCTACTTTCGCCAGACGCTGGATATCAATGGTTGGCAGCAAGAGCTTTACCTGAACGCCGACCTGGAGTTGCTGCCCATCGAGAGTGTGGTCGAAGCCGGACGGTCAGCCGCTCTTGGTCGCGGTCGAGACGACGACCGGCGTTGCTGCACGCGCGAGTCTGGCGGGTCGAGGTCGGGCGGACGATGTTGCTGCTTCTGGACTCGAACGTCCCCGAGAACAGCGAGTCGGACCGATCGTTGACGGCGCGGTTGTACGGGGGGGACGCCCGGGTCCGGATTCGACAGGAGTTGCTTCTGGGCGTCGGCGGAGTCAGAGCCCTGAGCGCGCTCCGGATTCATCCGTCGGTCCTGCATCTCAATGAAGGGCATAGCGCCTTCGCGACGCTGGAGATGATCCGCTCGATCGATGGAGAACGAGCGGCCTGCCGTTCGGCGAGGTTGTGCGCGAAGTCTCGGCCATGACCGTCTTTACGACGCACACGCCGGTGGCCGCCGGTCACGACCGCTTTCCCGCCCCGCTGGTCGAGGAGCACCTGGGCAAGATCCGAGAGGCGCTGCACCTCTCGTACGAGGACTTCATGGGGCTGGGACGGGTTTATCCGGCGGACCCCAACGAGCCGTTCTGCATGACCGTGCTGGCACTCAAGTTATCGCGGTACGCCAACGGCGTCAGTGCGTTGCACGGCACGGTCTCTCGACGGATGTGGCAGCCGCTCTTCGTCAACACGCCCGAGGAGAACGTCCCGATCGGCCACATCACCAACGGGGTTCACGTGCAGAGCTGGGTCGCGCCTCAGATGCACCTCGTGTTCGACCGGCACTTGGGGACCGACTGGCCCACGCGCCAGCGACTGGCCGAAACTTGGGAGGCGATCAATTCCGTTGAGGACGCGGAATTGTTCGAGACGCAGCAGGTCCAGAAAGCCCGGTTGATCAACTTCGTGCGCAACCGCCTGGCGTCCCAGGCCCGCCGCCGCGACGAACCCGAAGCCAACATCGATCGAGCCATGCAGGCGTTGGACCTGAACGCCCTGACGATCGGCTTTGCCCGCCGGTTCGCCACCTACAAGCGCTCCGGCTTGATCTTGCAGGACGTGGAGCGGTTGATCGAGCTGGTCAGCGGCTCGGAGCGTCCGATCCAGATCATCTTCGGCGGCAAGGCTCACCCCGAGGACCGCATGGGCAAGGAGTTGATCCAGAACATCGCCAGGTTGACCAGGCAGGAGCAGTTCGGACATAGCATCGTGTTTGTCGAGGACTACGACATGAACGTCGCGCGGCAGTTGGTCCAGGGAGTCGACGTCTGGCTCAACAATCCCCGACGGCCTCAGGAAGCCAGTGGCACTTCCGGTCAAAAAGCCGTCTTGAATGGCACCCTGAACTTCTCGATCCTCGACGGATGGTGGGCCGAAGCGTATGATGGCAATAATGGTTTTGCCATCGGAATCGGCCAGACCCATGCGATTCCGTCGGTCCAAGATGAACGCGACCATCGTGCCGCTGGTCGAAACGCTGACCAACCAGGTCGTCCCCTTGTATTACAAACGAGACGCCACGGGGTTGCCTCGCGAGTGGATCGCCCGGCAGAAAAATGCGTTTCGGACTCTGGCCTGGCGGTTCAACGCGGACCGGATGGTGATGGA
This sequence comes from uncultured Planctomycetota bacterium, assembly GCA_963779785.1. GTDB lineage: Bacteria > Planctomycetota > Planctomycetia > Isosphaerales > Isosphaeraceae > CAVRFS01. The sequence goes on from CAWAAW010000005.1 coordinate 129,036, forward strand.
CTACGTGCAGCACAGTTATCTACCGGCGGCCGGTGGCTTGTCCTGTTCGATGCCTCGATCCTGATCGGTTTGGGCCGGGCTCGAGGTGAATTCCAAATTCCGGAATCCGAGCCAGTTCGTTCCGCCCGCGTCTGAAAATCGGTCAGATCAGACTGTTGCGTCGGATTCGTCCCTCATGCGGGAGATCGATGCGCGGCATCTCCTCACGAACGCGGCAATCGGTACTGGTCGGATTGGCGAGAATTGCAAACGGGGTCGTCGCGATCATGAGCGATCCAGAAGGGTTGATCGGCGAAAAGCTCGGCTCGTTCCGAATCGAGTCGGTCCTGGGCGCGGGCGCCATGGGGGTGGTGTACCGGGGGACGAACGAAACGACCGGGCGTGCGGCCGCCGTGAAGGTGGTCAGCGGTGAGGTGTCGCAGCAGAGCAAGGTCTACGAGCGATTCCAGCGCGAGGCCGAGATCCTCCAGCAGTTCCGCCATCCCAACATCGTCCGGTTCCTGGCGGTGGGCCGGTTCCGTGGCACCTCGTACATCGCCATGGAGTTCGTTCCAAGGCGTGACCCTGGAGAAAATTCTCCAGGATCGCGAGCGACTCCCGTGGCGCGAGGTGGTCGAGCTGGGGATCCAGATCTGCGATGCGCTGCACTACGCCCATGAGCGTGGTGTCGTCCACCGCGACCTGAAGCCGTCGAACCTGATGGTGACCAACGATGGCAAAATCAAGCTGACCGATTTCGGGATCGCCAAGGACCTGGACAAGACGGCCCTGACGGCCACGGGCCGGACGTTGGGAACGGCGGCGTACATGGCTCCCGAGCAAATTCGCGGCACGCCCGCCGTCAGCCATAAGACTGACCTCTATGCGCTGGGAATCGTGCTGTACCAGATGCTGGTCGGCAAGCCGGCATTCGAGGGAAGCTCGCCGGTCGTGCTGATGCACTGTCACCTGAACGAAGCCGCCGCCGCGGCCCAGCTCCAAGATCACTGAGATTCCCAAGGCGCTCGACGAGCTGATCCTGTCGTTGATGGCCAAGTCACCGACGGACCGGCCCTGGGACGCGGCGGCGGTGAGCGCGAAGTTGGACGCGCTGCGCGACAAGGCCGCCCGTGGCGACGCCATCGCGATGGTCTGGCCGGCCGCTGAGCCGGCCGGGGCCAAACTCCGCGCCAGCTCAGCCCCCGCGACCGACCGATCCCGCAAGAAACCACGAAAATCGGGCTCGCTGTCGGCCCTGTCGCCCTCCGCGATCACTAATCGAGGCCAAGCGGCCGACGGCTTGGAATCGTCGCGATGGAACCGCGCGGCTCTGGAAACCGGGGCACTCGTCCTTGCCCTCCTCCTGGTCGCGGGAATTATCGTCTACTTGAGCTGGCCATACAGCCAGGATGAGCTGTACCGCAAGGCCGAGGCGCTGATGGCCTCATCGAAGCGGTCGGATTGGCAAGAGGCGCGCGATGAGTACCTCGACAAGCTTGACCAACGGTTTCCCAATCACCCTTACCGCGAGCAGATCCAAAAATGGCGCGACAAGATCGCTGCTAGAAGACGCCGAGCGTCGGGCAGCGTCCTGAACAGCCGCCCAGAATCCTCGACCGATCCGGCCAATAGTGCCGAACGCTCTGTTCAAGATCACCAATGCGGTGGCGGTCGAGGCATCCGGTCGAGGCGATGATCTGGCGGCCATGGATCAATGGCAGAAGATGGCGCGGACTCCTCAAACCGGACGACCCCGAGGATCGCGGTTGGTATTTGCTGGCGCTTCGACCGCGCCGAGGCGCTCGACGCTGCGATCAAGGACCGGCGTCAGATCGTGCTCAAGCTCCTGGAGGACGCCGAGATCGCATTTCGCAGCCGGGCGGCCCAACGAGGCGATCACGATCAAGAGTAAGCTGTTCGACGACTACAGCCGATACAAGGATCTCGTCCGACCTTTTCCCCGCGCCACCAGCCAACGTCCCCGGTTCACCCGCAACGTCCACGTCGCCGCCGCCCGATGCAACCAGCCCTGTCTCAGCCGGCCCCCCCACAGCCTCGGGAGGCGAGCCGCGTGCGACGGCGACGCCTCCACGGGGACTCCGACGAACCCGCAGCGAAATCCAAGTCCAAGACACCATCGCCGGAGTCATGATTCGACCGGGTCGTAGCGGTCGATTCGCCCATTTCGCGCCAAGTCGTCCAACAGTTTGTCCAACGAATTCCGTAGTTAACGAGGGACCCAATTGACGCGGTCCCGGAACTTCGATAGTTTTGTGTTGCCCGTCGCAATTGAGGCGGCTCCCGTCTGTTCGCCTCGGTTTACTCATGTTCATGGCCGATCTTGGCCTCGAGGAATCTGATGCCTCAGTCTCAGTCTCGCGTTCGCTTCATTGGTAGTCGTGAACTTCACCGAGATCTTCCCAAAGTGCTCGATAGTCTGGAAAACCCCGACTCCCGCTTTGTCTTGACGATCCACAGCAAGCCCAAGGCCGTGCTGATCGGAGCCGAGGCATTCCTCGAGATTCTCCGCGGCGCCAGCCCTGAAGACCGACTCCTGGCCTTACAACTTGGTGCTCTCGTTCAAGGCCTCGAATCCTCCGGCACTTCGTCGGAAACGGCCGACGTCTCAGAGTGTCGGGGAGAGCTGGTCGGAGTCTGATCCTTGTCTTCTTGGTTCAATCCGACGTCCGTAACCCGATCGACCCGCTTGTTAACTGCTTGCTTGATTCAAACACCCTGAATTCAGGACGGAGTCGGCTCTCAGCTAATCAACCCGAATCGAGTGCTGTTCGACCAAGCAGTCTGTAGCCATAGCCCCCGGACGATGCGCGCCATCGACCGAGAGAGCGTAAGGAATACCAATGCCCCCCGGGTTCAGACAAGTTCCCGGGGGGTTTCGTATTTTGCAAGCATTTTTTCATGCTTGCGCGAGTGATAGCGGCCCGCTCGGCTGATCGGTTCGTGAGCTGGCTCGATTCAGTTCAACTCGTGGCTCGCCAAGACGTCGCGGAGTTTCTGGAGGACGCGAGTCTTCTCGTTGCTGACCGTCTTGGGAGCAACTCCCCATTGCTGGGCGATCTCGGCCGGGGTCTTGCCCATGAGGGTATCCTGGATCAACGCGGCTTCGCGCGGGTTCAACGTCTGATCGATCGCTTCCTGGAGTGCATCGCGGCGTGCGGCGCTGGTCGCTTGTTCCCGAGGCGCGCTCGGTACATCGACCGACTCCAGAGACTGATGGATCCGTTCGCGCTGAGCCCGCTTCTTGACCATGTCCACGGCTCGGAAGAAATCCAACCCCTCGGAAGTCTCGCGGCTGAACACCTCCTTGACGCCCCAGTGGCCCACGTCGGCGACCAGGGTGTCGAAGCGCTGCCGGCCCAGGTTTTGGAGCAAAGTCGCATAGACCGCCTGGGAGCTGTCGTCGTGGGCTTGAGCCGGCATGCCCGCGCGATACCAGGCCCGATTCAAGTATTTGTTCAATTGCGACAGGCCCGACGCGATGGCCGCGGGGTCGGTGTCGATCGGAGTTGATTGGGACGTCGTCGTGGGGATCGCGGCCGCTGTCGTCGTGGCCGACGTGGAAGTCACGGGCTGGTCAGGAATCGGCCAAATGCGTTTGAACCAGAGCCGCGTCCCAGGTCGCGCTGGAGACCGGCGGAGCGAGCGCATCATCTCCTAACGGCGCGAGATGCTGCGACTGGATCGGCCAGCAAGTCCTGCTCGACGGCCATCGCCGCAAGGGGATGGGCTTGCGTGGCGCTAGAAAGCAGGCGCAGCGCCTCAAGTCCCTCCACCCTCGGATGATAGTCCCGTCGCGTTCGCGTTTTCTTGTCACCCCCGCTGGCCAAACCTCAACCTCCCGGTCGAAATGCTCGCAAACTCTAACCCTGCTACATCGTCCTTTTCCCGGAGCGGCGAAAATCAGACCATTCTCTGAAAAAGACTTCCGAAATCGACTGTGGGCACGCTCACAGGCCGATCACCTCACGACCTAGTCATTTACGACCAACAATACGACGCCATGACTCGAACAGTGCGAGGAATTGACAACTTAATCGAATCGCAACGAGCGTTCGAGAGCAAATCAAGATCCCCGTTGTAATAGTAGCATCCATGCAATTCGATAGTCCAGATCCGATCCGCGACGTATCCGAACTCACTGCCCAAGTGGTTGTCGACCAGAAGGAACGCACGCCGAACCCCAGACTATTGCAATCGGCCGCGACCCAGGAGATCCCAAGCGGCCGACACGCGCTCCTTACGAAATCCCAGCACACGATCGTGGAGTACAAAAGTAAAATCGCTATAACCGGGAATGACGTGCACTTTTTCTCCAATTCGCAACGCGGTTCCCGGCTCGACCTCGATCGTGGCGTGTTCTGCGGAAAGACCGATGACTCGGCAATTTGGATAGTCTCGGAGGACTGGCGGGGTTTGATGTTGGCTGACGGACTTCTGGCCGATGTCGAGGATGGCGCGATCGGGGGAAGGTCGGCTGACGACTGTGGCCAGGAGGGTGAGTGCGGGTAAGTGGCCCTGAACGTGGCAGACCTGGGTATAGTATCGGCAGGCGAAAATGCCGCCGCCAGCCTGGATCTCGGTAAGACCCGGGATACTCGGCTGTGTACTGATACGAGCCGGAGCCGCCCGCCGAGATAATCCGGCATTTCAAACCGATGGACTCGACGGCATCGCGGGCCTGTGAGCAGCTTGCCGATCGCCAGTGGTGATTGCCGAGCGCTTCTCGGCCGGGTCCGGGATCATCAAGGTGTGGCCCTCGTAGCCCATCAGCCCGTCGAATCGTAATCCCGAAGTGGCGGAGACGTGTCGGGCCAGCTCGACGGCGGCCGTCGGCGGTGGCGACGCCCGTGCGCTCATGCCGAGGTCGACATCGACGAGCACGCCGATCTTGACCCCGGCCGCGACGGCCGCCTGGCCAAGTGGGACGACATGGTCAGGATGGTCGACGGTGACCTTGACGTCGCCTGGTGCTGGAGCGCGGCCAGGCGCGACTTGCTGGGACCGACGACAAGGTGGGCGATCAGGATGTCGTCGATCCCAGCCGCGGCCATCACCTCAGCCTCGGAAACCTTGGCCACCGTCACCCCGATCGCGCCGGCCCGGCGAACCAGGTGAGCGATCGCGGGACACTTGTACGCCTTGGCATGAGGACGCCACGCCACGCCACGCTCCTTGAAGTGGGCGGCCATCAGGTCGATGTTGTGCTGGAGGCGATCCAGGTCGAGCAAAAGGGCCGGCGTATCCAGCTCGGACACCGGCAGACCGATTGGACTGAGTTGCATCGTTTTCTTGGCCTGTTTCAGACTTGCGTCAGCGTGCCCTCCCCGTGAGGTCCCACACCAGGTCTGAAAGGGCTTGATTCCTCAATGTTATCCCCGTTGCGGCGGCGCGATGCAAGAGTACGATCAGGTTGCTCACGTCAATCTCACAGAAGATGCGCGGGTCGCCTCGCTCCGCAACCAACGCGCCGCGGGACCGGGCTGCGTCGCCCGCTTGAGTCCCTTTTGCTATGATGATCGACCATCTGTTCCCAATTGACGCGATATTCGGCGTCCGAGCATTGACATCGGGCCGAGCCAGACATGAGAAACCACCATGCTCCTCAAAAAGCCTGTCCTCGTCACATCGGTCTTGATCGTCGTGTCGCTGATGTCGCTCGGGGAAGGTGCGCGGCACGCTCGCGCTCAAGCGCCCCGGGTGAGCCGGCGGCAGCCTGAGTTTGGCGTGGTTGTCGAGAAGAACCTCATGATCCCGGTGCGAGACGGGGTCAAGCTGGCTGCCGATCTTTATCGACCGGCCCGCGATGGTAAGCCGGCTCCAGGGCGGTTCCCGGCGCTTCTCACCCGAACACCGTATAACAAGGACGGCGCCGGCGGCGACGGCCGCTACTACGCCGAGCGCGGTTACGTCGTTGTCACCAACGACGTTCGCGGTCGTTATGCGAGCGAGGGACGATGGCGGTTGATTACCGACGACCCCGAGGACGGCTTCGATGTCGTCGAGTGGATCGCCCGGCAGGACTGGTCCGATGGCAAGGTTGGCACGTTCGGTACCAGTTATCCCGGCGGCACGCAGCACGCCCTGGCCGAGATGAACCCGCCGCACTTGACGGCGATGGTCCCCATCGATGCCGTGTCCAACTGCGGGGTCAGCGGCATGAGGCACGGAGGGGCGTTCGAGCTGCGATTCATGAACTGGATCTTCCAGATCGGCGCGCCCAACAGCAAGGCCGCGCTGGCCAACCCGGCGCTCAAGCAGGCCCTGGTCGAGAGCGGTCAGAGGATTCGCCAGCACGCCGACAACCTGCCGGTCCGTCCCGGATTGACCCCCTTGAAGGTCGTCCCGGAATATGAATCGTGGCTGGTCGAGGCGATGCGGAGCGGGCCCGAATCTCCTTTCTGGCATATCAAGGGAATGTCGGTCGTGGATCATGTCGGCGATTATGCCGACGTTCCCGTCTTGCATATCACCGGCTGGTACGACTCTTGGACTCGCCAGGTCTCGATGAACTACCAGGCGCTCTCGAAAGCGAAGAAATCCCCCCAGCGGCTGGTGATCGGGCCCTGGGTGCACGGAAGTCAAAACTCGAACGTTTCGGGCGAGGTCGAGTTTACCAAGGAGGCCGGAATCGACTTACAGGCGTTCCGGCTGCGGTGGTACGACCGCTGGCTTCGTGGGGACAAGAACGGTCTGGACGAGGATTCACCGGTATTGCTCTACATCATGGGCACGGGCGAGGACCGCCGCTCGCCCGCGGGCCGGCTCCAGCACGGCGGTTTCTGGCGCTCCGAGCGGGAATGGCCGCTGGCCCGAACCAAGCCGACTCCGCTTTTCTTGAACGCTGACGGAACACTTTCCAACCGAGCCCTACCCAACTATCGTCCGCAAGCACGACTTACACGTTCGACCCGCGGCATCCGGTGCCGACGATCGGCGGCAATATCTCGTCGAACCAGGGGTTGATGACCAGCGGCGGCTACGACCAGCGACCCCGCGACGATACCCACGCCGCTGACAACCGATTGCCGCTCTCCGAGCGCCGCGACGTCTTGGTCTTTCGCACCACGCCTCTCGAGGCCGACCTGGAAGTCACCGGCACGGTCGAAGTCAAGCTCTGGGTCAGCTCGAGTGCACCCGATACCGACTTCACCGCCAAGCTGATCGACGAGATCCCCGCCAACCCCGACTACCCGCTGGGATTCGACCTCAACCTCGGCGACTCGATCTTGCGGACCCGTTACCGGGAAGGGCTCGACCACCAAGCACCTCCCCTAAAACCGAGCGAGGTCGTGCCGATCACGATTACTCTCTATCCGACCGCCAACATCTTCAAAAAGGGGCATCGCATTCGGGTCGACATATCGAGCAGCAATTATCCACGTTTCGACGTCAATCCGAACACGGGCGACCCGCTCGGCGAGTACCGCCGCATGGTCACGGCTGAAAACACGATTTACCACGATCTCGCACACCCATCGCAGGTCGTCTTGCCGGTGATACCCCGTTCGACGGAATCGCCGTGATGATGGATGACGTCGTGTCGTATCAAACAGTCCGCGCTTGATCAAGGATTGTCCTGTTTGACTGGTACCGATGATGGCACCGATGATGCTTTTATCATCGTCGTCCTGAACGAAGGCGACGACGCGCGAGGTTGTCGAGCTTGATCTCGGGCAACGGGTTGGGAAACGACGCCGGTCTTGGCGAAGTCGCTCAAGTAGGATTCGAGGTCTACGCTTGAGGTCGCTGAGCTCGAGCGTCAATTCGACTTTGCCCTTCCCGTCGGTGAGGCCCTTGCCCTCGGTGCCTCCCGGGAATGCCCGGACGACATGATGGTGGTACCGAAGTTTGTTACCGCCGACGTAGCGAATCGATTCCTCAGTCAAGGCCAGGCGAAGTGCCTGCTTGGAGCTTCTCCTTCTTCTTGGATTTCTCATCGTCTGGCCCTTTCGCTCCGGAACCGGCGCCGTCGTTGACCTGGGCGGAGGCGACGATCTTGATCTGGTCGCCGGCGCGGGTCGCGGACAGTGTGATCTCGGCCTCTTTCGTGGTCTCGAGGATCTTGTCGATGATCGGGCGAAATTCCTCGTATTTGTGCTCGGACGCTGCCATGCCCCCGCCGCCGCCGGCCTCGTCCTTGCCGTTAAAGAACGTGGAGGGCGTGCCACGGATCGCCGACCCGTAATACTTCTGACGTTCCTCCGAGTCGTTGTTGGTCAAAGGGTCGGGCCCGGGGATGTGGAAGGTGATATTGGAGGCCGATGAACTCGGTCGGCTTGTAGGTCATGAAGAGGGCGTCGAAGGCGACATCGGCGGCGACGCAGGGCGGGCATTGTGCGCCGGTGAAGAGTTCCATCACGACGGCCTGATTGGCCTTGGGATTCTTCCGTCCGGCATAAGGAGTCGGCTTGAAGGGCGGGACTTTCTTGTGGTATTCCTCATCGAGCTGGACTTCGATCTTGGCGTGTCGAGCGTCGGCTTCCTTGGCCAGCTCTTCCATGCCGACGTGTCGGGCCGCCCGGGCGAGGAGCCCCGCGATCATTGCCTTTTGCTCGACGGCCTCCTCGCTCACCGCCTTGTCTAACTCTTGAGCCAGCTCCACTCCCACTTTGGCGAAGCTCTTGCTGGTCCCGACCGCCTTCAATGCCTTGAAGCGAACCTCGTTGAGCCAGGCTTCGCCGTATGGCTTGGCCTCGTCGGTCCATTGCTTGACCAAGTCCGCGACCTTCTTGCTCTCGAGTCCCGCCGCTTCGGCCGCTCCAGCAACTCGGCGTAGAGAAGCTGGTTGTTTGGGTGGCCGTGATTGTCCAGGATCGCCTCCTCGATTTTCTTGATCTTGGACTTCAGATCCGTCTCTCTCGCCGCGCCTTGAAGCTTCGCGATGAGAGGGCTTTGTTTCAGCGGGCCCACCTTCTCACTGGTCGTCTTCGCCAGGCTCGCGGGGTAAACCGAACCCCGGAACCGGAAGTGTCCGAGGTACTTGCCGGCGTCGGGACCGGCCTTGGCTAGTTGCCCTGAAACACGTTGTCGCCGGCTTGGCCAGTCAGAGTGAACGTCAGGTCATCGCCTTTGATGTCCACGTTCTTGATCTTGAGCGTTTTCTCCCAATATCTGTTGTCGTGTCGATCACCGATGCACTCTTGCCGTCTTTCTGGCCCAGCTTGACGATCGCGAATTCATCGTTGCCGAACGCCAGCACGGTCAACTTCCAGGGCTCGTCCGCCTTGGCGTCGTCGGCCCGGACGGGTCGGAGGGCGCTCGCGCTGATTCCGCTCAGAAACAACGCGAAGACCATCGCCGCCAAATGAATTCCTCGGATTCGCATGATTCTTCCTCGATCCATTGTCAGGGTGATTGGCAGTGAGTGATGAAAAGCAGTCGGGATTCAAGAACTCAGTTCGATCGCACCCACATGAAGACAACGAGTTTAACCGAGCGGCGAATGACCCGACAATCGGGATCTGTCTTAAACTCTTGAGATTCGATCACGGTCGATCATCCATCCTCACCCAGAAATCGCCCGCCATCCACGCGGAAGCAGGCTCCGGTGACGAAGTTGGTTCCTTCGAGCAAGTAAAGAATCAGGCGGTTGACATCGCCGGCCGAGCCGAACCGTCGGAGTGGCGTGAGGGCCAGGACGGCCTGCTTGTCGTCCTCACTGAAACCTTCGGGCGGCGTCGATCATGGCCGGCTGGATCATCGCGACAGGGATATGAGGTGCCAGCTCCCTGGCCAGAGCCAGGGTCAGAGTCGTCAGGCCTCCCTTGGCGACCAGGTACGGGAGGTAGTCTTTATACGGGCGTTCGGTCGCCCAATCGCCGATGATCACAATCTTTCCCTTGATTCCGTCCACGGCGGGCTGTTTGAGCATTTGCTTTGAGGATTCAATAGCCGCGTAGTACGGGGCGGTGAGGTTGGCCGCGATCATGTCTTCATAGTCGCGCGGACTGAGGCTCGCCAGCGGAGTACGGCGGTAGACGCTCGCCATGTTGACCAGCGCATCGAGCCGGCCGAAACTGTGCAACGACTTGCCGTACGGCGTTCTCAGCCTGATCGGGCTGGGACAGGTCAGCCGCGACGGCCAGGCCTTTGCGCCCTGGGCCTCGACCGCCGCGATCGTTCGCTCGATCGTCGCGACACTGGTGTGATAGGTCATCGCGACCTGGCAGCCACGCGCGGCCAACATCAAAGCGAGCTCGCCGCCGACTCGACGGCCTCCGGTGATCAGCACGACCTTGCCGGCCAGATCGCAGGCCGCTTCGGTGATCGGCGTTCCCATCTCACAGGCCTTTCCATAAAGTGTCGCCAACGCCGTCGCGGCGGTTCACGACCCGGGCCAGGACAAACAAGAGATCGCTGAGTCGATTCAGGTAGACGATCAAGGCTCGCGGAACGTCTTCACCGGGCTGGCGCGACAACTTGACGACCAGCCGCTCCGCACGCCGGCAGACCGTCCGCGCCAGGTGGAGCTGCGCGGCGGCGACCGTACCACCCGGCAGAATGAACTGGGTCAGCGGGGTTAACTCGCTCTCCAGTTCGTCGATCGTGCTCTCCAGGTGCTCGGCGTGCTCGACCGTGATCGCGTTGCGGAACTTACCCTGCGGGGAAACATCGGCCAGGGCTGAGCCGACGGCGAACAGCTCATCCTGGAGCTGGGCGACCAGACTGTCCGCGACGGAATCCAATCCCTGGGCGCGCGCCAGCCCGAGCACGGCATTCAACTCGTCGATCGTGCCATAGGCGTCGATCCGCACGTCGTCCTTGGGCAAGCGACGGCTGCCCAGCAGGCCGGTTGTCCCTTCGTCGCCGGTCTTTGTATAAATCTTCACCGTCAAGCCTCGCTTAATACGTCGAACCGTTTCCCCTGACTCAGCTACCGGGCCATTGGCGACCGGAGTGTCTCGACTTATACTAGGCACGTCGCTCGTCACCGAGGGGTGACGAGAGCGGAATGGCCGATTATCGAAACCCGCATTCCGCGTTTCCTGGCTGAATAACCCTGACCACTGTCTGACGGAGCCCGCCTGATGTCCTCGATCTTGGCAGCAACGTTGGTCCTCGCGGCGGCCCTGACCGCGCAGCATCCCGCGACCGGGTCGAATACGGCCCCGTCGATTTCGCCACAGGAAGTGGCGCGGCTGGAGGCCCAGCACCTCGCGAACATCCGGCAGGTGACCTCCGGACTCGCCAAAGCGGGGGAAGGTTATTTCGGTCCCGACGGACAATCGATCATCTTCCAGGCGGTTCCCTATACGGCTGCCTCGATTTTCCACCATCCCAAGCCCGACGAGGACGGGTATCAGATCTATCTGGGCCCGCTCACGGAGGATGCGCCGGCCCAGTTGGTCAGCACCGGCAAGGGGCGGTGCACCTGCTCTTTCTTCCATCCCAATGGCAAGTCGATCCTGTTCGCCTCGACCCATCTCAACCCCAGCAAGGACGCCGAGCCGCCCAAGGGGCCGGCTTACAGCCGGACCGAGCGCTATCGCTGGGAATTTCCCGAGTCGATGGACATCTTCTCCGCCGATCTCGACGGGAAAAACCTCAAGCGCTTGACCGATACGCCTGGCTACGACGCCGAGGGGAGTTATTCGCCCGACGGCTCCCAGATCGTCTTCACCTCGTTCCGGGACGGCGACGGCGAGATCTACATCATGGACGCCGATGGCAAAAACCCGCGCCGGATCACCCGAGCCAAGGGTTACGACGGCGGTCCGTTCTTCTCGCCCGATGGCAAGCGGATCATCTACCGCAGCGACCGCAAGACCAACGACCTCTTGCAGGTTTATATCAACAATACCGAGGGAACGGCCGAGCGAGCCTTGACCAGCAACGAGTTCGTCAACTGGGGACCGTACTGGCATCCCGACAATCGCCACATCATCTACGCAACCAGCAAGCATGGCCATTGCAATTATGAGCTTTATTTGATGGACGTGGACAACGGCAAAGAGGAACGGATCACCTACCACGAAGGCTTCGACGGACTGCCCGTATTCAGCCCCGACGGCAAGCGGCTCATGTGGACGTCGAGCGGGCGAACCGCCGACAAGAAGAGCCAGCTCTTCATTGCGGACTTCAGTATGGATTCCACGCCCCACGCCAGTGAAGCGGCCGCCTCGCATTGACCAATCGGAACGTGACCCGGGAAAATCGACGATAACTCCAACCCTCTTGAGGAACATGCGACAATGGGACCCAAGGACGTTATGCGCAAGTCGCTCGACACGAGTGACTTTGTTCTCAAATCATACTTGAGCCGATCTGTCTGACGCCGAACTTCTGCTGAAACCGGTCGAGGGGATGCATTCGATCGCGCTTCAGCTTGGGCACTTGATCGCCACCGAGCGATACGTCAACGAACTGATCAAGCCGGGCGCGACCCCTCCTCTTCCGGAAGGCTTCGACAAGGCTCACGACATCAAGAACGCAAACCTGGATGACTCGGGTTTTCTATCAAAGGAAAAATACCTCGAGCTGCTGGCCGCTCAACGGAGCTTTACGAAGGAGTTAATCGAAGCCGTCCCTGAAGCCGAGCTGGATGACACGCGCGATGGCAAGCTGCCAACATGGATTCCCACTGTCGGCGACGCGCTCGCCTTGCCTGGCCTCCATTGCCTGATGCACTATGGTCAGTTCGTCGCGGTTCGCCGCGCCCTCAAAAAACCGATCGCGTTTTGATCAGCCTATTCCGATGTCACGGAGGCTCCGGGCGTCGCTGGTCGATCTCGGCTCTCCGCAAGGAGCAATCGCTCCAGGAGCGCGGGATTGACCACGCCCCGGAACCGGACCTTGCCATTGACCGCCACAACCGGCACCTCGGTATCGAACTTCAAAACTAGATCGGGGTCACGATCGATATCCACCTCCTCAATCGCGAATCCAAAACGGCGCTGAGCGTCCTGAAGCACATCGAGGGCCTTGTGGCAGCAACAGCATTGCGCCGGCTGTAGACCGTGAAAGTCAGATGATCGGTCCGAGGATGCCTTCGCAACAGTCGAGTCAACAATGAATTCATGATGATCTCCGTTGTAGGTCAGGCTTTCTTGCCTGACGCCTGTACTCAGCCTGTCCGGCCGGAAAGCCTGACCTACGAATCTCTTCTCCAGATCACGACACAGGGCTCACGGCCCGCACTTCGACCAGGTTGTCAAAAAACGTTGCCCCGCCGCCCATGTCGGTGAGTGCGGAGGACGTGGTGCTATTGGCGTTGGATCCTCCCGGTGAGAGTTTATTCCAGTAAATTCCGGTGGCCACGGCTACACCGTTGCGGACGCGACCGGTCAGGGCAACCTTGGCCTGGAACTGGCCGCGATCGTTGTAGACCTCGGCCCATTGGCCTTCGACGAGCCCGCGTTGTTGGGCATCCTCGGTTGACAGCTCAATCGTCGGCTCGCCGGCCGATTGACGGTGCCGGGCGGAGTTGGCGAACGTCGAGTTAAGGAACTGGGGCCTGGGCGGGCTGAGCAGTTGCAGTGGGTATCGCGCGGCCAGCTCGGGTTGCGTCGTGGGATCCTCGTGCGGCGGGATGTAGACCGGCAATGGGTCCAGGCCGTCGGCCTTCATTCGCTCGGAATAAAGCTCGCATTTGCCCGAAGGGGTGGGGAATACGCCCTCTGCGAAGGGAACGAAGACCTCGGGCAAGTTGAGCCGGACGAACCCTTCGGACTTGAGCCGCTCGAGCGTGATCCCGCGCACGGCCGGGCCGCCATCGAGTGTTTCGCGGATCAAGGTCTCGTCGTCGGGAAACAGCTCCGGCTCGAATCCCATCCGGCCGGCGAGCGCGCGGAAGACGTCGTTGTTCGAGCGGGATTCGCCCCGAGGCGCGATCGCCGGCGGGTTGTACATCACGTCGTGATGACCGTACGACCCATGGAGATCCACGTGCTCGAGCTGAGACGTGGCCGGCAGCACGATGTCGGCGTAGTCGACGGTGTCGGTCGCGAAGAGCTCGTGCACCACCACGAACAGGTCCTCGCGGCCCAGCCCGTTCAAAACCTTGGCCTGGTTCGGGGTCACGGCGGCTGGATTGGAATTGTAGACGTAAAGAGCCCGGACGGGAGGTCCCGGCAGTTCACCCGCCAGCGCCTCGCCCAGTTGGTTCATGTTGACCAGGCGCGTTCCCCGGGGCGACAGGTCGGGACGGGTTAGCCGGTCCATGGCGAAGTCGTACGTGCCGCTGGAAGAGAGCATCGCTCCGCCGCCGGGATATCGCCATGAGCCGACGATCGCCGGCAAGCAACGATCGTTCGCACGGCCATTCCACCCCCACCGTGCCGTTGCATGCCGTAATTGAGCCGGATCAACGACGGCTGCTCGCGTGCCAGGCGATGCGCCAGCGTCGTGATCGTCCCCACGTCGAGGCCGGTGATCGCCGCGACTCTTTCGGGAGGATACTCGGTCGCGACGCGCTGCCTGAGCAAGTCGGCGCCGACTGTGGCCCGGTTGAGGTAATCGTCGTCGTGCAGACCGTCACGCCATAAGACGTGCATCAGGCCCAGGGCGAGCGCGGCGTCGGTGCCGGGGCGAGGCTGGATGTGCCAGTCGGATCGCTGAGCGGTCGGGCTCTTGTAAGGGTCGATCGTGACGATGGTCGCGCCGGCATTTCTGCGCCTCGATCATCAGGCTCCAGAGATGGCTATTGGTATTGGCGGTATTCGAGCCCCAGTTCACGATGAACTTGCACCCGGGAACGGCCAACGGGTCCGCGCCGCATCGGCTCGCGGCCAACCGTATATTCGTAACCCAGCGTCCCGGCCGATGCGCAGATCGTCCGGTCCAGCTTCGATGCCCCCAGGCGGTGGAAGAACCGTCGATCCAGGCTGCTCGACTGGAGCTTACCCATCGTCCCGTAATAGCTATACGGCAGGATCGCCTGTGGACCATCGTTTGACCGTGCAATGGCGGCGAACCGCTCGGCGATCATGTCCAGGGCGTCGTCCCAGGTGATCGGCTCGAATCGGCCCTGCCCTTTGCGTCCGACTCGCTTCAAGGGCCGAAGCAGCCGGTCCGGGACTGTACACCCGATCCAGAAAACGGGCCATCTTCTGGCAGAGAAACCCCTTCGTGAACCGATGATCGGGATTGCCCCGCAGCTCGAACGCTTTGCCATCTTGAACCGTGACCAGCATGCTGCACGTGTCGGGACAATCGAGCGGGCAGACGTTCTTGACCACGGTCAACGTGGATATCAGCCGAAGTCGTCGACACGAGAGTGCTCTCCATTCCGATGGCACAGCGCGGCAAAACCCGGGCTGCTGTTCATTCATCTTAAAGTGCGAGACTGGCAATTGAATACAGATCGCTCAATTCGTCGCAATCCATGCAGTCACGATAATCGTGTGGCTTTGTTTCGCAAAATCATCGATCGAAGAACTCTTAACCACGGCCACGGGATTCACGCCGAGCCCAAGCCGCATGACCAAATCGCCTGATCGCTCAATCTGCCATCGTCCGCGTAATCGATTGGGTTCGTTTTCGAAACAAACGCCATTGATCGAAGAACTGGCGACCACGACTCTCACGATGTCGCTGACGTCTCGCCCGCCTGATCAAGTCACCTGAACGTTCCATCCGTCAGACTCCTCAACATCGATTGGGTTCGTTTCGCGGTTTTCAACCGCGAGTGCGGCTCGCAAGGCGATCCGCACAACTATGTAGACACCCCGCACAGACCATCCCACGTCTGACAAGGTAGTCGATCAGCGGCGAGGAAGTTCATAAATCCACTTTGATTCTTCGGCCTGTCGTAGGGATGGTTTCGGCAGACCGGGTCGTGACGAAGAGTCGCAAAAAAGGGGACATAGCGCTTATCGAGAATGAGAACGCTTCGTGTGTTCGCTGCTCCCTGACAGACGATGGATCGCTTCCCAGTTTCGCCAACCGGGATCGCAGGGCGGCGGTTGTCAGGAAAATGAGGAACCGGACGACTTTCGGAGTGCCGCCTCGGTCATTGCACCGACGACGGCTCGCGGCACCGCGAAGCAATCCAGCAGATGGGGCTCGTCGATCCGGAACTTTTTGCCTTCGGCGTAGCGCGAAGACACCGGCCTTGTCGACGTAGTCTGAGGTGCGGTTTCGGGCCTTGATCCGACCAGGGAGGTATGCGACGATCGATTGGCGCGTTCGGTGCCGACCATGGAGGCCGCCGCAGTCGCCGGATGGAGCGTTCATGCCGCGGAAGTTGCGCGAGTTGATCGGCGAACCGGAGAGGGCGGGCTTCGTCGACCGAGGGCGGTAAGGGGAGCCACCGCAACTACGCTCGCCCGAATGGGGGCCGTGTCTCTCTCCAGGCAGCGGGGCGACGACGCCAAACCGTACCAGGAGCGGGAAGTCCGTAGAGCAATCGAGGAGGCCCAGTCGTGAGTGATGCCGCCAAGTATGTGAAGGTCGTCGAGTGGTCGGAAGAGGACGGGGCTTTCGTGGGCCAGTGCCCCGGCATCATCGGTCCGTGCTGCCACGGTCCGGACGAGGTGGAAGTCTATCGAGAACTCTGCGAAATCGTCGAGGAATGGGTCGAGATCGCCCACAAGGACGGGAGACGACTTCCCACACCGACCGCCGGTACCGGCATCGCCGAAAAGATCGCTTAACCTGGCGCACAACAAATAAAGCAGTGACTAAAGGGGACGTTCGGACCAAAACGAAAAGTGGACGTAGCGGTTATCGAGAAAAAGTACGAATATGGATCGCGGGGCGGCGATTGTCACGAGAATGCTGAACCGGACGACTTTCGGAGTGCCGCGTCGGTCATTGCACCTACGACGGCTCGTAGCAACGCGAAACAATCCAGCAGATAGGGCTTGTCGATCCGGATCATTTTTCCTTCGGCATAGCCCGCGAAAGCGCCGGCCTTGTCGATAAAGTCTAAGCCGACAAGTCCGCCGCTGTGCTCCAGGGTATCGCAGGCCGCCTTCATCTCGCCGAGCGTTCCCTTCTGGCTGTCGTCCGGACACCCTAAATTGCCCTGGTTGTCCAGGAATCGGAACCACTGGAGTGGTCCTCGGTACGCCAGTTCGTGGACCACCCGTTCGACACTTTCCCGCCTCTCAATAGCCGGCGACCAGATCGGTCGAAGCTCACGGCGATGGAGCTGCTTCTCCGGTCACTTGCACTGAAACAATCCTCGTCCCGGCTCGACCGAGCAGCCACCCACCGGCCGCCGCAATCAGCAGTTCCGGCAACACAAGCAGGGTGGTGGCTGTCGCGAGCTCGATCCCGTCCGCCAACGATTGGACCGATTCATTGCCCATGAACCCGAACAACGGCGAAAGAACTGGGCCTGCCACCATGATCAGATACTTTTGAACGGCTGCCGGCGAAAGCGAGGCACCTACCATGAAGAGGAACACCGCGAGCCAGCCGAATGTCTCAAACCCGAGCCAGAAGCCGGAGACCGTGCCCGTACGTCGGATCTTGGGCACCTGGAATATCGCGGCGAGCACAAGCAGGCTCGCCATGGGCAGGACGCCGAGAGCGAGCGTCGCGAAAGGAATGCTGTTGGTGCCGTCGATCGGGACGAGGTAGACCATCTGATTCGACCCGGTGGCGTGGCGGAAGAGGCTACGCATCACCGCCATATCCAGTGCAATGACTGCCGAGATCATCATCAGAAATACGACCGAAAATCGCAAACGCCTCATCGCATCCTCCGTAATCCACGCTTCCTCACCCGGCGCCAGCCGTCACAAGACGTTCGCAGACCGCAAACCCGAATCGAAAGAATACAATCTTGGCCACGGATTGACACAGATAAAACACGGATGGGAAGAGAGAATCGAGGAGTTAGAATTTAGCAGTTAGAAGGAATTCAATTCGATTCATTCTAACTTCTCGATTCTAGATTTAGCGTCGTATACTGATTGATCCGTGTTTCATCCGTGGCCAAACTTTTCCTATCGTACCCTTCGTTGTTACGACGGTTGAGTGCAGTTCCCGAAACCCTTCCCAGCTCGAGCGCATGGGCGGCCAAGCCCCACCAAGTCGCGGTGCACCATTCAGAAGCTCAAACGCCGGAGATTGGTCGCGTTCTGGGTGTTAACGCCAGCCGTCGCGCCAGTCATACTGAAGAGGCCCAAGTTAATGGCCCAGCAGGAGAACTTCGATGCCGATCAATCCCGACGAATTCGGCACATCGTTCCAGGGATTCCTGGATCAGATGCGGACCCACACCAAAAAGAAGCCTGAGGAAGAGTCGTTCTTCGAGCGTAAGCTCAGGGAGCACTTCCGGACCGATCCCTCATCGCTCCCGGTCGTGTCACAGTTGTTGCCCAAGATGAACCAACCGAGCCTGCATCTCGCAATGGAGGAATTCATCACTCAGGAGAATCGATCCTCGGAGATGCTCGGCGTTGCAGGCAAGTTCGGGTTCAGAGAGGGCGGCCTCGCCGACCTGGTGAGTCCCAGTGTGCATGGCAATTCCGTACGGCAAGGACCGGTCGAGTATGCCAACATCGAGCTCGATGGCGAACGGTTCATGGCCTGCATCCAGGAAGGCCTCTACCTCATCGCCAAGGGCGAGGCCCGGCTCGCCGTGTACATTCGTCCCGAGAAAGAGTTCGGTTCGTGGAAGAGCCTCGTGGTGGAGGTGATGGCACCCGAACGAGCCATCGCGGAACGCTTCTTGTTCGAGCTCCGCGAATCCACGCGTGCGCGCAGCGTGTACCGGGGACACGTGATCTCGCTCACGGCGGAATACCCCGACTTCTCCGTCAAGTTCCACAAACTACCGGAGATCAGCCGTGAGGCAATCGTCCTCCCGGACGGAGTGCTCGAACGCATCGAGCGTCACACGATTGACTTTTCCCGGCATAGCCAGCGGTTGCTGATGGCGGGAAGGCACCTCAAGCGCGGGCTGTTGTTACACGGCATGCCAGGTACCGGCAAGACCTTGACGATCATGTACCTGGCCCGCGTGATGGGCGACCGGACGACATTTCTGGTCACGGGCAAAGGGCTGGGGCTGATCGGCCATACGTGCGCAATGGCTCGGATGCTGCAACCGTCGACCGTGGTGATCGAGGACGTCGACCTGGTGGCCGAGGAGCGCACCAAGGGAGGAGCCGGCAGTGCCACCCCCCTGCTCTTCGAGCTTCTCAACGAAATGGACGGGCTGGCGCATGACGTCGACATTCTCTTTCTGCTGACAACAAACCGGCCCGACCTGCTCGAGCCGGCGCTGGCGGCTCGTCCTGGACGCGTGGATCAAGCGATCGAGATCCCGATGCCCGACGCATCGTGCAGGCAGCGGCTCTTCCAGCTCTATGGACGGGGAATGAAGCTGGAGGTGTCGGACCTCCCTCGCTTCATCGCGCGGACGGAAGGGGCCAGCGCCGCTTTTATCCGGGAACTGCTGCGCAGGGCCGCCTTGTTCGCGGCCGGCGACGGTGAAGAGATCGTGGTCCGCGACCGCCATCTCGACGCCGCGCTTCACGACCTGGTCGTCCAGGGCGGGGAGCTTACCAAGAGCTTGCTAGGTTTCCAGCCTCGCATCGGGTTTGGAGCGCGTGATCGCAACGTGACAACATCGAAGGAATTTGACGATCGGCGAACAAAGCCGCCTCCTACAGAGGAGCAAGCTCCCTTTTCTCCCCACACGCTGCGTTTCCTGAATTCCGCTAAACGATCGGGGTTAGACAGCCGGGAGCTCCCATGGGTCACGACGCTCGCGGTCGAGCCAGGTGTTTGCCAGGCTATCGCCCACAAACTCCCACTTGACGGGATCCCAGTGCAGTACGCGCCGCTCCCAGTATGCCAGGTTGCCCAAGATGGTAATGGCGACCGAGCGAGCTCCGATCTCGACGTCCGCCAAGGGGCGCTTGCGCGAGCGGATGCAGTCAATCCAGTTGCGATGATGGCCGGGCGACTTTTCGAGGTGAATTTCATTGTGCGCGAGTGGTTGCTTCACGATGATGGCCGGGTCGCTGCTGAGGTGATCTCGGTCGATCCGGAGCGTGCCGGAAGTGCCAGTAAACGTACAACCGTCCGGACCACCGTGGACCATCACCACCCCGTTGGCGTAACGATAGATGACTCCGTGCTGAGCGGCGGGGTCGAGAGCGGGGATGATCTCGACGGGATCAGAGTTGTCCGTGCCCAAACACCACTGAGCGATGTCATAGTGATGCGCTCCCATATCGGAGTGTCCACCTCCGGCATATTCACGATAGCTGCGCCACTGGGGAAAGTGCTTGTGCACTCCACGCGGGCTGAGCTTGGAATTGTACGGACGCTTTGGAGCCGGGCCGAGCCAAAGATCCCAGTCCAGGCCGGGCTCCATGTCCTCGGCGGGCAGGTCGCACCATCGGCTTGGACCTCCGACGCCGACCGTAACGGCTTGGATCGTTCCAAGTCTCCCGCTTCGGACGATTTCCGCGGCTTCTCGGAATGGGCCGAAGGTATTTGAGCGCTGTTGGCTGCCCGTTTGGAAGATCTTGTCGTATTTCCGCGCAACGTCGATGCAGCGCTTCGCCTCGGCGAGCGTCAGCGTCAGGGGCTTCTCGCAGTACACGTCCTTGCCTGACTTCATCGCCTCGATCGCCGGGATCGCGTGCCAGTGCTCCGGCGTGGCGATGCACACCGCGTCGATGTCCTTACGAGCGACGAGCTCCCGGAAGTCAGAATAGGCTGAGCATCCTTTGTACTCCGTTTTCCCTTCGTACGACTTCTCGACGCGACGCCGAGCCGCGTCACGACGCGTTTTATCGACCTCGCAGACGGCGACCGCCTGGACATCGCCAAAGCCGAGCAAGGTGGGAAGGTGATAGTCGTTAGCCATCTTCCCGCAGCCGATGAAGCCGACGGTGATCCGTTCGCTGGGCGGTGCCTTGTATTGTGTGCCGAAAACCGTCGCCGGGACGATCATCGGGAATGCCACCGAGCTCATGGCCGCACGTCCGATAAGATCACGCCGCGTGACGCTGCCTGGTTGCCGCATCTCGTAAAGCCTCCTGGATCGCGCTCTCAGCCCGAATGATCTCCACGAGCTGGCAATGATCTCTGTCATCTTGAATCATCACGGTCAACCATGATTGGACCGTCCCAGCCGACCTCAAACAACACCGGTCTGACCGAGATCAAGATTTTTCGTACACCCGCATGATGTCACTTCGTCTTGCGTGAGTAGCCGCTCTTGGGGATCACGCCTCGTGTGCGCCGTGATAAGGTGTTGGTCTTCAGTGGGTGCAATTCCCACCTGGCAAGTTGGTCGCTCCAGCCAGTAGCTATCGGAGCGGCGGTGGAGGTAACGAAACCGTCGGAGCCTTCGAGACAAATGTGTCGCTTTGGCGATGCAGCGAGCAGGCAGGCCGTAACGTGAGTGAACGTCGAGCAGGCCTCGAAACGACAAATGTGTGCGCCGACCTTGCACTAGGATGGGGAAGGCCGCAGCCGCTGGCGAGTATGTAAACGGCTGGAATACGCTGTTTCACGAACGACCAGACCCAGCGGGCCACCGGGGTAATGACGACGGCATGTCTGTACAAGGAGATCAACGCAACACGGGAAACCCCAAGCGGTGAGGGCGCGTGACTCTCAACCGGACGCCCGCGAGGGATAGGCCGGGCCGCCTGGGGTGGCGGATAGGCCCGTAGTACCGTCGACGCCGGGTAACGCCGGTCGAGGGAAGGGGCCTTAGTTCAAGGTCAACGTAGCAAGCGGCCGACAGCCGGGAGATTGGCATGAGCCTAACACCTCCGATGAAGGTTGGGAAGTTGCAGACGACGTTGCACACCAAAGCGAAGAACTCGCCCGACTATCGCTTCTACGCACTGTACGACAAGATCTACCGCCGTGATGTCCTGGGTTTCGCTTACGCTCGCTGCCGTGCCAACGGCGGCGCACCGGGGGTCGACGGCCAGAACTTTGCGGATATCGAGGCGTACGGTGTCGATCGATGGTTGGACGATCTGGCGGAAGAGCTGAGGAAAGAGACGTATCAGTCCCTGCCGGTTCGGCGCGTATACATCCCCAAAGGGGATGGCAAGCAAAGGCCGCTGGGGATTCCTTGCATCAGAGATCGCGTGGTTCAGATGGCTGCGGTGCTGGTCTTGGAGCCGATCTTCGAGGCCGACCTGGAGCCCGAACAACACGCCTACCGCCCGGAGCGCGCGCCCTGGACGCCGTTCGCCAAGTGGAACGGCTGGTCAGGAAGAGGCACACCGAAGTGGTGGACGCGGACTTATCCGGTTATTTCGACAGTATCCCTCACGCCGAGTTGATGAAATCGGTGTCCCGGCGGATCAGCGATGGCCGCGTGCTGCGGCTGATCAAGATGTGGCTGGAGACCCCGGTGGAAGAGACAGACGCGAAAGGGCATCGCCGTCGAACGACCCGGAACAAAGACCTGGCGATGGGGACCCCACAAGGGTCTCCGATCTCGCCATTGTTGTCGAATATCTACATGCGGCGATTTGTGAAGGGATGGAAGACGGGCGGTCACGAGCGACGTCTGGTCGCGCGAATCGTGAACTACGCGGACGACTTCGTCATCTGCTGTCGCGGCACGGCCGAACAGGCTATGGTCGTGATGCGGGGGATGATGTCCAAGCTGAAGTTGACGGTGAACGAGACGAAGACGCGGCTGTGCCGTCTGCCGGAGGAGACGTTCGACTTCCTGGGCTACACCCTGGGCCGGAACTACGACCGTCGCACAGGCGCGTCCTATGTAGGACCGCGTCCGTCGCGGAAGAAGATCAACCGGCTATGCGGCGAGATCAGTGCACTGACGGAGCGCAAGACGACTTGGCTGGAGGTCGAGAAGCAGATCGGTCGGATCAACCGCAAACTGCAGGGCTGGTCCAACTATTTTCGCATCGGAACCGTCAGCTCGGCCTACTGCGCCATCGACAGTCACGTCCGCCATCGGGTGCGCCAGTGGTTGTGTGCGAAGTTCAAGGTGCCGGGTCAGGGTCGAACACAATATCCTGACGCCTACCTGTATCAGGAGTTGGGACTACATCGACTCCAAAGGACCTAGCCACACTGCTTCGTGAGCGAAAGTGTGAACTCACTGGTGAGAAATGCCTTGTAACGAAAGCTGGATGCGGGAAAACCGCCTGTCCAGTTTGATGAGCGGGGTGTGGAAACGGAGCCCGGTCGATGAGACAGAGCCACCGCGCCACACCTCGACTCTATTGTAGGATACGGCATGGCGATCGACGAATGTCACTCGCTATAGTGAGCTGCGCGCGACGACAGCGGTCAAACAATCCCGTCGAGAGGCGAACGATGAAATACGTACTGGTTCTGCGATCGTGTTTACTGGCGGCGATCGCGTCAGGTCTCGGCTTCGCCGCGTTTGGACAGGAGAGCCCCAAGGTTCTGATCCTGCCCGGCGAGCGACTACTCGTGGACGGGCGCCCCGGTTTCCTCTTCATGCCGCCGGAGGGAAAGCGGATCACGCCTCAACCCTGGGTGATGTACGCCCCGACGCTCGCTGGCGTCCCCGACGGACACGAAAAGTGGATGCACCAGCAATTCCTGGACGCGGGCATCGCTGTTGCCGGTATCGATGTGGGTGAGGCGTACGGCAGTCCCAAGGGGTGCAAGGGACTGACCGCTCTGTATGCTGAGCTGACCGGAAAGCGGGGATTTGCCTTACGCCCGGTGCTGCTCGGTCGCAGCAGGGGCGGCCTATGGGTCACGAGCTGGGCGTTGGAAAATCCCGACAAGGTGGCGGGTATCGCCGGCATTTATCCGGTCTTGGACCTGCGCACGTATCCCGGCCTGGCCAAGGCCGCTCCGGCTTTCGAGCTATCCGAAGCCGAGCTGAAATCGAAGCTTGATGACCTGAACCCGATCAACCGTGTGGAGGTACTTGCCAGGCACAAAGTGCCCATATTTCTCATCCATGGTGATGATGACAAGGTGGTGCCGCTGAAGCAGAATTCGGCGGAGCTTGTCGCACGCTACAAGTCAGCCGGTCAGCCGAACGCGGTGACGCTGATCGTCGCCGAGGGGCAGGGTCACAATTACTGGGAGGGATTCTTCCGCTGCCAGTCACTTGTGGATTTCGTCATCGCGCGGGCGAAGGCGAAATGACCTCTGGCCTAATGCCGGCTGCCAACACCAAGACGATCAAACCGCGCACGCGCACGCGGAACGCAGATGATCGCGTCGAAACCGGGCCAGATGCACGCGGGAGCGACAGTAACTCGACGCGCGAAAACTTTTAATTATTTCGCTTGCACCCGGCAACCTCGTCGACTACAAATGTAATGTCTTGTTCGGTGCGGTTGCGGGCACCTGGGAATGAATTCGTCACGATGAGCGCTGCTCTGGGGAGCACTTGTCTCGCCGTGCTTCGCGGGTCGCGCCCTGGTGGGCGATCGCTCGAACACATCCGCTCGACTGGCAACCGTGTTCTCGGTGAGGTGACATGACCGTGATGCGTTGGGCGATCATGATCCTCTTGCTCTTGCCGGCGGTTGCGCTCGGTCAGACCAAGGAAGAAAAAGATGAGCAGGAGGGTAAGGTCTCCAACGACTCGCCGGCTCGTCCCTTGCAGATGCCGCCGGCATCCACCGAAACCAAAGAGGCGATCGACGATTTCGACCGGTTTCAAAGACGAGGGGCCTGGGAGCGAGCCTTGAAGTCGCTCTACACAATCCCCGAGGACCAGACCCGCCGTTTCATCGACGGCGAAAACAACTTCATCGTCCCGATCGAGCGGAAGCGCCGGTCCGATCCTCTCGGCCATGGCGCCGAACGGTCAGGCGGCCTGTCGATTGTTTTACGACGCCGAGGCGAAGAAACTGTTCGATGAAGCCAGCGGCCCAACCGAGTTGAAGAACCTCGAACGGGTTTACTCGGCCTATTTCATCACGTCGGTGGGCGACAACGCGGCCGATCGTCTGGGCGATCTCTACTTTGAGCAGGGCCAGTTCGACCGAGCCGCCGACTGCTGGAATGCGGTCTTGCGCGAGCGCCCCGACACGGACTTATCACTCGCGTTGCTGTCGGTCAAAGCCGCGGTCGCGCTCTCTCGGGCGGGTCGCCAGGCGGAGTTCGAGCAGTTGCGTCGCGAGCTGTCGGATCGTTACAGCGACGAGAGAATCACGATTGGCGGCCAGACCGCGACACCGGTCGCGACGCTGGAGCGGCTGCTCGGTGATGCGAGCAAGACAACGGAAAATCGCATTTCGTCGAGCGCAACCGCCGCGAGGGCGGGTCATCACGTCGAGCCGTCCCTGGATTTGACCGGTGTGGTCGAACCCACTTGGCAATTGCGGTTCGCCGCATCGATCGAAGCCGGCATGACTCCGACCGAATTGACCCAGTGGGAATCCAACTCGCTCAGCGGCGCCGTGCCGGCGGTGGCCATCGATGGCACTTCAATCTTCGTCAACTACCTTGCCTCCATTTTCGCCCTGGACTTGAAGAGCGGAAAGTTGCTCTGGCGCACCGCGTCATTCCATAATCTCGAACTGATTGCGATGCAGCAAAACGTCCGCATGGTCGATACCAGCCGATTCGACATCATCGCTGTCGGGTGAGCACGTCTGGACGTTGGTTCGAGACCTGAAGGATCAGAATTTCTTCGCTCCGTTTCAATTAAACTGCCGGCGAGCTGACAATGGCGAGTTGATCTGGCGAACGGCCGACCTTCCCGAGTATGCCACCGTATGACCTTGTCAGCCGGCCACTGCTGGCCGACGGCAAGCTCTTCATCACCGCCAAGACCAATGCGAACCCCCAGCAACAACAGGGCCAGCCGCAGCAGTTCGTCCTGGCGATCCAGCCTCACGACGGCAAATTGCTCTGGAAAACGGAAATCGGCATGTTCCGGCAAGGCCAACAATTCTTCAACTTTTATTACGGCGCCGAGCCCGCTCCCCAACCCCGACTCATCTATCGCGCGGGGGCGGTTTACATCGACACCCACGTCGGCGTATTCGCGCGGCTCGATGCGGATACCGGGGCGCTCGACTGGGGTTACGGATACAAGACCGACCCGCTTCAGGGACAGAATCGGTTCTTCTTCTTCTTGGACGATTATCAGCAACCGGAGAAGGCGATCGACGAGCAGCCAGCCGCTTCAGACGGGCGAAGCCTTCCTCATCAAGGGGATGCAGTCCGGATCGTCTCTATGCCGTCGATCCCAACCGAATGAAAGTGCTCTGGGAGCGGCCGATCGCCAAGTCCGCGCGGATGCTGGGAGCAAGCGAGCAGCGCGCTTTTTCTCGGCGGCTCCGAGATCAGCTCGATGGATTTGCACACGCGGCAACTTCTGTGGGCGACGCGGATTCCGAATGGCAGTAAGGAGGGGCGCGTGCTCGTGCGTTCAGACGGCCTCTGGCAACTGACGCCTCGCGGCGTCTTCGAGATCGATCCCAAATCGGGCCGGGTGCGGCGGATCTTTCGCGGCAACGACCTGGGCGCGGCGGGGGGTGACCTGGTTCTGACCGACGAGCTGCTCCTGGCTGTTTCCAATCGAACGATCTCAGCCTATCCGCGGCGGGGGAGTGGAGCCGGCGTCTCCAACCGCCCGGAAACCGCGACTATGAAGGAGAGGGCTTCCAAATGATCAAGAGACGCTCAAGGAAAAGGTGGTCTTGCACAGGTCTCGAGTTCATCGCAGATTCGATGCGCGTCTCCCCCCCTTGCGAAGGGGGGGTCAGGGGGGGTGGTCCCGGTGGAACGCTGGCCTGGTACGCGGTTCCGCAGTCGCTGGCCCCTGCGGAAAACACCGCTTCGGACGAAGCTGCTGGTTATGCCCTGCCCACCCCCCCTGACCCCCCCTTCGCAAGGGGGGGAAAAGGAGGCCTCGCCCGCGCGGCAATCGCCGTCATCGGATTCGCGCTGGCATTGACCATGCACGGCGCAACCGGCTCAGGCTCAGTACTTTGGCCAAGACTTTTCGGCCCCAAGCCCGAATATCGAGGGCTTTACGGTCGCCGGCAAGGCATCACTTGCCGCCAAGCCGAACTTGATCGAGATCGACGTCGAGGTTTCCGCATCGTCAGAGTTGACCGCCGATGCCATCGTGAAGTACCGCGATGCCAGGCGCCGGCTGCAAGAGGCATTCACCGCCTTGAAGCTCGCGGACGTCACCGTGGAGGAGCGCGGCCTGCAGGTCGACCAGAAGGGGCAGAATCAAAACAATTATTATTGGGGCGGCGGCATGCCCAATCCGCGCAACAAGACCGAGGTGCAGCTCTCGCGAAAACTCATCGTCAAGGCGTCCAACCTCCGCAAGATGGACGAGGAGGCCTTGATGCAATTGATCGGCAAACTTCTCGATGTCGCACAGGACGCCGGCGCGAAAGTCGGGCCGCAGAACGATTACAACAACTACTATTACTATCGCTGGAACCAGCAATCACAGGGGTTGGTCCGATTCGTGCTCGATGACTTCGACAAGGTCCAGGAAGAAGCCTACGAGAAAGCGGTCGCCGACGCACGCACGCGGGCCGAACGACTGGCGCGGTTGAGCCATGTCGAGCTGGGGCCGATCGTGGCGATCCGGGAAATCGTGGTCCCCGGCGACCAGATATACGAATCTCTGACGACGAACCATCGCCGCGCAAGCGGCTGGAAACGTCGAAATACCAGGATATCCCGGTCAAAGTCGAACTGATGGTGCGTTTCCAGGTTCATTCCAAATCCGACGCCAAGGCACGGACCGGTGAGAAATGACAAACCCAGAACGTGATCCCGATCGACCGGCGTCAGCGACCTGCGACCTTGACCCGCCGCGCGTTCCTGGACGGCCATCGCCGCGGGGCGATCGCGGCGCTGGCCGGCGCCGGCTGGCTCGCGAGTCTCCAGCGCGGCTGGGGGGCGGGTACCGAAGTCCTCCCGAAACACGTGACCGCGGAGACGCTCAAGGCGGTCATCAAGGGTCTCGATTTTCTCGCCAATAAGCAAGCCGACGACGGCTCCTGGATCGTCGGCGGTGGCGAGGGGTATCCCGTCGCCATGACCGGGCTGGCCGGTACCGCCATGCTCGCTCACGGCAACTCACCGACGCGCGGCAAGTACTCGCGAAACGTAAAGGGGGCCGTTGAGTTCCTGGTGCGGTGCGCCACGCCGACGGGTCTGATCACCGGCCCGACCCAGGATAGCGGCCAGCCGATGCACGGCCACGGCTTCGCGCTCATGTTCCTCGCCTGCGTTTATGGGATGATCACCAAGGAATCGTTGCGGCAGCAGGTGCAAAGCACGATCCGCAAGGCGGTGACATTGACCAGCCAAGGCCAGAGTGCTCAAGGTGGCTGGACCTATATTCCCGGTGGCCGGCGACGAAGGATCGGTGACGGTCACCCAGGTGCAGGCCCTGCGGGCCGCGCACAACGCGGGCTTCCTGGTTCCGCGCGCCGTCATCGAGGAATCGGTGAAATACCTGGAGCGTTGCCGGACTACCGAAGGTGGAATCGAATACTCGCTCCGCTCCGGCAGTGGACCGAGGCTCGCCATCTCGGCGGCCGCCGTCGCGACCTTGTACAACGCCGGTCAGTTCGACAGCACCATCGCCACCGACTGTCTGAAGTACGTCTGGGACCAGTTCCGGGCCCACGAGGGATGGGACAAGGGGGGTGGCCACAACTTTTACTCGCATCTCTATGCCGCGCAAGGATTCTACATGGCGGGCGACCAGTACTGGGATAAGTACTTTCCCAGTACCCGCGATCAGTTGCTCGCCATGCAGTCGCCCGAGGGATCATGGAAGGAGATGGGATCGGAGAGGTTTATGGCACTTCGGTCGCCACCATCATCTTGCAGCTTCCTTACAAGTATCTCCCAATTTTCCAGCGCGTAGGAGGAGACGCGATCTTGAGTAGCACCGCGACCGTTGAGATCGATCTGGCCGAATTGGAGGAGCTGCGATCAGCCTACAACCAGATTCGCGAACAAATCGCCCGGCAGATCGTCGGACAAACCGAAGTCGTCGATCAACTCCTGATCGCCGTCTTCGCCCGAGGGCATTGCATCCTCGAGGGAGTGCCCGGCCTCGCGAAGACGTTGATGGTGCACTCGCTGGCCCAGTCGCTCTCGCTGGAATTCACCCGGATCCAGTTCACGCCCGACCTGATGCCCAGTGACATCACCGGCACCGAGATGCTCTACGAGGATCGCCAGAGCGGAGCGCGCGAATTACGCTTCGTTCGCGGACCGATCTTTGCCAACCTGATCCTGGCTGACGAGATCAACCGCACGCCTCCCAAGACGCAGGCCGCCTTGCTCGAGGCGATGCAGGAACGGCAAGTGACTGCCGGCGGACACAAACATACCTTGCCGGACCCGTTCTTCGTCCTGGCCACGCAGAACCCGATCGAACAGGAAGGCACGTATCCCCTGCCCGAAGCGCAGCTCGACCGCTTCCTGTTCAAGATTTTCATCACGTATCCGACGCCGGAAGAAGAGCGACGGATCTATCGGATCACCACGGGCGCGGACGCGACCGAGATCACGCCGACACTCGACGGCGAACGGATCGCGGCGTTGCAGCGTTTGGTGAGGCGGGTGCCGATCTCGGACCACTGCATCGATTACGCGATGGACCTCGTCCGGGCGACCCGCGGCCCCGATCATGGCGGGCCCAAGTATATCGCCGACTGGGTGGCCTGGGGCGCCGGGCCCCGTGCCGGTCAGTCGTTGATCCTCGCCTCCAAGGCGCGGGCGGCCCTCACCGGCCGTGCCAGCGTTTCGGTCGATGACATCCGAAGCGTCGCCTTGCCCGTGCTCCGGCACCGCATCGTCATCAATTACAATGCTCAGGCGGCCGGCGAAACCAGCGACACGATCATCAAGAAGCTGTTGAACGACGTCCCGATCCGTAAGGGAGCCGACGATGCCGCCGTCGCGGAAATATTCCGATCCTGACGCGATCGCCCAGATTTCGGACCTGACCCTGCGCTCTCGACGCCTGGTCGAAGGTGCGATCAGCGGCCAGCATCGCAGCCCGTTTCACGGGTTCAACATCGAGTTTGCCGAGTACCGCGAATACACGCCGGGGGATGACCTCCGCCGACTCGATTGGCGCGTCTTCGGTCGCTCCGACCGCCACTACATCAAGCAGTACGAAGAAGAAAGCAACGTACGCGTCACCTTCATCGTCGACGCCAGCGCCTCCATGAATTATCGCGGCAAGGCCACTCTGTCCAAGTTCGACTATGCCGCCACCTTGGTCGTCTCGCTCTCCATGCTGCTGACTCGACAGCAAGACCCGGTCGGCCTGGTCTTGTTCGATGAAGCCGCCACCACCAATTTGCCCCCGAAAGCGACGCAAGCGCAGATCATGGTGATGTCGGCTTTACTCGAAAAATGCAAGCCGAGCTCGCAAAACGGACCTGGGCGGATTGCTCCGCGCGCTCAACGAGCAATTCCGGCGTCGCAACCTCTTAGTGATCGTCTCGGACCTGTTCACGGACCTGGACACCCTCTACGACGGCCTGAATCGACTGAGGTTTCTGGGACATGAAGTGCTGGTGATGCAGGTGCTCGATCGCGACGAGATGGAATTGCCCTTCGATGGACCGACGATCTTCCACGACATCGAGGGAGAAGAAGAACTTGTTTGCCGAGCCTTGGGCGTTTCGGAAGTCGTACCAAAAGGCCATGGATGATTTCTTGAGTCGACGTGAAACGCGAGTGCGGTAACCGCGGCTACGACCACGTGCGGTTCCTGACCGATGAACCGCTCGGCGAATCACTCAGCCGATTTTTGCATTCACGAGAGTCGATCGGGAGCAAGTAGGCAGTTTTGGGAGGCGTAAATGGCCAAGCGATACGCTCTCAGTCGGCTGGTGAAAAGGGTCTCGCACAAGTCGCGGTCACCCCGATTTCGCGCACTTTTCCCCCGCTTGCAAGGGGGGGCAGGGATCGATCGCTTGCTCGGCATTCCATCCTTTTCATCACCCTACCCTGACCCGCCCTTCACAAAGCGCGTTTTTCCCCCCTTGTGAAGGGGGGGTCAGGGGGGGTGGTCCCGGCGGTACCGCTGCCTGGTGCGCAGATCCGGAGTCGCTGGTCCCCGCGGAAAACGCCACTTCGGCCGAAGCTGTTGGTTATGCCCTGTTCACCCCCCCTGACCCCCCCTTCGCAAGGGGCGGAAAGGATCGCTTGCTTGCTTCGGCATTCCATCCTTTTCATCACGCTACCCTGATCCACCCTTCACAACGAGGGGGACAGGTTTCACTCGCTCGCACACTCATTCTGCCTACTGCCTACTTAACTACTTATGATGACCTTCCTGAGCCCATTATTGATCTGGGGGACGTTGCTCGGCTCGATCCCCATCATTATCCATCTGCTGAACCGTCGCCGGTTCCGTCGGGTGGAATGGGCTCCGATGCGCTATCTCAAGTTGACGATCCAGCGCAACCGGCGGCGAATTCAGCTCGAGGAGTTATTGCTGCTTTTGTTGCGAATCGCCCTGATCGTGTTGTTGTTCTTCTATCTGGCGCGACCGGTGCTGAATCCGACGGGGCTGGAGCAATGGCTGGGCACGGGCGGCCGATCGAGTCAAGTGGTGGTGATCGATGACTCATTGAGCATGGGCTACGCGCCAGGTGAGCCCGCGGCGTTCGAGCGTGCCAAGGAGACGGCGGCCGCGCTCTTGGGGAGCATTCGTCCGCAGGACCGCTGCACCCTGGTGACGACTTCATCGCCAAGGGCACCGGTTCTGCATGATGTGGACGGGACGCGCCGGGACGATCTGACGGCGACGGCACTTTCCGTGCCGCTGACGGCCACCCACACCGCATGGCCCGCCGTGCTCGAAGGGATCGACGAGGTTTTGCGATCCTGCACGTATCCCACGCGGCAGCTCACGATCATCACCGACTTACGAAAGGCCGGCTGGGAGCGTGGCGTATCGACGATCAGCCGGCGCTGGAAGGAGGAGGGCGTTCGTGTGCGACTGGTGGACGTCGGCGCCGAAGAAGTCGCCAACGTCTCGCTGCAAGGGCTGCTTCCCCTGGACCGCACAATCCTCGCCGGGGCCGAGAGTCGCTGGGAAGCCTTGATCCGCAACGACTCTCCTCGCGTGTTGACGGGAGCCAAGGCGATTCTTCGCGTCGATGACAAGCCAACCGAAATGCGGCTCTCGGAGATCGCGCCTCATCAAGTGGGTCGCGTCCCGTTGTCGGTCCAGTTTCCGACAGCGGGCCCTCACGATCTGTCGCTCCAGCTCCCGGACGATGAGCTGCCGGGGGACAATCAGAGGTGGGCGGCTGTGCCGGTCAAGGACTCTTTGCTGATCCGCCTGGTGGACGGTGAGCCGTCGTCCGAGCCATTCGGCTCCGAGGTCGACTACCTGGCCGCGCCGTTGTCGGTCGGGATTGGAGCAGCCGAGGCATGGCGCGTCGAGGTTGTCCAGGAGCAGGATTTTCTCTCACCGCGATTGGATACCGCCGATGTGCTCGTGCTGGCCAATGTCGCGGCTCCGACGCCCGAGCAAGCCGATCGGCTGAGAAGCTTGGTTCGCGCGGGCATGGGCTTGATGATCTTCACCGGGGCGAAAGTGGACGTTGGCCTGTACAACGACTTGCTCTTCAAGGAGAACGACAAAGTCTTGCCGTGCAAGTTGAAGACACTTGTCGACGAGCCCATTCACGGTTTGTTCGTCGAACCGTTGCGTCCCTCGCCGCTCGAAAAGCTGCTGGAGCTGAAGCCATCGGCGCTTGAACGAGTGGTGGCTCGACAGATCATGACGGTGGAGGAGCCGGGTGATCCCGATCAGGTCCGCGTGCTGGCGCGCTGGAACAATCCGAGCCGGTCGCCCGCGGTGATCGAGCGGGTCGTGGGCGAGGGACGCGTCCTCTTGTGGACGACGACCGCCGACCGCGCCGGCAATGACTGGCCGATCGAGCCGAGCTTTGTCCTGGCCGTCCGTGAAGCGGTGCGGGGCACGGCGCGGCCGACTTCATTCAACAATACGGTCACGGCCGGCGAAGGGATGAGGCGCCTGATTCATTCCAACCAACAGGTAACCAACGCCAAGTTGACGGCTCCCGGGGGAGGCGAACCTCAGTCGATGACGGCCATCCCTCTGAAGGGCCAAGAGAACGATCGCGGGCCGGCGGTCGAGATCACCATCAGCGACACGCGTCGCGCGGGCTTGTACCGCCTCACCTGGGATGAGGGTCCCCTGGGAACCCAGCAAGATTCGTACGCGGCGAATCCCGATGCCCGCGAAAGTGCAATGGAGCGGATCGAGGCATCGGAACTCAAGAACCATGTTCGAGCCGCTCACTGTCGAGATCGTTTCGACGCGAAAAGGAGGTCTCGACCTCTTCTCGGCGACCGGCCGCGAGATCTGGCACGCCCTGGCGTGCGGGCTGCTCGTCCTGTTGATCGTGGAGTCGATATTCGCAACTTGGGTCGGTCGCTCTCGCTGAATGAAGCGGAAGCCATTGCGATGGAAGGTTATGAACAGACTCTGGCAAACACTTCTGGGAATTGAACGGTCGCCGGGCGCGGTGTCGGAGGGCGATTCCCGGCTCGAGTTCACGGGATTGCCGCAAGGGCTCACTGCCGTCGCGCTGATCCTGGCGGCGATCGCCGTGTTGTTTTTGCTCTGGGGGCTGTACCGGTGGGAACGCCGTGACCTCTCGCGACCCAAGAGAGCCCTCCTGGTCGGTTTTCGAGTCCTCACGCTCTTGGCCCTGGTCACGATGCTGGTCGAGCCAGTGTTGATCTCGAGTCAGCGCGAAACCGTTCGGTCGCACCTGGCCTTGATCCTCGATGATTCGGACAGCATGAATTTCTCCGATCCGTACACGGACGAATCGCGCGCGGTTGAGATCGCGGCGGGCTTGCAAATTCCATCCAAGGATGGGCGATCATCGATTCAGATTCTGCGGGAGACGCCGCGACTGAACTTGGTCAAGACGCGTTCTGGGCACTCAAACTGGAAGCGCTCGGCCGTGGCCGGGACCTGTTTCTGTACGATCTGGAATCGGCGAGCCGGCCGGGCCCGGGCGAATCGGCGCGGACACGCGCGCTCGACCAGATCAAGCCGAACCGCGCGGTCTCTCCACTGGGTGACGCCCTTCATGGAGTGCTGGGGGCGCATCGCGGCCAGCCAGTCGCCGGCGTGATCCTGGCGACCGATGGCCGGTCCAATTCGGGTGAAGATCCGCTTCGCGCCGTCGAGGCGGCCATTCGACAGAATATTCCCATCTTTGCCATCGCCGCCGGAGCCGATGAAGGGCCGCGCAACGTCCGTCTGGCTGAGATCGAGGTCAGCCCGGTGGTGTTTGTTCGCGACCCGATGATGCTGGCCGTCGTCGTCGAAGCCCGCGGCCTGCGCGACGCCGAGGCGACGATCGTCCTGGAACAGCGGATCAACGAAGGCGATTGGGAGCCCGATCGCCAATCAGCGCGTCGTCCTGGGAGAAGACGGGATCCTCAAGCGGACGACATTTCGGCATCAATCCCAAGGTCGTGGGCCAGTATGAATTTCGCGCGCACGGTCGAGGACGCTGGTCCGGAGTTGACGATGGATGACAATGTCGCGACGGCAACGGTGAGAGTTGTGCGTCAACAGATCCGCGTCTTGCTGATCGCCGGCGCGGCCTCGCCGGAGGTGCAGTTCCTGCGCAACGCCCTGATGCGCGACCAGCGCGTCGAGTTCGCGGCCTGGATTCAACATGCCGATCCGGGCTATCGACAGCCAGGCGACCGTCCCATCCTCCGGTTGCCCAACGACATGAACGAGCTGCGCAACTACGACGCCCTGTTGCTGGTTGATCCGGACATGCGGGCCCTGGGGCAACAATGGCCGGAGATGCTCACGAATTTCGTCGGGCAGGAAGGAGGAGGAATCATTTTCGTCGCCGGTGAGCTGTATTCCCAGCAGCTCTTCGAAGCCGCCGAAGGCTCCTCACATCGGCCGACAACTGGACGCGGATCTTGCCCATCGTTCGCGACCCGGGTCTGTTCCGGACCGAAGCCGAAGTGCGGCTCACCACCCAGAACACCTACACCCTGGAATTGACGCCCGAGGGCCGCGGTGATCCCATCTTCGAGTTCAACGCGGATCCGATTCGGAATCGGGCGATCTTGACGAGCCTTCCCGGGATGTACTGGAGCTTCCTGGTCACACGCTCACGCCCGGGCGCGACCGTTCTGGCCCGGCACGGCGACCCTCGCATGCAGAACCAGTACGGGCGGCAGGTGCTCTTGGCCTCGCAGCTCTACGGGCCTGGCCGAACGGTGTTCATCGGTTTCGACAGCACCTATCGCTGGAGGTATCTCTCGGAAGATTATTTCGACGGCTTCTGGGCGCGACTGGTCGATCGCGTCGGGCGAAACAAGGCGCTCGGGGGTCGGTTCCCGTTTCAAGTGCATCTGGGCAAGAGCGTTTATCGCGTCGGCGACCAGGTATCGATCGGCGTCCGGTTCACGGAGGCCGCCGCGGTGGCGGAGTCGGCCGAGCTGGCGGCCGAGCTGGAAGTCGCCGGTCAGCCGCCGGAGCCGCTCCGGTTTGACAAGGTGCGCCGACGATCCCGGTTTATTGACAGCGACCTTCCCAGCACAACAGGCCGGCGCCTATTCACTCAAGATCGTCGCGGCGACAGCGGCCGGCTCCAATGTCCGCCCGTCGGTGACGGCGTTTCGCGTCGAGCCACCACGCCGGGAGATCGACGAGCCTTCGTTGAATCGGCCGCTGTTGACGGACCTCGCCCGGCTCACCAACGGCCGGGTCTTCGAGCTCAAGGATGTCAACAAGCTCGACGAGGCCATCTCGATGCGCGAAGTGACCCGAACGATCGAGACCCGCGATGAGCTCTGGGACTCCCCCCTGCTCTACTCGACCATCGTGCTCGGCTTGACCGTCGAATGGCTTTTGCGGAAGAAGTATCGCATGGTGTAATAATTGGAAGGTAGGCAGTAGGCAGTCGGCAGAGGCAGCGACGGCGCCTCGGCTGTCAGGAATCTTGAAGGCGAGACGAAACCGTGGCGACTGTGCTGGATTTACCGACGCTGGAATCACTTCGCGATGAGCAACGCGCTCTGCGGCGCTCAGCTTGCGCGGTTGCGGGGACGGTTGCGCCTCCAGTTGGCTCTCGAGTTCGCGGCCGACATGGCGATCGTTCTGACCGCGACGGCAGCGCTCTTGGTGCTGCTGGATTGGTGGTTCCGGTTCAGTCTGCCGGTTCGTCTGGTCTTGCTGAGCTTGAGTCTCGTGGGCGTATTCGGATTTCTTGGCGTTCGCGCGTGGAAGCGCTGGCGGTCCTCGCGGATGGACGAACTTTCGCTGGCGATGACGCTCGATCGTTACCGGCCGGGAACCGGACAGCAGATCGCGGACGTGCTCCAGCTTCCCGACCTGTTGAGCGATCCGAGGGAGTCGGCCTCGCCGGCGATGGTCAGGCTGGCCGTCGGTCAAGCTTCCGCGGCACTCGCCGGCTCCGACTGGGGTTCGCTCTGGAACCGGCGACGAACGTTCGTGCACACCGGGGCATTGCTGCTGGGGGTTCTCATCCCCATGATGTTCGCCGCGTTTGCGCCAGACCCAGCTCGATTGAGCGTGGCCCGTTGGTTATTCGGTTCCTCCGAACGTTGGCCGCAGCGGACCTACCTCACCGTGATGGGACTGGACGACAGTGGGCGGCTCGTTGTGCCGCGCGACGAGCGGTTCATGATGGAGGTTCGGAGCGATTTGCCGATGGTCGAAGTCGCAAGCCGGCCGCTTCGTCGTTCATGGCCGCGGCGAGCCGTTGACATTGAGGTCGAGACCCTCGAATCCGCGAACACCCGAATCCGTCGCCGTCCAGGAACGAACCGCCGAGGGACCATCACGCGACGGGGTGATGGTCGCGACCGAGTCGGCGCGATTCCAGTACGAGTTTCCTCCGTCGCCGTCGTCATCGACGTTCAAATTAGAGGGAGGCGACGACTGGCTTGGGCCGCTCACGCTCGAGCGAGTCGACCGGCCTTCCCTGGCGGAAACGCGACTTCGCGTCAAGGAGCCGGGAGCCACCTATGAGGGGTTTCGTAGCGTCGACGATGCCCGCCAGCACTTGATCTTTCTGCCCGATACCGAAGTCGAATTGACGCTCGTCGGCAACGAGGCGCTCTCGGACACCAAGTTGAAAGTCCATGCCGGGAGTTCACCTGCGCTGAAGCGCGATCGACGACCGAACGTTCGGCGCTCAGTTGACACTCCGCGAGGCCACGACGCTGGAAATCGGTTTGACTTCCCGAAAGACCGGACTGGCCTCGCAGCCCACGTTCCTGTCGATCGGATTATTGAAGGACCGGGAACCGCGCGTCACGTTGCGTGCCGTCGGAGTCGGCGAGCCACGTCACTCCGGTCGCCACGATTCCGCTCAATCTCGCCGCCACCGATGATTTCGGGCTGGGCGCTCTCCGGTTGCAGATCGAGCGAACCTTGAATCCGGAGGACAAAGCCGAGCCAAAGGCCGGTGGCCGGACAAAGTCGATCCGAAAACGCAGCGAACTACGGTGACCATCCCACTCACTCAAGACAAGGATCACCCGGTCCTGGACCATCAGGTCCGGCATGACGTGGTGCTGCAAACCGATCCGCCCAAGGTGGGGACGCTGCTCCGCTTCGTGGCCGAGGCGGACGATCGTTGTGTTCGGGGCGTGCAAACCGGCCGCTCCAGCCTGCTCCAGTTGCAAGTCGTATCGGCCGACGAGCTGTTTTACGAGATCCTGATCCGTCAACGGGCCGAACGGGCCAAGTTCCTGGCGGTCTTGGAATCGCTGGAGAAACAGACACCCGTGCTGGCCGGCGAACCGAAGGCGGATGATTTCCTCCGGGTGATGCGACTCGAGCACACGGGATCTCGACAGCTCGACCAGATCGCCGGCCGGATTGGCGACACGCTCCAGGAAATGAAGCTGAACCAGATCGGCTCGCCGAAATCACACCGGCTCTTGCAGGATGGTGTCATCGATCCGATGCGGGCACTCACCGCCGGCCCGATGAACCAGTTGCGGGGCGTGCTGCAAACGCTCGCGGGGCGCAGCTCGACGGCCGTCGCAAACGAAGGAGCCGCTCGACGACTGCACGACGGAAGTTGTTACAACAATGAAGAAGATCCTCGATCAGATGTCGCAATGGGAAAGCTTCGTCGACGTCGTCAATCAGGTCGCCGAAGTCATTCGGATGGAGCAAAAGGTCCTGCAGGCCACGGAGAAGGCGCGGGAAACCCGTACGAAGGAGGTTTTCGATGATAAGCCCTAGCACGCATTGCTCACCAGCGACTCGCCGCGGAGCTCGAGGGCTGGCCGTATCGGCCATGCTCCCGCTCATGCTCGTGGCCATCGCGGCAACAGCCATCTTGCCCACGGCGGCCCTCGCTCAAGACCAGAAGGACGCGGCCAAGGCCGCCGGCGTCTTCGACGACGAGAAGAAGCCGGGCGAGACGAAGCCGGGCGAGACGAAGCCGACCGGCGCCGCCAAGCCGCCCGCAGTCACGGACCGCGATTCCATCGGCTTCACTCAGGAGAACGTCGCCGCCCAGATGACCGAGCTGGAAGAGCGCATGTTCCGGCTCTCCGAGGCGCTTCGGAGCCTGGAGCCGGAGAACGCCTCGCGGCTGAAGCTGGCCCTCAAGTTCTCCCGCGAGGAGTTGATCCTGCACCAGATGAAAGAAACCCAGAAGCTTCTCGAAGAGGCTCAACTGAGCAAAGCGGAGACGGAAGTCCGCGAGATGCTGGCGAAGCTCGAACACCTCCGCAGGCTGCTGCTGGCCGAGGACCTCGATTTCCAGATGAAGCTGGCGCGGCTGCGGCAGATGCGAGAGGCCCTCAGTCAGCTCGATCGCATCATCAAGGAAGAACGACGCGAGCTGACCTGGTCGCGCACGGCTGTCGAGAAGCAAGGTGAGGTGGCGGGGCTGCGAAGCCGTCGGACGGACCTCGAGGCGCTCGTCCGCAAACAAAAGGAGGTCATCGCGGCGACCCGTGCTCCGGCCGCGGCCAAGAACGACTCGGCCGGAAAGGCAGCGCGGGAAGCCAGTCGAGCCAGCGAGGCCGGCATCCAGAAGACGGCGGCGACCCTTGCCGCCGACCCGTTGTTCGCGGGCCTTCAGCCTGCCTTCTTGAAACAGGCCGACGCCCACCTGGGCGACGCCGTCACGCAACTGGGGACGACCGACGTCGACGCGGCGGCCGGCGCGGAAGAGAAAGCTCTCGACTTGTTTCAGCAGGAGCTCGATCGGCTGACCGGCCGGCTCGCAACGACCGAACATGACGTCGCCGTGCCCGAGTTTCAGCGCTTCGAACGCGACCAGACCCGCAATCGAACCGCGGCTGATTCGCTGGCGGAGACCTCGGCCCGGCTTGGGAACACCGGAGTCGCGCTCCAGAAAGATCTGATTCGTGCCGGCGGATCGATGCAGTCCGCCGAGAAAGACCTGGAAAAAACGGCCGCCAAGCCCGCGGCCGAAGATCAGCTCGCAGGCGCTCAAGCATCTCCAGAAATCACGCCAGGAGCTGGCGCAAGCCGTCGAAAGCCTGCTCACCGAGCTCCGGACGGAACTCCAGTCACCGCATCATCGCCGATCTGACCGAAATGCACGAGATCCAGCAGTCGATCCGTGAAACGACGGAAGCGCAGGCTCCCCGCGTCGCCCAGCGGTCGCGCACGGCGCTCTTGCTCGTCGTCGGTCTGTCGCAAAAAGAGGCCGAGCTGGGCGATCGAACCGAGCAACTTGCGGCATTGACCGAGGAAACGGAATTCGGCATCGCGTTGCCGACATCGCTCAAGGTTCTCTCACGCGAGATGAGGAAGGTCCAGGAGTGGCTCAAAGAGGGTGATGCGTCCGCTCGCACGGTCAAGCTCGAGAAGCGGGTGGAGGACGATCTGCTGGGTCTGCTCGAAGCCATGCGACGGCTTCCGCCCACGACCCCGCCGCCGCCGGGCACGCCGCTGCCCAGCGACCCCAGGCGCGCGAGCGCGAACTGAACCGGCTCATCGCCGAACTCAAGATGATTCGATTGTTGCAGAGCCGGCTCAACGACGACACGGTCGGCGTGGACAAGACCCGGCCAGACCGCGCCGACGCTGACGCCCGAACTGCGCCGCGAAATCGAGACGCTGAAAAGCTCACAAGAAGAGATCCGCGACTCGCTCGCGAAGATCGCCAGCCAACTGGAACCGGCTGACGAGCCCCCCTCCAACTTTCCCACGATTACAGAGTGAGATGGTCATTGCGTAGGTCGAAACGGAGAAAGAATCCATCGTTCGGACAGGTTCACTTAACTCAGAAGGGGATTTTACTCATGAGCACAAACTTTCGGGTTTTCGCCGGTGCCGCACTGGCATCCTGCCTGTTCTGCTCCGCTGCCGGAGCGCAATCGCTGATTTCGCCCATCTCCACCAAGATGACCGACGTGGCCGGCGTCCTGGCCAAGACGGAAACCGGCGAGCCCGTGCAGACCAAAGAAAAGGAAGTCCTCCGCGATCTGGACGAGTCTGATCGCGCAACTGGAAAAGGAATGCCAGGCCTGTAAGAACGGCATCAAGAAAAACAACCCGAACCGGCCCTTGGCGGACTCGGTGATCCGGAGCGGCACCGGCGGTATCGGCACGTTGGTCGATCCCGGTCAGAGCCAGAAGGACTGGGCGAAACTGTCGGGCCGGGAACGAGACCGCATTCTGCAATCGATGTCCGAAGGATTCCCGCCCGAGTATCGCCTGGTGCTCGAGCGATATTATCGCCGCCTGGCGGAAGAGAAAACCGTCAAAACCACTGGGGATGCCTCCGCCGAAGGCGGCAACGCCAGCGGAGAAGCCCTGATCTGACTGGACAAATCCGTCGGCGTCAAGGCTCGCTCAGAGCCTTGACGCCAAACGTTGCCCGCGGCGCCCATCAAGCAGGCGCCATTGGGCGATCGATTATTTCGGGAACCGTCGCCCTGGGGTGATGAAAAGTTGGGGTTTACCGAGCTCGAAGGGCGGATTCAAGACGTGTGTTTTTGTTGCGCGTTATCGGTACGTCCCCCCCTTGAGAAGGGGGGGCAGGGGGGGCTAAAAGGCATAGCCAGTACCTTGGGCCAATGCGACAAATCCCCGGAGGACAGCCGTCCGGGCAGCGCTCACCAGGCTGTGGTTACGCGGGGATACCCCCCCTGCCCCCCCTTCTCAAGGGGGGGACGACTGCCAACGGAATTCGGATGAAGTCAAGGCTTGTGCAAGACGAACTTTTTATCACCCCGCCGTAGCCCCTCCTTTTGAGGAACTGCGATGCACGCCGTGGCGCTCGTCTTGATTGGCCTGCTGGGCGGTGGCACGCCATCCGAATACTCGCGTTCGCTGAGTGCCAAGAGTCTCGATCAGCCCACGCTCGACGCCGAGGGTTATGGCGAAAAGACCGCGTTCAAGCGAGAAGATGGCGGTCTGCGGATCACATTGGCTCCCGGAGAGAAGGAGACCGGTTGGAAGACGCCCCAGCAGATCCGATTCGGAGGCGACTTCAAGATCACGGCCAACCTCGTGATTACGAAGCTCCCCAAGCCTGCCCAGGAGGATGGCGCGGCCGTGGGCGTGGCGATCGCGCAACAAGACATCAATCAGCCCGATGTGACTTTCGTGCGCCTTCTGGAACCGACCGGCGCGGACGTCTATCGTTCGATCGTCAAAACGATGGGCGGTACCATGCACATGCAAATGCAGATGCAGATGCAAATGCAGATGCAAATGGGCATGGGAGCGGGAATGGGACAGCCCGGCGGCAAGCCTCCCAAGGCGCCGCGGCCCACTTTTCCCGCATCGGGCCAGGTGGTTCAGATTCCAGCTTCAGCGCGAGGGTAACACCGTCCGGTTCCAGGTTATCGATGTCCCGTCCGGTCGGCCTCGGTACCTGGGTCAGGCCGAGACTCGGGCCGATTGACATCGCGGCGGTAAAGCTGTTCGCGTCCAATCGCAACGGCGCCGAGCCAATCAACGTGCTCTGGCGCGACATCACCATCCAGGCTGACCGCATCAATGGATTGGGAACGATCGTCCGCTCCGTCTTTGGCGAGATCGTCTATGCCGACCCGACATCGCTCGAAAAGGGCGTGCTGGTCCTCGGCGGTCAACCGAAGGCGCCTTTCGTGCCCGCCAAGATGCCGGATGGCAAAGACGCGTTCAAGCCCCTCGAGAACTCGCTTGCTTCCAAGATGCCGGATGGCAAAGACGCGTTCAAACCCCTCGACACTGCCGAGAAGTCGGCCACTTCCGACGGATCCAAAGGTCAGGCGAAGCCCGCGGAGGACACCACCAAGGTTGCCCAAAAAGACACGCCGCAAGCCGACGACGACAGCCGCTGCACCAGCACCGCGGCGGCGGCACCAGTGGCGGCGGCACCTCCCCAGGCTGTGGTCGTGGCGGCGGCGCCTGGCCAGATCATCATGCCGGCGGCACCTGGCCAGATCATGGTGGCGATGGCCCCTGGCCAGGTCATGATGGGTGGCCCCCCCCAGGTCGCGATGGGTGGCCCTCCCCAGACACACGCCGGGTGGCCCTCCGCAGCAACCGACTGCACAAAAACCGAAGGCCAAGATCCCGCTCGATGAGTTGGAAAGCATCCGATTTGAACGAACGCCCGCGCTGGCCGCTCGCTTCATCGGTCAACCGAATCTCGACTTCACCATGCCCGGCCTGAGCGCCAAGAAGGACGACAAGCCAAAGGCTGAGGCCAAGAAGGACGAGAAGCCAACCGCGGAAGCCAAGAAAGACGACAAGCCAAAGGCGGAAGCCAAGAAGGACGACAAGCCCAAGGCCGAGGCCAAGAAGGACGACAAGCCCAAGGCCGAGGCCAAGAAGGACGACAAGCCCAAGGCCGAGGCCAAGAAGGACGACAAGCCGAAGGCTGAAGCGAAGAAAGCCGACGAAGCGAAGAAAGCCGACGCGAATCGACGACGCCACTGCTCCGCCGCCGGGAACGACGATCACCAAGTACCCCAAGGTCGAACCGAAGAAGAACGGTATTCGCGATATCAACCTGTCGCTCTTCGGTCTGAGGGAAGCGAAGATCAAGCAAGTCACCGTGATGTGTCAACAGGCCGAAGGTGGGCCCGTCTCATGGCGGCTCGACACGACCGACTCCCAGGATTGGCCACTGGTGGTTCGCCGGCCAGGGACTGACTTGTCGGCGGACCTGTTTCTGGAGCCGCCGCCTGGCGATAGCTTTCAAAAGGACTTCATGGTCACCGTCATGTACGAGGATGGCCAGCAAGCGAATGCCACCGCCAAGGCCGCTGAACACTCCGACTCCAAGCTTGCCGTCGATTTGAAGGCGCCGACGGTTCCCGGGATCGATGCCACGGTCTATTTGATGGACGACGAAAAGCTATTCGGCAAGTTCGAAGGCATCGGCCCGGAAGCGTTGAAGCTCACGACTCCCTGGCAAGACCATCTCGACGTGCCGCTGGCGCGTGTGGTCGGGATCCATTTCGGCTTGCTCGACCGCAAGGAATCTCCCCAGTCGTTTGCCAACAGGCTGAAGACCCGGGGATCGGAGGACTTGTTGCTGGCGCAGACGAAGGACGGCGAGGTCGTCGCGATCGCCGGCATCATGGAAGGAACCGACAAGGAAAGGCTCCGCTTCACGTACCAGGGCCGCGAGCGGACCTTGCCGCTCAAGCTGGTTGAAGGCCTGATCCTGGCGTCGCGGCCGGACTCCAAGCCGTCGACCGAGCTGCGTCCGAGCTTCACCCTGCCTGGCGGCGTGGTGGTTT
Organism: uncultured Planctomycetota bacterium; assembly: GCA_963779785.1. Lineage (GTDB taxonomy): Bacteria > Planctomycetota > Planctomycetia > Isosphaerales > Isosphaeraceae > CAVRFS01. The sequence goes on from CAWAAW010000005.1 coordinate 172,683, forward strand.
CCGGCCGTTGGAAGGACCTCGACACCAGTGTCTGGAAGATCGTGACGGCCTGGGGACAGGACCTGAACCTGCCGGCCGCGGACGTTCAGGGCGTGAAGTTTCGCGGGGGAAAGATGACGTACCTCTCCGACCTCAACCCCAGCAAGGTCGAGGAAACCCCGTTCTTCGGCCGCCGGCTCCCGTGGCGCCGCAACGTCAACCTGGTGGGCGAGCCGCTGAAGATGAACGGTCAGACCTACGATCGCGGCGTGGCCGTTCATTCACGATCGGACTTGACGTACGACCTCAACCGGGAGTACTCGACGTTTGAAGCCTTGGTCGGGTTCGACGAGGCGGCGAAAGGACTGGGACGCGTCGATTGCCGAGTCTTCGCGGACGGCAAGGAGATCTATTCCAATCCCGACCTCCGCGCCGACGGCCCGCCGGTCAAGCTGTCATTGCCGGTCGCGGGGACCGAGCAACTGCGGCTCCTGGTGGATTTCGGCCGCGGTCAAGACACGGGCGACCGGGTGATCTTCGCCAACGCCCGGCTCCATCGCCAGGCCCCGTCGACAGCATCGGCACCACAACCCGGTACTCATCGGTAGTCGCCGTCAGATAGTTAGCAGGGGATGAGTACGACACATGCGTACCGGTTCTTCGTTCGATCGATTTGGTTGTCGCTCGCAGTCGTTTGTGCTCGTGTCTCCGTGCTGCTCGGCCTACCAGGCTAAGGCATAAGGCGGTCGAAGATAAGCCTCAGTCGCCGATCGAGGTCCACGAATGGTCCATCTGGGTTGGGAATCCGGCCCAGACGTCCGTCAACGCTTCGCGGATTTACAAGAACGCCATGCCAGGCGTCGCGGGCACGAGCCGGCCCAAGTTCGAGGACAAGGAGCTGGCCAGCAAGTTCCCGATCGCGCCGATTTCCGTAGTCCAGTTCTTCGGAGAGCCCTGCACGGATGTCGACGTGGATCTCCGGGCCAAGAAAGGCACTTTTCTCTCTCACTGGCCGCTGAGCAACGAGCGCGGGGGACGGCTCCAGTGGTTCAAATCGGAATCTCAGTACGAATCCTCCCGCCAAGATTCCGCAAAGCTATCTTCCGGCAAACCACTGGTTTCAAAAGCTACGCGACAACTCGGCGGCCCTTTTCCTCAAGTACGAGTCCCATTTCGAGCGTTTCATCGCCTACGACGCCGACTTAGCGATCACCATCCCGTTAAAGATCCGGGGCGGACCTGATGAATACACCCTGCAAAACCTGACCAATCGCAAGTTGGTGGATGTCGCGGTCATCGCTCCGACCGATGCCGGCTACCGTGTCGGCTGGCTGGACGCGCTGCCCACGGCGGGTCCTGAGAAGAACGAGGAAACGACCCCACCCAAGAAGACGGAAAACAGAAGGTGGACGCGGTCTTCCAGGAGGCGGAAAAGAAAGCGGCGAAGAGGAGATCCCGGCCCTGCCGGCCGAAGGCGACGCGAATATCCGAGCGCGAGTCGACCAGTTGCTGAATCGGCCGGTCGTCGTGACTGTCCAGCAAGCGCCGAGTCGAGATGTGCTCGACCTTGATCGCGGGTCAGGCCCGGGTGCGGTATGAACTGGACGAGAAGACAATCGCCAAGGAGAAGGTCAACCTCGCACAGCCGATAACCATGAATGCGCCGAATGTGGCCGCTCGCGATGCGCTCGCGGAGGTGCTGGGGAATCTGGCGCTGAGCTATCGAGTCACCGAGGATGGCAAACTGTTCATCACCACGTCCGCCCGGCTCGCTGAAGAGACTTCGAAGAAGGGCGGCGTGGTCGAAGGGCCCCCGGTCAAGGTCGGCATGTCGCTGCCGTTGAAGCCCTCCAACCCGTCCTACAAAGAAATGACCCACGACGCGCTGACCAGACGACTCGCCGGGCAGGGTCTGCGCGACGACATGGTTCAGCTCCTGCTGGGCCAATACGGCAAGGCGCTATTTCGAACCCGGCGAGCTGGTCGTGCTCGCTCATTTCTCGAGACCGGCCATCGATGAGACGGTCCTCCTGGATGTCTTTCCACCGCCCAAGAAAATGGTGCGGACGGCGCTCTTGGTGATCCACGGCGTCGACCCTCGCCTTCAGGACCGAGCCCGAGTACTCGTCCAGCAGCTCGGCGACAAATCCTACAAGGCGCGCGAATCGGCGGAGAACCGCCTGGCCGAAATGGGCCCGGTGGCCGTCCCCGCGCTGGAAGATGCGCTGATCAACAAGGATGTGGAGATCGTCTTCCGCGCCGAACGTTTGTTGCTCCGGCTCAATCGTTCGGTGCCTTGACAGAGGGCCTCGCTCCCCGGACGTCAGTCGCTAGAGCGGTTAACACACGGGTTTCGCGCAAGACGGCCGTAATGTCGATCGATACTAGCCCGACGCGCAAGCGAGGGACGCTGGCTTATGCGGGCGCCAGACGCACAGTCGATCCCCTCGCTTGCGCGTCGGGCTAGTATGGGTCGTGCGCAACTCGTCAAAAAACCGCTCTATGTCCCGCTTTTCCTCGTTGGCGCGGTGTAAAGTCGTGTTCGCGACCGGCGAGAGAACGGCCTTCGCTTCTGGGAGTTCTCCATTTTCAGGCTGACCACCCTTGACATATTCCCATTAGGGTATATTATCTCCACATGGCACGAGCGCCCACGACCTCCGACGCTTTTAATGCGGTCGCCGAACCGCGACGGCGACACATCCTCGACCTTCTCGCCCAGGGCGAGAAGCCGGTGAACGACATGGTCGCAGCGCTCGGCCTTGCCCAACCGTTAGTCTCCAAGCACCTTCGGGTCCTGAGAGAGGTGGGGCTTGTCAGCGTGCGCGGTTCGGGGAAGCAGAGGCTTTACAAATTGAACGCCGATCGCCTCAAGGTCATTCACGACTGGGTCCGGACTTTTGAGCCCTTCTGGGATCACCAGCTCGATCGCATCAAGGAGTGCGCCGAGCGCAAGGCGAAAGAGCGATCCGCGGGGCAGGACAATTCCACTGGGGAGGAATGAGCATGTCGATGAGCGATGTCGAGCAAGAAATCCCGGCCTTCAGCATCACCAAGGAGATCGAGATCGCAGCGCCGATCGAGGTCGCATTCGAGGCGATGCTCGAACAGATCGGCCCAAACGGGGAGATGCCGGACGGCAGGGCTTTCCCGATGGTGATCGAGCAATGGCCGGGCGGGAGGTGGTATCGCGACCTTGGTGACAACGCCGGCCATCTCTGGGGGCACGTGCAGGTCATCAAACCGCCGACGCTCCTGGAGATTTGTGGGCCGTTGATGATGTCCTATCCGGCGCTCAATCACGTGCAATACCGCTTGAAGGCGGAGGGAGGCGTGACGCGCCTTGTGTTCCTCCACCGCGCCGTGGGATTGATCCTGCCCGAACATCGCGACGGCATGCCCAAAGGCTGGGAGTACTGGCTGGAGCGGATTCGCGAGCGGGCGGAACGTAAGAATCGGAACGAGACAAAACGATGAGCGCTGGCTGCGATGCCGCCAGCGACGTTCGCTCCGCGAAAGGACGTGCTTTCGCGGAGCGAAAGCCGACACACGCATGCCGAACATTGCCCGTCAGCCGGGCTTACAAGCTGAACGGTGACTTGGTTTTGTACGCCTCGTAGCCATTTGGGTCGTCGGGCAGGAATTCCAGGTGGCAAGCGCACATCTCGTCCTTGGTCTCGACGCCATAGCGGACCCGGCGAGGGGGCTTGAACGGGTTTTTCGGGTTCTCTTCGGTATTGTCGAAGTAGGCGGCCAGAGTGACGACGGTTCCCTTGGGGAGACGGACCGGCTTGGCGTAACGGTACTGGTCCTGCCAGTCGAGGTCCCAGTCATTAATCCACAAGAGCGGCTGGATTGTCCCATCGGGCAAAGTGGCGGCCAGGCGGAACTCACGGCAAAGGTAATGAGCGTGGGGCACCACCGTGTAGAGGTGAATATCGGCCTTGATTCGTGTGCTCAAAATGATCTTATGCCGCTTTTCGCCGGGTGGTATATCGATCTTGTCCGTGCACAAGACATAGCCCGCCATCTTCCGGGTAACAGGCGTACGAGCGAAGAACAGCCCGATACTCGACCGGTCCGGCTCGGGCTTGCCGATCGGGTGATAGTGGAGTTGCAAGACAATATCGGACCCGCGCCGGATGGTCCGCCCCACGCCGTCCGGGGCGAACCGCGGAGTCATTCCCGGCGTCCATCCACCCATGCCCGGGTAAGGCAGGTCCTGGCCAGCCGAGATTCCAAACCAGGAGCTGAAGCCCGGCTGCGGGTCGAATCGTTCGCGGCGGCGCGCGTCGCCGGTTTCGTCCAGATACATCCGGCTGTGGTGCACGACGCGTCGATTGCCGGGATGCACCTCGACGCCGTTGATGGTCACATCGTGATCGAGCGGAAACGGCAAGGCGAAAGACCGGTAGATATCCGGCCCATCGGCCGGGACGCCGAACGTCTCGGGCATGGTGAGGACAAGGTCGGGCGGCCCGAGCCGCCAGCCATCGGGGAATTGCGGTGGCTTGGGCATGTCGGCCGGGTTGCCGGGCTCGCAGCCGGTTTCCGCCCACCGGCTGAGGATCTCTTTCTCGATCACCGATAGCCGCGCCGCGTCCAGAAACACGCCCGCGCCGGGATGGGGCTTCCAGGGCGGCATCTGGCCGCTAGCGACCACGTCGCGAATGAAATCAGCCCGTTTCGCCGCGTCTCGGTAGGTGAGGAGCGAAAACGGGCCCACTTCACCGGGCCGATGGCACGATACACAATTCTTGAAAAGTATCGGCGCCACGTGCTTGGCAAAAGTGATCAACTCGGCGTCGGCGCTGGCAGTGGTCCGCGGAGGGATCGGGCAGCCGAACGGTTCGGTCAGGGCGACCGCGGGCGACTCATCGGCAGCGATCGCCTCGAGCGCGGACCGCAATTCGCGTACTTGGGGCTCAGGCCGGTGTCGACCATCCGACGTGTAACGGTCGTCGATCCGACCGCGATAGATGACCTGGCCATCGGGCAAGACGACGACGGCCTCGGGCGTCACTCGCGCGCCCGCCTGGCGAGTGACGACTTGATCGCGATCGAGCATGACCGGGAACGGCAAGCCGTACTCGGCCGCGTGCTTTGCAGCCGACTCGGCCGTGACATCCGGATCGGGGTGAATGCCGAAGAAGAGGAAACCGCGCGGACCGAACTCTCGGGCCAAGCGGGCCATCTCCGGAGCGTATTCGTTCGAGACCGGGCAGTCGGTCGCGATGAAGAAAAGGACAATCGCGCGGATGGCCAGCCCATTCCACGGTCGTATGCGGCGCACCTTGCACGTCCTTGAGCGAGAACTCGACGATCGGGCCAGCGCCCTCGCCGACGATCCGCTCGAACGGCGGCTCGATCTTGGGAGTCTCTCGCAGCCAGCTCACGACAGGCAGAACCAGGCTGACGGCCGCCACGACGAGCAATACCGGGAGCCTTAATCGACGGCGACTCGACCCGCCATCAGGTTGATTCGCCCTGCGATTTCTCCACCTGCGCGACCTCCAAGTGCTTGCCTGGGCCTCGCCCTCCATCGCGTGTGTATAGCTCATCATCCCTGATCTCGTTAGACCCGATCGCCACAGATCCTGGATCGGCCGTGACGGGTTCCCTGTTTTAACGTGGATTGTGCGACAATAGTCACCACCGTCAAGGCCGAAATGTTAGGCGCGCGACTTCGTCAGACTTCCGTTCCGATCCTCCACGTCTCGATCGCGAGATCGGTCGTTCCCGTCGTCGCGAGATCGGCCAGAACCCGCCCGATCAAGCAGGAAAACTTGAAACCGTGGCCGCTGCACGGACTGGCAACGATGACGTCGGACCGGCCCGGCAGGAAATCGACCAGAAACTGATCGTCGGGCGCGACCGTGTAAAGACACACTTCGGTAAAGTCGATCGGGGCATCGGCCAGTGCGGGGATGTGGCCTCGCAGGAATTGACGGACGATCGATCGGTACTGGTCACTGACCGATCTGATCGTCGATGTCCGGATCGAATTCGGGCCCGGCGTGCCGCGCGGCCTTCACGCCCATGTCCTGAAACTCGGGCATGCCGTAAAAGGCGTCGTCCTCGCCTACGCCCTTGAAGATAAAGACCGGGAAACGGCCAATCCGAAAGGGGGTCGAGTCAGTCGGGCCGGAAGTACAGCACTTGCTGCCGGGTCGCTCGGAGAGGAACGGGCAATTGAGGCAAAAGTCGCTTGACCCACGCGCCGGCGGATACGATCAAACGATCGGCGACGATCCGGGCCGACTCGGTCACGACGATCGGGTGCGGACCGCTCAGGTCGATTCGCTGGACGGGCGTTTGAGCGAGCACCCTGGTTTTGTCGCCGCCGTGAGCCCGGGCCAGCTCCACTTGAAGCGCGACGGCGCGCGAGGCGCGGAGCAAGCCGGCATCGGGCTCGAACACCACGTCGTAGTCATCGGGCAAACCAAAGACGGGATGGCGCTCGTTCCAGGCTCGGCCCGACCCCCGCCAGCATGGCACTTCCAACTCCTCGAGATTGGCGGCGACCCGGCCGACGTAATCGACTCCATGCGGGCAAAACGAGACGCCGCCGGTACGGATGAAAACCGTCTCGCCGGCATCGGCTTCGAGATCCTTCCAGGCGCGGAAGGCTTCCGGCATCAAGCGGGCGTACCGCGGGTCGGCATACGAGTGCCGCGTGATCCGCGCCAATCCGTGCGAGCTGCCGCGGTCATGGCCCAGGGCAAACTGCTCGATCAGGACAACGGGCTCCCCTCGCCGCGCCAGGTGGTATGCCGCGGCCGAGCCCATGGCGCCGGCGCCGATGATCACGTGCTTTGCTTCGATATGTTCCATAATCATAATCCAAACTAGTGGATGCGTAAGACGTGCGGGAGACACTCTTACAGTTACAGTGCCGTCAAGTAGCGTTTGATCTCCCACGACTCAACCTGAGCATGATACTCGCGCCACTCGTCGCGCTTGAGGCGGATGAGCTCGTCGGCGATCGGGCCCAGGCTTCCCTTGACCACCGAGTCCTTCTCAAAATGGGCCAGCGCTTCGGGGAGGCTTTGAGGGAGTGTCCTGACGCCGCGGCGGGCCATGGTTTCGAGGTCGGCGGTATAAAGGTTGCCCAGGTTGGGCTCGCCGGGATCGAGCTGGCGGGCGATGCCGTCCAGGCCGGCGGCGAGGTAAGCGGCGACGCCGAGATAGGGATTGAACGCACTCGAGATCGACCGATCCTCGACATGACCGGCTTCGGGAACGCGGATCATCTGCGTCCGGTTATTGTCGCCATAGGAGATGAAGGCCGGCGTCCAGGTATAGCCCGAACGCGAGCCGGTGAGTGCCGGGCCCATCTGGAGTCGCTTGTAGCAGTTGACCGTCGGCGACGTGACCGCGCACAGGGCCGGGGCATGGTCGAGCACGCCGCCGATGAAATGATACGCCAGCGCGGAAAGGCCCAGGCCGCGAGGGTCTGACTGATCCTCGAACAGGTTGGCGCCGCTGGTTGCCTCGGCCAGATGATAGTGCATGTGCGCGCCGGAGCCGGTTCGAGTCGAGAATGGTTTCGGCATGAAGGTCACGACCGCGCCCGCCCGCTGGGCAAGCTGACCGGCCATCATCCGGAAGAACGTGAGGCGATCGGCGGTTGTGAGCGCGTCGGAATAAGTGAAAGTTCACCTCATACTGGAAATTCGCGTCTTCATGGTCGGTCTGATAGACGCCCCAGCCGAGCTCGTTGAGGCCGTCGCTCAACGCTCGAAGGAAATCCAGCGCGCCGGAGATGCCCTTGAAATCGTAGCAGGGTTTGTTCAGTTGATCGACGCCATGAGGGTCCCAGCCTCGGATCGAGCCGTCGGCGTTCTTCACGACCAGGAAGAACTCGGGCTCGATGCCGACGTTGAAGACATACCCTTGCTGTCGGGCCTCGTCCAGCACTCGCTTGAGATTGACGCGAGGGCAATAACGGATGAGGCCGGCCGTCGACGTAAAGATCCGCGGCGAACCGGGCGACTCCCGGCTCGATAAGGCAACGGAGTGTAGGTCGCCAGGTCGGCCCGCGCCTGCATATCATGAGAATGAGGGCCTTGCCCCATCCCCCAGACCGCTCCGCCCGCGAAACCCGCACCCGTCTCGGCAACGGCTCGTAAAGTCTGAGCCGGCACGAGCTTGACCTTGGCCGCGCCGTGGATATCGACAAACTGAATCAGTAAGTGGGCGATTCCGTCATCTTGAAAGCGATTTCCAAGCTCGGCAATCTGTGAATCGGCATGAAGACATGCTTGAAATCGTCCTCCCTCAGGGACAACGGTTGAGGCGAGCCCCGCACTCCACGAACTTCTCAGACACAATTGTTGGCGACAAACGGCCGTCCAAGCCAGTAAAATTGGACCTTCGGTGGAGCGATTTTTCAGCAAAAGGGATACGACATGTGTGGAATCGTCGCTTTCTGGGACAAGACAGGCCAGTACGAAGCCGCATCGGGCCAGATCGTTTTGACGATGCTCCAGGCGCTGGCATGCCGCGGGCCCGATAGCGCCGGCATGGCCATGATCGGCCCTGAACCCGAGCGCGGATTGGGACCGACGAATGGCGGGTGCGCATTGCTCAGGCGCGACGAACATGCGCTGGAGCGGCTCGCATCATGGGGCCAGATCGTTCCCGTGGAGGCTGGCGGTCTCCGGGAGCGGCAAGGCGGCATCGTTGCGTTTCCGCTTTCGGCCCGCGCCGGGCGTCACACCCGTCGATCTGGAGCGAATCCTGGGCGCCCGCCGAGGAGGCCTGGAAGTTCTCAGTCTGGGGCGGAGGCTCGATCTGGTCAAGCAGGTCGGTTCGCCCTCGCAACTCGAAGCGGCCTACGGCGTGTCGACCTGGAGCGGTCCGCTGGCGATCGGCCACACCCGGATGTCGACCGAGAGCCGGATCGATCTCAGCCATTCGCAGCCGTTCTGGGCGCATGGGGTGCCCGACCTGGCGACCGTTCACAACGGCCACGTGACCAACTACCATCAACTTCGCCGCCGTTATGAACAGCAAGGCGTGACCTTCTACACCGACAACGATTCCGAGGTCATCGGCGTTTATCTTCGGGACCGAATGGAGCAGGGGCGAAGCCTTGCCGAGGCGATGTCGGACTCGGTCGCCGACCTGGACGGTGCCTTCAACTATCTGGTCGCCTCGTCGCAAGGGCTCGGAATCGTTCGCGACCGCTTCGGCTTCAAACCCTTGATGCTGGCCGAGACCGACGAATTCACCGCCGTGGCCACCGAGGAGATCGCCCTGCGCCGGGCACTCGCCGGTCGTTATGACGTGGTCGAGCCGCCGACCGGAGCGGCGCTGTTCTATCCCATGCCCGCAGTTGCAACCGGCCCTTGTCTGAAAAGGAAGGCAACACGGTGCAGTCAACGATCTCAACAGAGCCCTCAACGTCGACCATCGACTGCGGCGACCTGACCACCCGCGCGATCAACCAGGCGATCCGGGTGGCGATCGCCGCCGGAGCGAACACGGATTCAGTTGCTCAATCCCGTCCGCGCAGACACAACCTGGGCGTGGCACTTCCGGAGGGCATTGAGCTGACGATCGAAGGGAGCGCCGGCTACTACGTGGGCGGTCTGAACGACGGAGCGACCATCACGGTCCACGGAAGTGCCGGCTGGGGGGCTGGCGAAAGCATGCTTGATGGCACGATCGTCGTGGACGGGCAACGCAGGTAACGCGGTCGCGGCGTCGATTCGTGCCGGGACGGTCGTCGTGCGGGGCAATGCGTCCACCCGTGCAGGCATCGCAATGAAGGGTGGAATTCTGATCGTCGCCGGTAGCGTCGGGCCGATGGCGGGTTTCATGATGCAGAAAGGCGTGCTAGTGGTTTGCGGCGATGCCGGCGCCAGGAATCGCGGACAGCATGTACGCAGGGACGGTGTTCCTCGGTGGGAAATACGGCGAACTCGGGGCTGACGCGGTTTTCGAGGAGGTCACCCCGGCCGATCGCGACCTCGTCGCTGCCGCGCTCGAGCGCTGGACCAGTCCCCGCGCCGGCGGCCGGCTTTCGCAAACTGGTCGCCGGCCAAGCGACTCTGGAACTTCCAGCAGAGCGAGAGAAACCTCTGGAAATCTGCCCTATGATCAAGTCGTATCCGAGACCACACCGCAAAATGAGAGCGGTCAGGGACGGTTGATTGACAGCGACACTGACCGCACGTAGAGTAAACGCCACGTCCTGGTCTCTCCCGGCTGGGCGGCTCGTCCCTCCCGTCACGATCCTAAACCACAAACCGAAGACGCAGGCACCTGGTCCGGACTAAGGCCGGACGGACGAGCGATTGTTGATTCGCGAAAAGTGAAAACCGGTTGTCTCCCGTCATGTGGTCGAGCTCGCGGAACGTGCCAAGAAACGATGTGCATACATGAAATTCTCTGAACTTTATTATCGCGTTCTCAATTCGCCCGATCACGACTGGCACTCGCCGTGGCGCTGGGCGTGGCCGCCTTGCTGGTGATCGTGGGCTTGTTGATCTCGTTCGGAAGACATCGGTGGTTGGCTCGCAGCGTGAGCGCGCTGGGTCTCGTGCTCATCATGTTGGTGCTCTTTGCCGTCAGGCAGCAAACGGTTACGACGAAAGTCAGTGCGGTCGTCACCGCGACGCGGCCCCGATATTCCGAGCGCGCCCGGCTTTACGCCGGCGCGGGCCTGCTGGGAGTGCCGCGGTGACCGTGCTCGTGATGTCTTCGGTATTCCTGGCGACCCGCCGCAAGCTCCGCGCCCAGGTTCCCCGCCATCTGAAAGCGGGTCGCAAGCATTTCGATCCAGAAGGAATACGAGGCCGCCCTCCTCGAGTACAACCAAGCCATCCATGTCGCACCCCATCTCGGCGAGGCCTACTACCGGCGGGGCTGCGTCTATCGAGCGATGGGCCAGCCTGAGCTCTGGCTCTGGCCGATTTCGACCGTGCCATCGAGCGCGATCCGAGGCTGGCGGCCGGCCTACCTCGAACGCGGCAAGACTCGCACCGAAACATGGCGACTTCGGACGCGTGCACTTGCCGACTTTCAGCAGCTCATGATCATTCGCGCCAACGATCCGGAATTTTACCTCAACCGGGGAATCTGCCTGATGAAGAAGGGACAGTCGAGCGAGGCCGCCGCCGATTTTGAGCGTGTGCTCAAGCTGACCAACCATTCCGATTTCGCCGAGCCGGCCAAGAAATTCCTCCGCCAATTCGAAGCGCAAGCGCAATCCGTCACCGCCGGCGACCAACGCGAACACCCCGAGCCTCGCCCCCTTATTCGTCGAAACCAGCGGCCCAAGACTACGTCTTATGATCGAATCGGATCGGAGGCTCCGTCGCCCGCGGACCGGCAGTCTCGGGAGACGATCGAAACATGACGCCCGGCGAATGCTCTCAGGTCGAGCCGACGATCCGGATTCCGCCCCCGCGCGGCCGTTGTCGGCCGTGCAGACCGCCCGTTTGATCGGCGGCGATCCGTCGCCGCGGGAGCCGTCCGGGACGTTCACGCCGGCCGTCATCGAGGATATCCAGATCAAGGCCGAGCTATCGCGGTATCGGATCCGAGGGTTCGGATCGCTCCGGCCGCGGACCTGGGCCACGTTCGACGACCTCACCTTTATTCCCGGCACACTCACCCGAATTCCCCTCGAAGGTTATCGCGAGGCGTGCGTCACGCGGACCGTCCTGGGAACCCGGTTCGCCACGAAGCCAATCGAGCTCGATATCCCCTTGATGGTGACCGGGATGAGCTATGGCGCACTCTCGCGCAATGCCAAGACCGCCCTGGCTCGGGGAGCCCGGATTGGCGGGCACGTCGACCACCACCGGCGACGGCGGGATGCTCGACGTCGAGCGTACCGAGTCGCGGATCATGATCTATGAGGTCCTTCCCAGTCGATACGGGATCAACATCCGTCACCTTCGCCAGGCTGACGCGATCGAGCTGACCATCGGCCAGGGAGCCAAGCCCGGAACCGGGGGCTTGCTGCTGGGATCCAAGGTCTCCGCCGAGATCGCCCAGCTCCGCGACCTCCCGCCCGGAGTCGATCAGCGCTCGCCGTGCCGGCATCCCGACTTCCTCGGCCCGGACGACCTGGTCATCAAGATCGAGGAGCTTCGGGAGGCCACGGACTACCAGGTGCCGATCTTCGTGAAGATGGGCGCCTCCCGGGTCTTCGACGACGTCCGGCTGGCGGCCAAGGCCGGCGCCGACGTCATCGTGGTCGACGGCATGGAAGGGGGTACCGCCGCCTCGCCCGAACTGTTGCAAGAGCATACCGGAATCCCCACGCTGGCGGCGGTCTGTGAAGCGCGGGCCGCCCTCGAGGACATCGGCCTCTATGGCAAGGTCCAGCTCATCATCGCCGGCGGACTCCGCCACGGATCCGACTGCGCCAAGGCACTCTCCCTGGGAGCCGATGCCTGCTACCTCGGGACGTCACTCTTGATCGCCTTGGATTGCAACAAGCCGATCTATGTCGAGGATTACCACAAGATCGGCGCCGCGCCGTATTCTTGCCACCACTGTCATACAGGCCGATGCCCGGTCGGGATCACGACCCAGGACCCTGAACTCTCCGCCCGCCTCGACGTCGACGCCGGTGCGGAGCGGGTGGCCAATTTCTTCCATGCCTTGACGTCGGAGATTCAGATCCTGGCCCGCGCTTGCGGCAAGAGCGACGTGCACCACCTCGAGCCCGAGGACCTCCGCGCCTTGACCCTCGAAGCCTCACTGATCACCGGGCTGCCCCTGGCCGGCACGAACCGCGTCTTCGGCGGCGGCCCAGGCTGGAAAGACACCGGCGCGGCTCACTGAGCCGTAAGTAGGGTGCTCTTTGAGCACCGTCTGATACCGATCGCGAAATCAGAGCCGGTTTCGATCGCGAAGCCAGAGCCACCTGTGGCGGCTGGGCAAGGTTCAGGATGCCCGGCGCATACGACCAAGCCGCTCGGCACGCAGGTGGGGTGCGCGGAGTGACGTTGAGAACGGGATGTGGCGTGGCGGCGTGTCACCGCTCGGTTCCGGGGCACGGACGATGCCGGTGAAGGCTGTCGTCGTGGGCTGGGCCACCGCCGAGTCGCCCGCCGGAGGCTGCGGTGCGGGCCGCGACAGGATGACCAGCCTGCTCGGTCGAAGCTCGTCGGTAAGCCGCTGGCGGCGCTGGATCAGGGCCTGGGGCCGTGATGAGTCTGCAACAGACGAGCCGGCCGCTTGAGCAGGCAAACGATCCGCTCAAGGGTGGGCCGGACATCCCAGCCGTTCACGACGGCTGCTTTCACTGTGTTCGTTCGCGCGGGTGCCGTCACCTCGCCGGATCGACGACGCCACGCGCTGGGCGAGTCGGACGGCTCGCTTCACATCGCTGGCTCCTTGGAGAAGACGCGCTGCCCGTGGTTCCTCCGTCCATCGAACCAGGCCCTGGCCACAGCGCCGTTCCCCTCGGGGATGGTCGGCCGTTCACCTGAAGCCCCAATTCCGCGCTGGACACGAAAGGCCGGGCTTACCGACGGCTAACGCTGTCCGTACCCCATTTGCGTACCCCGCCCTCCTCAGTTGGTCTGAACGATCAAAGGGGCAGCGCAGGCCGGAGCACAGGTCACAAGCATCAATTCCGCGTACCTGCCCGCTGCGGGCCGTCCGCAAGCACATGAAATCTCCCCTTTTTTTTCAATAGGTTGCGTGACGCCCTAGAACAACATGCGTCGCCCGCTCGCCCGCGACGTGCTCCGTACAGGTGTATCCGAGCTTGACGAGATCAATGTCGCCAAGGAAGCGTTCGCCCGAGCCGAGGAGCACTGGGCATATCGCCAGATTCAGCTCATCGATGAGTCCGGCGCGAAGATACTGCTGAACGGTGGCGACGCCGCCTCCGATACAAACGTCTTTCCCATTCGCGGCCGCTGTGGCTCTCTCGAGGGCGCGGTGGATTCCATTCGTCATGAAATGGAACGTCGTTCCTCCCTGCATCGGGATCGATTCGCGCGGGTAGTGGGTCAGCACGAACACGGGGTTGCGAAACGGCGGCGTGTCTCCCCACGCGCCCTTCCAGGAGTTGTCAGGCCACGGCCCTCGAACGGGTCCGAACATGTTTCTGCCGAAGATGTAGGCGCCCACGTTCAGGAATCTCCGAGCGAAGAAGTCGTCGTCGATCCCGGTCGTTCCTCCGTCATTGCCGAAGCGCTGGAACGTCCAGTCCTTGTCGTGCATGCGCTGGAACGTCCGTGTGGCGAAGACCCACTCGCCCAGCGCCTCCCCGCCGACGCCCATCGGATTCTCGAGGCTTTGCTGCGGACCGGCACCGAATCCGTCGATGGAAATGGATGCAGCTCACTTTGACCTTGGACATGGGTTGGGCTCCTATCGCTCTATGTGGGGCTCTGGAAGTCCTGCAAGTGGGCATCGAGCGCGCGCTTGAAAGCAGTCCGGCTTCCTCCAGCGCCAGCGCCCAGCGCCCAGCGCACGCGCAGGTCGGCGCACCTGATCCCGAGCGAACTCGGGAACCGATTTAAAGGTGGAAGCCGTGATCACGTGCCAGCCTCCTCCACGGTGTTCGGTCCGATGTCCATAAGACGAATCAGGAGGCCCGACTTCGACATGCGGACCGCGAAAAGCTTGCCCATCTCTGATTTGCGATATCAGATCTCATAAAATGCGCCGAGGGGAATGTTTACGTTCGTGCACACGCGTGCGTGGCGAGGGCACCGGCCACTGCGGGTGTAGGATGCATGCCAAACGACAATTGTAAGCGGCGGTGTGGACGACCCGCAAGTCCTCGCTCTGCTCGACCTTCACGTCACCAGAGCGCGCGCGGAGACGGCGCGCGGAAGCGATCACGCACTGGATGCCTCGGGACTGAGATCTCCCGAGATCAGCTTCTGGGCGGTGTGGGACGAGGGTACCGATTGGCCAAACAGAGCCTAGCCGCTGGAGTAAAGAAACCCGTCGGAGCGGGTTTTTTGAGATGAAGTCGTTAAGCAACCGGCGCTGTAAAGAAAACCGCAAACCCGCTCTGATCCCGGGTTCCTCCGAATGGCGTCGATTTGTGTGCGCCCCGGTCCGCACGCCGAAGTAGATTACCTCGGTTGATGCAACCGGAGCATTTTCGCAGAATTGCAGTTCGCGCGGAGTTGTGTCAGACCGGAGTATCATAGCATGTTCGGCTCCGCATTTCGGCCCCCAGATTACGAAAGGAACCATCCCATGCGAAACCTTTTGGGAACTTTGCTGCCCCTCTTATGCCTTCTCAATGCTGCTCACGCTAGGGCGGATGAAACGGCGGCAAGGAGTCGCATTGTCGCAGTGGGCCTGTTCAAAAATGGTCTAGCCGTCATCAAACGTGAAGTGACCTTGGGCAAGGCAGGCACGTACGTCCTCGACGACGTGCCTGAGCCGGTCCACGGGACCTACTGGATCGAGAGTGTCGCGCCGGTTGAATCCTCAGTGGAGATGCGCGAGGTGGAAGTGCCTGTGAACGAACTCGCGCCCGGCAACCTCCAGGAAGACCTCGCGGGCAAGAAAGTCACGATCCATTTCAAAGGAGACAAGGCGACGCCGACCAACGGCACCGTGGCCAAGCTCAAGACTCTCAAGTCCGAGATCGCGCGGAGTCGCGAACGGATTCTGCGCTATGGCAACAACCCCAGCGTACAGCCGGCCCGGTTTCTCGTCGTGCAAACCGCCAAGGGCCGGTCCTACATCGAGACTTCCGAGATCGCGTATGTCGAGTCCGAGGGAACGGAGGAAAAGATCATGCGGCGCATGCCAAGGCTGCTCTTGACCGTATCGGAAACGGACAAGGCTGACAGCAAGGTGTTCGTCAATTACCTCACCCGCGGACTTTCCTGGGCGCCGAGCTACCGTGTCGATATTACCGATCCCAAAACGCTTGCTGTGGAACAATACGCCGTCGTCAAGAACGAGCTGGCCGACCTTGACGGCACAGAAATCATGCTCATCTCTGGCTTCCCTAGCGTGCAGTTTGCCCACGTCACGTCCCCACTTGCCTCCCGCACCAGCTTGCGCAGTTCTTCCAAGAACTCAATCAGCGCGGCTGGCGCGGCGCCGATGTGCGAGCAACCCATGGTCCACAAAGGGTTGTCACGAGCAATTCCGCATCCATGTTGGCATTGAGCATGGTCGCCACCCCCACTGGCGAAGGCGTCGATCTGCACTATCAATCGATCGGCAAGCGTACTCTCGCAGAGGGCGACGCACTGTCTTTGAGGGTGGCACGCGGCGAGTCGGCTTATGACCGGATCGTGGAATGGCCTATCCCTGACATGCGCAACGAGGATGGCCGATACGTCGGCCGCAGCAGCGGCGAAGACGACGAAGCGCCCGACACCGCCTGGGACGCCCTCAAATTCAAGAACCCGTTTAAGTTTCCAATGACCACCGGCCCGGCGACGGTGACTGCCGCCGGTAGATTCAACGGACAGCGCACCAGCTTCTGGGTCAACGCCGGCGAGGAAACCGTGCTGCATGTCAACAAAGCCCTCAGCGTCCGCACCCGGGCTATCGAACATGAAGAGCAGAAGAAAGACGGAGGTGACAGCCGGGATTTCATCTGGATCGGCGGTCGGCAATTTCGTCGTAGTACGGTCGAAGGTGAGCTATCGGTCGGCAATCATCGCAATGAAGCGATCAACCTCGTCATTCGCCGCCGCTTCTCGGGCGAACTGTTACGCGCCGACGGGGAGCCGAAATCCACCCTGCGCGAAGAAGGTGTGTACTCGGTAAACAAACGCAACGAACTGCTCTGGACATTGCCCCTCAAGCCGGGCGAGGAACGGAAGCTGACGTATCGTTATACGGTGCTGGTGGTAAGCGAATGAGCAGGACTTAGGGCCGTGGGATAGAAGGCGGTTGAACTACGCTTGAAAGTCCATTTGCTATGCGCCTCGGTCATCCACGGCGACAGCAATCTGGCTCTCGGTCTTGCGCTTTTCGGCGGGATCGCTCGATGCACCCGAGCCGAAGTCCGCACCGTGCGGAGGTCCGACACGCCGCAGTTGATAACCGCGGACGGAGTGGCCCTGGATCGTTGCCGACCCAGGGCTCCCACAGACCCGTACGTGCTCGCATTAGAGCATACGGTTCCTCAGATCAGGGTTTCGCTTCATGCCGATAGAGCGAGCGGGCCGTGCGGACGGGAGCCAGTGGGAAACGTCAGATGATGTCACGGAATGGGGGAGAATAAGGGGTCAGGATCCGAAAGCCTGAATTGGCTCCTGACCGCTTATCGGTTCTTCGCGCGGCTCCCCTACGGCCGGAAATACACGCTCTCGGACGGCAGTGTTGCCCATCTCGAAAAGCCACCGGCGCCCGAGTCATGTACGGACCAGGGCAGCCACTACTATCAGCGTCGCACATTCGGCGTTGATGTCATGATCGAAGGTGGGAAGCTGGATCATATCGAGAATTCCGTATTCTAAACCGGATCAGGCATGGCGCTCGGTCCGGTGAAAGCAGATGCGGCGGACGCATCGAAACACCTAGTTAAATGGACGGCATCCTCACGGCCGCCCTGAAAGCTGTGATTCCGTGTCGCCGTCGGCACAAAAAACGTCGGAGCCACGCACGGGGGGAAAATCCTGAACCGATCGCGCCGAACCATCGCCGTCGTCTTATAAGGCGCTTTACGTTCGGTTGGCGAAGCCGCTCCAGGCGAAGGTGGAGTAAAGCAAACGAAGGTTTTCTTTACACATTGGCGGAGGCTTATCGGATGCCCCCGCGGTACAGCATTGCCATGACGATCGGGTATTGGAAAGCGTCAGAACCGAGTTAGAATTGTGAGGTGCTCACTTTCAAAAAACCGAGCGGGGAACATATCCATGAACCGCCTGCCACTTCTTTCCATAGCATTGCTCTTCGGGCTGGCAAACATCGCTCCCGCCGCAGACGAGCCTATCAAGGGTGATCTCGCCAGGCTTCAGGGTACGTGGGTTGCAACGACGGGACAGGGTGATCGCTTTCAGACAACGTTCAACATCAAAGGGAATCTATGCTCTTTTGATAATGTGACCGAATCGGGCTCAAAAATCGGAGGTACCAGCACAATCACGGTCGACGAGCTGGCAAAGCCTTATAAGACTATCGATCAGACTATCACGAGTCGTTATGGCGACGCGGGGGGCGGTCCCGAGCATGTTGTTGGAATTTACGAATTCATCGACGCAAACACGATCAGATTTTGTAACGGTTTCGATAAGCGCCCCACCGACTTTCAAGGCGGCGGCAGCCGCATCTTTGTGGCGTTCACGTTGAAGCGTGAAACTGAAGAGGACAAGGCCAATAAGTCGCGGAGCGTGGCCCGCGCTGTCCCGCCTGCGCAGTACCCAAGAGGCGCCGACCTATGAGATGTGGGATTTCGGGGTCGTCCCGCGACCGTCCGTCACGCAGGTGCTCCTCGGGTCGCCCGCGGTTCAAGAGGAGTTGAAGATCACCGAGGCGCAGAAGAAGGAGCAGGACGCAATCGCGGAGCGGCGGGTCCAAAAGATGCAGAAGGCGCGCGCCGAGATCAAGGATCGCGCGAAGTTCCGGGAGGCGCCGACGCCATCTTCGAGGAGGTCGCGGCGGCGGAGCGGGCGATCCTCACGCCGGCACAGCGCGAGCGCCTGGACCAGGTCCAGCTTCAGGCCCAGGGGCCGCTCGCGTTCTCCCTCGGGGGGGACGATCCGGGCTCGTCGAGCGCGGATCGCAACCAGTTCGTCGGCCCGCCCGTCCCGCAGCGGCTTAGGATGTCCGCCGACCAAGTCAAACGGGCCCGGACGATCGCCCAGGAGGCGGACGCCCAGATCTCCAAGGCGGCCAGCGTCCGCATCCCCTGGGACTCCAAGGACAGGCCGAGCGCGGAGGACATCCGCAAGCTGGTCGCCGGCGCGGAATTCCGGGCCGCGAAGCAGAAGGCTCTGCGCGACGCCCGCGCAGCCTGGGACGCGGCCATCGCCCGCATCGAAGGGGTTCTCGCCGACGAGCAGCGGGCCACCTATCGGAAGATGCTGGGCCCGCCGTTCGACCTGGCGAAGCTCAACATCGAGCCGGGCCAGTCCGAGACGGATGCGGACGTCCAGGCGGTGAGCCGCGGATTCGGAGGCGGCGGCCAGCGCGCCGACACCGGCTTCAACGTCTCGGTGGCCCGCCCCGCCTTCACGGGCTGGCACCCGAGGGTCGCGATCGACGAGGCGCACAACAACTTCCACACCGCCGAGGGCCGGTACAAGCCGTTCGCCGACCTGGTGAGCAACGACGGGGGCGTCGTCTCGCGCAACACCGGGCCGCTCGACGCCCAGGCGCTCGGCCGCTGCGACGTCCTGGTCATCGCCAACGCGTCGGTGCCCGACGCGGGAGGGGACGCGACGAACCCGAGCTCGGCGTTCACGGACGAGGAATGCTGGGCCGTGCAGCGGTGGGTCTGGGAGGGCGGGTCGCTGCTCCTGATCACCGACCACGAGCCGTTCGGCTCGGCGTCCGTGGCGCTCGCGTGGCGTTTCGGCGTCGTGATGAACAACTCCGGCACGACCGACCCGGCCAATGACGACCAGAAGACAGGCGGGCTGAACTTCAGCCGGGAACGCGGGCTGATCCTCGACCATCCCGTCACGATCGGGCGGGACCCGTCCGAGCGGATCAACCGCGTCATGACCTTCTACGGCCAGGCCGTCTACGGGCCCGTGGGGAGCACGCCGTTTCTGAGATTCTCGGATACGGCGACCTATGAATCCCCCGGCGGCGAGCAATCGGCGGCGGGCTGGGTGCAGGGCGTGGCGCTGAGCTATGGCGCGGGCCGGGTCGTGGTCATGGGCGAGGCCGCCGAGCTGTCGGCCCAGCTCGCGGGGCTCGAGCCGATGGGGATGAACGTCCCCGGGATCGACAACCGCCAGATGGCCCTGAACATCGTCCGATGGCTGGCGAAGGCGCTCGAGCCGCGGACGACCGGGTTGGTCGCGGCCGTGACGTACGACTATGCCCCCTGTGCCCCGCCGCGACGCGGGCTGTTCCGCCAGCTCGTCGGGGGCGGCCGGGGTCGTCGCTCGACGGCCGGCGGCGGCTGGTAGCGGCTGTGCAGGCCATGACGACTCTCGTCACATTCCATCTTATCACTGTCCCGACCCGCCGACGGCGGCTATCACCACGACCTCGCGCTGCGCCCGCTTCAGCGTGCCCGTCGCCACCAAGACGTCCAGCAGGAACATCTGCTTCGCGTGCGGCGGATCGGGTCCACTTAACGTCACGGGCGACAGCGTGCCCAGAGCCTCTGCTCCAGCCACTGGTAGGAGCGTTTCCGGTCCTTGTCTCCGAAGGCGAGGTCCGGCTCCGCCGCCCTCGCCGTCGGCTCCTCTGGTGCCAGCCGGGGTTCTTGGCCTGCGTCGCGGTGGCCTCAATGTTCGCGTGGAAGGCCGTTTGCCTTGGCTTCCTGTGGGCACCCTCCCGACCAGCCGACCTCGAACAGCGCGACCTGCGCCTATCTGCGTTCCCACCGCATCCATGACGTCGTTATATCCTCGAGTGGCTCACAATTACCGGAATAACTGAAAAACTCGCCGGGGCTCGTGTAAGAAAACTGCCATGGTGGGCAACTATGTTACCGAGTTCCTGACACCGCGGCGGTTTCTAGGGTACCCGAGAATGTCATGACGGACTGGTCGCAGATTCTTGAGCTCCACGGACGCATCGTGTGGAAGACGGTGAATCGTTTCATCGAAGACGACACCGATGCGGCCGATTGCTTCCAGGAGACGTTTGTGGCGGCATTCGAGTTCTCACGTAAACATCAGATAAGGAATTGGCCGGGACTGCTGAAAAGGCTTGCGACAACAACTGCGCTGAATCGCCTGCGGAAACGAAGGCGACAAACGATTACGCTCGCATCGGTGTGCGATGCGCCTGAGATCGCCGACAACGCGAGCCAACCGCCGGAAGTCGCAGAAGGCCATGAATTATTCGAGCGATTACGCGAGGCCCTGGCGGCCTTGCCGGCAGAACAAGCGGAGGCGTGCTGTTTGCGGTTTTTAGAGGGTCTTAGCTACGTGGAAATTGCGGAAGGACTGGGCGTGACTGTCAATCATGTAGGCGTGCTCTTAAATCGTGCCAAGGCTTCGCTGCGGGAGTATCTGCAGCCCTTTGCACCACCGTCTTCGAAACGATTGAGAGATTGAGTCATGACTGATTCCGAAGATTCCTTGGATTTCGTGGAACAGGCTCTGACAAAGCTGCGGGACGTCCCCGTTCCGGAGGGTCCATCCGCCCACATTCTGGGAGTCACCGCCGCTCGTTTGCGGTCGCTCGAAACGTCGGGCAATGCTCGTCCGAGGATTTCCGAGCGTGCAGTCCAGTCGCAGTTTTCGTGGTACGGTGGCTTGGCGGCTGCGTGCGCAGGTCGGGATCGCCGCCGTCGCATGGATTGGCTTGATCGACCACTCGGCGACGTTCGCGTTCGCCGAGGTGCAGGATAAGGTCAATCAGGCGCGCTCCGTGTCTTACGTCGAAACCAGACTTGATGACAAAAAGCCCGTCAAGAACACGATCCCAGGGCCATCAAAGTGCTTTCAGATGCTTAGAATCCCCGGCGGCACTTCGTGCTGCGGTCGCTATTTGCGCCGGACCGAGGTGTTGGATGCCAACGGACAAATTCAGTCCGTGGACATCTACAACGCGAAGACTGGAAAGAAGGTCAGACTGGTTCCGAAGGAGAAGCGATTCGTAAGTTTTGGCAGTCAGGTCACAATGGACATTGACGGGGGAAAAGAGACGGAAGCGAAAATCGCCCCGGTCCCGACAGCCGACTTTTACACCGCGATTCGCGAAGTCCCTGCGGAGGCGATGAAACGACTCCCGGCAAAGATGCTGGGCGATAAGCAGGTCATGGGATTCTACTGGGAGCAGAGAATTGACAAGAAAAAGGGAGAGGACACATGGAAACGGACATATTGGATTGACACCAAGACGAAACTTCCGGTTCGGGTCGAGATTTCCCATCGCAGCACCGACAGTCGCGTTGGTCCGTCCGACTGGGTGCAGAGCGACTTTGTCTTCGGCGAAGAGGTCGACGAGTCGCTGTTCAGTACCGAGCCGCCGGAGGGGTATACGGCTGAGACTCAGAAGATTCACGGGATTCGGATTCCGTAACAGTCGTGGGCGTCGTGGACTGTCACTTGAGCCAAGGCGCTCGGCTGTGCTATTCTCCGGCTCGACGCTCTACTGGCTTGCAGTCGGGCAACGCTTTTGCCCAAAACGCGCTCCTTGCCCAGCTATTCAATCCCCCCATAAAGCAAAAGCCGTGCCCGTCGCGGCTCAGTTCAACGAGCTTGTATCCGAAGGGCCGAAATCGGCCTGGGGGAAGCCATTCCGCGCGGCGGCCCTCCGGATACAACTTTCTTCATTATCCGAACCAAAATCGGTTGCAGCACCCACGTTGGAGTTCCGATAGTCGTCAGCCGTGGCCAAGACGAGGTACTCCTGCGCAGGCTTGACTGTTTGGCCCTTAATCGCAAGGCTCTGCCCCTAGCCACGACCGTGCTCGGTAGCGCCTGAGTAACGCCAATGCTCCAAAGGCGGGGCTGGCCCGCTCGGCCCCCCTCGCTGGCGAAGTCTTTGGCAAGTTGCAAGAACGGACCGGTGGCTGCCTCGGCGCCCGCTCTAGCGACACCGACCTGAAGCCGGTACTGTACGCTGACGCTTAAGAAGCGCGACGCGTGGGGATGGGATTTGTAGGTCAGGCTTTCCAGCCTGACGCGCCTGGTGTCGTCAGGCTGGAAAGCCTGACCGACCCTGCATTTAGGGGGCATCGTCGAACTTGATGTCGGGGTCGTCCACGAACCGGAGGCATCGCCGAGATCGGTGGTCTGGCCGGGACGCACGGAAACCGGCTTGGCTTCCGGGCCACTGGGACTCGTATAGCCCGTGCCCGCCTCGTCGGCCGTGGTGGATTCGACCTGGAGCTCGTACTGGCAGCCGACGGGCACGCCTGCGACGAGGAACCTGCCGTCAGCGTCAGTCGCGACCTCGTCCAGAGACCGGTCGAAATGACCGAACACCGCGGTTCGGATGGCAACTGCCATCGCCGGTTTGCCGTCCGTCTCGATCATGCGCCCGGCGATGGTGGCCAGGGGCTCAAGCGTGACGACCACGGGCTGGTTCTTGTCATCCCCGGCGCCGACATGCACGGCCTTGCCCAGCTTCCGACCCTCTGCGGCGGATCAACACCACGCGATCCTCGTTGCGTCCCAGCGCCGACACGTCGAACTCCGCCGGGACGGGCTCGTCCGCGAATCCCCCATCGTGAGGAACTCGCCCGGCGACCCGCGGCGCGGCGACCGGCTGGCCTTGCGTCCACCACCCGCAGCCGGACCTTCTGACCGGGTACAACCTCGAAATCGACGTGGAAGCTCTCGGCCCCTGCTGGCGGAATGATCTCCTTCACCGGAGCGACGAACCGCTTACCGGGCCGTCTCATGAACACGGGACGCTCGGACGATTCGACCTGGAACCGGCCTTGCGCGTCCAGCCCGCCATAGCCCTCCTGAAGATACGGTTCGCGATAGATATTCACGCCGACGATGCCCCGGCCCGGCAAGCCGACCAGACGATAAGTCCCGTTCGGTTGCGTCTTGGAGCGATCCGAGGGTGCCCCGGCCGTATTGTCGTAGAAGTCGCCCGAATGATTCAGATCGGAGAATGCCGGAATTCCCCGGGCGAACCGATTCTCCACAAGGGGAACATAATAGGGGTAGAGTCCGGCGACCGGCTGGCCCGTCTCCTTCTCGGTGACCTTGCCCTCGATCCAGATCCCTCGGTGCAGGTCGATTTCCAACCACACGGGCACGTGGCCTGGCGGGTCGGGCAGGTCGTAACCGGCGATCCATGCCGCGGAGAGGATGCCCTCGTCCTTTTCGCCCCGGGTCAGCACATGGGGCGGCCATTGCTCCTGGAGTTGCTCCCGGAGCGATCGGATCGCGAATTTCCGGCTGGTTTTCGACAGCCGCGTCTCATCGGCGTCCGCGACCATCTTGCCCGCATCGTCGAAAACACGGGCGTGGAGCTGACCCTTCACGTCGGCCAGGATGATCAGGCTCTTGCCCGCCTTCGGGATGTCCTGCACGTCCTTCAGCGCGGGGATCAATCGCAAGTCGAACGGCGACGTGTTGGCGACCGCGAACCGTTGCGCGATATAAGGTTGATCGCGGTTGGGGACGGCCAGGAGCCCCTCCCGCCAGTTCCTGGACAAACCCACCAGGCGGAATCGGCCCTGAGCGTCCGTGGTCGTCTTGAGGTCTTCCCAGGCAACCCACCAGGAATGCAGAAACCAATCGGTGCGGATCTCGACTCCCGCGAGAGGCTGATGGGTCTTGGCGTCGCGCACCACCCCCTCTACCGGTCGCACGGGCAGGGCAATCGCGCTGAAGTCGGCGCCGTGGATCCAGTGGCCGTGGGTGTACATCGCATCGGTCCGACGCGTGATCACATTCAGCGTCATGGTAGCGATCGTCGGCCCCTCGACCAACAAACCCAGGAGTTGCTCGGCGCCGAAGTCTTCGAATCGAAATCGGCCCTGGGCGTCGGTCGTGGCCGTGGGCTGGTGCGCCTTGGGAATGTCGGAGGATGGCCGAATCAGGTAGTTGTCAGCGGCCCAGAAACGTCCCTTCCGTATCGCCTCGATCCAGAGGGTCAAGTCGTCCCCCTTGGCTTTCACGACCTGAGCCACGCGCACGGTCGCGCCGGCCACCGGCCGGCCGGCCGGGTCGACGATCCGCCCCGTGATCAGCACGCGGGCGGCCGGCTTCGACTTCGGCTCCTGCCCCGAGGCGTTCCGGGCCGCACAGCCAAGTTCGATCAGAGCCCCCAAGAGCGTCACCACCACGCCCGCCGCAATCGCCCGCCGGCTCGCATTCGTCGTCATCACAGGGCCCTCCTTCGCGTTGACCTGTCGCCATGTCGTCCACGCAATCTTATCCACTGCCGCGTTCCACAATAGCCTGCCTGGTCGGCAGGGTGGATAATAGATAGATAGAGACTGAGTGCGCTGGGCTGCGCATTGCGCGGGCTGATGCAAAGTTAACTTTGACCGCACCGTTGGGCGCGATCGGCATCTCAGAGTTTTTGTTGCGCGCGCGGCGGCTCCCCCCTCACCCGGCCTGCGGCCGACCTCTTCCCGCTCGGGGCGAGGTCATCGGAATGAAAAGCCTTTGGCAGATCGACATTACGTCGCGAGAGAGATGATCGGACCCCTCGCCTGCGCTGGGACGCGCCGTCGACGCGTGGTTTTCACGGTCAAAAGGGGCGATTCGACAGCCTCGATCCACGGCCCGAGGTTGGCGGGTGACAGACGGAATCAACTGACATAAGGCTCGGCATATGAATGGTTTGCGCTCTCGTGATCTCAGCTCGGCCCATCCCAAAAAAAGTCCCCACTCCGGGTCGCCTCCGGGCCGAGCGAGGTGGCACAAAAGGCCTCGAAAAAGTGCCGGGTAGCAGGGAAGTATTGCTACTTCCCCGCCCCCTCAGAACTGGACGTGAAAGTTTCCCTTCATCCAGCTCAAGCCTTCACGAACGCCCCTCGCGGGACGCGGCCGCTTTTGTCCGTCTTTCTCGTGCGTGAATCTGCCGATGACAGTTGGCATGCAACAACTCCAAGTTGTCGGCCGTGTCCTGACCGCCTCGGCTGCGCCAGATCCGATGGTGGATCTGGCAGTCTTCCTCTGCGATACGCAGCGGTTGACCGCAGACCACGCATCGTCCCTGCTTGTTCCTTCCATAAGTATTCGATCCGACCGCGACCTGCCAGCGTTTGGGCCAGTTGCCAGCCCATCCGTGCTTCCAGGTACGGTTCCCACTCCGGATCGTAGGGATTGACGGCGCTTCGGATCTTCACATAACGAATGATCTTCACTTTCGCTGCTTCCATCAACTGAATCGGCCAGCCCTGGCCTTTCTGGTCTCGCAGCGTGCCGGTGAAGACCCAGTGGCGGTGTCCGTCTCGCTGGAAGTAGTTCTCCTTGATCCACTTCCCACTCTTGTTCCGATGCCGTCGCCGGCACCAGCGCCACACCATTTGGAAGATCCGATAATCCACGTACGTAAAGGTGCGCTGGCTCGCCGCGTAACGGTGATACATGGTCCAGCCCTTGATTTGCTGATTCAAACGCCGGATCATTTCTCCTGCCGTTTGGCTGCCCGAGCTGTCCAGGGTTTTCTGGATCTTGGTGAGGAACGTCTTCACGCTGTCTTTCGACGGTTTGGTCAAGACCTTGCCGTTGGGATAACGCTTGACGTTCTGCCCCAAGAAATCGAAGCCGTCCTCGATATGCGTGATCCGGGTTTTCTCGTGGGAGAGTTCCAAACCGCGTTCCTTCAAGAAGTGAGCCACGAGAGGTTGGACTTGATCACGAAGGAGTTCCTTCGATGTGCCTGTGATCAAGAAGTCATCCGCATAACGGACCAGGTGGACTTTGTTCATTCGTTGTCGTCTCGGCGTCTCGGC
Source organism: uncultured Planctomycetota bacterium (assembly GCA_963779785.1). Lineage (GTDB taxonomy): Bacteria > Planctomycetota > Planctomycetia > Isosphaerales > Isosphaeraceae > CAVRFS01. Next base: position 199,132 of record CAWAAW010000005.1, read on the forward strand.
GAAGTGTTCCGCCAGGAGCCGTTGCAGTCCATCCAGGGTCCAATTCGCCAGCGCGGGTGAAATGATCCCGCCTTGAGGTGTTCCTTCCGTGGTGGCGAACCAGGCATGCTTCTCCAGGAAACCCGCTTTCAACCATTGCCCCAGCACTTGCCGGTCCATGGGGATGTGCGCCAAGAGCCATTCATGGCTGATCTGATCAAAGCAAGCTTTGATGTCCCCCTCGAGAATCCATTGTGGACCGTGCCGATGACTCAACAGGATATGGGTCTGAGCCATCGCATCGGCACAGCGGCGTTCCAGTCGAAAGCCATAGGAATGGCCGTCGGCTTGGGATTCCGCGATGGGATCGAGGCCGAGCAAGTGGAGTGCTTGCATGGCTCTATCGGCCATGGTGGGAATCCCGAGACCGCGTCGTTTGCCGTTGCTCTTGGGAATGTACACCCTGCGGAGCGGTTGCGGTCGGTAACCGTGCCGACGCAGGGTGCTGAAAGCGGCTGACTTGGCTTCCGGTGTGTTCCAGAGGATCCCGTCCACACCGGGAGTCTTCGCACCCGAATTACTGACGACTCGTAAGATGGCCAGGGCCCGGCCACTGAACGAGTGCGTGAGCAGATAAACCAGAGCCTTGACTTTATTCCATCTGCCCTGCGCAACGGCCTTCACGATACGCGCCTGGAGCCGACGAACCGTGCACCAGACCTTCTTCCATTCGATGGAATGCCAGTCGGGCGTACGCTCGGGAGCCGCACCAGCAGGCATTTCTGCCGCCGACATATCTGCTTGTCTCCCTTTATCGGTTGGCCAAGGTTCTCTCGTGACGGAACACCCGAGGGAAGTCAGCCCGCTTTCGCGGCGAGGGGATGTCGTCCGTGGGAGGACTCACCCTCTATCCGATCCATTACAGCTCGGCCTTCGCTTGCTCCCTCATCCCATCCCCGCTACCTCATCAGCGTCCTTTGCAGTCCGCCTTCCCTCGCGGGGAGATAACGGGGTTACTTCGTTCACCTCCTCGATCATCCCGGGGGTTAGGTCGTGCCTGTCGGCCGGTGGTACTTCATCCGCGGCGGGGGAATGGCAAGCCTCCGCACCTGACCACGTACCTTTTTGGTCCAAGCCTGACAGCATCTTGGGCTTGTCGCAGTTGACGGCCTTTATCAGCACTTCACTTGGGTTGACCATACCCCGGACTACTGGCCCCCGACCGCCGTGATGCTGGCAGTCGCCGTGTCGGCTCGCGCGTCCACGGCCGATCCGAGGATCGAGGTTACGTTGTCCCCCAGGCTTCGGACCTCGCCGTTGCCGGTGACGCCCGCTGGGGTGGCAGACCGATGGCGGAACATCGGGTAATGTCAGAAGACCTCCTTGACATAACGCATTACAGATCGAGAAGATGCTACGAATCGCAA
>CAWAAW010000006.1:0-163246 GCA_963779785.1 uncultured Planctomycetota bacterium
GGCTGTCTGGTTTGGAGGTGATCATGCTTCCGGGCGAAGTCCAATCGGATTGAGCAGGCGTTTCGCCAAATTCTTGGTCGGCTTGAAGGCGAGGTCGGGACGAGTCTTCAGTTGATCGTGGATGGTAAGCAAAAAGGCTTGTTACAGGTACGGCACCCTTTTGGGCACTGATGCGGATGACGTTCCCGATTGCCGAATCGCTGGGAGATCTGATCTATCGAAATGCGAGCACGGCAACGAATTTACAATCCGTGCTTGAAACAGATTTCGAAGCGGTTCACGCCGGGTATAAGGGCAAAGCGGCGATTTTGACCATGTTATATCGGCATTCATTGGCTCATCATGACGAGCTTCGGGTCCTGGAGGCGGGTGCAAAGAAGATATGGTGGATAGTGAGCTTTTCGGACCGACAGAACCATTTGAACCTGGTTCGCCAAGCTACTGACATTGTTGCCATTCATTTCGACACAACGGCGTTCTACGATGACCTAATTGCGGTCTGTCGCCAGGCGATAACCAAGCAGTGGAATGGTCACGTCATGACGCGATATAACAATTGGTTAACTTTCGACCTGCAGAAAAAGAAACGAAAGGATCGCACCAAGACCGAGAAAGCCGCGATCATTGAAATCGGCACATTCGTGTAACGGTTGCGGCTGTCGCCTCGCTCGTTGCGTGACGGCGATTATCAATCTGCTCACTTGCGGTATCGACACCATAGTTACCGCCTTTAGCGAAAAACTATTCGCAATCAAACGATAATTATTATAATGATAAGATTTGTAGTCAAATGCAGTCGGGACGGCACAATGCAGGTCGCAAGAAAGTCGAAGCCGGTCGATCTGATGGCGTTTGCCTTCGCTCTCCAGAAGCGGTATGAAGCCGCCACGACGGTAGAATCACGAAAAGAAAAAGGACAAGTTTTCACGCCGGTTGGCGTCTGCAGATACATGGCGGGGTTGTTCACGCGGATTCCCGATCGCGTGCGGCTTCTCGATGCGGGAGCGGGTATCGGCTCCCTGGCGGCGGCATTCTGCGAGCGGGTGCTGACCCTGCCTCCGCGTCATCGGCTTGAAATCACGCTGTACGAAAGCGATCCGGCGTTGTTGCCGCTGCTCGACGAGAACATGCGGCATTGCCGCTCGGCCTTGGCCTCCGCCGGTCACGACTTGTGCTTTAAGATCCGCAACGAAGATTTCATTCTGAATAGCCGTGGCAGGCGAGAGCAGCGGATGCTGTTCGATGACGACGATGCACGGGATGAGTTTGACGCGGTCATCATGAACCCGCCCTATTTCAAGACTGGAGCGGATTCCGCTCACGCCCTGGCGATGGGAGATGCCTTCCAAGGTCAGACCAACATCTACATGATGTTTATGGCAAAAGCCGTCGAGTTGTTACGGCCGAACGGCGAGATGGTGGCCATCACGCCACGCAGCTACTGCAACGGCCTTTATTTCAAGCATTTCAGGCGTTGGTTTTTCTCCCGCATGGCCCTTCGTCACGTCCATCTGTTCGAGTGCCGGCGCAGCACGTTTGAAGATGTCCTGCAGGAGAGCCTGATTACGCTCACGCACCGTCTTGGCATCGCCGGACCTTCAACGACGATCACCACAAGCGTCGGCAAAGATATTCCCGAAAAACTGGATGCTCTGACCTTGCCGGCGGCAACGGTGCTCGATGATTCCTCCGGGGATATGGTCCTCCGCATCCCGGCCTCGGCGGAAGACACGGCTATCCTGGAAGCGGTGGAAGCCTGGCCCGACCGGTTCGCCGATTTGGGCCTTTGCATTTCGACCGGCCCAGTCGTGCTGTTTCGGACACGTGAATTCCTCCTCGCCACGCTCGACGGCGAGGAATGTGCCCCGCTCTTGGAGCCGCACAACGTCAAGGCGTTTGAGACCATCTGGCCGGTTGAAAAGCGGGGCAAGCCAACGGCTTTTCGGGTCTGCCGGGAATCGCTCAAGCATCTGGTGCCGACGCGAAACTACGTCTTGCTGCGGCGTTTCAGTGCGAAGGAAGAGCGGCGACGCCTGACGGCCAGTTGGTTTCTGCGGGCGGAAGGTACGCGGCCTTATCTGGCTCTGGAGAATCACCTCAATTACGTCTATCACGCAGAACGCGAGTTGACCGTTGATGAGGTTTACGGCCTGACCGCCTTGTTCAACTCGGCGTTGCTGGATCGGTACTTCCGTATCATCAGCGGCAACACGCAGGTCAACGCCACGGAGATCAGGACCATCCCGTTCCCGACGCTCGAGCAGGTTGCAGCGATCGGGCAGCGTGTCAGGGTGCTGGGCGAATTCCGGCCGGATAAGGTTGACCGCCTGGTGCTCGAAGAGTTGGGGATCAACGGCCGGATCGCGGCCTACCTGACGGGATCGTCGCCGTGAGCAGGACCGAGGAAGCCGTTAAGATTCTGGCGGCCCTTGGCCTGCCGCGTAGCCAGCAAAATGAGCGATCCGCCCTGACGTTGCTCGCTCTCGCCAAGCTCGGGCCGCGTGCGTCCTGGGCTAAGGTCGAGCGGCCGTTGCTACGGACCGTGGACATCATGGAATTCATGCGGGTGGAGTACGGCAAGGACTACAAGCCAAACAGCCGCGAGACGATCCGCCGCCAGACGATTCATCAGTTCGAGCAGGCTCGGCTGGTCGATCGCAATCCCGATGATCCGGACCGGCCGACGAATAGCGGCAAGAACGCTTACCGGCTGACCGAGGAAGTCGCCGAGGTCCTCAAGGCATTCGGGACAGCGGGTTTCGACAAGGCAGTCGCCGCCTTCATCGAGCAATTCGGGACGCTCAAGCCGCGTATGAGCGGGCCAGGGCATCTCATCAAATCCCGCTCCGGCCGGCTGACGGCTCGACCGTCTATCTTTCGCCTGGCGAGCATAACGCGCTCCAGGTCGCCATTATCGAAGACTTCGGACCCCGCTTTGCACCAGGCGCGATCGTGCTTTATGTGGGCAATACCGCCAAGAAGCAAGTGATCTACGATCAGGACCAGTTTGCGCGGATCGGCGTGCCGATCACCGAGCACGATAAGCTGCCGGATGTCGTTCTGTTCGATCCGGCGAAGAACTGGTCGTTCCTCATAGAGCGCTTATCAGGCATTCACGGCCAGCCAAGCTCCGGCGATCGCGCACGTCAGCGACCCCTGGCCACCAAATAGTCGGCACGAATCAGACGCCGTCATCCATTCGGGCTTCCATTTTCCCCTCGCGCACCGCCTTCGCGAAGCTTTCGTAATCGCGCTCGACCTGATCGGCATAAGTCACCGCGAAGGCCGCGATGGCTTGATCGAACGTGTCGGCCTTGCCGAGGTAGCCGCTGATCAAAGCCGGTTCGCCGGAACGGGCGTGGGCGCGCGCCAGCGTGCCCCCGCACCATTCGGCGAAGATGACCATCTTGGCCGGCTTGAACTCTTCGATGCGGAACTTGAGCTTCATGTCCCGCAGCTGGCGGACGTAGAAATGCCGGCCGCTGCTGTCCTCCGTCCAGCCCAGGAAGATGTCGCTGGCCGATTGCATGAGCCGGTGCCCCTTCACGACCCGTTGCCCGTGGTTGGGATAAACGCTCGGGCCCGCATAGGCCTCCAGGACCGAGGGGCGAGCTTCTTTGACCTGGAGGAAGAGGGGGTCCTTCTCGCCCGCCATCAGCAGCGCGACGCTGCAGACGGTGCCGACGCTGCCGACGCCCACCACCTTGATGGCCTTGTCCTTGACGGCATATCGGTCCAGGAGGACACGCCGGTCGTCCGGCAACGATTCGCGGTAGCGGGAAAAGACTTCCTCGATCCGCGCGTAGAATTCGTCCTCCCCGCGCTCCAGGTGGTGGTAGATAAACGGCGGGTTGTCTTTGATGGTCGGGGTCTCGCCCGACGTGTCGGCGAGCTTGGGGAAAACGTCCTCAACGACGCAGACCTGCTTCGCTTTGGCCAGGCTCTTCCGGGTCCGCGCGCGGATGTCGGCGTCCTCGATGTCCGCGACGAGCTTTTCGGCCTCAAACCGGGCATACCACACGTCCAGGGCCCGCATCGTGCTGAACCGGGCCATGGCTTCGCGGTACGACCGAACGCAGGTCAGCACGGCATCGCGGGCGAGCTTGTCGCTGAAGCCGTTCGTGCGGCATGCGAGGACAAAGCTGGCGGCCAGGCGTTTGACGTCCCACTCCCACGGGGCCGGAAGCGTTTCATCGAGGTCGTGAATGTCGAAGATGACCCGCCGCTCCGGCGTGGCAAAGCAGCGGAAATTGCCCAGGTGCGCATCGCCGCACGCCTGCACGCGAAAGCCCGTGGTGGGCGTGCCGGCCAGGTCCACCGCCATGTTGAGTGCCGTCCCGCGATAGAAGGTGAACGGCGACGGCAGCATGCGGCCGTGGCGCAGGGGGATCAGCTCGGGGATTCGCCCGCCGTTGCCTTCCTCGACCAGCCGGAGCGGGTCCGGCCGGTCGTGCGGCGCACTCCAGACGGCGTGGGAGCTGCGCGGGCATTGTTTCCGCATGGCCTCGCCGCGCGCGATCAGTTCGGCCCGCGAAGGGCGCGGCGCGAAGGTCCGGAGTTTCTCGATGGAAGGCCGTTGCGAGTCGCCAGGAAGCGCTTCGAGGACCCTGTTCATGGAACTCTTTCTTCGCCTTCTGGTGCCAGAAACGTTCGCGACAACCACGGCGTTCTCTAACGCATCATACGCGCAGGATCGTCGGTCAGCAACGCGATGGCGTGCCAGTCCGCGGCGGCTTCCGGGTCCGCTTCCCGCACGAAGAGAATATCACTGATCCTACGGCACGCGACGCAGTCGGCGGGTTCGAGTAGGACAGCGAGTTCAGGCTAGCGATGGCTGTTGGGGTCATCGAACAATAGCCCTTCGGCCGTGGCGGCGGTATTGAGTTCGAGATCAGCCGATAGCAGCGTTAGCGATGGATCGTTTGCATGGATTTCAAGGGCCGCAGCGAGCTGCACGGCGTCATAGCCTCGCAGGGCATGCGTTCTCGCCAGTATCGCAGCCTGGGTGACCAGCGCGGCGGAAACCGCGACGACGATGTATTGGCGGGCAAAATCGAGCTGGAAATCCGCCACGGCGATCGCGGCGTCGTGGGGCGTGATCGAGCCGCCACGCTCCCGCCGCGTCACGGCGGCGACAGTTTCAGCCAGCGTGATCCGCACCACGATGAGCGAATGCCGGGCGATCGGTGCGGTCAGGGCTTGCACCCAAGCAGTGCCGGTTTCCTGGACGTATCGCTTGAGAACCGCGATGGTGTCGAGGAAGAAGGCCGCCACCGTTCGCGCCGCTCACGGATGGCGGTTTCAGAGATCGGTTCGCCCAGGATGGGGACGGCCCGGCGGTTCCGGTAGGGCGTCAGGTCGGTGATCGGCGGCTTGATCTCGCTGATGATCCCCGCCTCCAACAGGCGACGCTGCAATACTTGGCTGCTTTGCTCCTCCTGGCGGTTCACGGCGGCGGGCGGCTGCTGTGTCTGCTGGTGCCGCTCCAAGGCGTCGCGGATGACTTCGTCCTCGGTCAGGTAGCGACCAGCCTGCACCTGATCGTGCACGTAACGCTCTAAATGTTCGGGTAAGTGGATGGTCATTTCGTTATGCTCCTTTGCCCCAAATTACCACGGCTCGGGGCTTTTGCCAAGTTCTACCGGCTTGGCTGGCCGGCCAAACGAACATGAATCCCGGTTATCGGGCGCTGCATTGTGAGCTTCCGAGGAGCCGTGGTGGCGTCGAACGGCCGCGCATCATTGCCGTGCCTCCCGTCTCATATGATCAGGTATGGGTGTTGGGGTCTTCGACTGTCAACCCTTCGGCGGTCGCCGTGTCATTGAGGGCCTGATCGGCGGAGATCAGCGTCACTCGAGCGAAACCAGCATCCTGTTCCTTCTGGTTGATTTCGAGGGCGGCGGCGAGCTGCACGGCGTCATAGGCTCGCAGCGCGTGCGTATTCGCCAGCCGCATGGCCTCATTGAATAGAGCGGGCGTGATCTCGATGATGGTGTAGCGACCGGCAAGGTGCTGGCGGAAGCGGTGGAGGATCGACGATGCTTTGGCGGCGGTGAGCGTCCGTCCTTGGCGGCGGCGGGCGACGGCCGAAGTCACTTCGACGGCGGTGATATGGGCGATGTAGATCACGGTGGAGGGGCTGCGCCGTGTTAGGCGGCGCACCCACGAAGTGCCTGCCTCCTGAACGTAACGTTTGACCAAGGCGCTGGAATCGGCGAAGTATGCTGCGTAGGTCGCCGCCACCTCAGCGCCGCTCGCGGATGATGGTTTCCGACAGCGGCTCGCCCTTGATGGTGACCGGCTGATCGTCCGGGTCGTCGTCGTCGATGTCGAGGGATGGGTCGGGCAGGCGGGTGATGAGGCCAGCCGCCATCAATCGCTGATTAAACTCGTCGCGCGTCAGTGGCTTTTTCTTAGTCGCGGTTGGCTTGCTGCGTTTCGCGGACCTGCCGGGTGTCGAAGCCGTAGGCTTCTTCCTCTGTGCGCTCTGGCGGTCGAGTTGCTGGCGAAGTTGCCGCACCTGCGCCGGCGTCAGGGCCGTGATGTTGCTCAGAAGTTGGTAAAAGTCGGTGCGCGTCATACGTCTATCCTGCATTGTCGGGTCGTTATGGCCATCATTCTAGCCTCTTGAATCGCCATCGAACCAGCCTCCGCTACGCGGTCCAGCCGACTGCCCGTTACGGATTGGCGGCGATGATCGCGACTAACGGTCTAACATGCTCTCGATCGGCCATGTTTCTACGATCCCAGCACCGGGGAGCGAGGTCAACACGAGCCGACGCTCAGCGCCCCGATTTCATCCTCATCGCCGTGCTTTGCTTAGCGTATGACCAATGACATTTCACTTATGCGCTGAGGCGTCGAACGCTGCCAAACGTTCACCGAGGCGACTGGCCTGACGGGGACTTGGGGTCGACGGGGACTTGGGCTCAGCCTTGGTTTTTCGTTTTTGCCTTCATCAGGGAGACTCCAATCCGTCCAAGAAACAAAAAGCCCAAGGCCGACCCCAACTGCGCGCTGCTGTGACAGCGAAGGCGATGATTCCATCACTCTTCAAGAGGCGCGAGAGCCGAGCTCGAAAACTCCGAGGTCAATGGCCGAGGCCATCATTGAAGATGAGCGAGCCGAACGGTTCTGATGGCTCGCCAGATCTGCGCCGCGAGTGGTCGAATCCGAGCAGCCGTATCAGGAAGCTGACATTGTTCGAGCGTTGCCAGGTATTCGGCCGCGGACTTTGGGGATTTCTTCAAGCTCGCCCGATGGAGCCTCATCGCGTGAAGCACAGCGTCAGAATGTTCATCCCAAAGGTGAGTGATGAATTCATCTGGGTGGATCGCCTCAATGTGGAACTGGCCAAGGACTGATGCCGGGAAATCGCTCAGATTGAACGTGATAATGAGGCCGGCTCCGCCGTGAATCGCCGCTGCCAAGACGTGCCGATCATCGACATCGGGGAGGGTCAGTGTCGGGATGAGGGCCTCGTATTCGGTGACGAGACAATCGGGTACGTGCTCGTCCATGAGCTTGCGACATCGAGCGAGGCTCGCTGGCGAGATGTCCGGCCGATTGACCGAGACGTTCCTCGTCCACTCGTCATGAATTTGGTCCGTCCAACGAGCCTGGAACAGGTCCGAAAGGGCAAGCTGCATCAGCAAGTCGCGGAGCGGGGCCGAGTACAGGACGCATGCATCGTAGAGGACGATCGGGGCCACGGGTTAGTAGCCCATATCGAGCTCTTGGCTCAACGCCGCGAGTTCTTCGAGTGAGGCTTGACGCCGGGCCAGGAATTCCCGCTTGTAGCTGATTATGTCTTCCAACCGCACACGCCGGTGAGTCCCGACTTTTCGACTCGGGATTGCCCCCTCATCAAGCAGCTTCACCAGGTGCGGTCGAGAGACGTTTAGCAAATCGGCCGCTTGCTGCGTCGTTAGCTCGGCTCGAATCGGCGTCAGGGTCACGGCGTTACCCTGCCCCAGCTCGGTCAAGAGGCTGAGGAGCAACCGCAACGCCGAAGCCGGAAGAACAAGCTCCTCACTCGTTGTGCCGGTCTTGACTTCCAAGCGGAGCCCGTTGGCACCTCCCAGATGAGCCGCTAGCTTTCGACTCGACTCTTTGGCCAGTGCCGAATCGGCCTCGGTCGGTGTGACCACTTCATTGCCGTTAAGTAACTGGGCCATCTCTTGCTCTCCTTCCGCGTGTTCGACTTCTAGAAAGCATACCACAGACTGTCTATAGTCGCAACAAACGAAACAGGGGAGTTGGGGGTCAAACTCGGGGAGTTGGGGTCAAACTTGGCCAACGCCCCCCACGTCGGGAAGGAGGGTGACATCTTGGACGAGCCGCAAACCGCCGAATGACAAGCAGTCTTAGGTCGTGGATAGCAAAAACCCGTGAAGCGGGTTTCCTCCCCATGAACTCTCCCCGCTTTTGCACGCGACGAGGCGGAAAACCTCCCCCAGGCCCCCGGCATTTCTCATGGTTGCCAGAGGCGTTGGTTTATCCGTGTTTTTCGTAGCCACAGGTCTGTCGTCCGATGGCGACAGCCTCGATCGACTCACTTACCTGATGGAAGGAGCCAAGGTTGTCATCAGCTCGCGGATGCAAGTGACGAAACAACGAGGCGCCGCGAGCCAAGAGGGGGTTCGTGTACGATTGCAGTCTCCCCAACGGGATCAATACCGTGCCGGGAAAACCCGGCATGGCAAGTCACCAATGACAAGGACCAAGCCTCTCGGACCAAGCTAACCCTCGGGCAGTGAGCACCAGAGTATATAGGGCCACTGACTCGCGACGCCGTAAGATAAAGTACGATAAACACCAACAACACCGGGAGCCCAGTAGTCGAAAAACAGTTCACGGGCCGTGAGGGCGCCGCCGAAGGCGGCTAGATCGGTTAACCCGCTGGTTCCCTTCTTGACGCGTCCAGGTGGGTTAAGAAACCCCGCCCCACACCATCAACGACGCCGGGTGGTAGCTCGACGCCGATGGAAGCCAGGTCGTGATCCCTCCACGCCGACGTCCATCGCGAAATCCTCGATTTCAGTTCATTTTTCTCGGAAATCCTCGCCCAACCTTTCCCGGCATTGACAACACCAGGACCGCCTTCCAGAATACCCATATAGCCAGGTGCAAGCTGTGTCCGCACGCTGGCTCTCGGTTCCGAAGACTGAGGAATCACTCCGCTCATGCCACTCTACGAATTTCATTGCGAGCCTTGCGACCACACCTTTGAGACCTTGATCCGCGGCGGAGGCGACCAAGCCCGCTGCCCCCGATGCGGCAATCTCGAAGTCTCCAAGCAGTTTAGCGTCCCGGCGGCGGCTCATACCGGACGCGCTGGCGGCAGCGAACTGCCGATCCGTAGCGAGACCGGCGGCCCCTCCTTCGGCTGCGGCCGCCCTCAGTGCGGATCGGGCATGTGCGCAGGGACTTGAATGATTGAGTGCGGTCTCAACACTCATCGCCGCGAAGACGCGGCCATACCTCACATTCCGCATTGTCGCCCAGTCGTTTTCCATAGATTCGACAAGAGCGGTCTATTGGTCAAGGTCCGCGACCAATTGCCTGTCCTCCGTCTTTGACAATGTTTCCCAGACAGCGCATAACCCTCTGGCTGGTGGACTGCGCCGGAGTGTGAGCTCGTCGATCATTTCGGTGCGTTCGGACGGATTGATATTCTCCGATTGATCGGGCCCAGCCGTTGAAGAGGATGATCGCGTGGACATCGATTTCGTTGTGCGCGCCGATCGCGGGGGATAGCGCCATGGTCGGACATCCGGGGCACACGCGGGAACGGGCTGGGACGGGAGCGACGCCTCGGGGTCCCGCGGTCGTGGAGGCGGCGTTGCGTGCGGCCGTTTCCGAGCGGTTGGGCGAGGCGCGGTTCGGTCTCTGGTTCGGCGACGGGGTTCGGCTGGGCGTCAGCAGGAATGGCGACGGCGATGCGCTGGAAGTCCAGGTGCCCGATCCTTTTTTCCGGGAGTGGATCCGCAGTCACTACACCGACAGCCTGCTCGAGGCGGCCGAGGCGGTGTTGGGCCGGCCGTTGCGGCTGTCGATTCAGGTCCGTGACGAAGCCGAGCCGCCCGTGGGTGACGTGGTCGAGCCCGGGCAGGATCCGCCGAGCCCGAATCCGAGCCGCCGCGACGGGGAGTCATCACGGTTCCCATACCGGGCAACCCCAAGGCCCCCCTGTCCTTCCCCAGCCCGTCGCCGAACGGCCCCGGGCCTTCCTCCCCGTCCGGGCCGGCTCCCCTGCCGAGAACGGATCGGCCGCAGCCGCCCAAACGGATGCAAGGCACGTCCTCGGTGAGCATCGCTGCCGCTTCATCAGGCGGCGTGCCGGCGCCGGGCCGGCTATCGCGGCGGCTCGAGGATTTCGTGACGGGACCAGGCAACCGCCTCGCCCACGCCGCGGCGAGAGAGATGGCCCAGTCGGCCGGCACGTGCGTTCAACCCGCTGGTGATCCACAGCCCCGTCGGACTGGGTAAAACTCACTTGCTCGAAGGCACTGCCCTGGCCCTGAAGCAAGCGCACCCCAGCCTGCACATCGTTCTGCTCACCGCCGAGGCGTTCACCAACGGCTTCCTGGAAGCGATGCGCACCGGCACCTTGAGCGGCTTTCGCGCCCGTCACCGAGGTGTCGGCGGTCTGCTCGTCGACGACGTTCACTTTCTGGCCGCGAAGCGGGCGACTCAGGATGAGTTTCTGCATACGTTCAACGCCCTCGTGGACAAAGGCGCTCCGATCGTTTTGGCGAGCGACCAGCACCCTCGACTGATCTCGCGGCTGACCGACGAGCTGGTGACGCGGTTCCTGGGTGGCATGGTCGTCAAGATCGAGTCTCCCGACCTGGCCACCCGCCGGGGGATCATCCGGGCCAGGGCCGAGGCGCGTGGGGTCAACGTCCCCGAGACGGTGGTCGCTTATATCGCCGAGCATCTGCGCGCAGCATCCGCGAGCTGGAAGGAGCCTTGCACACGGTCATCGCCCAGGCGGTGCTCACCGGTAAGCGACTCGACTTGAACCTCGCCAAGACCGCGCTGCGGGACACGATCCGCCACACCGCGGCTTCCGTCGCGCTCCGAGACATCGAACGGGCTGTCTGCCAACTTTTCCAGATCAGTGCCGAGTCGCTCAAGTCCGACAGCCGCACCCGCGCCCTGGCCTACCCCCGCATGATGGCCATGTATCTGGCGCGCAAGCACACCGGCGCGGCCTACAGCGAGATCGGCCGCTACTTCGGCGGCCGCAACCACTCGACGGTCATCTCCGGCGAGAAGAAGGTCCAGGGCTGGCTCCGCGCCGAGGAACGCAGCGCGCTACTGCCCGGCTTCGAGACCGTCGCCGACCTTCTGGCCGATCTTGAGCGGACCTTGGGAACGTGAGCCGAGGCTCACAGTCCTCGTCGGAAATTGCTCGACGTCTGCTCCTGGCTTGATCGGCGGGGAAATGCATGACTAGAATCACCGTAGTCAGCGGTTCCGAAGTTGTCCCGCACGGAGCCGTGCGCCGCGGACGCGGCACCAGCCTCGCTCCTGATCGCACGGACTTGGCCGGAGGACGATGATGTCGGCTGAGGATCCGGGTTCCGTCACGCACTGGATTGATGAGCTCAAAGCGGGGCAACCCGACGCGGCCGCTGCACTCTGGCAGCGCTATTACGAACGGCTCATCCAGGTGGCGCGCCAGCGCCTCGGGCCTGTGCCCCGGCAAGCCGTCGAAGACGCCGAGGACGCGGCCTTGAGCGCCATCCATGGCCTGTTCGCCGGGGCGGCCCAAGGACAGTTCCAGCGGCTGACCGACCGCGTCGACCTCTGGCAGCTCTTGGTGGCCATCACTGTCAAGAAAGCACTCAGTCAGCGACAGTGGCACGGTCGCCTTAAACGCGGCGGAAACCACGTCATCCGCGGCGAGGACGCCATCGACAACGTTGACGATGACGACGAGGATAACGCGTTGGCCCAGGCCTCAGCAAGGAGCCGGAGCCGGAATCGGCGGCCATTATCCAGGATCAATTCCAGACGTCTGCTCAACTCGCTGCCCGACCCGACTCTCCAAAAGATCGCGCTGTGGCGCATGGATGGACTTAGCAACGTCGAGATCGCGCAGAAGATGGGGTGCGTCGTCCGAACCGTCGAGCGGAAGATCGAACGTATCCGCTTGATCTGGGAAGAGATCGGCGACGAGACTCTCGATTGAGCCCTGCACATGCAACTGCAATTCAATCTGGCACGTCCACGCTTGCATTGACTCGTCCTCAGGATTTTTGATCATTTTGATAATTCCTTGTCGCATCAGCGGGCTGGATGCAAAGACTCTGGATAGAGACCTCGTCAGTCAGTCCATTCATCCCAAGGCAGGAGGGATCTTTCATGGCCGCGCCACTCGATCGATGGCGAAGTCGGTTTAGCCTCGAACAGGCCCAGTTGATTGACGAGCGGTGCGATCAGTACGAGAAAGAATGGAATGCCTTGCGCGCGCCTCGGATCGAGGACTATCTCGTCGACACCGAAGGCGAGGTGCGCACCGCCCTCTGGCTTGAGCTGGCGCTGGTGGATCAGGCACTCCGCCAGCAGCTTGGGAGAGACTGTCACCATTGAGGAATACCAGGACCATTGCCCCGACAAAGCGGTTCTGCTGGATATCTCGACCGGTAACATGCCTGCCTTTGTGTCGCCGGCATCGGCCGACTGGACGGGACGCGGTGAATCCGAGATCGACGACAAGGCGGCAAGCCCGGGCACAATTCCCATCGCGGTCCCTGAGCACGACGACGAGCCCGTTGATGCCATCGAGCCGGTGTTCGATCCCTTGTTGACCACGGCGGGAAATGCCGACGACCCAACCGGTCCGCTCAACCTGCCGAGCACGATCGGTCTGTCCGGGCCGGACCGGCCGGATCAAGCCAACGGTCCGGCTCCCGCGCAGCCGATGGGGCTGCCGGCATGGTCCAAACTTCTCGGTGAAATGGGGCTGGCTTTCGCGTGTCCAGGGGCGGTGCTGGGAGATTACGAGTTGATCGATATGCTAGCCCAAGGAGGCATGGGAGTCGTCTTCAAGGCTCGGCAGATCAAGCTCAACCGGATCGTCGCCCTCAAGACGATCAAATCCGGCACTTTGGCCGAGGCTCGGGAACTCCGTTTGTTCCAGAGCGAGGCCGAGGCCGTCGCCGCGCTGGACCATCCCAACATCGTGCCGATCCTCGAGGTGGGCGAGCAAGGAGGCTTGCACTATTACAGCATGAAGCTGATCGAGGGCTGGACCGTCCAGGATTCTCTGGCTCGCTTCAAGGACCAGCCGGCCGCGATCGCTCGCCTGGTGGAGCAAGTCGCCGGCGCGATCCACCACGCCCACCAGCGTGGCGTGCTCCACCGCGACTTGAAGCCGTCAAACATCCTCGTGGACGCGCAAGGCAATGCCTCACGTGATCGATTTCGGACTGGCCAAGCGGCTGGAAACACCGACAGCGACTCGACGACGCGGTCCGGCGGCGGCCGGCACGCCCAGTTACATGGCGCCCGAGCAGGCCGAAGGCCGGCGGGAGGCGATCACCACGGCCACCGACGTCTATGGCCTGGGCACGATTCTCTACGCCTTGCTCACGGGGCGACCGCCGTTCCATGCGCGACCTCGATCACACGGAGACACTGCGGCAGGTGGTCAATCAAGAGCCGAAGCGCCCGCGCGCGATCGACCCCCAGGTCGATCGCGACCTCGAGACAATCTGCCTGAAATGCCTGGAGAAAGCCCCCAAGAATCGCTACGGCACGGCCCAGCGAGCTCGCCGACGACCTGAATCGTTGGCTCGCGGGCAAGCCGATCCTGGCCCGGCCGGCCTCGACCACGGAGCGAATCTCGAAATACATCCGGCGCCATCCCGCCGTCTCGGTCTTGCTCGGTCTGCTCGTGCTCACGATGACCATGGGGAGCGGCGGCATCGTCTGGCAATGGCGCCAGGCCGTCGCCGCCCGCGTGGGTCTGGCGGCCGCCCTGGAGACGTCGAAACAGAACGAAGACGAGGCCCTGAGAAGCGAAGACCTCGCCCGGCACCTGGCCTACGCGGCGAAACTCACCCTGGCGGAGCGCGACTGGCAAGACGCCAATGTCGCCCAGGTCCGGCGCCAGCTCGATGAGACCCGCCCCCCGCCGCGCAAGACCGACCTCCGTGGCTTCGAGTGGTATTATCTCGACCGCCTGACCCGCTCTCAGGGACAAACGCTGACGGGGCATAGAGGCCAAGGCCATCTGGAGCGTGGCTTACAGCCCCGACGGCCGACGGCTGGCCTCGGCAGGCGACGATCGGACCATCAAGCTCTGGGACACCACCACCGGCCAGGCCATCCACACGCTCGTCGCCAACCAATCATGTCCTCGCGGTCGCTTTCCACCCGGGCGGCGCCCGACTGGCCTCGGCCGGGAGCGATCCGAAGGGGGGCGATCGGACGGTGACCCTGTGGGACGTCGCCACCGGCCAGGCCATCCGCACCTTCCAGCAGGGCCACACCAAGGCGATCGAGCAACTGGCGTATTCCCCCGACGGCAAGACGCCTCGCCTCCACCAGCCGGGATGGGACCGTCAAGCTCTGGGATTCCGACGCCGGCTCACTGATTCGCACCTTGAAAGATCACCACGACGGCGTGCCGAGCGAGATCGTTTTCAGCCCCGACGGCAAGACCCTCCTCTCGGCCGGCGGAGGTGAGCCCACCATCCGAATCTGGGACGTCGCCACCGGCCAGGTCGCCGCCACCCTCAAGGACACATCAGGGATACTGGCGATTTCTTCCGACGGCAAGACCCTCGCCACCGGGTCCGCCGACGGAACGATCAAGCTCTGGGATATCGCCGCCGGCTCGGTGGTTCGCACCTTCAGGGATCATCACAATGTCGACCCCATCGAGAATCTGGCGTTTTCCAGCGATGGCAAGACCCTGGCCTCCACCGGCTACACCAGCCAGGCGGTGACCCTCTGGGACGCGACGACTGGTAACCTGCTGCGGAGCCTCAAAGGGCATACCGGCACAATCCTGGATATCGCCTTCAGCCCCGATGGCGTGCACCTGGCCTCCGCCTGCAACGACATGACGGTCCGGATCTGGGACACGACGCGGGACCAGGAGGCTCGCTCGTTGCCTGAGAAGGACGTCGTCGAGGGCGTCGCCTTCGGTCCTGACGGCTCGTACCTCGCCTCCGCCTGCGAGGACCGGACCGTCAAGCTCTGGGACCTGACCAGCGGTCAGGTCGTCCGAACTTTCCGGGGTCACACCGGCCGCGGTCAAATGCGTCGCGATCAGCCGCGACGGCCGGCTCGCGGCCTCCGCGGGAAGCGACATGACGGTCCGGATCTGGGAGGTCGCCACCGGCCAGGAAGTCAAAACCTTCAAGGGCCACACGGCCCTCATCATGGACGTGGCGTTCAGCCCGGATGGAAAGACCGTCGCCTCCGGCGGCGACGATCAATTGGTCAAAGTCTGGGACCTGGCCGCGGGCCGGGAGATTCACACCCTCAAGGGTCACATCGGCGAGGTCAACGCCGTGGCGTTCAGCCCCGATGGAAAGACGCTGGTTTCCGCGGACTTCGAGGGATTCATCCTGTTCTGGGACCTGGACTCCGGCCTCCGGGTCAGGACCTCCAAGGCTGATGAAGGCCTTTGCACGATCGCGTATCAGCCCGGATGGGCGGTGGCTCGCCTCGGGAGGCTATGGACGGTCGATCAACGTCTGGGACGCCGCTACCGGCCAAGAGGTTCACACCCTGGCGGGACACGCCTTAGAGATCGAGCGCCTCGCGTTTTCCCCCGACAGCCGGCGGCTGGCTTCCGCAAGCGACGATCGAACAGTCCGGATCTGGGACCCGGCCTTCGGCCAGGAAGTCATGGTCCTCCGGGGCCACACCGGCCCGGTCTGGACCGTCGCCTTTTCCCCTGACGGCACGCGGGTGGCCTCCGGAAGCAGCGACCGTACCGTCAAGATCTGGGAAGCCAACGCCGGCCAGGGGCTCCCCAAGATCCCCTGAATCGCCTTGCGTGATTGAGCCGCCCGGTACACCCGCGGGTCCCGAATACCGATCTCCGCACGCCCAGGATCACCCGACGGGCTCACCCGTGCATGAACGGCAGCAGCGACGTCGCGCACTGATATACTCCGCTTGAATTTGGTGAGCAAAAGGACACGACGCGGGACAACTGGGCCCGTGGGCGAACAGGCATCGCCGCATTTGAGGCCGTTTTGAGGCCGGACCCCGCCACGGAGCGGAGCGGCTGATGCAACCAGGGAGCGACGATCGACACTGGGGGACAAATTGGGCAAACGCATGGTTGAGAACTCCTTGATCAATCAAATTGAGGGGTCGAGTGACGTCGGATTGGATGGCCCGCGACCGATGAGATTGCCGCGGGGATCGGTCATCGAACCTAACGCACAAACCAGGATCGCACCGGACCGACCGTCACGGGAACCACATCGCTGACATCCACGGTGAAGCGGTAGACCTTGCGCACGGTTTGCACCTGCCGTTGTGGGTAGAAGAAGTAGATCTTCACGTCCCAGCAGTCGGAATCGGGGCGGCAGATCAAGCTGCGTTCCACGTCGATCGAGTCCAGTTCCATCGATTCCTTGATGGCCGACTCGTAGACGGTTTGAATCTGGAACGCGTTGGTCGCCGCATAATTGATCGCGCGCTCCTCGGCGGTAACGCCGAGGTTCCGAAGTTCGTGGTAAATCCGGTCGAGAAATCCGCGGACCGCGTTCACTTTCTCGGTGTACGCCGCGCGCTGGGCGTCCGGAGCGTCGGCTTGCGGCGCCGCTCCGACGACCGCTTGAACCAGGGCGTCGGTCGTCCAGCTAAACATTCCCCGCAGCTCGGGCACGACCACGGGCAGGACCTGGCCATTGAACAGCCGCGCCTGGCCGGCCAGCCGCCCCGGGATCGAGACCCGCTCAACCGTACCAGCCACCTGGTCGGCCAGGAACTCGAGCAAGCGATGGTACGCCTCACCGGCGAACGGACCAGCCGGCATGATGGCGTAGATCGGTGTCTGGTCGAAGCTAAGTACCCACTGGATCGAAGCACTCTCCCAGGGGTTCTGTCGTAAGTACTCCACCATCTGCGCGGGATTGAGAGGATTCGGATTTCTCTCTTTCCATGTGCTGCTGGATCGAGTCGCGACGGGCCTCGGAGACCAGGTCGTATGCGATCTCTCCCAGGGCGAAGACCAGGCCCCCGGATCTCGCGGTCTCCTTGGCGCGGGCAGGCACGCGCAGCCGCAGCCTTCGGAGAGGGCGACCGCCGGCGAGGGCGGAAATGACGGCAGCCCACTCCGCGGCCGAACGCCGCCCCACGTCGACGGAGGCATCCGCAACGGCTTCGATCGCCGAGCGAGCCGCATCCGACGGAGAGAGTGGCAACTGGCTTTCGTCGCTCATGCCTGAATCCGTACGTCGAAGCAAGGCACGGGCCTTGGCCAGATCCAGCCGTCCCGCAAGGTGACGGCGGCACAGGATGACATCATCGAGGCACTTCTCAGCCGAGTCAAGCAGAATCTCACGAATTCGCGTTCCGTCGAGGTGTTGGCCCTTCTGGAGCGCCAGACTCATGAGCAACGCGGCCGCGCCCGAGACCACGGCCGCCGCGAAGCTCGTCCCGCTGACGACCAACGTTCCCCCTCCGGCCCGGGCCCCCAGCAAGCCGGCGCCGAGGGCCAGCAGTCCTTCGGACCGATAAAAGCGACCCCAATTGCTCGAACCCAGCGGTTCGCCGCGCGCGTCCATCGCCCCCACGGCGAGGACGCCGGCGACCGCGGCGGGGATATGAACGCATTCGCAGCCGTCGTTGCCCGCCGCGGCCACGATCAGGATGCCACGGCGAAGGCACCGGTTGATCGCGTCGACCAGGAGGGGATGGGCCGTCCCGGACGACGCATCCTGGCCACCACTGATGTTGATCACTTGAGCCCCATGCTCCGCGGCCAGGAGAATCGCCCGGGCCAGATCAAGCTGCGAGCACGTCGGCGTGAAGAATCGGTCGTCCTCGGTCTGGACGGTTCCCGCGACGTCGCTGAAAACGGGCACCACGATCCCCCGGCAAGCCGGAGCGATCCCCTCGACCGGGCTTCGGCCGAAGATCAGGCTCGCCACCAAAGTGCCGTGCCGCGTCGCCGGCCCACCGGGCCGAGGTTCCGCCGCCACAGCGACTTCGACCGCCGTCAGGTTCGCCCTGATAAGGGCCGGGTGCGTTCGATCGACCGGCCCGTCGAGCACCGCGATCGTGACCCGAGGATCGCCCGTCGTCTCCGCCCAGAAATCGCCGAGTCCCCTGATCGACCGAATTGAACCCGCGGCGACACTCGACCCGGCCACATGATTCATTTTAATGATCCGACACTCGGCTAGAGCAGCTCGTCGGATTGATTCATTTCATTCAATACCTGGGGACGAACTGGCTGCGCTCATAGTATTTGGGGTTGTGGTGCCACTCGTTGAGCTGAACGGAAAAGCCGGTGTTGAGGGTGTCCTGCGCCAGGTCGGCCCAGGGGGTCTTGGGGTGCCGTTCGATTACCTGTTTGAGCAGTCGTTCGGCTTCGGCGTACATCTTGGCGGTCTGGTTCCGAGGGGCCCACGGTTTCTTCGAATGGTCGACACGCCAGGTGATCATCTTTTCGGGGCCGGGCTGCCCCTTGGGCTGCGGAGGAGACTGGACCATCGACGCCATCAAGGCGCGATACTCGTAGGCCTTGACCTCGAAGGCGACCGTCTGGGCCAGCATCAGGTCGTAGTGAGCCTGCCAACGCTTCTCGGGCTCGCGTTCGCGGAGTTTCTTGATGTTCTCCAGCCGGGTCTGGATCTCCAGGAGCAGGTTCAGCTTGAGGGTCGCCTTTTGCCCCTCCTCGAGGGCCGCTTTGACCATCTCGTCCGACGCGATCGGGAAGTCGCGTCGGTAGATGGAAATTCTTGCCTTCCATGACGATCTGCATGTAACAACTGGCGAAACGGTGAGCTGTCGCGCTTCTCGGCGTAGGTCATGCGGTTGTCGTACTCAGGGAGATATTCCTTGAGCTGGGTGATCGAGTAGGCCTGCTCGCGCTGGCGGATCCGCATGAACTCCTCGCTGGGCAGGACGAAATAGATGCCGCCGGAGTCCTTGGTCAATCGGGCCAGCTCGTAGGGGGCGAACCCCGAGGGCTGTTCGTCCCAGCGGTCGTGCAGGCCGTCCCACTGGTAGAGCTCGAGATCGGCGGTCTCGGGGCCGCGGCGGATCAAAGGATGGTAAACGTCCTTGGTCACCGGATCTTCGTAGCGGTGGTGGGCCCAGGGATAGCCGAAAAGCGACTGCCGGCCGATGACGTAGAGAGGCACCTTGTGTCTTCTTGAGCGCCTGCCGCGCCTCTTCGACGTCGGCGCCATCGTCCCCCGACTCGTCGGTCACGAGCACGATCAGGAGCTTGCGGTCCTTCTGATCAAACCCGAGTAGTGTTCGACGACCTCGCGCAGAGCCCTCATCGTGTTCTCGATGCCGGTGGGGTCGATCCTCAGGTGTTTGATGGCCTTGCCGACCTGGTCGATATCGTCGCGGGGCTTCTCGAGCACGTAGTCGATCCCCTGGCCGAAGCCGACGATCGCGTGGTTGAGCGCGCCGGCCGTCTTCTTATCGGCATCGACATTGACCTTCAGCTCGCTGGAGACGCGATCGAACTTCTGGAGAATGGTCCGCTGGTCGTCCTGCATGCTGACCGACTCGTCGAACATCCAGACGACGGTGAGCTTGTGGTCCTTGAGGTGGCGGAGGATCTCGCGGGCCAGTTGGTCGAGCGCGACTCCGATCTCCTGGACGTCGAAGATCGGATCGCCGGCGATCTTGCCGCCGCCAGCCAAGTCCGCGGCGGGAGCAGCGGGCAAGCAGCGCCAGCGGGGACCCTCCCAGCCCGTCGACCTTGATGCCAGGCAAGCTCGACCCTTCGTTGATCCGCCCTTTGCCGACGCCGCGGATCCTCGGCGTGGCCGAGGCACGGCCCGAGGCCATGCCGCTGGCGACGATCACGCCGCCGCCGTCCTCGCCCTCGTCACCACCGCCGTCGCCCATCACCATCGGCACGGGCTCGCCCGCGGTGCTGGCATTCTCGTCGCCGATGGCCTTGTCGCGAGGGATATTGTCCGGGTCGGCGTAGATCGGCAGCGGCTCGGGCTCGCCGTTGCGGTAGCCAGCCAGCGCCGAATCGAAATTGACGATCTTCTTGATCGTGTCTTTCGACGAGAACGTCGCGGCGGCCAGGGCCGAGAGGACCACCACGTGCACGACCAGCGAGACACTCCAAGCTTGCAGCACGTGCCGCAATCGGACTCGACCACGGCGCCGTGCCGGCCGCAGCTTGGCGACCCGCGGACCCGGGACCGTCGCAGGCGGCGGGGGCAGCACTCGCGCTGGCATTGGTCACCGTCGTCGCCGCGTCCGGCGGACTCGCGGGTGATCCATTTGCGGCCGCCGTCCTCAATTCAACGGTCGCTTCGACTCCCGCGGAGGCCGGACCGGACCCCATCGCCGTCGCGATCGTCGAGGAAGCCGTGGCCGGCTCATCGGAGCTGACCACGCCGATGACGACCGGAGCCGACACCACCGTCGGGACCGCCTGCCCCGTGGCGGCCGGCGCCGACGCCACGTCGGTATCGACATTTCCCCCACTCGCTCGTTTCGAGGGCAATGCCGTCGCCTGTCCCTCGAGATTCCCGAGCTGGTAGATGTCATCATCCGACGGAGAAACAGGAGGGTGCAGTTCCATGTCGTTTAGTTCCTAGTTCCTAGTTGCCAGTGGTCCGTCAGCCTTGGTTCAGACGTGGTTGGAGTACCGCTATCATTGAGGCCGGACCGGACCGAAGCTGAAGCCGGGAACTCCAACCCTCGCTCACACTTCGAGCGAGTTGATGAGCTCGACGACTCCGACGTCGTTAGTTACCTAGTGCCTAGTTCCGCTGAACCATGTCGGTTTTCCATTCTCTCTACGCTCTCGTTCTTCCCCTACAGTCTAGCTTGCGATCAGGTGCGCGAACCATTGAGGTGCATTGCTGACAACTCGCAACTACAATTTAGGCGGCTTCCGGCGGCTTTGTCATATCGGGGTTTTGTTTTTTCTTCTTCTGAGCAGCGGCCGCCGCGTTATCGTTATTGCGAGGGCGGGGAGGAACGTAGTGCTCCACCCACTTGAATCCCAAGGGATTTTCCAGCTCGCGCTGAGCGAGCAGTGCCCAGGGAGTGGCTGGATGCTCCTCGACGACGCGGTGGAGCAGCATCTCGGCCTCCTTGCCGGCGGCCGCCGCGTTTTCACTGTAGCGGATCGTCTTGTCGGGCACGAGCCTCCAGGCGTTGGATTTGGGGTTCGTGAACTTGTGGGGATCTTTTTTCATCCGAGCGCAGGCCCAGTTGTATTCGTAGCAACGGACCTTCATGGCCAGGAGCCGGCCTCGGATCAAGTCGAAGTGCGCCTGCCATCGCCGTGAGGACTCGCGGTCGCGGAGCTTGGTCTTAGCCACCTCGTTGATGGGGCCCAGGGCCTCGTCGACCGTGTAAGCGGTTCGCTCGGCGATGCCTTGGTTGTTCGCCATCACCTCCTTGAATTCGGGGGCGTCGGCCGGTGGAAAGTCGAGCGGCGGCATGCCAGGGAGGTTTTGCTGGGTGACGATCGCGGCGTTCACGACCGCCTGCCGCAACGGCGAGCGTTTGATCTGTTTTTCGTACTCGTAGCGAGGGATCCAGTCGGGCTTGTACTCCTTGATCCGGGCCGAGGTCGAACCCCATGCGGCGGGTGTCGAACCGGGTCACGAAGTAGATTCCGCCGGTGGCGCTGGCCAGCCGGCTCAGGCCATAGGGACCGAAGCCCGCATCGACGAACTCGTACTGCGGACCGCCGTACCAGAAGGGCAGCCGGATCTGCTCGGGCATGACGCTTTCGGGCCCCTGATCCACCGCCAGGCCATGGTATACGTGCTTGGTCTTGGGGTCCGTGTAGTTCATATACCCCTTCTCGCGGCCGAAGAGCGCCTGCGAGCCCAACACGTAGACCGGTACCTTGGCCTTCTGAGCCGAGGCGATGGCATCCTCGAGCCGATCCTCGTCGTCGCCGTCCTCGTCGGTCACGACGATGACCATCGTGTGGTAAGGCTGGTTGTGGGCGTCTTTATAACGGCCCCAGCGATTGACGATTTCGGCGACGGTGGCGAAGGTGTACTCGAAGCCGGTCTCATCCAGCGGGACCTTGTTGATCGCCTCGATGATCTCGGACCGCTCCGCCGTCGGCTTGGGGAGCATCGCTTGGCGGTCATGGCCGAAGGAGACGACCATCGTCATGAGTCCATCGTCGGCCGCCAGGTGAGTCTCATCGAGCTGGTTGATGTGGGTGTAGACCGTGTCGATGTGCTTGGCGAGCCGCTGCCGTTCGGCCAGGAGGCTTCCCGAGGCGTCGAACGCCCAGACGACCAGGGTGCGTCCCTTCTCGAGCTGGCGGAGGATCTCGATGGCGATCCGGTCGACCGCCCCCTCGACGCCGCCGACCATCTCGGCCCCGTTGCCTTTGATCGAGACATTCTGCCCGAGCATCGTCGCGGTGGGCACGACCAGCTCGGTCACCCGCTGCACGTCGAGCTTGGCGAGCTCGGGCGGCAGCGCGCGTGTTCCATCCTGGGCCGAGACCGGAACGCCGCCGGCGGAGCTGGGCGCCGAGGTGATCGTCGGTGCCAGCGTCGGTGCGAACGACCCCGCCGCGGACACCGGCGCCGGCGGATCGGCCGACTGGTCCAGATCCTGATACGTCGAATCCGACCCCACCACGTTATCCACCGCCTCGCTTCGGAACTCGCGCTGGACTTCCCGATGCACGCGGTAACCCGCAAACGCCAGGCCCACGAGCAACAGCCCGTGCATGGTCAGGCTCACCATGAAGGCGGGCAGCTCGAACTCCAGCCGGCCCCCCAGCCACGTCGACAACCAGGGAAACCGCGCCTCCAGTCCCCGCACCACTTCAGCCACCACGATTCCATGCTCCTCGATTCAAGCGGCCCGATCGATCGATCAATCGATCCCAGCCCTCCCAAACAACAAGATACCCGCCAGGAGATGGCATGGATATCTGGTCCGCACCTCGATCTCGCGATCTCCAGCCTGGTAAGCCGTCCCATGCTCACCGGCGCAATCCTCCCCATCCATTTATACACGCAAACCCGGCTATCGTGACAGCTCACTTGTCGGCATTCGGTAATGAATCCATGCGCTCACTCACCGCCAGGTGCGTTTTCAGCGGTGATACGAGCTTCACTCCGAACGAATCTTCTTCCATCGTATGAAACCAACCGAGAGCAAGGAAGTCCCGAGAGCCCAGTTCCTCGCATGGATCGCCAAAGGGGACGCTTTCCAGCCTGATTATTTCCAGGTCGGGCTGGTATCCGGCAGAACCGGGATCGGGAGACGGAGCTCCCTCCTACATTGTCTTGTAGGAGCCAGCTCTGTCCGGCGACCAAGCCTTGTAGGAGCCAGCTCTGTCCGGCGACCAAGCTAGCCCGGACCGGTGAAGTGAACCATTGCCGGAGATGCAAGTAGGTGGCACGCCGTGGTCTCGCACTGGGAGAATGGATAAGATAGCCTTTTGTGGACAATTCCGCATCATCCTCTTGACGGTTGTTCAGCGTCTGAGGCGGAGGGAGAACGCGATGTCTACCGAACTGGCAACGATGAACTGGAGGGACTACGTGGGACGGTTCTCCGTTGAGTTCGATGTGGCGAACGATGAAGACGTCGTGCAGGCCAAGAAGGGTTTTCTGGCGCCGGAACAAGTGTGCCGGGGTCGGATTTCGGGCGTCGTGGACACGGGAGCCGCTCGGCTAGTCCTTCCGGCCTCGGTGGTGGCCGCGCTGGGTTTGCCCGAAGCCGGCCAAATCACGGTTCGGCTCGCCGACGGTCGCCGGGAGCCCAAGACGGTTGTCGGTGACGTCCAACTGGAGATCCAAGGCCGGTCTAGTGTCTTCAGCGCCATCGTCGAACCGGGACGCGTCGATGCTCTGATCGGGGCAATCGTGCTCAAGGAGCTCGA
This sequence comes from uncultured Planctomycetota bacterium, assembly GCA_963779785.1. Classification (GTDB taxonomy): domain Bacteria; phylum Planctomycetota; class Planctomycetia; order Isosphaerales; family Isosphaeraceae; genus CAVRFS01. The sequence goes on from CAWAAW010000006.1 coordinate 24,071, forward strand.
CTTCGTTCCCGACTGCACACGGCAGGCCCTGCTGCCGCGCGACCCGCACGGCCTGATTGCAGAGATCGATTAAGCCCTGGCACGTCGATGAGGAGCGGTGGCGTGCGCCGGCTGGGTGCTCATTGAGGGTGGCCGGCACCGGATCGCGACTGTGATGAGATGAAGGGAAACTTTACGGATGATCGCACGCCTGTTCGCGAGCAACCAGTGGAGGTTCTTCTCGGTCTTGCCCAAGGTCGACCGCACCCTCGCGCTGGCATGGTGGGGCGTGCTCGTGCTGCGAGGGGTCCTGCCCGCCCTGTTAGCACTGGATCAGTATCTCATGCGCGACGGCTCGTCACGCATGAAGATCAAGGCCAGGGACCAGAAGAAAAACCAACTGCACGCCTGGACCATATCCGGGTCGCGGGCGTTGTGCCAGTGTTCAGGTTCAATCCGGCCGCGAAACCCGCGGTGAGAAGGAGCGAGAGCCCGAGCGGTGCGGCGATGGTGAGCAATTCGATCCCGATCTGATCGCTGGTTGCGACTTTTGGGGCGGACCGTCCAGGGCGCGATCCCAGATTCCCTGTGATGAGATAGCGATTGTAATTTTCGCGACTGAAGGTCTTGCGGAGATAGTCCGATACGCCCGCGACAGCCAAATAAGCGAACTGGGGTCGTGGCCCAGGTGCCTTGAAGTGCGATTTGTCATCATGAGACTCCGCTAAATTGACGCCAGAAAAACGTCATGTGCGGTCATGGACGTATGGGGTTGGCTCAACGCGAAGACTTCGGCTTGCTTTCCCAGACGGCCATCACTCGGGAGATACCCCGGCGTGGGATGCCGTTCTCGGACATGACCTCCGCCGTCGCGGCCTCGAGCTCGGTGCGGCGGAAAACAAGGGTCTCGGAACGGTCATCGGAAAATCGGAAAATCACGTATTCATCACGGGCCTCCCGCAGTGTTTCGACCAGGTGCCGCAGGTTGCGAACGGCCACGCCATTGACTGACTCGACCACCTGGCCAATCGGATCGTCATAACCCCGCACGATCCGATGGGGAAAAAGCGGCGTTGTGACGGCCACCAATTCCTCGTCCGCGAACCGCACGTGATCAGTCGACCGGGTTAAGAGTGGACTCTTACGAGTGAAGATCGCGGGACTGAGCTGTACATACGACTCAGCCCCTTCGCTGACCACCGGTGAAAGAACCAGGGGACCGATGATGAAATACGATGGTTCGCGTCCGCCGAGGTCGCGTATCAAGGACTTGTCCTGGCGCAATACTGGCAACTCGAGATCCAGCGAGTGTCCATCGCGCCAGAGTCGGACGGGAACCGCTCCGCCACGTTCCATCCCCGGGACCATGTAGAAAATGGCAGGCGAAGGCCGTCGCGAACCCGGACCATTCCGTCGCGGTCGATCGGTCGATCGCCGATCTGAGTCAGGACGTCGAACTTGCGCAGCGGACTTTCTGTGCCCGTGTCAGGCCGGCGGATCATTATTCCGCCAGCATCACGCCCAAGCCCCAGACGTGTCCGGAGTGCCTCGTTCTCGATCGACTGGTACTCGTCCGATAGATGGGGCTTGCCGTCGTATCGGCCGTCCTTTGCGTCTTCGAGAAACACCTCGATTTCCTCGTTGGGAACGATAAAGCTGATTCCCTGGGTTCCAACAAGCCGCGAGGAAGCCAGCCCGACCATCTTGCCGTCGACCAGGGCTGGCCCGCCGCTATTGCCTGGATTGATCGCGGCATCCACCTGGAGGTGCAATCCCAGGGTTCCCACCTCGTACTCGCCGAAACCGATCCGCGAGACGATCCCCTTGGTGACCGACAGTCCCGTTCCGCCGACCGGGTAGCCATAGACGAGGACAGGTGACATCACCGCGGGTAAATCCGTTGCGATCGGAAGTGGAGGACGCTTGGTGAGAAAGTCAGGGTCATTGGGGGTGAGGATAGCCAGGTCGATTCCTTGGCCGACCACATCGACCTTGGCATCGACACGGCGGCCGCCGTTGCGGCCCTGCACCGTGACCTCGATGGCGTAGTTAACGAGATGGGCCAGGTCAGGACCTTGTTGCCCGCGATCACCACTCCCGAGCCCGTCGACTCCATCGGCCCCAGCTTGGTCCATGGGCGGATTACGTTCGGAAACCGGCATGTCGCCGTCACTTTCACCACAGCATCGTCAGGCCCGCCAGCACCGACGGTTAAGAGAATCAACACAATTATAAGACTCGTCAAGGTACAAATCTTCATAGCAATAAACTCCTCCTCGGGCAGATTCGACGCAAAACGTCAAAGAACCGGAGCGAACACTAATTCCAGGAAAGAGCCCCGAGCTGAAAAAGTCGTAGGATCAAGACGACGATTACAGCGCGGCAAACGGAGCACTGCCGATGACCAGCGGATCAAGTACATCCCATATTTCTGGACAATCGCGCCACGTCACAAACCTGGCGAGCCACGGTGCGGTGAAGAACAAAGTGGCCTCCGCCAGCATGTCCTATGGATGGTCGGTGATCCACGCCGGGATAAGCGGTACGGTGACCCACGCCACGTACGGGAGCAGGCCGAGCGGCTTGAGAAGAGGAGGGGAACACCCGCGTCGGAAAGTAGACGAGCGGCAGCGCAAACGCCGTGATGAAATCCAGCGGTCGTGGCAGGACCCGGAGCACAATCGCCACCAATCCACTACAATCGCGATCTCCCGGAGAGTGATCGGGACACGGTCTGGTCCCGGACGTTTCATGTCTCACGGACTTCACGCGGACGGTCATCGTGGTACGCGAAGTCGGAGGTGTTCTGTCGGGTCTGCAAACGATCTGCGGGAGATATGGGGTTCCCACGTGATCGGTTCGCCGGCGTCACCAGAGTTGTTGTCATCTACCGATTCTCGGCAAAGCTGCGACGGGGAAGCCGCGCACACCCGGAGCCGGACGCCGACGTACGAACGCCTTGAAGCATCAGCCCGCTATGTTTCCATTGCGCCAGAGACAAATTTGTGTATTGAGAGTTGGAAATATTTTCGAAAATGCGGTGCGTGCTCTGGCCAAACCACATTCTGGTTATAGAATCGTGCTGGAGTTTCGATTCAGCCATCTCTAGCACCTCGAGGCCGCCCATGCCTACTGAAATCGCCGGTTCTATCACGGTGATAATCCGCTTCCTTCGAAAGAGGGACCGGGAGCAAGTCGGCGCGCTCTGGGACGCATTATTTGAGCGCCTGGCTCGCGTAGCGCGCCCATCGTGAATTCGCTCGGCGGGGACGAGGAGGACGCCGCCCTATCGGCAATCGACGACTTCTGCAACGGGATCGCGAAGGGCAAATTCGACTTATGTGGACAGCCGGGAAGTCCTCTGGTGCACGCTCGCAAAGATCACCGAACGCAAGGCCATGCAGATGGTCCGGCGTCGGAGAGCAGGTACATCTCGATCGAAGATCTCCCACAGGGTCGAGTCCGATGGAGAACTAACGGCGCCGGATACGTTCGCCCTCGTCGAGCCCACGCCCGAGTACAGGGCCATGGTCAAACTGATCATGGCCGAACTGATCGAGAAGCTCAAGAACCCACTCTGGCGGCAGGCCGTGCTCCTGCGACTCGAGGGCTATTCCGTGCCGGAGATCGCCGCGATTGGGCAAGAGCCGGGGGACCGTATACGTCTGGTTCAGGGCCATCGAGGCGATCTGGGAGGAGCACTGGACGGGCACACGTTCCTCGACTGATTGCACAAATCGGTCCCTTCGGGCAATAGGAAGGAAAGGGGCTCACTCAGGCCGATTTCTCAACACACTCGAGGGGGACAGCGGCGATGACGGCGGAGCAGGCCATACGGATCAGCGAAATCTGTGACCGATTCGAGTGGGACTGGCGAAAGGGAGCACAACCACGGATCGAGCAATTCCTGTTGGAAGCCTTGCCGGAGGACAGGACAGCAGCTCCTGGAGGATCTGCTTCGGATCGAGATTGAATTGCGTGGTCAGGACGGAGAACGTCCCCACGAGGAATACTGGGGCGATTTCCGGCTGAAGCCGAACTGATCGATCGTGTGATCCGCGAGCTGGTGATCGACGATGTCGAGCCGACGTCGATTCGTGGGGAAGTACAAATTACTGGAAGAGATCGGTCGGGGGCGCAGGGTATCGTGTACCGAGCGCTCGAGGAAGGAATCGCCCCCTTGGAGGTAGCCGTCAAGCTACTCCTGGCCGGGGCGGTCGCTCGCGCGATGATGCCCAGCGATTCATCAATGGAGTGCGGTGCCTTGCCCGGATCCAGCACGATCACATCGTCGACTACCGTGGCTCGGGCGACGATCGGGGCCAGCTCTACTACGTGATGAATAGTGCGTGGGCGAGACCTGGCAGGTTCATGAAGAAACGCGGTAAGCCGCTAGACCCATTCGACGCAGCGCGGATGATGATCCAGATCGCGGAAGCGATTCAATACCTGCACGCCCAGCAGCCGCCAATCGTGCATCGCGACTTGAAGCCCATAACATACTGCTTGACGAGGCGGGAAAGCTCGTACGTCGCCGACTTCGAGCTGGCCAAGATCTCGGCGGCAAGCGAGAGTGGAGATTGGCGCGTGCGGCACGATCCCTTATATTGCGCCGGAGCAGTTCGACCGCCGGTTTGGCGAGGTGGCCCGTCGAGCGACATCTACAGCCTCGGCGTAATCCTCTACGAGCTGATCACGGGCCGAGCCGACGTTTCCGCGCACGCGCGAGTCGATCCTCCACACCCACGAAAGCGAACCCACGCCCCAGCCGCATCCGCGCCGGGATCCCGGACGGCTCGAGAGGATCTGCCTGAAGTGCCTTCGGAAGCCGACTCGGGAACGATATGCTTCCGCGGAGGATGCTTGTGGGAGAGCTGAGCCATTTCATACGAAGGCGACCCACTCGTCCACACCCCCCCACAGCACCTGGCAGCGCATCCGGGACTGGGCAAGGAGTGAGCCGGCCCTCGCCGCCCGGCTGGCCGTGATCGTCGCTTGCTCGGCCATCATGTGGGGCTATCGCCTGATCGTGGGAGTATGTACCGCTGCTCGCCTGACCATTGGGCCAAGCGACTCGAGAATAAGCGGCATCTTGTGGAACGCGCCCGGTCGAGGCGATCATCGTCTGGACTGAACCAAGGGATCCTGGTCGCATGGGGCCTGGCCTCCTGGGCATTTCAGCGTCGGCTCACCCGGGAGGGGGAGGACGTGGCCTCCAGTTCGGCTGGCGATTCGTCGACATCGCGGCGCTGTGCCCTGCTCATCGAGCTCGATGATGCCCTGATGAGCCCGCTGACCGTCGCCTTCGCGGTGCTCATCGTGGCCTCCGCCTTCTGGGCCAGGGCCGACAGATCCTCCAGACCACGCTTCTCTCGATGGCCGGCTACATCGTTCTGGCCCTGAACTATCGGTACAATCACCCCGCACCTCGATCGCCCGTACCGTCACTTCCATTACCTGGTCGGCCTGGCCTTGCTCGGCCTGATGCTCACGCACCAGGCGAATCGTACCAGTGCGCTCAAGCGAATCTGCGAGGGTCGAGGATCGGGTGCTGATCCGCGAGTTAGCGGAGGCTTTATTCCATGCACGAGTGTGATGTGGCGTCGAAAATCCGCCGTCCCACGGTCCAAGGTCGACCACACCTGGCAGACGGACACTCCATTGAAGATCGTTTCGGCGGTGGTCGGCATCGCGGCCTTGACTTCGTGGCCATCTCGATTCTGGCTGCCCACTGGCTTACTATGCCGCAGCGCCATCCGTTGTCCGTGGGTAAGACACCGGGCGACCTTGGTATTGAGTTTGAAAACGTCCGCTTCCCGGCCCACGGCGACGGTGTCGAGATCGCCGGCTGGTTCATCCCATCGGCGGGAAGTCAGTAGGGCGATCGTGCTCGTCCACGGCAAGGATGCCAACCGCACCCGCGAGCTCGACAGGGACCTCAGTGACGATCGTCCCGGGGGAATTTCCCGACCTTGCGGTCGGTCTCAGCCGCAGAGGCTTCTCGGTGTTGATGATCGACCTTCGGGGCCACGGGCAGAGCGGCCACGCCCGCTTCGGGTTCGGACGCACGGAGCGGCTCGACGTGCGCGGCGCGGTCGATTGGCTCGTGGCCCGAGGATTTCGCCCGGGCCAGATCGGGGTGCTGGGCATCTCGATGGGCGCGGCCGCCGGCATCGGAGCCGCCTCGGAGGACGACCGAATGGGCGCCTCGGTGGCGGACAGCAGTTTCACCGAACTGACGCCTTTGGTCGAGATGAATTGGACGTCTCGAGACCCATCTCCCCGGATTTTCCTCCCGGTGACGAAATGGCTCGGAAAGCATTGGTTCGACTGTGACATCGATACGGCACGGCCGGTCGATGAGATCGGCGCAATCCAAGAGACCAATCCTGTTGATCCACGGCGACGCTGATCCGATCACACCGGCTCAGCACGCGAGGAGATTAAAACAGGCTGCTAAGGACTCGGCTGAACTCTGGATGCCCCATTCTGTCGACATGCCGGCGTCTACTTCATCGATCCCCAGCTCTACCTCAAGAAGGTCGCCAAATTCTTCGACAGTCACTCAACCGCGTAAATACCGCTCGATTTGAAGGAGGTCTACCCGAGATGAGCGTCCTGAAATCCGCCGAGCTTATCACCACCGATACCGCCGCCGCGATCTACGATCGGCACAAGGTCGCCGGCACGCGGGAGATCATCCGCCATGACGTCGATGTCATCGAGCCACCTATACGACCAGCGACGCGGACGGGGTCAATGTTGTTGCGTCCGGGGCGATCCTTGACCAAAAATCGGCTGCCCTCTGCGGACGATGTACTACGGCCGCGGCACGATTATCCCCGGGCATTGGGAGCGGCGGGCTCCTTCGTACTACGATTTGGCGAACAACCAGAGCATCTACGAGAACTACGAGATGTCGTTCCTCGCCGCGACGTTCGCCTCGGCTGGCTACGTCGTCGTGGTGCCGGACGGCATCGGCTACGGTTCCACAAAGGATCGGGAACACCCGTACATTCACGCCGCGTCGCTCGCCCAGACGTCGCTGGATATGCTCCGGGCCGCGAGGGAATTCACCCACACAAAACGCTCGACCCAGACCCGCGCATCTTCATCACCGGCTGGTCCGAGGGGGGGCAGCGGTATGGCCCTCCACAAGCTGATCGAGGAGACCTGCCGGGACGAGTTCACGATCGCCGCCAGTTCCCTGTTCGCAGGCCCCGATGTGCTACCGCGATGGCCGACTTGTTCTGCAGCTACGACGAGGACTACCCCGAGAGTCAGATCTACTACTGGGTGTTACGAAGTATGGCCCGGGTCTACAAGTTGAAACGATCCTTCGACAGGATCGTCATCCCGCCGTTCGCGGCGGCACTCGCCGAGGACGTAGTCGCCGACGCCCCGCAAAACCCTTGCATCGGCCTCGACCCTGAGTTCCGCCGGAGCTTCCTCGATGGAGGCGATCAGGAGATGCGCCGTGCGCTCGAGGACAACGACTGCTACGACTGGAAGCCGCTCGCACCCGTCTTTCTTCACCACGGGACGCACGACGACATCGTCCCCTTCTTCGCCTCGCAGATGGCGTACGAGGCGATGCGTGCCAGGGGTGCCCAGGTCAAGTTGTATCCCTACCTCGCGAAAGGACCACTACCAGCCGGTCAACACATATGTGGTGAAGTCGCTGGCCGACTTCGCCGGGCTCGATTAGTCACGCGACTACGTGGAGCACCCAAGCCTGGTCCACCTCCGGAAAGGTCTGACGTGAAAGGAAAACGGCCGCTGGCCAGATCATTCCCCATCCGGCAAACACACTCGCAAGTTGATTTCGAGAATAACCTGTCGCGAAATGTACGGCGTCGAGGTTATTCTGGCCGTTCTGTTGTCGCGTTCGATCTCTCCTATTCCAGATCCGGATCACGAGAAACCGTGGTGCGAATCGGCGGGATTTAAGCCGCCTTATCCTGTGATCGCTTGGATTCGATAGATCGCGACCCGAATGAAAGGAAACACTACGGATGATCGCGCGCCTGTTCGCGAGCAACCAGTGGAAGTTCTTCGCGGTCTTGCCCGGGCCGACCGCACGCTCGCGCTGGCCTGGTGGGCCGTGCTCGTGCTGCGCGGGGTCCTGCCCGCCCTGTTCGCCATCGCCATCGGCGTGCTCGTGGGCGCGGTGCAGCGGGGTGACGACATCCGTTATCCTTTGGCACTGGTCGCCGTTGTCTTCCTGCCTCTCCAGGTGCTCCCGCCCATCCACCAGGCCATCGGCGCCAATCTCGGCAGCCGGACCGCCGCCTGGCTCTACGACCGGCTCACCACCGCCTGCGTGCGGCCCGCCGGGGATGGGCCACCTCGAAGACCCGAAGCTCACGAGCGACCTCACGATGGCGCGCGACTTCGACCTGGGCATCACCGGCCCGCCGATGTTCATCTCGATGGACTTCATCGCGTCGGGACTGGTGGAGATGATCGCGGGCCTGGCCTCGGCCGTCGTGCTCGCGGGCTTCGCCTGGTGGGCGCCGCTCGCTTCTGGCCGGCGCCTGGCTCGCCACGCACTGGCTGCTCCGCGAGAGCGGCGTCTGGCGCGACCGGAACACCGAGGAAGTCCGCGAAGCGCAGCGACACGCCGACTACGCCTACCGCCTCGCGGTCGAGCCGCCCGCCGCCAAGGAGCTCCGGCTCTTCGGGCTGGCGAGCTGGACCGTCGACCGGTTCCGCGCCAGCCGGCGCCGGCTCTTCGAGCTCCAGTGGCGGGCCACCCGCCTGCGCGAGCGGCCCGTGGCCTGGAGCCTGCTGCTGGTGCTCGCCGCGAACTCGTCGTGTTCTGGTCGCTGGCGAACGCCGCCATCGACGGCACGCTCTCGCTCGACCGCGTGGTGACCTACGCGACCGCCGCCATCACCACCAGCATGATCGCCTTCGGCGGCCTGTCGTGGGCCCTCGATGGCGCCGCCGCGCCGGTCGCGGCGACCCTTCGCCTCGAGGAGGCCATGGGCCCCGCCGGTTCGCTGGTCCGCGGCTCGCGACGCGGCCGCCGGCATGCCGGCACGCGAGGTCCGCTTCCGCAACGTCACCTTCGCCTACCCGACCTCGGGCGAGCCGGTGCTCGAGGGCTTCGATCTCACGATCCCCGCCGGGACGTCGCTCGCCATCGTCGGCCAGAACGGCGCCGGCAAGACGACGCTGGCCAAGCTGCTCTGCCGGCTCTACGACCCGCAGGCCGGCGCCATCGAGATCGACGGCGTCGACCTCCGCGAGCTCGACCTCGACGCCTGGCGGTCGCGGGTGACCGCGGTCTTCCAGGACTTCATCCGCTTCGAGCTGCCCCTTCGCGACAACGTGGCGCCCGCCGGTGCGCCGGACGACGTCATCCGCGCCGCGCTCGCCGATGCCGGCGCGACGGGACTGGCCGAGCTCGACACCATCCTCGCGCGCGGCTACGAGGGGGGGACCGAGCTCTCGGGCGGCCAGTGGCAGCGCGTGGCGCTCGCGCGGGCCCTGTGCGCCGTGCGGCACGGCGCGGGCGTGGTGCTGCTCGACGAGCCCACCGCGCAGCTCGACGTGCGCGGCGAGGCCGAGATCTTCGACCGCATCCTCGCCGCCACGCGGCACACGACCACGATCCTCATCTCGCACCGGTTCTCGACCGTGCGCCACGCCGACCGGATCTGCGTGCTCGAAGGGGGCCGGGTGGTCGAGCTGGGCACGCACGACGAGCTGATGGCCGCCGGCGGCCGCTACCGCACCATGTTCGACCTCCAGGCGTCGCGCTTCGGCTCCGACGGCGACGAAGAGGAAGAGGAAGGGGTGACCTACGATGTCCTCGCGTGACGACCTGCCGCGCCGCGCTTCCCTCGATGTGGCGCGCTTTGAAGCGGGGCTACGAGGCCGAGCCGAGGCTCCTGGTGGTCGCGTTCGGATTCTCGCTGCTCTCGGCCTTGCCCGACGCGCTGCTCGCCCTCTGGCTCAAGCTGCTCGCCGACGGCGGTGCTGGCTCACAACCGCGGGCTCGCGCTGGCCGCGGCGATCGGCCTGGGAGTGTCGGCGACCGCGACCTGGTTCCTGCGCGTGGTGAGCGATCGCATGCAGCGCCGGTTTCCGCGACCGCCTGACCATCGCGCTCGAATCGCACGTGGCCCAGCTCCAGGCGTCGGTCGCCACCATCGAGCACCACGAGCGCCCCGAGTACCTGAACCGGCTCGCGGTGCTGCGCAACCAGGTGTTCGTGCTCGACCACATGTACATGTCGCTCTTCTCGACGTGCGGGTGGATCCTGCGGCTCGGCGTGACCGTGGCGCTACTGATGTCGGTCCACCCGGCGCTCGCGCTGCTCGCCGTGTTCGCCCTGCCGACGGTGCTCGCCTCCGCGTGGCGGCCGGGCGTGGAGCGCGCCGCCGAAGAGCGAGGAGCACCCGTCGAACCGGCTGGCACGCCACCTGTTCGTCACGGCCACCACGGCCGCCGCCCGGCAAGGAGGTGCGCGTCACCGGCATCGGCGATCGTCTGGTGGCCGGCCGCCGCGCGGCGTGGGAACGCTGGTACGGCCCCGTGGCCGCAGGCCCGCTGGGAGAGCGCCGTGTGGCACACGCTCGCGTGGGCGGTCTTCGGCGCCGGGTTCGTCGGCGCCGTCGCGTTCGTCGCGCTGGTGGTCCATGCCTCGCCCGGGCAAGGTGCTGCTCGTGCTCGCGGCCGGCTCTCGGCTCTCGGCGTACATCGGCGCGACGGTCGGAGAGATCGGCTTTCTGCGCGGGATCTGGCTCGACGGCTCCATCCGCCTCGCCTGGCTCGAGGACTACGCGGCCGCGCTGATCGAGCACTCCGATGTGCCGGTGCCCGAGCGGCTCTCGACCGGGATCCGCTTCGAGCACGTCTCGTTCGCCTATCCCGGGACGGAGAGGCGCGTGCTCGAGGATGTCTGCCTGGACTTGAGCCCGGCTCGGTGGTGGCGATCGTCGGCGAGAACGGCGCCGGCAAGACCACCCTCGTGAAGCTCCTCTGCCGGCTCTACCAGCCGACGAGCGGTCGCATCCTCGTGGACGGGCTCGATCTCGGCGGCATGCCCGTCGACGCCTGGCGGTCGCGGCTCGCCGGGGCGTTCCAGGATTTCTTCCGGTTCGAGTTCCGGGCGCGCGCATACCGTCGGGCTCGGCGATCTCCCCCGGCTCGACGACGAGCCTGCGGTGACGCGGCCGTCGACAGGGCGGGCGCCGACGATGTGGTCGCCCGGCTCGTCGCCGGGCTCGAGACGCAGCTCGGCCCGACCTGGCCCGGAGGCGTGCGAGGTCAGCTTCGGCCAGTGGCAGAAGCTCGCGCTGGCCCGCGGCTTCATGCGCGATCGTCCGCTGCTCCTGGTGCTGGACGAGCCCACCGCGGCGCTCGACGCCGAGACCGAGCACGCCCTCTTCGAGCGCTATGCGGCGGCCGCGCGCGGCGGGAAGTCGAATGGCGATGCCGATGGCGCCGACGGCCGCATCACGATCCTCGTGTCGCACCGCTTCAGCACCGTGCGGATGGCCGATCTGATCGTCGTGCTCGACGGGGCCCGCGTGGTCGAGGTGGGCAGCCACGAGGAGCTCGTGGCGAAGGGCGGCAAGTACGCGGAGCTCTACGGAATCCAGGCTTCGGCGTACCGCTGACAATCCGGATTACCACGGAAGGCGCGGAAAACACGGAAGAAATACAATCTTGGCCACGGATCTACACGGATGAAACACGGATCATTCAATTGCCTTTAATTAGGTATTTGTGACAGAGGAACAACCCGTTGGTCGGAGGGTAGCTCGGCACGAAGTTCCTCGGCGGTCTTGTACATGACATCACTCGCCGGGGAAGAGGTTCGGCTGCCGCGCTGCGTCATGAAGATAAACGCGGGCGATCTCCCGGCCGGGTCTCGGAAGTTCCACCGGTGCGAGAGACGTCTGGTCTTCGATGAAGGGACCTGGAAGACGCTCGTCCCGAATCTCGGTCGGGGCGATTGCCTGTCGACCTCCCTCGGTTGGTTTCTGAATGAGAAAGCACTTCAGAGCTTCTTCGATAACGGCTTCCTCGTTCGGGAACTCGCCATTGTCGACCTTGTTTCGCAGAAGCCGTTGAAGATCATCTGTGAGAGCGACGTTAATCATCAGTGAGTTCTCCCAAGCGGCGTGGCTTCGGGTGGCCTCCATGTGCCCCCTATATCCTCGGTTACCTCATGAATAGGCCGGAAATTCCGCCTTGATTGATTGTGCATTCCGCGCGTGAACGCACCACAGACGTTGGGCGATCTCGTCTCGCCGGGCATCTGGACTTCTTTCTCGATTCTACGCCAACATCTGAGGCGCAATAAGCCCCTACTCGTTTCAACTTTGACCATGGCCACCACGACACGGATGCTGCGAGCGATCCAGACCCGGGTCTTCAGCGCGTTCGGCGAAGTGCCGTAGAATGCCTTGATCCGCGGAGGTTTGTTTGATCCATTGGTGTGCATGATCCCTCTGATCTACCACCCCCGCTACAATATCACCGCCTTCGGGCTGGAGCGGCTGCACCCGTTCGACGGCCGGAAATATCGACGCATCCGGGAGGCGCTGATCGCTCGTGGACTTCGCCGGTCAAGGGACTTCGTGCGGCCCAGCGCCGTTTCTCGCCAGGAACTGCTGAAGGTCCATACGCCGGAGTATTTACGATCATTACGAAGCCCAGAGACGCTGGCCCGCATTCTTGAGGTGCCGATCGTCCATCGCCTGCCCGGCTGGCTGATCGACTGGCGAATCTTGCGGCCGATGCGGCTCGCCACGGGGGGGACGATCCTGGCCTGCCGGTTGGCGATGGAGCAACGGGATTGCCATCAACCTCGGCGGCGGCTACCATCACGCGGCCGACGGCTGGGGCGGCGGGTTCTGCGTGTACGCGGACGCGCCCTTGGCGGCGAAGGTCCTCCACGATGAGGGGCGGGTGGGCAACGTGCTGGTCGTCGATCTGGACGCCCATCAGGGCAATGGCACCGCCGCGATCTTCCAGAAATGGCCCTGGGCGGTCATCTTCGACCTCTACCAAAGAGATCTCTTTCCGGTTCGGAAAGAACCGGAGGACTATCCTTTGCCTGTGCAACGGGGTTTGACGGGGGCCGAATACCTGGGAATCGTCCAGGACGCTTTGCCCGGCGCTCTCGATGCCGTCAAGCCCGATCTTGTCATCTACAACGCCGGGTCCGACCCGTTCGTGGACGACCCGCTGGCCGGATTTCAACTGACGATGAACGATTTGGCCGAGCGTGATCTGATGGTGGTCACCATGGCCCGAGAGCGCGGCATCCCCGTGGCGATGGTCCTATCGGGAGGTTATTCGACCGTGTCGTGGCGGATTCATGCGGACGCGATCGAGGGGATTCTGACCCGGTTCGACCGAGAGTGTTGATCACCCTCGGCCGAGCCGGTCGAGCTAATCAAGGAACGCCACATTGCGCATGGCCAGGGACTGGGTCTCGGTGTTCATCAGGACCTGATGCCAGCCGTGCAGCATGATCGTCTTGTGGTCGGCGTGCCGGATGCGGCCGCGGACATAGACCTGGGCGTTCCGAGCCATCACCCGCCAGCCCCAGCTTCTGGCCTCGGGCCGATCTTCCAAAATCCGGCGGTACTGATTCTCGGCGATGCCGTTGGGATAGACGCCGCACACGTAGACCGTCTCGCCTCCAGCGCGGAAACAGAAGTCGCACCAGTGGGGCTTGCCACCGTTGCCCCTGGTGAGCGGCTCATTCCGGAGTACCCACGTCTCATGCGGCTTGATGTTGGGGGCCGGGATGAAAAACCACTCCCCTTGCCGGCGGTAGGCGGCGTTCTTGCGGCGGTTGCGAGCCTTGGACCTCAGCCCCGCGCGAGCCTGGGCCACCTGGACCTCGGCCGGCTTGAGCGCTTCCTTGGCGGCCCGGACGGTTCCGACTGGGGCACTCTCGGGCACGGCGGCGACGAACCAATGGCGCTCGTCGTGGCCGCAGAGGAACTTGTGTTTCTCGCCCTGCTGCCGGACCATCAAGAGCAAGTGCCGGTCGGCCGGCTGGACGTCGAGCACCTCGACTTCCGCCTGTGCGTTCCGTCGTTCGATGACCTCAAAGTACTCGCCCGAACGGTCGCTCTGGATATCCAGGGCGACCGGGACATCGGCGAGAGTTGCGGCGACGGCGTCCGAGGCCATCGCCTAATTTGAGCCTGGCCCCAATGCGGGCGAACTTGGCTTCCAGGATGTTGGTGTCAATCATGTGTCACCTCTGGATCTGGATCTTCGTACCTGTTATCCAGAGACACGCTCGTTGTGGTCAAGGTTCGCGGAGGTTCTCTAAATGGACTTGCATGATTTCGGGACGCCGCTGTCGTAGGGTGCTCTCTGAGCACCGTTTTTCCCTCACGCGCAAGGATGGCCTATTGGTGGAGCGGGTTTCCTAACCCGCTGGTTCGTTCTTTCCTCACGCGCAAGGCTGGCCTTGGTGCTCAGAGAGCACCCTACAAATGCGTGAACCATCCCGGAATCATGCAATGCCATTTAGCCGTCCCGGCGGGGGCTATCCGAGCGCGTAACCCATGGCCAGCGCGAGGACGAGGAGGACCGCCAGGATGGCGATGAGGATCTGCGCTGGGCTCGGCTCCGCCAGGAAGTCGCCGAACTTCTCCCCGATTCGCTCCAGCCAGGTCGCGCCTGGCGGCGGGCGCTTCATCCTTCTGCCCAGTGGAGCGGAACTCGGCCATCACGCGGTTCATCTGGATCAACTCATTGCGATATTCTTTATGCGCTTCCCGTCCCGATTCGACGCCCTCTTCCTCGAGGTTCTTGCGATGGGAGGAGAGATCCTTCGTTGAGGGCGGTTTCGGCTCGTGCCTGTCCCCAAGCCGAGGGGATTCCTTGACGCCGTGACCGGGCGGACGGAGTGCCGATTCGATCAGCGACCAGTCCAGCGGCGCTTCGGGCTCCGCGGGAACGGACGCAGCGCCGGCCCCGGGCTTCTTCGTCCCCGGTTTCGCGCTCGTCCCACGCTCGGCCCGGCCGGCTGGCGGGATCAGTGCCTCGAGGGCTTCCGCCGCTTCGGCGGCCGAGCCAAAGCGATCGTCCGGGCGGATCGCGAGCAGACGGTCGACGATCGCGACCAAGCCGTGGGAGAGGTCCGGCCGGATGTCCGTGATCGGGACGTGACGCCCCCGGATCCGCTTGACGAGCCGGTCCTCCCTGGTCACGCCAGGGAAGGCATAGGTCCCCGTGAGCAGGCGGTACATCGTGCAGCCGCAGACTGAAGAGGTCTGTCCGGGCATCGATCGGTTTATTCTTGATCTGCTCGGGCGACATGAAATCGGTCGTCCCGACCACGATGCCTTCATCGGTGTCGAAGACGTTGCCCGTCTGCCCGGTCATCCCGATCAGTTCGCCGAATCCAAGGTCGAGCACCTTCACGATCCCCGTATTGACGAGGAACACGTTCGTGGGCTTGACATCGCGGTGGATCACGCCCTTCTCGTGCGCGTGGGCAAGGCCCCGCAAGGCCTGCACCATGTAGTCGATGACCTTATCCGGTGGTAGCGGTCCGCGGCGAGCGAAGACGTGTTCCAGGTCGTCCCCTTCCAGGTACTCCATGACGATGTACGGACAGCCCTCATGCACGTCGGCATCAATGGCTCGGACCACATTGGGGTGGTCGAGGAGCCCGACGATCTTCATCTCGCGGAAGAACCGGGAGACCGACGTCTTGTCCAACGTCGCTGTCGGGCAAGATCACCTTGAGGGCGACCACGCGATCCATCAAGCGGTGCCGCGCCTTGAAGACCCGGCCCCGCGCCCCCTGGCCGATGTGGTCGAGCAAGGCATAGCGACCGAAGGCAAGGCTCTTCTTCCCCATCACGAGCCGACGGGCCTGGAACTCGGTGAGCGTCCCGTCCTCGACGAGTTGATGGGCCAGGGCCAACGAATCGTCATGTTCCGTCGTGTGAACGAATCGGTCCCGCACCTCCCGCCATTTCTCATCGGGCAGGACTCCCGACCGTTCGAGCGCCGCGAGAAACTCGGGAGCCGGAGAGACGCGTCTTCCCGGCCTTCGAGTCTTCAGGTATGGCGCGATGCGCTCCGGCTCATGACGCGCACTCATCCGAGATTGATAGCAGACTCGCACGCTTTTGATGCGTGGAGATCGCTTTGGTTCCCTTTCCGACGTCATTGAGAATAAGCGGAAGAGCCAGAAAAAACCAGAGGAGGATGAGGGGTGAGGAGGTTGGGATGAGGAGGTTGGGGCGAGGGACACCGAGTCCTGCTCGCATCTCAGCGCGACGACAGCGGATCGCGTTTTCGTCTCCATCCTCCGAGGTTCATTGACATCGATAGCTCCGAAGAGAGTACTGGAGCTCACGCGAGTTTATGGTCACTTCTTCAGCAGCCAGAGTTCCGACAGCCTCGATTGATACCGCCAATTCACACGCTCGACCGGCCGTTCAAACGTGAGGTGCAATGTGCCGTCCGCCAGGAGAGTCTTTCGGAACCGGGAATTCCTTGAACTCGCCGATCCCCTTGCGGTCAATGGCTGGCCGCACGCGCTGGCCGTCGATCGAGAGCAGGCACGTCCCGTACCCGGTTGTGCGAATCACATAGTCCGCCTTCGGGTCGAGGCCGGTGTAATGCATGGCCAGCGGCCAGTTCATCACGTCCATCCAGGCCACACGCTTGCGGCTTGCGCCGTCGTCCCACCAGAGGACCTCGGGGATCGGCGTCCGCGCCGTCCTCAATCCCAGAGGGCTGAGATCACCCAGGACGACATGTGGCGACTTGGCGACGTTGCCGACATCATCGTAGAAGCTGCCGGCGCCAGGGTGCTCCCAGGTCCGCAGGAGCTCGAGCCGCGCGAGCTTTTCCGGCTCAGACGGGAGCGCGCCAATCGCCTTGAATTCGTCTTCCAGCCACCAGCGGCTGTTGAGCGGATAATCGACAAAGTCGAGAATGCACCCGCGCTCCGCCCCGCTCGCCTTGTACTTGGACATGCTGGTTTGAAGAGCGATCGAGCGAAACAACGCCTCGCACAATTTGTCGATTCGCTCGCGGAGGTCCGGGCGGACAGGCTCGGTCTCCGCTCGGCGCAGCACAGCCGTTGCGGCGGCCATCGCGGCCTGCGAACCTTTGGTCGGGGCTTCCGCCAGTTTCGCGTTTGCCTCCTCCTCCAGGGCGGACTCGTAAATCAACCGATGCCGGGTATAGGCATCGTAAACCGCGCGGACCAGGCACATCTGCCAGCGCCAGTTGCCTTCCAGCGCCGGCGCTTGCTTCTCGAGGCCATTCCACAGCGCAAGCGTGGCATCGACACCCCCGTTGTCGCGCAGCGAGCCGATCCAGTTCCGTTCCAGCGCGAGTATCCCGTCGGCCGCCGTTTCCGCGACTTCGGGGGCAAAGAAGAATCGGGCATATTCGATGAGGATCTCCCGCGGAGGGGTGTCGGAGTTCCAGGCGAGCACGTTCCAGAGGACCTTATTGACGTCGTCATGCACGCCGTCGGAATACGAAAGGAAGCCCGCGGTGTAGGGGGCGAAGGCGTTGTGAATCTCCGCGTACTGCACCGGGCGCGGGTTGATCGCCTCGCGACCGAGCGTAACAGCCAGCGCCGTGTCCCACCATGGGATCGGGTACTGGCAGCGCACGTTGTGCGTGATATCCGGATAGCTGCGGATCGGATAGCGCGGGTCGAGCCGCTTGCGTGTGGACGGGATGCTCGGGCTGCTCGGTCCGCACACGATTCCGCCGAACCAGGCCGGCTTCTCTTCATCCAGAAACCGATAAACATACTCGGCGCGATCACCGCGGAAGCCTTGCAGCGACAGCCAGATCTTCGCCTTCGGGTGATACCTGGCGAGCACGACGGACAGGTCTTTCATGAACGGCAGCACGAGCGACGGGTGATTTTCCCCAGGGTCTCCACCGGGAATAAAGATGCCATCCAACCGCGGGCAAGCCTTGTAGAGCGCTTCATGATCCTGGAGTGCCTTCGCCCGCTTGGCCGTGTCCGCCAGGTCGAAGTCCGCCGGGGTCCACAGCCAGTAGTCCTGGTCGTAGCGCTGGCAAATCTCGCTCATCCGGACGTTCATTTCCTGCCGCGGGACGCGCATCAGCGGACCGGGAGAGTCATCCTGAAATGGGATGTTCTCGACGCAGTTGGCGCCGAAGATCGCAAGCTCGCGAATGTATTGATCGAACTGCCGCACATCCCAGGCGTCCCATGAGTTGGCGCGATTGCGGTAACCGAGCTGGTGGCCGCGAATCGGATATGCCGGCGACGTGACCAGCTTCGTCGTTCGCGTCGAGCGTCGCCGCGCCCTTCGTCAGTTTCATCACTCTCAGCAACTTGCCGACCCCGAAGAGTACCCCACGCGCATCGGCCCCGACGACCCAGACGACCGGCTGCTTCGGCCTGGTGACGTCGACGGCGATCACAAAGCCTTCCCGCTTCAATCGCGTCACGCTCTTGCGGACCTCGTCCGGCGCGTTTTGTCCGCCGGCGACGTCGTCAAGATTCGAAGTCGTCACGATGACCGCGCCCGATTCAGGCCAGCCGGCCTTCGGTGTCCATCGGATACCCGTGCGCTTCTCGGCCTCTTCGACCAGCACCGTGACAGCGGTCTTCTCCGCAACCGGAGCCCCGTTCTCACGCACGACGACGGTCGCCGCCGTCAGGTCGATGCCTCCGGATTGAGGCATCGAACAGAGAGTCGCCAGCAGCAATGCACAGCAGAGGAAACTCATCGGCGGACTGACTCCACAAGGAACGCCGTCGGGATGCCATCTCCAATGACGCTAACGCACGAAAGCCCAAAAAGAAACAATGACGCGCAATAGAGCGAGAAGCAAGCAAGTTTTCTCGTTCCCATGCTCTGCGTGGGAACGGACTCCCGGCCGCTCCGCGGCACTCCGGTGGCCGTCGTGCCGCGCCGACGCGGAGCGTCGAAGACGGCATTCCCACGCGGGAGCGTGGGAACGAGGCGATTCCGCGCTTTTCCCCTCGTTTCTAGAGCGCTTCACGATTGGATTGGGCACGCGGGAACCCCCTCCTTACCCTGGGCTGATGAAAAGTTGGCGTTGACCGTGCTCGAGGGGCAATCCCGATTCCGGCGTCGTTGATGGTGTGGGGCGGGTTTCCTAACCCGCCTGGATGCGCCAAGGAGGGAACCAGCGGGTTAGGAAACCCGCTCCACTCCGAATTAGAGATCTCCTCTCAAATCGTGCGCCAAACAATCGTTCGGCGCTCTTAGCAAGCCCGTGATGTAAGTGCCCACTAAACCGGTCAGAACCAGGCATTCGAGCCCGGAAACGGCCTTAGATCGGGAAAGATTTCGTAGTGCCCGATTGAAAAGTGAAATCGCCGAACCGGTCGTTACTGCGCGTAAGTGGTCAATGCCCAAGACGTTCGGCTATTTTGGGCCTGCTTGAGCGAAAAACTTCCCCTCTTCCGAGCCCGGATCGATGTAAGGTTTCCGGACCGTCCCGGTATCCCTTGTAGGAAGCGGGTTGCAGGCCCAGCCGCACTGGAGTGGGCCGATCCGCTGAACTCCGGCGTTGGGCGAGAGAATTAATATGAAGAATCATGAAATAATCACACCGTATTTCATTGTGCTCTGGATTCTGCTGGAAGTAGGCAGCAGTTTATTCTTTCAGTTCAGCAGAAACGTCCGGCTAAAGAAGCGAATCCTTCCGGTGTTCATTATCGGGAGCGGGGCGTTATTCGCACTCTTTGTTCTAATCTCGACCGAACAAACGCGGGCGTCGGTGGTCGTGATTCCCGCCGTGGTGCTGATAAGCTTTTTGAATATTCGTCTTATCAAAATATGTAATGTATGTGGTAAGACCATCACGAGCAACGTCTAGTTCGCGAAGGCGGAGTACTGCTCAAAATGCGGAGCGAAGCTTCAGACGTAGTGCCGCCAAGTCCATCTGCCGGACGATGAGGATCTCCAAGGCGACACTCTATCGGTATCTAGCCCAGCAGCGACGCCGAGGATCGCTCCGGGACTGGACACCCCATTGTTTAAGAGGTTCGACGGGCATCGGAGCCATCGACGACGTTCGCGTGTCCAGCAAACTGGACAGCTTGGCGTTGTTTTCTGCTCCGTTGCCACTCGATCGCCCGGCACCGCCGTCTACTCTGCGGTTGGTGACACGAATGTTAGGTTTGGGCTTTCAAACGACCGAATCACACCTGAGATCTCAAAAGGCGAGGTATGACCATGTTTTCCACATCGATGTTGATCCGACACTTAGGATCCACTTTCAGGGGCCGACGAATCGAGCCGAATTGCCGCCGGGTCGCGTTCAAGAGACGCCCCAAGAGTTCACCGTGCATGGAACCGCTCGAGGATCGCCGGTTGCTCAGCTACACCATCACCAACCTGGGCTCGCTCGGCGGCACGGCCAGCGTGCCTGTGGAGGTGAACAATCACGGCGAGGTGGTCGGGTACTCTTATACCGCGAACAATGCGGCAGCGACACGCCTTCCTCTACAGCCACGGGAGGATGACCGATCTGGGGACGCTCGGCGGCACGACTTCAGATGCCATGGGCATCAACGACAGAGGCGTCGTCGTCGGACTGTCCAATATCGCCCCCGGCAACACGCAGGTCGATGCCTTCCTCGAGCAGGGCGGCAAGCTCACGGACCTGGGCCCTGTCAACCCGGCTTTCGCGGAGGGTGGAATGGTCTCGATCAACGCCGACGGAGACATATCCGGACTTTCCGTGGGCGGTTATGATGCATTGATCGATCGCCGTGGGACGAATATCGACCTGGGGTCCCTCGCCGGCCTGGGTTCCATTGCGCGAGACATTAACGACAGCGGACAGGTGGTCGGCTTGTCGCCGACCGCCATCCTGCCGGCCGCAAACGGCTCGAGTCAGCCCACCGTCATCTTTCATGCCTTCCTCTACAGCCACGGGAAGATGCGCGACCTCGGCACGCTCGGAGGAACGGATTCGGCGGCCAATTCGATCAATGACCGCGGGGCCGTGGTCGGGGCCTCTGACACCGCAAACGACGCCGGCAATGCACGCCTTCCTCTACAGTCAGGGGAGGATGACCGACCTGGGGACGCTCGGCGGTCGGGATTCCGTGGCCGCGGCCATCAATGACAAGGGGGCGGTGGTCGGCGCCTCGCTCACAAGCACCTCGGCGAGTCACGGTTTCATCGACCTGCGCGGTCGGATGGTCGACCTCAACAGCTTGATCCCCGCGGATTCGGGCTTGGTGATCACGGCTGCCGACGACATCAACGACCGCGGCCAGATCGTCGCGCAGGGCTACGAGACGAGTGCTCCAACCGACTCACCTTGCGATCCTCCTGAACCCGACGCGGTCCACCAGATGACTTGATGTACGAATCCGGGGACGTCACTCGATTTGGCCAATTCCCGATCGTCGCGCCGCCAAAGCCGAATGCCCCCAGGTATATGTGAAGGCGTCTTTGTTGAGGCCGTAACTCGAGCCAGCACTGGTTCGGTCAGTCTGGCTCGTTCTTCAAGATCCGCACTTCGTCCTGAAGCATCTTCTGGACGCGGTGCTTGGCCACGAAGACGTGGCCCACCGGGATCCCTAGCTTGCGAGCGGCTTCGGCGCCGGAGAGCCCCTCGATCGCGGTCAGGTGGAAGGCTTCCCAATTGGTCGGCTTGGCCCGTTCCTTGATGCGACGCATCGCGACCTCGAGGAGCTCGTGTTCAAAGGCGTCCTCGAGCTGCCGCTCCAGGTCGGACTGGGCCTCGGCCGAGTCGGCGAGGGTGTCGATCCGCTCGGAGGTCTGAACGGGATGCCTGCGCCGGGCCGCGACGAAGTCGATCCAGACGTGCTGGGTCACCGTCTTGAGCCAGGCGCGGAAGCTGCGCGACGGGTCGTACTGGAACTTGCGGAGCACGGCGAACAGCTTGACCAACACGTCCTGGGCCACGTCGTCGGCGTCGGAGTCTTGCAGGCCCCAGGTCAGGCACCATCGGCGAATCCGTGGCTGGTACCGCTCGATGAACAGCGTTCCATGCCTGCGGGTCGTCGGGGTTCTTCTGCAGCCGCTCCAGTAAGGTCAGTGAGGTATCGGCATCGCGATCGGTCGGCATCGGCGCACCCTCGCGTCAGGCGCGGCGCGCAGACCACAAAATTCCGGCGATGCTCCGATGGCGAGCACCAACCGGACCGGACCTTGAAGAGACTGCGTCTCGCCGCGCGCCATTACTTTATCACAGCGCGGCGACGCCGAACAGGATTCCCCACCTTGCCTGGCCAACCCGGTCGGACAGTTCGATGCCATCGGCAAGCATGAACCCACTCCGTCGCCATCGTGGCGACGACCAGGGACGTCAAAGCCAGGTCTGGCTGGTCTTTGCCTGTCTCGGGGCCGGGCGGAAGGACCTCACCGGTCCGGCGATCGGAGCCGGCGAGGCGGAGCTCGGAGCGTGGGAAAGGCGCGATCAACCACCCGGATGATGGGCGGCACATCGTGCGAACGGACCTGACGGTCGGCCCAGTTCGGACAGTCGCTCTCGGCTGTCACCGGCCCTGTCCTCCTCCCAAACGGACTCGATGATCGCGTCGATGGCCTCGACCCCGAGGCTGGGGCTTGCGTTCTCCGTCTGATCGGGCTCGCCGCCGCTCGGAACCGGGTCGGGGCTCGATTTCAAGCTCGTCGGCCCGCCCTGGGCGGGCACGCCGGCCGCCGGTGGCGAATCGGGACGATCGCTCGCCGAGTCCCGAGCCGGCGCACCCGAAACTCCGTTGGGGTTCTCGCGCTGGAACTTCTCCAGCGCCTCGTCGAGACCGAGCACGATACCGCTCCCACGGCGCGATGGCCGCTGGGACCGCACCGGCAACATCCGCTTCCGACTCGTCCGATTCCGCAGCGTCGTCTCCCCCCGGGCCGCCGCTCCGCTGAGACGACAGACCTTGGCCCACGGAGATGCCCGACCCCGGCAAGAACGCGGCCACCGCCGTTGCCTCCGTCTCCACCGCGACGAGGTTGAGCTCGCTCGCCCGACACCGAGATCGTGAGCGTCAGCAACGTCGCCACCAGCGGCAGCGACGACTCGTGCAGCGGCACGAGCTGGGCCACTTCATTTTGGGAGAATGTCTCAACGGTCGTGGAGATCTGTCCGGTCTCGATGCCCAAACTCAGCGCCACCAGCTCGGCCGACTCGCGGCCCGCCGTCGCCGCGTAGAACTGCACCTGGCCGCCGGTCAACGCCGAAAACGCCAGCGCCGTCGGGTCGGGCAGGTTCGGCTCGCTCGCCGCGGACGTCAAACCCAGACCGTCCGGCCCACCTTCGAACAGCGACAGCACTCCATCGCCGGCGTTGCCGACCACCAGGTCCTCGAAGCCGCTGCCGGCGTCGAAGGCGAATGCTGCATCCGGATCCACGCCGCCGGAAGCGATCGTACTGGTCGTCGGATTCGAGCCATCGAAATTGGCAATCAGCGTCAGGTCGTTCGACCCGGCGTTGACGGTGACCAGGTCGGTCTGGCCGTTGAAGTTGCCGACGAAGGTCGGGCCGGGATCGGTGCCCACGGCGAAGCGCGTGGGGTTCGTGTCGTTGAAGAACCCTTGTCCCACACCCGGCAGCAGCATGACGTCGTTGGATTGGCTGTTGGTGACCAGGATGTCGGGGAAGGCTCCGCCGGTGAAGTTCCCCACCACCGTGGACACCGGCCCCGAGCCGCCGGAATTCAGCCGCGGGCCGGCCTCGAAGGAGATGTCGTTGCCCTGGGAATCGTTGAGCAGGATCGAGACCTGGTTGGAGCCCTTGTCGGCCACCACCAGGTCGAGCCTCGGGTCGTCTTGGCCGTGGCTGACGTTGGCCACGGTGATCCCCACGGGTTGGTGCCCACGAAGTAGCCATTCCCGTCATTGATCGCCGGCCCGAACTGGCCGTTGCCCAGCCCGGGGTAGATCAGGACGTTGTTGCTGCCGCTGTTGGCGACGATCAGATCCGGGGATGCCGGCGCCGTTCAGTTTCGCCAGCGCGACGGCGCCGGGGTCGAGCAGGCCGGTGGATTGATTGGCCAGGACGGTCGAATTGCCGGCACCATAGTCGACGACCACGCGGTCGAGTCCCTGGTCGGCGTAGATGATGTCCTTGGAGCCATTGCCGGTCAGGTCGGCAACGGCCAGCTCGATGGCCTGGTTGGCCTCGTGGTAAGGCTGAAAGGTGCCGTCGCCATTGCCCAGCAGCACCAACACGTCGCCGTAGGCGTCGCCGACGAGCAGGTCGAGCTTGCCATTGCCGGTGAGATCGGCGACCGTCAACCCGTCGGATTCCGACGGCACCGCGTAGGTGGTCGGGGGCAAGAAGCCCCCCTGGCCGTCGCCGAGATAGATGCTCAACCCACTGGCGGTAAGCACGGCCAGGTCGTCGAGGCCATTGCCGGTGAAGTCAGCTCATCGCGGACGATCTCGGCGGTGGATTGGGTGTCGATCGCGACCGGATTGGCGAACCGGCTACCGCCCAAGCCATCCAGGACGTCCATCGTGTTCGACCCCGGGTTGATCGTCACCAGGTCGGTCGGGCCGCCCGGCGTGAGCGACCCGGCGGCCGACGCCCGCCGTCGCATCCAGGCTGGTGACCTCGGGCGAGCTGCCGGGATCGATCTCGGACAACCCGGTCCCGGCGCGATAGGGCACGGGGGGCGCGAACGCTCCATCGCCCAGGTTGCGGAGGATGCTCACCTGGCCGGTCAGCTTGTTGGTGACCACCAGGTCGAGCGTGCCGCTTCCCGTGGTATCGACGGCCTGGACGTCGGAGACGCCCAGACCGCCCGGCAGAATCACCGGCGGCAGGAAAGTCGGCGGATCGAGCGCGCTGATGTGGTCGACGATCTTGCTGTTGATGCGCTGGCCGCCGAAATAGACCGAAAGCGTTCCGTCGCCGGCATTGCGGACGACCAGGTCGGTCAAGCCGTCGCCGTTGAGGTCGGCCGCGATGATCTGCGCCGGGAACTGGCCGGTGGTGAGCGATCCGATCAGCCGGACGAACCCGCCGTCGCGGTAAGCGTAAAACGAGATGGCATTGTCCTTGGCGTCGACGCTGGCGAGTACGGGTCCTTGATCGGTGTTCGGCAGCCAGGCGATGTCGCGCGAGGTATAGGGATTCGAGCCGTCTGGCAGCGTTGGGTTGACCGTGACGGGGGGCTCGAAGGTGCCGGGCTGCCCGGGGACGCCCTGGCGATAGAGGATATTTCCGGCCCCATCGACGACCAGGACATCGTCGGTGCCGTCGCCATTGACGTCGGCCACCAGCGGGTTGGACTGCGGGTTTGTGGAGAGCTGTCCCGCCGACGAGAGCGTGCCATCGCTGTTGCCAAGCAGGATCCTCAGGAGCGAGAGGGTGCCCGCTACATAATTGAGGGTTTGCGTTACATATGTCGCGGCAGCGACGTCGAGATACCCATCGCCGTTAAAGTCGCCGGCTACGAGCACGCTAGCGAGTTCTTCGGCGACTGTTGTAGACCTGGCGGGTTGGAACGTCCCATCGCCGATACCCAGCAGGACCGAGACGCTGCTCGAGCTGTCTATCTCATTGTTGACGACGGCCAGGTCCAGCCGGCCGTCGCCGTTGAAGTCGCCCGTCACGATCGCATCCGGTATGTTTCCGACCGTGTAATCGACGGCGGGTTGGAACGTCCCGTCACCCTTACCCAGCAGAACCGAGACGACGCCCGAGCCCACGTCGTTGTTGGCACCGGCGACGGCCAGGTCCAGCCGGCCATCGCCGTTGAAGTCGCCCGCCACGATCGCATCCGGTTCATTCCCGGGGAGGGAGTATTCGACGGCGGGCTGAAACGTCCCGTCGCCATGACCCAGCAGGATCGAGACGTTGCCGACGGAATTCGCGACGGCCAGGTCGAGCTTGCGGTCGCCGTTGAAATCCCCCGCCACCAGCGGACCGTAGATTCCCGCCGCAACAGTCTTTGCGGATTGGAAGGTGCCGTCGCCGTTGCCCAACAGCACGCTCACACCGCCAAAGTAGCTCTGCGAGGGGAAGGATTGCTCATTACCCTGATATGCGACGGCCAGGTCGAGGCGGCCGTCGCCGTTGAAATCACCGGCCACGACGCTCACCGGACTCGTCCCCGCCGCGTACTGCACTGCGGGCTGGAATGTCCCGTCGCCGTTGCCCAGCAGCACGCTCACGCCGCCGGGGTCGTTCCCCGCCGGGAAGGTTTGCTCATTGCCCTGATCCACCACGGCCAGGTCGGTGCGGCCGTCGCCGTTGAAGTCGCCCGCCACGATGCTCCCCGGAGCCGTCCCCGCCGCGTACTGTACCGCGGGCTGGAATGTCCCGTCGCCGTTGCCCAACAGCACCGAGATCTCGTCGGAGAATACATCGGCGATAGCCAGGTCCAGCCGGCCGTCGCCGTTGAAGTCGCCCGCCACGATGGCGTCTGGTCCCGCCCCCACCTCATCTTTCGCCTGGGTCTGGAAGGTACCGTCGCCGTTGCCGAGCAACACCGAGACTGTGCCATCGGTGTAGTTGGCGACGGCCAGGTCCAGCCGGCCGTCTCCGCTGAAACCGCCCGCCACGATCGCATCCGGTTCATTCCCGGGGAGGGAGTATTCGACGGCGGGCTGAAACGTCCCGTCGCCATGACCCAGCAGGATCGAGACGTTGCCGACGGAATTCGCGACGGCCAGGTCGAGCTTGCCGTCGCCGTTGAAATCCCCGGCCACCACCGGACCGTGGATTCCCGCCGCAATAGTCTTTGCGGATTGGAAGGTGCCGTCGCCGTTGCCCAGCAGCACGCTCACACCGCCGGGGTCATTCCCCGCCGGGAAGGTTTGCTCATTGCCCTGATCCACCACGACCAGGTCGGTGCGGCCGTCGCCATTGAAGTCGCCCGCCACAATGCTCCCCGGAGCCGTCCCCGCCGCGTACTGTACCGCGGGCTGGAATGTCCCGTCGCCGTTACCCAGCAGTACCGAGATCTCGTCGGAGACTACGTCGGCGACGGCCAGGTCAGTTCGGCCGTTGCCACTGAAGTCGCCCGCCACGATCGCATCAGGGCCGAACCGACCGCGTACTGGACCGCGGATTGGAAGGTGCCGTCGCCGTTGCCCAGCAGCACGCTCACTCTGCCGTCGGGGAAGCTGCCGGAATCGGCTACGGCCAGGTCGGTCCGGCCGTCCCCGCTGAAGTCGCCCGCCACGATCGCATCAGGTTCCAGGATGCTCCATCGAGGATCCGACCGCGTAATTGCCGGCGAGCTGGAACGTCCCGTCACCGTTGTTGAGCAACACCAAGACACTGCCATCGGAGTCGTCGGCGACGGCCAGGTCGAGCTCGCCGTCGCCGTTGAAGTCGCCCGCCACGATCGCCACGGGATCGGCGCCGACCGCATAATCGCGTGGCGGGCTGGAACGTCCCGTCACCGTTGCCCAGCAGGATGGAGACGTACCGTCGGTAAGCGTTGCGACGGCCAGGTCGAGCTTGCCGTCGCCGTTGAAGTCGCCCGCCACGATCGCCACGGGCGTGCTCCCAACAGGTATGGGCTGAAAGGGTGCTGAGGATGGCATCATCTCGGCCGTCAGCGTGAACGACCCGTTGCCGTTGATGCCATGGACCTGGAGCGAGTACGTACCCGGCTCGATATAGGTATCGATCGCGTCGATGGGTTCCGCCGCCGACAGGCCGTCGCTCTGCACGACGATGTGACCCTGGGCGTCGAGCAGTGACAGCGACGTGGTGGTGCCCACAGCCTGGGCCGTGGCCACCAAGTCCTCGCCCGCGGTCACAACGATTTGATACGTGACGATGCCCCCCTGGGTCTGGGAGAGCGGGACCGATTCGACTGTGAGCATGGACGAGGAGTTGACGCTCGAGAAACTGGCGCCGCCGATCGCCAGGCCCTTGACTGTCACATCCGAGCCCACGGTCAACGGGTCGGCGTCCCCGGTTCCCTGGCTGATGATCGCGATCAACGGTGCGCCGGCGTAGCCCGGCTGCGTCGTGCCGTCGATGACCACCGGGTTGGTGATCGCCGGCAGGGGCGAGGCCGGCGCGATCGTCCGAACTCCAGTACCCGGAATGGCGAAGTCGATCGTATTCGTTCCGCCCGTGGCGTTGTTGGAATCCAGGATGGCCTGGCGGAGCGATCCGGGGCCGCTGTCGGCGGTAGTCGTGACCTCGAATCGACCGCTCATGACGATGATCGGAACCTGGGCCTGGACCGGCGCGGCACCATCCGACTGTGCGTCCAGGCTTATCGTGAGATTGCCGAGGTATCCCGCCGACGGGGTGTACCTCATCCCTTCTAGCGCCGCGTTCAGCGCGGAGGGCGGGCCGCTGTAGGACAACGATCCCGTCCCATCGCCGGATCCGGCCAGGCCGGCGGTCGTCGAGAGAGTCAGCGTCCCGGCCGGGACCGAAAGCGTCAGGTCCCATGTCACGATTGAACGGTCCGGCATCCGGGTCTTGCAGGGCGATCCCATCGCCCGAGGCAGCCGAGAAGATCGCCGGCTGTCCGGGGGCCAGGCGGATCGACTTCTCGGGAACTTCCAGGACGCCCTGGCGCAGGGCCGTCACTTCGGAGGTGTTGCCATTCGAGTCGGTCGCCGTGGTCGTGACGATCGGCAAGTCGGCGGGCGTGGCGAAGGGTACTGCGAAGGTCGCCTGTCCGGTCGCGTCCGTTGTCACCTCCAGCGACCCGAGGAAATCCTGTGCCTCCCCCGCGCCGCCTGGTCCGGAGCCGGCGCTGGCGAAGACATCGATGCGGTAGGTCGCATCCGAGCTCGCTGCCCCCGAGCCAACCCTCGGTCTGGCCATCGGCGGTGGTGAAGATGATCGGGAAGTTCGGCAGGTCGTTGGGGCCGTCGCGGCGCGGTGCCATTGTCAGTCACCCCGTCATCGCCGAGGTCGATGGCCTGTCCCGTGTTGCCGAAGATCCGGTTGGCGGTGATTTGATTGCCGGCGGATTTGTCGTACAGATTGGCACCACCACAACGCCCGGCCCATCGTTCTTGCTGATCAGGTTGCCCGCGATCGCCGACGTGCCGCCGATCGTGTTGTCCGTGGCGCTGTTCTGGATGATCACCCCCGAGTAGCCGTTGCCCAGGGCCTGGGTGCCAGACGCATCGGTACCGATGAAATCTCCTTCCACCAGGTTATCGGACGAGCCGTCAAGTTCGACGCCCGAACTCCCATTGCCCGAGATGACGTCGGCCGCGCCGGTACTCGTCCCGCCGATCGTGTTGCCCGAGCTCGAATCGATCTCCACTCCATCCCGCGTTGCCCAGTGCGACTGTTCCCGTGGCATCTGTCCCGATCTTGTCCCCGGCGACAACATTGTCGTCTCCCTCGTAGATCTCGACTCCCTCAACATTGCCCGAGATGACGTCAGCCGCGCCGGCACCGTCCCACCGATCGTATTGCTCGAGCTCGAATCGATCTCCACCCCAGCCCCGGAGTTGCGTAAGACAATCTCTCCCGTGGCATCCGTCCCGATCTTGTCCCCGGCGACAACATTGTTGTCCGACTCGTAGATCCGGACTCCTCCGTCGTAAACGCTGCCCGAGATTACGTTTCCCTCGTCGCCCACCGCCGCGCCGCCTTGCGGGTTGACCCCGACCCGGTTGGCTGACGCGCCGTCTGCGATGTTGACACCGGCGCTGGCGATGCCCAGGGGAATCGTCCCGGTCAGGTCGGTCCCGATGAAGTTTCCCGCGACGATGTTGTCGTCGGTGCCGGCGCCGACGATGTCGACACCATAGCTGCCGCTACCGGAGATGACGTTGCGTTGACCGGCGTCATCGACGCCACTACCGTCGGTCCCGATCCGGTTTGCGTAGGCGCCTCCTTCGATCACCACGCCGCCTCCGATAAAGGCGGAGTAATTGTCGTAGCTAAATGATACGGTGCCATTGTCCAGGACGACATCTCCGGTGACACTCGTGCCGATGAAGTTGCCCGCGACGGCATTGACATCCGTCCCTTGACCGTTGATCCAGACGCCCGCTAACAGGTTGCCGCTGATCAGGTTCTGCTCGGCCGCATCGTTAATGCCGTCGCCATTGGTTCCGATCAGGTTGCTAGCGGCGCCCGCGTCGATCTCGACCCCCGCATAGTTGGGCTCGGCCTGCGTGCCGGTCGGATCGGTCCCCAGGAAGTTGCCGTAGATCCAATCGCCCGTGGCGCCGGTGCCCGTGAGGTGGATGCCGGCGCCCTGGCTGAAGCTGTCGATGTCCAGGCCGCGGACTGTCACGCCCGCGCCGGTGATCGTCAGGCCGTCGCCGCTGCCGGCCTGGCGGCCATTAATCTCGATGAGCGGCGTACTACTGTAACCTGGTTGCGATGTGCCGTCGATCAGCACCGCGTTGGTGATCGCGGGCAGAGAAGAGAGCGGAATGATCGTTTGCACGCCGGTCCCCGAGATGTCGAAGTCGATCGTGTTCGTCGCTCCGATGGCATTGATGGAATTGGAATCGAGAATCGCCTGCCGGAGCGAGCCGGGGCCGCTGTCGCCGGTGTTGCTCACCAGGAAGGTGGAGAGGAGCGTCCGGTCCTCCATTACTTCCAGGCGGGGGCGGAGCCGAAAGATCGTCCCGCTGAACACAGTGGAAGGCGTACTTCGTCGACGACGAGGAAGCCGGTGAGGCGTGGGAACGGTGTAGTTCGTGAGGCGGAGATGAGTGATCATCGTGGATCGTCCTGCACTGGATTCATTCAGGCCCTGTGGTCCAAGCGAGTGACACACTGAGCTATCTCTTCGCCCCGAAGGGGCAGCGACATAAAAGCCCGGGGCAACGCCCCCGGGGGAATCGAGGCGACATCAACCCGCCCAGCCCTGAAGGGGCGTGACAATGGCAGGCTCTCTCCAAGGACGTCATCGATCTCAAGAGATTGAACACTATGTGCGGCCCCTTCAGGGCATGGTTTTTCCCTGTTTTCCGGACCCCCAGGGCGTTGCCCTGGGCTAGTATGTGACTGCCCCCTCGGGGCGAATTCCAAGAAGCGCGACTTCAACAGCCGAATGTCTCTCACCCGGCCTTCGGCGGCCCGTTCCCCGACGAGCCAACGGGCGAATTCCGCCAATCACCCGACCGCCCCGCACCCTGCCCTTCGGCGGGTACCCGCCCCCTCCACAAGGGGGGGAAGTTTCGCGTCGCCATCGTGGCAACGACCAGAGACATCAAGGCCAGGTCCGGCTGGTCTTTGCCGATATCGGGGCCAAGCGGAAGGGCCTCGCCGGTCCAGCGATCGGAGCCGGCAAAGGGGAGCGCCGGAGCGATGAGAAGGCGCGTCAACCACCCGGATGATGGGCGGCACATCGTGCCAACGACCTGGCGGCCAGCCCATTTCGGACAGCCGCCCTCGGCTGTCACCGGCCCTGTCCTCACCCCAAACCGACTCGATGATTGCGTCGATTCCACCACAATCGGATATCGGGTGTCGGGTGTCGGGCGACGGGCCCCAAACGGACTCGATGATTGCGTCGATCCCATCACCCACAACTCGCCACTCGCCACCCGATTTCCAGCTCGTCGGACCGCCCTGGGTGGGCAGGCCGGCCGCCGGTGGCGAGTCGGGACGATCGCTCGACGAATCCCGAGCCGGCGCACCCGAAACCCCATTGGGATTCTCGCGCTGGAACTTCTCCAGGGCTTCGTCCAGACCGAGCACATACCGCTCCCACGGCGCGATGGCCGCTGGGACCGCACCGGCAACATCCGTCTTCGACCCGTCCAATTCCGCAGCGTCGTCTCCCCCCGGGCCTCCGCTTCGCTGAAACGACAGACCTTGGCCCACCGAGATGCCCGAACCCGGCAAAAACGCGGCCACCGCCGTTGTCTCCGCCTCCACCGCGACGAGGTTGAGCTCCTCGCTTGACACCGAGATCGTGAGCGTCAGCAACGTCGCCACCAGCGGCAGCGACGTCTCGTGCAGCGACACGAGCTGAGCTACTGCATTTGCGGACGATGTCGCATCGGACGAGGAGATCGCTGCGGTCTCGATGCCCAAACTCAGCGCCACCAGCTCGGCCGACTCTCGGCCCGCCGTCGCCGCGTAGAACTGCACCTGGCCGCCGGTCAACGCCGAAAAGGCGAGAGCCGTCGGGTCGGGAAGGTTCGGCTCACTCGCCGTGGACGTCAAACCCAGACCGTCCAGCCCACCTTCGAACAGCGACAGCACTCCATCGCCGGCGTTGCCGACCACCAGGTCCTCGAAGCCGCTGCCGGCGTCGAAGGCGAATGCTGCATCCGGATCCACGCCGCCGGAAGCGATCGTACTGGTCGTCGAATTCGAGCCATCGAAATTGGCAATCACCGTCACGTCGTTCGATCCCGCGTTGACGGTGACCAGGTCGGTCTGGCCGTTGAAGGGGCCGACGAAGGTCGGGCCGGGATCGGTGCCCACGGCGAAGCGCGTGGGGTTCGTGTCGTTGAAGAAACCCTGTCCCACACCCGGCAGCAGCATGACGTCGTTGGATTGGCTGTTGGTGACCAGGATGTCGGGGAAGGCTCCGCCGAAGTTCCCCACCACCGTGGACACCGGCCCAACGCCCCCGGAATTCAGCCGCGGGCCCGCCGTGAACGAGATTGCGCCCCCCTTCGTCGATTGGTTGAGCAGGATCGACACCTGGTTCGAGCCCTTGTCGGCCACCACCAGGTCGAGCTTGCCATTGCCAGTCAGGTCGTGCACCGTGATCCCGACCGGGTTAGTGCCCACGAAGTAGCCGTTGCCGTCGTTGATCGCCGGTCCAAACTGGCCGTTGCCCAGACCGGGATAGATCAAGCACGTTGTTACTGCCGCTGTTGGCGATGATCAGGTCGGGGATGCCGTCGCCGTTCAAGTTCGGCCAGTGCCACGGCGCCGGGGTTGAGCAGGCCGGTGGATTGATTGGCCAGCACGCTCGAATCGCCTTCGCCGTAATCGACGACCACGCGATCGAGCCCCTGGTCGGCGTAGATGATATCCTTCGAGCCGTTGCCGGTGAGGTCGGCGACGGCCAGCTCAATGGATTGGTTGGCGTCGTGGTAGGGCTCGAAGGTTCCATCACCCTGGCCGAGCAGCACGAGGACATCGCCGTAGGCATCACCGACGAGCAGGTCGAGCTTGCCGTTGCCAAGGACATCGGCGACGGTCAGCCCGTTGGCATCGGCGGGAACGGCGTAAGTCGTCGGGGCCAGAAAGCCCCCCTTGCCATTGGCCAGGAAGATGCTCACACCCTGGGCGGTGAGGACGGCCAGGTCGTCGAGGCCGTTGCCGGTGAAGTCACCCATGCGGACGATTTCCGGCCGGGGACTGGGTTTCGATCACGGCCGGATTGGCGAAAAGGCCGCCGCCCAGGCCGTCCAGGACGTCCATCGTGTTCGACCCCGGGTTGATTGTCACCAGGTCGGTCAGGCCGCCCGGCGTGAGCGGCCCGGCGGCCACGCCCGCGGTCGCCTCCAGGCTGGTCACCTCGGGCGTGGTGCCGGGCTCGATCTCGGACAACCCGGTCCCGGCGCGATACGGGACGGGGGCGGCGAACGTCCCATTGCCCAGATTGCGCAGGACGCTGACCTGGCCGGTCAGCTCGTTGGTGACGACCAGGTCGAGCAAGCCGCTCCCCGCGGTATCGACCGCCTGGACGTCGGAGACACCCGGACCGACCGTCAGGGTCACCGCGGGCAGGAACGTCGGGGGATCGAACGAGCCCAGGGGACCGATGATTTTGCTGTTGATGCGCTGGCTGCCGAAGTAGACCGACAGGGTGCCGTCGACGGCATTGCGGACGACCAGGTCGGTCAAGCCGTCGCCGTTCAGGTCGGCCGCGACAATCTGCGCCGGGAACTGACCGGTCGTCGAGCGATCCGCTCAGGCGGACGAAACCGCCGTCGCGGTAGGCGTATAAGATAATTGCGTTCTTTTGCGTATCGATGCTGGCGAGTACGGGACCTTCATCGGTGCTCGGCAGCCAGGCGATGTCGCGCGAAGCATAAGGATTCGTGCCGTCTGGCAGCGGCGGGTTGACGATGATCGGTGGCTCGAAGGTTCCGGGCTGGCCGGGGACGCCTTGACGATAGAGGATCTCGCCCGACCCGTTGACGACCAGGACGTCATCGGTGCCGTCGCCATTGACATCGGCGACCAGCGGATTGGCCTGGGGCGCGATCGCGAGCTGGCTGGCGCTTGTGAACGTGCCGTCGCCGTTGTTGAGCAGAGTTGTGATCCCGCTGTCAGTGAGCTCGGCGAGGTCCAGCCTGCCGTTTCCCGCGAAATCCCCGGCCACAAGGCTGAACGCGCCGTTCGCCGGGTAGTTAAGTACCGCCTGAGCGGTCCCTGCACTATTGCCGAGCACCACGGAAAACTGGTTGGTGTTGGGGTTATCGATCGCCAGATCGCCGATGCCGTCGCCGTTGAAATCGCCAGCGACGAGCGAAAGGGAGTCTAACGCTCCGATCAAAGGAGGCTCCGGGAATTTCAAGAGCGTGCGCGGCGATTGGAACGTGCCGTCGCCATTTCCCATGAGGATGGAAACCGTATTCCCGAAGAATGACGTCGAAATAGGCCCATTAGTCTCAACCAGAGTAGACGCCAGGAGATCGAGTTTGCCGTCCCCGGTGAAGTCTTCCGCCACGAGCGACGAGATAGCCGCTATAGCTGCGCTGGCCGGCGCGACCTCATAATTCACCGGGGGCTGGAAGGTTCCGTCGCCGTTGCCCAGCATGACGGATACGGTATTGTTCTCGCCGAAGCTCGCCGTGCTGGGGTCGCTATCGAAAGTGAACGCCAGGTCGAGCTTGCCGTTGCCGGCGAAATTGCCCGCCAAAATGCTTTCCGGATCATCTCCCACCGGATAAATCACCGCGGGTTGAAACGTGCCGTCGCCATTCCCCATCAGGATCGCCAGTTCGCCGCCCTGGCCGGACTCCGGGGTTCCGATGGCAGCCAGATCGAGGATGCCATTGTCCGAGAAATAGCCCGCCACGATGGCAATGGGAGAAAACCCCAGCGAACAGGGCTTCGCGGCCTGGAACGTGCCGTCGCCGTTACCCAGGAGGATAGAGACGCCATCGGCAGCGGCGGTGGCCAGATCGATGCGCCCGTCGCCGTTGAAATCAGCGGCGACCATGGGGGCTCCTGACACGAACTGGGATGCCAGTTGGAAGCCGCCGCCGCCATTTCCCAGCAAGATGGAAACCTCGTCCGTGACGTAGTTATAGGTTGCCAGGTCGAGGTCGCCGTCGCCGTTGAAATCCGCGCTAATCGCGTCCGCCGTCTCCCCCTCCGATCGCGGTCCCTCCAGCCTGCTGGAATGTGCCGTCGCCGTTACCCAGCAGGACCTCAAAACTGTTCGGCGCGCTGTCGCCAGTGTCCGGCCCGCCGTAGCCGAAGTAGGTATTGGTGGCGCTGGCGCCGGCGACGGCCACGTCGAGGCGTCCGTCTCCGTTGAAATCGCCGGCCACGATCGAAAGATTGATCAATCCCTCCGCGTCGGGGAGATTCAGCGGGGTCGCGATCGGCGTATGAAACGTCCCGTCCCCATTGCCCGGCAGAATGAGCAGCTCATTGTAACCGTTAGACGCGACGGCCAGGTCGAGCTTGCCGTTACCGGTGAAGTCGCCAGCCACGATCGCCCCCGGCGCGATCCCCACCCCGCTCGTGAAGTACACGGCGGCGGTCTGGAATGTCCCATCGCCGTTACCCAGGAGCACGTACACGCCGCCGGGATCAATTTCGTACTGAGACCCATTAATCTC
Source organism: uncultured Planctomycetota bacterium (assembly GCA_963779785.1). GTDB lineage: Bacteria > Planctomycetota > Planctomycetia > Isosphaerales > Isosphaeraceae > CAVRFS01. The sequence continues at coordinate 59,743 of CAWAAW010000006.1, forward strand.
GTCGCCGGGATCGGCGACGGCCAGGTCGAGCTTGCCGTTGCCGGTGAAGTCGCCAGCCACCAAAGACGCCGGGCCCGCTCCCGCCCCGTAAGTCACCGCGGGTTGGAACGTGCCATTGCCGTTGCCCAAGAGCACGCTCACACCGCCGGCGCTGTTCGCGTCACCATTAAGGTCGCCGTCGTCGGCAACGGCCAGGTCGAGCTTGCCATCTCCGGTGAAATCTCCAGCGATCACAGACACCGGATAGTTTCCCGCCGCGTACAACGTCGGAGGTTGGAATGTCCCGTCGCCGTTGCCCAGGAGGATGCTCACGCCGCCGCCGGGATCCGCCCGCCGGCGACGTCCGTGTTTCCGAGGTCGGCCACGGCGAGGTCGAGCTTGCCATTCCCCGTGAAATCACCCGCCACCAGCGATTGCGGATCAAGGCCCGCCGCGAACGACATCGGAGGTTGGAACGTGCCATCGCCGTTGCCCAGAAGGATCACGACGGAATCCGTCGCCTCATCCGTCAAGGCCAGGTCGAGCTTGCCATTGCCCGTGAAGTCATCGGCGATAATATCAGTGTAGTTATTGAAATAAGAGCTGCTGCTTACCAGGTCCGGCAACCCGAGGCTGATCGGCGGGCTCTGGAAGGCACCGTCTCCAAGTCCCAGATAGAGGCCAGTTGGTGTCGCGATATCGAGGATGCCGTTGCCGGTGAAGTCGCCGGTGACCATTGGTATCGGTTGGTCAACCTGGTATTCAATAAAGCCCAGGGTTGCCAGGCCCGTCACCGGGATGGGCTGTGTTGGACTGGACGCGGGGGTGAGCGATAGGCTCAGCGAGGCGTTTCCCACCCCGGCCAAGCCGGAACTCACCGCGGAGTAAGTTCCCGCGTCGAGGTATTCATCAAGGACACTCTCTCGATTCGCGGTCGAGAGGGCGTTACCGCGAACCAGCACATTACCTTGCGAGTCCAGCAAGGTTAGCCCGGTCGTGAGGCCATTGTTGTCCTCCGTGGCGAGCAACTGCTCGCTGGTGGACGCGTCGATCGCGACCTGGCTGAGCGATAGTCCGCGAATGGTGAGATTTCCATCGGCGATCGTGACGTCGGTCGACTCGCCGCCAAGCGCGATGAGCGGCGTGCCGGCGAATTCCGGCTGCGAGGAACCGTCAATCGACACGGAAGCCGTGATCGCCGGCAGGGGACTGGCGAGCTCGATCGTTTGGACGCCGGAGCCGGGGATGGCGAAATCGATCGTCACGGTCTGGCCGGTGACGGTGTTGGCGTCCAGGATCGCCTGGCGGAGCGAGCCGGGGCCGCTGTCGGCGGTCGTGTCGACCAGCCGGATGCCATCCGTGATGACGAATTGCGCCGCGAGTGAAGGCGTGCCGACGGATGCCGCGCCGACGGAAACGGTCGCGAGAACGTGCGAACCGGCGGGCGGTGTGTAGCTCAGGCCCTCGAGCGCCTCGTTCACGGCCGAAAGCCCGCCGGAGTACGACAGCGATGCCGTGCCATCGCCCGAGCCGGTCAGGCCGGCGATCGCTGGCAGGCTCAGCGATCCGTTCGAGACCGAGAGCGTCAGGCTCCAGGCCGGGTCGAGCGGACCGGCATCGGGGTCAAGGATCGCGATTGCGTCCGCCGGATTGGTCGTTATCGCGTTCGACTGGTTGGCGACCGCGAGAACCGACGAGGAAGGTGACTGGAGGGTCGTCTGACGTAGTGCCGAGACTTCCGAGGTATCGCCCTGGGGGTCGGTGGCCGTGGCGGTGACGATGGGCAGGCCGGCCGGCGGGGCGTAGGGGACATCAAAGACGGCATCTGCCCTGGCTGTTGGTGGTCACCTCGAGCGAGCCCAGAAAGTCTTCCGCCTCGCCGGAACCGCCGGGACCGTAGTCCGCGCTGGCGAAGAGATCGATGCGGTAGGACGCATCGGGCAAGCTGTCACCGAGCCAGCCCTGGAGCTGACCGCTGGCCGTGGTGACGATGATAGGAAAGTTTTGCAGCATGTTGGCGCCCAGGCGCGGCGCCGTGCTATTTTCGGTGACCCCATCATCGTCGAGATCGATGGCCTGGCCCGTGTTGCCGAAGATTCGATTGGCGGTGATTTGATTGCCAACCAATGAGTCATTGCCCTCGCCGACAATAACCCCCGGTCCACCGTTGTCAGTGATCAGGTTGCCCGCGACCGCCGTGGCGCCCCCGATCGTGTTGTCGTTGGCATCGTAAATGTATGAGTCATCGATCTCCACACCCGCCCCCCCGTTGCCCAGCGACTTCGTCCCGGTCGCGTCGGTGCCGATGATGTTTCCCTCGACCAGGTTATCGGACGCGCTCGAGAGCTCGATACCGGAGCCATTGTCCGCAGTGCCGTTGGCCGAGATGATATCGGCCTCGCCGGCGCCCGTGCCGCCGATCGTGTTGCCCGAGCTCAACTGGACCAACACGCCGTAGTCGGCGTTGCCCAGCGCGACCGCCCCGGTGACATCTGTCCCGATCTTGTCCCCGGCGATCACATTGTCGTCCGAGCCGATGTATTGGTTATTCTCATAGGTGTCAACGATTTGGATTCCGAACCCCTCATTCCCCGAGATCAGGTTTCCTTCGTCGTCCACGGCCGCGCCGCCATTCGGGTTGACCCCGATCCAGTTGCCTGACGCGCCAGCCGTGATGGTAACACCGGCGTTCGCTAGAAATTAAGAGCCGGCGTTGCCCAACGCGAGAGTCCCCGTCAGGTCGGTCCCGATGAAGTTACCCGCGACGACATTGCCATCGGTGCCCTGGCCGCTGATCAAGACGCCGCTGTCGCCATTGCCGCTGATCACGTTCCGCTGGGCGACGTCGTTCACGCCGTCGCCGTTGGTGCCGATCAGGTTGTTGGTCGCGCCCGCGTCGATTTCGACGCCGTATTCGTTGGCCTCGGCCTTCGTGCCGGTCGGATCGGTCCCCAGGAAGTTGCCGTAGATCCAATCGCCGGTCGCGCCGGTGCCGGTGAGGTGAATGCCCGCGCCCTGGCTGAAGCTGTCGATGTCCAGGCCGCGGACGGTCACGCCCGCGCCGGTGATCGTCAGGCCGTCGCCGCCGCCGGCCTGGCTGCCGTTCAGCTCGATCAGCGGCGTGCCGGCGTAACCCGGTTGCGAAGTGCCGTCGATCAGCACCGGGTTGGTGATCGTGGGCAGGGAAGAGAGCGGAGCGATCGTTTGCACGCCGGTGCCCGGGATATCGAAGTCGATCGTGTTGGTCGCTCCGACGGCATTGTTGGAATCGAGGATCGCCTGGCGGAGCGAGCCGGGGCCGCTGTCGCCGGTGTTGCTCACCAGGAAGGTGGACAGGAGCGTCCGGTCCTCCATCACCTCCAGGCGGGGGCGGAGCCGGAAGATCGTCCCGCTGAACACGGTGGGAGGCGTGCTTCGTCGACGACGGCGAGGAAGCCGGTGAGGCGCGGGGCCGGCGTAGTTCGTGAGGCGGAGAGGAGTGATCATCGTGGATCGTCCTGGCTTTCCGAGGGGGCTGCCGCTGGGCTGGTGCTGTGGCGGGTGTTGTGGAGTGGCTACGGATGCAGTGCTGCGTGGCGACGTGCAGCATCCCATCCTCACCCGGCCTTCGGCCACCCTCTCCCCGCAGGGGCGAGCGGACTTCTGCCCGGCACGCCGTCGAGGGCCGACACGCGGCGACGGAGCGTCCTCGAGCGCCGGGTCGGCTGGAACGACGTCGCGCCAGAACGACGCGCGCTGATCGTCCGGCATCCGCTTCAGCGCCTCGCGGAGCAACCCGGTGGCGCGGTCCTGGTACCGGGTGACCAGGGTCACGGTCTCCTGGCCCTTCTTGCGGACCTCGGCCGCGGCGACGACGGCCGCGAGGGCGTAGACCCGGGCGGCGTTGTAGAACAGATCGGGAGGTCGGCTCGCCGATGCCGAGTGCCTTGCTCGGCATCCGCCACGGCGTCGCGATGCTCGCCCAGGCGCAGACGTGCGAAACCACGGCCGTTGTAGGCGTCGCCGATCGAGGGATCGAGCCGGATCGCCGCCTCGAAGTCGTGCAGCGCCAGCCGGGGCGCGTCCGAGACGATGTACAGCCAGCCCCGCCGGCTCAAGAGCGCCGCTCGGTCCGGTCGCAGGGCCATCGCATTGGTCACGTCCTCGATGGCGCCCGGGAAGTCTTTCCGCTCGGACCGGGCCAGGCCGCGCAGCTCGTAAATCGCGGGCGTCGCCTTGCCCCGGGCGATGAGCGCGTCGCACGATCGGATGACGTCGTCGTAACGTTTCAGCTTGAGCAGCAGGTCGATCCGCAGGCGGTGGGCATCGTCGTAGTCGCGGACGACCTTGAGCGCGGCATCCCAGGCCGCCAGGGCGTCGGCGTCGCGATGATCGAGGGCCAGCAGCCGGCCCCGATTGGTGTGGTCCTGCGCCAGCACCGGGTTGTCCGGTTTCTCGAGTCGGATCGCCTGGTCCAGATCGCCCAGGGCCTGCACCCGCTGGGCCGGAGTCGGGTCCTTGCGCGCGAGAATGCACGTCGGCTCGACCGCGGTACAGAGGCGCGCCGAGTCCGGTCTGCGTCGATGGCCCGGCTGAACTGTTCGACGGCCTCGTCCGGCTTGCCCTGCTTCCGGTAGACCTCCGCCAGCGCGGCATACGCCTGAGATGAACGGTCGTTGAGCCGGATCGCCGCCTGCAGGTCCGTGGCCGCCTCGTCGAGCTTGCCGTGCTGGAACCGGAGCACACCCGCGGTTGACGAGCAGGGTGTAACGCAGCTCGTCGTTCGGCTTCTCGATCCAGGAGCTCCCTGGCCCGGCCGTAGTCGGCTTCGGCGTCTCTCGGAACTCCGAGCGTCGAGCCGCCTCGACGGGAGCTGCGTGCGGCGGATGCGAGCTCAGAAGCGAAGCCGCGCAGAATGTAGAGCCAGGCGAATTCGGGCTCGCGCTCGCAGGCAGGCGGTCAGGCTGGCCTTGGCCTGCACGGGCCGCTTGAGCTGCAACCAGCACAGGGCCGACAAGGCGCTGGGCCCAGAACTGGTCGCGTTCGAAGTTGAATGGCCTGGTCGAAATGCCGAAGCGCCGCGATCGAGTCCTCCCGCTTGTAAGCGCTCTTGCCCGACCAGGAAATGGTCGAACGCCGTCGTCGGTTGAAGCTGATCCGCGAGACGGCGTTCCTGCGTCGGCTGCCGCCACGTTCGCCCGCCCTGGCCAGGCAGGCCGCCCGCCGCAGGTGGTAGGCCCGCGTGGGTGGCCGCGAGCGAGCCGCCTGGTCCAGCCGGCGCAGGCCCGCTTCGGGCGTGGGCTCGGCCTCGGCCAGCATCAGGAGGAGCGTCGTAGCAGCCTCGGCGATCTCGGCCCGCTCTGGAGCGGACAAGCTCGACGGCAGCGGCCCAGCGCCCAGGAATCGCCCGAGCCCGAGACTGCGTACAGCTCGAGCGCGGCCCGCGCCGCGCGGCGAGTCGCCTCCTGGTTGCTGGGCAGGTCCAGACCGGTGAACTGCGTATCGTGAAACAGGGCCTCGTTCCGCAGCCCGAGGAACTCGAGCGTAACGCGCTCGGTCCGATTCCCGTGAGAGTTGCTCGGCCTCGCGCTGCTTGATCTCGTCGAGCAGAGTACCTGGACGGCGACCTTCAGGTCCGCGCAGCTTGGATCGCTCCGCCTTGATCTTCTCTTTGCAAAGTCGTGAGTGGTCACTTCGGCGTCGGTCAGGTTGTTCTTGGCCAGTCGCGTCCTTGGCACTGAGGATCGTTTCCGTGCCCTCGGTCTGGATCGCCATGATCCGGTCGTTCTCGTTCTGCTCGGCCTCATTCCGCTACCGCTGGACTTGCAAGGCTGCCCAGGAACGAGCCGAGGATCGCCAGGGCGGCGATGGCCAGGAGCGTCGCGGCGACGGGCCGGCGCCGCGCCCACTTGGCGCCGCGCTCCCAGAACGCGATCCGCCGCGCCAGGATCGGCTCGCCGCGAAGGTACCGTTCCAGGTCGTCGGCCAGGGCCTGGGCCGATTCGTATCGTTTGGCCGGGTCCTTGTGCAGGCACTTCAGGCAGATCGTCTCCAGGTCGCGCGGCACCCGGGGGACCAGCCGCGACGGCGTCACCGGGTCATCGTCGAGGACCTGGCGGACCGTCTCCATCGGGGTTTCCCCCTTGAAGGGCGGACGCCCCGTGAGCATCTCGTAAAGGATCGCCCCCAGCGCGTAGACGTCGGCCGGCGGCCCGACTTTCCGCGAATCTCCGCGCGCCTGCTCGGGGGCCATGTAGCTGGGCGAGCCCATGATCTGACCGCTCTCGGTGTGCCCATCGTCCGAGTCGATCCGCTTGGCCAGGCCGAAGTCGGTGATCTTGGGCACGCCGTCGGAGGTGTACAGGACGTTGGTCGGCTTGAGATCGCGGTGGACGATCCCGGCCTGGTGCGCGACATGGACGGCCCGGGCCAGAGTCACCATCAATTCGGCTGCCTGCTTGCCGGGCTGGGGCGTGCCGCGCCAGGCGGTCGTCGAGGCCGCCGCCATCGAGCAGCTCGAGCGCGACGAACGGCAGGCCGGCCGCTTCGCCGATGTCGTAGATCTGGATGATGTTGGGATGTCGCAGCCGCGCGACCGCCTCGGCCTCCACGCGGAAGCGGGACAGGTGGTCGGCCCGCGCCTGGCTGCCGCCGCGGATCATCTTCAAGGCGACCAGGCGCTTCAGCCCGCGGTGCCGCGCCTTGTAAACGACCCCCATGCCCCCTTCGCCCAGCCGCTGGAGGATGTCGTAGCCGGGGATGGTTGGCCAGTCCAGGGGAGCCGGCTTCCGTCTGACCTTCGATGTGCTCCGGATCGCCTCCGGAAGGCGTGGCCGTCCGGTCGGGGTCGACCGCTTCGGACGCTTCGGCGTCATGAGGTCCTGCGTGCTCACCGCTTGACTCGCCACCGGAGAGAGGCTGAAGTCCGCGGTCGAACCCGGACCGGCGACCTCAGTGGCGCCCGAACTCTTCTCCCATGTGCCAGCTCGTTCGGGCTGTCGGAGATCGCCCCCGGTCACCGGGTCGCCCGACATCGCTCTCGACGATCTCGGTGGGTGGCAGATCGACCGTCGAGTCGGGGTCGGTCTGCACCGTCTCGATCGGCGGTCCTTCTCCAGCTGCGGGGCGGCCTGCCGTCAGCCGCTCGAGGTGTTCTTGACAGCCGACGCAGTCCTCAACGTGCGCCAGGACCCGGGCGTCGTCCTCGGCATTGAGCTCCCCGTCGAGGAATTGCAACAAGACGCCGTCGTTGGGACATGCATTCATGATGGGGTTCCCCGGATGGCGGCGCCAGCTCGTCGTGGCGTGGCGTCGCGTTGATAGGTGATTCACCCAGGATACTGGCACGGTTCGAGAACCTTACAAGATTTTTCCATAAATTTTTATTTTTTCCCGGCATGTCTCGCGATCGGCGAAATCAGGCCGAGCGGAAGGCGCACTCGTCGAGGCTTTGCCGAAACCCGTCAGCGGAATCGCGAGACATTGTTGTATTGAGAGTCTTCTCGGGTAGGGGCTGGGAACGCGATCCAATCCGCGGTAACGTTTTTTAAATGGATGGCCCAGGTCCGCTTCCGTGGCGGACGGTCCCTCGATTGACGAACGCGGGGAGATCTCGGATGAATCGCTGGAAAATCGTGTGGCGTGCTCGTCTTCGGAATCAGCCTGTCGGCCGGCGGGACCGGCGAATGTCACGAGCCCACAAAACCGGAACCGCCAAAGGCCACGCCGATCCCCAAACGACTGGAGAAGTTCGGACAGACTCGCGTCGACAACTACTACTGGCTCAAGGAGCGAACTGACCCCAAGGTCATCGCCTATCTCGACGCCGAGAACGCGTACACCGATGCCATGATGGCTCACACCAAGGCGTTTCAAAAGTCCCTCTACGACCAGATCGTCGGCCGGATCAAGCAGGCCGATACCACGGCGCCCGTCTTCGACAACGGCTATTATTACTACACCCGGTTTGAAACAGGGAAGCAGTACCCGACCTTGGTCCGCAAGAAAGGATCGCTCGAGTCCGCCGAGGAAATCCTGCTCGACGAGAACGTGCTGGCCCAAGGGCACGGATATTTCTCCCTCGGCGCATCGCAGGTCAGCCCGAACAATCGCCTGATCGCGTACGGAGTCGATACCGGCGGCCGGCGCTTCTACACGATCCGGGTCAAGGACCTCATCCACCGGCAAACTGCTCGACGACACCATCGCCGACGTCACGGGCAACCTGGCCTGGGCCAATGACAGCCAGACCCTCTTCTACACCAAGCAAGACCCCAACACCCTCCGCGACTATCGGGTCTACCGCCATCGCCTCGGCTCCCCAACGAGCCGACGACCGGCTCGTCTACGAGGAAGCCGACGAGACGTTCTCATGTCGGATCTCCCGGACCAAGTCGGACCGTTACTTGTTGATCGGCAGCCGGCAGACGCTCAGCACCGAATACCGGTTCCTCGACGCCGACAAGCCCGACGGCGAATTCCAGGTCATCCAGCCGCGCCGCCCTCGCCTGGAGTACTCGGCCGATCACCTCGACGGCCATTTCTACATCCGGACCAACCGCGACGCCAAGAATTTCAAGCTGGTGCGCGCCCCGATTCAATCACCGGGCCTGGACCACTGGGAGGAGGTCGTCCCCCACCGAGCCGACGTCTTCCTGGAGCGGTTTGAGCTGTTCCGCGACTTCCTCGTGGTCGAGGAGCGCCGGGACGGCCTGATCCGGCTACACATCCGTCCCTGGTCGGGCGCGGGCAGAGCACCAGGTCGATTTCGGCGAGCCGGCTTACCTGGCCCGACATCGGCCCCAACCACGAACTGGACTCGGACAAGCTCCGCTTCGTTTACACCTCGTTGACGACTCCCTCAGTCCTCCTACGACTACGACATGCGCACGAAGTCGAAGACCCTGGTCAAGCGCGAGGAGGTCCTCGGCGGATTTGACCCGGCGAATTACGTCACCGAGCGGCTGCACGCAACCGCCAGCGACGGCGTCAAGGTCCCGATCTCGATCGTCTATCGCAAGGGATTCGCAAAGGATGGCAGCCGTCCCTTGCTCCTCTACGGATACGGCTCCTACGGGCTGAGCATGGACGCGTCGTTCCAGTCGGAACGGCTCAGCCTACTCGACCGCGGGTTCGCCTACGCGATCGCCCACATCCGGGGCGGCCAGGAGCTCGGCCGCGAATGGTACGAGAGCGGCAAGCTCCTCAAGAAGAAGAATACCTTCACCGACTTCATCGCCTGCGCCGAGCACCTGATCCGGGAAAAATACACCAGGCCGGACCGCCTCTTCGCCCAAGGGGGCAGCGCGGGCGGCCTGCTGATGGGGGCCGTCATCAACATCCGGCCCGACCTGTTCAAGGGGATCATCGCCCAGGTGCCGTTCGTCGACGTCGTCACCACCATGCTCGACCCGACGATCCCCCTGACGACCTCCGAGTACGACGAGTGGGGCAATCCCGGCGATCGCACCTATTTCGACTACATGCTCTCCTATTCTCCCTACGACAATGTCGAGGCGAAGACACTATCCCAACATCCTGGTGACAACCTCGCTCCAGGATTCCCAGGTGCAATACTGGGAGCCCGCCAAATGGGTCGCCAAGCTCCGCGCGACCAAGACCGATCCTCATCGCCTGCTCCTGCGCACGTACAAAGAAGGAAGCCACGGCGGAGTCTCGGGCCGCTACAGACGCTACGAGCAAACCGCCTTCATCTACGCCTTCCTCCTCGACCTGGCCGGGATCATGGAGAAGTAGAGAGATAAGCACGGTATGAATCACAGAGTGAACACTGATAAGAGAGGAAATTTCTCAGTGAGTCCAACTGATTCGATTGCAGAGAGAGTTTTCAGGTCTTCGTTCTTCTCTTTATCCGTGTTTATCTGTGTTCATCCGTGGCTAATAACGTCTTCGTTCGCGGAGGCGTCTCCGCCGGCCCGGAGTGGAAAACCGCCGAACATCGTCTTCATCTTCAGCGACGACCACGCCTATCAGGCCATCAGCGCCTACAACGACCCGCGCCGGCTGATCGAGACGCCCCACATCGATCGCCTGGCCAGGGAGGGGATGCGGTTTGACCGTTGCGTCGTGCCGAACTCGATCTGCGGTCCCAGCCGCGCTTCGGTTCTGACCGGGAAATATTCTCACGCCAACGGCTTTTACAATAACACCAACAGCCGCTTCAACGGTGCCCAGACGACGTTTCCCAAATTGCTCCACGCCGTCGGTTATCAGACGGCCTTGATCGGCAAGTGGCACCTCGTCACCGACCCGACCGGCTTCGACCTTTGGCACATCTTGCCGGGCCAAGGGGTCTACTACAACCCGCCCATGATCAAGAACGGCGAGCCGGTGAAGCACCAGGGTTACACCACCGACATCATCACCGAGCTTTCGCCTCGAATGGCTGCGGAACCGCGATAAATCGAGGCCGTTTGTGCTGATGTGCCAGCACAAGGCGCCGCACCGCGAGTGGCTGCCGGCGATCCGCCACCTGGGCCACGACCACGACCGCCGGTATCCCGAGCCGCCGACTCTCTTCGACGATTACTCCGGGCGCGGCAAGGCGGAGCACGATCAGGACATGACGATCGCCAAGACCATGACCGAGATCGACCTCAAGCTGAAGCCTCCCACCGGCCTGTCGGCCGAGGATCGCCGGGCCTGGGACGCCTACTATGAGCCGCGCAACGCCGCCTTTCGCACGGCCCATCTCGAGGGCAAGGACCTCGTCCGCTGGAAGTATCAGCGCTACCTGCACGACTACCTGGGCTGCATCAAGGCCGTGGATGAGAGCGTCGGCCGGTTGCTCGAGTTCCTCGACCACGAAGGGCTGGCCGGCGACACGATCGTCGTCTACTCGGCCGACCAGGGCTTCTACCTCGGTGAACACGGCTGGTTCGACAAGCGGTGGATCTTCGAGGAATCGCTGCGGGCGCCGCTCTTGGTTCGCTGGCCAGGAGTGACTCCGGCCGGGAGCGTGAACACGAACCTCGTCTCGAACATCGATTTCGCCGAGACATTCCTCGAGGCGGCCGGCTTGCCGATCCCCGCCGACATGCAAGGAAAAAGCCTCATCCCGCTCTTGAAAGGCCAGACGCCGTCGGGAATGGCGGTCGAGCTTCTATTACCAGTATTTCGAGTATCCCCGAGCCGCACCACGTCCGTCCCCATTATGGGGTCGTGACCAACCGTTACAAGCTCGTCCACTTCGACGGGCCCGACCTGGACGAGTGGGAGCTATTCGACCTGGAAAAGGACCCGCGCGAGCTGCGCAGCGTGTACGGCGATCCGGCCTATACAACGGTCGTGGCCGAATTGAAGCGAGAGCTCGACCGCCTCCGCGCCGAGCTGAAGGTGCCGGCGCAACCGCCCGAGGAGGCGTATGGTCAATCATCAAAATAAAGGATGTCGAGCTCGGGCGATCGGCTTCTTCCTGGGTCTGGGCATGGGCCGTTCGGCGGTTTCCGAGATCCGTCCCAGGCAGCGGTCGAAGGTGGCCAGCGTCGCCGCGAACAGGATCGCCGCGAGCCCACCATGGATCACGATCCAGAGGATAGTACCGCATATCACAGCGATCGTGTTATCGCTGCCTGGAAGTCGCTGGCGCTGGCGCGACGGCGATCGTTCCGAATACCGTGCCATACAGTGGGCTTCCCATCACCAGTGAAATGACGAAATCCCTCACGGCGATCCCCAAACAGGAGAACGAGCAGCACCACCCAGCCGATCGAGAACAGAACATAAGCAGTGACGCAAAGCGCGACCGCGCGTCCCAGCCGGCTCACCCAGGTTGCCAATGCCAGTCCCAGGCTGGCGATGCACCGCGCCGTAGGCCGCGATCAGTCCCAGCAACAAGACGTATTGGATCCAGTCGCCCGCTCGCCATCGACCAGGAAACTGGTCGTCAAGGCCGGCCAGATCAACAGGAAAGGAACCTGCCGGAAGGCCCCCCACCATTTCCCGACCAGGATCGAACGCGTCGATAAGGGAGTGGAAAGCAGGACATCGAGGCTGCCGCGCACCCGCTCCTCGGCCAGGCTGGTGGCGGCGGTCACGCTCAGGAGCAACAATCCCACCCCGACCTGAAACACGTTCATGCCTGCGATGAATCCGCCTGAGTTCGAGTCTCCACGGAGTACGATTTGCAGCGACAGCACAGTCCAGAGCACACCCAGGCCCGCCGTATAAGACCCAGACCAGTCGCAAAAACCGTGTCGGTCGTCGAGCGATGCCACTCGCGCCACAGGACCGGGTTGCCGTCGAGCGATGGACCTGGCAGGTGCGGGAGCCATGCCGGCCGCGGAGAGACGGAGAGTGAACCGACCAGCGGCGGGACCTGGCCGCGGGTTGCCCGGCTTGCTTCAAAGCCACCTTCCGAATCCGCAGCGTCGACAGGCCCACGAGCAGACCGGAGAGGCCCAGGCAAACGGCCAGGAACACCAGATACGTCGTCAAACCGACCGTGCCAGGCTGCGAGTAAGGCGCGAAGGCAAGGTAGTACGGATTCGAAAGAATGACCGAATCCCAGAGGAACCGGTGTAGCGAAGGGATGATCGTGATCGAAAACAAAACCATGATCCAGAGCAGCGGGCCGAGTACCCACAAGATGAGTATCAAATAGGTGAGCATCAGCACTTCGTGGGTTTTTCGGCCCCAGACCGACAGGATCAAGGCGAGCGAGCAGCCCAGCACGCCGCAGGCGATCGCGATCGAGAACGAGCCGAAGAGCGCGAGCGGATCGATGCCTCCCAGCAAGCCGGCGAGCGACAAGATGGGCACGACGCAGACGATCAACCCGAGCACCGGCACGAGCCGCGCGCCCAGCTTGCCCAGGACGATCTCGGCGTTGGACAGGTCGGTGGCCAGCATGTGGTCGAGCGTGCCCCTGGCCTTATCGAGGCAAATCGCCCCGGCGGTGGCCGCGGGCGCGGCCAGGAGCACCAGCGTCAGCTCGATCGAGACGATCGTGGAGTAGAACCGCTCGCCGTACTCCGCCAACTGCTGGAGCGAAACGGTCTGGCCCTGGCCGGTACGGCTGAGCTCGACCTGCCAGGTGAACATCATGCCGGCCAGAATCAGGCCCACGAACAAGGCACGCAGCGCATAGAGCTGCCACCGTCGCGTGGTCGTCAGCCATTCGTAAGCGAAGACCGGTCCAGGTCCCAGGCGCACGTCACGCTCCCTCGAAATCGAACAAAATCGCCGCGGCCTCTGTCGGTCCCTTCAATTCATTTCAATTCAATTCCACGCATTCTTTCAGAGAATCCGACGATTTTCAAACTTTGGCAGGCGGATCTACTCCGACTTGCGCGGCTTCGGTTCGGAGCGTTTCGGCCGGTTTGGGCCCGGGGCTGGATCGCTCGATTCTCGGTCGACCTGCCCACCGTTACCTGCTCTTTTCTCCTTTTTTTTCGGGAAGAGTGATTCCTGGAAAAGAAATCTCCAGTTCTCCTCGATTTGCGGCTTCGTGTCGGGGTCGTCGAGGAAGATTTTTCCGTCCGTCAGGAGCCGGCGTTTTGCAATGCGTTTATCCAGTTTCTGGGCTAAAACCCGCAGGTCGAGCTGGTGCTTTTCTTTTTTGCTGGAAAGCTTGCTGACAAAGATGTCGTATTCGTCAACGAGATAAACACGCAGCTTGCCGAAGTCTCCCAACCACTGCCGGCGATTCTCCCAGTGGGCCGGCAGATAATGGCTGACTGAACATGACCCAAGGTCAGGCCGAACTGGGACTCGATCTGTCGCAAGACGGCCCGCTGGGAGCGAATCTCAGCGGGGACCTCGTCGACCAGATCGATATCGGCGGTGGGCCGAGCGGTCAGTCCCTTGATCAGGGTCGGGATCGAGCCGGCGATGTGAATCTCGACCTGGCTATGAATCCCTCGTCCGAGGATCTCGAAGATCTGGTGGATTTGGGGAGAGTCGATGCCGTTCACCAGTCGTCTCCGGATGGAAGGGAATCCTGGTTCCCCGAGATCCTCGTTGAGGATCGCGCGGATCATTTGACCCACCGGGCTCGCCGACAACCACCGCGTGAATTTCCGTGACCCCCAAAAGGATCGGATCGCCGCCGCCGCATCGCGGACCAGGAGCCGTGTACGGAAATCGGGTCGATCGTTGCGCTCGAGGTCTTGTTCAATCGCGGACGCCAGAGTCTGGCTGTCGATGTAGGGTTGTCCCCACACGAGCTGCCACGGGTCCAGAATCGGCGGAGACGGGTTCATGAACGAACGTCGGATTTCGTTTCAGACGGAGGTGGTGTATCGCCGCGCTCGTATCGGGCACACCTCAGTTTATCCGGAGCGCGGCCGAAATATCAGGGCTCTCTTCTCAAATCAACTCGGGCTCGAGCTTGGCGACCGGTTTCTTTCTGGGTCTGGGCATCGGTCGTGCCAGCGTTTCCGAGATCCGTCCCAGGCAGCGGTCGAAGGTGGCCAGCGTCGCCGCGAAGAGGAGCGCCGCGATCCCGCCATGGATCAAGATCCAGAGCAATGGACTGATCACACTCGGATAATCGCCGGGAAAGCCGAACCGGAGCGGCTGGACGGCGATCGTGGCCAAGTACGTCCCATAAAACGGGCTCCCCGTCATCATGGCAAAGCCCACGGGACTGGGTCGAGACACGGTAGCGACGAAGGCCATCCAGCCAATCGCGAACGCGACGTATGCCAAGACGCAGAGCGCGACCGCGCGTCCCAGCCGGCTCACCCAGGTCGCCAGGGCCAGTCCCAGGCTAGCGATCCCCGCGCTATACGCCAGGATCAGTCCCAGCATCAAGAAATAATGGAACAACCGCCCACTCCCCGCGACCATGAGACCAGCAAGGATGGCGGGCCAGGCCAACACGCGAGCCGACTGCCGGAACGTGCCCAACCACTTGCCGATCAAGATCGAACGCGTCGACAGGGGAGTCGTCAGCAAGACGTCGAGGCTGCCGCGCACCCGCTCCTCGGCCAAGCTGGTGGCGGCGCTCACGCTCAGCAGCAATAAACCCAACGTGACCTGGAACATGCTCATGACTCCAATCTTGCTTTTGTCGCTGGGTGTGGCAAGGACCACCATCGACAGCACGATCCAGAGCATTCCCAAGGCCACGTACCCCAGCCAGACGACGCGCAGCAACCCCGATGGCTTCGATCGGTGCCACTCACGCCACAGGACGGGGTTACCGTCAAGCGACGGGCCAGGAAGGTGCGGCAGCCATGCCGGGCGGGGAAAGCGGAACGCTGAACCACCTGCGCCGGGCCTTGGCCGCGGGTTGGCCGGCTTGCTTCAAGGCCACCACGCGAATCCGCACGGTCGCCAGGCCTACGAGCAGAGCGGAAAGACCGAGGCAAATGGCCAGAAATCCCAGGTAGGTTGCCCAGCCGACCTTGCCTGGAAACATGTAAGGCGCGATGGCGAGATAATAAGGGTTGGAGCACAGAGATCCATTCCCAGAGACTCATTGCGAAAGTCCAGAGAGGCATTGATCGCGAGGGAAAGCGCCGGCGGGGTGAAAAAAGACGCCACGAGGGCGATCAAGAGCGGGGTGCTCAACCAGAGAATCAGGATCAAATAAGTCAGCATGAGCACTTCGTGGGTTTTTCGCCCCCAGACCGACAGGGTCAAGGCCAGCGAACAGCCCAACATGGCGCAGCCGATCGCCGCCAGAAACGAGCCGAAGAGGGCTTGGGGATCAATCCCGCCCAGCAAGCTCGCCAGGGCCGTGATGGGCACGACGCACGCGATCAAGCCGAGCACCGGCACCAGTCGCGTGCCCAGCTTGCCCAGGACGATCTCGGCGTTGGACAGGTCCGTGGCCAGCATGTGGTCGAGGGTGCCCCGCGCCTTGTCGAGGCAGACGGCCCCGGCCGTGGCCGCGGGCGCCGCCAAGAGCACCAGAGTCAGCTCGATCGAGACGACCGTTTCATACAGATTTTCGCCATAGCCGGCCAGCTCCTGGATGGAAACGGTCTGGCCCGAGTTGGCAAACCGATACGAGTTATGCCAGACGATCATCATCCCCACGAGAATAACCCCCACGAACCCGGCGCGCAACGCATAGAGCTGCCACCGTCGCGTGGTCGTTAGCCATTCGTAAGAAAAGACCGGTCCAGGTCCCAGGCGCACGTCGAGATTCCCCGCACAGAATTCCGTGCCTTCTGGCTCATGAGCTCCAACCCTTTGAATTGTGTCGACGACCCACGACGTTTGTCAAATGGAGGAATATCGGATGGCTGTCTCGTTCGATTCCAGGCCATGGGATTCGTTCCAATCAAGGCGCGACGAGGAACTAAACCTTTAAGTCCACTTCCAAACGGAAATGGTCCAGTTAGACTCTAGCGTACCGAGCGTGATCCTGTTAGAATTCTATTGCCTCGATTGAACGCTGAGACAGCAAGGCCTTGGAAAGCGAAAGCGATCGGCTGAAGTGGATTGATTCCGTCGAAATCGCGTGCAGTTTTGCTCGATGTCCAAGAGCTGCGTCTGATCTGGAATGTCGTTTCGTACTTCGTGACGGGCACGACCGGTCTTGGATCGACTGTTCGTTTGTTTGTGATGAAGGTTGAGACGATGACGTCTCGCGTTGTGCGCAGACGCCACCCGATCGATGGGAGTTCGGTGTATTCGAAACGCCGCGGTCCGGCCGGTTGGAGGTCGTGCGGCAGTCACACAGATTAAAGGAATGCGAAGATGCGGAATCAACTACGCGGCCTTGCCTTGGCAGCCATCGTCGTTTTCGGCGCGTCGGTCAACCTTCAAACCGCCCAGGCCAGCCAGACTGTCTACGTGGCCGGAAGCGGCGGCGAATTCGGCACAATCAATTTGACTACCGGGGCGTTTACCGCGATCGGCCCCGGCCTGGATCTTGGCAACGGCAATACCATTTTCGGCATGGGTTTCGGTTCCAACGGAAACCTCTACGGCGTGGACTCGGGCTCGCCTAGTAACCTCTTTGAGATCAACACGACGACTGGAGTAGCCACGCCTTCCGGAGGCATTGCCCTTAGCGACAGCGCCATCGGCGCGGTGCCGACGCCAGCGGCAAACTTTACGTCATCGACAATAACTCGCCCGGTTCGCTGTACACACTCCAGCCGCCTTCGTCGACGACGACGACTATCGGATCAACTGGAATCCAGAGCGATGGCTTGGTGGCGGTTAACGCCAGTGGGTCCATTTTCACGAGCATCCTCGTGAACAATGGGTTCAGCCCGGATGACCTCGGCAAGATCAACCCATCAACTGGGGTCGCCACGGATCTCGGATCAACCGGTTTTTTGATCTTCTCGGGACTGTTCGTCGGTGACACGCTCTACGGATTCACCCCAAGCAGTTTCAGCTCACCTACAGAGATCGTCACCCTGAACACAACAACGGGAGCTGCCACGGCGGGCCCGACTTACAGCCTGCCCAACGGCGACGTTATCAACGCGGCTGCCGCACAATTCCCGGCATCCGTGCCGGAACCGTCGAGCTTGATTCTCGGCTTGATCTCGACCGTCGCACTGGTTTCGGTCAGTCGGTTCCAGCGCCGCCGCCCTTGATCGCCTGCTCAACCTTGATCTCCGCGTGGGTCTCCGTGTTTAGAGCGGTTTTCCGATGAGTTGCGCACGATCCATACTAGCCCGACGCGCAAGCGAGGGGCGCTGGCCTAGGCCGGCGCCAGACGCACAGCCGGTCCCCTCGCTCGCGCGTCGGGCTGCTATCATCCGACATCGCGGCCTATTTGTGCGCAACTCGCGTGTTAACCGCTCTAGCAACTTGCTCAGAGCTCAATTGCAGAAGCTGATTATCGCCACTGGTCGGCCAATCGGCCGTCTAGCGCGGCTTCACGCTTGGGTTGCGCACACACCACGAAAGTATAAACCCCGCGAACTGTCCAGAGCTGTGGAAGCTGGTCGCTAATTTACCAAACGGGCATTTAGCGTGGTCGCCGGACACAGCCGGCTCCTACAGGATTTGTAGGAGGGAGCTCCGTCTCCCGATCCCGGTTCTCGCCTCGTATCGGGCCGTTGTTCTTATTTGGAATGCACGATGATGACAAAATTAATCGACCCTTGCGTGGGTGACATTCTCAGCGTTCCCGACCCGGTCGCGGCGGCGTAGTGATTGGTCCCCGATGTGATTGTGAAATGATAAAGCTTGGTTTTGGAAGGAGCAATCGCCAATTGGACGCTCCCTTTTGGGCTGGTCAAGGTGAGCGTCGCGTTGCCAAGGTCGGGCCGCTTACCGATCGGCACAAACGTGTTGGCCAGGGTGAACGAGCCGCTGACATTTCCCATGGAGACCGTATGGCCTACGACGGAGAACGTCGACACGTTGATTCCCTGGGGCCCGGTCGTTCCGCTCGGGATCCCATACAAAGCACCGTTCAGCAGAAATCGCTTGGCCACCTGTCGGTGAACAGTCGCGGCCGGATCAGCGATCCCGGTTGAGAGCAGGATCTTGCCTTCGAGCGAATCAAATTGCAAGGTGCGACGCTTGGTCTTCAACATCGGAACCTCCGTGTAGATGTCTTATCAAGAGGCACACACGCACTCCACGTGTGATTCGGCTGAAAATCTCCCGTCAAAGAGAAGCAGGAAGCGGCCGACCGAGATGAGGCCGGTGTAATGCGCGTCGACAATCCAGGTCGGAATTGCGATAGACCGAACGGGTAGGAGAGGTCGATCCGTGATCCGTCCCTGGCATGCCAACATCGATGAACATCGGGCGCCTCCTTGCGATGCTGGCCTCGATTTTACCAAACGCCGTTCCGAATGAGGAGACCGGAATTGCGCCGGCGATCAGATCCGATCTGCGCCACGTTTCGAAAAGTCGGACAAGGACCATTTTCTCGGATTCTCTTTCGGCGGCCGAATCGACGCAGCGAACCATCTGGGTCATCTGACGTATCTGAGCCGTCCGCCAATCTGGTATCATCGAGGTAGGAGTTTTCACTCGTATTTGTCGCTCTGAGAAAGTTGGGTCAATCATGGCGAGCGGGCGGCAAGTTGGACAAAGGGCTGCAAAAGACTCGTTTATTCCTGAGTCTATGGATGCTGAACAGCAAAAGAAAAAATGGAAAGTCTTCAAGCATTAGGGCGGAGTTTCGAGGACGACGATGAGTTCGATGATAGGATGAAAGCATACTTGTTCAATCGGCCTCAGGTGGATCCCGCTCTCCTCGCTCGATACAACGGCGAAGTGATTGCGTGGAGCCCGGATGGCACGCGGTCGTTGCCCACGCGAAGGACCACGCGACCCTGTATAAGCTGCTCGTTGACGCAGGCGAAAATCCAAGCCACTGCGTCTTCGAGGGTATCAGCGACGACGCCGAGATTTAGCAAAAGACCGCACGACAACCAGAGCGGAAGTCGCGAGACTGCGTAGTTATAAAATTTCACTACGTCCAGAACGTCGACCGCAGGCGCGTCTTTTCGCTCGGCGGCGACAATTTGCGACGTCGGCATTGCCGAGCTGACGGGGCCAGTGCGGGCGGGGTGGAGAGATCATGGCCTATCAGATCATGTTTTCCGCGGACGCCGAACGCCAACTGCACCAATTGACCGCTCGTGATCGGACGATCGTCCTCGATACGATCGAATTGCAGCTCACACACGAACCCGTGTTACCCACGAGGGCTCGCAAGCTTCTCCGAGAAAATCCGTTGGCGGATTGGGAACTCCGGGTAGGAGAATATCGCAGTATTCTACGAGGTCCTGAATGATCAAGACTGTGTGATGATCCTCGCGATCGGTATAAAATCACACAACGTCTTATGGATCGAGGGAAAGGAGATTCAACTTTGAAAACCGTGTCTCTCGACTCGCCTCAATTCACGTTGGAAGGTTTGCTCCGCGAAGCGGCCGCGGGTGAGGTTGTCTTCCTGACGACCGATGGTCTGCCGCGATTCGCATTGGTCGCAGTCGACGAAGGCGACCAAGAAGCGTTCTCGCTCCGCTCGAACACCGATTTCATGGCCTATCTCGACGAGTGCAAGCAACGGGCCAGGCGAGGACCGACGAAATCGCTTGAAGAAATCAAGAGGCTATTTTCTGATGAGGAGTCGTTGTCGGAGCCGCGAACCAACGATCCAGCGAGGCCCGAGGAGGACAACGAGTGAGAGGGAGACTCGTAGCCTGACCTCGGTTCAGTCTGACTTCCCGACATCTTCCGCGGGAATCGTTGCGACTCGACTTTGGCAAGTGCCATGACCCGAGATATCCGCCCGCTGACCCTGGACGACTTGCCGGAGCTGAGCCGGTTCCTGACCGCGGGGTTCCACGCGCCTCCGGACGCGGACTTCGCCGCGCCCGAGGTCTTGCGCTGGAAATATCTGGAACCGCTGGAGGCGAACGGTTCAGGAGGAGGGCGATCCAGGGCGTCGTCAGCACCGCCAATGCTCCGCGGAGCTACATCGCGCGGGGCGGCGAGTCGGGGGCGATCATCGGCCATGTGGGGCTTTGCCGGACCGCGTTCGAGGGCCAAGGCGTCGCGGGCCCGGCGGGCGAGCGTCGACGATCCACATCATCGACTGGCTGGGCTCGCCCGACCATCGCTCGGTCGGCATGAGCCTGATGCGCAAGGCACACGAAGGGGTCGATACCCAGTTCGGCCTGGGAGTCAGCCAGGCGGCGCTCGGGGTCGGCGAGCGGGCCGGCTATGAACTGCGGAGCCTCGTGCCGGTCTATCTTCGCGTCCTCCGGGCCGGGTATTGGTTGCGTGCCGGAGGCTTGCGGTCCCGTGGAACGCGTGCCGCGGCTGGCTCGGGACATCGCCAGCCGTTGGACGCGGCGCGCCGCCGCCCCTCGGGCAACCATCGTGCTTCAACGGGTTTCGGCGTTCGAGGCGGAGATCGTCCCGATCGTCGACAAGGCCAAGACCCACGCGGTCTTCACTCGCCGCGATCCGGCGCGGCTCAATGAGATGCTCCGCTTCCCTCGCCAGTCGATGTCGGGCTGGCACTTGCTCGATGACACGGGCCGGCTCCGCGGGCTGGCCGTGCTCAACCTCGTCCCCAAGGACCAGGGACGCACCCGCACCGGCAAGATCGTCGACTGCCTGCTCGATGACAACGACCCCGCGCTCTGGCACGCCGCGACCCTGGCCTTGACGCGCGAGCTGGCACGCCAGGGGGCCGACCTGGCCCAAGCCTACGCCAGCACCCCCTGGGCCGTCGAGGCTTTGAGCCAGAGCGGGTACACATCGCGGTTCGCGGTGAAGTTCCACATCCGCGATCGCCTGAAGCTGATCCCTCGCGACGCGACGTTTCATCTCACGCCGCTGGAAGGGGACTACGCGTACACGTAAAGCCACGGCTAATCGCCGCGGTCTTCAAGGATGGCCCGGCAACGGCGGAGATGCTCGGCCTGGTCCGGGGTATATTTCGCGTCGCGGAGGTCGACCAGGTAGAAGTCGACGTCTTCGATTTGGCCCCGCGGAGGTCGGCGCCGCGGAGGTTGGCCTTGCGGATCTCCTCGGCGGGCTTGACGTCTTGGTCGTGGTAATCGTCGGTGTAGAAACCGGTACGGCTCCCCTCGCAGGCGATCGGACTGCCCACCAGTCCGTCTGCGAGTCGAGCCCAGGTGGAAGCTCGCGCCACGCAGGTCGGCGTCACGCAGGTCAGCGCCAGGCCAGTCGACCTCGGCCAGGCCGGCTTCGCGCAGGTCGGCACCGAGGAAGTTGGCGTCCGGCATCCGCGAGCCGGTCAACAGCGCTTCGCGCAAGTCGGCGTCGTGGAAGTCGGCATCCGTCAGCTCCATGCCTTCCAGGTCGCATCGGCGCATGTCGGCTCCGCCGAAGCGGGCTCCGTCGAACCGGGCTGACCGTAGCTTCAGTCCACTCAGGTTGGCGTCTTCAAGGTTTGCTCCGCTGAAGTCGGCGTCCTCGATATTGGCTCCTTGAAAATTGGCTCCCGAGAGATTGGCCTCCATCAAGCGAGCGCCGGAGAGGTTGGCCTGCCTGAAGCCGGCACGTTTCGCGCAGGACCGATCGGAGATTGGCCCCGCTCAGGTCGGCCCCGAGGGCAACCCAGGAATTCAGCAACGCCTCTTGGAGGTTGGCGCGGTGAAACCGGGCTCTGGTCGCGTTGGCCTTCTCCAAGTTGGCTCGCGTCAGGTCGGCCCATCCCAGGTCGGCGGATTGGAGGTCAACTCCCTCGAGGTTCAATTCCGACCAGGACGCATAATTGAGATAGGCCCCACAGAGCCGAAGCCCACGAACCCGGTTCGGGCCGCCAGCCCGGTGTCGCGGCGTGGAGCAGGCTCGCGGCCATGGGATGAACCGCGGACTGATCGCCCCGGATCAGCCAGTCGCTCAGGTGTTGCAGCGCCCGGGTGTTGTCCGCGATCCGCAGCGCGGCCTCCTCGATCAGCTCGCGCGGAAGCTGGCGGGCCAGGGACATGTTCACGCGGCCGTCCTCGAGGATGGAAGTGATCCGGTCGGCAGCCAGCAAGAGGCCCACCGGGCGGTGGCGGATCAGACGAGGCAGGGCCACGGCGAGTGCCTGAGCGGTTGACCCGCTCGCCGGGCAGCTCGGAAAGAGGGAGGTCCAGCACTCGGTTGGAATTCTCTCCGATGGCGGTCAGACAGAAATCCTCGATGCGTTCCCGTAAGGCGGGATGATCGTCGAGCCGCTCCGCCAGCGCGCGCCGCAGGGCCGTGCGAACGTCGCCGATCGACTCGTCGCGCGCCATCTCGTCGAGAACGACGACGCAGAGCTCGGGAATGCCCTTGAGAAAACCGCAATCGCCGGATGCCTTCAACCGGGCCATCACCGAAGCGCATCGATCCCGATGAGCCGACAGCAGGTATTCGATCAGGTCGTCGTTGCTCCAGGACCCGAGGCGATAGACGACCAAATGGCCACCAGACGGCGACAAGAGCGACCTGGCGAGTGCCTGGTCCTGGTCCGCGGTCTTGACCCGGAAGCTAGTCCGCGGCGAGGATCACGAGGCGATCCGTGACTTCGGCTGCCGCCGACAGACAAGGTCGAGCTCATCAACGAGCCGCACCTGGTCGCACGCCCACGGAGGCAAGATCGCCGCCAGGTGCCGCAGCGCGGTCGTTTTTCCCGAGCCGGGTCCGCCGAGAATCACGACCAACCCCGACCGGCCGGCCTGGATCAAGCGGACCGATCTCGTCCTCGAGCGGAATCGCCTCGCCGGTCTCCGGGGAGATGATGCGGGGCCGGACCCGCGCACGCTCCGCGGCGAAGCCCCCGAAGCTCTCGATCTGGGCCGGATGCCGCGCTTCCTCGGGTAATCGCCGGCTTCTGATCCGGAACCGATCCCCTGCGACTCGCGGCCGCTGTCGAGCCATGGGTCCCAGAGCTCGGCGGTGAGGGCTCAGGCTCGGGCCTCGGTTCCGGAAACTCGTCCGTAACGGCTGGCCGAGCCGCCACACGCCCCGGCTCAGACCCACGAACAGGCCCAATATCGCGCCAAGAGCCGCGCCGAGGATCACCTGGGTGGGCAGGCTCTTGCTGCTCGGCACCAGCTCGGTGGAGATCATTCGCCGTCGAGGCCGCAACCCGCAATGGGCACCGCCGAAGACCATCGCTCCCAACGCCGGGAAGACGTCGCCTTGACGATCGCCTCCCAGCTCGCGTCCGTCACCACGCCCAACCATGGCCATGATTCCCTCCACTCAATTCAGAGAGGACACGCCCACATGACGGGAATCGCTCACACGCTGAACTCTATTCACGTTAGCCTGACGACATCAAGGGAATCAAGCGTCCAGAGTGGCCGGAGATGTGGCACAATGCCTCAGTAGGCAGTAGGCAGTAGGCAGAAAACGGTGGTTCCAGAGTACCCTGATGGTGAAATCGACAAAGTTGTTCCGTGGCATTCCCAACAAGCGTGAGTTCCTGGCCAGGACGTTCGGGCGGCTGGGGGTTCTCGGGCTGCTGGAGCGCGCCGTCGCGCGACATGGCGGCCAGGGCTGGTCGTTTTGACCTATCACCGGATCGCCGAGCCGGGTGCCGAGCCGTTCTACGACCCGGTCATTTCGGCGACGCCCGAGTCTTTCCAAGCCCAGATCGAGTGGCTTCGCAACCACGTCCGCATCCTGACGCTCGACGAGCTGGTCGACGTGGGTCGAGACCGGCTCATCCGCGGCGCGAGCTCGTGGCGCTGGTCACTTTCGACGACGGCTATCGCGACAACTTCGACGTGGCCGTGCCGATCCTGCGCGGGGCAACGTGCCGGCGACGTTTTTCATACCGACCGCGTTCCTCGACTCGCCCCGGCTCCCCTGGTGGGACCACGTCGCCTACGTGATCAAACAAACCCGGGTGCGGCGGCTCATGCTGGAGCGGAATCGCAACGGCGAGCGCACCGCCGCTGGCGATCGATCTGGACCTGATGCCGCGGACCGAGGCGATCATGACGATCATCCGCCGCGTTTCTCGACGAGTCCATTGCCGACGATCGCTGGTTTCTGGACCAGCTCGCGCACCGGGCCGAGGTCGACGTGGACGCCGAGAGCTTGGGCCGCTCTCTCTTCATGACCTGGGACCAGGTACGGCAACTGGCCGACTCGAACGCGGGCCTGACGATCGGCTCGCACGGGCACAGCCATCAACGGCTGGCCCGGCTCGACGACGATTCCCAGCGATCCGAGCTGGCTGAGTCGAAACGCATCCTGGAGGCTCGCCTCGGCCGCGAGGTGGCCGCGCTGGCATATCCTTACGGCTGGCCGGGCACCTACACGGCACAGACCAAGGCGCTCGCCGCCGAGTGCCGGCTACCGCCTGGCCTTCGCGTCGCGGGAAGGGACGAACCGGCCCGGCGCTCCCTTGACCGATACGAAGTCAGCCGGCTGGGAGTCGGCTCGGGCGATTCCGCCGCCACTGCTCCGCGCCGGGCGGCGCTCCACGCCGCATTCGGCAAGTCATTTCTATGAAAACAGTTCCGCCGCGGAGACGGTCTTCCTGCCTAGACCAGGGTGATCAGGACGACCTCGGGCCGGCAGAGGAACCGGACCGGCGGGGTGACCGTGCCGACGCCTCGGGTGACAAAGACCTGGCAGCATGGCCCCTGGACCAGGCCATGGAGATATTTCTGACCGTACTGCGACGGGACAATCGGGGCACCACAGCCGGGCACGACGATCTGTCCGCCGTGGGTGTGGCCGGAGAGAACCAGTCCGACGCGGCGGTCGCGGATGGTCTCGACGAAGTCGGGATTGTGCGACAGGAGCAGCACGGCGTCATCGTCGCCGGCGTCCCCCAGGGCGGCATCGAGGTCTTGATGATCGGTCCATAAGTCGCCGACGCCGCAGATTCGCAGCCGGGCACCGCCCCGCTCGAGCCAGACCCCGGTGTTGTTCAGATCGGGGATCTTGGCCTCGGCCAGCGCGGCCCGCGACAAGGACCGGTAGTTCTGGTTGCCAGCACTCTCATCGTGGTAACTGCGATTGTCATGGTTGCCGCGAACCGCGAACCGGCCCAGCACCGCCTCGAGCTTGCCCAGCTCCTCGATCCCCGGCGCGATGTAACTGTGATGACGATGGACGTAATCGCCGGCCAGCGCGACAACGTCGGGCTTGAGTGCGTTGGTCATCGCCACGACGTGCCGGATATAGGCCAGAGGCACGAACGGCCCGTGGTGTACGTCGGCCAGGAGGGCGACTTTGATCCCTCGAAACGGTGGCGGCAGGTTCGGCAGGGCAATCGTTTGCCGCACCACCCGGCACCATTTGGCCTCCAGAAAAGGGTAGACCCCACGCCGGCCACCAGCGAGCCCAGCGCGGCCAGACCGGCCCTCTTCAATAACTTGCGTCGATCCATCGCCGTCGCTCCGATCCGACAATCAGAATCGCGTCCATCCTGGTTGCGGCATCATGCCCACGATGATTCGAAAAATCGCAGGGAACCGCGACATCGACTATGTCAAGATCAATATAATTCATACATGTGTTCGCCGCCGCGTGCGGGATTGCCGATCAGGGACCTTGACCGCGGGTCGACGACAAAATCAAGGTGCACGAGTGCCAGTTGGCCGATCAGAACGGGGACGTTGTCGGGGACTTCCATGACGTCCATCGTGCAGGTTCGCCCCTGAATCGTCAGCCGCACGGCATCGTACACGGCGGCCTCGGTGACACCGGAACGCGGCTCAGGACTCGTTTCTTATACTGTTCCCTGAGACCAAGCTGCCGGATAAGCGTGTCGGCAGTGAGAGGAGCGTCTCTCCCGTATCAACCAGAGCGTCGGGGACCGTGATTCTTCGAACCTTGGTCGGGTGGACACGAGCCCGCGTTCCTTGTCCCAGAGGTCTTTCAGGTTCTCGATCGTGGCTTCGGTGAGGACACGCCCGATCGTTTCGGTCTCCATGACGATCGACCCCCCTCGAACGAATTTCCCGAGATTCTGCCTCGCATCATTATCCTTCAAGAGCTGATGACGAACTAGCGGAATCGGCAACATCCGGACTTGTAGACGGTAAGACGATGCACTTTGGAAACACCGCGCTGGTTGACGCTGGTCGGCTCGTGCCGTTACGATCGGCAAAGCGGGTCCGCGCGTGACGTGACAGGAGTGCAACCTCAAACTCGAGACGTGAAGCAGCGACCCAACGATGCAAATCCTCTTGACCAACGACGATGGCGTATTCGCCCCCGGCCTGCGGGCCCTCCGCAAAGAGCTGTTACGGCTGGGGGAAGTGACGGTCGTGGCTCCGGCCATGGAGCAGAGCGGCGTGGCGCACTCGATCACATTGCTATCGCCGATGGTCGTCAAGCAGGTGGATGACAGTCGACGGCGCCAACCTGGGCTGGATGGTCGAGGGGAGCCCGGCCGACA
Organism: uncultured Planctomycetota bacterium; assembly: GCA_963779785.1. Classification (GTDB taxonomy): domain Bacteria; phylum Planctomycetota; class Planctomycetia; order Isosphaerales; family Isosphaeraceae; genus CAVRFS01. Next base: position 86,474 of record CAWAAW010000006.1, read on the forward strand.
GCGTCAAGCTGGGCATCTGCGAGCTGATGTCGCGGCCGCCGGACCTGATCGTCTCGGGAATCAATGCGGGCTCCAACGCCGGCATCAACGTGCTTTATTCGGGCACGGTCGCCGCGGCGATCGAAGGAGCCTTCTTCAAGATCACCAGCATCGCGGTGTCGCTGGAGCTGGCCGAACACTTCGATTTTGTCCATGCCGCCAAGCATGCGGTCCGCGTGATCGAGAAGATCCTGGCGAATCGGCCGCCCAACGGCTCGCTGTTCAACGTCAACCTGCCGGCGCACTCGCGGGGCGAGCCCCGGGGGATCCGCGTCGTCCCCATGGGCCTGGGCCGCTACGGCGAGGGCTTCGAACGCAGACAGGACCCTCGCGGGCGGACCTACTACTGGATGACCTATAACCCCCCCTTCCATCTCGAAGGGCCCGAAACCGACGTCACCAGCCTCTGCGAAGGTTATATCACCGTCACCCCGCTCCACTTCGACTTGACCCGGTATGACATCATCCCCGAGGTCGGCGCGATGGAAGTGGGACGATTGAACCTCAATTGGATGACTGACTGACGGAGAGACCCATGCGCCCACGATCACGATCGTGTCGGATGGATTGTCGAGGAAACGGTCGCGACGGGAGAGCCCCCCTGCCCTGGCTGTTGAGCCTGGCGGTCTTGCGCCCTGTCGGCGGCGGCCGGCTGCGAGGAAGAGGCGCGTCAATGTGCAAAGCCGGCCCGCAGACCAGAGCCGCGGCTCAGACCGGAATCAACGTCGACATCGACGTCGAGGACAGGTCCACGACCCAGGCCAGACCCCAGCCTCCAACCGCGCCCGACAACAGTCCGGGCCCATCATCGGCCAGCGGACGACCGAGATCCGCAACGCCGCCCCCGAGCTGCAAAAGGGAGGCGCCAAGGTCGCCTCGACAAAGATCGTCAACCAAGGACCCCATCACCATCGTCGGCAACGCCTACGTGTCGATCATCGGCCGGTACGTCCGTTGCACAACATCCAGCACGCCATGGACCTCTACAAAGCCGCCAATGACCGCTACCCCAAGGATTACGACGAGTTCATGACCGAGATCATCAAGGCGAACAACATCGCTCTACCCAAGCTCCCCCCCTATCAGGAGTACGGCTACGACGAGAAGGAGCACAAGCTCATCATCCTGGAATACCCGGACAAGAAATAGCTCAGGAGTTAGAACGAAGCGCGAGAGCTCATGCTGTCGACATGTTCCGTCTGCCAACTCGAACTCCTGCGGGCCTCAGTTCGCTCGGCCGAGCGAGTTGGCGGGCCACGTAACTGATTTTGCGTGGACTTCGGACTGGGCCGGCGCATGCCGGAGGCCGACCAGCCGCTATTGGCCGGGGCACGCTGATCCCGTCGTTGAAGCCGAGCTGGGACCCGTCCGTCGGCAGCCGCCGGGCATGGCCAAGGACCCCTCGGGGCATCGAGACCGGGGTGATCCGGTTCACCTTCCAGACGCCGGGCTCGGTCTCCTGAAAGCCCAGCGACCAGGCCGTGACGCTGGTGCCGGTATCCATCGTCCCCGCGGATGTATTCAGGCTCCCGCTGCTAATGACCCGGAACTCGGCGAGCCCCCGCCGCGATTGCCGTCCCGCACTGGTCTGCAAGTCGCTGATCCGGACGAAGTTGAACCGGGCATTGCTCAGGTTGGACCGGATCAATGCCCGCGTCATCGTCCTCGGTGAGCACGGTCTCTCCCTGCTTGTACTGGACAGTCGGCGTCAAGTGCGCAAGCACTCGATCGGCATCCGAATTCTGCACCGCTCGACCCAAGTCGTAAACGACTTGCTCGATCCGCTCGTTATCGGTCACCCAGACCCACTCGATCAAGACAACCGCCACCGCCAGCGCCAACGCCACTCCAGCACGGATCGCGTACTTGCCTTGCTGCGTAACCTTGAGAGCCAGCAGAAAGGCTCCAGCCAGCAGCAATAGCCCTCCCGCCAGGAATGTCGGATCCTCCGAAAGATACGTCATCGCGATCAGCTCCCCAGATCCGCGGACCAGATCATCTCAATTCGAGAAGAAGCGAGACCAGAAACGACGGACGAGCGAGCCACGGCACAGCCCTTTACAGCCTCTGACATGTGTCTTACCTCTTAGGATTTTAGGTGTTGATCGCAGTTTGGAAAGGGGGCATCCGAAAAATTGGGCGGCCATCGGGAAAACGACCACAATTTAGCGGCGGGCGACTCGTTTGGGCAAGTTCCGCGGCGGCTGGTTCCGCTGGACAGCGGGTCGCAGTCATTCGATTCGGTTATCGGCTTTGGCGGGTGGAGGATCTTGCGGCGTTTCTGGGCGCGGCTTTTTCTTCGTCGAGCGTTCTTGGCGGCCTCGGCCTTCTTTTCGGCGGGCGCGGCGGCGTTCTTCTTGGCCTCATCCTTGGCCTTGGCTTCTTGGCGTCTGGTCCGGCGGCCTGGCGTTGAGGACCATCTGAGGGATGTCGGCCAAGGTCACGGGGGTCAGGTTGTACTGCGGCTCCCAGTCGACGGGCCGGAGTTTGAGGGAGGTTTCGAGGAAGTGGAAGAGGGTCGAGGTGACCTTGGGCTCAAGTCGCAGCAGCTTGTAGCCATGGAATGCGGAGGGGAAGAGCTCGACCTTGTTGAGCCGCTCGCGCTCGACCAGGTGTCGGACCGATTGGGCGGCGTCCTTGGAGGCGTTGTCGCGCTCGCCGGCCAAGATCAGGAGAGGAACCCGGGGAGCGAGCGAGGCCACGACGTGCCCCAGCACATAACCGAAGCCTTCGGGCATGGGAGAGACCAGCACCAAGGCATTCAAGTCACTGGGGCGACCTTCGGTCGTGACCGCCGCGCCGGGCTGGATGGCCCAGGCGCCGACCAGGTTCGCCGAATCACCCAGGGCGATCACGCCCAGCTTCGCCAGGTTCAGGTCACCCCGGTTGTGCCGGTCGACCAGAAAAAAATAGCCGGCTTGCAAGTCTTCGACCAGTTGTGGCCGCTCGCTGGCTGTGAGGGCTCTGCGCGGGTTCTGGCCTTGCCCGCGCAGGTCCATGCTCAAAACGGCGTAGCCCAGCCCCTGGAGGTGCTCGGCCAACCCCTGGCCCTTGAGCTCGAGCACGGGTTCCTCGAAATCCTTGCGCGACCGACCCATCTCGTGAACCAGCATGACCACCGGCGCGCTGGAGCCAAGCTTGGAGGGATAGTACGAGGCGGCCAGCGGAGCCCCGTCGAACGAGCGGATCCGGAAGATGTAATGAAAGCTTCCGGGTACGGGCCGGGCCGGCATGCCGACGGCCCGGCCCAGCGGATCGCCCGCTTCGGGACGGGCCTTCTTCAACGGGACGCCTCCCTGGTCGCGGACTCGTCCCCGCGCCGCCACGATTCGGACGTGGTGGCGGCTGCTGCGCCAGCACCACCCCGGCCAGCACCAGCACCGTCGCCAGTGCCACCGAAAACCTCCGAGCCAACGCCTTGTGCCGGTCTCGCATCGCGATCCCTCCCGCCGCTTATCGATCTCCCGCGACGTCCATCTTCACTCGGGAACCCTATTCTTTATCGTAAGGTCAGTCGGGACAATGGACAAGCGCAAAGTATCATAAGATGCCGACGGAAAATCGGAACCAAGCCGAGAAAAAACCGGGAACACGGCGCGACCCGCGTGGACACTATATGGACGGTCAGACTGGTGCGGTGATCTTTTACGGACCTGTTCTGTTGACTGTCGGGACGAGCGGACGGAGCGACCATGAGTGCCCCAATGCGGGAAGCGACACACACTTACCGTGGAAGTCGAGAAGGACTGGGAGAGCCCTTGCAGACGCTTTTCGGCGTCGGCACGCTGGCCGGTCTGACGGACGGCCAGCTCCTGGAACGGTTCGCGGACGGGCGTGGGGAGGCGGCGGAGGCGGCCTTCACGGCCCTGGTGGAGCGCCACGGTCCGATGGTGCTGGGTGTCTGCCGGGCGGTACTGGGCGACCGGCACGACGCCGAGGACGCCTTGCAGGCGACGTTCCTGGTCCTGGCGCTGCGGGCCGGATCGATCCGGCGGGGGGACGCGGTGGCAAGCTGGCTTTATAGTGCGGCCCGCCGGGTGGCGCTGCGGGCCCGGCGCCAGGCCGCCCGGCATCGCGAGCGCGAGCGGCGGCGAGCTGCGCCAGGCCGGGGCGGCGGAGCGCGGTCTACGCGCCACCGGCGGAGTCCTGGCCCGAGCTGTACGAAGAGCTCGATCGGCTCCCCGAGCCGTTCCGGGCCGCAGTGGTGCTCTGCGACCTGGAGGGACACTCCTACGAGCAGGCCGCCGGCATGCTCCACTGCCCGGTCGGCACGATCCAGAGCCGGCTGGCGCGAGGACGCCAACGCCTCCGAAGACGCCTGGAAAGCCGGGGATTATCGTCAGCCGTCCTGCTGGTCGGCACCGGCGCCGGGCTGACAGCGCGATCGGCCACCGCGGCCGTCTCAGCACGCCTGGCGACGGCCATCGCCAAAACGGCGGCGTCCATCGCGGCTGGGCAAACGATCGCCGGGGTGGTCCCGACCACGGTCGCAGGTTTGGTGGGAACGGAGATCAGGAGACTGCTCATGACTCGGGCACTGACGGTTTTGACGATGCTCGTGACGGCCGGATTGGTCGCGGCCGCTGGGATCGGGCTGGTGATCGCCGGTCAGCGCGACGATTCCGAATCCGAATCCGATCGCCGCGACCGCGAAGAAGGACGCTGGCCCGATTCACGTCCGCGTGGTCGATGTCCAGGGGAGAGGCGCGCCAGCGGTCACGGTTGAACAGATTGGGTTCGAGTTCGACCCGCCACGCTTACTCCGAACCGACGCCGAAGGCAACCTTCAGATTCCTCGTGAGACGACCAACGATCACGTCATGCTGTTTGCCCGACGGGATGATCAATCCTTGGCCTGGACCATGGTTGGCAATCCCACTGTCACCGAGGTGGAGGGAACCAAGGCGAATCCGATCGTCATGAAGCTACTCCCCCTGACACACCGCGTCGCGGGCTCGGTCTTGGACCGCGAAGGAAAACCGATACCTGGGGCCGAGATCGTTGTGACAAGTCTCAGCCACCCGACCAACCGCTCGGTATTCCTCGGCGCTCCGATGCTCGCCACCCACCTCCCTCGAAGCATCACGGACCAGGCAGGCCGGTTTGCACTGATCCTGCCCGAAGCGACGGACGTCTCGCTCTCAGCCCGACACTCCCGGTATCTGGGTGAAGGGATGGTCAAAGCGGATGTACAGACCCTCGAGCCGATGGTCCTCGTGCCGGCTGGGGGAATCGCCGGCACGGTGACCGACGCGGCGACCGGTCAGCCGGCCGCGGGGGTGATCTTCGGCGCCCAACTCATCGAGTGGCGCAAACAGTTCGTCGGGGGCTGGGGCGATGCCGTTACCGACGACCAGGGACGGTTCGTCATCATCGGTCTGGAGCCGGGTGTCTATAACTTGCTGTTCATGAGAGCGCGCGGCCGAGAGCAGGCCACGGCGCGGGCCGTGGAGGGATTGCGCGTGCGGGCCGGCGCCGAAACGCCGGCCAACCTGATATTGTTCGAGGGCCGGCCCTTGCGCGGTGTGGTGATCGAACAGGAGACCGAGCCACCCTGTGGCCGGCGTGTTGGTTGGCTGTTACGGCCCTGCACGGCCCCAGTCCGGGGGCGCCGTCCAGAACGCACGTTACCGACGCACAAGGACGCTTCACGTTCTACCTTCCTCCTGGCGAACATTACGTCTACATCATGGATGGCAGCTCGTCCGGCCGCTTGAGCAATCAGACCGTAGTCTTGCCCGACCAGGGCGATATCGACCTGGTGCGGCTGATTCGGACCAAGCCGGGAACCGACCGCTCGACCTCGTACCTGAGGAAGGCTGTAATCCAACCGGTCGTACCGGATAAGGTGAACGACCATGAGGAAGCAAGAGCCGAGCTGAAAGCAATGACGAAGGCGGAAATCCAACTGGGCCGCATCAAAGCGGAAGAAAAAGCGAAAACGCCGGCCTCGAAAACTCGAACCGTGACCGGCCACGTGCGCGACCCCCAAGGCCGGCCTGTGCCTGGCGTCAACGTATATGTCAATCCCGAACCCGGTGCTGAACCATTCGATTCCGCGGTCACCGACCGTGATGGCATATTCGTGCTCCCGGAACTCCCTCGCCGTCCACTCCAGATCAACCTGAATCGACCTCGCTTCCTGATCCAGACGGAAGCCCTCTCTGGGGATCGTGACGCGGTGGAATGGACGTACGGCGCAGCGCCTGATGTGCCCAAAAAACGGCTGGCCGCTACCACGGAAGACGAGCCCGTCCCTCCCGGGCTTCGCCAGCGGTTGACGTTCGTCGATCTGACTCCCCGGGGTAACGACTCGCTCGCCGACGGTCCCGGCTGGCAGTGGCAACGACTTGAACCGCCTGCCGCGCGGCATCCACAAAATGGGCGATGCCTATTTCCGCGTCGGCGAGATGATGGTTCACGTCCAGAGTGAGAAGTATCCTGAACTACCCCGGGCCGTCAAGGGGATTGCGGTCCAGGCCCAGGGCAATCGGCTCCACATCCTGCACGCGACCCAGTGGGCCGTCGATCCGGGAACAATGATCGGAGCCTATGTCATTCATTACACCGATGGGTCTGAGCGAGCGGATTCCGATCGTCTACGGGAGAAACCTCGTCAACTGGTGGAGCTTCCCGGCAGTGAAGGAGGAGCCGACCGGGGCTCGAGCCGCCTGGACGGGATCGAGCGACGCGACCGACATGAACGCTGGCATCAAAATTCGCGTGTTCGCCACGACCTGGACCAACCCGCACCCGGAGAAAGAGGTCGCGACCCTCGACATCCTCTCCGCCGGCACAGGACTGCGACCCGTTCCTGGTGGCCGTCACCCTGGAACGGAGATCGAGAGTCCAAGAGACTCGATGCTGACGCTTCGGCTTGGTCGAAGCCGGCTCGCTTCGGCAACTCCTGGGTTGCAACCGACCGCCGCTCGATCCATCCTGAATGAGACAAACGGGTGTATGATCGCCCCGAAGTCGGACAAACGGATCGATCGATCGAAGGTTTCAACCCAGGAGCCGATTCCATGAGCGAGACGTCTTTCTCCTCGCATCCACTCGGGGCGGCCATCGCGTCGCCAGTTCGGGCGGGCCGTGGCAAGCTCGGCCGTCGGTGTCTTCGCCGCGCCGGCGATCGTGCGCGGCCGGAACTTGAACGAGAAACTCAACATCGCCATGATCGGCGTGGGAGGCCGGGGCGGTTCCAACCTGGGCGACGTCGCCTCCGAGAACATCGTGGCCTGTGCGACGTGTACGAGCCGGCGATCGACCGGGCCGCGGTGCACCATCCCCAGGCCCGCCGAGTCACGCGATTTCCGCAAGCTCTTCGACCACGCCCGCGAGTTCGACGCGGTGGTCGTGAGCACCACCGAGCACACCCACGCCTTCGCCACCTTGCCGGCCTTGCAACTGGGCAAGCACGTCTATTGCGAGAAGCCGCTGACCTACAACATCTGGGAGGCCCGCGTCATTCGCGAGGCGGCCGCCAAGGCCAAGGTCGCCACCCAGATGGGCACGCAGATTCACGCCGGCGACAACTACCGCCGCGTCGTGGAGCTGATCCAGACCGGCGCCATCGGGCCGGTGCATGACGTGCACGTCTGGGTGGGCCGCGCCTGGGGCCGGCAGTCGAAGGAGGCGGCCGAGCGAAACCACGACATCGTCTTCGTGACCGAGCGGCCCGCCGAGGCATCGCCGGTGCCCAAGGGGCTGGACTGGGACTTGTGGCTCGGCCCCGCACCCGCGCGGCCGTTCAACGAGGTCTACTTCCCCGGTCCCAAGTGGTACCGCTGGTGGGACTTCGGCAACGGCACCATGAGCGACCTGGGCAGCCACTGGAACGACCTGCCGTTCTGGGCGCTCAAGCTCCAGGCGCCGCGGACGATCGAGGCCTTCGGCCCGCCGCCGCATCCGGAAATCGCCCCGGCCTCGATGCGCGCGACCTACGAATACGGCCCGCGCGGCGACATGCCGGCGGTCAAGCTGCACTGGTATCAAGGCGAAGAGAAGCCGGAGCCGTGGCAAGACCGGCGCGATCCCCAAGTGGGACGAGCGGCGTCCTGTTCGTCGGCGACAAGGGAATGTTGCTGGCCGACTACGGCCGGCACGTCCTGTTGCCCGAGAAGGAATTCCGCGACTTCGTCCGCCCCAAGCCGTTCATCCCCAAGTCGATCGGCCATCACGCCGAGTGGATCCACGCCTGCAAGACCGGCGCGCCGACGACCTGCAACTTCGAGTACGCGGGCTGGCTCACCGAGGCCAACCACCTGGGCAACGTCGCCTACCGCGCCGGCAAGAAGCTCGAGTGGGACGCCGCCAAGCTCTACGCCACCAACGCCCCCGAGGCCGAGCCGTTCATCCGCCGCGATTACCGCAAGGGCTGGACGTTGGGCTGAGGACCGCCATCCGGCAATGAGAACATCGCGCATGCAGGAATATGACAGGAGCAGCAAGTGGCTGATCAAGCACCACGGTGGCTCGATCCTCCGCATGGCGGGCGCCCGTGACATCGCCACGTGGAAGGCGCTCCAGGCCGAGCTGGTCCAGCCCCGGCGACTCCCCGACGGCTTGATCGAAGTCCGGGGGCCAAGGCCAGGATACGCCCGACTACTATATCCTGGAGATCGCCACCTACCCCGAAGCCCGTATCGCCCAACAGGTTGTCGACGACATGGCGCTCGTGTATCTCGACCGCCGCGTCCTCCCCGAGGTCGTGGTGCTTTTTCTCCATCCCAAGGGAAATGTCGAGGCCACCAGCGCCGTGACCCACCGCAGCCGCCAGGGCTGGACGGATTGGCGGGTTTCTTGGAAGATCGTCAAGCTGTGGGAGGTCCCCGCCGCGGACTTGCTGGCGGCCGGCGACGTTGGCTTGATCCCCTGGGTTCCCCTGACACGGTTCGATGATCCACCCGAGTCGATTTTCCGCGAATGCCGCGCCCGCATCGATCACGACGCCCCACCCGAAGAACACGAAAATCTGCTGGCCGTGACCCAAGTCCTGGCCGGTCTGCGGTATGATGATCCTAGGCTGTTTCAACTATTGGGAGGACGCAAGGCCATGATCGAATCCCCGGTGCTCCAGAAACTCCTGCAAGAAACGAGGCAGGAAACGAGACAGGAAACGAAACAGGAAATGATCCTCAGATTCCTCGTGGCTCGCTTCCGAATCGTGGCCGCCGACATCGAAGCCGAGTTGAATTCCATCGACAACGACGAGCGACTCAATGAACTCGTCGATCTCGCCGCAACCTGTTCTGATCTCGACTCTTTCCGTAAACATCTATCGCCTTGAAGCGGGAGCACGCAAGGCCATGATCGAATCCCCGCTGCTTCAGAGACTCCTGCAAGAAACGAGACAGGAAACGAGACAGGAAACGAAACAGCAAGATATCCTCAGACTCCTCGTGCTTCGCTTCCGAATCGTGGCCGCTGACATTGAAGCCGAGCTGAAGTCCATAAACGGCGACGAGCGACTCAATGAACTCATCGATCTCGCCGCAACCTGTTCTGATCTCGACTCTTTCCGCAAACAACTGTCGCCGTGATCGCCGGCCCTCCAGATAGATGGCCGGCGATTATTTGCCGGATTGGTCGGGCAGTTCTCCCTTCTTGGCTGGGATCCGCAAGCTCTGGTTTTGCATAAGGATCCGGTCGTTCATCTGGCTCAGGACATTGAGCTCTTGGTACAGTTGACGCACTCGCGCGGCGTCTTCGGCCCTGGCGGCCCGCTTCTTGGCCAGGATTCGCTCCCGCTCGGCGTCCACCTGGGCACGGGCGGCTTCCTCCCGTTCCATGGCGACCGCCCGCAATCGCTGCTCCTCGGCACGGGCGGCAGCCGCCCGTTCGGCGGCGATCGCCCGCGATCGCTGCTCCTCGGCGCGGCGGTGAAGCGCAAGGTTCCAGATCGCCGACACCAGCAACAGGGCACACACCGCGATGATGGGAACCAACGCCCGGTTCGAGACTCGGAACTTCCGTGCTCCTCTCAAGTCCATGAGATTGTCTCCTGGGAACCGTCATTTCGATGGGATGAGATGTGGAACAGCCCCCCGCGGCTGTTGAGAACCTGCCAGCCGAGAATGGCTGGACCACATCCGTTTACCCGGAATGGGGCAAACAACCGATACCAGATGCGTGCTGATTTTATTCGGATCGTGAGGACAGATCCACCTCAAATTAAGCGGTCCGCAGGCTGTGGGTGCATATCAGCTATTGCGGGCTTCGGTCGGGGCAAAAACCGTCAATAGCAGAGCCTGCGATTCCGTGGTAGAGTGCGGGCGCGGTGGAGCTTTGGAGAACGGAGTCCCGAGCCGGGAAGGACGGATCATGGACGGAACCACGACCGAACTAACGGAAAAATTAGAACGACTACTTCGAGAAGCAGCCCAGGTTTCTCTCGATCTTGATCGGGCCAACGGCACGATTGTCGGGGTACCGCACTACTCGGTGATCGAAGCCCGCGCTCACCAACTCGGACAGCAGTTCAGTCGTCAAATCCAATCGCGGCGGATGAACGAAATCAGCTCCGAGGCAGCCCCCTCCGCCAAGTGTCCTGAATGCGGCACCCGTTGCGAATTGGGCCGCAAGAAACGTCGGCTCACTTCCATCGACGGTCCGTTGGACGTCGAGGAGCCGATGGGTCACTGCCCCGTGTGTCGCCGGGGCTTTTTCCCCCCTCCGGGAAACCTTGGGATTTGACGCTCGAGACGAAACGCCACTACTCGTGCAGCGGATGACCATCGCGGCAGCCGAAACACGCTCATTCAAACGAGCCGCGATCGTGGTCAAAGAGGTGGGCGGCCAGGCGGTTTCCTTTAACACGATCCAGCGGGTTGTCCAGGACGTCGGCCAGGAACTGGCCCAAGCCCGTGATGCCGATCCCAAGACCGACAACGCTTTGGCGATGCGGCCCGAGAGCCCTCCGCTCTTGGCGGTCGTCGAATGTGACGGAGGCCGCATCCGCACGCGCGAGCCTGGCCACGGCCGCGGGGTTCATCTGCAAGGCGAGGGCTGGAGAGAGACTAAAAACGCCTGCCTGATCCGCGCCACGCGAACTGTCTTCGACCACGATCCGCAGCCCGAACCGCCGGACTGTTTCAGTGATCCCAAGCACGTGGCCAAGATCGTCGAGACCCAGACCCTGTCAGTGGCATCGGCCCTGCCCGCCACGGACTGACACGCCGGGAGACAAAACATCCCGATTCGGCTGAGCTCGTTCCCCCTGTCGACTGGCGCCCAAGACGCTTGGTTCGCACCGTGCTCGCCAGTCTTGCCAGTTCAAAAGAGTTTGGCCAGCAGATAGCCCGCGAAGCCAAACGGCGACGCTTTGCCGAAGCGGCGGCCAAAGCGTTCTTGGGCGATGGGCTACCGTGGAACTGGTCCATCCACAAACAGCACTTCAGCGACTTCACGCCGATTCTCGACTTTATCCACCCGCTGAGCTATCTGTATCTGGCAGCCAAAGCCGTTCACGACCTCGGCGAGGACGCCTGGAGCCAGTACCTGGTTTGGATGCGTGGCGCTTGGCGAGGCGAAGTCACGCAGGTGCTGGAGGAACTGCATGTCCGACAGGCGAAAATGGGCGAGCCTCCCCAAGGTGCCCCCGAGAGCGATCCCGGAAGATCGTGGCCAAAACCGTGACGTACCTGGAGCACAACCGGGATCGCATGAACTACCCGGAGTATCGCCGAGCAGGGGTTGCCCGTAACCACAGCTTGGATGGAATCGCTGGTGAAGGAGATGAACTACCGTGTGAAGGGGACCGAGATGTACTGGAATGACCCGAGGGGGCCGAGGCGATGCTTCAGGTTCGCGCCGCCACGTTGAGCGACGACGAACGACTGACGAAACACCTCGGAAGACCGGCCAGGATGCCCCTTCACTCGTCGACCCAAACCGCACACAATCACAAAGAAAAAAAGCAAAAGCTGATATGCACCGCAGGCTGTCAGGCTGTCGCCGCTGATTCGACTGAACGAAGTCTCACTACGCATGAGCGGACAAAGCCAGGGTTAAGCCCAATACCGTCGAATTAGCCATAAAACACGTAGGGAACACGAGTTGGAAACTCTTCACCCCGGAAGGGTGGACGTCTATAGCCAGGGGCATTTGCCGCCCCTGGAATGATCCGCCGCGTAATGATTTTCCGCCCCGTCGGGACGGCGAACCGTACGGTTGACCCCGGTGAATGCTTCGTCGCACCGCTTCTTCCTCTTTGAGCCTGCCACCAATCACACGCCACACGCCACCCAAAAGCTGAATGCTTCGTCGCACCGCTTCTTCCTCTTTGAGCCCGAACGGACGGTTGACTCGGTCCGTCCAGTCGCGAGGTCGGTCGATCGGCCATGCGGTCAACGTCGGGCGGTCCGCATCATCCTTGGTCCGAGGAGCGCCGAGGCTGCCCCACCGCCAGTCCTCGGCGCGCCCCACCAAGTTGGCCCGCAAGGCGTTCCGCTCGACATCGCGGCACACCGTGAGGAAATGCTCGTCCGATTGCACGGGGAACGACTTGAACCGACCCTGATCGAGATGACCGGTGCCGGCCGTTCGCTGGTGCGCATGCCACCGCTGGGTGTGCGTCATGGTGAGCCAGCTCATGAACCGGGAGAAGTCGCCTTCCTCGCGGGGCCAGAGCAGGACGTGGAAGTGGTTGGGCACCAGCCAGTAAGCCAACTGCCGCGTGTGATGGCGCACCACCGCCTCCGCCAGGACGCGCTGGAATGCCGCATAATCCTCGTCGGTTTGGAAGATAGCCAACCGGGCGTTGGCCCAATTCAGGGCCCGGTAGATGAGGCCACCTTCCGCCGCTCGTCGTGGTCGTGGCGTCCTGAGAATACGAGGTGACGAGCGGGGTGCCAAGAACGACTCCTGACCCCTTTTCATCTAGCATTATGGCAAGCAGGTGTGTTTAGGATTGCAAGCTGCTATAAGTAGGACGGCCATGACCACGAAAAGAAACCACGTTTTCGATCGGTACGTCGGAATCGACTATTCCGGCGCGCAGACGCCGGCGTCGAGCCTGCCGGGTTTGCGCGTCTATCTGGCGGACCGCAGTTCGCCACCCTTCGAGGTGCAGCCGGCCCCCAGTCCGCGCAAGTACTGGACGCGGCGCGGCATCGCGGAGTGGCTCGTCGCCAGGCTCTCGGAAGACCGGCCGACGCTCGTCGGCATCGATCACGCCTTCTCCTTTCCGCTGGCGTATTTCGATGTGCATGGCCTGCCGCACGATTGGCCGCTGTTCCTCGAGGATTTCTGCCACCATTGGCCAACCGACGACGACCGAACCTACGTCGACTTTGTCCGCGACGGCGTCTGCGGGAATGGCGCCGCCCGTTTCGGCAATTCACGGTGGAGGCGATTCACGGAATTGCGGACTTGCGCGGCCAAGTCGGTCTTCCATTTCGACGTCCAGGGCTCGGTCGCCAAGTCCACACACGCGGGTATTCCCTGGTTGCGCTATCTCCGCGTGAAGCTGCCCGGCCGGGTGCACTTCTGGCCATTCGATGGCTGGAATATCCCAGCAGGGCAGTCGGTGATCGCAGAGGTCTACCCGTCGCTATGGAGCCGGAGCTTCGCGCGCGAGGGACGCAACGCCGACCAGCACGACGCCTATTCAGCCGCCACATGGATGCGCCGCGCAGACGGAGACGGCAGCCTCGCCCAATTCCTGGACCCAAACCTGGCACCGAATGAGCGCGTGGTGGCCCAGATCGAGGGATGGATTCTCGGCACGATATGAACTGCCAGCGGCGTTACTATGTAACCCGTGCTTACGAAGGTAGAGAACAATGATCGACATTGACCAGCTATTCGCGATCCTGAAACGCCGGAAGAAGGCCGAGCTACTCGAGATTCTCGACCAGGCGTTCGACGAAATGGCGCCGAAAACGCGGCGGACGGTCTTCCTCGAGCTGATCCGGAAATCGAGGCCCGCGAAATTCGATGGTCCCTCTCTGCTGGTGGACGTCGTGGATTTTCACCGTGAATCGCTGGAAGGCAGAGGTCGGAAGACCTCCTTGCATAACGCATTACAGGTCGAAGAGACGCTACGAATCGCACGCAAACGGACAAAAACCAACGTTAAGCGGGAAATTGCCCTCGCCCAGGGTTCTCTAGCGGCCCACGGCTGGGCGATGGGTATTGATCGGGCTGGGACTTTCGGCTCGAATGACCGGGGGAAGCGACCGGATGGAGCGACTGAGCGGTTCGGTCGGGACCCATCCGGGAAATCCCGGCTTAACGCGGAGAGTTGCCCATGCCCCTGGTTCAGGTCAAGCTCATCGAAGGTGTCTTCTCGGACGCCCAGAAGCAGGAGATGATTCGCAAGCTCACCGACGCCATGGTTTCCATCGAAGGCGAGAAGATGCGTGAGGTAACCTGGGTCGTTGTCGAAGAGGTCAAGAGCGGGAGTTGGGGCATCGGAGGGAAGGCCCTGACCACCGCTGATATCAAGGCCATGGCAGGCGGTGGATGACCGGCCTCAGCGTGGACCTCGGCCCTCGGGCGCCGGGTCCACGCGGGAGCCCCGACAGCTCAGGCGTCGTCCTCGTGTCGTGCGCGGGTCTCATGACCCCGCACGAGTGCCCGACCGTAGGTCTCCTTCCTTCAGAGTGTGCTCTGAGAGCACGAATGCCTTCTGAAGCCAGGGCCGACGGTGAGCGCTGGAGACCTTCGGTCAGGCACTCCGGCGGGGTCGTGAGACCCGCGCCGAACATCAAGCCGAGTCGCATGTAACAAAAATAAAAGCGAGACAAATCTTCGTATGGCATCCTTGCTGTCAAGCCCAGCTTCGCATCAGCCTAGCCCAACCCTACCACAGCCCTCGCCAGTCCTCGGGGTCGGAGGAGTCGAAGACCACCGCGCAGCACTCGCTATCGTGGTAGCCGCCCGGGTTGATCACCAGTGTCCCGCCGACGCGATCGTGCCGCGAACCCGAGAGGTGATGCGACTCGTGGATGTGGCCGAACAGCCCGATGCCGAAACGCGCCCGCTCGAAGAGCGCGCGAACCGCACGGCTGCCTGCATGCCTGCCGTCCGGCGCGAGCCTGTCCAGGTTCGTCCCCTGCGGTGGCATGTGGATCGACAGGAGCAACCTTGCCGCATCCCGGCCGTCTGTCAGGGCGGCGAGGTCTTGCCCGATTTGATCCTCGGTCCGCTCCCAGTAGCGGTAGCGAAACGGCTTACTGAGCACGCACGAGTAGCCCAGCACCTCCGTGCCGCCCCAGGGGGCAGGTCCGACCATGTAGGTACGACAGAGTGCCCAGCCGTTCTTCCCCAAGCAACAGCAATTCCAGTTCCGTAAAGTCGTCGTTGCCAAGCATCGCGAACACGCCCTTGCCATCGCCGTGATAGCGGCGCAGTAGCGGTAAAAGCTCACTGGCGACGAACTCCCCCTGACGCTGGCGCAGAAAATCGAAACTGGAGGGACTCTCCAGCAGTTCTCGCAAATCGTCGTCGCCCAGTGCCAGAACGGCGCCTGTGTCCAGGTCGATCGTGTGGGTCAGGGGGCGCTTGCCGTGTTCATCCTCCGGCCGGTAGCGGCGCCCCACCCTCAGCCGAGCCCGGAAGTCGTCCGCCACTTTCGGGCCGTAGCGCGCCTCGTGCCGCAACACAAACTCTCCATCGCGCAGACGAACCGTGACCAGATTCGGTGCGAGGTCCCCTCCCAGGACGAGGTAACGGAGTCGGGCAGTCTGCTCGGCGCGTTCGACCGCTCGGCGCAGCGCGTCGAGGTTGCCGTGCAGGTCGGTGATGAACAAGGTATCGTAGGACATTGTGCTCCCGATATTCGCCGTAAGCGTCCGGCTCACCCCAGTCGATGCCGGGAACAGCGGCAAATCCTTCGCCTCGCCCGCGATGTCCGCCTCCTCGACATAAGCCAGTATAAAGCCCTCCAGATCGTGCCGCTCGGGGATTTCCCGGCTCTTGCCGCCTTTTTCTTGAAACCGGGTTGTCAAGAACGGCTCCTCACCCCATTCCTCTGCAAGAACGGCTCGTCACCCCTTTTCTGCCCACCGAGCCGCCTGCTCGTATGGGGCCTATCGTTTCAATCCGCTCCCAGCGTTGAAGCCGGGAGAAAGCGATGACGACGGCCTCGAGGAGCTGATCCAAGAGGTTTCAATCCGCTCCTCGGGGAAACGGGGGACGTACGCTTTTACACGTCCTCCTTACGCGGTCGTCCCTGGGGACGCAAGCACGACTCGAGCCCCAGCCGTATCGCCGTCTCCCGAGTCCAGGCGTCCTGGCCATAGGATCGGCCTCGCGACACCGAATGCCGCAACCGTTGCAGGTCGCCCCCAGAGAGCGGCTCGTTGACGCGCTCCAGCCACCGCTCATCGCGGACCGGCTCTTCGCCCTTCCACAGCAACGGATCGTCGCGCCTCCAACCCGGTAGGCTCGACCACTTCCGGAGGCAGAAAAGCGGTCAGGAGGCAGAAAAGCGGTCAGCAGTCGTTCTGAGGCTCCTGTCGCGGACGGCCTCGGGGGCCGAACACCGACTCCAACGCCAGTCGTTTCGCAACCGCGGGCTGCCAGGACGGCGAACCGTACGGTTGGCCCCGCTGAATGCTTCGTCGCACCGCTTTTTCCTCTTTTGGGCCGACCGGACGGTTGACTCGGCCCGTCCAGTCGCGAGGTCGGTCGATCGGCCATGGGGTCAACGCCGGGCGGTCCGTATCATCCTTGGTCCGAGGAACGCCGAGGCTGCCCCACCGCCGGTCCTCGGGCGCCCCACCAAGTTGGCACGCAAGGCGTTCCGTTCGACATAGCTGCAGGCCGTGTGGAAGTGCTCGTCCAATTGCACGGGGAACGACTTGAACCGACCCTGATCGAGATGACCGGTGCCGGCCGTTCGGTGGTGCGCATGCCACCGCTGGGTGTGCGTCATGGTGAGCCAGCTCATGAACCGGGAGAGGTCGCCATCCTCACGGGGGCCAGCGCAGGACGTGGAAGTGGTTGGGTATCAGGGCAGTAAGCCAGCAGCCGAATGTGATGGGCACCGCCGACTCCGCCAGGACGCGCTGGAACGCCGCATAATCCTCGTCGGTCTGGAAGATAGCCAACCGGGCGTTGGCCCGATTCAGGGCCCGGTAGATGAGGCCACTTTCCGCCGCTCGTCGTGGTCTTGGCATGTCCTGAGAATACCGGATGACGAGCGGCGTGCCACAAAAGTCTCCGGACCCCTTTCCTATGTCAAAAGGCGCCTGAACGCTTTCCTCTGTTCTGGCCGAGTGTTTCGACGAGATGGCCCAGGAGTTCCTCCCCCACCTGGAGGCAGCGGCACGGCAGGGGCGCGTGACGCGGCGGACGAATACCAGCGAGTTGGCCCGGTACGTCGTCACGGTCATCGAGGGGGCCATCATGCAGGCTCGAACCCTCGGCGACGCGAAACTGCTTCCCCGGCAATTGGCCTATTTGAAAGAGCACCTGAAGAAATGCCTGGAACCGTGAAACCCGGCGAGTTGTTTTTCGGGTAGTAGCAGACAGACTAGTTGGTTTGATTGCTCCCAAGGAGAATCTCCATGACCCGCTTCGCTACCCCGCTCTTCCTTGCCGCGCTGCTTGCGATGCGCTGGAATCAATCTCCCCCGGTTCCCGTGGAGAAGGCGGCGACCGCCCCCGCGCAGGCAGTCAAGGGCACGATCCCGTCGAACCGGTCACCTGGACCGACCGCCTCTCCCGGCGTGATGCGACTCACCGAGCCGGCCCCGTTGGATTTCAACGATCACGAAGGCTATTTATCGTTGTTCGACGGTGTGAGCTTAAAGAATTGGGACGGTCATCCCAAGTTCTGGAGGGTGGAGAACGGCGCCATCATTGGCGAATCCACCGCGAAAAACCCCAGCGGCAACCAGTATCTCGTTTACCGCGGATTCGAAGCGAAGGACTTCACGTTGAAATTCGAGATGAAGGTCGATGGAAAAGGCGGGACTGGTTTTCAATACCGGAGCAAGACGGGGATTCCGTGGCTGTTGCCAATTTCGCCGATGGTCACCGCCAACGTCGGCCCGGTTAATTTGAATTGGATGATGACGGGACCGCAAGCGGATTTCTGGCCGAGTCAGATCTACACCGGCCAGTTTTATTCGGAGAACACGCCCATGCGAGTTGTCGCGTGGCGCGGACAGGTCGTCGAGAGCTACGGCCTGGCGAGGAAACGTCTCATGGGGAAACTTGGCGACCGGCGGGCGCTCGGCGAGTGGGTGAAGAAAGACGATTGGAACCAATGCACGGTGATCGCGCGAGGCGGAACCTGCATCCACATCGTGAATGGGCAGGTCATGGCTGTGTTAATCGACGACGATCCCGCCTCGTCCAACAATCAGTCGGGGTTGTTTGGCATCGAAATCGAGTCGATCACGAAACTTTACGTCAAGAATATTTGGGTCAAGAAACTGAATTGATTTCTGTGAAAACGGGTCGTGAGAACATTCATCAGACAAGCAAGTGAAACGGTACGTCCACGGATGTCGTCAAACCGGCGACGTCCATCACCCCAGAGCGATCCGATCGCAAAAGGAAAGAGAGCCATGCAAAGACTGAAACGTGGAGTGGGTCTGTTCGTCGTTCCTCGGCCTCGTAGGGGCACAGGCTTCCGCCCAGGACGTCCCCGAGGAGGCGCGCAGGGAGATCGCGCATAACCTGCAGGGCCCGTTCGTGGTGTTCCGCGAAGTCGTGCAGGAGGATCTGAAGCTGACCGACGAGCAGAAGGAAAAGGTGGAGGAACACCTCCGGGAACGGCTTCCGGACATCATGCAATTCTTCCAATCGCTCGACGGCGTGAATGGAGAGGAGCGCGAGAAAAAACTCCACGCCTTCCGGCAGAACGCCCATGAGAAACTGGCCTCGGTGCTGAAGGCAACGCTCAAGGAAGACCAGACCAAGCGTCTGCACCAACTGGGGTTGCAGCAGGAGGGGGCGTTCGCCCTGTTCCATGGTGATCCGAAGATTGCGAAAGCCCTGAAGATCACGGTCGAGCAACGGAAGAAATTCATGGCGGTCGTCCAGGACCTGCAGAAGAAGGTCAAACCGCTGATCGAAGAGGCCCAGTCGGGCGGTAATCCCGAAGAAATCCGGCCCAAAGTGATGAAGATCCGCAAGGAACACGAGCGTCAAATCGAGGCCCTCCTCACGGACACCCAGAAGGAGCAATGGAAAGAGATGCTCGGGAAGCCATTGGCCCTGGACGAGTGACCAGATCCCCGCCGGGGTGAGTTCAACACTTGCCCCGGCCTGCCTCTGCGCGTCTCGCACGAAGCTTCCTGACTCGATGGAGAAACCGATGCACCGTGACCAACCACGATGCGGAAAACCGCTTTCTGACCCGCCGGGAGTTGCTCTGCCGCGGCAGTATGGGCATGGGTGCGCTTGCCCTGGCAGGTGTCATGGGGGATGCGCTCGGGGACACAACACGCTCGGCCGGCAACCTCGACTCCCCGCTTGCGCCCAAGCAACCACACTTTGCCGCCAAGGCCAAACGTGTGATTCACCTGTTCCTGAACGGCGGCCCGTCCCACGTCGATACCTTCGACCACAAACCGGCCCTCGACAAATACCACGGCCAGGAACTCCCCAGGAGCATGCACCTGGTCACCGAACGCCGAACCGGTACCGTTTTCAGGTCGCCCTTCAAGTTTCAGCGCTACGGTCAGAGCGGGATCGAAGTCAGTGAGATTTTTTCGCACATCGGGGAGTGCATCGACGACATCGCGGTGATCCGTTCCATGCAGGCGGACGTGCCCAACCATGTCCCTTCGATCCTTTTGATGAACTGCGGAGACGCGCGGTTGATCCGGCCCAGTCTCGGGTCCTGGGTGACCTATGGTCTGGGCAGTGAGAACCAAAACCTCCCCGGGTTCGTCGCATTGCGGCCCGGCGGTTACCCGGGCAACGGCGGCGCCCAAAACTGGCGGGCGGGGTTTCTGCCCGGCGCTCACCAGGGAACCTATATCGATACCCGGTTTACGGACATCGAAAGACTCCTTGAGAATACCACCAACCCGCGTGTTTCCAGCGCGGACCAAGGGCGGCAACTCGAACTCTTGCGGGAACTCAATGAAGGTCACCGCCAGGAGCGCGACAAGAACGCGCAGATCGAGGCCCGCATCCAGTCCTTCGAGCTGGGCTCGCGCATGCAACTGGAAGCAGCGGAGGCGTTCGACATCAGTCGGGAACCCGAGTCGATCCGCCGAATGTACGGGCCAGGCACCGAGGCCCGGACGATCCTGATCGCGCGCGACTGGTGGAGCGTGGAGTCCGCTTCGTGCAGGCCTGGATCGGCAGCGATTGGGACCACCACCAGAACCTGGAACAAGGCCACCGCGGTATGGCCAGGCAATGCGATCAGGCGATCGGCGCCTTACTGAAGGACCTCAAACAGCGGGGCATGCTTGACGACACCCTGGTCATTTGGGGAGGGGAGTTCGGCCGCACCCCGACCGTGGAATTGCCGATGGGCCTGCCCAACAACCTGAGGGGCAACGGCCGCGACCACAACCATCACGGTTTCACCATGTGGCTGGCTGGCGGCGGCGTCAAGGGCGGGTACGTGCATGGCGCCACCGACGAATTCGGCTTTCGGGCGGTCGAGCAGAAGGTCCACGTCCACGACCTGCATGCCACGATTCTGCACCTGCTCGGTTTTGATCACACCAGGCTGACCTACCGCCACGCCAGCCGGGATTTTCGCCTCACCGATGTGTACGGTGAAGTGGTGCACGAACTGATCGCCTGACATCCCGACGACGGCGACCGTGGCGAGCGACCCCCTGGACGTTCCGAGTTAAGGATGAATCCTGTGCGAAGATCCTTCCCGAGCAAAGCGAGTTGGCTATGGCTGGCGCTGGCGGTCGTTGCCGGTACGTCTCCCACGCTCCGCGCCGCTCCTCCCAACGGTAGCGATCCCAGGGGCGCTGAGTTCTTCGAAAGTAAGATCCGCCCGCTTCTGGCAAACAACTGCTATCAGTGCCACAGCCGGCAAAGCAAGAAGGGAAAGGGAGGACTGCTGCTCGACAGCCAGGAGGGGCTGCGCAAAGGGGGCGATTCCGGCCCAATTTTTGTGACCGGCGACCCCGATCAAAGTCTGTTGATCAAGGCCGTACGCTACAAGGATGAAGACCTGCGAATGCCGCCGGACGGCAAAAAGCTGACCGGGGCCCAGGTCGCCGATCTCGAAGCCTGGGTGAAGATGGGAGCGCCTCTGCCGGGGGCGGGCGTCCAGGAAGACAAGATCAAGGCGAGTTCACGCACACACTGGGCTTTTCAACCGGTAAAGCGCCCCGCGATTCCAACGGTCAAGAACCAACGCTGGGTGCAATCACCGGTTGATGCGTTTATCCTGGCCAAACTGGAATCCGCTGGAATGCAGCCAGCGCAGCCGGCGGACAAGCGAACCCTGATTCGCCGGGCTACTTATGACTTGATCGGTTTGCCGCCGACACCCGAGGAAGTCGCGGCCTTCGTGGCGGACGAGTCCCCGGAGGCGTTCGCAACAGTCGTGGATCGTTTGCTCGCCTCGCGGCACTACGGCGAACGCTGGGGCCGTCACTGGCTGGATGTGGCTCGATACGCCAGTTCCGACAGTCCCCATGCCTTCACCTACCGCGATTACGTCATTCGTGCATTCAATGACGATCTGCCCTACGATGAATTCCTTGTCCAACAACTCGCCGCGGATCAACTCGACCTTGGCAAGAACAAACAAGCGTTGGCCGGTCTTGGGTTCCTGACCGGCGGCCGGCAGTTCGAGAACAACATTCACGACACCCTTGACGACCGCATTGATGCGGTTTCGCGGGGGATGATGGCGCTCTCCGTGAGCTGCGCTCGTTGCCACGACCACAAGTACGATCCGATTCCCACGCGCGATTATTACTCCCTCCACGGTGTCTTCGCCAGTTCCGTCGAGCCCGACGAGCTGCCGGTCATCGGCATGGCCCCGGATCCGAAGGCCTACGCGGAGTATTTGTCGAAACTCAAGCCACTGCAGGCGAGGTGGGATAACTTCATCCGCAAGCAGGAGACCGAGATATTCAAGCAGCACCGCCAGCAGACGGCCCAGTACCTGCTCTTGAGCCGGGAACCGACCAAACTGGCCGAACTCGACATGGAGGCTTTCGGGTTGAGTGACCGGAAAATACTGCGGACCGGCGCCGCGCGTTGGGTGAAGGCGCTGGAAAAACTCGACCCGGAATCCGATCCGATTTTCGCTCCCTGGTTCGCGTTCGCGGCGCTGCCAGCTTCGGAATTCGCCGACCGCGCCAGGTTGTTGTCGGCCAAAATCGCCGCCAATGCTCTCGCCCGGCCCGTGAACTCTCTTGTGGCCCGGGCGTTTACTGGCGAACCACCGGCCTCTCTGAAGGATGTGGCGGAGCGATACGGCAAACTGTTCGAGGAAGCGGACAAACGATGGCAAGCGAACCAGCAAAGCGATGCGAAATGCCAGGCACTCCCCGAAGGCGAGCAGGAAGCGCTCCGCCAGGTGTTTTACGGCAAGGACAGCCCCGGTAACTTGCCGGCCGAGTTGATCCGGAATCTCTATAACGTGCCGGCGTTCATGCAGATAATGCCGCTCCGCGGGGAAATAACTCGCCTTGACGCCACTCATCCCGGCGCTCCCCAGCGAGCCAATGGCGCTCGTCGACAGTCCGGAGCCGAAGAACAGCCGGGTCTTCATCCGTGGGAACCCGAATCGATTGGGTGAAGAGGCTCCCCGCCAGTTTCTTGCGATCCTGTCGGGGGACAAGCGGCAGCCGTTTGTCCATGGTAGCGGCCGACTTGAGCTGGCCAGAGCGATTGCCAGCAAGGAGAATCCCCTCACAAGCAGGGTGATCGTTAACCGCGTCTGGCTCCATCATTTTGGCGCCGGCCTGGTGACGACTGCCGACGATTTTGGTTTGCGCTCCGATCCACCGAGCCATCCGGAATTGCTGGACTACCTCGCCTGGCGGTTGATGCAAGACGGCTGGTCGCTCAAGAAACTGCACCGGATGTTGATGCTCTCGAGCGTCTACCAACAAAAGAGCGATGACAACCTTCGCCATGAGAAGTTGGATCCGGACAACCGGCTGCTGGCGAAAATGAACCGTCGGCGACTCGACTTCGAATCGATGCGAGATACGCTCCTGTTCGTCGCGGGCAATCTCGACCATTCCTTCGGGGGTCGTCCGGTCGATCTGCTCAAGCGCGGAACAGCTAACCAGCGACATTACTCCAATCGCCGCACGGTCTATGGAGTCATCGATCGGAATGAATTGCTTGCCTTGTTCCGGATCTTCGATTTTGCCAACCCGGATATCACCACGGCCCAGCGTGACGCCACCACCGTGCCGCTCCAGGCGCTCTTTTTCTGAACAGCCCCTTCGTCATGGAACAAGCTTGCAAATTGATTAACCAACCCCCCTTCCAACGACGTCGAGGACGAAGCAAAGCGAATTCGCTACCTCTATCAACTTGTCTATCAGCGCAATCCAAGGGCGGACGAAATCCAACGGGGACTCCATTTCCTCCAGGCCAAGTCGGCTTCAACGGACCTTCAGCAGCAGAACCAGACGCAGCAGCCGCTGACTCCCTGGCAACGCTATGGCCAGGTTCTGCTGATGTCAAATGAACTATGTTTGTGGATTGACCGGCCCTCGCGAAAGCTAAGAGAGCCATGCGGAGCGTGTCCTTTCTGAACTGAAGGAACATCGAGTGGAGTACAGCGCATGGACCGGCATGTCCTTTTTGGTTTCACCAATGTCGATCAAACGGCCGATCCGGATTACTTCATTCGTTTCCTGGACACCGCCAGTTCGCAGGAATCGTTCCAGGGCTACAAGCGCCGCTCCTTTCTCTGCTCGAGATCAAGTCGGGGCAACACATTTTGGAGGTCGGCGGCGGCACCGGCGACGATGCCCGCGCACTCGCGGCCCTGGTCGGTCCCCAGGGCCGCGTCGACTGCATCGATAACAGCCAGGCCATGGTCGATGAAGCCCGCAAACGTGTCGCTGGTTCGGGATTACCCGTCTTTTTTCATGTCGGCGACGCGCATCATTTGTCCTTCGCCAACAACGCCTTCGACGCCAGCCGCTCCGATCGCACGTTCATGCACCTCGAAGACCCCTTGCAGTCGCTATGGGAAATGGTTCGCGTCACCAGGCCCAGCGGCCTAGTTCAGGTCTATGAAGTCGATTTCGAGACATTGGTCATCGATGCCCCTGATCGAGTGCTGGCCCGCAAGATCATGAATACCGGGACCGACGGCTTCCGCAATGGATGGCTGGGACGCCATATCCCGGCGCTGTTTCAGGAAGCAGGTTTACTCGATGTACGCGCCTATCCCGAGACCCTGTGTCTCACGTATCCACTGATCTGTCAGGTGGCCGGTCAGGCAACGGTCGAACGAGCCCGGGCCGCCGATGTGATTTCGGCGGCCGAGGGTGAAACCTGGTTGCGCTTTCTTGAACTGGCCAACGAGACGGGACGGCTTTTCAGCACAATCACTGGCTTCTTGGTCGTCGGACGAAAACCGGGGACGTCCTGAAGATAGCGCAGGAAGTGGACCGATGGTTGTTTGATCTCCAGAAAGGAATTGGGACATGCCTGCTAAGAGAATTCTGATGCTGGGGAGAAAAGGGGTCAGGATCCGTTCTGAGGCTCCTTTCGCGGACGTCCACGGGGGCGGAACACCGACTCCAACCCCAGTCGGTTCGCAACCGCGGCCTGCCAGGACGGCGAACAGTGCGGTTGACTCCGCTGAATGCTTCCTCGCACCGCTTCTTCCTCTTTTGGCCCGCCACCAATCACACGCCACACGCCACCCAGAAGCTGAATGCTTCCTCGCACCGCTTCTTCCTCTTTGGGGCCGAACGGACGGTTGGCTCGGTCCGTCCAGTCGGGAGGCCGGCCGATCGGCCATGGGGTCAACGCCGGGCGGTCCGCATCATCCTTGGTCCGAGGAACGCCGAAGGCTGCCCCACCGCCAGTCCTCGGCGGCGCCCCACCAAGTTGGCCCGCAAGGCGTTCCGCTCGACATAGCTGCAGGCCGTGAGGAAATGCTCGTCCGATTGCACGGGGAACGACTTGAACCGACCCTGATCGAGATGACCGGTGCCGGCCGTTCGGTGGTGCGCATGCATGCCACCGCTGGGTGTGCGTCATGGTGAGCCAGCTCATGAACCGGGAGAGGTCGCCATCCTCACGGGGCCAGCGCAGGACGTGGACGTGGTTGGGCATCAGGCCGTAAGAGTCTGTCCCGAAAGGGGGGCCGGATTCGTAGGTCAGGCTTTCCAGCCTGACAGAGCGGCTCGGAGTCAGGCTGGAAAGCCTGACCTACGGAAGAACCAGACCCCGAAACCGGCTTTCGGGACAGACTCTAAGCCAGCAGTCGCAAGTGATGGCGCACCACCGCCTCCGCGAGGACGCGCTGGAATGCCGCATAATCCTCGTCGGTCTGGAAGATAGCCAACCGGGCGTTGGCCCCATTCAGGGCCCGGTAGATGAGGACACCTTCCGCCGCTCGTCGTGGTCTTGGCATGTCCTGCGAATACGGGATGACGGGCGGGGTGTAAAGAACGGCTCCTGACCCCTTTCATTGCCTCAGGGCCGGCATCCCAAGGAAAAATGAACTGCCACCGAGTTTCCTCACGCTCCATCCGGACGAAGGTCGCCAGGATTCGGAGGCAGTCTCGTCACGGAAGCCTCTGGAATGTCCACGGATTGAGGCCGGTCTCATAGACGTGGAACACGAAATAGGCCGAGATCACGAACGCGCCGAGAAAGCAGACGATCAGGAAGATCGCTACAAGCGCGAGGATGGGTACTTCCCCTGCCTCGTAGGTCACCCTACCTTCATGGGAGGCCCGGTCCGTTCCCGGCTGTCCCTGCGCCCTGGAGAGGGATTCCACGTGGAGCGCGCGGATCGATGACGAACCGATCGAGGCAGACGTGATGAAGGTCGCAAAGGCGAGCAGCGAAGCGAAGATCGAGATGGCGAGCCGCTTGGGCTTCGGGAGGTAGAGGTGGCAATAGACCGAGAACAGGAGATTCACGACCAGGATAATTAACACGGTTATCAATAAGAACCGCATGGCGCCGTGGCCGATCGCCGCTTCCAATCTCGCGAGCCATGGGTCCACCCACGACGCGGCCTGAAATGCGAGCACGACGGCGGTCAATAGGAGGATGGCGGAGATTGCGAG
Organism: uncultured Planctomycetota bacterium; assembly: GCA_963779785.1. GTDB lineage: Bacteria > Planctomycetota > Planctomycetia > Isosphaerales > Isosphaeraceae > CAVRFS01. The sequence continues at coordinate 112,687 of CAWAAW010000006.1, forward strand.
CTTGCCTTTCACGTGAGATGTCTCCCCTTGCCGTGCGTTGCTACTCGGAACCTCCCACTCGATCGCGCCCGAGCGCATCGGCGAGCCAGATCGACACGCAGGACGTGAAGCCAAAGACGAGCAGGCCCACCTCCAGCACCACCGAGCCTCGCAGGGCCGGTCGAGAGGCCCATAACGCGAGGAACACTGCCCAGATGAGGACGTTCGGGACGACGGATGTGGTCACCCTCGCGGAGGTGATAAAGGACCTAGCGACTACGACGCGCGCGGGGAGGAGTAGATCCGAATCAAGTTCTGCGTTGGCGGCTCGGCGCCAATCCCAGGTGAGGTTCTCTAGCCATCTCCTCAAGGAATCTAAGTGTTCATTAATGAATTCGTAAAGGGAGCGGAAGATTGAGTAGGCGAGTCCTAGCGCAACGACTCCGAACCCAATGCCGACGGTGAGTGCGATCCCGAGAATCGCGAAATTCACGATGCGCTGGAGGGACGGCCACGAAGACGCCGCGACCGGCGCGGGTACCTGGGCGGACTGCCGCCTCACCTCGGCATTCCTCGCGAGGTATAGGGCGAGGCTCAGGCTTAAGAGCACGGGCCAGACGACGTAGGTGGCCCGGATGATGTCATCAGGTTGAAGTCGCCTGGCCTCGTATTCCCCCCACCCAACGATCGCCAGTAGGACCGCGGCGAGGCATGCGAGGACCGACAGCACGACGAGGAGGAGGTTCGCGAGTGGCAGGATCAAGTCCATTATGCGCCTCCGCCGTGACCTCGAGTGGGGCCTGTAAGGGCGAGTCTCCGATGGGATTCTACTGGGACGGGCGGCGCGATCCCAGTCGGTACCGAACTCCAACCCGCAGCCCAGGCGCTTCCCTTGGAGGGGCTTAGCAGGGGTTCGTCCTGTCGCCGCTGCGCTGGGTCGCGGGCTGGTCCTTCGGCTGGATGGGGCAGTTCCGCCGCCTGGCTCGGGACTGCGAGCGGCTCAGCGAGTTGCTGGAGGCGCTGCATTATTTCGCCTTCAGCGCCCTGATGCTTCACAAGGCTGCGCCACTCTTCCAGTGGAGTTCATAACACGCTCTAGGCTCCCGCAGCTAAGCTTAGCCACGGCAAGCCGACACTATCTTTGGGCCAAGGACGTCTGTCGTCAAGATTATTCTTGAGAAAAAACCGACGCCGACGAGGGTCAGATCGGGTTCCGGCGGACACCATACCTAACCCCCGCTAATATTAAGTATGGTGTCCCCTGGGGCAAAAAAGGGGTCAGGATCCGTTCTGAGGCTCATTTCGCGGACGGCCTCGGGGTGAGCACCACCGCCTCCGCGAGGACGCGCTGGAATGCCGCATAATCCTCGTCGGTCTGGAAGAGAGCCAACCGGGCGTTGGCCCGATTCAGGGCGTGGTAGATGAGGCCACCTTCCGCCGCTCGTCGTGGTCTTGGCATGTCCTGGATGATGAGCGGGATGTCAAGAACGGCTCCTGAGCCCCTTCCTCTCTCCAGCGCGGGCACGCTGAGGGGCTAGCCGCGAACTCGCAGAAAACGCTTTCGTCGAAGCCGATCGTGCTAGTTGCCGTGACTATTCCAGAGCGGCGGAGGGTGGCTCGAGGGCGCCGGCTGGTGGATTCGCACGCTTGAAGAGTTCGTTGAGATCAGGTAATGTAGGGCGTTACCTGCAACCAATCAGCCATTTGAGGCGACGCGCTGAGAGCGGCGATGAACGTTGGCCTGATCTCGCCCCCGAAAGAGGAGCGACTGGTCATCGTCCGTTCCCGTCATTGGTTCGTCGACGAGGCTGACGCCTTCGACGACCAATGGCGGCCCCATGGGTCGTGCGATCTCGTGAGTGTGCCGATCGCGACCAACTTGAAGGAACAAACCGAGAGCAACGCGAGGTCCGCGTGAAAACAGGCGATGAAGCCGGCGACAGCGACCAACCGAATCGCGTGGCTGGTCTGAATCATGTCTCGCAATCTCAGCCGCTCGACTTTCCGCCGATCCGGAACTCGTCCGGGTGGTCGCCGAGGGGGAGCGCTTGGCCTTCGCCCATTTGTTCAACCCTGCCTTCGCGACCGAAATCTCGATGATCGACCCGCTGCCCCACCAGCGGATCGCGGTCTACGACCACATGCTGCCCCAACCCCGGCTGCGGTTTCTCCTGGCGGATGAGCCGGGGGCGGGCAAGACCATCATGGCCGGGCTTTACATCCGCGAGATGCTCGCCAGACGCCTTCTGCGACGAGTGCTAATCGTCCCGCCCGCTGGGCTCGTGGGGAACTGGGAGCGTGAGCTTCGGACGCTGTTCGGACTCGATTTCCACATTGTCGTCGGGGCCGACGCCAAATCGGGTAATCCGTTCACCGGGCCAGCCAGCGACCTGGCTATCATCAGCGTCGACACGCTCGCCAGCGAACGCCCGTTCGCCCGGCTTCAGGAACCCGCGGTCGAGCCCTACGACCTCTGCATCTTCGACGAGTGCCACAAGCTCGGGGCCGACCGGCAGCCTGACTTCACGATCCGCAAGACGGATCGCTACCGGGTCGCCGAATCGCTCGTGGGCATCCAGCTCGGCGACCCCCGCTGGTGCACTCGACTGGGCCACCACACACCTGCTGCTCCTGACCGCGACGCCCCACATGGGCAAGGATTTCCCGTACTTCGCTCTCTGGCGGCTGCTGGAGCCCGAGGTCCTGTCAACGGTAGATGCCTTCAACGCCTACCCGGCCGACGCGCGTCGCCGTCACTTTGTCCGTCGCACCAAAGAGGAGATGGTCAGCTTCGACGGCAAGCGTATCTACCCAAGTCGCGTCAGCGACACTCTCAGTTACGACCTCTCGCAGGGCGAGATCAGCGAGCAGACGCTCTACGACAAAACGACCGACTATATTGACCACTATTACAACCGCGCCCGCATCCTCAACCGCTCGGCGGCCCGGCTCGCCATGTCGGTCTTTCAGCGCCGGCTGGCGAGCTCGACCTACGCCCTCCTTCGCTCTTTCGAGCGTCGGCTGGAGAAACTCGACGCGCTCATCGAGTCGATCAGGGCCGGTAAGATCACCGCGGACGAGCTCGCGGCCATGCAGCGGAAGCTCGATGATACCGAGGACGTTTTCGAGGACGAAACGGGCGACGAGGAGACACCGAAGGGTGGCGAAGAGGAGAACGAGATCGCCGAAAAGAAGGCGCTTGGGGGCGTCGTCGCCGTTTCCCTTGCCGAACTGATTGTCGAGCGCGAACAGGTCCAAGTCGCTCCTCAACCTGGCCAAGCAGGTGGACAGCAAGGGTGACGAGTCCAAGTTCGATAAGCTCCGGGAAGACCTCGACAACCCCGAGTCGCGCGACGAGAAACGGATCATCTTCACTGAGCATCATGACACACTCGTCTATCTCGTCCGGCGGCTCGAAGGGCTGGGCTTCACCGGCCAGATCGCCCGAATCCACGGTGGGATGGACTTTCGCGAGCGTGAGGTCCAGATCGAGTTCTTCCGCAAGAAGACCAACGACGGCGGTGCCCTCTACATGGTCTGCACCGACGCGGCGGGCGAGGGTCTCAACATGCAGTTCGCCTGGCGACTGCTCAACTGGGACATCCCCTGGAACCCGGCGCGGCTGGAACAGCGGATGGGCCGCATCCACCGCTACAAGCAGATGCACGACCCGGTGTATATCATCAACCTCGTCGCCGGCAAGACTCGTGAGGGCCGGGTGATGAAGACCCTCCTCGAAAAGCTCGAACGCATCCGCAAGGAGCTCGGCAACGACAAAGTCTTCGACGTGATCGGCCGCCTGTTTGAGGGCGTCAGCATCAAGGAGTACATGGAAAAAGCAATCGCCTCCGAAGGGGATGCCGAGCAAGTCTGCCGGGTCCTGGAGGGGACGCTAACCAAGGAGCAAGTCGAAGCCCTGGAGGCCCGCGAGCGCCGACTCTACGGCGACGGCGGGGATGTGAAATCCTCGCTCGCGAACGAACGGGAGAAGCTAGACCGCGAAAGTTGGCGGCGGCTTCTGCCGGGATATGTTCGTCACTTCATCGAAAAGTCAGCGCCACTTCTGGGCCTGGGTATCGACGGCGACCTCAATGGTTCCTTCGCCTTCACGATGCATAAACCGGCGCACTCGACTTCCTCTGGACCCTGCTGGAGACGTATTCAGAGGCGCGTCGGCAACGCCTGACCGTCCACAAACCGAAGGACCTCGCCGAAGTTCTCTTTCTGCATCCCGGCGAGCCCGTTTTTGACCGGTTCCGGGTCCACGTCTGCGAGATGTTCGCCGCGTCGGCCCGCCGCGGGGCGGTTTTCGTGGACCCGACGGCGCGATGCCCGTATCTCTTTCATCTGGCGGTCGTCTCGGTGTCGCGAACCGCTGATACTGGGACCGATCACCGAAATGGAGTCAGTTTCGATCACCAGGACGGCAGTGCGCTTGGTGACCGGACAGGGCATGACGCAATCAGCGCATAGGCTGACGTGGCTCGGCACGTTGCGAAAAGCGCGGAGTCAAATCGAACCAGGAATTTGGCGTGGCAAAGCTTGGAACGGACGGGCCGGCCAGGCGTTCGCGCTTGTTGAGTTCGGCTTGGTGGACAGGGCCACCGCCAATTCCTCGCCGCGGACCACCACGGGCCACAAACAGGATGATCAGACCGCCAAGACGAAGCCCCCCGCAGGAAGCTGCTCGCGGATTCTGGATCAGAGCCTGGGGTCAACGCGGGCCCGCTCTCCAAGGAACCGGCCGCTCGAATGACCCAGCACGATGGCTGGGCTTCTTCGAGGGTGGGCTGGACGATCCCCGCCACTCACGCCAAAGCCAACTCACTTCGCATCGAACACCCGATCCGAACGTTGACGTACCGCGCTTTGGTCACTCGTCGGTCGAATCGGGATCTTTATCTCTCATGCGATAAGTATCTCCTTGAATAACGATCCCCTCCCCGTGATGCATCAGCCGGTCGATCAAGGCCGTTGCCATTGTGTTGTCCACGTCAAAGAGTTTGCCCCATTCCCGGAAGGGTCGATTCGTGGAGATTACGACCGATCCAACTTCATAACGGGCGGCGACAACCTGGAACAACAAATCGGCCCCTTGCTTGTCGATGGGCAGATAGCCCAGCTCATCGAGGACGGGACAGGAACTCAGGTACTCACCAGGCACCATCAATACACGAATTAGACGGTGCTTGCCAGTGTACTGCGACGTTGGTGTTACCGTGCGAGACTTCAGAGCCAGTTTCGAGCGAGAAGGGAGAGCCACTCGCGGCTGGGACGACCGTGCCGACGTGGCGGTGCGCTCGTCCGACGTGCTCGCGCGCGACATTGTAACGTCTAGTAAGTTGTATATCAATATATATAGTATCAGCGTATTCCCGGCAGGTTCCGGACTGCGGATGAGGCGGTTAATGAGCACTGTCGTGGGCTGGGCCACCGCCAGATCGTGCGTTGCAGGCTGCGGTGCTGACCGCGACAGGTTGGCCAGCTTGCACAGTCGAAGCTCGTAGATGAGCCGCTGGCGACGTTGGATCAGGGCCGGGGGTCGCGATGAGCCTGTTGCGAACGATTCGGACGCTTGAGGGGGCAAGCGCCCCGTCAAGGGTGGGCTGGACATCCCAGCCGTTCACGGCGGCTATTCCCGCCTAACTCATTCGCGGCGGTTCCGGCTCCGTGCCGGATCGACGACGTCACGCACTGGGCGAGTCGGGATCGCTGTGCTTGATTCACATAGCTCTTTCCTCGTCGAATCCGCGCCGCTCGTGGTTCACCAGCCAATCGAACAAGGCCCTGGCCACGTCGCCGTTCGCGTCGAACGTGTGATCAGCGACAACTAGATTTCCCTGCCAGCGACAACTAGATTTCCCTCCTCCTCTGGCCCTCTTGTTCACTATGCGGTTTCCTCTTTGTCCAAGGAGGGAACCGCCATGATCAAAGTCGCCCAGGTTCGCAGGCTTCGCCAGCTCCTCGGCAAAGGTCAGCCACTCTATCTTGCAGCCTTGAGGGCAGGTATGGATACCAAATCCGCTCGAAAGTACCGACAGGCTGATCGCCTGCCGAGTGAATCGTTTGCCCCCAGAACCTGGTCGACCCGGGAGGATCCGTTCCAGGAGGTTTGGCCCGAACTCCAAGACCTGCTGGAACGCAATCCCGGGCTCCAAGCCAAAACCCTTTTCGAGGATCTTCAGCGCCGATTCCCAGGCCGGTTTCAAGACGGCCAGCTCCGCACCTTGCAGCGGAAGATCAAGGCGTGGAAGGCCGTCGCGGGCCCGCCCAAGGAGGTCTTCTTCGATCAGGTCCATACGCCCGGCCAGCTCGGCGCCTCCGACTTCACTCATATGGACGGTCTGGGAATCACACTGGCCGGCCAGCCGTTTGATCACATGGTCTATCACTTCGTCCTGACCTACTCCAACTGGGAAACGGGCACGGTCTGTTTCTCCGAAAGTTTCGAGAGCCTCAGCCAAGGGCTGCAAAACGCCCTCTGGGAACTGGGAGGGGTTCCCCAGATCCACCGCACCGATCGGCTCACCGCCGCGGTGAATAACCTTGGCGACCGGGATTTGTTCCAGCAACGTTACCGCGCCCTGCTGGCTCACTATGGCTTGAAACCTCAAGCCATCAACACCCGCAAGGCACACGAGAATGGAGATGTCGAACACAGCCATTACCGACTCAAACAAACTATTGATCAGGCCCTCATGTTGCGCGGCAGCCGCGACTTCGACGACCGAGCGGCCTATGAGCAGTTTCTCCGCGAGTTCTTCGCTCAGCGGAACAGCGGCCGTACCGAGCGGTTCGCCGCCGAACGACCACACCTGAGCGATCTCCCCGCGCGCGCCTGGACGCCTGGCATCGGCGGAAAGTGCGGGTAACCCAGGGAAGCACGATCCGAGTCCTCACCAACATCTACTCGGTGCCGAGTCGATTAATCGGTGAGCAAGTTGATGTCCATGTCATGGCGGAATGCCTGGAGGTGTGGCGCGGCGCGGTGCTGGTCGAGCGAGTTCCCCGGCTCCGCGGTCGAGACAAGCATTTGATTAACTATCGACATATAATTGATTGGATCGTGCGCAAGCCGGGAGCCTTCGCGGCCTATCGTTACCAGGACGCGATGTTCCCGACCAGCCGGTTTCGCCGGGTCTACGACGCCTTGCTCTCGCACTCTCCCGTCCGCGCCGCCACGGATTATCTTCGGATCCTCGAGTTGGCGGCCAAGGAGTCCGAGGCCGGGGTCGACGCCGTCCTGGGCCGGCTCTTGGAGTGGGGCGTCCCGATCACGCCGACGGTGGTCCTTGAGCATTTGCGTCACGACCTCGGCCTTCCGCGGGCAATGGAGGTTGTTGTCACGACGGTCGATTTGTCGACTTACGATCTGTTACTCGAAACCAGGGAGGATTTCCCATTACCAGATCATCAGACGTGCATGAAGCCCTGACGGATTGTCTTCGGGAGCTTCATCTGCCCACGATCCGCCGCGATTACGAATCGGCGGCCCAGCGGGCTCGTCAAGAGTCCATGAGTTACGAGCGTTACCTGCTCGAATTGGCGGAGCACGAATGCGAATCACGGCGTTCGAATCGGGTTGAGCGGCAGTTGCGAGAATCGAGGTTGTTCATGGAGAAGAGCCTGTCGACCCTGGACCTGAAGCGGCTGCCGCAGAAGGCGGCGCAGCAGGTCCGGTCCCTGCTGGAAGGAGACTTCATTAGCCGACGTGAGAACGTGCTCATTTTCGGAAATCCTGGCTCAGGCAAGACGCACGTGGCGTGTGCGATCGGCCAGGAATTGATCCGCGCGGGAAGGAAGGTGACATTCACGACGTGCGGCCTGATGGTGCAAGATCTGCTGGCCGCCAAGCGGGACCTGAAGCTTCGCGGATTTCTCAAGAAGATTTCCCGATATGAAGTGCTGATCCTTGACGATATTGGATACGTCCAATACAGCCGAGAAGAGATGGAGGTACTCTTCAATCTGCTGGCGGAGCGCGACGAGCGCGGGAGCGTGATTCTGACAAGCAACCTGCCGTTCTCGGGTTGGGAGTCGATCTTCAAGGACCCGATGACAACCGCTGCGGCGATTGACCGACTGGTCCATCACAGCGTGATTCTGGAGTTGAACGTCCCGAGCTACCGGGCCGAGCAGGCGAGGAAATCGCGTCAAACACCGCCCGAAACCACCAATCCAAGCAAGGAGGGATGACTGGAAACAATCGCACCGGACCGTTGAGGGTGAAGGAGACTCAAAAAAAAACGCGCTGAAGGGGCTTGTACACTAACCCCCGAGACGGGAATTCTAGTTGTCGTCAGCAGGGAATTCTAGTTGTCGCCAATAACGTGATCTGCCGTCGCCCAAAGCCGGGATTTGTGCTCAACACAAACAGTCGAGATTCTGAACGGCTCGCGACCACGCTGAACAGCCGCCGGGCCTCGCTTGTTGGCAAGCCAGTGGCCCAACACCACGGGTGTGCGCAACGCAGCTCGACGGCCACTTGATTCAGCATGTCGCATGCGCACGCGTGCGCAAGCGGGCTGAGCGAGGAGGCCAGAGGAGCTTTGAGCCAGTTGGCTCAGTTCGGCCAACTGAACACGAACGGGAACGGCCAAACCATCGGGGCTCCCTCCACGACCGAAAGGAGAAAGATCCATCGCGAAAGCGCGTTTCGATGGAACGACACAGAGAACAAGACGGTCTTGCGCACCGCTTCTCGAAGGAACGAGACAAAGAACAAGACGGTCTTGCGCAGATCTTCAGAAAACAGACACGGGAAAAGACGCCACTGGTGGCGCTCTACAAACGCTCACAACTGGCTCCGATTTCCTGCTCGGCAACACTTGGGAACAAGACCAAGACGCTTGCGTGCCAGCTTATCGTCCTCTCGAGAACAAGACAGAGAGACAAACGGTCTCATCAGCGCCGGGAACAAGGACCCCGAGCGCTGCTCACCAAACGATCGCCTTCAGGAGAACGAGGCAGAGAGATAAACGGTCTCATCGACGGGCTGGGAACAAGGACCCCGAGCGCTGCTCACCAAACGATCGAAAGCGCCGCCGAATCCGAGATCGGTCCCAAAAGACACATATTTCGATAGGACTTGGCTTGGCAGCGTGTCGCGCCGGTCTGAAGGTGCGGTTCTTCACGGCCGCGGCGTTGGTCAGCCAGTTGGAAAAGGAGCAGAAGCAGTACACGCTCGACCGGTTTCTCCGCCAGCTCGACCGGGCGCAGCTCCTGATCTGTGACGAGCTGGGCTACGTCACGATGAGCCGAGGGGGAGTCGAGCTGCTGTTCCGGGTTTTCGCCGACCGCTACGAGCGCGGCAGCATCCTGGTGACGAGCAATTTGCCGTTCAGCGAGTGGAACCAGATTTTCCAGGGAGAGCGGATGACCGCGGCACTCCTGGACCGGCTCACTCATCATTGCCACATTTTCGAGATGAATGGTGAGAGCTATCGGTTCCGCGAGTCGATGAAATCGAAGAAGGGCCGGAAGCCCGAGTGAGAGAGGGTTACCGCTCTTGCCCAGAGCGGCCATCTTGACGACCAGGGTGGGTCAAAATTACGCGCTCAGGGTGGGTCAAATACTGCGCTCAGTTCCAAATGCGCTTCAAGGCGTCGAGTAGCGCCACTCGCTCATCAGCGGTGACGCTCCTAGGCAGGACATGGGCATCCTTTCCGCGAGTGCTGAAGCCCGCTATGTACCCAGCCTCGGCGTACACGAGAAGGCAGCGGTTCCGCTTGACGAGATCTGACTGAACCACTTGGCTCGCAATGATCTGGCGGGCTCTCTCCCTCTCTCCGTTTGACCTGGTTCAAAGTTGGGTAACACGACACTGAGTAAAGTGGGGTTTTCTAAAATGCCTGTTTCCTCCATGTTGGTGTCGGGGGCCTCAATCCCACACCATCACAAAGGAAACAGGCATGGACGCCCAAGCTACGTTCTCGTGCTCGTTCACGCAATCCGACCTTGGTCCAATCGCGGACGTGCCCAGCCTCCCTCAGTGGCCGGCCCAGAAGCTTCTGCCCCAGGCACGGCGGGATCTGGGTATTCAAGTGCTCGCTGGGGCTCAACCAGTCTCGGATTTGGCCCGGGAACATGAAGTCAGCCGGAAGTTCCTCTATCAGCAAGCCCACATCGCTCAAGAAGCTCTCGACCAGGCCTTCGCTTCCTCGTCCAAGCTCGACGACGTCCTCTTCGAACTGCCGGTCACCAAGGCTTGGCTGCAGCAATTGGTCCTGGGCTTAGTGTTGAGTTGCCATAGTTCGACCCGCGGTGTGGTCGAATTGCTGCGCGACGTTTTCGATTATCAGATCTCGGTCGGTGCCGTGCACAACATCGTGCATAGCGCCGTTTCTGATGCCCAAAGAATCAACCAGCAGTATGACCTCTCTCCCATCCGCATCGGCCTCCTCGATGAGATCTTCCAGGCGAGTGATCCCGTCTTGGTAGGGGTCGATGCCCAATCCACCTTCTGCTTCTTGGTGAGTCCGGAAGAGCATCGCGACGCCGATACCTGGGGCTTCCGACTGCTGGAACTGGTTGACCAAGGCTTCGCTCCCGATGCCACTGTCGCTGATTTCGCTGCGGGGCTCCGCGCCGGGCACCAGGAGGCTCTCCCTGATGTCCCCTGCCGAGGTGATGTTTTTCATGCGTTGTACAACCTTGGGCCGCTGGCCCGTTACCTGGAGAACCGGGCTTATGAAGCCATGGAAATCCGGGCCAAGCTCGAGCGAAAGCAAGCGACAGCCGAACGTCGTCATGGCCGCAAGGATCCGAGTCTGGCCCGCAAGCTCTCGTCCGCACGGACGGCTGAGGCCAGGGCGATTGCGTTGGCTGACGAGGTGGCGTTGTTAGCCCATTGGCTACGGGACGACATTCTGTCGGTGGCCGGTCCGGAGTCCGCCGTCCGCCGTGATTTGTTGGACTTCGTGGTAGCGGAGTTGCGCGTCCGGGAGACGGCCTGTCCGGATCGGATCAGGCCGGTAAGGACCTTGCTGGAGAATCAACGGGACAACCTTTTGGCCTTCGCTGTGGACCTGGACCGTGAACTGGCGGCCTTGGCCCAAGAATGGCAGATCAGCGTGACCACCGCCCGGGAAGTCTTGCAGATGCAATCCCTGCCGATGTGGGACCCGAAGCGACGGCGTTGTGAGGCGGCCCTGCGAGAGACGCTGCGAGGGCGTTATCACGGAGTGTATGCCAACGTGCAGGAGCTATCCGATCGGGTGGTGCGGGCCAGCAGTCTGGTCGAGAACCTCAACAGCCGGCTGCGAACCTACTTCTTCCTGCGGCGGCAGTTGGGGAAGGACTACTTGACGCTGCTTCAGTTCTTCCTGAACCACCGCCGATACCTACGCAGCGAAGTCGCCAGTCGAGTCGGCAAGACTCCCGCAGAGTTGCTGACGGGCAAACCGCACGCTCACTGGTTGGAACTTCTGGGGTACACTCGGTTCTCCAAGAACTGAAGCCTCGGCGCAGCAACCAGCAACTCGCGAAAACCCGCACGAGCGCGGGACCGCCCGGACTGCGCGCTCACGCCCCAAGTGTTACCCGAAAAAGGGCCTTTTTGAACCATGCCCTCCGTTTCTGACGAGCGCCGTTATCGCCTTCTCTGCCCATTCCGCCGAGGGCTCCAGTTCCCGTATCAGAGCCGCAGCTTCTGCGTCGCGATTGGCGTCGAGCAAAATGGATAACTTGTGACGAATCGACTCTGGATCGTTATGGTCAGCGAGACGGGAAAGGCCCTCTTCGGCGCCTTTGTCAAGAGAGATGAGATACGCTTCGAGTGAATCGAGGCGAGCAGTAACGTCAGGATTTGGGTTGTGTGGCATCTCGCGCTCTTGAAATAAATTCACGTGCTCTTGCTATGGCAGTGCGGTCTCCGGTCTCTCCGGCAGCCTTGTGTTTGAGTATCTCAACCTTCGCCAGTAGCTCAAAGCCGAATGACAAAGTCTCTGGCCGAAGAAACCTTTCCTTCTGGTTGAGAATACTTTCCAGGTCACGAGCGGCAACAAAGGCTTGAGCCGTATCGAAGTCGTCGAGATCGGATTGAATTGTTTTCGTATATCTGTTGGCATCTTGCTCTACGGACGCATGGTCTTCTAGAGACTGGGACAGAAGCAACGCATGCTTCTCGATAGTTCGCCCTTGTTCCACCCCTTGGTCAAAAACTTCTATGACATCTGACTGCGATAGCATATATAGTGGTTCATATGTAGAAATCACAATTCTATGCTGCAAGAAGACTGCCACGAACGCTTCGCCAGTCCGCACTATTTCAGGATTTCCGAGAGGGTTGCCGCTGGGTAGGCCGATTCCTTGTCCTACTCGTGCCGAAGGTTCATGCTCGATTGCAGAAAACTCGGAGACGCCCCGTGAATCGGCGCTTTCAACGGAGCGCAGATCCCGGACGTCCTTAATCCGACTGCACAGTGCGTCAATTTCGGCTTGAATGTCGATCCCTACATGGGTGCGCATGGTCTCGAGAAGCACGACAGCGGAGTGTTTTCCATGCGTCACGTCACCGAAGGCGGCCATGCATTTGACTAGTTTAGGGACAAACACGGCCGGTGGACCCTCAAGGTCGATTTGCGGATGGAGGGTGGTCCCGTAGAATGCAGTAGTTAGAACACCATCACGTGTGTTCTGGCTCATCAGCACGCTTGAGGTTAAGAAACGAATGAGGTCTCTGACCAGCGTCGAAGCCTCAGTGCCCATCTGCGTGGAGCTCCAGAATTCGATGGACCTCCGGTGAGCGGCTTTTCAGATCGTCGATTAAGCCTGGAATGGCTGTTCCCTCATTCCGATAAGAAGGGATCTTGCTGGTAGGGTCGTTAATCGGAACCGTGCCGTGGTGCAGGGCAACCACATCGAAGAGATTGTTTCCAAAGACCGGCGAGCCCGAAGAGCCTGGTTGAGTGCTGGTAGTATATTGAACAGAAGTACAGTCGAAATACGCTACTGCGTTATTACGTAGCGAGATTCGCTTAAGGTGTCCATTTGGATGGCCAATGACGGTTACTGACTCATCGCTGCTCAGACTGTGCCTAGTCAACTTTAGCGGAGAGCCGTAGTCGGGGACGTTATCCAACTGGACGATCGCATAGTCGAGCGCTTTACAGCAAACGAAGTGCCCAGCCTTCTTTCCTCGGGCCTTACGCGTGGGAGAAACCGTTCGATCGACAAGAAGCTCGTAATCAAATGAATAAGTTGCGCTAATTGCCTCCTGTTCACTGATGATGACATGATGATTCGTCATCAGCAAGTCCGGTGCGACCATGAAGCCCGTCGCGGTAGCCCCAGTTTCGAGCTCAATGTGAACGACTGCCTTGGCAGCTTGCAGGGCGAGATTCAGTTGGTAGACATGGAATAGGGTGTTCTCGCCAATGACGATTTCATTGATAGGAAGATCGTCACGTCCCCGCCAAACGCCTATCACCGGCTGCGGGACGACAGGAGAATCCAACTGGTATTGTTGAAAGAGGCTTCTGATGTAATCCGACGTTGGTTTGTCTACGATTGGAATTACCGCATTGAGAAAAATGCCCAATGCCTCTTTCCCATACTCAAGCTGACCATAGTATGCCAAGTGGGTGAGCCATGCCGTTGCCGCCAACATTGGTGCCCCACTCAGGTCGATGAGGTGCAGGAGTGATTCTACGCTCGGCGTTAACCCTAAGGTTAATATGAGAAGACGTCGGCGGTCTCGCTCGTTATCGAATCCGGGAAGCCTTTGGACGATGGCGACGAGTTTGATGAGGTCTGAACGGTTCAAGTTGACGCTCATTGTGACTCCTTGCTGTCCGCGCTCGGTGCTCAGTTTGCGATTCGCTCAATTTCGTCGAGCTTGATCAGATCCCATTTCCCGCCGTAGAGCTTGCTCATGTTCAGCGACTGATCGGCTGCAATCTGTTGGGCCGTTTCTGCTGTTCCATCGGGCCCGAGATACGCTGTAATGCCGGTCGACTGAAACGTATGGCAATAAATCTGTGCTGACGTTCCAGCGGCTATCGCTCGACGCTTCATTATACCCAGTTGGTTGTTACGTCTCAACTGGGGGGTGGTCGAGCAGCTCCGAGAAATAGGTCCGTCGGGCCGGGGTGCATGCGTGCAACAAGAGGCCAGCGGTCCAACCGAGGGCCGGAAAAGGCAATAGGGGGACGGGCTCGAAGGGTGCTTCGAGTGCGACCGCCATCAGACGCAGAGCGACACGGCCGAACCTGGAACACGCCCGCCCGCCACTAACGGCTAACTGCTGTCGATACGGATCTGAATCGAGCCGGCCGCCGTTGGGTCGAAGACCTCATCCGGCCAATGCCGAAACCGCAGGCTCTCCAACAACCGCTGCGCCATGTTCTTCAATGAGCCGAACAGCTCCACTGCCGTTCGCTTGCCCTGGTCCTTTGCCAACTGCCGCAGCAGGCTCCCCTTCTCCAGCAGTTGCAACAGCAGGTGGGCTATCTGCAGCAGGAAATAATACGCCTTCCAGCAGGTGTGGCTGTAGGCATGTTCCAGGTTCAGGCCACTGTTCTTCTGCGTGTTAAACCCCTCGTTCTCCGTGCGCCAGCGTTCCCTCCCTCCGTTGGTCGCTACCTCCACCACGGTCTGGTGGTTCACCTCCAGGGACGTCACCCATGACCACACACTCTTCTCTCCATCCTTGTTCGTCTCGGTACACTCAATGGCGTTGACGGTCCACTCGCGGCCGTCGCTGTCCGTGTAGTGCAGGTCGTTGACCCAGCGATAGACCTGCCGAACCCCCTGCGGCGTCGTCCGCTCCACCTGCTGGTCGGGGCACAACCGAAGCAACTCCTGGAAGTCCCGCCAGAGGGCCGGTAACCGACCAGGCTTAAACACATAGATGTAATCACATCGAAAGTCTTTCGCGATCTGGAAACCTTCCCCGCAGGCATAGAGGCCGTCGCCATCGAGACAGATGCGCAACTGCGGGAACTCCACCCGCAACCCGGCCATGAGACGCCGCAGCGCCTTCAACTCGCAGTCCTGCTTGAGTTGCTCCTGGCTCGCACCCGCGGGGCGCTCGGGACGTCGCTGTTGTCGATGAACTCGGTGGCGATCGACACGACCGTGCCGGCCGGCCCCAGCAACTTGGCCTCCAGTACCTGGTGCATGTACAGCGTCGTCTCGCCGTGCCGTTGCGTCAGGCAATGGTCGCAATGCCGAGAACGAAACACCAAATATCCCGATCCGTCAATCAAGACGACGAACCGCCCCTGCAGCCGCGCCGCGTCCAGGGCCTTCATGCGGATCAAGCGCTGGACCATTCGCTGCCGGAGGCCGGCGATGGGGGCGCTCCCGATTTTCTTCAGGAGGTACTCCAAGGTCTTGTTCACGGGCCGGCTGTCCTGGCGGTGCCCGCCAGGCGATTGAGGTTGGGCAGCACTTCCGGTCCGTCGGTGTTGAACTGGAAATCCAGTTGGCGCCGGCTGCTCAATTTGCACAGGAACAAGCTCAGCCCCAACCACACGAGGAACCGCTTGTGATAGACCACCATCGGGGAGAACCGTGGGTCGTCGATTTCGTCGATCCAGGTGTTGAGATCGGGGAAGAAGTGGCGAATCGTCTGAACCAGGATGGGGCCGATGTTTAGCGTCGTCCCCGCCGCCGCTGGCGGTGCGCAACGTGTCCCTTGATCAGGGCCACAGACAACTGGCTGACTTCGTGGATCAGGGTCTTGAGACGTTGGGATTCCTGCACCCATTTTCGGACCTCCTTGAGAAGGTCCTGGGGCACGTAAACGGTGCGTGTCTTGCCACCGTCCCTGAAGGCGACGTGGTGGGCTTGGTGCAACGGGCCGCCGTGATGGCAGGCGCAGGACGGTTGGCCGCAGCGTTTGTTCACCTGCATGAGGCTGGCCGCCAGGAGGGGGCCGGAGGGAACAAGCTGCTTGAGTCGCCGGTCCAGCATCCGGCGGACCAGTGTCGGGTGGCTGGGAACACGCATGGATGGGCCCCGAGGACTTCCGGTACCTCGACGTTATACCGGAAAAGACCCGAAAAACCAGCGGTGCGAAGAAAAAAATTTAGCCCTGGCGAGGCCGATCGCCTCAACGGAAGTTCTGCTTTGGACTTGTGCTGCCGTCAAGGTGCGACGAATGGCATGGTTCAAAAAGGCCCTTTTTCGGGTAACACTTGGGGCGTGAGCGCGCAGTCCGGGCGGTCCCGCGCTCGTGCGGGTTTTCGCGAGTTGCTGGTTGCTGCGCCGAGGCTTCAGTTCTTGGAGAACCGAGTGTACCCCAGAAGTTCCAACCAGTGAGCGTGCGGTTTGCCCGTCAGCAACTCTGCGGGAGTCTTGCCGACTCGACTGGCGACTTCGCTGCGTAGGTATCGGCGGTGGTTCAGGAAGAACTGAAGCAGCGTCAAGTAGTCCTTCCCCAACTGCCGCCGCAGGAAGAAGTAGGTTCGCAGCCGGCTGTTGAGGTTCTCGACCAGACTGCTGGCCCGCACCACCCGATCGGATAGCTCCTGCACGTTGGCATACACTCCGTGATAACGCCCTCGCAGCGTCTCTCGCAGGGCCGCCTCACAACGCCGTCGCTTCGGGTCCCACATCGGCAGGGATTGCATCTGCAAGACTTCCCGGGCGGTGGTCACGCTGATCTGCCATTCTTGGGCCAAGGCCGCCAGTTCACGGTCCAGGTCCACAGCGAAGGCCAAAAGGTTGTCCCGTTGATTCTCCAGCAAGGTCCTTACCGGCCTGATCCGATCCGGACAGGCCGTCTCCCGGACGCGCAACTCCGCTACCACGAAGTCCAACAAATCACGGCGGACGGCGGACTCCGGACCGGCCACCGACAGAATGTCGTCCCGTAGCCAATGGGCTAACAACGCCACCTCGTCAGCCAACGCAATCGCCCTGGCCTCAGCCGTCCGTGCGGACGAGAGCTTGCGGGCCAGACTCGGATCCTTGCGGCCATGACGACGTTCGGCTGTCGCTTGCTTTCGCTCGAGCTTGGCCCGGATTTCCATGGCTTCATAAGCCCGGTTCTCCAGGTAACGGGCCAGCGGCCCAAGGTTGTACAACGCATGAAAAACATCACCTCGGCAGGGGACATCAGGGAGAGCCTCCTGGTGCCCGGCGCGGAGCCCCGCAGCGAAATCAGCGACAGTGGCATCGGGAGCGAAGCCTTGGTTGACCAGTTCCAGCAGTCGGAAGCCCCAGGTATCGGCGTCGCGATGCTCTTCCGGACTCACCAAGAAGCAGAAGGTGGATTGGGCATCGACCCCTACCAAGACGGGATCACTCGCCTGGAAGATCTCATCGAGGAGGCCGATGCGGATGGGAGAGAGGTCATACTGCTGGTTGATTCTTTGGGCATCAGAAACGGCGCTATGCACGATGTTGTGCACGGCACCGACCGAGATCTGATAATCGAAAACGTCGCGCAGCAATTCGACCACACCGCGGGTCGAACTATGGCAACTCAACACTAAGCCCAGGACCAATTGCTGCAGCCAAGCCTTGGTGACCGGCAGTTCGAAGAGGACGTCGTCGAGCTTGGACGAGGAAGCGAAGGCCTGGTCGAGAGCTTCTTGAGCGATGTGGGCTTGCTGATAGAGGAACTTCCGGCTGACTTCATGTTCCCGGGCCAAATCCGAGACTGGTTGAGCCCCAGCGAGCACTTGAATACCCAGATCCCGCCGTGCCTGGGGCAGAAGCTTCTGGGCCGGCCACTGAGGGAGGCTGGGCACGTCCGCGATTGGACCAAGGTCGGATTGCGTGAACGAGCACGAGAACGTAGCTTGGGCGTCCATGCCTGTTTCCTTTGTGATGGTGTGGGATTGAGGCCCCCGACACCAACATGGAGGAAACAGGCATTTTAGAAAACCCCACTTTACTCAGTGTCGTGTTACCCAACTTTGAACCAGGTCCGACGAATCTCCTCTTTCTCGGAGCTGGTGGTCGAGACCCCCGTTTTTCCAACGGCGGAGCGGGCGAGGCAGTCTTTTCGGTTCTCGCCGATGCCCGCGGCTTCAAGTTGAAGGTTGTCGAGGATGAGTTATACCGAGTTATACCCAATTATAGCGAACACCTTGTATACTCGGTTATAATCGGGTATAAATCGAACCATGGACCCGATCAAGAATCCCTTCTCTCCTGGCGCTGGTTCGCCTCCACCGGAACTGGTGGGTCGAGATCCGATTCTCGACCAGGCACGCATCCTTTTGCGGCGGGTGAAACAGAAGCGGCCCGAAAAAAGCATGATGCTTACGGGCCTCCGTGGGGTGGGCAAGACCGTTTTGCTCAACGAAATCGAACGCATGGCAAAGGACAAGGACAATGCCTACCGCACGATTTCGATCGAAGCCCATGAAGGCAAGGCGCTGGGACCGCTCATCGCACCCTACCTGCGAACATTGCTCTTTGAGTTGGATCGGCTCGCCGGAGCCGGCGACAAGGTCAAACGGGGCCTTTCTGTTCTGCGTGGCTTCATCGGCAGCCTCAAGTTCACCGTGAACGACGTCGCCATCGGCCTGGACATCGAACCCGAAAAAGGTACGGCCGACAGCGGAGATCTTGAGATCGATCTTCCCAATCTTTTTGTCGCGATTGGCGAAGCGGCCGAGGATCGCAAGAGCGCCGTCGCCATACTCATCGACGAGGTTCAGTACTTCAGCCAGAAAGAACTCGGCGCGCTGATCATGGCCATGCACAAGGTCCAGCAGCGTCAGCTTCCCATTGTGCTTCTGGGGGCGGGTCTGCCGATCTTGCCGGGACTGGCTGGGGAGTCGAAGTCCTACGCGGAGCGGCTATTCAGCTTTCCGGATATTGGAGCCCTCTCGGCGGGCGACGTCGCGAAAGCTCTCCAAGACCCCGCGAAGGCGGAGGGAGTTTCTTTTGAGGCTGCCGCGCTCGACGAGGTCTTTCGCCAGACGAAAGGTTACCCCTACTTCGTTCAAGAATGGGGCTATCAATCTTGGAATCGGGCCGCGCAGAGTCCGATCGCCAAGCAGATCGTCCTCGACGCGACGGCAACCGTTATCACACGACTCGACCAGAATTTCTTTCGTGTGCGATTCGATCGTCTGACCCCAGCTGAGAAGAACTTTCTCCGCGCGATGGCCGCGCTCGGGCCGGGCGCTCAACGCACGGGCGACATCGCCAGCACGCTGGGAGTCAAGGTCACAAGCCTCGGGCCAGTTCGGTCGAAGCTCATCAAGAAAGGGATGATCTACAGCCCCGCGCACGGTGACATGGCTTTCACGGTTCCGTTATTCGACGAGTTCATGATTCGGGCCATCCCCGTGTTCAACCCCTAGCCGAGCGCAGTCGCATGGAGTTTCGCATTGCCGATGTCGAGCCCGTAGACGCGGCTGGCGGTCAGGCCCATGATTCGCGCCTGGTCGCTGGTCGAGAGGCTGCTGGTCAGTTCTTCCACCGCCGAGACCCACTGGCGGTAGCCGCAACGGAGCAGGCAGACTGGCCAATCGGTGCCGAACATCAGGCGAACCGGGCAGAACGCCTCCAGGACCGTCTCGAAGTAGGGCCGGAATATTTCGGTCGTCCACTCGGGGTCGCGGACCTCGGTGGCCATTCCGGAAAGCTTGCACGCGACATGATCGCGGCGGGCGAGCTCTCGGATCTTGTCGGCCCATGCCTGGTCGAAGCGTCCGCCTGCGATGGCCGGCTTGGCGATGTGGTCGACCACGAAGGGTTGTCGCGGATGACGGTCGACGAATTCGATGGCGCTGGCGAGATGCCCGGCGTAGATCAAGACGTCATAAATGAGGCCGAGCGGCGCGAGCCGGCTGATTCCGCGATGGAAATCCGCATGGTGCATCAAGGCGTCGTCGGGTTCGTCTTGCAGAACGTGTTGCGCGGCCCGGAGTTTGGTCTCGCCGGAGAACTTCGCCAGTATGCGGTCGACATCCGGATCAACCAACGGCACCCAACCCACCACCCCGACGATGAACGAATGCGCCCGGGGCAGTTCCAGCAGCCAGCGAGTTTCTTCGAGCGTCTGCCTGGCCTGGACGGCGATCGTCCCCTGGATTCGCGCCTGGTCGGTCTGATCCTTCAAATCGATCGGCAGGTAATCGCGGCGCAAGACGCTCATGCCCTCGTCGATCCAAGGATATTCCACGCTGTCGTATTCGCCAGAGATGGTGATGGCTTTCAATCCGCATCGTGCGAGTCTACCCATCGCCAACCGTGACAACGGCCTTGACGACGCCGGTTTCCGGCCGTGTGTACGAGGGGAACACGTCAGGCAACTCTTCGAACGCCGCCCGATGCGTGATCCACGGCCTTGTATCGATTTGGCCCTCTTCGATGAGTGCGATGATGCGAGAGAAGTCGGCGGAGAGGGCGTTGCGCGAGCAGAGGAGCGTTCCCTCGGGCTTGTGGAAGATGGGGTGCCGGAAATGGACCTCGTCCGTGGTAATCCCGACGAAGACGAGCCGGCCGCCATGGGTGATCAGGCTGAAAGCGTTCGACATCGACACTTTGCTGCCGGTGGCGTCGATCACGACGTCGGGGAGGTGGCCATCGGTCAGGTCCCGCAGGTCGGTTTCGAGCGAATCCGAGAGCGTAATGATGTGCTGGACGCCCATGACCGTCCGGCAGAACCGGAGGCGGTTCTCGTCGAGGTCGAGCATGATGACCTTGGCCCCGGTCAGCTTGGCGAACTCGAGGGTCGATAGTCCAATCGGGCCCGCGCCGATGATCAGGCAGGATTCGTGAGCCTGGAGCCCGGATCGGTGGATCGCGTGACAGCCGATCCCCAGCGTTTCCACCAGAGCGAGCTGTTCGAAGCCGAGCTTGCTCGAAACGTGCAGCTTTCTGGCCGGTACAAGGAAGCGAGGCCGCAGGCCGCCGTCGCAGTGGACGCCCAGCGTCTGGTGCTTCTCACAGCAATTGGTCAGTCCGCGACGGCAGGCGTAGCACTGCTGGCAGTTGATATACGGCTCGACCGAACAGCGGTCGCCGGGGCGGACGTTGGCGACGCCGTCGCCGACTTCAAGCACCTCGACGCCCAGCTCATGGCCAGGGATGCGCGGGTAGCTGAAGAACGGCATCTTGCCAAGATAGCCACTAATATCGGTCCCGCAGACGCCGACCTTGTGGACGCGCACCAAGGCCTCGCCCGCGGCCGGCTTCGCCGGCTCGGCGATGTCGATTCGATTCCAAGTCCGCGGTGAGTCCAGCGACAAAGCTTTCATCGTCTTGATTGTCTCCAGCTTCAGTTCGCTTCCATCGAGAACGCTCGTCGTTATTTTTCGGTAGAGCCAACACCTTTTTCGACAGTCGCGTTGACCAGGGAAGTATAATCGAGTTGATCTTCATCCGCTGAGAAAGGGAAGTACCATGATTCGACGTCTTTTCGATCTTTCGGGTCGCGTGGCCCTGGTGACGGGCGGGAGCAAGGGGTTGGGCAAGGCGATGGCCCGTGGACTGGCCGAGGCCGGCGCCGATATCGTCATCAGCAGCCGGCACGGGGACGAGCTCGAGGCCGCTGCCCGCGAGATAGGCGAAGGGCTTGAGGTTCGAGTCGAGTCCGTCGTGGCCGACCTGTCCCGGCGAACCGAGGCACCTTTGCTCGCCGCCAAGGCCCTGAAAGCGATAGGCAAAGTCGATATCCTGATTAACAACGCCGGCACCAACAAGCCCCAGCCGATCGATCAGATCGAAGACGCCGTCTGGGACGAGCTCGTCGAGCTCAACCTCAGCTCGTGCATGGCGCTGACCCGCGCCCTGGCGCCCGGCATGAAGGAAAGGAAGTGGGGCCGGGTGATCCACATCTCGTCGATCATGGGCCACAGCTCGGCCGCCGGCCGCGACGCCTACTCCGCCACCAAGA
Organism: uncultured Planctomycetota bacterium; assembly: GCA_963779785.1. GTDB lineage: Bacteria > Planctomycetota > Planctomycetia > Isosphaerales > Isosphaeraceae > CAVRFS01. Next base: position 134,477 of record CAWAAW010000006.1, read on the forward strand.
GCGCGCTGTTGGGCCTGGCCCGTGCCAGCGCGAACGACCTGGGCCTGTTTGGGATCACAGTCAACTGCATCGCGCCAGGACCCTTCCTGACGGACCTCCCGGCCAGTCTCCTCTCGAAGGAGCAGCGGGACGAATTCGCCCTCCGCACCGCCCTGGGCCGATGGGGCCAGCCAGACGAGCTGATTGGCCCCGCTCTTCTTCTCGCCAGCGATGCCGGCAGCTACATCACAGGCACCTGCCTCACTGTCGACGGCGGATGCCTCGCCAAGATCTTTTGAACCGCCGCCGTAGAACTAACGCTTCTGCAGAGTCAGCGTTCCAAGATCGACCGGCTGCGCCGATGAATCTCTCTCGGTGGGTGGCACGTGCATGCGATGATTCAACAGAACGCCTGCTTCGTCCCGGGCGAACAGAACGTCGAGCGAGTAGGTGCCCGCGGGCACGTCGTCCATGCGGAATCTGCCATCGCGGTCGACGGTGGCCGTCAACGAAGGGCTCGTCGCGCGTGTCTCAGCCTGGTCTGGCATGGCCGTCACCAGTGCGAAATTCCAATGGACCTTGCCCTGGAAACCCTCCGGTGGCCGCAAGCTTACCGACAGCAGGCCGGCCGATTCCCCCAAGGTCGATTTGCACCGTTTTTCCGGCGGGGAAGTTCGCCGCGATCATGCACGATGACGTCACGTCCTCGGCGCCGTCGTTTACTGTCAACACGAGGCGACGGCCAAGCCGCCCGCTACCGGGAATCACTCGCTCGAACACAAACCGTCCATCAGGCCCGGTGGTCACGTCGTGATGCGTGAAGATGCTCGGTACATCATCACCGTACGAGTTGCGGCCGTCGACGTCGAGCGTGATCGGTACATTCGGCGGCTGGCGTCTTGCCGATCCGGAAGGTCCCTTCCACCTTGGCCCAGGGTTCCAGGTGGATGATCCTGGCCGATTCCCATTCGGCTGGCGATTTAATATGAGCATATCCGGAAGAATGCACGATGACTAGCTGAAAAGGTTTGTTCTGCTGCGGGAAATGGAAGCGGCCCGCATTGTCGGTCTCGAGTCGCGTACTGTAGGTTGAACCATCGTCAATCTCGCCGTTCTGGATGTTGATTTGAGAGCCGGCGACTCCCAGCGCGACTTTGGCGTTCTCCGCGGGGAGGTTGCGTGGGGTCACCACCTTCGCGACGATGTCTTTCCCCTTCTTCAGCTCGAAATCGATCGTGACCTTCCCCTCGGTGCTCTTGATGTCTCGTGAGACGGCAGGCTGGTAGCCATCGGCCTCTATGCGAAACAGATACGCGAAATATCCGTGAGTCTCGCGGATCTGGAACTGGCCTTCAGAGGCCGAAAAGCTTTCATTTGGCACCCAGTTCATGTGCGTTTCGCTGGATCGAACGCCTGGGACGACTCGAAATGCCTTGATCGGATTTTTTGTAGCGGCGTCGATCACTTTGCCGGACACGACCAGAGGATCGGGCACTCGAAAGACATACTCCTCCGCGCGGGCAATCAATGGTTGTTCCGCCAACTCCATCCCGTCGGGAGGGCAGATATCCGCCTTGAATTCGTCCAGCGGTGCTTCGTTCCACACCCAGATTCCATTCTGGTCGGCGTATTGGTTGACGTGGTTGAACTCGAAGTACGCGAAGTGACCTCGCCACCGTTGGAAAAGGATGCGAGCCTTGGGAACCGGGTTGCCCTTCTGATCCAGCACACGGATGCGAACGGTGCCGCCGGGCTTCAGCTTGAAGTCGACCGGTCCCATCTCCGAGTCGATGCTCAGCTCCTTCATGTCCGTGGCCCGGCCCCTGGCCGAAACGACGATTCGGGCCGTCCGTGGTTCGCAGCCGGCCAGTTTGTAAGCTCCGTCACTCCCCGTCGTCGCTTCGCGAATGTCGTTGAGAAACTTGGTGCGGACGCGTGCCCCGGCGATCGGTTTTCCCGCCTCGTCAGTGATTCTGCCGGTCACCGTCAAGCCGCGATCCAGAACGACCTTGGCGACCGGCTCGCGACCGCGCTCGATACCGAACTCGCCGCGCGTCAACGGCCGGCGGATCGGCCGGAAGCCCGGGTGATTGATTTCCACGAAAACCTCGCTCATCGAGACCGGCACACTGTCGAAGTGCCATTTGCCCCCGGCGTCGGTCTTCTGGTTGGTGCCGCCGCGCATTTGTCGAGAGTCTCCAGGACGTTTCTTGTATTCGATGCCGGGGCTGATCGTCACGCCCTCGATGGGTTTTCCGTCGGAGTCCACGATGATCCCTCCCACCGACCACCCTGCCTCAAGCTCGGCCGTGAAGTGGGACGGGATCGGCTGAGCATGACTTTCGGACGACCAGCCCGCCCAGTACGGTCCGTAGCCTGGAATTGTGATGAACGCGTCGAAATACGCCGGCGCCCCCGGAAGTTTGACCGCGAGTCGCCCTTCGGCATCGGCCGCCACAAAAGCTCCGTACGGTCCCCGCTTGACGAGCTTGCCGTGGTGGATCTGTTCGGCCGTCGGGACCTGGTTCGTGCGAAGCTCGACGAGGGCCTCCGGTATCGGTTTCCCGCCCGTCCCTACGACGCGCAGCTCGAATTCCTCGCTCTGCTTGGCCTGGGATGCGGTTCCGTCGCTTTCGGTCTGGGTCTTTGGCGCGATCGGCGTTTTCGCCGTGGCAGCCTCGCCCTTGATAGTTTGAGGCTCGATCCTTCCGGCGAGCGCGACCCCGATCAAAGCGACGGCTACCCCGGCTGCCATGATCACGCCGGCAGCGAGCTTCAGCTTGGTGAAGAACATGGCGCTCAACTCCTTCTTGAGTAATGACGCAACCGTCGCCGAAAGGACGCCTGATCCGAGACTTGCGTTTGTAACCTCCGCGCCAGCCACGGCGATCCGCGTCGTGGCCACGGCCAGAGCCAGAGGCACGGCGGCCGAGGCTTCCGTACCGCTGGCCGCCGCGAGCACGATCATGGGGGTAATTCCTCGCCGCGACAGCCGTGCTTCCAGCCGGCGGCGTCCGCGGACAAGGCGGCTCTTGACCGTCCCCACCGGCCAGCCGAGCCGCAGGGCCGCCTCTTCGTGAGAGAGTCCCTCGAGGGCACAGAGCAAGACCGGCAGGCGCTGGGTGTTGTCGAGCCGGTCGATCTCCTGATGGACGATCGCACGGAGCTCGTCGCGTTCCACGGGACTGTCGTCGGTGACGGCGACGTCGTCGGCCTGGAGCTGTTCCCGGCCATTTCCGCGGTTGGTTCGTACCCGGGCGCCGAGCGCGACCCGCCGGGCCACGCGATGGAGCCAGCCCGCCAGCGCGTCCGGGTTATAGATCGAGCCGGCCCGGCGGGCCAGCAGCAGAAACGTGACCTGAAACGCATCCTCGGCGAGATGCAAGTCGGCCAGCAGGTTGCGGCAGACTCGCAGGACCATCGGCCCGTGCCGCTCGACCAGAGTGGCGAACGCCGGCTCGGCCGCATCGCCACCACTGGCGAAGTGCTCGAGCAAGGCACCATCCGTCATCGCGCCCATCGCCCCGGTGCTGAAAAGCGTAAGGATCTGCTTGCCAAATGTGGCTGTCGAATGTCTGTCCGCCATGAGAGTCCTCGCTGGTTATCAGGTTTCCGGTGATATGCTTCCCCGATCCTAACCTGATAGAGGCGCAATCGGCAGCGAAAGGTCCCGCTTTTTCTACAATGTACCACCAAGAGACTAAACCCCGGAGTCGGACGACGGAGCTCCCTCCTACAAATCCCATAGGAGCCGGCTCTGTCCGGCGATCTTCCTAGCCTTTTGGCCGGCCATTTGATAAGAATCGGCCTCGCCCAGGACCGGAATACACGCAGATCTCGTCGGGCGGTACCCAACGCCCTTGCCTCAATCCCGGTGCCGGCTTAGGATTAGGGAGGAAGTGAGGTGATGATGCCAGACCATGCACGTGACAAGGCGATCGAGACCGAGGCGGCCCGGATGAAGGAAACGCCCGAGGAGTCCCGCGCCGTGAATGGCCAGCCTGACGAGCCCGGCAAGGCTGCCCGGCTGGTCCATCGCGATGGCGTGGCCTACGTTGAGGGGTGCGATGTCCCGGTCTGGCGGCTGGAGATGGGCCGCCGTGCCGGATCCGGCCCCGACGCGCAGATCGGGGCTTTCCCCAGTCTGACTCCTCAGGGACTCGAACTGGCGTACGCCTATGCCCAAGAGCACAGTGCGGAGTTCGACCCGCTGATCCAATATCATAGCGGCGCCAGTGTTCCTCCCGAGGATGAGGGGGATGATGAAGACGAGGCGACCTTTGAGGCCGAGCTCGATGCGATGTTCGCCGAGCACGCCGAAGTCTTTCGCCGCCTGGCACAATGAAGTACCTCAACGTCACACAGGTGCTGCGGATTCACGCTCGGTCGATCGAACAGTTCGGGGGCGATCCCGCTATACGGGATCTGGGCATGCTCGAGTCGGCGGTGGCGCAGCCACGCGCCGGCTTCGGTGGCAAGGACCTGTACCCGGAGCTGGCCGACAAAGCGGCGGCGCTCGCGTTCTCATTGGTGATGAATCATCCCTTCGCGGATGGCAACAAGCGCACGGGTTACGGGGCCATGATGAGGTTCTTGAGCCGCAACGGCCACACAATCGCGGGCACCGTGGCCGAACACGAGTCGATATTCCTGCGACTGGCGGCAGGAGACCTAACCCGCGACGGTTTCCTGGCCTGGGTTCGTGACCGGATCGTCCGGAAGTGACCACGGACTTGGGAATCCACTGAGGATCCGCGGTCCTCGTCCGCGCGATCCAGGACTTGATCCCAATATCATCCACCAACATCGCCGCCGTGCCGGATCCTCACGTTGATCGACCCTGGCCTCGACGTCCCCGGTACAATGTCCGTGTGACCAAGATATCCAACCGGGACGGGATCGAGTGCGATCATGAATGCATTTGCGACGGCGACAAAGAAAAAAGAGTCGGGCGGTTTCGGTCTGCTCCGGGGCGACTGGCGGGAGCGGCTGGCGTTCATCGTCGAAGCGATGCGCGACATGAGCGAGCACAGCGAGCCGCAGGAGATGGTCCGCTCGTATGGACTTCGGGTGCGTCAGTTGATGCCGGCGGCGCGCTGGCTTTCGCTGAGCCGGCGTGGACTCGAGTCGCCCCGCTATCGGATCACGCGGTCCAGCACCTGGACCTGAAGTCGATTGACCCCTGGAAAGATAAGCACAAGCTGCCGTTGCTGGAAGGGGGCTTGCTGGGTGACTTGATTTATGGTGATGAGCCCCGCTTGATTGACGATATCACGCCCCTCCTGGCCGCCGATGACCCCGCTATCGAGTATCTGGCCGGCTTCCGATCGTTGATGGCGGTCCCGCATTACGATCAAGGGCGGTCGATCAATATGGTGATCCTGCTGGAGCGCGAGGCCGCGGCTTTCGACCCCGAGCTATTTCCCGAGTGGGTCTGGGTCAGCAGCCTGTTCGGCCGGGCGACGCACAACCTCGTCCTGAGCGGTGAATTGAAGCGCGCCTACGAGATCGTCGAGCGCGAGCTCAAGGTGGTCGCCGACATTCAGCGCTCGCTGTTGCCCCAGGTCCTGCCCAAGATCCCCAACGTCGAGCTGGCCGCGTACTATCGGACATCGCAGTGGGCTGGCGGCGACTACTACGACTTCTTCCCCCTTCCCGATGGCCGATGGGGGATCCTGGTCGCGGATGTCAGCGGTCATGGCACACCGGCGGCCGTCATGATGGCCATCACGCACAGCCTGGCACACAGCCTGCCCGGCCCGGCCGATCCGCCGGCCGCGCTGTTGGGGCATGTCAACCGTCTGCTCTCCCAGCATTACACAGCCAGCAACGAGGTCTTCGTCACGGCGTTCTACGGCGTCCTCGACCCGTCGGCACGCACCCTCACCTATTCCTCCGCCGGACACAATCCGCCGCGAATCAAGAGTTGCCGGGGCGGATCGGTGCACTCACTCGAAGAGGTCGGCGGCCCACCGCTGGGCCTGTTCGAAGAGCTCGATTATGAACAGACAACACTGGCGCTCCAGCCCGGCGATATCCTGGCGTTTTACACCGATGGCATCACCGAAGCCATGGACCCGAACAGCGCCCAGTTCGGCGTGGATCGGCTCGATGAGATCCTGAGACGTTGCGGCCTCGACGCCCAGGAGATCATCACCGCCGTGGTCGAGGCCGTCGATCAATTCACCGGTGGCCAACCCCCCGAAGACGACCGAACCTTACTCGTGGCCAAGATTTCCTGATAACATGGGACGGCACCTGGGTTGGGAGATCCAACCGCGCGGGCGAGGCTCGCGTGATCAAGTTGGGGTTGCTTTGCGCGAGCGCACCCTTATTCTGTGGCGCACATCCTCCCCTCCATTTCCAAAAGAGGGGGGAACAGTGGCAGGCACTCAACAAATGTGATGTAATACACATGAATAATCAAGACGAATTATATCAAATTCGCCCCCTCGATCCTGTCGGCCGACCAGGGCCGGCTGGCTGAGCAGGTGACTCAGGTCGTGGCCGCGGGGGCTAACCGGATTCACATTGACGTCATGGACGGCCACTTCGTACCCAACATCACGTTTGGTCCCGTGGTGGTCCGCTGGCTGAGGCCGGTCACCTCGATTCCCCTGGAAGTCCACTTGATGATCGAGGAGCCGGATCGGTTCCTGGACGCGTTTGCCGAGGCCGGGGCCGACACGTTGATCGTCCACCAGGAAGGGGCGATCCATTTGAACCGGACGGTGCAGGCGATTCATGCGCTGGGCAAGCGCGCCGGGGTGGCAATCAACCCGGCAACGCCGGCCTCGGTGCTCGAGGAGATCCTGCCGGATCTGGAGCTGGTGCTGGTGATGACGGTCAATCCCGGTTTCGGTGGCCAAAAGTTCCTGGCCGGCACGTTGCCCAAGATCCGCCGAGTGCGGCACATGATCGACCAGGTCTGCCCCGGCTGCGACCTCGAGGTCGACGGCGGGATCGAGTCGCACACGGCGCCTCTGGTCGTCGAGGCCGGCGCCACGGTCCTGGTGGCCGGCTCGGCGATCTACGGCGTCCCGGAAGGTCCGGCGGCCGGGATGGACCGGCTCAAGAACGGGCTGGCCGCCGCGCGACAGGTCGTCTGGCCGAATCCAATCATTTAACCACGAATCACACGAATTACACGAATAAAATGAATAAACAAATATAATTCAATTAAATTTGTAATGCGATTTATTATTCGTGAGATTCGTTTGATTCGTGGTTAAATTATTATTTTTATGAATAAATATGAATTTAATCTATTATCCGATTCAGGACTATGGTCCGCTGATGAAGGGGATGGTGATCGGCGGCCTGGGGATCTTTCATGTTTTCCTGGCACAGATGGCCATTGGCGGAGGGATGCTCCTCTGCTACTTCGAGCTGCTGCGGCGCAGGGGCCGGAGCCGGCACGCCGGGCGGTTCATCAACGGCTATTTTCAGGCGCTGGTTCTGGTCAGCTTTGTGCTGGGTGCCTTGACTGGCGTGGCGATGTGGTTCACCTCGATCCAGGTCAGCCCGCGCACGATCGGTGTGCTGGTCGATGAGTTCCACTGGATCTGGGCGACGGAATGGACGTTCTTTTGCCTCGAGGTGGTTTCGGGTTATACGTTCCTGAGATACAAGGATCGGCTGAGTGCCCGCGGCCGGATGATGTTGTTGGTCATGTACTCGATGGCCGCCTGGTTCAGCCTGTTCTGGATCAACGGGATCTTGTCGTTTCAGCTCACGCCCGGCCGCTGGGTCGAGACGCACAGTATCTGGGCGGGTTTCTTCAATGCGAGCTTCTGGCCATCATTGTTGTACCGAACGGTCGCGGCCATGTCGATCGCGGCCCTGGCGGCCTGCGTGGTGATCGACATTTCGGGGCCGGACGACCGCGAGGCACGTCGCGAGCTAATCGGAGAAGCCGCGCTATTCCTGGCGCCGATGGTCTTGATGCCGTTTCTGGGCGGTTGGTTCCTGGCGAGCATGCCGCCTGACAGTCGCTCCTGGGTCCTGGGGGGCAGCGTGACCATGACGATGTTCATGGGCATCGGCGTCATCGCATCGGTCTTGATCGGCGCTTATGCCTTGGGCGCGCTTTGGTATCGCAGGCTCTACATCAACGGATTCACGGCAATGCTTTTGTGTGCGCTGGCATTCGCGGCGACGGCCGGCGGCGAGTTCGTCCGTGAGGGGGTGCGCAAGCCCTATTCGATCCGCCAGGTCCTTTACTCGAACTCGCTCCGACAGGATGAGCTCGACCGCTTACGCACGCTCGGATCCGTCGCGGACGATCCGTATCCGCTCCGCGACGGACTGGTGTACCCCAACGACCAGCTCCAGACAGGGGCCAAGGTGTTTCGGTTCCAGTGCGGCGTTTGCCATACCTATGACGGGGCCAACGGCTTGTTGGAGCTGACCGGTACCTGGACCGTCGATCAGAAGCGCCATGAATATCGCGCAATTGCAGCGGACCAAGCCGTTCATGCCGCCGTTCGCCGGGACGGCCCAGGAACTGGAAGCATTGGTGCAGCTTCTGGGCTGGCGGCACGCGGGGAAACCGTCCGGCTGGCCGGTCGGCGATGATCCCTCCACCTTGAAAAAGATCCAGGCGTGGCTCGACGAAGTGGGCACGAGGCCCGGCATCGAGTGGATGAGGCTCGGCGAGGCTTCGGCCACGAGCCGGCGGACAGCTCGGGCCCCGGTTGCGACCACGATGGAGCGACGGTGATGGATACGATTTTTCCGTTCGGATTCCCCTGGCCCACCGCGATGTACCTGAGTTTCTTCATCGTCACGGCCGTGATCTACATGCTCTTCATGCAGTATGTGCTGGCGGGCGCGATTGTGCTCGTGGCCGGTTGCCTGGTATCGGGGTTGCGAAAGCGGCTCGCGGCCCGGGCCGATGGGCCGTTTCGCTCAGGCTCGGGCTTGGGCCTGATCGAGTCAGTCCTGCGCGATTGGCTGCCGGCGGTCCTGGGCCTGGCGATCACCACGGGGATCGCGCCGCTCTTGTTCTTGCAGATCTTGTACAAGCGTCCGTTCTACACGGCCAACTTGCTGTTATTCAACCGCTTCATGTTGCTCTTGCCGGCCTTGATCGTCGCCTATTACATGCTCTACCTGCTCAAGAGCCAGGCACTGGCCGCGCGGGGCGTGCTGTTGCGCGGCCTGGTGACATCGGTGGCATGCGGCTGCTTCTTCTATACGACATGGGCATGGACGGAGAATCATGTCTTGAGCCTTCATCCGGAATTGTGGCGGGACCATTACGCGTCGAATCGTTGGCTGTTCCGCAACGCCGAGATCTGGCCGCGGCTCGGTTATTGGATTACATCGTCGTTTACGGTCCTGGCGTTGGCCTTGGCCTGGCAGCTCCACTGGGGCCGACGGCTCCATGACGTGACCGACCTGAATCTGCGCCTCGTGGCGATTGCGGGCGCTGGCGCTCTTGGGCCTGGCGACGTCGGTGTCCGAAGCCTGGCTCTGGCAACTCTGGCTCGACCCTCCCTTGCGTGCGCCGATCTTGAGTAATCTGGCCTTGCCTTATGGGTTCGTGGCCCTGGCGGGCGTGGGAATCCAGGTGGCCGGTTGGCTGCCGGTCAAGACCGGGGCCGATCTCACCACCAGACGGCTCGCGTTGATTTCCGCCGGCGTGATCCTGACGATCCTGGGCGCCCTGGTGGTGCGCGAGGCCAGGCGTCTGGCCGCGATCGACATCGCGACGCCTGTACGAAACGCACAGCCGAGCGGCCCAGGCCGGGGGCATGAGCGTTTTTCTCGTCTTCTTCACCGTCAACGCCGCACTGATCACGGGCTGCGTCCTAATCGTCAGACGCTCGCTTGCTCGGTCGCGGTGACAGGGATTTCACAACTTCGGTTCTCAATAATCGTTGGCGATTGTCGAAAGACATGGTAAGTTCAATCCCCTCGTTCACGGTTTCGCCGGAGGTGGGCAGGCGATCCCTTTTGACAGCCTCATTCGCTTCAAGGATGTACCATGTCGCTCGACGTTCAAGCCTCGTCGCGGACGGAACTGGAACCGACCGTGTTGGACACGGAGCCTTCAGACGAGCCCGGGCCTTTGGCCGATGGCATGCCGGAAACAAACGATGACATCGGCTCGCTGAAGCTCCCTCATCCAGGTCCTCGGCCGAGCCGGTCGCGGCGGCCGAGCGATTCTTCGCCGTGGACGTGCTCCGCGGCTTCGCGCTCTTGGGCATCCTGGCGATGAATATCGTCGGTTTCGGCTGGCCGGAGGCCGCGTATGGCAACCCGTTCCGCGGCGGCGGCTTCGACGGGGCTCGATCGCGGGGTCTGGTTCTTCAATCACATGTTCTTTGAAGCCAAGATGATGACGATCTTCTCCATGCTCTTCGGCGCCGGGCTGGTGCTGATGGACCAGCGGGCCGAGAAGCGCGGCGCGAGAATACGCGGAGTCTATTATCGTCGCATCCTCTGGCTGCTGGCGATCGGCCTGATCCACTCCTACCTGATCTGGTGGGGCGACATCTTGGTCCTCTACGCCGAGTGCGGGCTGTTACTCTACTTCTTCCGCAATCTGAGACCGAGGACGCTGATCATCCTGGGACTGTCGGCCTTGCTGCTCCTCGTGCCTTTGGTCTTGGGCTTCGCCAGAGGCATCGATTACATGAGGGCCGCGTCGGCCCGGTACGAGGCCCAGATCAAGGCCGGCGAGAAGCACCGCGGGGTCGACCACATGCTGCACGAGTTCTGGACCGAGAATCTCCGGGACGAGATTCTGCCCAGCCCTGAGAAGAAGGCCAAGGATTGGGATAAAGAGATGGACGATCCATCGTGGCGGTTATCTTGGGATCGTCAAGCATCGGGCGCCCGAGCTCTTCAAGGCCCAAGTCTTCGGGTTCCTCTTCGGCGTCGGGTTCTTCGCGATGAGCCGGATGCTCGTGGGCATGGGCCTGATGAAGCTCGGGGTCTTCTCCGCTCAGCGGTCACGGCGATTCTACTGGTGGATGGTCGGCCTGGGCTACGGCATCGGCCTGCCGCTGATGGTCTTCGACGCCATCGAGTTGATCCAGCACAAGTTCTCGTTCGATTACCATGATACACGGCGGCGTCCTGTACAACGTGTTCGGCAGCCTGGTCGTGGCCTTGGGTCACGTGGGACTGCTCATGCTGATCGTGCAAAGCGGCGCGATCAGCTGGCTCACCCGCCGGCTGGCCGCGGTGGGCCGCATGGCCCTTTCCAACTACCTGACCCACTCGATCGTCTGCACGACGCTCTTCTACGGCTATGGCTTCGGCCTTTTCGGCCAGATCAATCGAACCGGACTGGCGGCGATCGTGCTCGCCATCTGGATCTTCCAGCTCATCGTCAGCCCGATCTGGCTGAAATACTTCCGCTTCGGCCCGGCCGAGTGGCTCTGGCGGTCCTTGACCTACTGGCGGATCCAGCCGATGCGGTTATCGCCGGCGGAGGCCGTTGCCAGCGCGGGCTGAGCCCAGTGCCTGACGGCCCAGAACGAGGAAATCATGCCGGCCAACCCAAAGCAGATCTTGCAGTGTGCCCTTGCCTTGCCCGACGTCGAGCGGGCTGCGATCGTTGAGTCGCTGCTCGCGAGTCTCGACCGGCCGGAAGCCATCATCGATGAAAGCTGGGCAGAGGAGGCTGAAAAGCGGCTAGCCGCATTCGATGCGGGGCGGATAAAGGCAATTCCCGCTGCTGAGGTCTTCGAGGAGCGAGGCAACAACCTGAAGCGGTGGAACGGCGAGACGACAACTCACTCCCGTTATTCCTGGCCCTTTGCTGTTGGCTGTTCGGGGGCCTCGGCTTGCTTGCCGTTTCGCTCATGGCTTGGGCACTCAAGGACGGCCTCGGCCCAAACTCCGTCGCGAGCCACGGCTGGCTGGCGCTCGCCCGTTTCTGGATTGAAGTGCGCTGGCAGCTCCTGCTTCCGGCCGTTCTGTTCATCGCCGGATGTGTATTGTACCGGCGGGATGTCCGTCGATCCGCCTAATCGGGCCGCGAGGTTGGCAAAATGCTTAAGGGATATCCGGGAAAATAGCCTCGGCATGAGTCGTGTTTTCTGTTCTACTCCCTTCCTTGTGGTATCGGATTCGCGAGCCGGTCGCAGGGAGGCGAAGATGGTCGTGCTGACTGAAGAAGTGATCGCGTCGTTCAAGGATGCGGCCCGGAAGTTGACGGGACCGAAGCGTAGGGAATAGGCCGGTAATAACTTCCCGATCAGACCGTCAGTTTGGTATCGGATTCGCCCCGTAGGGGGCGGCGGTCCATAGCCAGGGGCGCCTCGCCCCTGGGACAAAGAACCCGGAGTCGGAATCCCGCCCCGTCGAGGCGGAGGTCGATTTTGGGCGCGGCCACCTCATTCCAGGGGCGGCCAGCGCCCCTGGCTATGAACCCCAACCCCTCGGGGTTAATGAAGTGATTCCCGCACCATGCAGTCGACTCCAAGGCGGGAAGTTATTTCCGGCCTATTCCCAAGTGTGTTTGCCGCGGGGTTTCGGTTCTGACGGAATGGAAGTCCTTGAGAAGAGGATCGATCCAACAATCGAACCGGCCGGCCACATCGACGAGGGGACCGCGTTCATCCTCCAGGGGGATCGGTGGAGTGTCGTCGGCCGGTCCTATGTGATCGCCTGCGAGGCCGGCAAGGACGGCAAACCCGCCCGCGTCGAGTCGTTCGCCGATGGCGATCGCGGAGTCTACAACCCCACCGGCATTCCGACCCTGGCCGGGCATTCCGTTTCTCCGTGACGATCGGATGAACGAACACCATTTCGACTCTGGGAGTGAGCCCGTCTCAATTGGGATCACCGATCAGCATGAATGCGGCCCAGAATCGAGGATGCGCGAACGGCGTTGGGCCGGTGGGCGGCGGGCTGCTTTAGTGGCTTTGCCGCCGTCGATTCGCCGGGTGTGGCGCTGGGTTGCGCGTAACGCGCTGCGGTAATGCGTTGAGCTCGGCGAGCACTTCATCCAGCGAGAGGTTGCGTAGCCACCGCTTGGCCTCGTCCAGCGATTCGGCTTTTGGCAACGGTTTCGAGAGGCCAGGCCGCTTGCCGAGCAGGTTCTGGTAAAACCGCACCATCAGCAGCGAGGTGGCGGCATCGTCCACGGCCCACTGGCTCAGCACCAGGCTGCGGGCCCCCTTGATGAACAGCGCCTGGGCGAAGCCCAGGTAACCCTCGCCGCTGGCCTTCCGGCCGAGTCCGGTCTCGCAGGCGGAGAACACCACCATGTCGGCGTCGAGGGTCCAGGTGTTAAGGATCTGTTCCGCCGTGATCCGGCCGTCGGACGACACCGCCGAGACCGAGGACTCCGAAGGCGAACCGCCGCCCTCGCCAGTCCCCAGGATCAGGGCCGAGCTCATCGCCACATCCAGGTCGACCGCCCCGTGAGTCGCGAAATGAAGGAAGCGAAAGCTGCGCGAGCTCGCCCGAGGTGGCCGTAGCTGTCCATTCTGTGAAATCGGTGTTCGCCGAGATCCGTGGGATTGGCTAGAATCGATGGGGTATGGATACCATCGAGACGCTCAAACAGGATCTGGAAGAGGGGCGGATCAGCGCCGAAAGGCTCGTCGATCTGGTCGCGGATCTGTGCCGTAAACTCGAAGCCGCGAACCAACGCATCAAAGAACTGATCAACGAATTGAAGAGCTTGAGAAGCAATGCGGTGGCACGCCGACGGCGAAGGTCGACGAACCATTCTCCACTCGGGCGGAAGAAAAGCGACAAGAGGCTCGCGGCAAGAAAAGACGCAAGCGCAAGCCAAAGGGACGACGCGGTCGCGTATCCACCGACGACAAAGTCGCGCAGGCTGAGCGAACCGAGCCCGTTTTCCCCGAGGGTGTGCCGGCGGACGCGTGTTGGTTGTCGCATGTTCGGCCGGTGTGGCGTCTGGAAAACGGCCGAGCGGTGCTGGTCGCGTACCAAATCTATCGCGGCCCCGGCAACCGCTATGGCCAAATCCCCGGCGTGCTGGGCCGGAGCGAGTTCGGCCTGGAGATCGTCACCGAGATCGCTTATCTGGTGTATATCGTCGGCCTGTCCTTCGACAAAGTCTGTCATCTGCTCAATTTCTTCCAGAACCTGCGTCTGGGCAAGTCGCAAGCCAACGCATTGCTTTATCGATTGTCGCGCCATTGGGAACGCGAGTTTGACGTGCTCTGCACGTTGCTGGCCAACTCGCTGGTGGTGCATGCCGACGAGACCAGTTGGAGCCTGAACAGCGTCTGGGCGTTTCTTTCGGAGAAGGCGCGGGTGTTGTTGTTCGGCGTGCACAAGGATGCCGCGACGCTCAAGAAGATTCTCGATCCGGCGATCGTTCGCGGGCATCGTGATCAGCGACGACGCGGCCGTGTACGCCAACTTCACCCAAGCGCAAAAGTGCTGGGCCCATTTGCTGCGCAAGGCGATCAAGCTCACGCTCCAGGACCCGAACAACGCGGCCTATCGGAACTTCACGGACCGGCTGTTGGAGATTTATCGCCAGGCATGTCGCGTCCAGCGCGACGGGCGGCTGAGTGACGCGGGGCGGGCCAGGAAAGTCCTCGCCCTCGACGACGAAATCTTGGACTTGTGCGTCGCGAACTGTCTCCCGGAGCAGCCGCCGTCCAACGGACTCGAGAAGGATTATCGCCTCTTGGTCAATGAGGTGCTGCGGCTGTTGCTCCGCCAGGAATTGTTGACGTTCGTGACCGCCAAGCCGACCGAGCAGCCCAACGGGACGACCAAACCGGTGGATGGGACGAACAACGAGGCCGAGCGAACGTTACGTGGCGCGGCGCAAGCGCGGCTGACGGGTCGCACCAGTAAGACGATCGACGGCGCCCGCCGCCAAACGATTCTGACCAGCGTCTTGCAATCGCTCCGTCTCTACCTGCCGACCTTCACACTTTCGAGCGTGCTCGCGGAGTTGAAGCGATGGTGGGCAACCGGGCGAAGTTGCTTCGCGGAACTTGCTGCAAAAGCTCGAGCTCACTCCGCCGGAACAATCCGTCATTGATCAGATCCTTCCCGGGCCGAGCGGGTAAACCGCAACGCGGTTCCGAATGGGCAGGTGAGGCGGTGGCTCGACACGGACGATTGGCGGAAACGATGCCAATCGACGTGTGCACGAAGCCCACAAAGGGGCCCCGCCTGAATTTCCATCACCACTCACGCGCAGCGCCGATGCCGACTTGAGAAAGTCTCGGCCTGCTCCGCCATGCGCATAGAATTGACAACTACAGGTGGCCAGGCGCTGAACCGCGGCCTCGGTGGCCTGCGCCGAGGAGCGTTGTCGCTTCCGCCGCCGGAAAGAGCGAGGCGATCGCCAGGACTTCCCGGCGCGTGCCAGGCAACCGCGGTATCAACGGCACACTCGGCAGAGAGCTTGCCCGCCAATTCTTGTAGGTGATCTTGACGAAGTGAGGAGCGAGGACGAACGAGCGAGTCTTCCCTTCGCGCGAGATGGTCACGGCCGGCTTGTACGACTGCCCCTTGGGGAGGGCTTTCCGCTTTGCATCGATCCCGCCGAGCACTTGCTTGAATTGTTTCAGGTTGAGGATTTCCTGGCCGTCGTAGGTGAGCAGCACGTCGCGCGGCTCCAGGCCGCCGCGTAGACCTTTGGGAAACTCGACCTCGGTGATCAGTACGCCCTCGGCAGGCCCTGAGGCGTTCGACCGGGGTGCCGAGGGAGAATCAGAGAGCGGGTCGCCCACGGCAAGGAACTTCGTCGTGTGCGGACGGCCAGCGCCGCGCCCGCGTTGGCGACCTGGGCGAACAAGGTCCCGGATGGCGCGTGAGAGACCACGAGCGGCGGACCGTCTTTCCAGGCGGCGAGTAATATGTCCAGCGGGATACCCGCCAGGTCGGGCGATGGGAGCACGATGAGCCGGCGGAGGCGGCTGACTGTCTGTTCCATAATGCCGATTCGTACGTAGAAAGGGTATGAGAACCAAACCCTATCCGAGCGACTTGACCGACGCCCAGTGGGCCCTTCTCAAGCCGCTGCTTCCTCCCGCCTCGAACTTGGGGCGGCCCCGCAAAACAGACCTTCGTGACCTTGTCGATGCGGTCCTCTACCGCAATCGCAACGGCTGTACCTGGCGGGCCTTGCCGCACGACTTTCCTACCTGGAGGACGGTCTATAACTACTTCATGAAGTGGACCGCTGACGGCACCTGGCAGACCATCCACGATGGCTTGCGAGAGCAGGTCCGCGTCAAGGCGGGTCGAGAACCGACTCCCAGCGCCGGCAGCATCGACAGCCAGACGGTCAAGGCCACGGAAATCGGTGGCCCGCACGGCTATGATGGGGGCAAGCAGATCAAGGGACGCAAGCGACATATCGTGGTGGACACGCTGGGGTTGCTCCTGGCAGTGACCGTCACCAGCGCCGCTGCCGACGACGGAACCGCAGCCCCTGAAGTGCTCAAGAAGTTGACCAAAGAGGAGTTCCCTCGCCTGAAGAAACTCTGGGCGGACAACAAGTATCACAATCACGGGTTGAACCGTTGGGTGTCCGAGCACGGCTGGTACGTAATCGAAGTGGTCAGCCGCCCGGCGGAGAGCAAAGGCTTCAAGGTGATCCCGTGGCGTTGGGTGGTGGAACGGACGTTCGCCTGGCTGGGGCGTTGCCGAATCCACAGCCGGGAATATGAGCGGGAGCCGAGTTCGAGCGAAGCTCAGATTCAGATCAGCATGATCGGTCTGATGCTCCGGCGTCTCTCCGAGGAGAAGCATAAGGCTCCCTTCCGCTATCCTCGTCCACAGGCAAAAGTGGCTGCATAAGAATTATGGAACAGACAGTAAGATGCGGCTTGAGTGGCGCCAGCCGCTGCTGGCCGACCTGCGTGGCCAGACTCCGCCAATCTGGCCATCCGCCGAGCAGGGCGGCGCGGAGCTCGTCGGTGCGCCGATCATCCGGGTCCGTCCAGACGCCATCCGCCCCGCTTCCCGGAACCTGAACCCAGATCGGGTCCCCCTGGGCACCCACCAGGCACGCCCAGTGCAGGGATACACTCCGATTCCGATTCCTCACATCCACCCAGCCGACCAGGGCTGTGTCGGGCGGCAGGATGGCCTGGATCTCTTCCAGCGAGGCCCTCTTGCCGCCGAACGCACCGTACTGGACCTCAATCAATTGCTCGAACTCCACGAGCTGCCCACGCAAGGGGTCCCGCTGCCGGCGCAGGTGGTCCAGCCGCACCGCCGTCTGCGCACCGGAGTCTTGCCTCTCGGCCAGGACGCCGATCCGCTCGTCAAGCTGCTGGATCTCGGCGAGGAGTTTGGCTTCCCGGGCTCGCTCCGCAGCCGTCAGCGGCCGGAGTCGCCGCGCTGAGATGTCGTCCAGCAGACCCCGGCCCAGACCCGATTCCCAGAACCGCCAGGCCTCTCGGGCCTGACCATTGGAAGCCAGGGCGATAGCGAGCCCGGGCATTGGGTCAATCCGGCCTGCCTGCGATCTGCCAAGCCCCGAGCTGCTCATCGCTCGCCCGCCTCGCTCGACGCTCTTGGCCGCGGCCGTCCAGTTGGTGATGGCCTCCGGTATCCGGCCGAGCGCATACAAGGTAAAGGCCAGGTTGGCGTAGGCTGCCGCGGTGTCGGGGTGATCTTCGCCCACAACCTTGCGGAAGATGTCCAGGGCCTTCTGAAAGAGATGCTGTGCGTCGGCGTGCCGCCGCTGATCCTCCAGGTTCACTGCGAGGTCGTTGTAGGCTTGCGCGGTTTCGGGATGTTCCTCGCCCAAGACCTTCCGCCAGATGTCCAGGGCCTTGCGGTAGAGGGGCTCGGCGTCGGAGTGCCGACCCTGACGATCCAGGTTCACGGCCAGGCTGTTGTAGGCGTGCGCGGTGTCGGAGTGATCCTCGCCCGAGACCTTGCGGCGGATCTCCAGGGCCTTCTGGTGCAAGGCCCTGGCCTCGGCATATCGCCCCCGATGATCCAAGTTAATGGCCAAGTTGTTGTAGGCTTGCGCGGTTTCGGGGTGGTCTTCGCCCAAGGTCTTCCGCCAGATCTCCAGGGCCTTCTGGTACAAGGGCATCGCGTCGGCATAACGCCCCTGATACTCCAGGTTCAAGGCCAGGTTGTGGTAGCCTCTCCCGGTTTCGGGGTGGTCCTCGCCGAGGGCCTTCCGCCAGATATCCAGGGCCTTCCGTTGCAAGGGCTCGGCGTCGGCATACCGCCCCTGACTATTCAAGTTCACGGCCAGGTTGCTGTAGAGGGACGCGGTGTCGGGGTGCGCCTCGCCCGAGACCTTGCGGCGGATGTCCAGGGTCTTCTGGTAGAGGGGCATCGCCTCGGCATACCGCCCCTGGCGATTCAGGTTCAAGGCCAGATTGTTGTAGGCTGTCGCGGTGTCGGGGTGGTCCTCGCCCCAGACCTTCCGCCAGATTTCCAGGGCTTTCTGGAGCAGGGGCATCGCCTCGGCAAGCCGCCCCTGAGAATCCAGGTTCAGGCCCAGGTTGTTGTAGGCCCTGGCGGTGTCGGGGTGATCCTCGCCCAGGGCCTTCCGCCAGATCTCCAGGGCCTTCCGGTACAGCGGCTCGCCATCGCGATACCGCCCTTGATAACCGAGGTTGGCGGCCAGGTTGTTGTAAATCGCCGCCGTCTCTCGGTGGTCCTCGCCCAGCCAGTGGCGGGTCGTTTCCAGCACAGCTCGATGGATCTTCTCAGCCTCGCGATACGCCGCCTTCTTTTGCAGGGCGATCGCTCTCCACTCTTCGGAATTGGTTAAACCCAGTGCGCAGTTGACCGTCCTCGGGAAGATTTGCGACCTCTTTGAACAGGTCCACCCGCAGTCGTGCGGCCACCGTTTCCAGATGGGAAATGCCTTGCAACCTGGTGTGAATCTCGAGCAATTCGCGTGCCGGGGTCATGGCCTCCGCATACCGTCCCTCCTCCCGGAGCCGCTTGATCCGCGCGTGTAGCTCGGCGATCTTCGCTCGCGATTCTCCGGTGAGGCGACTCGGCGAGGAGGGAGGGACGTTACTCTTCTCGTTCCCGGTTTGTGCGCCGAGCGGCCCGGCTGAAACGAGAGAGACTGTTGCGACCGCGATCGCGATCAGACGACGGACGGCTTTGATCGATGGTCGGGGCGTCACGAAGAGTACTCCACGATTGGGTTGTACACGCATGGGACATCGGCTCTGTCGCGTGCGCAAGCCCAGCGTGAGGCGCTCTACGTCGGCGCTTCACAACGCGCGGCTCCAACGCGATCGAGGCGATCCCCAAGTTCATGATACGCGATGACGCGGAGGATCGCCTACCGCACGGCAAGGGAATCACGTCATCAACCCCGGAGGGGTCCCGGTTCATAGCCAGGGCGCTTGCCGCCCCTGGAATGAGTCTCGTGCGGGGTCAAGGGTAGTGCGACCAAGCGTGCGGCGCGGTATCTTTGGGAATGGCGATCGCCCGAACCATGAACGTCTGTTAATCGCCAGAGGGGGCACCTTACAAGTTTCCGATGTGTAAAGGGTGAATATGCCCGACGGATCAATGGAATTTGGTACGTCGAATAAGGACTTACGTCGAATTGTCAGTGTAAAGCGTGGACTAGTAACGAGAGTTGACAGCTTCATGGCGAGGCGGAGCGATGTCCGAGGTTCAACGCGTGCTCGACGCGGTCCGCGAGGTACTGATCCGGGATTGGGACCCGATCGGCGCAGGACACAAACCGGAGTGCCAGGACGAGTACGACCGCTACGCCTGGACCATCTGCCGATACTTGAAGGTGGGTGCAGACGAGCACCGGCTTGGCGCGGACGCATGCCCAACGGCGTGGGCGAAAGTCCGGAAACGGTGATCCAGAGAACAAGAGTTGGCGGACGACCAGAGGATGTCGATCCCATGACCCATCCCGGTGACGATGATTCCGAAGACGAAGCGGAGCGGCCGTCGGCCCGTTGTTCGTTCAGCCTTAAGATCTTGGCTCCCGAGAACGAGGCTGATGAGAGCCCGGCGAACGCGGCAACTCAAGGATTGCTCACGGAAAAGATTGACCAAGTTCTCAAGATCCTTACGTACCCCGAACGCGAGATCATAAAGCTTCGCTACGGGCTGCGTGATGGTTATACCTACACAATCGAAGAGGTTGCTCGACTGTTCAAGCTAACGCGGAAGCGCGTCCGAGAGATCGAGACACGGGCCGTCAATAAGTTGCGAGCACAGAATCAGCCTCCGCTGGGAGCGTAAGGGGTGATCTATAGTTGAGACTTGACGCCCGGCCCTTGCCGGCAGAAAAGCGAAAAGGATGATCCAGCAACCAGGCTTTCCAGGAGGGAATGGTGCGATCGCCAAGGATGACGGGAGCCGCCGATACATCGACCGGAATCAGATGGAGGCAGGCCATGGTCAAACAGATGCTGTGGGAAGCAGGCGTCGTCATTACCGTGCTGGGAGGAGTGACGTCTGGCCTCGCTCAGGAGAAACCTTTGCCGCCCCGCAAGGCAGAGGGGCAGCGTCCCGCCGGGCAAGCCGAAGAGGAAACTCCGAAGGAGAAGGTGGCTAAACGGAGGATGGCTAAGTTGGAGGCCCTCCTCAAGAAGGTCGAAAGTCCGGAGCACAAGAAGGAGGTGAACGACAAGGCACCGGGCCGAGCGAAAAGTCGGGCGCCATGAGCCGCAAGTCGCATACGTGCTTGATTTGTCGGCTGACGAGGGTCACGAAGGTCTCAGCCGAGAAGACGACCACCGAGTACGAGGAGAACGAGTGCAGCCGCTGGTACACCGCGAACGTCGAGCCCAAGCACATGCACGTCTGGGAGGCGAGTACCTGCATGTACGGACCGATGACCGCGGGAAGGTCATAGCCGTCGGATGTAACCCCGGTCACTACCCTATCTGGCTGCTCAGCCAGGAGACGCAGCTTGCCGTCTACCAGCACTTCAAGAAGCCGACTGAGGCCCGTGACCTCTTCCTCAGCCTCGCGGATGCCAAAACATACAACGACCGGCTGGATGAGCACGACCAGGACAAGGGACATCTGATCGTTGACGCGCTGGAGGAGTGGGAGGCCGCGGGCTTCCCCGGCACCTGGAAGGAGTGGGGGGAGCGTGGCACGCGAAGCACGTCGAGGAGCACAAGGAGTGGCTGACCTGGCTGCACTCGGACAGCGGCCTGAACTTCTGGGACTGGCAGAGGCAGCGTAAGGCGGGCCAAGGAGCGGCGGCCGTGGCTCCGAAATCGAAGAAGTCGGTGCGCGATGCCGACCGTAAGCGGTGATCCATAGATCAACGTTTACGTAAAGCGTGAACCTGAGACGAGACCTGACAGCGTGGGACCACAATGTTCGAAATCGAAGACACCTCACGCAAGGGTTATGCCGCCCGAGGGGCATTGATCGGCTGCTTGGCGGCGATGTTCTTATGGTGGATACCGATCCCGATCGGGGTCATCGTTTGGTTGTTCGGTCTGAAGGGTCCGTTCGGCGATTATATGCTCACGGCGATCCCCTGCTTTCTGGCATTACCTCTGCTAGCAAGTGGGATCGGCCTGTTGGTCAGGCGTTATCGCAGAACCGGTTAGAATGTAATGGCTGATCCATAGATGAAACGGACAGGTCGGGGCCGGATGAGGCCGAGACGTGGGACGGGCGTTTCAGTCACGACGCATCGTACCCCAGAAAGGTTTGGGATATGGGAAATGAACCCGTACCAACCGTTTGCCCGGAGTGTGGTGGGCAGCGGGTCGTGCCGATCTTGTGGGGATGGGGATTCCTCAGCCCTCAGCAGCGGGTGGATGCCGAAGCAGGCCGAGTGATCCTGGGCAGCCGACATGAGTCCGGCGTTCGCCTTGGACGGCCTGTCCACCGACATCATCCGCAGGTGCTCGGAGTGCCCGAATGGGCTTGCCTGGATTGCGAGCCAGGATGGGCGGAGGTGCACCACTTGGGCCTGGAGGAAGAGAAACTCCAGGACGCAAAGAACGTCGCCGTCCAGTCGTGCGACTTCGAGGCGGCCGCCACCCTGTACAATCGCCAGGATGAGATCAACGACCGGATCGTTGAAAGAGTCCGTCGATTAACGTCGCCCCCATTGATTTCTTGACCCGCCCGAGGCTGACAAGCCTCATTTAATAGTTGGCACGGACGCTCGGCGCGGGACGATGTAAAAACATGGAACGAGTGATCTACAGGTGGCGCGGACAGTCGAGGCGGGACGATGCGGGAACGTGGAACGGTTGATCTAGAAATGGGAGTTTCCATGTGCTCGGCACGCTCGCCGTTAGGCTGCGGGAGACTCGCTTGAACGTGAACCCGATGCGGGAACTTCCTCCTCGACACGCACCGAACTACCGACGCCGCTTCATCGGGCTCGTCGTTTGCTTTTCTCCTGCGATCCTGCTGTTGGCGTCACTGGCTCTCGGCCTGTTACGGCAGAGGAGACCAACTTCCGGACTCGGGTGGGCGTTAGCGGCCTTGATGTTAGGACTCTTTAATTCCTATCAGTCGTTCATACGGCCCCTCCTCTTCCGCTGGCAATATGGCTCGTTGGAGCAATATCGCCATGTCTCCGGGTTTCCGGTATTCGGGACGATCCTCGTCTTGGTCGGAGGGCTGCTCGGGTTCGGGTCAGTAGTCACGGCTTCCACGGGCCTCGCCGCGATGTTGCTAGACACGGGTGGCTCGTTCTGGTTCCTACTGGCGACATGGAAGGATTCATCGTTCTGGGATGGTTAGCCTCGTGCTGACGCGTTCCCGGCGCAAGGCGGGCCGGGAACGTGTGCAGTCGGGGGCAACGGAAGATTCATAGTTTGTGCGGACAGTCGAGCGCGGGATGAAGCCGGAACTTAGAGCGGGTGATCGGATATCAGGCTTGGCGGGAAACCAGTGATGCGGGTGCCTCGTGTGCGATTCACGGTGCGGCAACTGATGATCGCGGCCGCGCTGGTAGCCGTCTTGATGGCCGTCGGGGTCGGGCTCCAGCGACGCACGTCGCATCTCAAACGGTTGAGCAGCTGGCAATCCGGCGAGGCCAATCGGTGGGAACTGCTGCTGACGGAAAGCTCGGTGAACGGTCCCCTGGCTTCCGCGATCCTGGATAAGGTCCATTGGCACGACGCGATTGCCGCGAGATATGAGCGAGCCGCCCGGTCCCCTGGCTACCCATCGAAGCCTTGCCCCCGGCACCTCCGATTCCCGAAGTATCTACCGATTTGGCCGCCAGGTACAATCTCAGCGGCAACCCCGCAGCACCGCCGCCATGGCGCAACGGCTGGCTTATAGCTGGCGCGGACAGGTAGGCACGGGACGATGTCGGGACGTGGAAAGGTTGATCGATACTGGCGCGGACACTCGGGGCGCGGATCATGACCTAATGTCCAACGGCTGGACTAGCGGCCACGATTACCATCTGAGGACTTTCGACGTTCGCGACATTCGCGCGAGGGTACAATTCATGGCTGCACACTTCAGCTAATCACCACGTGCCGGGGAACCAGTCATGGGCTATTCCGCAACTCCTCCAACCCGTCCACGAGTCGCATTGGCTGGTCTCGCCTACGGGTGCAGCTTCTACATCTTGTTCGGCCTCGTGATGATCCTTGAACCCCGGATCGCGGCAGCCGCTGGCGCGGCTGGGAAATCATCAATTGGGGCCTCGGCGTGATGGTAATTGCGTTAGTTATTATCGGGATTTCCTTGCTGATTTGGATCTTCTTGCCTTACCTGCCGGCCAGGTCGAAAGGAAGCTTCTCAGGTCAGACTCACCAGCACCCCGGTGTCTGGGACCAGCAACTCGACGGGTGAGGTACATTCACCTAAGAGGATTCCTTCGAATTCGGAATTCGGCGTCAAGGCTCAACTATAGTCGAGACTTGACGCTCGGCCCTGGCGCGGCAGGAAACGCAAAGGGTGATCCAGTATCGAGACCTTACATTTTCTCAGCAAGTCAATCCGCTGGGTTTAGTCGAAGTGGGGGGACAGAAACTCACGTGAAACAGCACGCATTCATCGCCAACTTCGATTATGCGGCCGACAGCCTCGATGCTCTGCTCGCCATCGAAGAACAACTTGAATCCGCGATCAACGCTGCCGGGGTAGGGGAGTTCGACGGGAACGAGATCGCCGTCGATCTCAGCGACGGCTCGCTTTATATGTATGGGCCGGATGCCGAGGCTCTCTTCGCGGTGGTCCGGCCTATCCTGGCCGGTGCCGAATGCCTTCGCAATACTCGGGTCCGCCTCCGATTCGGGCCGCCCGAGGATGGTACTCCGGAGCGAGTTGAAGTGCTTGACACGTAGCCTCTCGGCGCACCCAGCCTACTGTGAGAGGCGGAAGCGGTGATCCATGATCGAGAGTTGACAGTGGAAGCGACACGTATCAACTACGTCTGGCTCTTGCCCCTGCTGGAGTGGCCGTCGGCTGGATCGAGCAGGGGTGTCCCTTGGACGCGGGGCTCGTCGCGCTGATAGACCGGCTGGTCGAGAGGAAGGAGGCCGATCAGCGGACGAGGC
This sequence comes from uncultured Planctomycetota bacterium, assembly GCA_963779785.1. Lineage (GTDB taxonomy): Bacteria > Planctomycetota > Planctomycetia > Isosphaerales > Isosphaeraceae > CAVRFS01. The sequence goes on from CAWAAW010000006.1 coordinate 158,881, forward strand.
ACCGGGCGTTCACCCTGGCCCGTCGATGGGCCAGGGCCACTGGCAATGGTGAACCATAGTGGCGCGGACAGTTGGGCGCGGGACGATGGCGGCAACTGGAAACGTTGATCCGGAAAAGACAAATTACAGAGTTCAGTCCAGTGCTGGGGGATGTTAGCTCAGATTACGCTTGTGGCACCGATATCGACATCCGAGGGAGGTGTTCAATGCCGGCGGGCAAGTTTGTGGGCCATTGCGGCGACGTTGCTAGTGTTCGGTCCTGGGATGCGGCAACCGTTGGACCAAAAGAGCCAGGTCGTCCAGACGAAACGCCCCGCGGGCAACAACCAGGCCGATGGGAAGCATACGGTCAAGCTGAAGCCGGGGCAAGAAGTCAAGATCACGGGTCGTATCCTCAAACCGAATGACGAGGTTATCTCGGATAAGGAAATCATCGAGCTTGGTGGCGAGATCTCCTGGAAAGGCATCAACCCGCCTGCGTATCTTACGATCATCATCTGGGATAGAGAGCACGGGAACCGTATCTCGGCTGCTGCGACCTTTGGAAAGCTTGTAATCAAGGATCCAAAATCCGGCGGCAACTGGACGGGCAAACTCAAGGCCCACTGGGTCGGGATTGACGAGTATTATGTCGAGGTCCGGCCCTTATGGCTGCTTCCTGATCGCGTGGAGTACACAGACAAGCAGGACAAACGGATCTCTTGGACGAAACGACTGACGATCAAGCCTCGTAGAACTCCGAGTAACAGGGGCGGTGAGATCCGGCCATAGGAACCAGGCTCCATCCGGCTCGAGGCGCAACGGGTCGTCTATAGTTGGCAGGGACGGTCGGGCGCGGGACAATTCCGGGAACCGGTACGCGTGATCCAGATATCAGATTCATTGAAGGAGCTGCAATGAGAGGTGATCCAGGTCGATGCGATCCATCTCGTTTTCGCCAGTTGCTGTTCGTGGGATTAGCGCTGCTCTTCTCCAGCCCGCATAGCACGCTCGCTCATCGTGAGGTTCAGGAGCAAGCCCCCAAGGCAGACGAGAAGAAGAACGAGCCCAGGAAGGTGGTCAGAGTCTGTCCCAAAAGGGTCGGAAGCCGCACTCGTAGGGTGGGTGCAACCCACCGAATACCAAGGCTTTGCGTTGGTGGGTTGCACCCACCCTACAACCGTCAGACGGGGCTTCTGGGACAGACTCTTAAAGCTCGTCCGCAAGATGGACGGCCAACCCATCCCGGGAGCGACCGTCGTGGTCACCTCCCACCTCTACGACATCCCGAATGGGATGGGCATGGCATCGTTGCAAGACGCCGGAGCGGGTCACCGATCAAGAGGGCCGTTGCCCGATCGAGATACCGCGCGAGTTCTTCGGCCTGTTACTCTGGTCCACGAAGGATGGTTTTGCCCCGTGTTCCGGAGACATCCGTCGGCAAGGGGACAGAGGTCTGGTCCACCTGACCGATCGGGGCTGGGTACGCCAGGAGGTGCGGCAAGGCTTGGTCCCGACCGTCACGCTGAAACTCGAACCGGGCGAGCCGATCGGCGGGCTGGTGAAGGATGACAAGGGCCGGCCGATCCGGGGGGCCGAAGTGACTGTGGCATTCGGCCAGCACTCTGCTAAACCGGACGCGGATCTCCTCACGCCCTCGAATTGGAGTGCCGCATGGCGATTTCCCTTATGTCCGCGTCAAGACCGATGCCGAGGGCCGGTGGCGATGCTCCAGCCTGCCTGCGGGCCCCCGTCAGAACAGCGTCTTGCTGCTCCGAGCGTCGTGCACCCGGACTACGTGAGCGACACCGGCGGCTTCAAGCGACAGCTCAGCCTCCGGACGGCTCGCGCGATGACGGGCGTCCTCGTGATGAAGTCGGGAGCGAGCGTCTCCGGTCAGATCCGCGACAGCAAGGGGAAGCCTGTTGCCGGCGCGAGGGTCGTCCTGGCGTACTCCAACGATCCGACGGACTTCTCTCGGGACAAGGACGGATGCGGCGGGTCGGTTTGTCTTTCCTCACGCCGACGACCATCCCCAGTTGTGGCGCTGGATCATCGAGGTCGAGGCCGCCGGGTTCTCGCCGGCCTGGAAGGTCATTCGCCCAAGCGCGAAGCCGCCGCCCGTGGAGTTCAGCCTGTCGCCGGGCAGGCGTTCTACGGGCGGGTCGTCGATCGCCAGGGTCAGCCGATCGCCGGGATCGAGGTGAGACCCAGGTGGGACTATTTCGACCACCTCTCCTGGCGGGCGGTGTCCGACGCCGAAGGCCGATTCATCTGGCGAGACGCCCCGCAAGATGGGGACATGGAATTCGACCTGGAGAAAGAGGGTGAGCTGCCCGAGTTCGCGAAGGTGTGCGAAAGCTCGCGCCGGGCCAACCTGACCTACGATCCCGAGCGACACTGATAAGCATTGGATGGACCATGGCGCCAACGCCCCGCCCACGGTCGGTGAGATCGTACCGAGCGGCGCAACGCGTGAATCATCAGCTGGCGCGGACAGGCAGGCGCGGGACGACGGGGCTACCTGTAACAGTTGATGCAGCGCCCCGCCTCCGGAGGTCGGCTGATCTCGGTCAATTGCTGGCTCATCGCATGGAAGAGCGCTACGTCGATCGCATCTGCCGCTACTGCGAGGCTAACGGCATTGCCATCCTGATCGGCTTTCGGGATGCGGCCCAGCGCTATGCGGTAATCGATCTCTCCGGCCCGCCCAAGCTCATCGCCAGGACCTGGTTCAACCAAGCGGATGTCGTCTACTACATCGAGCGCCTGGTGGTCGAGGGGCCGCGCCGCATCCCGGACTTCAAGGCGGGGGTCGAGCTTCACTACGTCGGCAGGTCCAGGCTCCGGCGCGGCGGGCGTTCATGCAGCTGCCCACAGGCCTGATCCGAGGTTGCAACGGACCCGGACTGCCGCGAGAATCGTAAGCGGTCATCCATCGATCACCGTTTGCGCTCGGTCTACGTCTAGGGAAATCTCAAGATCCCTCGGTTCGGGCCTTGTCACGCCTGTACAGCAGAGATAAGCACTTCGGGCACGTCACCGCATCGCGGTCTTCCGTTGCGATGCCCTCCATCTCAGCCCGATGGGCGGCTTCCTTGTCGCGAGGATTGCAAAGCACCGCGCCGTCGTCGTTGAGCGCGTGCAGGTCACGGATTGCTCTTGTGTCTCTGGACATCGGCCGCACCCCTTCCGAACCTGGATCAGCAGTTCCACGTCCCGCCATCGTCCTGCGCCCGCCTGTCTGCGCCAACTATGGATCACCTGTTGCGCCTGATCTGACGTCAAACGTCGTTCGGCGTACGAGTCGTCTCGAGCACCGGTGGGCGTCTCCGTCTCCGGCAATTCGCTCATTCAATGATCGTGGTTGGTCTGTTCCACTATGCCATTTCGATCAAAGTAAACGCTCACCATGCAAAAGGTCGCCCTCGAATAAAACCATGACTGGGAGCCGTCTTCGCCTTTGTTGATCGTGGTTGGATTTCCAAGGAGATTGAGAACTGCTTGTCGGGTCATTCCTGGGCGAACTTGCTCCAGCTTTGACAGCGAGGCGCCGTGCCCCTGGTCGATCCAGAATGCGACGAACGACAATCCACCAATCACACAGATAAGGAGGAAGAAACCTGAGCGGACCAACGAGCGAACTTGGTCAGTCATACCAGCGTCCTACAGCCGAACCGTCGAACCTCGTAGCGGGCGTCAAGTCTCATACCCTGGATCACCCGTTACACCCCGGCCATCGTCCCCCCGCCCGCCTTTCCGCGCAATAAAGCTTGGAGGTCATCAACTTGCCTACGAGGGGGGAAATCACGTCTTACCATGCGATGGCCCCTCTGTTTCACGATTGATAAGGCGACCGGCAGGAAATAAAACTACCAGCGTTTAGCTTGTGGCCAGACCAACCCTACGTGAAACCAGGGGAAACGGCGAGTCACGCGCCGGCCTTGGCCAGCGTCCCTCGCTTGGCGCGTCGCGTTAGTGTGGCCAGGCTCCGCAGTCCCGGTATCGATGCGATCGCTCGGAACCGATCAATCCTTGGGTAAGTTTCCACCCGCCGGTCGCCTAAGCCGAACGCATGGGGAAGTCGCGGTTGTAACGCTCGCTCCGATTATCCAGGCGCCCAGCCGTAAGCACATAGTAAATCACTGCTTATGGCAATGCTCCGCCACGGATCGCTTTATGCGGATTATTCTGGCGCCGGAACAGACTCCATGTGGGCATTCAACATACGTTAGATTGGTAAACTTGGCCGGTTATGCGGGCGCCCATCCGTATATCACGGTGTTTTAAGAGATACGACAAAACTTCCGAACGTGCCGGTAATGCGGGCGCCCAGGTGGAAGTTGATGAGTCCGCATAGGGTTAGAGCGTTTCAGTTTCCGATCGG
>CAWAAW010000007.1:0-110475 GCA_963779785.1 uncultured Planctomycetota bacterium
TGCGAACTGGTCGAACGGCCGGTCTTCGCGGAAGTGCGCGACCAGGTAGCGATGAAAGTTGTGCACACCCCGCTCGGTGATCGTTTCGCGATTGCCGCGCATGATGTCGGCCCACTTCAACGCCCAGAAGCTCGCGAACTCGTCGCGTTCCAGCAAGGCGTCGACAAGCTTCGATCGCTTTTGCGGGTCGTTGCGAATCGAGGAACGCAGCCGCCTCTGTCGGGCGTGGGCAGGCCCCCGATCAGGTCGAGGTAGGCTCGTCGCAAGAACACAGGACTTCGGCAACCGGGCGAACAATGGAACTGAAGCCGCCGGTGCTTGTCGAAGACATGCCGGTCAACCTCGTTGGCCGCCGCCGGCGGTTTCGCCACGTAGCTCGGGTCGAATGGACATAGGTGAGCGGGACGGTCACGATTTGTCGAGGTAGCGGACGATAATCACGGTCTCGGCCGTCCGACGGAATTCCACCAGGCCGCGGGACGTCACCGGTGCATCGGTCGCGTTGCTGGAGCTGAAGACGGCAAGGTCGGTGATGTCTCGAACCGAACCGTTCTCGAACCGGGCGCGGACGACGAGCTGCTGTCGCGGGCTCGACGAATGGAGGTATCGCTGCCGGTGAAATGTCGACCCCATCACCCTAGAACGGCCGCTGACGGACGAACGCCTTGGGCGATCCAGTCGTGGATCGACCGGTAGGCGGATCGTCTTCCTTGAACCGGCGCCCCCCTTGGTGGGGCACGCGGATCGTGGCTTCTTCCAAGAAAGGCTCCGCCGGGGCGAAGACATCAGTCCGGCGGCCGGCGACTCCCGGGTCAAGTCACGAAGTCGAGCTCGGGGTCGAACCCCGCAGGCTGAGACGGAAACCCCCTTGCCTTGAGGCGAGCCATGGCAGGCACCCTGGTTACACCGCCTCGCCCGAACGCCGCCACGACCTCGGTCCGGAAATCGACCGGCGGTATGGGACCAAAACTGTTCGACACGAACCGGCACCCGGCTCTCGTGCCCGGCATAACGGACCACCAGCGTGGCTTGACCTGGCCTCGCGGAGACACGATGCCCTCGGGAGTGACGGTCGCGACCGCGGGGTCGAGGCTCTCGTAGCTGGCCAGCGCCGTCAGGTCGGACTCCAGGACGATGATCCGTGCCGGCCCGTGACCAGGACGCGCTGCGTGGCACGGCTGCCCTGGAGGACGATCTCGGCCGGTTGCACCGAGATCGCGGTGACGGTCGGCGAACCGGCGTGGGCACGCGCCACACCGAGAAAGATATCGACGCAGCCGATCGCCAGCGCATGTCAAAGGATGGTATCTCTCGACATCAAGATCGGCCCCCTTTCGACGCGACCACAACGACCTCGAGCGGCTTGCCCGCCACCGGCTCATCGAACTTCGAGACGCGTGCCGATCCGGGTAACGCGACGCGATAAACTCCCGGCTTGGTCCCTGGCTGGGACCACGATCTTCATCTCCGCGTGATCGAGTCCTTCGGCGATCTCCACGACCGAGGGGAGGATCAATCCCGCGACTTCCGACGGCCGGACCGTGATCCGCCCGTTGAACGGCGGGAGCCGGTTGGCGCGGATCGCCACCGTCGCGGACTCGCCGGCCTGGATTTCGACACGCTGAGGTTCGGCCGACGGCTCGTATGCGACCTGGGTCAACAGATCGAAGGTTCGGGTCAGGTCGATGCCACGGCCTTCATAGGTAGGCGTGTGCGGTGACCGTGACGCGTGCTTGCGAAGCTCCGTGTTCACACCGGATCGGATGATCCCCTGCGACAATCGTGCGATCGCGGGTCGCGGGGGGAAGCTCGGCCTTGAGCCGAGGCTTCTGGAGGTTCAACTGCTCCAGGCTCCCGCCCCTGGCGACGAACGAGATCGGTCCGTCGAACCCGGCGACGCGCAGAGGTTTCCAGTCGGAAGCTCGCCTCCAGGTAGCGCGGCAAGACGACCAGGCGGTCGGGCAACTCGAAGGTGAAGGGCGATCGAGGAGTGACCAGGATCGCGATCCGGTCGGTCAAGGTCGGAGGCAGACGCCGCTGGTCTTCGCGTAATTCGAAAGGTTCGCCGTGCGGACCGCGTCCCGTGGGCAAGCGATCGATTAAGGGAGGGTCGTGGCAATGGCGGTGCGTCGCGGCCATCGGCCCGATCCGCGCGACGAGCTGTACCGAGTAGACTCCTTCCGGAACAGACTCTGCGACTCTGATGATGTTCACGACCTCGGACTCACCCTCGCCAATGACTTCGGTTCCAAGGGTCATTCCCGCGGCGCCCCGCGAAGCTCAAGCGCGACCGGCCCACTGAAGTCGGTCCGGGGAGACTCAAGGGCAACAGCTGGTACGACCCGCGTGGGATAGCCAGGCTGGAGGCGTCGGAGACGAGCTGAACGGCCGGCTCGCGCAAGGCGAGCGTGATACGATAAACATATTCAGGTCCACCTTCACCGGTCAGACTCCGAACGAGCAAGACATGACGGCCCGTGGAACTTCGCCTGGATCTCGAAGGTTGTCTCGCCGTCGGGGAGCGTATCGGCACGCTTGACGGCTTTGCCTCGCGGGTCTGTCAGCGTCACGTCGAGATCGGCGGGTGATCCCAACGGGCGGCACTCGACCTGGGTGGTCAACCGCTGTCCGGCGGCCAGTTCGAAAGCGAAAGCGTCGCGATCGCCGGGCGTCGTGATCGAGCCGTGCAAGACGCGGGCACGCCAACGACCATGGCGTTCGAGGGACTCTCGTTGGGTTCTCGCTCGAGGACAATCGGATAGGGAGAAGTCCGGAGCGGAACCCAGACCGAGGCCTGATCGCCGGTCCGCCGCAACTCCTGCCAGAAGTTCCCAAGAGCCGTGTCCTTCGGGATGGCGACCTGCACGGAGGCACTTTGTTCGCCGGGCAAGTTCAGAGTGAGTGAGTCACCGGGGTGAACCGTCGAAGGCGGCGCCACCCGTCCCTCCAGGAACCTCCCCACGCGCAACACGTACACCAGATGGTCGGACCCCGGAACCGCGCGTCCTGGATCTCGATCGTATACGTCCCTGTCGTCTCGAACGTGTGTGCGAATCGGCAATCGAACATCAGGCCGACATCGTTGTCGTGCTCAACGATCCGACGACCTTTGTCGTCCTTGATGGTGATCGACGGGGTCGAAGTCTTGACCCAGGCGGTTGCCCACGACGTCGAACGTCACGCGCTGACCGGCTTCCACATCGATGGTGTATCGGTCCACGTCGGACTCGCCAGCGTTTCCCAGAACGGCGACGGGCCAGTTCAGATGTTGTGGACTTCCGCTGCTCACGCGACTTCGTCGCCCGTTCCGCGACCGTCGGCAGGTCGTCGATCAAGAAAAGCTTGACATTGCTCAGACCGCTGCTGGTGGCCAAGCCGGAGTCCGTAAATGCCCAGCGGGGCGTCGGGGCTAACCTTCACCTCAAAGATGGCCTGGTCGTCCCGACTCGACTCGATCAGCGTGGCTTCGACGGACTTTGGAGGCAGAGATGTCCACAATCCGGTCGCTCCACCCAGCTCCGTACCCACCAATGTGAGCCGGTTGGTCTTTCCCCGAGAGAGTGAAGGCGGAGAGAGATCGTTCCAGAAACGGCCCGGCGAACGCTTGGGAAGTGCACACGCAAAGCCCGAACGCAGCCAACACCAATCTGCTCAATCGCGAGTTGTTTCTCATGGCGATCCGGTCTCCTGGTTCAAAAAGCCCAAGGCACGAGATAGCCGAGCTCGTTGCCCTTCCGTACAGTCCAGATCGGAAAAATGTCAAACAAGTGCTCAAGAAGAATTCCACCTTTGAAGTATCCTACGCGGAGTGCCCTGGTGCAAGGCGCAGAATTCACCGAGCCTCGGACGAATTCCTCGAAGTCATCGTCGAGCTCGGCCGGTCAGCGGTCGGGCTGGTCACGCTTGGGTAGCACGCCGTCGCGCTTGATGACCAGGAAGTTGCAGCCGTTGCCTGCCACGCGGACCGTGAGCCTGAGATGGCCATTGGCTTGCGGTGACACGACGACGTGCCGGTCGGACGAAGCTTGGCCTTCTCCCGGATTTCCTCGACCACCGCTCGGGGGATAGGCGACAGGGCCGAAGCGCGCTCGGATCATGTCCATGGCGCGTCGCGCACGCCTTGGTCCTTTGCTTGCCCGGCCAGCTTGAAGACAACCGTCCGGCCGCCTGCCGGGTGGCGGGATTGAGTTTCCGTAGCGTCTCGAGAGCCCGAACGCTGGGCCGCCGGATCATCGCCTTCCAGAGCCTTCTGTCACCTCCGCCAGGCGCGTGGATCCGACTGGGCCGCCCGGGCGCGGGTCGGCTGGGAGTCGTCTGGATCAGCCGGAACGGCGAGTTGTGGTCGCGATCGAACCGGTATTCCTCGACCTGGGCGGGCCAGGCCCAGCCTAGCCCGTCGAGGTCGAGCGTGACGTCGAAGGATGCCTCCGAGCGCGACTGGGTGTCCTGCGCGTGGTGGGCATAGAGCAGGACCCGGACGACGCCCTGATCGTCGCGCGAGGCGAAGCCGCCGATCACATTGCCCTGCGCGACCCGCTCCGGCAGCACCCAGTACCGATCGCCCAGATCCGAAAGCAGTCCCAGCGCGTGGAAGATCGGCATCGGGATGGTCACGGTCCGGTCGCCCGGCCGTCGCCGTCGTCGTCGCAATGGATGACACGCGTGACGGCGTTCAGACCCGCGAAGTTCGCGGGCGGCGGCCAGACGGTCAGGATCGTCTCGCCATAGGCATAGCGCGGGTCGCGAGCGGCCTGGAGGAGCTGGCGATGGACGACGTCGGCGCACCAGGTCGGGAAGTAGCCGTTGCCGAGATAGGCGTCGGCCGCGGCCTCGTCGGGCGGCGGCATCCAGTCGGGGCACGCCTCGTGCGAGTTGACCCAGAGGGCCCGGTAATAGTCCGGGTCGATCTCCAGCGCCACCTCCTTGGCCCGGATCAGCTTGGCGGCCATCATCTCCGAGCGGTTGTAGGAGTGGATCGAGATGAAGTCGCACGGGCTCCCCTTGCCCCCGTGGTCGCGACAAAGCGCCTCGACTCGCCGCGACCGCTTGCCGTCGAGCTGACGGTCGGCCACGGCGGCGTTGAGCGGCAAGGCGCCCTCGGCCTGGGCGCGGGGCGAACAGTGGGCGAGGAACTCGCGGAGCCTGAGGTTCGTGCCGAAGATGCCGCCCAGCTCCAGGCCGCCGATGAAGACCTTGTTCGAGTCGTAGCCGCGGTCCTCGAAGGCCCGCAGGATCGCGTCGGTCGTGTAGTCGTAGAACTTCTGGAGCTCGTTCCAGTCAGCTCGCCAGAAGACCGGGCCCAGGTCGGGCTCGTTGAAGACGCTCCAGGTGAAGCCGAGAGCGCCGTCGCCGTAGCGGTCGATGATGTGGCCGGCGATCGTGCGGGCGACCTCGTGCCACTGGGCATAGTCCTTGACGGTGGTCCAGCTCCGGCCGTCGCGGGCGAGGTCGCCGGTGCGCGTCGGCGAAGTTGGCCATCAGGCGCCGGCCATATTGGCGGTGGGCCAGGTCCCACTCCTTGTCGAGCCGGCCCCAGTAATAGCACGCCGTGCCGTGCGGGTGCGAACTTGCGGAGGTAGCAGCCGCCCGGGGGGAACAGCCCCGGGCCATCAGGGTCCTCGCGATCGGGGAGCGGCCCCTCGTAGGCGATCTTCCAGCCGCCGGGCGGGCGTCGCGAACGGCGGCGACCGTGACCGTGCCGGCCGCGCCATCGGCGGCGAGGACCTTGGCGCGGGCGTCGTGGACGCCGTCGGCGATGAGCACCTCGTCGCCCGGGTGATAATCGTCGCTCACAGGCCGGCCGGCGGGGATGCCGTACTGCTGGTTGGCCGAAGACATCCTCCACGCTGGAGCACGACGGCACCTTGCTCGCGCTTCATCGCGGCGATCCGCCGCGTCTCGCGCTCGCGGACGATGTTGGGAAGCATCACGCGGCAGGAATGACGCCGGCCTGAACTCGGTGCCCGTCAGCCAGAAGTCGCGCTGGTAGCTCCAGGCGCGGGGATGCTGCTTGCGGGCCTCGGCCATCAGCTCGTAGGTCGGCCCGTAGTTCGCCGCCTGCGTGCAGAAGATGACGTTGCAGAGCCCCGAGAAGAACTGGCCGTGCCACCGGACCGGCGCGGTCCCCAGGTCGAGCGGGAACTCGATGGCTTGGACGCGCAGGAGTCGCCTCGGTGGTGAAGCTCCAGGTCCCGGCGTCTTCGGGATTGCCCTGGCTCGCGCCGGCCGGCCGGCCGACACGTGCACCGTATAGTTCGTCGCGGGCTTCAGCGGGCCGGCCGGCTCGATGTAAACGGCGAGCGACTTGACGCCTGAGAGGTCACTCTTGGGCCGCAGCCATCCCGAGCTCGCCCTCGACGAAGCTGCTGGCCCGGCCGGAGCAGCTCGAACGGCATCGCCCCCCTTCGGTTGAAGGCGGACGGCCACGGAGTCGGGGCTTACATCCCGGACCGTTGGCCTTCGGCGGCATGCCGAGTTCGAAGTAAAGACTCGTCCGCAGCGGAACGTCCCGCGCGTCGCGAGCCGGCCGGGGGCTGCCGTGCGGGATCGGGCAGGCGCTCGACCAGCTTGACCGCTTGCCCGAAGGAGGTGCAAGCTCTGAGCAGCTCGACGACAAGGACGAGGGACGTCGCGTACTTGCTGGCAAGCTGGACCATTTAGACGCTCGGTGTGTGCTCTCGGGATGGAACTTCCTGTGAAGTGGTCCACGTATCCGGGTCCGGTATAATATCCGACGTGGCACGCCTTGGAGCAAGGCGCTCATTCATCGGAGCCCAGACGGGCGTCGCGATCCTGACCGGCGAGCAAGGGACGATCGTACACGGCCGGTGTCCGTCGTAACCGGGGCGGCGATTATCATCGATACTTCTACATATATTGTCATGGAAAACGTTCGACCCGCCGGTTGCGTTACAATCGCCATGCGCTGAACCGTTGTGAAGAAAATGTCGAACAAGTGCTTGAGAAGTATTCGACCTTAGGGGTATACTGCACAGTTGTGTTGGTGCAAAGCGCGCGAAAGGTATCGGAAGAGGAGTGGCACGATATGATTCGTCTTCTGGGACCGACTTCCAGGCTTTGCGACGGATTCAGCCGGCGCGAGCTGTTGCGGATCGGCGGCTTGTCGATTGGGGGCCTGAGCCTCGATCGTCTGCTCGGCCGACCGTCCTCGGCGTCGGAGACGTCTCGGAGCTTCGGCAAGGCCAAGAACTGTATCGTCCTGTTCCTTTCGGGAGGGGCTTCGCATCACGACACGTTCGACCCGAAGCCCGACGCGGCGGCGGAGATTCGCGGCGAGTTCGACACGATCGCGACCACGCTGCCGGGCGTACGGTTCACGAAGTATCTGCCCGAGACCGCGAAGCTCATGAGTCGAATTGCCCTGGTACGGTCGATGACCCACACATCTTCCGGACACGCGACCGGCGGCTACGCCATGTTCACCGGTCAGACTTACGCCAAGACCGAGAGCGACGCGAATTTCATGGGCCGTCAGGAAGCGCCGCATATCGGTTCGGCGCTGGCGAAGATCTCGCCCGGATCGGGGCCGATGTTCCCGTTCATATTGGTCCCGCGACGGCTCGACGCCGGCAGTGGCCGGCGGGCCGGCCAGTGGGGCGGGTCGCTCGGTAGCAAGTACGACCCGATGCAGACCGGCGGCGACCCGAACCGAGACGACTTCCGGTTGGAAAACCTGCCGCTGCTGGCGAACGCACCACGGCCTGTACTCAAGCGCCGGCTCGGATTGCTCGATCAACTCAACCAGCAGACGCGCTACTTGAAGCAGAGCGCACCGGCGCTCGCGCTGAAACAAAACCAGGAGAAGGCGCTCGACGTCATCGGCTCGGAGGTTGTCCGTCGGGCGGTTGACCTCTCCACGGCCGACGCTGATCTGCGGGCGCGTTATGGCCGGAACCTGTTCGGTCAATCGGTGCTTCTGGGACGCCGGCTGCTCGACGCGGGTACGCGACTTGGTCCAGGTGAACTGGCTCCGGACTCAGGGAGCGAAGGGCTACGCCTGGGACAGCCACCGGGAGAATTTCGAAGCCCTGCGTGATGACCTGATTCCTCCCTTCGATCGGGCATTTTCCGCCTTGATCGCCGACCTGGAATCGACCGGCCAACTCGACGAAACGCTCGTGGTCGTTGCGACTGAGTTCGGCCGCACACCGAAGGTGACGCTGGCCACCGGGGGTCGAGAACACTGGCCCAATGTGTTCTCGGTCGTCCTCGCGGGCGGCGGCATACGGGGCGGTCAGGTGTACGGAGCCTCGGACCGCATCGGCGCTTATCCGGCCGAAGCGCCCGTAACCCCCGGCGACCTCATGGCCACGATCTGCCATTGTCTCGGTGTCGACCCTCATTCGGAGATCCACGACCAGTTCGACCGCCCGACGACGCTTTGCAAAGGCAATTCGGTACCTCAACTCCTGATTTGAATTCAATTTAGGCTGAAATCGGACCGGCAATTATGCTGCCGGCCGGTAACTCCGATTCGGATGCGTCACGCAGCCTCGGCGAACTTTAATCTTTTTGTGGAAAAAGTCTTGCGCCCAATCGGCCTGGACGATGTCGGTCCCTTTTGAGAAAATCCGTTACCACATCTGTCTTCCCTTCGGTTTGATGCTCGTCTCGATCGGCTGAGACCCGGCCGTTTCCGGGTGGCCAAGGACAAAGGCCTTTTCCTCTGGCAAGGTGGGATGAGAGATGATGCGCCGACACATCTATCGCGGACTGGTTGTGGGTGCGCTCCTCACAATGTCAACGGGCTGTGACACGCTCCACCCGTTCCTTCGAAAAAACAGAGAAGACGATTCGGCGAAAAAGGATGAGAAAGACGACATCTTGAAACCGAAAGCGATCGACTCTGACACATCGAAGATCCTCGACGTTGAGTCGGACGCGAAGAAATCTCAGCCATTTTTCAAGAGCAACCGCAGTTCGGGAGGCTGGAGCTCAGAGGCCCGAGAGATTGAAAGCCATTTCGGGATATACTGATTGAAACATTCCCGGTGACCGCGGGTCGAAGGCTGTCGACTGTCGCCGATTGACGGACTTGCGAGAATGACACCAAAGTTGAGGAAACTGCTTAATCGGCTTCTCGGAGATCGTGGCGAGCGAATAGCAGCCCGGTTCTTGAGAAGAGGCGGCCTACGCGTGCTGATGCGCGGTTATCGAATGTCCCAAGGCGAGATCGACCTGGTAGCGCGCGACGGTGACGTTCTGGTCTTCGTTGAGGTGAAAGCTCGCCGGCAAGGGACGCCCGCGGAAGCGGTCAACCTTGAGAAGCAACGGCGAATCACCCTGGCGGCGCTCCATTTTCAACGAAAGTACAACGTGCTCGAGCAGACATGCCGTTTTGACATCGTGGCGATCGTGTGGCCCGACGACCGAAAGCCACCTCAGATCGAACATATCCGCAACGCCTTCGAGGCGGTCGGCCGCGGCCAGATGTTTCGCTAGCTAGGGGCTCTTGGCCGAGTCCAAGACTTGATCGAGGACGATTATCTGGTGCAGACCATCCTCGGCGGGGTCTTCCAGCTTGCCGGCTGATACCGAGCGCGCGAAGGCGTCGACCATCGCCGCGTACTGGTTGATCGGCTCAAATTCCAGCGTCCGGACTTCGTCGCCAGCGGTGCCCAGGCTCGAGACAGAGCCGATTGTCCGCAGCAGGGCCGTCGGTTTCCCTTTCGATGGTGGAAGATAGGCGTCGGGGACCTCGATGACGCCTCCGGTTCCCACTAGCTCGTAAGCGCAGCGAAATGGCTGTTCGAAGCTACAGTCGATTGTCGCCAACACCCCAGCTGGGAATTCCAGCAAGGCCGAGAGTGAGAGGTCGACGCCGCTGTCGCCGAAATGGGCGAACGCCTGGGACTTCCGAGGCTCGCCGGCCGCGAACAGGCGGGCGGTACTCACACCGTAACAGCCGACATCCCAGAGTGCGCCTCCGCCGCGCGCGGGGTCGAGCCGCCAGTCGTCTCCTTGCATCGGAAACGAAAACGACGCACGAATCAGTCGAAGCTGGCCGATGGCTCCTTGGACGACTTGCCGACGAATCTCCAAGGTGCGGGGTTGGTGTCTCCACATGAATGCTTCCATCAGGATGACAGCTCGCTGCCGGCAGTATTCGACCACCACGCTCGCCTCGTTCGCGTCCAGCGCCAGCGGCTTCTCACAGAGCACGTGTTTGCCAGCATCGGCCGCGGCGATAATCCACGCCTCGTGCAGCTCGTTGGGGAGCGGGACGTAAATCGCGTCGACTTCCGGATCGCCCAACACTTGTTCGTATGAACCATAGGCGCGGAACGCCAAACTCTTTAGCCCAGGCCTTGGCGGTCGCCAGGTCGCGGCTTGCGATCGCCTGCAATGTGCTCGAAAGCGAGTCACGAATCCCGGGGATTAACCCGCGGCGCATGATTCGTGCACAGCCCAGAATACCCCAGCGCAGTTTTTGTTCAGCCATCACCACAGCACTCTGGTTCGAAATGATCGCGCTGAAAGAACGACGAGAGCTATTCAGCAGTTTCGGCGAGCTGTCGCCTTCGATCAAGCGGTTTCCGCGGTCGACGGCGAGGTTCCGGGAACGCTCGACGGTGTGGGGCGGGTTTCCTAACCCGCCGGGGTACGCCAAGGAGGGAACCAGCGGGTTAGGAAACCCGCTCCACCGCTATCAAGAGACACGAGACATACGAGATGGGTTTGGACTCTCCATCGTGACCACTCGCTCTACCGGCTTGACGCGACGATTCCGGCGCTCTTACGATGAGGCTCGCTTTCTATTAATCGAAACAAATCAAGGAGATAACTCATGGCCCGGCGTAGGCTGGCGCTGTCATTGCGCTCTATTGCTGGCGGGGTCGCTCGCCGGTTGTGCCGGCTCGAGCCGACCAAGGCGCAGGGCCATCGCCCTCGGCGGAGTCGTCGCGAGCCAGCAAGCCCGTCGTCCTGGTCGGCTTCGACGCCAGCGCATCGCTGGTGGAAGGCTTGCGACTGGGGCAAGGTTCAAGGGCTGGTGGTCCAGAATCCGTTGCGCATGGGCGAGCTGAGCGTCAAGACGATGGTCAAGCATCTCGAGAAGCAGCCGTACGAAGCCAAGGTCTCGACGGGCGAGACCCTGGTCACTCCAGAGAATATGAATGAACCCGAAATCTGCTCGCTTGATCCATCCGCCGCAGGTGGAAAATATCGACGGAATCGAGCATCTCGGGAGCCAAGTCGAAGAAGTGGCGAGTGATGGTGATCCCCAAGGGGACCTCGCACGAATTCTGGAAGACGATTCACGCCGGCGCCCTCAAAGCCGCCAAGGAGCTGGGCAACGTCGAGGTGATCTGGCAAGGCCCACAGAAGGAAGACGATCGCGTCACCCAGATCCAGCTCATCCAGAGCGCGATCGCCGCGGGGGTCGACGGGATCGTGCTGGCGCCTCTGGATGCGCGTGCGCTGGTGGAACCGGTGGAAGCGGCGGTCGCCAAGGGAATTCCGGTCGTGATTTTCGATTCGGCGGCTGGAAACGACCAAGATCGTCGCTTACGTGGCGACCAACAACTACAACGGCGGCGTGCTGGCGGCCAACCGGATCGGCGAGCTCATGAAGGGCGAAGGGCAAGTTGATCCTGTTGCGCTACGCGGTCGGCTCCGAGAGCACCGAGCAGCGCGAGAAAGGGTTCACCGACACACTGGCCCAGAAATACCCCAAGGTCAAGATGATCTCCGACACCGAGTATTCCGGCCCGACGTCCGATACGGCCCAGCAGAAAGCCCAGAACCTGGTGACGCGGTATCGAGGCCAGGTCGATGCGATTTTCTGCCCGAACGAATCCAGTAGCGATGGCATGTTGCGGGCCCTCGAAGGGGCCGGCATGGTGCCGGGTGCCCCGATTGAAGTGAAGGCGAGCGAAGCGCACCTCCATTGCTCCTGGAGATGCGCGGGGTCACCAAGTCGTTCGGGGCGACGCGGGCACTCGACGGCGTCTCGCTCGAGGTCGCGGCCGGCGAAGTTCTCGCCTTGATCGGCGAGAACGGGGCGGGCAAGAGCACGCTGATGAAGATCCTCAGCGGCGCCTACCGGCCCGACTCGGGAACGATGACGCTCGCCGGCGATCCGCTATGCACCGCGAGGCCCGCGCGATGCCAGGGCACGCGGCGTGGCCATGATCTATCAGGAGCTGGCACTGGCGCCGCACCTCACGGTCGAGGCCAACATCATGCTCGGCCAGGAGCGGGTCCGGGCCGGAATCATCCAGGCGCCGCGACCATCGACAGACTCGTCACGCGAGGCGCTCGCCCTCCTGGAGCATCCCGACATCCGCCCCGACGCCACGGGTTCGCGATCTGAGCGTGGGTGCTCAGCAACTCGTCGAGGTGGCCAGGGCCCTGGTCTCCAACGCGCGGGTGATCGTCTTCGACGAACCGACCAGCTCGCTGGCCGAGCGCGACGCCCAGCGGTTGTTCGAGATCATCGAGCGGCTCCGTCAGCGCGGGCTGGCGATCGTCTACATCAGTCATTTCCTGGAGGAGGTCCGGCAGATCGCCCAGACCTACACCGTGCTCCGCGACGGCCGAGCGGTCGCCGCCGGCCGAGCTTGCGCGATACGGATCTCAAGACGATCATCGCCCACATGGTGGGTCGCGAGCTGGACGAGCTGTTTCCCCAGGTCCCGCACACGCCGGGCGAGCCGATCCTGGAGCTGGACCAACTCGCGCGGGCGGCAGGACCAATCGGCCGGTCACGCTGTCCGTGCGTCGCGGCGAGATCCTGGGTATCGCCGGGCTGGTCGGCGCCGGGCGAACCACCTTGTTGCGGACCGTTTTCGGGCTCGCGCCGATCGTGTCTGGGACAGATCCAGCGTCCAACACATCGAGCGGAGCGCTCGCGATCGCCGCGAGTCCGGATCGCCCAAGGTGTCGGCTTCCTGAGCGAAGACCGAAAGAGCGAGGGGCTCGCCCTGGGCCGGTCGATCGAGGACAACCTGACCTATTCCGCGCTCAAACGCCATTCCCGCCGGGGCTGGCTGAGGCTCAAGGAGCGCCGGGCCGAGGTGGTCACACTGGATGTCGTGGCTGCGGATCAAGGCGACGGGCCCCGCCAGCGCGGCGGTCGATCTCTCCGGTGGCAACCAGCAGAAAGTCGCCCTGGCGCGGCTGCTCCATCAGCAGGCCGATATCCTGCTCCTGGACGAGCCGACCCGCGGGGTCGACGTCGGATCGAAGGCGGAAATCTATCGACTGATCGGACAGCAGGCCGCCCAGGGCAAGGCGATCGTCGTCGTCAGCTCGTACTTGCCCGAGCTGTTCGGCATCTGCGACCGGATCGCCGTGATGTCTCGGGGGGTGCTCAGCGAAGCCCGGCCCGTGTCCGAGTGGACCGAGCACGAAGTGATGGAAGTCGCCACCCGCGGCGAGGGACGAACGTGAGGAGGACAACCGCGGTGGCCGGCGGTGTCGACGACGATCGGCGGGAACGTCGGAAAACCCAGCTTCCGCGGGTTGATGAGCTGGGTCTGGACCGTCTTCGGCCCGTTCCTGGGGCTGGTTCTGATCACGGCATTGTTCGCCGTCCTGACGCGTGAGTCGGGCTCGTTTCTGAGCCTCTACAACTGGCGGACGATCGCCGTTCAGACGGTCATCGTCGGCACGGCCGCGCTGGGGATGACGATCATCATGATCGCCGGCGGGATCGACCTGTCGGCCGGCTCGACCGTCGCGCTGGTGACGGTTTGCATCGCCGTCATCGTCAAGAAACTCAATCCGAGCATGCCCGTATCGATTCGCGACCTCAAGCTGATCTTGCCGTTGGCGATGTTCCTGGGGGTCGCTGATCGGCGGGCGTGTGCGGAGCGATCAACGGGGCCTTGATCGCCGGCCTGCGCGTCGTGCCGTTCATCGTCACGCTGGGCAGCTACAAGGTCTATCGAGGACTGGCCAAATGGCTGGCGTCGAGCACGACGGTGTACATCCCCACGCGACGCGAAGGCATGGTGGTTCAGTCGAATCCTGGCGACCGAGCCGGAACCGCGCTGGCTTTTGGTGGCACCGGGCGTCTGGGTCTTGCTGGTGCTCAGTGTCTTGCTCGCCATGACCTTGCGCTACAGCCTGCTGGGCCGTTACGTGTATGCCGTCGGCTCGAACGAGGCGACCGCGCGGCTGTGCGGCATCAACGTACCGCTCATCAAGGTCGTCGTCTATGCGATGGGCGGACTGGCCATGGGCCTGGCCGGCGTCCTCCAATTCGCCTACCTGGGCGCCACCGGCGACCCGACGACGGCCGACGGCCTGGAACTCCAGGTCATCGCCGCCGTCGTGATCGGCGGCGGGAGTCTGAGCGGCGGCGAGGGAACCGTCCTGGGTACTCTGATCGGTTGCTTGATCATCTCGGTCTGAATAATGGCTGCGTCCACGCCGGCATTCCGAACCCGATCCAGGATATCATCATCGGCACGATCATCGTCGCCGCCGTGACGCTGGACCGCCTCAGCCACCGCGGCAATTCCTAGGGACGGACGAAGACTCGTCGCGAACCAAAGACTCTAATTGCCGACGGTTCGCGTGACTGGAAGCCACTCGCGCAACTCGCCGCTATGAGGCTGTGATTTTTTCAAAAAGCCCTATTGTACTGAAAGTGTGATCATGCTATAATTCTAAGCATCGATGTTCCCCCGTCTCGTATCGGCCCCCCAGCGCGAGGCTCTCTTGAACGCCCTCCCCTTCAATTCCGACGACCTTCCCGCTCCCACACCCGAGCAGGCCGCTGGCCCGCAGGACGGGGCGTCCCCAGGCTTCGCGTCCCGAACCGCGACCAGGTCGAAATGAACTGGGAGTCGCTCGAGGAACGCCTCGACCCCGATTCCCAGGCACGCATCGTCTGGAGCCTTGTCTGCCGACTCGATCTCGACGCCTGGCTCAACGACGTCAAGGCGATCGAGCGTCGTGCCGGCCGAAACGCCACCGATCCTCGGTTGCTCGTCGCGCTTTGGGTCTTCGCCACCTTGAGAGGCGTCGGCAGCGCCCGGGAACTCGAACGCCTTTGCAACAATCATCTCGCTTATCAGTGGCTTTGCGGCGGGGTTTCGGTCAACTACCACATGCTCGCCGATTTTCGTTCTCAAGGGGGCCAGAAGTGGGACGAGCTACTCACGCGATCGTCGCCACGCTGATGGACGAGGGCCTGGTGACCATGGATCGGGTGGCGCAGGACGGCATGCGGGTGCGGGCCAACGCCGGCCAGGGTTCGTTCCGCACCGCCGGTCGTCTCGAGGAGTTGCTGGAAGAGGCGAAGCAGCAGGTCGAGACGCTGAAGAATCTCGCCGAAACCAATCCCGACGAATTGACCCGACGGCAACGCGCCGCGCGCGAACGCGCGGCCAAGGAACGACAGGAGCGGATCGAGAACGCGAAGCAGGAATGCGAGGAATTGCGGCAGAAAAAGCAGGAACGAGACAGGGGCAGAAAAGAGAAATCGTCGGAGGCGAGGGCGTCGACCACCGACCCCGAGGCGCGAGCCATCAAGTTCAGCGACGGCGGCTGCCGTCCCGGATTCAACGTCCAGTTCGCCACCGACACGGCGAGCGGTCTGATTGTGGGGGTGGACGTGACCAACGCCGGCACCGACAGCGAACAAATGCCGCCGATGCTCGACCAGTTGCAGACTCGCTACGAGAAGGCTCCCGACGAAATGCTCGTGGATGGTGGATTCGCATCTCTGGACGCGATTGATTCGACGGAGGCTCAGGGCTGCAAGGTGTACGCCCCGGTGAAGGACGCGGACAAGCAGAAGAAGGCGGGCAAGGACCCGTACGCCCGCAAGCCACACGACACCGACCACACGGCGGAATGGCGGAAACGGATGGGAGAGGAGGCGTCGAAGGCGATCTACAAGCTCCGCGCCAGACGGCGGAATGGGTGAACGCGATGAGCCGCAACCGGGGGTCGCGACAAATGCCGGTGCGAGGCGAGAAGAAGTGTCGGATCGTAGCGACGCTGTACGCAATCACGCATAATTTGATTCATCAGGGGAACGTGTGCGCCTCGGCCGGGATGGTGGCGGAATGAGTGAAAAAACGAGGGGGATTAGTAAAATAGGCTGACATTTCCGTGTTTTAACGACATCGAGTCGACCGCCATTGCCTCTGCTCGGGGTGAGGAGTTTGACCGCCAAGGGGGTTCCATGCGGAATCGCTGATTCGATTTCAGGGGCACATGGCGAAACATTCACGATCTCAATGCTCAACGGGATAACCCCGAACGATCGGAAATCGTCCCAGCCGATCGAGAGTTATCGATCCGCGTACGCGCGGCGACCCTGCTCATCGTATGCGGTGGCCGGATATCAGCATTGACAATCAGCCTGTTCGACCATATAAATAGGTAAGTCTCTCACGTTAAGGCCCGGGGAAACTCGGCGATGTTCAGCGCGAACGTCCATAAGCGCGGGATCACCATCACAACCACACTCGCATTGCTGGTGGCGGTGACGTCAACACCGATCCGTCCGTCATGTTCCACCGTCGTCTCCATTCCTCAAGATCGTCTCCGCCGAAACTTCGGACTCCCCGTACACCTAAAGATCCGTCAAACCGCAACGGTTTCTTTGACCAGAGAACGGGTCAAGGCCCTTCCTTCCGAGAGCGAAGACTTCATGAGCAGGACGGCGAGGCCCGCCTGTTCGGAATTCCACCCACCACTCCTCCCGTCGATCGCTCCTTCTAGCGTTTTCGATGTGGATGTCTCCGCGCAAACGCCACGGCACCTCCGCTGTTGAGCCAGGGCTTGGATCAATCCTGCATAGCCCCGACCGTTGGCATGATGTTTGCGCTGCACAATCACGAAAGAGACGGGCATTGGCACCGTAGGCCCGGCCTCGCGCTAGGGTTCAAACCACTCAGATGGATGGATCCGGCAGCGTGATCGTATGGTAACATGAACGCATGTTAACGTATGGGTGATCGGGATCGCCTCTCGAAAAGTGCGGGTGACTTCTGTCTAGGCTGTTCCCGTAGCGGGTTAACCGCGTTTAATGGGAACGGCCGGCCCATCGTCCTGGTGGGCACTCGCCGCGCACTTAATCATCGTTACGGCTTGCCGCGAGTGCGTTATCCACGCAAGCCGCGAGCGATTAATCGCCGCGCATTGGATACTGATATTATTATTTGAGTATTATTATCTATAAAAAGGGCATGCGGCGTGATTTTGCATTGGTACTGTCGCGTGCTTAACCAAAGAGTGAGGATTCCTTGGTTCAATCAGGCGTACATATAAACTGTACCGATAGTTATGACTCGAGACTGGTGTACCAGCCCTCGGTATTGAACGCGGGCCAAATCGACGAGGAGTTTGGACTGTGAATCCCACCGTCTTTGCCATGAGGCGCCCTGTCACAACGCTGATGATGGTCGTTGCCCTGATCAGCGGCGGCGCGCTGGCCTACAACCGAATGCGAGTGGATATTTTCCCCTCGCTGAATACCCCGAAGATTTACGTCTTCCTCGATTACATCGGCATGAGCCCCGACCAGATGGAAGGGTTCATCGTCAACCAGCTCGAGCTGTACTTCCAGTACGTCGACGGCATTCAGGATATCAATACGCGGAATATCCAGCAGGTCGCCTTGACCGAGTTGTCGTTCTTTCCCGGCACGGACATGGGCCAGGCGATGGCCCAGGTCGTGGCGATGTCCGACCGGGCGATGTCGTGGATGCCCAAGGGGACCTTGCCGCCGATGATCATGCGGATGGACGCCGGCAGCGTCCCGGTCGGCTACCTCGTGTTCGAGAGTGACAAGACCTCGCTGGGGGCGATGGGCGACCTGGCGCAGAACGTGGTCCGGCCGCTGGTGCAGAAGTACGTCCCGGGCACGGTGGCGATCTCGCCGTTCGGCCCGAACATGCGGTCGATCGTAGTCAACGTCGACCCCCAGAAGCTCCTCGACTACAACCTGACTCCCAAACAGGTGATCGACGCTCTGGCGACCGGGAACACGATCATTCCGGCGGGGAACATCTACCTGAAGGACTCGATGCCGGTGGTGGCCAACAATGCCACGGTTGGCGATATCAATCACCTGGGCGACATCCCGCTCAGGCTGGAGAAGAACGTTTACCTCCGCGACGTGGCGACGTTCAAGGATGATACTGACATCACGTATGGGTTTGCGCTAGTTAACGGCAAGAAGTCAGTCTACCTGCCGATCATCAAGAAGGACACGGGGTCGACGTTGACGGTTGTGGCCGACGTGCACAAGGCGATGCAGCGGTTCCGCGATTCCGTACCCAAGGACGTCACGGTGAACTTTGAGTTCGACGAGTCGCCGACCGTAGTAGCGGCCGTCGAGAGCGTGGCCACCGAGGGCCTGATTGGTGCGGCCTTGACCGGCCTGATGATCCTGCTGTTCCTCGGTGACTTAAGAAGCGTGCTCGTTGTCGTGATCACCATCCCGCTCTCCTTGCTCGGGTCGCTGTTCGGACTGTGGGTGACGGGCAACACGATCAACATCATGTCGCTGGGCGGCCTGGCGCTGTCGATCGGAATTCTCGTCGACATGGCGGTGGTGACAATCGAAAGCATGCACGTGCAGATGCGGCGCCGGTCGGAGATCGCGACGGCAGTGCTCCACGGCACGCTCGTCACGGCGGTGCCGATCCTGCTGGCGCTCTTATGCATTTTGTCGGTATTCGTTCCGGCATTCATCATGGGCGACCCGCTCAGGTCGCTCTTCATGCCGCTGACGCTGGCGGTCGGCTTCGCCATGATCACGGCGTACCTGCTGTCGAGCACATTCGTGCCGATCCTGTGTGTAGCGATGCTTAAACACATGCGGCATGGCGCGGAGGATCGCGGGTTGTTCGCCCGGTTCCTCAAGGTTTATCGCAAGCTTGTCGGTTCGTTCGTCCACCTCCGCTGGTTGATCGTTCCAGGCTATCTGGTCGCGTGCGGCCTGATCCTCTGGGGCCTGGGCCTGCAAATCGGTACCGAGTTGTTCCCGCAGATTGACTCGGGACAGTTCGTGCTCCGATTCCGGCCGCCCCCCGGCTCAAACTTCGAGTTGACCCGGCAGATGGCCGTGAAGTGCTTCGAGGAGATCGAGCGCGAGGCGAAGCCGGAGAATATCCAGATCACGATGGGTTACGTCGGCCAGGTAGCGCCCAACTTCGGCATCGACAACATGGTGCTGTTCATGCGTGGGCCTGATGACGGCCAGTTGCGTGTGGCGTTGCGCGAGGAAAGCAAGATCAAGCTCGCCTGAGTTCCGCGAGCGGCTCCGCAAGGTCCTCCCCGAGCGAGTGATCCCGTGGCTGGCTCAGCGGCTGGAGCGAGGAGGGCTGTCCAGGTCAAATGCGCTGGCGAATGCCAAGAAGGCATCCTTCGGTTTCGAACCGGGCGACATTGTGACCAACGTCATGAGCTTCGGCTCGCCCACACCGATTGCGGTCCGCATCGTCGGCACCGATCTCAAGATGGTAAGGCAGCACGCGGAGAAGATCGCCAGCGCGATGAAGAAAATCCCCTTCCTCAGAGACATCGACTTCCAGCAGCAGCTTGACTATCCGACCGTCGAGGTCGACATCGACCGAGAGAAGGCCGGATTGAGCGGTGCCAAGGTCGAGGACCTCGCTCATGCTCTGGTCATGGCGACGGCGTCGACCCGCTTCCACTCGCTCAACTACTGGGTCGACGTGAGGACCGGCTTCGACTACCTGGTTCAGCTTCAAATTCCACCACTACGGATGGAGAAACCGGAAGACATCGAGACCCTGCCGCTAGAGTCGGTCAATCCCGTGGTCAACTTGCTGATCCGTGACGTGGCGACGGTGCGGCAGGGAGTGCGGCCGGGCGAGCTGGATCGCGACATGTCGCAACGTTACTTGACGCTCACTGCGAACGTCGAGGGTGAGGACATGGGCCGGGCCTCGCGTCAGGTGCAGCAGGCGATCGACTCCGCCGGGGAACCACCGCGCGGAGTTGTGGCGGAGCCCATGGGCCAGCTCCCGCCGATGACCGAGATGTTCAAGGCGCTGGGGTTCGGCCTGGCGGTCGCCGTGTTCGTGATCTTCGTGCTCTTGACGGCCTATTTCCAGTCGCCCCGCATGGCCTTGATCTCGATCGGTGCCGTGCCGGGGGTGCTTGCGGGCATCGCGACTATCCTCTACTTCACCAACACGTCGCTCAACATCGAGTCGTTCATGGGCTCGATCATGTGCCTGGGCGTCTCGGTGTCGAACTCGGTGCTGCTCGTGGCGTTCATGGACGAGCACTGGAAGGGAGGAGCCTCCTCGACCGAAGCGGCTATCGTCGGCGCGGGCGACCGGCTGCGGCCGATCCTGATGACCGCCTGTGCGATGACCGTCGGCATGGTGCCAATGGCGCTGGCGCTGGAGCGGGGAAGCCAGATGCAGGCTCCGCTCGGTCTGGCGGTGATCGGCGGATTGGTGATGTCGACGTTTGCCACCTTGCTGGTTCTCCCCTCGATCTTCGCGATGGTGATCGGTAAGAGGTTGGCCCACTCGCCGTCGATCTACCCGGACGACCCCGAGAGCAAGCACTTCGACCCGAATGTCTTCGTCGATGAGGTCGGGCATGGACACAAAGACCACGACGAGTCGACCGAACATCCCGCTCGGTCGACCGAACATGCCACGGGCACGTATCACCAGGAAGACGATGCCCTCGCCTTTCTCAGGAGGATCATGGATGAAGCTCGATCGAAGAGGAATGACATGGTCACACATTACACAGTCGACGATCTCCGAGCTGCCCTGGGCTTTGCCAAATCCAGGTCCGACGATGAGTTGAGCTCCGGGTCGAGCAAGCACGCCTGGCCAATTCCGCCCTCGCTCGGCAAGAGCGAGGCCGAGGACAGTGGCCAAACGCCCGGGAGCGATCGTGATGTCCCGCCGAAATAATCCCACTACGTACGGAGATTCCTGATGCTCACCCAATAGCCCAAAGATCTTGGTTTCACCGCGACTCGTGCGTTTAGCGATTGGATTGGGCACACGTTGTCACCCCCCCAACCCCCCCTTCGCAAGGGGGGAAAAAGGCGCGGCTAATTCTCCCCCTATCCGAGGGGGGTAAGGGGGTTGGTTCGTCTCGGCCGCGACACGTGCTCAATTCAACCGTGAGGCGCTCTACGAAGGATTTCCCGGGCGGCTGCAAAAGCGCACCGCCCCCTTATCTGGAGATTACTCATGCATCACGCCCCAACATCCCCGTTCCAAAATCGTTCCTCCGGATACCACCTCCCGACCGGCGCTGCGGCGTCGGCCTGCGGACAAAATTAAGGACTTACAGCACGAAATTCGCCAGAGAAATTGGGACTCTCCGTTTCATCGATTCTCTTAACCCGTATCTGACGCTCGGATCCTTGATGTCGAGCTTGCCACGAATTGACCAGGAGTATGCACTGTGAATCCGACTGTCTTCGCCATGCGGCGCCCTGTCACCACGCTGATGATGGTCGTTGCCCTGATCAGCGGCGGCGCGCTGGCCTACAACCGGATGCGGGTGGACATCTTCCCCTCGCTGAATACCCCGAAGATCTACGTCTTCCTCGATTACATCGGCATGAGCCCCGACCAGATGGAAGGGTTCATCGTCAACCAGCTCGAGCTGTACTTCCAGTACGTCGACGGCATTCAGGATATCAATACGCGGAACATCCAGCAGGTCGCCTTGACCGAGTTGTCGTTCTTCCCTGGCACGGACATGGGCCAGGCGATGGCCCAGGTGGTGGCAATGTCCGACCGGGCGATGTCGTGGATGCCCAAGGGGACCTTGCCGCCGATGATCATGCGGATGGACGCCGGCAGCGTCCCGGTCGGCTACCTCGTGTTCGAGAGCGAAATCACGTCGCTCGGAGCGATGGGAGACCTGGCGCAGAACGTGGTCCGGCCGCTGGTGCAGAAGTACGTCCCGGGCACGGTGGCGATCTCGCCGTTCGGTCCCAACATGCGGTCGATCGTGGTCAACGTCGACCCCCAGAAGCTCCTTGACTACAACCTGTCGCCCAAACAGGTGATTGACGCTCTGGCGACCGGGAACACGATCATTCCCGCGGGGAACATCTACCTGAAGGACTCGATGCCGGTGGTGGCCAACAACGCCACGGTGGTGGACATCCAGCGCCTGGGCGACATCCCTGTCAGGCTGGAGAAGAACGTTTACCTCCGCGACGTGGCGACCTTCAAGGATGATACCGACATCACGTATGGGTTTGCGCTCGTCAACGGCAAGAAGTCAGTCTACCTGCCGATCATCAAGAAGGACACGGGGTCGACGTTGACGGTTGTGGCCGACGTGCACAAGGCGATGCAGCGGTTCCGCGATTCCGTACCCAAGGACGTCACGGTGAACTTTGAGTTCGACGAGTCGCCGACCGTGGTAGCGGCCGTGGAGAGCGTGGCCACTGAGGGTGCGATCGGCGCGGGGTTGACCGGCCTGATGATCCTGCTGTTCCTCGGCGACTTAAGAAGCGTGCTCGTCGTCGTGTCCAACATCCCTCTGGCCCTGCTCGGGTCGCTATTCGGACTCTGGATCACGGGCAACACGATCAATATCATGTCGCTGGGCGGCATGGCGCTGGCCATCGGCATCCTCGTCGACGAATCGACGGTGACCGTCGAGAACGTGCACGTGCAAATGCAGCGCACGGACAATATCGCCTCGGCGGTACTCCACGGCAGCCTGATCACGGCCGTGCCAAGGCTCCTGGCGTTGCTCTGCATCCTGTCGGTATTCATCCCGGCGTTCATCATGGGCGATCCGCTCCGGTCACTCTTCATGCCGCTGACCCTCGGGGTCGGGTTCGCCATGATCGCGTCGTACCTGCTGTCGAGCACATTCGTACCGATCTTGTGCGTGGCCTTGCTCAAGCATATGGGGCATCACGGCGAGGATCGCGGGTTGTTCGCCCGTTTCCTCAAGGTTTATCGCAAGCTTGTCGGTTGGTTCGTCCACCTCCGCTGGTTGATCGTTCCGGGCTATCTGGTCGCGTGCGGCCTGATCCTCTGGGGTCTGGGTCTGCAAATCGGTACCGAATTGTTCCCGCAGATTGACTCGGGTCAGTTCGTGCTCCGATTCCGGCCGCCCCCCGGCTCAAACTT
The DNA here is from genome assembly GCA_963779785.1 of uncultured Planctomycetota bacterium. Classification (GTDB taxonomy): domain Bacteria; phylum Planctomycetota; class Planctomycetia; order Isosphaerales; family Isosphaeraceae; genus CAVRFS01. The sequence goes on from CAWAAW010000007.1 coordinate 23,094, forward strand.
CGAGTTGACCCGGCAGATGGCTGTGAAGTGCTTCGAGGAGATCGAGCGCGAGGCGAAGCCGGAGAATATCCAGATCACGATGGGTTACGTCGGCCAGGTAGCGCCCAACTTCGGCATCGACAACATGGTGCTGTTCATGCGGGGGCCTGATGACGGCCAGTTGCGTGTGGCCTTGCGCGAGGAGAGCAAGATCAAGCTCGCTCAGTTTCGCGAGCGGCTCCGCAAGGTCCTCCCCGAGCGAGTGATCCCGTGGCTGGCTCAGCGGCTGGAGCAAGGGGGGCTGTCCAAGGACATCGCGGTGGCGGAATCCAAGAAGGCGACCTTCGGTTTCGAGCCGGGGGACATCGTAACCAACGTCATGAGTTTCGGCTCGGCGACACCGATTGCGGTCCGCATCGTCGGCACCGATCTCAAGATGGTAAGGCAGCACGCGGAGAAGATCGCCAGCGCGATGAAGAAAATCCCCTTCCTTCGCGACGTCGATTTTCAGCAGCAGCTCGACTATCCGACCGTCGAGGTCGAGATCGACCGAGAGAAGGCCGGACTGAGCGGTGCCACCGTCGAGGACCTGGCTCATGCTCTCGTCATGGCGACGGCGTCGACCCGGTTCGCCTCGCTCAACTACTGGGTCGACGTGAAGACCGGCTTCGACTACCTGGTTCAGCTTCAAATTCCACCACTACGGATGGAGAAGCCGGACGACATCGAGACCTTACCGCTGGAGTCGGTCAATCCACTGGTGAACCTGATGATCCGTGACGTGGCGACGGTGCGGCAAGGAGTGCGGCCCGGCGAGCTGGATCGCGACATGTCGCAGCGTTACCTGACCCTCACTGCGAACGTCGAGGGTGAGGACATGGGCCGGGCCTCGCGCCAAGTGCAGCAGGCGATCGACTCTGCCGGGGAACCACCCCGCGGTGTTGTGGTCGAGCCCATGGGCCAGCTCCCGCCGATGAACGAGATGTTCAAGGCGCTGGGGTTCGGCCTGGCGGTCTCCGTATTCGTGATCTTCGTGCTCTTGACGGCCTATTTCCAGTCCCCGCGGCTGGCCTTGATCTCGATCGGGGCCGTGCCGGGGGTGCTTGCGGGCATCGCGACCATCCTCTACTTCACCAACACGTCGCTCAACATCGAGTCGTTCATGGGCTCGATCATGTGCCTGGGCGTCTCGGTGTCGAATTCGGTCATGCTCGTGACGTTCATGGATGAACACTGGAAGGGGGGATCGAATTCGGTCGAGGCGGCCACTCTCGGCGCGGGCGACCGGCTGCGGCCGATCCTGATGACCGCCTGTGCGATGACCGTCGGCATGGTGCCGATGGCACTGGCCTTGGAGCGAGGGAGCCAGATGCAGGCCCCGCTCGGTCTGGCGGTGATCGGCGGGCTGGTGATGTCGACGTTTGCCACCTTGCTGGTGCTTCCCTCGATCTTTGCGATGGTGATCGGTAAGTCGGTGGCCCACTCGCCATCGATCTACCCGGACGATCCCGAGAGCAAGCACTTCGATCCGAATGTCTTCGTCGATGAGGTGGAACCCGGCCACGAAGACCACGACGAGTCGACAGGACATCCCGCGAGTTCGTCCGAGCACATCACGGTCACGCATCACCAGGATGACGATGCCCTCGCCTTTCTCAGAAGGATCCTCAACGAGGCTCGAGAGAAGAGGCACGACATGGTCACACATTACACAGTCGACGACCTCAGAGTCGCCCTGGGCTTCGCCAAGCCGAGGTCCGACGATGAGTGATGAACTCCTGGGTCGAGCAAGCAAGGTGTGGCCAATCCGGCCCTTGCTCGGAAAGATCGATGCCGCAAACAGCGGCCAATCGTTACGGACCGATCTCGATGTCTTGCCGAAAGCACCCCTTACACACGGAGACTCCTGATGTTCGACCACCGAACCGAAAGATTTCGATTTCACCTTGAACTTGGAAATGCTTCAGGGGCGGCTGCACCTGCACACCGCCCCCTTATCTGGAGGTCACTCATGCACCGCGCCCGCTGGTCGTCGATCACGAATCGTTGCTCCGGCCGCCTTCTCCTGGCGTTCTGGCTCCTGGCCGCCCTTATGGCGCCGGGCTGTGGACACAAGGAAGACTCGCACTATTCGAGCGTCTCGAAACCGCCAAGCGTGCGGATCATCCAGCCGGAGGTCCGGAAGATCGTCCGGGTCGTCGGTCAGCCGAGCTTTGTCGAAGCATACGAGCGCACGTCGGTCTATCCGAAGCTGACGGCGTACATCGAAAAATGGAGAGTGGATATCGGTGATAAGGTGAAGAAGGGAGAGGTTCTCGCCAAGCTGTTCGTGCCCGAACTGGTCGAGGATTTCGGGACGAAGAACGCGACCGTCAAGCTCGACGAGGAAAAGGTTCAACTGGCCCGCAAGTTGGTGGAGGTGGCCGACGCCGACGTCAAGGCGGCCCAGGCTCGGCTCGTTGAGGCGAAGGCAATCCTGGCCAAGTTCAAGGCCGAGGTCGAGCGGTGGGAGACGGAGGTAAAACGGCTAACGAACGAGGTGAACCGGGGTGTGGTCGATCCCCAGATCCTCCTCGAGTCGACCAACCAATGGAAGTCGAGCGTCGCCTCGAAGGACGCAGCCGAAGCGACCATCGTGAAGGCGGAGGCGGAACTGCTCTCGAAACGGGCCACGCTCGCCAAGTCCAAGGTCGACGTCTCGGTCGCCCAGGCCGACCTCGCTGTGGCCACGAGTGAGGCGAAGCGGATGGAGGCCTGGGTGGGCTATCTCACGCTCCCAGCGCCCTTCGACGGGATCATCGTGGCACGCAACGCCAACACCTTCGACTTCGTGCTGCCCGCCCAGGGTGACCCCACGGCCGAGAACCGCTCGCCCCACTTGTCACCGGGCGGTGCGGCGCCGATCTACGTGGTCGACCGCACCGACATTGTCCGGATCTTCGTCGACATCCCGGAGCAGGATGCCAACTACGTCCAAATCGGGACGAAGGCCACTGTGATCGCCCGGGCCTATCGCGACGAGCCGATCCCGGGCACAGTCACGCGGACTTCCTGGGCTCTTAATGTCAAGAGCCGAACTCTCCGCGCCGAGATCGACTTGCCCAATCCCGGTAGCCAGCTTCTACCCGGGATGTACGCTTACGCCAAGGTGATCATCGAACGCCCAAGCGCCCGGGCGTTGCCGGTGGCGGCCCTCACCTACAGCGGCGAAAGGACGTTCTGCTGGACTTACAAGGACGGTCATGCCGAACGGAGCGAAATCCGAACGGGCGTCAGCGACGGCGTGTGGATCGAGGTCACCAACCTCCAGCGTTCCGCGGTGACCGCGCAGAACTCGATGGCGCCCGAAATCGAGCAGCCCTGGGTGCCGGTCAACGGCTCGGAAAAGGTCATCCTCGGCGACCTTTCAATCCTCGCCGATGGCGCACCCGTCGGTGATTGCTCCAGAGACCGGCGAGGCGAAGGTTGCGTCTCAAACCACCTCTTCCGCTCGCCGTCCGACGGATCAGACAACCGGCGATCTGGCAGGCCTGCCCTGAGAGAGATGTCCTAATCGCCAACGGGCTTTTCGGCAATCTGGTTACCAACGCAGACTGTCGAAAGGCCCGACAACATTCATGGATGTGTGTTTTCGCAGTCGCCGGTGCGGCCGCAGTGTCGACGCAATCCTCACAGACGGCATACCGGGCAGTGAGCGCGTATTCTCTCATGTTCTGACGAATTCAGCCCGCAAAGGAAGATTTTTGAGATTGGAAGTCAAGAATCTCTCAATCCAAACGACTCTCAGGATCGATGAGGTTTGTGATTCGGCCAGGCCGGAGCGGCATAGACCGCTCTCTGCGCTGTGGAACCCTTGATGTAGCGAGGTATGAACGATGGAACGAACCGTCTGGGCACGGATGCCCGTAGCGGCCTTGCTGCTGTCCTTGATCGGGGCTGCCCCATGCGCGGCCCAGCCGCCCGGTCCGCCTTCGACGATACCGCCTGCCGCTAATCGGTCGGGAGTGGGAAGCGGGACGTTGCCTCCATCGCCAGCTCGCTCGACAGCGTCCCCGGCGGTCGGTCCCGCGGTGGGCCCGGGCGGTCAGGACGTGCCGCCGGCCTTGCCGATCCTGCCAGGTGGTCCGGAACGACGGGACGGTGCTACGGGCGAGTCGACACCCAACCCGCTCGCAACCGGCTTGGGCCTGAAACCTGCTCCGACCGAACCAAGCGATCTTCGCTTCCCGATCAACCTCGCGACCGCCCTGCGACTCTCCGATGCACGGCCGCTGATGGTAGCCGCCGCGCAGGCCGGTGTGTGGGTCGCCGAAGCGCAACTGACACGGGCCAAGCTCCTCTGGATCCCGACGCTGAACATTGGCTTCGACTATATTCGACACGACGGCGGCGGGCCGGACTTTAACAAGGGCATCATGACCGCGCCGAGCCTTAACTTCTTCTACGGCGGTGTCGGCGCGGTGGGAAACATCCCCACGACCGATGCCATCTTCCAGCCACTGGCCATGCGGCAATCCTCAATTCCCGTCAGTTGGATATCCAGACTGCGAAGAACGACGCCCTGCTTTTGACATCAGACGCTTACTTCCAGGTGCACCAGCGCCGCGGGATGTATGCCGGCGGCCTCTACTGCGTTGAACGGGGACATGACCTGGTCGCGCGGATTACGCAACTCAGCAAGGAATTCGTCCCGAAAGTCGAGATCGAGCGGGCCAGGAACTTTCTCGCGGACCTCGAGCAGCAGGCCGTCATGGCGCGCCCAGGAGTGGCGCGTGCAGAGCGCGAACCTCACCCAGGTCCTGCGGCTCGACCCCCGCGCAGTCATCGAGCCGCTGGAGCACGATCACACCCAGATTACGTTGATCGACCCCTCCCGGACACTCGACGAAATGATGCCGATCGCCCTGACCAACCGACCCGAGCTGGCCGCGCACCAAGCATTGGTCCAGGCGGTGGTGCAACACATTCGAGCGGAGAAGGCGCGTCCGTTTCTTCCCAACATCCTGCTCAATGGCTTCCAGACCCCCAACGAATTGCTCCAAGCCGGGATCTTCGGTCTTGGTCCCAACAGCAGCCTGAACCAGTGGTTGGGACGTGACGACTTCAGCGTTCAGCCCCTCTGGCAGCTCGACGCCTTTGGGCTGGGAAACCTGCGCGCATCAAGGAGCAGCGTGGCAACCAGTCGATGGCCATCATCGAGTTCTTCAAGTGGCAGGACATGGTGGCGGGGGACGTGACCCGGGCCCAGGCGCGCGTGCAGTCGGCAGCGGCCCGGGTCGTTCAGGCCGACCGCGCCATACGCACGGCGATCATCACGTTCAACGGCAACTACGAGGGCCTGCGACAGACCACCCGCCTCGGGAATGTCTTGGTCCTGGTCAACCGGCCGCAGGAAGCGGTCTTCGCTCTCCAGCTTCTGAAGCTAGCGTTCGACGAATACTTCACCACGGTCGCCGAGTACAACCGGGCGCAGTTTGAACTCTTTCATGCGCTGGGCTACCCCGCCCAAGAACTCGCGCAACTCCGGCCCCCCGGAGAGGTTGTGCCAGTCGACACGGCACGGCCTCCCTACCTGCCCCCAGTGGGCAATGGGCCTCCCCCGGCAACCCGCTGACGCGAACGCTTTCTACGGACAATCCATTTGGTTCTTGTATCTGCTGGAGCGGAAGGGGCTTGGTCCATGCATAAACGCCCGATCACAAAGTTTCGTCCCTGCCTGGAGCGATTGGAAGAGAAGGTGGTGCTCAGCAGCACGGCGACGGCTCACTGGCTGAGCGGCTCACTCGGTGAGCGACCACCTCGTCTATCCGCCGGAGGGACAGAAACCCTACTTCGGCTTCCTCGCGTTCCGCATCACGAATCCCAGCCCGTTCAATGATTATATGCCGACTCCCTCCGGCCAGGTCCTGGTCCAGTCCAAGCAGCCGGTGCCCGGCAAGGTTTACAACGTACTCCAGGTCACCGTGCGGAACGGCACGGCGCAGACATTCACTGCAAGCAACTCCGATTTCAAAGTCCGGTTCCCCGGGCAAAAAGCAACGTTCCAGGTTCTGACGGGGAATGAAGTGTGGAAGCCGGGGCAAGTCTACGTGTTCTACGTCCTGAGCACGACAGTACTATCCGTTGCCGGATGAGGCCCAAGACGGTTTCATTTTCGACCTCGACGGTGCCCGATCGGTGGGCATTCCGGGACCGTCGGGGATCTATCTCCGGATCAAATATAATCCGGCAACATTCCCCAAAACGCTTGATTATATCGTTCAGCACGGCCCTGGTAACCAGGGAGGCGCGGGCTTCAAATACGGGCTGCCCGTGACGTCGATCAATTCATTCGTCTCGTCGAAGACCAGGCGAAACGATTTCGCCGGCTACTTCTAGTCGACGCCGGCTTGGTCGGGTACGCCCTGAACCCAGGCACGAGGGCCATGTCGGCGGGAAACCCCATGCCGCTGATTGAATCGAGGACCGTGAACGGAGTCAGGTTCGTTATGAACAAAATCACCGCCCGGCCATCGATCCTCGCCCTGGCCATGCTTCTGGCATGGGTTGCGGTTGCCCCGTGTGCAGCCCAGTCCCAGTTGTTACCGACGACCCCGCCCCCGCCACTGGAGTCCGGCGAGGGGCAGGCCGGCGGCCAGCCCGCCTCATCGCCACTGTCGTCGGTGTCACCCGCCATCGAGCGGTTTGTCAGAGAGCACGGCCAGGACCTACCGCCCGCCCCGGCGGCGCGGCCGGCCGTGAGGCCCGACTCGACCCCGATCGCTCGCCAGTCGACGTCATCCGTGCCGCCCCCGCGAGTGCGCACGATGACCGAGCTCCTGGCGGCCCGTGCAGCACAGGCTTCGCCGCCACGACCTCCAGCCGCGCCGCCCGCGCAGGTAAACGAAGACAAAATCATCAGTGAGGATATCGCGAATAGCCTGAAGCTAAAGACCGCGCCGATGGAGCCGACCGACGTCGCCTTCCCGATCAGTCTGGCCACCGCCCTCCGACTCGCCGACGCCCGACCGCTGGTCGTGGCCGCCGCCCAGGCGAGGGTGTGGGTGGCCGAAGCGCAGCTCACACGAGCGAAGCTTCTTTGGGTGCCAACGCTCGTGTTCGGTGTCGATTATATCCGACACGACGGCGGTGCCGCGGTCGATGTGAATAAGGGCATCATGACCCATGCAAGCGTGAACTTCTTCTATGCCGGGCCCGGCCTTTGGCAGTACGTGAACTTGACCGATGCGATCTTCGAGCCTTTGGCCGCGCGGCAGGTCCTGAATGCCCGGCACAACGAGATCCAGGCCGCCAAGAACGACGCCCTGCTGCAGACCGCCTACGCTTATTTCCAGGTCCACCAGTATCGCGGGATGTATGCCGGTGCCCTCTACACCGTCGAGCGGGGGCACGACCTGATCGAACGGATCGCGCAACTGAGCAAGGAGTTCGTCCCCACAGTCGAGGTCGAGCGGGCCAGAAACCTGGTCACCGACCTGGAACAGCGTGCCGTCATGGCGCGCCAGGAGTGGCGCGTGCAGAGTGCCAATCTCTCTCAGGTGCTGCGGCTCGATCCCCGCGCGGTTGTCGTGCCGCTGGAGCACGATCACACCCAGATCACCTTGATCGACCCCTCCGCGACACTGGACGAGTTGATGCCGATCGCTCTGGTCAACCGACCCGAGATCGCGTCGCGCCAGTCGCTCGTCCAGGCGGCGGAGTTCAAGGTCCGTCAGGAAAAGATGCGGCCGCTCCTGCCCGTCGTCATGCTCAACGGCCTCCAGAGCGCCGGCATGTACATTCAGGGAGGTATCTTCGGCATCGGCGCCAACAGCACGCTTAACAACTATGTGGGGCGTGACGATGTCAGCGTGCAGCTCATGTGGCAGCTCGAGAATTTCGGGTTCGGGAACCTCGCCCGGATCAAGGGGACACGCGGTCATGGAGTCGGAGGCCTTCATCAAACTCCGCCACGCCCAGGACATGGTGGCGGCGGAGGTGACCCGTGCGCAGGCTCGCGTTCAGTCGGCCGCGGCCCGGGTCGTTCAGGCCGATCGCGCGCTCCGCACAGGTATCATCACCTTCAACGGCCACCTGGAGGGCCTGGGACAGACCCGGCGATTGGAGAATGTACTGGTGCTGACCTATCAGGCCGCAAGAAGCGGTTTATTCACTTGACCTTTTGAACGTGGCCTTTAACGAGTATTTCACCACGGTCGCCGAGTACAACCGGGCCCAGTTCGAGCTATTCCACGCGCTCGGCTATCCCGCCCATGAGGTCGCATTGACGCGGATTCCGGGCGAGGTCGTGCCGGTGGACACCGAGCGGCCGCGCTACCTGCCCCCCGTGGGCAACGGGCCGCCCCCGGCAACCCACTGAAACACAAAGAGTTCTATGTTCGATTTCAGTCTATTTACAGGAATTCGTCCATGATTTCGCACAGAGTGTGCGGTGGCAGGCTCCCGCTGAAGGCGTTGAGCGTTGCGGTGGGGCTCTGGGTCTTGTTCGACTCCTCGGTCGTGGCCGACGACTCCGAGTTCGTCGTGACGAACCAAGGCCAGGTTGTCAAAAAGGAGAAAAAGGTTCGCCATACCCGGACAAATGGCAACTTTGGCACTCTCGGCTACGGCGCTGCCGGTCTCTACCCCGGATTTCAAGGCTTTGGGCTTGGATACCATCTGGGTTACGGCTACGGTGGCGACGCCTTGGGCGTCGGCGCCGAGGGGGATACCCCTTCTACGGGGGCCCTGGCTATCCCCACCCCGCGCCGACGCTCCGCCGAATCGGTGGAATCAATCCTTTCCCCGATTACATGGGCCCAGGTTATCCCACCCCCGACCATCCCAACTATTACGGAGGCGTCGGCTCACTCATTCCCGAACAAGGCGTCGTAACGGTCGTCAATGAGGTTGGCGAGCCGCTGAGCGCCGGCGACTATGGGCCCGCCACCGGCAGCGTTCCGAATGCCGAAGCGTTGTTTGCCCCCTTCACAGCGCGGGCCGCGGCCGGAGCGATGTCCATCACAGGCGGGTCATCCTCGTATTCCACCGCGGTCCCGACGATTCCCAGTCCGAGCCCCGGACCTGGCACCGTCGGCACCCTCTGCTCCGCCAGTCACAGGCACACCTTCAGCGTCCTCCGCGAGTGGCCACCCTCTTGGCATCGATGCGGACCCAGTCGTCGACGCCAACGCCGTCCGGGCAATGAAGGTCTCCCGCGTAGACCCTGGGTCAGCGGCGGCGAAAGCCGGCCTCAGCGTGGGCGACCTGATCTACTCGATTAACGGCTACATCACTCAGGTGCGCGGCAATGTGGAGTGGATCATCGGCCACGCGGCGCCGAGCAAGGTCCTCACCATGAGCGTGCGCACCGCAAGCGATGGCACGGTACGATCCGTCACAGCCCAACTCCCGTGATCGGGTGATCAGCAGTGTGGCCAAGCTTCGGTTGACATTGTCGCTATGGCTTACTACGATGCGGCTTCAATTTTGGACCGTCGGCCACCAGCGGAATCCGATTGAGGGAGCGGACTTTCGGGTTTGGCGAGAAAGTCAACCCGTGCTTGAAACACGCCCGCTCCTCAGAAGGGGCGAATGGCATGAGAGTTAAGGCCAATGAGCCGAGCCCCGAACTCGAAAAAAACAACGGCCCGATGCAAGCCGAGAATGGGGATCGGGAGACGGAGCTCCCTGCTACGAATCCTGTAGTAGCGGGCTCTGTCCGGCGACCACGCTAGCCGTGTGTCGGGAAATTGGAAAAAAAGAGTCCCATTCACGCACAGAAGACAGGATGGCCGATTAATCTGGGAAGACTATCAGCGAGCAAGTTACGCTCGTTGTGCTGAGAGCCTAGACCAACCGCACAAGGAAGTGCCTTCGCGAATGGCCAGCACATCCCTCAATGCTCGACCTCGTCGAACACGCGACGGGCGACTCGGTTCGACCGGGGCGACTGCTCGCATCGATCAACCGGCCCGTGTCGATAATCCGGCTCGGCGGCGGATCGCCTGGAATTTTGTTCGGCTGAGCGCGGCCGAGTTGATTTGCCGGTCGACCTCGCTGGTCGGTGACGTTGTCGCTGGCCCATCGGTTGGGGAAGAACGGGTTCGGACGGACGGAATTCGCGTTCAATCTCGTCCTCTGGATGGTGCTCGTCTTGCGGGACAGCAGCGACGTGATCGTCGCCGAGAGTTATCGCGGCACCCTCGGCTGATCCGTCCGCTCGTCGATCAGGTCCTGGCGTACAAGACTTTGCTGGCGCTGGTGCTGTTCTCGTTGCTGGCCCTGGTCGGTTCGTGGACGCTCACCGACCGGGCGGACTGGTTGATCCTCGTGCTGTACGGCTCGATGCTGTTCACGACGGCGATCGGCCTGGACTTCGTGTTCCGCGGCACGGAGCGGATGGGTCTGGTGGCGATCTCCTTGTGCGTTCGAACCGGGATCTATGCGGTCGGCGTATTGGTCTGTGTCCACGATGCCAGTCGAATCGTCTGGGTGCCGATCTGGCTCACCGTGGGCGAGATGAGCGGGATCACGCTGGTCTGGTACAAGTATTTGAGGCAATATCGACTTCCACGTCCGCGGCTCGGCTTGCGCTTTCTGTTCATCATGGTGCGGCGCGGGCGTACGGTCTGCCTCATGCAGCTCTCCCAGGCCGTGATCAATACGGCGGATCTTCTTGGTGGTAGGGTTCTTGAGTTCCTGGGGCGAGGTCGGCGGCTATGGGGCTCCGCACCGGATGGTCACGGCGTTGTTGACGTTTGGCCTGATCCTGCAACAGGCCGCCTTCCCGACTCTTTCGCGGTTGTGGCGGCAGACCGCGTGCGCCGGACGCGAGGCACTCGATTCGCTCGTGGAGGTCCTGGTGACCGGCTTGGTGCCGCTGGCCGTGGGTTGCACCGTGCTGGCGGACCCCTTGGTCCATCTGGTGCTGCCGGAGGATTACGCGGGGGCCGGGCTTCTTGCTGGCGCTGGGCATCTGGCGAGCCCCCTTGCTGATTCTGGCTTATCTTTACCAGACGACGTTGATCGCCTTGAATCGCGAGACCGTGGGCGTGCGAACCCTGGTGGTCGCGGCCGCGGTGTCGGACCGTTGGTGATTCTGTTAAGGCTCACTCTCGGGCTGCCCGGGGCGGCGCTCGGCGTCTTGCTGGTGGGCCTGGGGTTGGTCCTGGCGGGTTACGGCTGCCTGGCGCGTGAAGGTCGACAGCCGGCGTGGCACCATCACCTGGCCCGGCCGGTCGCTGGCATCGATGGCGATGGTGCCAGTCTGTCTGGCACTCAAGAAAGATCATGTGCTGCTCGCCGTTCTGGGAGGCGCAATCACCTACATCGCTGTCTGGCTGGCTCTCGGTGGCTTGCGCCACACCCGGTTGTGGAGGATCTCCTTGCGGCCGCCGGCGCGTTCGACGCACGACTTCCTGATCGAGCAACGCGTCGGACCACTCTCTCGAGATGCGACATGGAGGTCGCCAATGAAATTCTGCATGGTCACGACGTTTTTCGGAGCCCATAGTTTCGGCGGGGACGCCGCCTACGTCGATCGGCTCAGTCAGGCCCTTTGCCGCCGAGGTCACGAGGTCCACGTTTATTATTGCGTGGACGCCTGGAGGGCCGTGCGCGGCAACCACCCGCCCCGGGAATACACGCCGCCGCCGGGCCTTCATCTCCATCCGATGCGAGAGCGGGTTCGGCATTCTCTCACCGCTGGCGACCCAGGCGACCGGCCACCCTTTCTTCAAGTCGGGACGCGCTGCGCGAGGCTCTCGACGCCGCCGACACGGACGTCGTGCACTTTCACAACATCTCGCTGGTCGGTGGGCCGGGTGTGCTCGGCCTCGGTGCCAACCGCCGTGCCGTCCGGATCATGACGGCGCACGAGCACTGGCTGATCTGTCCGATGCACCTGCTCTGGAAATACGATCGCCAGCCCTGTGATGCACCCGAATTGCCTGAGCTGCTGCTTAAAGGGACGCCGGCCGCCGCAGGTCTGGCGATCCACGCGCGCGATCGAGCGCGGTCTCGGCCACCTGGACGCACTCCTCTTCCCGAGCCGGCACGCGCTCGAAGAGCATCGTCGCCGCGGTCTCGACGCGTTCGTCTCCCTGGTCCACGGCCCTTATTTCCTGCCCGACGATTGGTCGGGAGGGATCGAGAACGAAGTGCCCGAGAAGCGAGCCCGCCCCTACCTGGCCGCGGCGGGACGCCTGGTGAAGATGAAAGGCTTTCAGCGCCTGATTCCGCTGATGCGCTACCTTCCCGAGGTCGACTTGCGAATCGCGGGGACGGGCCCCCACGAGCCGGCCTTGCGCGACTTGGCCCGCGACCTGCCCAACGTGCGATTCGAGGGACTCTGGGCGGTCGGGCGCTCGCCCGGCTCTTTCATGGCGCCCGCGCGGTCGTCGTGCCGTCGCTTTTCCCGGAGACATTCGGCTACGTGGTGCTCGAGGCATTCGCGGTCGGAACGCCGGTCATCGTTGATGAAGCGGGTGGGGCACTCTACGAAACCGGCGTTCTCAGCGGTGGAGGACTGGGCTATCGCACCGACATCGAGCTGCTAACGGCCATGCGCCGGATCGTCCACGATCCCGCATCTGCACGACGAGCTGGCCGCGCGAGGATTCGCCATGCGAATCGGCGAATGGTCGGAGACCGAGCATATCGATCATTACCTGACCCTCATCGCCCAGGCTCGCGGCGTCTCGCGATCGATCGCCGTTCCCGCGGCCGCACTCCCTCGAGCGACGCGCACCAATCTCGAGGACTGCGGACGGCTGGCAATGGCCCACCGCCGGCGATGACGAAATCACGTCCGCCGGCATCAATCGGCCGCATGGGATGATCTGATCTGCTCGAACACAACCAGGGAGGGCGAGGCTGGGCTGATGAAAACTTGGTCATGCGCGGAGCGCCGCCTTCATTCCAATTTCATTGCGCGTTTCCCCCCCTTGCGAAGGGGGGTCAGGGGGGGTGGTCCCGGCGGAACACTGGCCTGGTACTCGGTTCGAGTTCGGCTGGATCCGTCGGGGGCACCCGCCGAAGGGCAGGGTCCGCCGCTTCGGTCGAAGGTGTTGGTTATGCCCTGTTCACCCCCCCTGACCCCCCCTTCGCAAGGGGGGGAAAAGGATCGCGCGATTGCGGCAAATTCCGATTGCGCGAATCAAAAACGCGCGTCTAGAAACCGTCCCGCGACCACGTTCAACCGTGTCGTTTCATCAGCCCCCACTGCCCCCCCCTTCGCTAGAGGGGGAAATGGAAACGCCGACACCTTTCGTGAGGTGCGACAATACCGATGGCGACTGGCTGGAATGCTTCCCGTTATCACACTGCTTGCCTTAACGGTTGTTCTGTTCGGCGCTGTTCGTCAATCCGTCATCGTTGATCGTCGATGATCGTCGGCCCAGCGTGGATCACGCGAACCTGGGCGATCCGCGGCCGGTTGGTAACGACCTGACATTCTTGTTCCTCCCTCATCACCTGTCGATCATCAAGATGATCGCCCAATATGGTCACTTGCCCTTCTGGGACTCCCGGGGCTTCGGCGGGCGTCCCCTGGTCGGCAACCCCCAGGCGGGCTGTTTTATCCGCCTGTCTGGGTCGTCTGGTGGTCGGGTGCGCCGGCAGCTCTCGGTTGGCTGACAGTCGGCCACTCGCTCTGGGGTGGCTTCGGAGTCTACGTCCTCCTCCGCTCGGCCGATCAAAGGCGCTGGCCGGCGACGGTCGCGGCCGGCGTGTACCTCGCCTCGCCGTTCCTGCTGGCCCACACATTCGAGGGCCATTACCCGCACGTCTGGTCGGCCTGCTGGTACCCGTGGGCGTTCTGGGCCTTCATGGAACAGCGCGCGGGCCGATCCGAAGGCTCTTGATCTTGCCTCTGGTCCTGGCGATGACCTACCTGACCGGCCATCCCCAGGAGTGGTATCTCCTGGTCCTCGCCCTGTCGGTCTGGACACTCGCCGACGCGTTCGGAGTCTCGTGGAAAGGCGCTGCGGCCGGCGGTCGCCAGGTCGCTCACCTGGGCTGGAGTGATGGCGCTCTCGCTCGGTTTGGCGGCCGTGGACGTGGCCCCGCAGTGGGCGGTCCGACCCTGGTTGCTCGGCGGCCACGAATCCGGCCGCGGAGTCGAGATCCCGGTCCGCTATCACTTGCAGCCGGTCAATGCTCTCCAGTTGCTGAGCCCGACCGCGCTCGGGCGGTCCGTCCGATTATTTCGGCAGCCATAACTACTGGGAAACCGTTTTCTCGATCGGATTCGTCCCCTTGGTCCTGGCTGATCGTCGCCATTGCTCGACAGCCGAACCGCAGGGTGGTCCACGGCTGGCTCGTGCTCGCGGGCTTCGCGGTGTGGTTCGCCTGCGGACGTCAGTTGGGGCTCTTTACCCTGTACAATCGATCATGCCGGGAATGAGCGGATTCCGGGTGCCCGCCCGCTCTCTGTTCCTTGCCAATCTCGCCGCGGCCGTGCTGGCCGGGCTGGGCGTCGAAACGCTTCGGTCCGTGATGACCGATCCCAAAGATGGCGCAAGCTCGCCGTGCGATTGATCGGTGTCATGATGATCCTGCTCGCTCGGGTGGTCGATGACCGAGCGCGGGCCCGAATCCGTCGAGCTGTCTCGCACAACGGCGCGCGATCACGCGGGTGCTCCACGATGGTTGCTTCTGGTTCGCGGCTCAGCGGGATGGCATCGCTTAGTTCTCGCTGGGGTGCTCGCCACCTCATCGCCGCAACCAGCGCCTGGCCGGCAGCCTGCTCGGTCTTCTCGCCCTGGTGCGAGCTGGGCTGGTCCGGTTCCTCGCTGCTTCGCCTCGCACCGGCGGAACAGCTTCTTGACACGGGTCCGATCGGTGCCGCGCTCGCTGGGCGAGAATCGCATACGCGGGATTGCGAGCTTCGGCGGCCAACTTTGCATCGCCCCAGCCTCACCTTCTCTCGAAGCACCCTTACGAATCAAGGCGCGCGACACGTTTTTCGGCGATCTGCCGGCGATCTGTCTGGGCTCGAGAAGACGAACATCAACGACGTCTTTCAGCTCGATCACGCGCGCTTGCTTTATGAGTCGCTGTACCCGGTGGCGTCACGACCGCGGCCATACTGGCTGTCTCATGCCGGCGAATGAGCCGGTCGAGGAGTTCAACCGACGGGTTCGGCAGGCGGTCTTCGACCGCATGAGCGTGCAGTATCTCGTCTCGGACCGGGTCGAGACTGACCCGCCCTGGCCGGTCGTGGCCGAGGGCACGTCTGAACGGCGTAGACGTTCGTGATCCAGCGCAACCCATCCGCACTTCCGCGCGCTTACGTCGTTCCACGCGCAACAGTCGTCCCCGAAGGTGCATCACTCGGCTCTCGCGTATTTTCGAGCGACTGATCCCCGCGTTCCGTCCTGATGACCGATGACCCGCTCGGTCGGATCCCACCAGGTGCACGCCAGCCATTCAAGGCCGCCCATGGAGGTCGATCGACCCCGATCACCCCGTCCTCGAGGTCACGACCGACGCCCCGGCCTGCTGGTCGTGGCCGATTCCTGGATGCCCGGCTGGACGGCCCGCGTGGACGGGGTGCCGGTTCCGATCCTGCGCGGCAACCATGCCCAGCGCAGTGATCCCACTTCTCCAACCCGGCCGGCACACGATCGCGATGGATTACTGGCCACCGGGATTCACTCTCGGTTGTGCGATCACGGGCGTGTCGGCATTGACCTGGGGAGCATCGTCTGTGGTTTCGTCCGTGCCCTGTCGCGGAAGCCAACAGCTCGAATGATCGATTGAGCTCCGGTTAGCTGAATCTACGGCCGCCCTTCCTCGACATCCACCAGCCCGACGTCGACCCCCTGCCCTCCTGTCGTCTGATGGCAGTGAACGGCGAGCACGAATTTCGCGCCCGGTTTGAGCAAAGCGAGCGCTGCCGGGCTGGATTTCGACCGACTCATAGATCGTGACAGTAACCACCCTCCGCGGCGGCGAGGACGCCGTCGATGTAGACCTCAACATCCTCGTCGTGATAGACGAGGAGCTGGAGCCGGGATGGGTCCGTGTTCGCGGGTAAAGTCATCTCGCGGCGGAGCCAGATGTCAGGCGTGTTCCAGGACGTGCCGACAACCGCCCCCGGAGTGCCGCGCGTGCCGAAGCCGCCAGGGCCTTGCTTCCAGTGACTGTCGTCGAAGCCTGGTCGGGACCAATCATCATCTGGTTTCTCGAACGTGTAGCGCCAGGTCATGGGCTGACGTCGAGAAGTGGGCACGACTTCGGTGACTGCGCGGCGGCACGGGCGCGGGCGCCCAGTCGCCGACTTTCGCGCGGTCGCGGCTCGACCATTTCTTCCAGGTCTTGGGGTCCTCCAGCATCTTGATGAAAACGCCTCCGATCACGGGACGGGCGCGCATGCCATCGCTCTTGGGGTTGTCCGTGACATAGGAATCGACAAACGGCAGCCGGGCGGTGGTCTGGTTCAGGTAGTCGTCGATCGGCGACACGATCGCCTCGAAGTCGGCCCGATTGTCGGCCAGGGTCGCACTCCACAGGCACCAGTCGGTCTTGGTCAGTTGGGTGCGCGAGTCGAGAGGTACACCATAGCGCTGGATCACTTTCTTGTAATGGGCGACTTCCTTCGCCGCCACTTCCGCGGGGAAGACCTTGAGGTCCGAGCAGCTTGTCCCAGACCAGGTTGTATTTCTGACTCCAGGTATTCGGCTTGTCGAAGGCGATGCGGTAGTGATCGCCGTCGGCGGCCACTTCCATCCAGTGGCGCGCGTACTCGCCGGGCGAGCTTCTGATACTTGCCCGCTCTCGCATCGTCACCGCGCAACCGGCAGAGCTCGCCGTAGGCGGCGATCGCCAGGATGGCCTTGATCGAGAGGTTGGCATTGTGAGCCAGGTGACCCATGAAGTCGTCGGTGCAAAGCTGGTTCTCGGGGTCCCTGCCATATTTTTCGAGATACGATTCCCAGCGAGTCAGTTGGGGCCACCAACGGGCCGAGAAGTCGGCGTTACCCTCCATCTTGGCGATGGCCGCGCAGAGCAAGATCATGTTGGCGCTTTCCTCGACGGGCATCAGGTCGGCTTCATTCTTCGAGTCCTCACCGCCGCCATAGACCTGGCCGTTCGCTTGGGGATACACGCCGATGTCATGGGGAGCGAACGGGAACTTCCATCGCGGCGACGTGCTATAGATCAGAGCGGGCGCGATCAGGGCCTTGGCATAGGTTGGCCCCATCAGCAAGAATTGCGGCGCGGCCGGATAAATGACGTCGACCGTGGCAACGCAGCCGTTGCTGCTATTCTCCTTGGCGAAGAAGAGCGGCTGCTTGTGGGCGTCGGCCGCCAGTCCGCAACCCGCCAGCGCCTGGCGATATGCCAGCGCCGCCATCCTCGCATACCGCTCCCCCCTGCGCGGGTCAGGTCGGCCATCAGCTCGGCGTCGAACGCCTTGCATCGTCGTACAAGGCCGGTGTAATCCCGCTCGGCGGCCTGCAGCAGGTCGGACGGGGTTGCGCCATTTCTCCGCCAGTACGGCCGTAGTTTTTGCCCGAGGAACTTGATCGCATAGATCTCGTCATAGGCGACGATGAGGTGACGCGAGACCGGTCTTGGCATCGACCTGGCCCAGATCGAACACGAAGGCCAGTACGGGCTGGCTGTCACTGGCGGCACGGGGCATGCGCGCGTCGTTCTGGGACGGAAGTGTTCCCTGGGCCACGAAACCGCTGGAGCAGCGCCTCCTGCGACCCGACGACAGCCGTGGAATGCGCGCGGGGGCGGCCGCATAGAGGTAGCCCCAGTCGATGCGCGTATCGTCGCCGGCCGGCTGGAGCAGCGTTTGATCGACGGTGCCAACCTCGAAGTGCATTCAAGCCGCCGACTCGGCACACGATCCCACTCGACCTTCTGGTCGGCCGTGTTGACCGCCAAGCAGCGAGCTGGTGCTGTCGAAAATCGAGACGGCATGGCGTATCGCCGTCGACCGAACGTACCTCCCACGTCAGATAAGTGAGCGGCCGCGCCAGCACGTCCAGATCATCGGGCAAGGCGGGCGTAAGAAACGTGAGGGTGACGTGGACGTGGCGTGTCGTCGAAGTCGTAGATGCTCCGCGTCGGCAACACCCGAACGCCGACCTGGGGAAAAGCCGGCACAGCCCCGGGCGTCTTCCCCATGAGCCGGTACGCTTTGCCATCAATGCGAATCAAGCTGACCAGCGGATGCTCGCGACCCGTCCAGTGGCGAGTGGTGTCGTCGGTCAGCCGGTCGGCTTCCGACCAGATGCTCAGATAAGGATCGATCGCGACCAGCGGCACGGCCGGCGGGCGGAAACGCCCGGCTTGCGCTGGGCTGCGCCCGAGTCGTGTTGGCGGCAAAGACGAACGGCGTCGCACAGAGTAAGATAACCACAAGTACCGATTGCTTTGCCCAACACGTATATCACGGACAATTCCAACTCAAAAATTCAACCACAGATAAACACGGATAAACACAGATCAAGCAGAAAAGAATTCTCGCTAATTGATTCCCTTCATCTGCGTCCATCTGTGCTTATGAGTTATCCTCGGTGATCCGTGGTTCAGCGCTTAAGGTGTAGTCTTGGCTCTCTTCCACTTGTTGGCGGATCGCCTGCGAATGCGCTCGCGGAGATCTGGGGCATGGCATCGATCTCCTGTGCTGGTCAGTTTGCCATTGCCATTCAGGTCGAAGCGCGAGAGAGCGTCTTTGAACCGTTCTGGGATGGAAAGCCCTCGGTGGCGAGCCGGGCGAGAGCAGCGGGTCCCATTGGCTTTGCCGGCCTCCTCGCTCGCGCCGACGCCTCCGACGAGGACCGCGCCCAGACGATTGCCGCGCATCGCGGCAATCTTGCGCAGATCGGCCAGATTGTTGGTGACGACCTGGACGGCCAACAGGCACATCTCGTCGGTCGTCTGCTCGCCCCAATGGACGCGCTTGGGCGGCTTGCTCGGGTTACTGGGGTTGTCCGAGGAATTATCGTATACGGCGTCGAGCTTGATCACCGAGCCTTTGGCCAGCTTGACCGGCGTTTGAACTGATACTGGCCCTGCCAGTTGAAATCCCAGTCCTTGATCCAGATCAAGCGGGACGGTCTTGCCGTCGGGCGACTCGGCGACCACCTTCATTTCCTTGCCGATGTAGTGCATGTGCGGCGCGATCCCGATCGCCTCGACGTCGACCGGCAATGGGTCGCTCTGGGCATTCACGTGGTAGCGTTTCTCGCCCGGCGGGATGTCGAGGTTTCGCGTTCGGACGGCGATTCCGCCCACGATTCTTCGGGCGGGCTTTGGCGTGAAGTAGATGCCCACGACGGACTGGTCGGTCTCGGGCTTGCCGTCGGGGTGGTAATGAATCTGGAGGACAAGATCGCTCCCTTTGCGGAGGAACTTCCCGACGCCGTCCGGCAGGAGTCGGGGCATGGAGCCGGGCGCCCAGCCGCCCAGTCCGCCGGTCGGCAAGATGCCGGGGCCGCCGAAGCTGGCGTAGCCGGGACCCGGGTCGGCCTCGTCCATTCTTGCGTGCGGCCCCCGTATTGTCGAGGTAGAGCAAGGCATGGTGGACCACCTTGCGGTTTCCCGGCCGAAACTCGACCGCCGCGACCGTCCGGTCCGAATCGATCGGGATCGGAATCACCAAGCAGCGATAAATGTCGCGCCCGCTCGCCGGCACGCTTACCGGTTCGCTGGCTTTGAGCACAAGGTCGGGCTTGCCAAGCTGCCAGCCTTCGGCGAAACTTGGTGCGGGCGGGAGATCCTTCGCGTCCCCCTCGGGTGCCCCGGCATCGACCCAATCGGCGATCTGTCGAATCTCCTTGTCGCTCAGACGCCGCTCGTCATGAAACGAGCCAAAGCCCGGCTCGGGCTTCCAAGGGGGCATCTTCCGACTGGCCGTGATCTCCTCGAGAAAACTCGATCGCTTGGCCGCGTCTTTATACGTCAGCAGTGAGAATGGCCCGATCTCGCCCGGCCGGTGACAGCCCGCGCAGTTCTTCCAGAGGATCGGCGCGATATCCTTGTTATAGGTCGGTACATCCGCTCGAGCCCGCGCCACACCAAGGACCAATGATAACGACAGGAATCCAACGAAACCTCGCATATCAAGACTCCACGATTCAATGCAAAAGAACGTTGACAGAGAATCTCCAGTACATCTTATAGTAGCACGCATCATCCCTGTAAGTTTCATGTTTCTCCGATTCCCGGCCAAGCGAACCGCCGTCCATCCTTGACAGCGTTCGCCACTGATTCAAATGATAGAAAGTGATTCTCGGACTCTCGGTGGCGGCGGCGGTCGAGTTCGACCAAGGAGAGCCTATCTTCCTTGCGGCGCCCTCTACACAAAGCCAGGCTACCAGTTGGCATGCCCGTCATTCACAGCGGTTTACACAAGAACCCTCGAGGCTGCCATATGCGGACCTGCTGATCCTGGGTAGTCTCGGAATATTGAGTGCGGCGGCGTGGATAGCGACCGCCGACGCAGCGCCTTTGCGCAGGGCGCAGATGCATGGTTCCGGGGGCCGGGGTGGTACCCACAGCGGCGGCTTCGGGGGCCACATGAAGCATGGCGTGCGCCATGCTGGGAATATCGGGCTTGCTTTTCAACCGGAGATGCGGGAGCTCTTTGCTGGGCAACCGGAACCAGGTCCCCCCGCCCCGGGCATG
The DNA here is from genome assembly GCA_963779785.1 of uncultured Planctomycetota bacterium. Lineage (GTDB taxonomy): Bacteria > Planctomycetota > Planctomycetia > Isosphaerales > Isosphaeraceae > CAVRFS01. The sequence continues at coordinate 43,704 of CAWAAW010000007.1, forward strand.
CTCGTCGGCGACCTGGTGGTGGGCGGACCAGAGCATCTGATCGCGGGTCATCTGGTGGGTCCAGCCATCCACCCGCTCGCACACGTCGCGGTGCGGTTCGAGGGCGGGGAGGCTGTGAATCCGCAGCCGACCGCTCCCAGCACCGCCGACTCGGACCAGGCGGGCGCGGCGACGGCGCAGCCGGATCCGACCGCCAGCCCATTGCCGCCGCGTCCGCCGGGCGCCGCCGGGCCCGGGTCGGCCGGTGTCCGGGTGGTCCAGCCCGGGGCTGCCAGGACCAGGACGACCGGCAAGTCCTCGATGGTGAGACGAGTGTTTCCCAACCGATCCCCCGGCGATCATTTCCCCGTTTCCGTTTGGAAGCGGACTTTGACGGCGACCTCTGGCGCAGCCGCTCCTGCAGGGTTGGCCACGCGGACCACGACCGGGACGAGGCCGCTGTTGCGGTCGGCCACCTTGCCGACCAAGACGACCTTCCCCGTCCCGGCCGCCTCCGCCTTGCCGTCGAGCCAAACTTCGGCCGACTGGCCGACGGCGACCTGCTCCGCCTGAACCGGCGACAGCTCGCAGCGGACGTCGAGCTCGCGCAGGTCCACGATTTCTCCCCAAATCAGGGCGCCCGGCCAGGTCACCGTGCCCGGGCTGACGTCCAGCCAGGCGACCTCACCGTCGATGGCAGCGGTCACGGTATACAGCTTCAGCTCGGCCTGGGCGAGGGCAAGCTCGGCTTCAGCGGCTAGCTTCTGCGCCTCGTTGCTCAAGGCCGTGGCGCGAACCTCGTTGTAGGTGTTCTCGGGCATCGCCCCGTTTTGCGGGATTTCTCGGCGTTGTCGAGGTTCCGTCGGCTATACTGGGCCCTCGCCTCGATGCTTCTCAGGTCCTTCTCCCGTGCCCGAAGCTTGGCCTGCGGCTCGAGATCGAAGAGCTTGATCAGCACCTGGCCTTTCGTCACCCGGTCGCCCGGGCCCACCAGCACCTCGACGACGGGACGCAAGATCGCGGGCGCAATGATTCCCCTGCGGTTGAGCGGGCAACGGGTCCGCCCCGGCACCTCCAGGGGGGCCGCCGGCCCCGGCTGTGCCGATGCGGCAGGAGCGTCGGCGGCGGGTGAGGCCAGCTCGCAACCCGCCAGGACCCCAAGAATGAGACCACATGCCACCAACGGAATCATCTTCATGAGTTGATCTCCACTCGCTGTTGAACGATGTCTTGCTGACCCCCGCGAGAATAATTTCCGCTAGGCGACGCCTGCGCACAGCAGTACTCCGCTAACGATCGGCGTCGCTTGGTACACTGACTTTCACGACCGGTTCACAGCGGGTGCACCCTCCAACGACAAATCGAGCCGGGTCGCCCCAGGGAGCAATCGCCGGTGCGACCCGGCCCAGTTTGTGCCTGGCACACGCGGTCCACGGTGAACCGAGAGACGGTGCCGACTCTCATCGATTCGATCCCCGGGTTAGTAATTGAAGGTCGCCTGCATAAAAACGCCTTGGTCCCAGAGATCGCCGTGCGAGACCGTGAAGGCGGTGGGGCCACTCGGGTTAAGCCGGTCCAGGGCCCAAAAGTACTCGAGCTGGTAACCCAGGAATAATCGCATGCGGCTCGTGGGCGGTCTTGCCAGTTGAGGCCCGTCCGCAGGTTGAGGATCGTCGTGCCCTGATGGCCGAAGGCGCGTGTCTCGCCGGGCAGTGGCTGGCCGTTTGGACCGTACGTCTTGTCGAGCCATCCCGCCCTGCGTTGCAGTCCCACATATCCGCGAGATCGCATCGGAGATAGTACGACCACCGCGAATCCCCCAAGTGGCGACCAGCTCCACTGCGGCATGCGGGCCGATCCCGAAGATGTTGTTGAAGGTTGCCGCCTCGAAACTGGCGCCGCTCGCCGTCGTGATTGGTTGGGTCGTCTGCGAGGCAAAAAACAGGTTCATGAGCCGCATCCCGAACGTCCATTTCATGTCCCACTTGGGGAAAGAGGGAGAGTTCGCGGCTGTTGTAATCGAGGTCGACGATGTTGAAAGCGAGCCGGCTGTTCAGGGCGGTAGACGATCCGTTCGCACCCTGGCTGCCCACGGTTCCAGGTACCGGTAATTCGACCATGAATTCGCCAAACCCGGACGGAAGACGGTAACCCGCGAAAAAGCGGGGGGACACGGTCCAATCCAGTGGGGCGGAGCCAAGCACCACGGTGGTCGGGATCCCGCTGGACCTGTTCTGCACAGTGTTACCCATCTGGCCGACGAGGTGCGGCTTGAGGACCTGCATCTCCTCGCCGCCAAACCAGCCCGGGGCCGGAAACATCGAGGGATCGAGCAGCGGGTCGCGCGTCGAAATAGGGAGCATCGATTCGCAGGACTCCGTCCGCGACGCCCGGGGCGGCGGGGTCGGCCCGTACAGCGACGCTGGGATGTTGCGCGGCTGGGGTAGCGCCTGCAGGACCCCTCCTCCAATGCCGGCGTCCGGACCGCCTGGCAACGGGGACAGGCCGGGCGGAAGTTTCTTGCGCCACACTGCGCTGGAGACGGCTTCGAGGTCGGTGGCTGCGCGGCCGGGCGGGTTCGGGGGCGTCTCTTGCGCAAGGCCCACGTCGCAGAGCCTAAAGCAACGGCGCCGGCCATAAGCAGATGTGTTACCTTGTTCATTTTGAACCCCCTTCTGAGCTTGCCGCGCCAGAGAGCCGCGATGGGTCCGGCGTGATTGGTCCGGACGGTTGTGCAACCGACGGAGCCGCCGCGGAGGTCGGATCGCCGAAGGACGGTTCGACAACTCCGAGGAGTTTCGCGAACTGTTCCCGCGGGGCCTTCACGGAAGTCGAAGCGCCATTTAGGGGCTTGGGAGGCCGGAAGGTCACTGGTCGGGGTCACGGCCCGGCGGGCGCTGATTCGAGGACTGCGTCATGGCCGCGGAGGCCAAGGTCGCCGCCGGCTTGTCGATCCGCCGGCCGGGCGAGCTGGTGACTATCGTTCTGACGCCGTAGCGGAGTCAATAATAACTTCGCTGGTCACCTTGTGATGGTTGAGGACGCTGGCCGCGTCGGTGCAGTCGGTGGGAGCGGTTGTCGCCCGCGCTGGACCGGGGTGAGCCATCTTCGCCTGCTCGCCGGATTGGCGGGTGAGGACAGGGCCAGTCGTGCAAGTCGAGGTCGGGCAGTTTCGGCAGTTCCAGCGGCTTGCCCAGTTGATAATAGATCGTCCGTCTGGATAAAGTCGGCAAAGGTCACGACCGATGTCCAGAGCGACCCCAGGATTCCCAGGTAGGCGGTGACATCGGCGACGAGGAGTCTGCTGGGCCGCCACCAGGTCGCCGAAGGCCAGGGATCGATCGCCGCCGTTCATAGACGCCCCGGTAATAGCGAACCTGATCGGGCAGGATGTTCCGGCGGTAATACTCCACTGCGGCCAGGTTGGCTTGTAAGTTGCATAAGCCGCGGCCAGTCCCGAGGTCAGGGCGACCTCGACCTGGTGCGGTCCTTCACCGGCTCGAACCAGAGCGGCGGCGGCGGCCAGGATGTTGCCCTGGTTCTGGTCCCAGATCGGAAATGGGATGCCGACAGCACGGCGGTGAAGTTCTGCATAGGAATGATGGTTTGCTCTTTCCAGAGGTCGCCCCGTACCTCGACGTCGGGCACGGGGATGACTTTGGCCAGCTTGAGGCCGTAGCGGGCCGCTTGCATGATGTTGCGGGCGGTGAAGACGTCGGTGTGATTGCGGAGGACGTGGGCGAGGACCGCATCGTAATCATAGTTCGGGATGAGCCGATCGACTTGTCCTTCGACTGCGCTCAGCGGAATTGCCTCACGCCCATGTCCGCGACAAGCTGCTTCCAGGCATACATGTAGTTGGCGATGGCCTGCTTGTAGGCGAGGCGGATCAGGAAGGCCTGGGACCGCAGCGCCGCCGGCTCGTGGCTGCCGGCGAACCCGCCCGCCAGCAGGTCGGCTTGCAGCCGGAAAATCTCGTCGGTGAAGTGGGCCAGGGCTTTGTTGACGCGGACCGTTTCACGGGCGACCAGGAGATTGTAGTAATCCACGGATCGTGGTGGTCAGATTGCTGCGAGCCCGCTTCAAAGCCAGCTCCGCGTTGATATACGTCCATCTGCGCCGCAGCCCCCGCGAGGGTCAGCTTGCCGCCCGTCTTGATCACTTGATCGATGAAAAACCCTTGGTGCCGGTGGCCGTGTTGTTGTTGTTCGGGCCCGACTCGAAACCGATCGTCGGGTTGGGATAAGTGACGGACTGTTTCAGTATCCCCTGGCCGCTTCGATATCGGAGGCCGCCTGGCGGATTCCGGATTGTTGGCGGCCGCGATCCGGTGGAGGTCCGCCAGCGTATACGGGCGGCCGTTGGGGCCGGGCAGCGGCACCGGCTCTTCGGGCAGCGGGGGCAGCTTCGGGAAGAGCCGATTGATCGCTTCTGGCCGCGCTGGGTCTCCGAGGGGGAAGTGTGACCAGCGGCGCCTCCGACCCCGGAACCGCCTCGGGAATCTTGATGATCGAGCCTCAGCGGCGGTGCCTTGACCTGGCCAGGAGCGGGTTCCTGGACCTGGGAGAAGAGGCCGGGATGACGTTGTCGGACGGCGGCCGAGAGTCCGGCCCAGCGGTGCTCGGCGTCCCGGCCGGCGGCCTGCCTTGGCGCATCCGGCGGGCCTTGCCGTCCGCCGGCCGCACCTCCCGTGGGCGGCGTGGCGTCGACAGGTTTCGAAGCCGGCGCCGGGGCCACGTCGAACGGATGGGCGGCGAGGTCGGCCACGGTCTGGTCAATCGACTCTAGGGGCGGTGTTCGACAGCCGCTCACTAGCATCAGGACGCAGACCATCGCTAGCCAGCATTTAGACATGGCAGGGTCTCCATACCCCGAGGCCGCGAAAAGTGATGCAGCCAGGTCACTGATGGCCACTCGGCCGGTCGGGATCGAACCTCGGCCTCGCGTGTGCTTGCCCGGGAAGTCCGCGGCGAGCGACTGTGAGTTGCTTTCGAAATCTGAGACATGGTGTCGACCGGCCAGCTAGAATGGCCTGGCTGCGAGACACCCGATCCATCCTCGATCGGGAAAACCCCGAAGCGGATCAGCACTGGGCAATGCAACCATCCGCTCAGCCTGCTTCGAGCCGATTCGCGTCCGCCACGGCGGGGAGCTGCCAGCGGCTGAGGTAAGCCCCAAGAACTTCCTCGGCGATGGCCGACTGAGAGATCCGCCTCATGGCGGACTCGACGCCGAGCCGCTGAGCGGTCTCGACGGTGAGATGGAGAGTGACCTTGACAGTGTCGGACTGACCGGCGAATCACCGTTCTTGTCTGACACACTGCCTTGTCGCTGTTCTGTCGTTTTTCGTCCCATTCGTTTTGCCTCCTTGCCGTCGTGCCTACACTCACCGCGATCGACAATTCGGGCTGGATTCTTGAGGAAATCTGGCTGATTCTCGCGGCAATGGTGCGGATATGACGGCGAGGGTGAGCTAAGAGGTTTACTTAACCGTTGCATACAGCTCAGACTGAACCGTCCTAACACGAGCCAGACGCGCCAGCGAGATGAGAGTTAGGTCCGCCTGACCATGCCGTTCGGCGAGTGCCCCCCTCGCTTGCGCGGCAGGCTATATAGCCTTGTACAACACCACCGCGGGCCGCGCGAATAAAACCGCGGGTGGCTCGGCGTGATTCAGCGTGTGGTCACACTGGCGAGCGTGGAGCGTGAGCCCCCTGATGATGCAACCCAGCGTCATGCCTACAAATCAGGGTGCTCACGTCCCCCGCTCGCTGGAGCGATCTGTTACCTTTCTGCCACAGAATTTGAACCATGCCGATTTCGGCATGGTTCAAGAGGAGGGTACAGTTCAGCCAACCCGAACCGTACCCTCCTCTTCTGCCGTGCCACATATGCGCGATAACCATGTTCCTCCCGGTTCCGCGCTGGCAAAACGGTGCCGCGTCTGGCTTGTTCAGCCATTTCCACTGGTACACGGCAGCGGACGCGGCTTGCACAATCGCAAAGCCAGGCCATGCTGGGATTTGAGCCTCTTGAGTGAGTGCTCCCGCAAGCGTGCAGAAAGTGGCAGTGGTTGGCAGTGGTTGGCAGTTAAAATTTTTCGAGGCTTTGTGCCATCTCGCCCGCGACTTTTTGCGCGGATCCTCATTGAGAATCGCTCTGGGCGGATCGGTGTGAATCTAAGTTCAATCTGATCATCCACCGGAAGAGGCTGCGGCAGACCGCCGCCTGGAAAAGCCGGGCCACCTGGAGATGGTGCTCCGCCAGCGATCAGGATGGCGACCCTGGGTTTTTGGCTTTCGGGGGAGAGTTCTTCCAGGAAGAGCATCGACGGGAACGCGATGGCAAGATTCCAAGGCGTTCTCCGTTTTGCCCCACTTGGCGGTTCCCAGGCCCGGGGGCCGGAACAGGCCGGCATGCCCCGAAGGGCGACAAATCGCACAAAGCAAGTGATTTGAGGATTGTGCTAATCGATTCGCCCGGCCCGGAAGTCAGAACCAACCTTCGGAGGTTCGCCTGGCTTGAAAGCCGATTTGATTCTGGTGAGCAGGCGGCCGCTAGTCCGTCGGCCGAAAAGAGAAGCGCGCAGACTCTTGTTTTCTTACCTATTCATTATACGCAGACTTCCTATTTTGTTAAGTCTACCGCCCCATTCAGCGACGGAATCGATCGGAACCTTAGCTTCCCTATTGACTTAAATGACGTGGCCGATTTCTCGGGTGTCCGCTTACGGACACCTGGTATAAGCGAAAACGCGGGCATAATCGGGTGCGCTTAGATCCGGAGTGGTAGCCGAAAACAGCCGTTTGTGAACCATGCCTGGATTTCAGTTAATTTGCCTTGGGAAAAGTCGGGAAATCACTTGCCGGTTTGTCAACAGGAGGGAATGGGTTTGGCCGCGGAAGAGCCGTTCGACCAATAGCCAGGGGCGGCTGCATCCGCCCCTGGCTATCGACCCATACCAATCGTGTTCGGCACGAAATTTGCGCGAGGGAATTGGCATGAGATTTGGTTAGAGTTCTAGTCGGTGGTCACGGATAGCAAGAACCTGTGGAGCGGATTTCCTAACCCGCGGGTTCCCGTCGGCTCATTGAGGCGGGTTAGGAAGCCGCCCCACACCATCAGCGACGGATGGATCACCGGCCAAAGCTAAACGCGGGCAGAACGCTATTGCCTCCCGTCCGAAAGGGAGGGAAAAAGCGCACTGAAATAGGGGTGAAACGGCGCACCGAAAACCCACTTTTCAACCGCCCAGTCCGGGGTGCTGCCGCGAGCGCTAGCGACTGCACCGGGGATCAGGCTCGTTGGTGCCCGAGTTGTTGCAGGACCTGGCCGAGGAACCGTTCCACCCGATCCCCGATCCCGGGCTCCTCTCCTTCGCTGTTGCCGGCCACGTTCAGCGTTTTGATCTGGTTTTCCCGGATCCACGTCGCGACATGCGACGGCTCGAACGATGCGCCCGGGTAGACCGGCATGCATGGTTTGTCGAACTCGATGACACGCCTCGACCGTCGCCTGGGCGGCCGAGGTCGTCGTTTCGCCGAACCAAAGGGTCGCGTCGGAGTCCTGGACGTTCTGCTCGGTCCGAGCGGCAGCGCTGTCCGTCGGCATCTCCGCGGCACTGTAGGATTCGGCGAACTCGGGATGGGGCCCGTCTTCGGTCAGAAATCCTTTGGGCATCCAACCGCCGGTCGGGACGCCGAACGCCTGGGCGGCCCGCCACCCGGCCTGGTCCGCGCCGGTCTGGCCGCCGCTGATGATCTTTTCGAGCATGATCGAAGACCCGTTGATGCCGCGGATGGAGTTACTCGCTCGTCACTGTCTCGGGAAGACGATTGTCAACAGAAGCGAAGCATCCTCGATCCCTTTGAGCGCGTGGGGCTCGCCGGCAGGCAAATCCAGGAGCTTTCCGGCTTCGAGCATCTGCGTCTTGCCGAGCGCGGTGAAGGCCACCCGGCCCTCCAGGCAGTGCACGATGATTTCCCCTTGCTCGCTGTGCTGGGGGATTTCCTGGCCCGCCCGGACGATCAGTCGAACGACTTCCACCGCGGTGGTGCGAATCAACGTCCGCGTATGAGCGGACGCCAGCGCGGTCCCCAGGGGCCGCACGTCGACCGGGTCGCCCGGATTCGCGGTCGCTTCCGTCTGGGCAGCCGGCGTCGGCCGGAGCGGAGTCCTTGACGACCATCACCGGGCAGACCGCCTTTCGCAAAACCTCTTCCGCCACGCTGCCGGTCAAGAGCCGTCCCAGCCCGGTCTTGCCGTGAGTGCCCATCACGATGAGGTCGCAACGTCTGCGCCTCGGCCAAACGCAAGAATCTCTTCGGCGGGGTCGCCTTCGGCCAACCGATGCTCCACGCGAATCTGGGGGTCCGACGGTTGGGGCCAGGGCAGATGCATCTGGGATCGCTGGGATTCGGCGGACCGCAGCGGATCGGGCGGCGGCGCTTCGATCAGCGGGGACACGGAGGGCATCGTGACATGGAGAACGAGCAACGTCGCATGGTAGTCCCGGGCCAGAGCGCAGGCCGTCTCAAACGCATACCGGGAGTTTTCCGAGAAATCGGTCGGATGCAGGATTGTCTGGATGCTGGGCATGGTACGGTCCTTTCGGTACGGCCAGTCATTGGCCGCGAGACTGGGACTGCGCAACCGAGAGCCCCACCGATTAATGGGCCATACTCCCGCTCCCTGCCGGCGGCTCGCGGTGACCGTAGAAGCTGTAAAGCACCGGCATCAGATAGCGCGTCAGGAAGAGCGTGGCCGACATACCGCCGACCACGACGATGGCCAGCGGCTGCGCCGTTTGGCCGCCGATCTTCGTCGATACGGCCGCGGGCAAGAGACCCAGGATGGCCGTCAGCGCGGTCATCATCACCGGCCGCACCCGCTTGCCGGCACCCTGCATGATCGCTTCCGTGAGCGGCAGACCCTGGGCGCGAAGGGCGTTGAAATACGAGATCAGCAGCAGGCCGTCCATGATGGCGATTCCGAAGAGCGAGACGAAGCCGACGGCCGCCGAGATACTGAAGTTGGTCCCGGTCAGGTACAAGGCCCAGATGCCGCCCACCGCCACGTCGAAGACGTTGCTGAAGATCACGATCGTGTCCAGGATCGAGCGGAACGCCTGGTACAGGAGGATGAAGATCAAGGCGAGCGACAAGGGAATGATCCACATGAGCCGGCCGTTGGCTTCCTCCATCTGCTCGAACTCGCCACTCCAGACCGCCCGGTAGGGGATCTGGAAGAGGTCCTTGGTTTTCGTCTTGGCCTCGTCCACGGTGCTGCCCAGGTCGCGGCCGCGGACGCTGAACTTGAGGGCGATCATGCGCTTGCCGTTCTCGCGGTAGATGGTCGAGGCGCCGGCGCGATTGAACTGGCCGCTGGGGTCCGGCGCCATGTCCGCGCCCACCGGCGTGACCAGGTCGCCGAGCCGGATTCGCGGGGTGCTGCTGATCGGGTTGGACGTGTCGGCCAGGCTGCCGGCCACCGCGGGCGGAGGCAAGGCATGCCCGCTCGCGTTGGGCGTGAAGCCCGAGCCCTGAGCCAGGACCACCTGGTTGTTGATGATGTCCACCGGGATGTCCAGGATCGACGTCTCGCTGCTCCGCCGCCACTTGGGCCAGCGTATGGAGATGTCGAACAGCTTCTCGCCCTCGACCATGCTGGACATGGCCTTGGCGCCCACGGCGCTGCTGACGACGTTGTTGACGTCGGCCGTCGTCACGCCCCATTTCTGGCACTTCTCCGGATCGACGCGGAACTCCAGGTGCGACGACCCGCGGACGTGGAAGATGCCCACGTTGGCGATGCCCTGGACGCTATCCAGGATGTTCTTGGCCTTGGCGGCCAGCAGCTCCAACTGGTCGATGTCCGGGCCGAAGATCTTGAGGGAATTGTCGCCCTTGACCCCAGACAAAGCCTCCAGCACGTTGTCGCGGATGTTCTGGGAAAAGTTCCACGTGATGCCGGGAATGCATCGCTCCAGGTCGGCGTTCATCGCATCGACGAGCTCTCGTTTCGGTCCGCGCGCGCTTGGGCCCCAGATCCACCGCCGCCAGCCGGTCTCCGGCATCAGCTTGGGCCAGTCTTTCTGGTGCCGCAGCGGCACGAAGTACTCGCCGCTGTAATAACCCTCGGTGTCCGTGCCGTCGTCGGGCCGGCCGCTCTGTGTCACGATCGACTCGACCTCGGGGTAGCTGGCCATGATGGCCCGCGCTTCCTTGGCGATCGCCACCTGGTGGTCCAGGTTCATGTTGAGCGGACCGATGCCGCGGAGCCACAAGTTCCCCTCTTCCAGCTCCGGCATGAACTCACGGCCAAGCTGCGGGATCAAGCAAGCGGTGCCGCCGATCAGGAACGCCAGCAGTGCACAGGTGATCTTGGGATACGTCGAGGCAGAGCTGGAGGTTCCTCAAGTAGCGGACCCTCAAATTGCGGGCCAGCCGGTTCTCCTGGACCGGCTTGACATGCTTGAGGAGCAGCATGCACAACACCGGCGTCAGCGTCAGGGCCAGCACCAGGGCGCCGGCCAGGGAGAACGCATACGTCTGCGCCATGGGCCCGAAGAGCTGCCCCTCCGGGCCGGTCATGGCAAACAGCGGCACGAAGGCGCAGACCATGATCAGAACGGAATACAACAGCGCGTGGTCGATCTCCTGCACGAAGCGAAGAATCCGCTCCTTGATGGGCAGGTCGGGGTAGTTGTGCGAAGCCAGGTTGCGGTAGATGTTCTCGACCACGACGACGGAGGAATCGACGATGATGCCGAAATCGACCGCCCCGATCGACAGCAGGTTCGCCGACTTGCCGCGCACGTAAAGCATCGTGAAGGCGAAGAGCAACGCCAGGGGAATGTTGATGGCGACGATGATCGCGGTCTTGATGTTGTTCACGAACATGAACAGGATCGCGACGACGAGCGCGACGCCGGTGACGAGATTCTCGGTCACGGTCTCGGTGGTGATGTGGAGCAAGTCCGTGCGGTCGTAATAGGTCTCGATCTCCGTTCCGGGCAACATCCGGCCGGTGGCCGGATCGTTCATCTGCTTGACCTTGGCCTTGACGTCTTTGAGGGCGGGCAACGTCTCCTCGCCCTTGCGCAGGAGCACGATGCACGTCACCCTGTCGTCCTCGTCGTGACCGACGTCGTTCGATGCGAAAGGGGAGAACCCGAGGGCCGCTCGTGGTCGGCTCTCCAATAGCCGATCCGGCCCAGCCGCGTCTGGTTGCTGACGACCACGCCTTGCTCGCCGGGCAACTGTCCTGGCGAAAGCCGTCCGCCCTCGACCACGTCATCGACACGGATCGGCTGGTTGTTGACCGAGGTGATGACCAGGCCGCGGATTTCCCGGATGCGCCGCAACTCCTCCGCGCGGAGGATCAAGGCGGCGGCGGACGGGCTCTTCAGCCCCAGCACCTTGTTCACCGGGTCCACGCCGCCGCCGAACAGGCCGACGCTCCGCACCGTCATGGCAACCTGGCCCTGGTTGAGGTAGTCGCCGCCCACCGTGGCGTTGCTGTTGGCCAGCGTCGCCTGGAGCTGACCCAGAGTGATGCCGTAGCGGCGAAGGCGGTCGGGGTCGGGCTGAACCTCGTAGCGCCGCACCGTGCCGCCGAAGCTGGTGACGTCCACGATCCGCGGCACCGTCCGGAACTCGCGCTCCAGCACCCAGTCCTGCATCGCCTTGATGTCGTTGAGCGTGTAGATCTCGCGCCCGCCGGCATCCTTGGGGACTTTCAGGACATAGCGGAAGATTTCGCCGGTGGGCGATTCCGGCGAAATGGCCGGGGTGACGTTCGGCGGCAGCGGCTGGCAGATCGTGGCCATGCGGTTGATGACTTCCTGCCGGCCCGCCTGGTACGTGTACTCGTCGCCGTAGTGCCAGGTCATCTTCAGGTCGCTGAGGCCGAACAGCGACTTGCTGTTGATTTTCTTCAGGCCGGGCATGCCGAAGAACGTGACTTCCAGGGGGATGGTGACCTGCCGCTCGACCTCCTCGGCCGATGCGCCGGGGAACAGCGCGATCACTTCGACGATGGCCGGCGCCGGGTCGGGGTAGGCTTCGACGTTGACGTTCAGGAACGAGGAGACCCCGATCGCCGCGAAGAAGCAGGCGAGCAGGATGACGACGAGCGGATTATCGAGCGCCCACGCGATCAGTTTGCGAACCATGGCAACCTTCCGAAGAATCCAGGATCGATGTCTTTTCGTGTTAACCCTTGCTTGCTTCGAGCTTGTTCGCGGGTTGCGATTCGAGGTTCTTCGCCGGCTGCGACTCGAGGTCCAGCAGGGCGGCTTTGAGTTCCACCGACCCGGAGAGCAAGGACGCGCTCGCCCGGCCGGAGGGCTTCGATGGGCAAGAGGCCCTCTTCCGTTATCCTGGGCCGTCAATTGCTGTTCCTTGGGGATCGGCGTGTCCCGCACGAACACCGTGCGCTCGAAACGATTCGTCACTTGAACTCGCCGCATCGTAAAGTCGTGCTTGGCCGCATCGGGCTGCACGAACACCAAGCTCTGCAAGCCGTCCTCCACCAGGGCATCCGTGGGAATCTCGACCACGTCATCCGGCGGCGGGATGTTCACCGTGGCGGTGACGTATTGCCCCGCCCGGATCCGCTTGCCGGGGTTATCGACATACCCCTTGATGACCGCCGTGTGCTGATTGGGGTCGATCATGTAGCCGATTTCGTCGATCGTTCCGGCAAGTCCCGTGGCTGACGCAGTGCCCACCGTTTGCACGGTCCACCGCTTCTCGTTGCCGTGGAGGGCCTCCAAGATCGGCAATGCGTCCTCGGGGCAATTGGCGATGACCTGCAGCCGGCTCACGTCGGCGATTTGAAACAGGTTGACCGTGTTGTCAACCACCATCTCGCCCTTGCGGACGTTGCATTCGACGACGACGCCGTCCAGGTCCGCGCGCAAGGTCACCCTGCCCCACGGATTCTCAGTGTCCTGTTGAGGTAGAACCTTGGCGCCCTTGGCTTGTTTCTCGCGGTTCACCCACCGGCCCTCCGGGGTCTTCAGCCACGCGTTCTTGTCGGCGCTGATCTTCTTGGCTTCGGCGTGAAGAGCGTCGATCTCGTCCTGGGGAATGTCCCACAACTTGAGGTTGTTGAGGGCCCGGTTGATCGCGTTGCGGTCTCCCTGCACGGCGCGCTCGTAAGTGAGCATGAAGACTGGCGGAACAGCTTCGTCGTGTTTCTGGGCCTCGTCGAGAATCTTCTGGTCCAGCTCCAGTTGCACCAGGGCATCGAGAAGATCGTTCTTCCTGGATCCCACGTCCACACTGTAGAAAACCCCCAGGAGATCGCCCTTGGAGACGATGTCGCCCGGCCTCAGCTCGCGGTATTCCGTGTATCCGGTCTTGGGCGACCGATCCTGGACTTGGGCCAACTCGACCACTCTGGCGGGAGCGAATCGAGCGCGGATGCGGTCGAGCCGTGCGGGATCGAACCGCGTGGAGCCGGGAAGCACGAGCGGCCGCATCGTGGTTGGCGCGTGTGCGATCGCAACCGAGTCGCTCTGGCCCTTGCGAATTCCCAAGCGCGGACGCGACCTCATCGGGGACCGCCAGCGTGTGAACTCGGCCCGATACCAAGCGAGACACTGGCTTGGGCGGGAGATACGGAAGGTCTCTTTTTCTTCCTTCTTGCGTGGACGCGAGCAAATGCAGTGGGACACCACTGAAGTAGCTGAAGTACCCCAAGAAAGGCGGAACGACGAGAATAATCAAGAGCATCGCGATGACGATTTTCTGCCCAAAACGCATTTTGAGTGCTGGAGTCGCCGCCGCCGCCGGTGCCGAGTCGCGTGCAGTGATGATGGATTGGCCCTCGTCTTCGTGGTTGATCGCTGCTACGTGTTCTGGGTGGCTATTCATTTTGAGTTCTCGAATTGGACTGGCCTTCGCATTGGTCGTTGGGAACCAACAACGTTCTCGTCGGAACGATCATTCACGGAGCGAGCGCCTGTTCAGTCCAAACCGCGCAGATGGCTGGAGCGAGCGGCGAGTGCTTCGTCGGTAACTAGCGGTTCAATTTGCACAGACCAGCGAGGTCGGCCGAGGGGAGGTCCGCGATGCCGCGCATCACGTTCCGCACCCGCCACCCGTGCCTATGAGCCGGATGGTTCGTTCGTGCGACGTGAGCCCCAATGGGGTCAGCAACGGAGCTGTCGATAGGTTGGGAAAGGTGCCGCGAAGGCTTCAGTCCAGGACGGTGCGAATTCGGCTGCCATGACGATCAGGTATCGAACCGGATCTCGGAGCCAAAACACGATCGGCAAGTCGGTCTCATCGTCGTCGGTGAGGTCGTTTGAGGTGTCGTCATCATCGTCGGAGTCATTTGACGTCTCATCGTCGCAATCGGGATTCCTCCAGAGTGCGATCTTGGATCGCGCTCCGCACCGTTTGAGCAAACGCGGGCGGGACTCGTGCTCCGATTGAGCGACTAACGTGTGGGAATCGGACTGGGCTTGGTCGACTTTCGCGGCCACGCCATTCACGCGGGAAGGCCGTGACAGATCGCGCACGGCGAGGCCGCTGGCACTAGACGTTTGCCCGAGAAAGAGAACGCCAGATCAGCACAACCAGTCGGAGAACACAAAGCGTATAGGTGGGCGAATGCAGGAGGATTGACGCAACGATATCGCACCACGAACTCCGCCCGCTCGAAACAGATGTTTTCGGCGCCGGCAGCGAAGCCATTCCAACCACCTCGCTGCTGGCAATGGCGGTAAAACTGGGGAGGTTGTCGCTGGCGGACGTGGTTCTCATAAGCCGCAGGACCCACCTAACGAGACTCGCCCCGAGAGCACGCCATCAATGTCGCGCTTCAAGAGGATAGTCGGACTAGAATCACAGATAATATATAAGATACTGGGACCGCCTCAAGAATGCAACACGGAACAAAGACAAGACTGGAACAAACGTAACCCCACGCTGAGTTTCGAGCCTGAATTAACGGCTGGCTGCTAAACCCGGCTCAGACGGGACCATCGTGAAACGCGGGATTGATCGCCAGCCATTTCCTTAGCGAACACTCGGTTTTCTAATCGATTTCGCCAGTTTGAGCGGTGGGCGGCAATAGCCCGTGCCGATTCTAACTATACTTCGAGTTTCGGCCTCGATTTGATCGCTGCAATTCGACGCAATTTCAACTAGAACCACGAAGCATGCCCTTCTGGTTGCGGTGGTTGCAGCGTTAATGCCGATTTCAACTTCCGTGCCGGCCGAAGATTCACATTACAGCAGTCGATTTTGGTCGCATGATCAGTCGTTCACTGCCTATAGGCTGCAAGACCGGCATCACCGGAGCGAGGGCCGTCCAAAAGCGGTGGCACTTGTTGGCGGAGAATTCGATTCAAAGAATGAGTTTGTAGTTTTCTTGGCGCACCGCGATCATCTCGGCGTCGGCACGGCTATCAAGCGTAACTCGAACCGCCTTGGGTACGAGCATCGGCTGCCCGCATGGACAAAGCACGGTCGGAACACGAATCGCCGCACGCCTTAGCTTATGTTTACATCGGCGAGCGGGGGGGCGTAAGTCCCCTGATGACGCAATCCAGAGTCATGGCTGCAGAACAGGGGGCTCACGGCCCCCGCTCGCTAGAACGAACTATTACGTTGCTGCCAGGGAATTTGAACCATGCCCGAATCGCGAACCGGTCATTCGTCATTTGCGATTTCCATGGAAGGATTTCCGTATTGCGTCGGCGTTCGAGTCCGTCGCTCAAAAATCTAATCAATGGGCCATTCCTCCGCCCCCTGCCGGCGGCTCGCGATGACCATAAAAGCTGTACAGCACCGGCATCAGGTAGCGGTCCAGGAAGAGCGTCACGGTCATACCGCCAACCACGACGATGGCCAACGGCTGGGCGGTTTGAGCACCGATCTTTGTCGACAGGGCCGCGGGCAGCAGGCCCAGGATGGCGGTCATCGCGGTGATCATCACCGGCCTCACCCGCTTCATGGAACCCTGGACGATCGCCTCGTGCAACGGCAGCCCCTGAATGCGCAGGGCGTTGAAATACGAGATTAGCAGCAGGCCCTCCATGATGGCGATTCCGAACAGTGAGACGAAGCCGACGGCCGCCGCGACACTGAAGTTGGTCCCGGTCAGGTACAAGGACCAGATGCCGCCGACTGCAACGTCGAAGACGTTGCTGAAGATCACGATCGTGTCGAGGAACGACCGGAACGCCTGGTACAGGAGGATGAAGATCAAGGCCAGTGACAAGGGGATGATCCACATGAGCCGGCCGTTGGCTTCCTCCATCTGCTCGAACTCGCCGCTCCACTTTGCCAGTATAGGGGATCTGGAAGAGGTCCTTGGTTTTGCCTTGGCCTCGTCCACGGCGCTGCCCAGGTCGCGGCCGCGGACGCTGAACTTGAGGGCGATCAGGCGCTTGCCTTGCTCGCGATAGATGGTCGAAGCGCCGGCGCGATTGAACCGTCCGCTCGGGTCCGGTCCGTAGTCCGCGCCCACCGGGGTGACCAGGTCACCGAGCCGGATTCGTGGGGTGTTGCTGATCGGGTTGGACGTGTCGGCCAGGTTGCCGGCCACTGCGGGGGGAGGCAAGGCATGCCCGCTGGCGTTGGGCGTGAAGCTCGATCCCTGAGCCAGGACCACCTGGTTGTTGACGATATCCACCGGGATGTCCAGGATCGACGTCTCGCTGGCCCGCCGCCACTTGGGCCAGCGTGTGGAGATGTCGAACAACTTCTCCCCCTCGACCATGCTGGACATGGCTTTGGCGCCCACGGCGCTGCTGACGACGTTGTTGACGTCGGCCGTCATCACGCCCCATTTCTCGCACTTCTCCGGATCGACGCGGAACTGAAGGTGCGACGACCCGCGGACGTGGAAGATGCCGACATTGGCGACGCCTTGGACTCCTTGCAGGATGTTCTTGGCCTTCGCGGCCAGCAGCTCCAACTGGTCGAGGTCTGGGCCGAAGATCTTGAGCGAATTGTCGCCCTTGACGCCTGACAAAGCCTCCATCACATTGTCGCGGATGTTCTGCGAGAAGTTCCACGTGATGCCCGGAAGGCGCCGCTCCAGGTCGACGTTCATCGCGGTGACAATTTCTCGTTTCGACCGCGCGCGCATCGGGCCCCAGATCCAGCGCCGCCAGGTGGTCTCCGGTACCAGCTTGGGCCAGTCGTTCT
The DNA here is from genome assembly GCA_963779785.1 of uncultured Planctomycetota bacterium. Lineage (GTDB taxonomy): Bacteria > Planctomycetota > Planctomycetia > Isosphaerales > Isosphaeraceae > CAVRFS01. The sequence continues at coordinate 60,854 of CAWAAW010000007.1, forward strand.
GGTGCCGCAGTGGCACGAAGTACTCGCCGCTGTAGTAACCCTCCGTGTCCGTGCCGTCGTCGGGCCGGCCACTCTGTGTCACGATCGAGTCGACCTCCGGGTAGCTGGCCATGATGGCCCGCGCCTGCTTGGCGATCGCCACCTGGTGCTCGAGGTTCATGTGCAGCGGACCGATGCCGCGGAGCCATAGGTTCCCCTCCTCCAACTCTGGCATGAACTCACGGCCAAGCTGCGGGATCAAGCAAGCCGTGCCGCAGATCAAGAATGCCATCACGACGCAGGTTGTCTTGGGGAACCTGAGGCAAAGCTGGAGTTGCATCAAGTAGCGGAGCTTCAACGTTCGGACGAGAAAGTTCTCCCGTGCCGGTTTGAAATTCTTGAAGAGGAGCATGCACAGCACCGGCGTTAGCGTCAGGGCTAGCACCAGGGCGCCGGCCAGGGAGAACGCGTAAGTCTGCGCCATGGGCCCGAAGAGCTGCCCCTCCGGGCCGGTCATGGCAAACAGCGGCACGAAGGCACAGACCATGATCAGAACGGAATACAACAGCGCGTGGTCGATCTCCTGCACGAAGCGATTGATCCGGTCCTTGATCGGCAGGTCGGGGTAGTTGTGTGAGGCCAGGTTGCGGTTGATGTTTTCGACCACCACCACGGTGGAATCGACGATGATGCCGAAATCGACCGCCCCGATCGACAGCAGGTTCGCCGACTTGCCGCGCACGTAGAGCATCGTGAAGGCGAAGAGCAACGCCAGGGGAATGTTGATCGCGACAATGATCGCGGTCTTGATGTTGTTCACGAACATGAACAGGATCGTCACCACGAGCAACACGCCCAAGTATCAGGTTCTCGGTCACGGTCTCCGTAGTGAGGCCGAGCAATTCCGTGCGGTCGTAATAGGTCTCGATTTCCGTGCCCGGCAACATCCGTCCGGTGGCCGGATCGTTCATCTGCTTGACCTTGGCTTTGACGTCTTTTAAGGCGGGCAACGTCTCCTCGCCCTTGCGCAGGAGCACGATGCACGTCACCCTGTCGTCCTCGTCGTGACCGACTTGAGCGATGGAAAGGGGAGATCCCGATGGCCGTTCCTGGTCGGCCCTCCAGTATCCGATGCGGCCGAGCCGCGTCTGGTTGCTGACGACCACGCCTTTCTCGCCGGGCAACTGTCCGTGCAGAAGCCGTCCCCCCTCGACCACGTCCTCGACACGGATCGGCAGGTTGTTGACCGAGGTGATGACCAGGCCGCGGATTTCCCGGATCCGCCGCATCTCCTCGGCGCGGAGGATCAAGGCGGCGGCGGACGGGCTCTTGAGCCCTAGCACCTTGTTCACCGGGTCCACGCCGCCGCCGAACAGGCCGACGCTCCGCACCGTCATGGCAACACTGTCCCTGGTTGAGGTAGTCGCCACCCACCGTGGCGTTGCTGTTGGCCAGCGTCGCCTGGAGCTGACCCAGAGTGATGCCGTAGCGGCGGAGGCGGTCGGGGTCGGGCTGAACCTCGTAGCGCCGTACCGTGCCGCCGAAGCTGGTGACGTCCACGATCCGCTGCACGGTCCGGAACTCGCGCTCCAGCACCCAGTCCTGCATCGCTTTGATGTCGTTGAGCGTGTAGATCTCGCGCCCGACCGGTATCCTTGGGAACTTTCAGGACATAGCGGTAGATTTCGCCGGTGGGGGATTCCGGGCGAAATGCCCGGGGTGACGTTGGGCGGCAGCGGCTGGCTGATCGTGGCCATGCGGTTGATGACTTCCTGCCGGCCCGCCTGGTACGAGTACTGGTCCCCGTAATGCCAGGTCATCTTCAGGTCGCTGAGGCCGAACAGCGACTTGCTGTTGATTTTTTTCAGGCCGGGCATGCCGGCGAAAGTGACTTCCAGAGGGATGGTGACCTGCCGCTCGACCTCCTCGGCGGATGCGCCGGGGAACAGCGCGATCACTTCGACGATGGCCGGCGCCGGGTCGGGGTAGGCTTCGACATTGACGTTTTCGAAGGAGGCGACCCCGATCACCGCGAGGAACATGGCGAGCAGGATGACGACGAGCGGATTATCGAGCGCCCACGCAATCAGTTTGCGAATCATGGCAATCCTCCGATAGAATCTCGGATCAGTCTTTTCGCGTCAACACTTGCCCTGCTTTCGACGTCTTCGCCGGTTGCGACTCGAGGTCCAAGAGCGCGGCTTTCAGTTCCATCGTCCCGGAGAGAAGGACGCGCTCGCCGGGCCGGAGGGCTTCGATGGGCAAGAGGCCCTCTTCCTTATCCTGAGCCGTCAATTGCTCTTCCTTGGGCATCGGTTTGTTCCGCACGAACACCGTGCGATCGAAACGATTGGTTACCTGAACTCGCCTCATCGTGAATTCGTGCCTGGCCGCATCGGGCTGCACGAACACCAAGCTCTGCCTGCCGTCCTCCTCCAGGGCATACACGGGGATTTCGACCACGTCATCCGGCGGCGGGATGTTCACCGTGGCGGTAACGTATTGCCCCGCTCGGATCCGGTTGCCGGGGTTATCGACATACCCCTTGATGACCGCCGTGTGCTGATTGGGGTCGATCATGTAGCCGATTTCGTCGATCGTTCCGGCAAGTCCCGTGGCTGCCGCGCTGCCAACCGTTTGCACGGTCCACTTCCTCTCGTCTGCGGTCGAGGGACTCCAAGGTCGGCAAGGCATCCTCGGGGCAGTTGGCGATGACCTGCAACCGGCTCACGTCGGCGATTTGAAACAGGTTGACCGTGTTGTCAACCACCATCTCGCCCTTGCGGACGTTGCATTCGACGACGACGCCGTCCAGGTCCGCGCGCAAGGTCACCCTGCCCCACGGATTCTCGGTGTCCTGGTGAGGAAGAACCTTGGCGCCCTTGGCTTGTTTCTCGCGGTTAACCCACCGGCCCTCCGGCGTCTTCAGCCACGCGTTCTTGTCCGAGCTGATCTTCGGCGGCTTCGATTTGAAGAGCGTCGATCTCGTCCTGGGGAATGTCCCACAGCTTGAGGTTGTTGAGGGCCCGACTGACGGCATTGCGGTCTCCCTGCACGGCGCGTTCGTAAGTGAGCATAAAGACCGGCGGAACAGCTTCGTTGTGTTTCTGGGCCTCGTCGAGGATCTTCTGGTCCAGCTCCAGTTGCACCAGGGCATCGAGGAGATCGTTCTTCCGGGATCCCACGTCCACACTGTAGAAAACCCCCAGGAGATCGCCCTTGGAGACGATGTCACCGGGCCTCAGCTCGCGGTACTCCGTGCGTCCGGTCTTGGGGGAGCGATCCTGGACTTGGGCCAACTCGACCACTCTGGCGGGAGCGAATCGAGCGCGGATGCGGTCGAGCCGTGCGGGATCGAACCGCGTGGAGCCGGGGAGCACGAGCGGCCGCATCATGGTCGGCGCCTGTGCGATCGCAACCGAGTCACTCTGGCCCTTGCGAATTCCCAAGGCGGTGGCGACCTCATCGGGGACCGCCAGCGTGTGAGCTTGGCCTGATACCAGCGAGACACTGGATCGGGCGGAAGATTGCGGAAGGTCTCTTCTTGTTCCTTCTTGGTGGCCGCGAGCAGATGGAGCGGGACGCCGCTGAAGAAGCTGTAAAACCCCGCAAGGGGCGGGACGATGACCACTGTCAAGAGAAGTGCGACGATGACTTTCTGCCCAAAACCCATTTTGGCCGGCGCAGCCGCGGCCGACGACGGCGGTCCCGAGAGCGGCGCGCTCGGGCGGGCCGATGAGTTCGTCATCGTCGTTGAACGGCACTTGGTATTTCTCGGTTGGTATTCATTTTGAGTACTCGAGATGGACTGGCCTTCGTTTTGGTCGTATGGGAACAAACAACGTTCTCGTCGGCGCGAGCATTCACAGCATGAGTGCCTCCGCAGTCCAGACCGCGGATACGGCCGCGCTGGCTGAGAGAGCGAACTCCGAGGGCAACGTCAACGTCCAGCACGTCCGCCTCAACGGGCATGAGTCACTGGCTATGGGGCTGCATTAGCCCGATCGTTGTGTAGGCTCCAAGTCACGGCTGGAGCGCGCAAGAACGCCGTCAGTGTGAGGTGGCACTTCACGTCGGACAGACCGACAGCATCGGCCGAGGAGAGGTCGCCGAGCCGACGCAGACGGTTCCGTGCGAAACGCGCGCATGCAGCGAGCCGGAAGGTCTGTCCGTGCGAGAAGGGCCAGGCAGGGCTAACAACGGAGGCGTTGTAGCGTCGGGAAGGGTGAAGAGGGAGTTTCGGTCCAGGCAGGTGCGGATTCGGCTTCCAGCGGCGATCAGGTAGCGAACCGGATCCTGGAGCCAGAATAGTGATCGGCAGATCGGTCTCATCGTCGTTGTCGTTGAGGTCGTTCGACGTGTCGTCGTCATCGTCGGAGTCTTGTGACGTCTCGTCGTCACAGTCGGGGTTGTGCCAAAGAGCGATCTTGGAACTCACATGATGACGTTTGAGCGAACGTCGGCGGGAACCGTGCTCCGACTGTGCGGCGCGTGCGGGTGAGTCGGGCACGACCCGGTCGGCCGTTGGGGCCGGGTTGGGGCCTCGGGGAGCGGGTGCCACCTCCCGCGGTACAACGGTCCCCGCAAACGACGCATGCCCAAGGATGAGTGCCCAGATCAGAGCGACCAATCGGAACAGATGCTGCGTGCGAGAGCGCAACTGCACAGCGGACAGGACCCGCCCGCCCGAACCCCTAACACCATCGGCCGGGGCCTCGGCATGCTTGTCGCCGAAGAACGTCGCTCTCATCAACCGTAAGATCTGGTCCACGAGCCTTTGTCCGAACGAACGCACGCGATCGCCGCGGCGTTCCCAGAGGGTGCTGGGATGGAAATGACAGTTGCTATATAGAATATAAAGGGACCGCCGCAGGGAAGCAATAGGGAAGACGACGACGACAACAACACAACAGTCGTTGCGGAGAGTTCTCGATTGCATCGGTTCGAGCAATTGACTGGAATGAACTCGACTGTTTCCAGAGATCATTCGAGCTGTCGGGCTCGAATTGGCGGCGACAATCAACGTCACTCACGAGAATCACAATGAAGCACCGGCTCATCCTTGTCGTCACGGTTATCGCTTTGGTGCTGATCCCATTCCCCGCGCGGGCCGATGGTGTGCCCGATGGCAAGCGATGGTGGTCGCACGTTCGGTTCCTTGCCGACGACAAGCTGGAAGGCCGGAATACCGGCAGTGAAGGCCACCGGAAAGCCGCCGCATATGTTGCCGAGCAGTTCGAGCGATCCGGTCTCAAACCCGCCAGCAGCGCCGGATACTTCCAGACAGTCAAGTTACAGTCGAAGGAACTCGACGAGGGCCATTCCGGCCTGTCGCTGGTCCGAGGGACGAGTACGGAACACTTAACTCTTGGGCAAGATGCGATCATCGGCTTGCGCGGCGACCCGTCTCCAGCGATTGACGCCGAGCTGGTGTTCGCCGGCTACGGATTGTCGATTCCCGAGGCCAATCACGACGACTTCAAGGGGCTGGACGTTCAGGGCAAAGTCGTGATGTTCTTGCAAGGTGCTCCTGCCTCCATCCCGGGACCGCTGGCAGCGCCACATGCAGTCCTCCAACGAACGGGCCGCGTTGCTGAAGCGGCTTGGGGCCATCGGCACCGCCAGTATCGCCAATCCCAAAAACATGGATATTCCCTGGGAGCGAGCGAGCCTGGCGAGGTTCATGCCGTCGATGAGCTTGGCCGATCCGGCGCTCGATGAAAGCCACGGAATGAAGATCGCCGTCACAATCAATCCGGCTCACGCCGACAAATGGCTTTCCGGGTCGGGCCACACCTTCCAGCAGATTCTCGACGCGGCCGATTCCAACACGCCTCTGCCTCACTTCGCGATTCCGGCGAAACTGAAAGCGACGGTCGCCGTGAAACGAGCCGAGCTCGAATCGCAGAACGTTCTGGCCGTGCTGCCGGGGAACGATCCCCGGCTCAAGGATGAATACGTTGTGTTCTCAGCCCACCTCGATCATCTCGGCATCGGCAAGCCGATCAAGGACGACGCCATTTACAACGGAGCCATGGACAATGCCTCCGGCGTCGCCTCCTTGCTCGAAGTCGCGGCCGAGTTGAAGGAGTCAAACACAAAGATGCGGCGATCGGTTCTGTTCGCCGCGGTCACCGGCGAGGAGAAAGGTTTGCTCGGGTCGCGGTTCCTGGCCAATTCGTCCACGATCGACCCCAAGAAGATTGTGGCCGATATCAATACCGACATGTTCTTGCCGCTCTTTCCGTTCAAGTCGCTGACCGTCTTCGGGATCGACGAATCCGACCTGGGCGGCGACGCGGCGGCTGTGGCGAAATCGATGGGTATCGAGCCGCAAGCCGATCCCGAACCCAAGCGCAATCGATTCATCCGTAGCGACCAGTACAGCTTCATCCGGCGCGGGATTCCGTCGCTGGCGTTGAAAGTGGGCTACGACAAAGGCTCGCCGGAAGCACAGATCGTCAAGAAATGGCTGACGGAGCGCTACCATGCCCCGTCGGATGACCTGAATCAGCCAGTCGATATGCAAGCCGCCGCCGAGTTCAACATTCTGGTCGCCAAACTCCTGGAACGAATCGCCAACCGCGACGATCGCCCACGTTGGAACGAGACTTCGTTCTTCAAGCGATTCGCGCTAGCAATTAACATCACAAAAAGAGCTGTTTTATCGTGTTCATCTATCTGTCTTAATCTTTAATCCGATGATCGTCATCCACCTCGGCCGGGACCAGGTTGCCGATCCCCTTGGTTCGCCGCATCCAGGCACTGGTCTGCCAGTTGTCCACCGGGGGCTGACTCCGGCAGCAATTGGAGGTAACGGCCAGAAGGAAGTAACGCGAAAGCGCGTTGACGAACGGCTCGTACATCTCGCGAAGCTCGGCCAGTTTTCGATCGACGGCCTCGCCTTCTCGCACGTCGATGCCCGCGGTCCGGAGCTCGTCGCGTCAGCCGACGCAACTCGTTCCGGCGGCATTCGGTCCTGGTCCGGCTGGATCGGGGGAACATGATAGACCTGCGCCAGGTCCACGACCGCATGCCGGGCCATGGCGAACGTCAATTCCGCCTGGTAAGGTGAGCTTTCTTTAATGTCCCGCGATCACAAGGGCGGACGTGTCCAGGATCGCGGTGATCGCCGCGAGCCACGACTGGTTGTCGTGTTGCGAACGGTAGTAACTGAGAACAGGGAACGAGACGTGACTTTCCAGGACCTCGGCCGCCCACCGCTCCCACTCCTCAAGAAAGCGGTCGAGCAAGGCAAAGTTCCGGTCACGGGAGATCCGGATCAACAGTTGACCGGCCGTCGGCGGCGAGCCCGCTCGGGCATCCAGCAGAGAGATCGTGACCTCACGATGAGAAAACGCCTGGTACAGGACCGGCAGGTAACTGATCACCACGGCGAGAAACGCGAAGCCGATGCCCGCCTCGAATACCGCCAGGAAACGGCCCAGCGAGTGGACCGGCGTGACGTCGCCAAAGCCGAGCGTGAAAAAAGATGACTCCGCTCATATAAAGATAGACGGAGAACCCGACGGGCTCTCCCGGAGTATGCAACGTCGTGTCGAGCGCCCAATGCAACAGGGCGAAGCTGAAGATCAGTCCCAACGCCCACACGCTCATGAGGACCAGGATCGACAGCGGACCGTACAGGCTGAGGAGCGTGCTTCGCCGCTTGGCCGATCGCGTGCGCCGCGCCAGGCGGCCCAGAGTCTCCAGGAAAACTGGACGAAGAGACGCGCGAAACGAATTTGTCGAGTAATCCGACGAGGCAAAAGCATCGTCTCGAACGAATCTTGCAGGATCAAAAACACAGGATCAGGCTGGCGAGGACGATCAACACGGACATCAATCAGGCTCTCCGCCGTGCCAGACCCCGGAAAAATAAAATCGGCCACGGATTCACACGGATTGAACACAGATAAAATACGTAATTAATGCGAATTGAATTATCCGTGTTCGATCTGTGTGAATCCGTGGCTAAGATTGGATTTTCCGTATTTTCCGCGCCGTTGGCCGTGGCGTGTTAAACCCAGCCATGTCGCTTACGAAGCCACCATTCGAACGTCAGCAAGGCCGTGAAGATCAAGAGGAAAGGCCAGTTGTCCCAGGGTCTGTACTCCGCGGGAATGACGTACTCGGTGTACGCCGAACGGTCGATGCCTTTAGGTGGGTGAGCAAGCGTTCGGGAGTCACTCGCTCGCCGTCCGTCAACTCGGCGATCGCCTTGGCCAGGCCGAGGTCGGCGGAGGGATTCTCCAGCTCACGGTCGTCCTGGTAAACCAGGAACCGCACTGTGTCGTGCCCGATCTCCTGGCCGTCACGGCGAGCGACGACCGTGGCCGTGTAGTCGCCGGGTTGCGCCAGGTTTTCCGTGGCGTAGACCGAACCCTTCGCCTCGTCCCCCTGGCTAAGGAGCTCAACGGGTGTCGGAGGCGTGTTCGCTCCGTCGCGAGCGATCTTGGTTTCATAACGAACGTTGGGGATTGCGGCTCCTTTTGAGTCGCGGGCCGTCGCGGACAATTCGATCTTCTCACCGACGCCGATTCGTCGCGGCTCGACTTTCAGTTTGACCTGGTTGTCACCGTCGTTCTCCTTGTGCGATAGCCAGAATATGAGCTGGCGCCACAATTTACGATGGGCCAGCCGGCCCTCCTCCTCGTTTGCGCGAGCCCAGACCCAGGTATCGCCTCCATAAGCGATGACACGACCATTGTGGCCAACCTCCATGTCGAGCATCAGGGGTTCCGGATTGGGACCGGGTGTGGTGGCCAGGATGTTGGCGCCGAGCTTGGGTTCGCCGAAGCGATTGGAACCGAGGATCGGCGGCATCGAATCCCAGATCTTCGCGGTCTCGGTTCGGTTGACTCCAACTTGCAGCACGTAGCTGTCGAGCCCCTTTGCGTTGGGAGTGAATTTGATTCCTTCTGGTGGTTCGAGCTGATCGTCACCCCCATGGATCGCGATTGGCAGGATGTCGACGAGCTTGGTGTTCGCCCAGCCGCCGGAGCCGAAGCTCGAGTGACCACCGAGCATCATGAAGCCCGCCCCTTTCATCACGGCATCCACTACCAGGTTCTGCTGGGTCGTCGTCAGATAATCCGCGGACAGGTTACCGAAGATATAGACGTTGTAACGACCCGGCGCGAAGACGGTGTCTGGAATCTCGCTCGTGTCTCGCTGGGCTGGACGGCGGATCACCATGCCGTCCACCTGGACGTCGGGCGATGTGCCGATCGACCTCATCAGGTACTTGTAGTCCCACGAGGGGTTCGAGCCTTGCAAGTAGAGCACATTCAAGCCGCCGCTCACGACAGTCACAAACGTGCTGATTTCATTATTCGAGAGCACGAGCTCGCCTTCATGCTGAGCGACCTTGAGCGTGATCCGTTTTTCGCCGGGCGTCTGGGGGATATATTTAACGCCGGTGATCGGTATGACGTCACCGGTTTCGGGAACCTTCACCTTGGTGTGGGCGACGGCCGCCGATTGGCCCTCCGCGAACAGTTCGACATCGAGCGTCTGGCCGGCGAACCCGCGCACCACCAGCGTGCCACGCACGTCTAGCTGATTCTTCACGAACACGAACGGGTTGGTGACGATGTCGCGAAATTTGATGTCGCGGGAAGCCGCCCCGGCGTTTTCGGTGCCCAGGCCCACGGTCACCACCGGCACCCCCTGCATTTTGAGCTGGCGGGCGGCCACCAAGCGGGTTGACACCGTTATTCGAGGCGAAATCCGAGAGGACCACCATCCGGGCGATCCGTTTGCTGACCGCTTTCTGACGCTTCTCAACTTCGAGCATCGCCGAGCCCAGGTCGGTCTCACGGCCCTTGGGCTCGGCCGTCAGATCGCCCTCCTTAGGTTCGTTCACGGTCGCGTCAAACCGGTAGAACTTGACGTCCAGGTCGGGCCCGAGGCCCTTGGCGTACTCCCGTGCCTGCTCCAATGCCTCCTGGCCGACCTGCCAGCGCGTCTTGCCGCGAACCTCGTCACCCATCAGCATGCTAGTGCTCGAGTCGATCATGAACACCAACGACGCCGGCTGCCGCTTCTTCTCCTTGAGCAAAACCGTGGGCCGGAGGGCCGCCATCAGACACAGCAAAAGTGCGAGCAGGCGCAGCGACAGAGCAAACCAGCGCCAGCGGCCACTGGTTCCTCTCAGCCGTTTCGCATAGGCCCAGAGCGTCAGCGCGGTCACGGCCAAAGCCGCTCCGACCAGGAACGGCCAAGCGCCGATCGGACTGAACGTGATGCTAATGTCCTGGAACATATCGCCGTTGCTTTCGAGATGGTCGTCAGTGGTCCGTTGTCAGTGGTCAGTGGTCCGTTGTCCGTTGTCAGTGGTCAGTGGTCGGTGGTCAGTGGTCCGTGGTCCGTTGTCAGTGGTCGGTGTCCGTGGTCCGTTGTCAGTGGTCAGTGGTCAGTGAGAATACAAAGACGCCAAACCAACCACGTGATCCGCTTTCAATAACTATCTGACTACGGACTACGGACTATTGACTTTGGCTTTCGGCGTTTCTTTGTAGAACGTATTCGCGAGGAAATTCTCCAGGGTCACCACCATGAGGATCAGGAACATCAGCCAAGGAAAGATCTCGTACCCCTTGGTGACGAGTTCGTGTTGACGGTTTTGCGACTGGGCATTCTCCGCCAGGATATAGCCGTCCTTGCCGAAGATCACGTCGAGGTCGCTCTTCTCCAGCGGCGCGAACTTGCTCTCAGATCGCGGCGGCATTCAGGCTGAATCCCAGCGTTGTCATGCTGTTATCGACCCGTTTGGCGTTGATTGTCCACTGGCCAATGGCCTGAGGTGAGTCGATCTCGAGAAACTCGCGACTAGGGGAGGGAATCAGCCGCTCGGTCGTCTTTTCGTCCGGGCCGGTGACGGTGAAATTCGAGTAGTGGGAGTTTGGCTCCAGGGTGAGGAGTACGTCGTCGCCAGCCTCGAAGTCGAGCTTCTCGTTCGCCGTACCCGCCATGTAGGGGACGGTCAGGTTCGTCAGAACCAGGAACGACCAGCTCTCCACCGGAAACTCGTTCCAGATGTCAGGATCGCGGCGACCGGCGTTTAGTGTGCCCGGCCGCCTCGCGAGCGGCGTGGTCCAGAGCAGGACACGACCGGTCTTGGCTCCCTTGAAGGATCGTTCCAGCAGCGCGGGCGCTCCGTCCGCGAAGCTCACGAGCGTGCGGGTTCCATCCACTCCGTCGGCTTTGACGGGCCAGTAGTTATAGACAGGCACCTGGGTGAGCAGGCTGTCAAATGCCTTGCCGTACCGCACAAACAGAGGGTGTGTGATATCGACGACCTTGCCAAAGGTCATATCGACTCGTAGGTTCTTGGGACGATCCTCGAGCTGCGCCGGCAAGAACTGGCTGGCGATCGAGTTATTGTAGTTCTCGGGTAGACAGTCGTGCCCTAGCCCGACCACAAGGCCGCCCCCTTGACGGACATAGCCGTTGAGCGCTCCCCACTCGGCTTCGTCGAGTTCTTGACGTTGAGCAGGAACACGCAGGAATAGGTCTCGAGCCGGTTCTTGTATCGCGTGGAGAACTCAGAGGCGAAACCTCTCTCGACCACGAACGAGCTGGGCGCGGACGAGGACTCGGGTTCGAGTGCGTCCGCGACAAACTCGGCGTCAAGTTTACGGTCCGACAGGAGGAGTACCTTGAGCGGAGGACGAACCTTGAAGGTGAAGAACCGTTTGTCGTCGATTTCCAAAGGATCTGGAGTGCCGCTCAGCCGGATCTCACCGCGATGCACCACGCCTTCCTTGAGTCGCGAGGGCGTGACGAAGATCACTTCCTGCTCGCCATTGGCATCGAAGCTCGTACAGGTTTCTCCCCTTTCTTGACGCCGTCGAGCTTGAACTCGACCATCCGGGTCGTCGGAATGGCGGCGTGGGATTTAATCCGGGCGCGAACCTCGATGGCTTCTCCCTGTGCGACCTCGCTCGAGGGAGGCTCGGCCGAATCGACGGCCACATTCTGAATGTTTTCCGGAGTCAGTCGCAGAATGAACGTGACGATCTTTCCGCTCTTGCGCGACTTGGACTTGGCGACCTGGTCGAGCCCCTCGGCGGGTAAGTCGGGAGACCAGGACGAACGGGACAGGTCGGTCAGGACGTAGACGACATGAACGGGCCGATCGCATTCGGCGACGGCGGCGTAGACCTGGCCCATCGCCGAGTTGAGCGGGCGATTGACCGGGTGGGTCTTGAGCTCGCTGGATCATCTTCAGCGCCGCGGAGGGCGGCAAGTCCGACCGGTCACGCCCGGCAGCGCGGAGTCCACGACGAAGACCAGGCTCGAATCGGGAAGCTTGTCGACGATCTCCTCGGCCCGCTCCTTGGCCTCGTCGAGCCGCGTCTTGTCCTTGTCCTTGTACTCCATCGACAGGCTGGTGTCGAAGACCAGGCCGAGAGCGGTGGGCACGGAATCATCACCGAGCGGCATCTTCGGTGTATACGCGAGGTCGCGCCAGGCCAGCGCCATCAAGGCGAGGATCGCCATCCGCGCCAGGAGCAGCAGCCAGTTCTTGATCCGCATGCGCTTTTTCGACTTGTTTTTGACGCTCGCGAATCAGTCGCAATGCGGGAAAGATGACGTGCTTGGGCGTCTGCCGCATGAACAAGTGCAGAATGACGGGGAGCGCCGCCAGCGCGGCGCCCCCAGCCAAACCCGCATGCATCAACGACATGTCCATCGCCAGTGATTACTCCATCAATTCCGGGCTTGCCGCGTGAGTAGATAGCTCATCAGTGCTTTATCAAACGGCATCCCTGTGTGAAGTGGCACGTAATCTACGCGAGCGCGAACGCATTCGTTTTTATAGGATGAGCGGAACTTGGCCACCTCATCGAGATAGTCGGCCTTGATCGCCTCGGCATCGACCTCGATCATCTCGTTGGTCTCGTTGTCCTCGAGCCGGAGCATTCCTTCGAATGGGAACTTCTCCTCCGCCTCGTCGAGAATGTGAAAAATGATCAGGTCGTTGCCCGAGAATCGGAGTCGATGAATGGCTTTGAGAATCGTGTCGGGATCGCCCAACAGGTCACTGAAGAGCATCACGAGACTGCGGTGCCGGATCATACTGGCAACCTGGTTCAGACTCGCCTCGATATCCGTGGTTCCAGTCGGCTTCAACTTGGCCAGCAGCGATAAGATGTTGCCAAGCTGAGACCGTTTGCTGCCCGGCGCCAGGCTCTGGCGAACCTTCTGGTCGAATGCGATCAGGCCCACCGGGTCCTGTTGGTGGATCATCAAGTAACAAAGGGCGGCCGCCAGGCTAATACTGTACTCGAACTTGGTTAATTCCTGCCTGTAAGTGTAGCCCATCGAGCCGCTGAGATCCATGACCAGGTAGCCCGTCAAGTTGGTCTCGGCCTGAAACTTCTTGACATAAAACCGGTCGGTCTTGGCGAAGACGTTCCAATCGATGTCCGAGATGTTGTCGCCCGGCGAATACTTTCGGTGCTCCGAAAACTCGACCGAAAAGCCTTGAAACGGACTGGCATGGAGACCCGCGATAAAGCCCTCGACGATAAACTTGGCGCGCAAGTCCAGCCGCGCAACCTGTCGGATCACCTCGGGCTTCAGGTATTTTTCGGCACTCGCCGCCACAACAACCCTCCTCCACCTAACTCTGAACGAATTCAACGCGGCGAATGTTCGGCGCCGTCGACAATCCAGGAACCGTCCGTATCAGGGAAGGACGAGCCGAGCCTCGCGGGTGGGCTCGAATTCATTTACGCTCGTATTTGGGCGTATCGGGTTCTCGGGTTTCACTGACCAGCCGCTGGACCAAGGATTCGGTTGACTGCCCTTCGGCCTGCGCTTGAAAGTTGGTGCTGATCCGGTGCCTCAGTACGGGAACGGCCACTTTCCGGATGTCGTCGAGCGAAACACTGAAGCGGCCGTCCATCGCGGCCATGGCCTTGCCTGCCAGGATCAAATTCTGGCCGGCTCGCGGCCCCGCGCCGTAATCGACCAGGTCCTTGATGAATTGCGGGCATTTTTCGTCGGCCGGCCGGGTCGCTCGGACCAGCCGGGTCACGTAATCGACCGTATACTCGGAGACAGGAACAGACGTGACCAGCTTTTGCAAGTTAACGATCGCCTTGCCGGACAGCACTTTCTTGAGATCGGGCACTTCACCCTTGGTGGTCGCCAGCAGGATTTTCTTCTCTTCTTCCAGTGTGGGATAGCCGACTCGGATATCGAACATGAAACGGTCGAGTTGGGCTTCGGGCAGCGGATACGTCCCTTCCTGCTCGATCGGGTTCTGCGTGGCGATCACGAAGAAAGGTTCGGGCAGGTGCATCGTCTCCTGACCGACGGTGACCTCGCGCTCCTGCATCGCTTGCAGCAGCGCGGCCTGTGTCTTGGGCGGAGTTCGATTGATTTCGTCCGCCAGGATGATGTTCGAGAAGATGGGTCCCGCGCACGAATCGAAACGTGCGCCGGCCCGCTTCAGGCTCCTCCAGGACGTTGGTCCCCGTGATGTCCGTCGGCATCAGGTCGGGCGTGAACTGGATTCGTTTAAAGCCGACGTCAAGAATCCTGGCGATCGAACTGACCATCAAGGTCTTGGCCAGCCCGGGCACGCCGACCAGCAACACATGGCCCCGAGTAAAGATTGCCGCCAGGATCAGCTCGATCACGTCATGCTGACCGATGATCACCTTACTGATCTCGGAAGCCATGATGTCGCGTGAATGTCGAAATTCGTCGAGAAGCTGCGTAATCCGATCGCCCGTAGACATGCGATGCGTCGACCTGTTTGTCGGTGTTAGTTGCGTGAAGGAAACGGGGCCTTGCCCCACAAGCGGGAGGACCGGAGGCGCTAGCCCCCTTGCGTACCGAACCAACCACGGTGAAGTCTAACGCATATTCTAGGGCGGCGGCGAGCCTTGATTCAAGCGTGAGCACCGCGGCCCAACATCGTTACCTCCCTGTTCCGCACAACCTTTATCGCCAACTCACACGTTACGTCCTGCCAAATAACCGGCGGGGCCGAGGCTCATGGGAGGACCGAGTCACCGGGGTCGTTGCTCAGGTCCTCCTGTCGGATTTCTCAGCAACTTGCCTTAGCAACGACCACGTAGCTGCTCCTCAATCGACCATGCATCCAATTCTCACACGATTCCTTACCGGACGACAGACTGGCAAGCTAACCTGGCCATATAATTCGTGTTGTGACATTCGTCTAGTTCTCAAACCGGCGCCATTCCAACGCGGAAAAAACGCCGATTTGTTCATCTGGCCCGGGATTTGCGACTAGGCGGCCGACCATGAACGAATTCCTCGGCGCGACCAAGCGTTGCGATCGATTTTGCTGGTTTTTTGCAATGGCCCTCGGATGGGCGCTCCCGCCGCTCAAGTGGGTGTCTTCATAGGACATGCAATCGCCCCGAATGAAAAGTCTCCCGTCCCTCCTCTCGCGGGAGTGGCTGGCGTCCGCACTCGCCGGCCGTAGTAGTCGAGCCTGTCGAAACCCGTCATAAGACATGAGTTTCGATACCCGGCTCAACGTTTCCCTGGTCCGGCCGGCCGGCGGCGAGGGTTTTCCGCGCATGCCGATTGTCGGCGATTCGTTCGCCCCGGACCGGTAAACTCGCGGACCAAAGATTTTCATCTGATGTTTGCCTTGGAGTTTAGGGAGGAATCTCAAATGAATCTGATGAACTTGATCCGATCGATAGGGTTTCTGGCGATCGGCTGGACCGTTGTTGCGTTGGGCATGGGCGCGTTGGGTGTTTGGACGCCTTCCCGATCGACGGTCGATTACTTCCTGCCGGAACATTCACTCCACGAAGTCATTACAATCGGCAAGCCTGAGTCGATTGGCGAGGAACGAGTCCATCTAGTCGACCGAGTCACTGGCAAGAGCGAGCCAATAAGATTGCCGTCCGACGAGGTCTGGGCGCTGCTCACGGTCTCACCCTGGCGCGACAAAAACGGCAACCTCGAGGTCGTGGGACGCTGGTCCTGTCATAATAACCGCCCTTGCGATCAACCCTTTAGCGGTCTGGGCCTATTCCGGCTGCCGGACGCCACGGTTGTGAGCCGCATCCCCCTGGACGTCGTTCCCACGGGCCGGCCTTGCTTGCTCCCGGGCCGTCCGGGTGAAATCTTGTTTCCCTCCGGCAGCGGACAGCTTTACCGTTGCAATCTGGCAGAGGATTCTCAAGCCGATGCGCACAGGAGCCTCCAGTCGGAGGAAAATGACGGGTTGATTTCTACCCGATCGGCCCGACCTGTACGCTGGAATTGCCAGCTACCCGGCACGGGCCATGTCAATATGACCGATCCGCTGTCGTCGCCCGATCTGAGCCTCCGAAATTATCTGTTCGTTTCGCTGAGTATCCAAGAGCGCACTCGGTAGCAAGCGCACGCAAGAGCCGCACAAGCTCTGGTGGCTCAGAATGAACGACCAGTTTGATGAAATCGAAGCTGCGGGCCCTTTGACCTTTGCGGGCAATGTTTGCTCGGAGATTCAACCGGTTGCCGAAAGGTTCCCAAGCATCGCAGCGGATGCCGAAGGCAAGCGCACCCTGATCTACATGACCCACACGCCTCCAACAAAGTCGTGGCGACTCCACATCGCCGGGCTCGATCAAAACCTCAAGACGGGAGAGCCCCAACTCGTTCGGATGGCGAAGGCGCCAGTCGCCGTGGCCGAGGGCCTCGCCGCGGAAAATCCATTGATATCTATAGATGCTAAGCATGTGTTCGCCAGGGCTGCAACGGGTGAACTGACGAAGATTGCACTCGACGACAAGCGTTAGCGACCTTCAACTCCCGCCTTGTTGTCCGGCGGAGGACGGCATGGCGACGTGCGCACCCCGCGATTCCCGCCCCTTGTCGATCGATACGGCTTTGTGGCATGCTAAAATTGGTAGGACGTCTGTCAAACCAATCGGCCGGTCGACTCAATTCGGGAGCGCTCAGTCATGTACGCTAAATGGCAGTCGCGTTTTGCCCTTTTTTTGGCGTCATTGGCCACAGTCGCCGCGACGATCCTCGCCGGCATCCCTGCCGTGCCGGAGTGACGCGTGAGGAAGTGGAGCGTTCAATCCGTGAGGGGGTACGTTTTCTGAAGGAGCAGCAGAACAAAGACGGATCCTGGAATGACCTCGACGAGAAAACGCGCACCGGCATGACGAGTCTCGTGACCTTGGCGCTGCTCACCGCGGGTGAGAAGCCCAAGTCGCCCGAGATTCACAAGGCCCTCGAGTTCCTTCGCAAGTTTGGTCCCGAAGAACTGGGCAGCACCTATGCAATCGGGCTGCAAACAATGGTGTACGCGGCCGCCGAACCGGACGTCGATCAGTTGCGCATCGCCGCCAATGTCAGTTGGCTGGAACAAGCGCAGATTCAGAAGGGCGATCGGATCCCCTGGCCTGGTTCCTGGAGTTACTCGGACGCGAAGCGACCGCAACCCGGGGACAACTCGAACACTCAATATGCGTTGCTGGGCTTGCACGCCGCCAGCGAAGTCGGAGTGCGCGCCAAGGAGAAAACGTGGCTTCTGGCCCGAGAATACTGGGAAAGCGGCCAGAGGCGTGACGGAAGCTGGGCCTATACACCCGAGAAAGGCATCGCCACCGCCAGCATGACGTGCGCAGGGATTTCTAGCCTCGTGATCACTGGACTGCGCCGGTACGAAGGCCAGGAGTTCGTGCAACGAGGGGAGATCCATAACTGTGGGAAGGGCGGGGTCAACCGCAACCTGCAAGCCGGGATCAACTGGATCGCGCAAAACTTCCAGGTCGGTCAGAATCTCGGCGCGGGTCCGCTCTGGAAGTTCTACTACCTTTATGGTTTGGAGCGCGCCGGCCGGCTCACGGGCATGCGGTTTTTCGGCAATCACGATTGGTATCGCCTGGGCGCGGAAGAATTGGTCCACAGCCACGGACAGAATCAGTTCTCCGGGTTCTGGGAAGGCAACATGATCGAGCGAAATCGAGTGTTGGCCACCAGCTTCGCCTTGCTATTCCTGGCGAAAGGGCGGGCGCCTGTACTCATCAACAAACTCCGGCACGGGCCAAGAGAGGATGTCGCCAATCGGCTCCGCGATCCGTCGGCGAAGGACTGGAACAACGATCCGGATGACGTACGCAATATAGTGAACATAGTTTCACATGACTGGAAATCCCTGCTCACTTGGCAGGTCGTCGATCCGGCCATCGCCACGGTTCCGGAGCTCCTCCAGGCGCCGATTCTGTTTTTCAATGGTCATCACGCTCCGGAATTCACAGCCATCGCCAAGCGAAACCTCCGCGAATATGTCGAAGAAGGAGGATTCATTTTTGCCGACGCGTGCTGCGGCAACCAGGAGTTCGACCAGGGCTTCAAGGACCTCATGAAACAGATTTTCCCGGAGGAGGAGTACCGCCTACGCCCTCTTTCGGAGGATCACCCGATCTGGAGAGCCCGGCATCGTCTGAGTCCGGGCGTTCATCCCCTCTGGGGAATCGAGCACGGCTGCCGGACGGTGGTCATTTATTCCCCGTGGGATCTCTCGTGCTACTGGAACCAGGCGGAGCACAGCGCGGCTGAACCCATGGTCATCAAATCCATCAAGGTCGGCCAGAACGTCATCGATTATGCCACCGGCCGCGAGATGCCGGCCGACAAGCTTACGGTCCGCGAAATCCGCGCCAGGGCCGAGGCTCCGAAGCGAGATGCGCTTCGTATCGCCAAGCTCAAGCATGCCGGCGACTGGAACATCGCCCCGCAGGCCATCCCCAACTTGATGGACGCTCTGCGCAAGCCCCCGTACAGCTTCAACGTCGTTCTCCAGCAGAAGGACCTGTTTCCTGGCGATTTGGACCTAAAGTATTATCCGCTCATCTATATCCACGGTCGCGCGGCCCTGAGTTTTGGCAGGGAAGATCTCGATGCACTCCGTCGACACCTTGACCCTGGTGCTGGAACCATCTTCGCCGACGCTGCGTGTGGCGCGCCCGCTTTCGATGCGGCCTTCCGGCGCTTCGTCGCCGAGCTGCTTCCCAACAACCCATTGGTTCCCATCCCGCGCGATGACGAGCTCTTTACCGACAAGGGTGGGAGTCGATCTCTCGAAGGTCCAGTACACCAAGGCGGCTGGCGGCGGCCAAAACTTCCCGCAGCTCGAGGGCGTAAAGATCAATGACCACTGGGTTATTATCTACTCGAGATTTGACATCGGCTGTGCTTTGGAACGACACACCGGCATCGAATGCAAGGGTTACACCTACGAGAGTGCGGTCAGGATCGCCGGCAATATCGTCATCTATTCGATGTTGCCCTGATCCAAGAAAAAAAGGATGAAGGATGAAGGATGAGTTTATCCCTCCGACTCGCCGTTCATCCTTCATGCCTTGTGACGGTTGAATGGTTGGCTCGGCCCGGGCATAATGGTGAAGTTGAGCGCAGCATCGGCCGGCAGACCGTCTGGATCGTGCCTCTGCCCTGAGAGCCTCGATTACCCTCCCGCCGATTTCTTCCAAAAGCCCAGCTACAGGTCAATCTTGTCATGACACGCCATCGCGTCGGACTTTGGTTAGTTGGGGCGTTCGGGGGCGTTGGTACCACGATTACGCTGGGCGTCGCGGCGATGGCCCGTGGCTTGGTCGAGCGCGTGGGATTAGTGACCGAAACCTCGCTCTTCCAAGGTTTGTCACTTGCCGAGCCGGGTGATTTCGTCATCGGCGGGCACGACATTCGGGAAACGACGTTCGCCGATTCGGCCGAGGAATTTCGTCGCGGCTCGGGGGTGTTCCAGTCGGAATGGATCGCGGCCTGCCGCGACGAGCTGGCGGCGGCGACCGCGCGAGTACGCCCGGGCACGCATTTCGGTGCCGGCCACAGGATCGCCGCGCTGGGACAATGGGGAGACGTCGAAGCCGACGCGGACCGCTCGACAGGCGGTGGACCGGATCGCGGTCGACATGGTCCGGTTCGTCGAGGCCGAGTCGATCGACCACATGATCGTCCTCAACGTCGCCAGTACCGAGCCGCCGTTTTCGCTCAAAGAGGTCCACCAGCGCTGGGAGACCCTCAACGCCGCGCTGGACGAGGGCGGTCCTGAGCTCATGCCCGCGAGCTCGCTCTATGCTCTCGCCGCCTTTCGACTGGGATATACTTACCTCAACTTCACCCCCAGCCTGGGGAGTTCAATTCCTGGTTTGGTGGAGCTGGCTCACACAACGCGTGCACTCCACGCCGGCAAGGACGGCAAAACCGGCGAGACTTTGATGAAAACGGTTCTCGCTCCCATGTTCGCCGCGCGCAACCTGAATGTCATGAGCTGGGTCGGCCACAACATTTTCGGCAACCGCGACGGCCTGGTCCTCGACGACCCGGCCAACAAGTCATCCAAGGTCGAAACCAAGGACCGCGTGGTGACTCAGATCCTGGGCTACAAGCCCTCGACGCTCGTCACGATCGAGTACCTGCCGGATATGGGCGATTGGAAGACGGCCTGGGACCATGTCCACTTCCAAGGATTCCTCGGCACTCCGATGACTCTTCAGTTCACCTGGCAAGGTTGTGACAGCTTGCTGGCGGCTCCGCTGGCGATCGACCTGGCGCGGCTGGCTGACTTCGAAAAGCGGCGAGGCGGCCATGGCCTGCTGCGACACCTCGCCTGCTTCTTCAAGAGCCCGGAAGGGGTCGAAGAAAACGACTTCTTCAAACAGTTCGCCCTTCTGGCGGATTACGTGAAGAACGCGACCGATCCCCGCGATCGGGAGTCCGCCGAGACCGGCGAATATCCTGTGCAGGCAATTGATGACTGAGCGAGCCGGCAAGTCAGTGGGCGTGTAGTGAGACGGCCGATCCCACATTTCCGACAACGATAACGATCATCCTCGAGGAAGAGACCTCGGCATGCAACTGGCCTTCAGTACCAACGCTTACTTGCGCCATCCTTTCGATGAGGCCGCCCACCGGATCGCCGCGATTGGGTACGCGGGACTGGAATTACTGGCCGACGTGCCCGCACGCTTGGCCGGCCGGCTTGCTCGACGTCCAGAAACAGGGCATCCTCAAATCGATGGAACAGACCGGGCTGGCGTTCTCAAATATCAACGCATTCATGATGAATGCCATCAACGACTACCGGCAGCCGTACTGGTATCCTTCGTTCATCGAGCCGGACCCTGAGTACCGCCGCGTCCGGATCGACCACACACGGCGAGCCTTGAGCTTGTGCGCTGAGCTCGGTGCACCTCATATCACGACCGAGCCCGGTGGCCCACTCGCGCCCGGCCAGTCGCGACAAGCTGCGATCGATCTGTTCGTCGAAGTCCTCAAGCCGCTCGCCCAGCACGCACACGACCTGGGCATCCTGCTCCTGATCGAGCCCGAGCCCGACCTCCTGCTCGAGACGACCGATCAGTACCTGGAAGTCGCCGAACGATTGAACGCACCCTCGATCGGCCTGAATTTCGACGTCGGCCACGCGTTCTGCGTCAAGGAAGACTTGCCGGTGGCCATCGCCAAGCTGGCGAAGCATATCCGGCATTACCACGTCGAGGACATCGCGGCGACTCGGGTACACCACCACCTCGTGCCGGGCACCGGCGCCATCGATTTCGTCGACGTGATTGCGGCCATACGCAAAACGCGATATGACGGTTGGGTGACTGTCGAGCTCTACCCATTCATCGAGGATCCCGACGCGGCAGCGCACGCGGCTTTTTCGCTCTTGCGGCCGTTGGTCGAACCCGTCGTGGGGAGCTAGCCTCACGCACCCATGACCCGAAGAATCACGGCTTATTTCCAACTGATTCGACTCCCGAACGTCCTAACCGCGGCGGCCGATAGTCTGGCTGGCTGGTTGCTGGCGATGGGGTCGTTCGCCGAGCCGAACCGGTGGCTTTCCCTTGTAATGGCGTCGATGGTGCTCTATGCCTCAGGCACAGCGCTCAACGACGTCTTCGACGTCGAGATCGACCGGGAAGAGCGTCCCAGCCGGCCACTGCCGTCGGGGCGGATTTCCTGGCGGGCGGCCGCCTGGCTCGGGGGACTGGGATTAGCGATCGGCCCGATCCTGGCATTCATGAGCGGCTCGGTGACCAGTGCGATCGTGGCGGCGATTCTGGCTCTCTGTATCCTTAGCTACGACGCAGGTCTCAAACACACCGGGCTGGGACCCGCGTTCATGGGGGCTTGCCGCGGATTGAATCTGCTGCTGGGGATGACGCATTCGGCCGCCCTGGGTGGTCCCATCGGTTGGCTGGCCGCGATCGTGTACGGTCTGTTCGTCGCCGGGATCACGGTCGTCAGCCGGTCCGAGGCCAAAGGAGGCGGTCGCGGCTGGCTGGTAAGCGGTCTCGGATTGCAAGACGTGGCCATCGTGGGATTCGCCGCGGTCGCTCTCGCGCATCAGCGTTTTCCTCACCCTTCGACCGGACCGAGCCTTGATCCCTCTGGAAGGTTTGCTCGTGCTCGCTCTGGTGGCGATCGCGCTCAATGTCGCGGGCTCCCGCGCGATCGAGCAGCCGACCCCTCGGCTCATCCAGAAAACCGTGAAGACCGGCATCCTCAGCCTGGTCTGGCTTCACGTTGGCCTGGTCGCCGCCGTGCGCGGACCGGGATCAGCAGCGCTGGTCGCCGCGATCTGGGTTCCCGCGTACCTCCTCGGCCGCTGGCTCTACTCGACCTGACCGGCCATTTTTGAGGCGTAAGCGACTCATGCGACTTGGCTACAATACCAATGGATTGGCACATCATCGTCTGCTGGACGCGATCGACCTGCTTGCCGACGAAGACTACCAGAGCGTAGCCATCACGTTGGACGTGGGAGCGCTGGACCCATACCAGGATGCATCAACGTTGTCGCGTGAGGTCAGGGTGGTTCGGGCCGCACTGGAACGCCGGGGTCTCGCCTGTGTGATCGAGACCGGGGCGCGCTTCCTGCTCAATCCCCACGCCAAGCACGACCCGACACTGATGGACCCGGACCCGGCTCGCCGCGCGATCCGCCAGGATTTTCTTTGTCGGGCGATCGACCTCGCCAAAGCCCTCCAGGCTGAGTCGGTCTCTCTCTGGTCCGGGCAATCTCCGATCAGCATCGATGATGAGGAATCCGGCCTTGATCGGCTTAGCGAAGCATTACGTCCCGTGCTCGAGCGTGCGGAGAGTGTCCATATTCCTCTGGCATTTGAGCCCGAACCAGGTATGTTCATCGACACGCTCGCGCGCTTCGGCCGGCTCGACGAGCGAGTGCGGCACCCGTTATTTCAACTAACAATCGATCTGGGACACGTTCATTGCTTGGGAGAAGGAGACTGGGATTCGTTATTGAGACAATGGCAGAAGCGGGTCGTGAACATCCACATCGAGGACATGATCCAAGGCGTTCACGAGCACTTGTTGTTCGGTCAAGGAACCATGGACTTCCCCGCGATATTTAAAGCACTGCACCAAATTGACTATCAGTGGGGGCTGCATGTCGAGT
Source organism: uncultured Planctomycetota bacterium (assembly GCA_963779785.1). GTDB lineage: Bacteria > Planctomycetota > Planctomycetia > Isosphaerales > Isosphaeraceae > CAVRFS01. Next base: position 84,279 of record CAWAAW010000007.1, read on the forward strand.
TGAGCCGCCATAGCCATATGGCCGTACTCGCCGTCCAAAGCGCGGCGACGTTCCTTAAACCGTTCTTGGACGAGTCAGCGAAATAGAGAGATGCGACCTCGCGACGGTCCTCATTTCCGCACCTTACCCTTTACCATGTCTTGGTTTTCGTTGAGCGAATTGCTGACGGCGATTCCTCGATTGCAGCACGCGGTTCCTCGATCGTTCGACTGGTCTTGTACAATTGTCATTTTGCGATAGAATCCCGCGCCTCATCTCTGCAACAATAGGTAGCAGTGGACTGTCCGTCGAAAAGTTCGGTCGCCGGGTCCACGAACGACGAGGCGAAATTCGGATGTCGACGATCCCAGGAAAAAACGGGAACGGCCGTGCGGGCGTGCGCCTGAGGCGGCCTTGTTCGTATGGCTTGCGTTATTGTGCATGGTGGCGCAGGCCAACCTGGGCTGCACGCGGACCTACTATCACGACTACGCCGACAGCGACGTCTACGGAATCCTCAAGGAGCGGCTCATCGACTGGCGATGGAAGGTGCCCGAGCGTCCGGTCGAGGCCGATCCTCGCTCGCGCATGGCCGATCTGACCGACCCCAACCATGTGCCGATCGTGCCCGACGAGGTGGCTGCGCGCAAGTATCAGGTTTCGTCGCGGTTTCCGTTCGAGTATCGGGGCTGGAGGAAGCGTGGTACCACCCCGATCGAGGATCTGAGCTGGCAGCCTTATATCCCGACCGAGTCCGACGGCAAGGTCTTGCTGAGCAAAGACTCGATCATGCGGCTCGCCATGGTGAACAGCCGCGACTATCAGACCCAGTACGAGAATGTCTATCTGGCTGCGCTGTCTCTGACCCTGGCCCGGTTCCAGTTCATGATTCAGGGCTATAGCAACTGGGGTGCATTCTTCACGCCGTTGGCTGGCGGCGGGTGTCCCTTCGACGACCCCGGCTGCGTCCACCGGCAGCTCGTCGTCCTCCTCAAGCAGTTCCACTAGCGGGTCCACGACCTCAAGCAGCTCCACTAGCGGGTCCACGACCGTGGGACGACCGGCGCAACGACGGCCGTGGCCAGCAAGGCGAAGCCGACGACTGGCAGCCTGAACAATCAGTTCCAGCTCACTGCCCAGAACGGGTTTACGCTTAATCTGATGTCGGGCGGACAACTGCTGGTCAACCTGGCGAATAGCATTGTTTTCGAGTACTCGAACCATAGCGTCCAGATGGTCACTCCCAATTTGACGATCAGCTTCATGCAGCCACTCCTTGCGCGGGGCCTGGGCGCGGATCGTCACTCAGATCGCTATCGCTTCAGGAGCGCCAGGTTCTCTACACGCTCCGTTCGTTCGCCGAGTTTCGCCGTCAGTTTTATGTCGCGCTCGTGACCAGTGGAGGCGTGGGCACGATCAATACGGGGTACTTGCTGCTTCTCAACCAGCTCCAGTCGATTCGCAACACGGAAAGCAACCTCAAGTCGACAAAACTCAACCTCGACCAATACGAGCAAGAGGTGCGCAGCCGGCCTTCGATCGCAGTTGGAAGTTGATCAGTTGGCCCTCACTTACCAGCAAACCCAGGCATCACTCCTCTCTGCGCAAGCACATCTTCAATCCTCGCTTGACGGTTTCAAGATCGGGCTCGGACTGCCGACGGAGCTCGACGTACGGATGGACGACTCGGTCCTCGACCAGTTCGAGCTCAATGATGAACGGCTCGACACAATTCGGACCGGATCGACGCCCTCTTACTCAAACTCTTGCAGAACGAAGTCGTGCCACGTTCCGAGCTGGCTGACGCGGCGCGTCAGGTCCAGTCCACTGCTGGCGGAGCTCGAACAGGTCCACGACCAGGTTGTCGCCGAGCTGGTCAAGTGGCGAGCCAAGCTCGCGGCGACTGAAAAGGCAGGCTTCTCAGGGCCCGACGCCGCTCACAACAAGGAGATCTTCCAGCGAGAAGACGCCTTGTCGCGAAAGATCCAGACCGTGCTCGACGAGACCGACCAGAACATTGATGACAATCAAGACAAACTGGCGAGCTTCCTGGCCAAGCTGGACTCAACGCCAGGCGACGAGGCATCGAACACGCTTCGCAAACTTGTCAGCAAGGAGTTGCGGTCCCGCCTCTCCGAGATATTCGTGGCGCAAACCCAGACCCGGGTCTTCTTGATCGCGTTTCCGCCCGTGGATCTGACCGTCAACCAGGCGATCCAGATCGCGCTCGGTAACCGGCTCGACCTGCAGAACGCACTCGCCCAGGTGACCGACGCCTGGCGCAACGTCGAGGTCGACGCCAACGCACTCCAGGGCATCTTGAACTTCGTTTACAACGGCAGCTTCAACGAGGCGCCGGGCCACGCCGGGCTGTTCCGGTTCGACGCCGCCAGCAGCATCCAGACCTTCGGCTTGCAGTTCGACGCGCCGATCAACCGCCGAGCCGAGCGCAATCAGTACCGCGCCGACCAGATCCAGTATCAGCGAGACCGCCGTGCCTACATGCTGGCCCGCGACACCGTGGTCCAGCAGATTCGTCTCGACATGCGTCAACTCGTGCTTGCAGCAGCGGACGTTCGAGATCAATCGCGAGCAGATCATCATCGCGTCGCGCCAGCTCGAGCAGGCCGAGTACGAACATTCGGTCACCGCACCGACGCCACCGCACCGGTGACCCTCAACTCTGTTGCAACGCTCTGGCAGCGCGTGTTGACCGCCCGCAACGCCCTGATCTCCACATGGGTCTCGTACGAGACCTCCCGGATGAGCCTTTATCGCGACTTCGACCTGATGGACATCGACTCCAACGGGGTATGGACCAATGAAAACGACCAGACCGCCATCCGACATCGCCCTTCGAAACGCCGAATCCGCCCCAGCCTTCAGCCTCGCCATTCCCGCCCGAATCCCCGACCTCGGGCCCAACGTCGGCTCCGACAGCACTTTCTACGTCGACGTCGAGCCCGGAGGAAAACCCAACCAGCCCCCCGACGCCGCGACGGATCGTTACGACAACGAACAACCCCTCGGACCAGCCGAGCTCAGGCGGCGGACCAGCCGACGCCTCCTCGACCCGGCGCCGCTCCCCAGCCACCGGCCCGCCGGCAGCCCAGTCCCTTTGCCCCGCCCCGCCCAGGGCCGTAAGAAGCGCGGATTGCCCGCACGCTTGCTGGGCTTGGTCGCCGGCATGGCCGTCGTCGGTCTCGTCGGTTACTACGGTGCGTTCTCGGCCTGGACGAGTTCGTCCCGCACCGACCGGCCGCTCACCTCCGTGGTCCGCAGGGCCACCTTGCGGATCACCGTTTCCGAACGCGGCAACCTCGAAAGCTGCGTCACCGTCGACGGCATCTGCGAAGTTAACACCATGACCAACCAGATCAAGATCATCAGCCTCGTGCCCGAGGGGAACAAGGTCAAAAAGGGCGAGATCGTCTGCAAGTTCGACTCCTCCGAGATCGACAAGAACATCGCCCAGCAAGAAATCAAGGTCAAGCAGGCCCTCTCCAAGATCGAGACCACGCGCCAGGAGATGGAGATCCAGCGCAACAAGGGTGAAGGGGATACCATCGCCGCCAAGGTCGAGACGGCGCTGGCCGAGCTCGACCTCGAGAAGTACCAGAAGGGCGACTACCCCGCCGAGACCACCAAGCAAAAAGGACGAAATCGGCCTCAAGAAAAAGGACATGCGAGGAGGCGAAGAACAAGCTCGACCAGTTCAGGCAGCTCATGAAGAAAGGGTTCAAGTCGCCCGAGCAGGTGCGGATCCAGGAGACCGACGTCGCCCGGACCCAGCTCGCAGTACGAAAGCGCATTGCTCGAGCTCAAGGTCAAGGAAAAGTACGAGTACAAGCGGAAGACGACCGAGTTCAGTGCCAAGGCCGACCAGGCGAAGAAGAAGGTCGAGCAGGCCGTGGCCACGGCCAAGGCGCAGATGTCCAAAGCCTCGAGCGAATACGAGGCCGCCCAGGGCACCGCCGACATCGAGCAGCAACAGTTCAAGGAGTTCCTCAAGCAGAAGGACAAGACCATCATCCGCGCCGGTCAAGACGGGATCGTCGCCTATGCCAACGAGTCCTGGTACGATTCGAGCCGGCAGATCCGCGAAGGGGCGACCGTGTACCCGAGGCAGAAGATCTTCAGCTTGCCCGACATGTCCAAGATGCAGGTCAAGGTCAATATCCACGAGTCCTTGATCAAGAAAATCAAGGTGGGCCAGAAGGCCGAGATCCGGATCGAGTCGTTTCCCGAGTATCGTGTTCATGGGCACCGTCACGAAGGTCTCGCAACTGGCCGATTCCACCCGCCCCTGGATGTCCGGCGGCGTCAAGCAATACCCCACGATCGTCACGCTCGACAGCCTGCTGGGCCAGGACTTGAAGCCCGGCATGACGGCCGAGGCCAAGGTCATGGTCGGTGAGCTCGACAACGTGCTGCTCGTGCCGGTGCAGGCCATCGCCGAGCACAAGGGAGAATTCTATGCCTTCCTCGATCGGCCCGGCAGGCATCGAGCGACGCAAGGTGAAGATCGGGGAAAACAACGAAACGCACGTCCAGATCCTCGAGGGTTTGAAAGAGGGCGATCTGGTTGCGCTCGACGCCAGGACTCGCGCGACCGCCGAATTCAAGCTGGAGGAGAACAAGAAAGGCCCGGAGGAATCGAAACCCACGGAGCAAGGCGACCGGCACCGCGAGCGGTCGCCGCGCCGGCCGGGTCGTGAGCCGCAGCTTGTTGCGCACTGGTGTCCCGACCCGCGCCGAACAGTAACTCCCAGGAAAACTCACCATGCATCGGCTTTACATCACGGTCGTCCTGGCGATGCGCAACCTCACGTTGCATAAGCTGCGCGTCCTCTTGACCGTACTCGGCTTGATTTTCGGCGTCTCCTCGGTGATCGCCATGCTGGCGATCGCCGAAGGGGCCAGCCTGGAAGCCCAGCGCCAGATCGCCTCGCTGGGTGCAACCAACGTGATCATCACCAGCCAGAAGCCCTCTGATGACGTCAACCCGTCCAAACAACAAAACAATGATAGCTACATCTTCAAGTTTGGCGTGACCTACCAGGATTTCCAGCGGATCGTCTCCACGATCCCGACCGTGGTGGGGGCGACGCCGCTCCGCGAGTATCGCAAGAAAGTCCGGCATCTCGAGCAGGAGATCGAGGCGCGGATCGTCGGGGTCAATCCCGATTTCATCAAGATGACCGGCCAGCAGATGGAGACCGGGCGGTTCCTGCACGATTCGGACCTGTTTTATATCGCGAACGTGGCCGTGCTCGGTGCCGAGGCGGCCGAGAAGCTATTCCCGTATGGCGACCCGGTCGGCAAGTCGATCCGAATCGGCGAGGATTACTATTTCCAGGTCGTCGGCGTGACGTCGTACAAGGCCCCCTCGGCCGGGACCGGCAGCAGCCTGGCCGCCCAGGATTTCAACAAGGACGTCTACATTCCGCTGACGACCGACCGCACTCGCTTCGGCGAGATCATCGAGAATGAGAAACAAGGGAGCTTCACCGCCGAGCGGATCGAGCTGTCGCAGATCACCGTCACGGTGGACTCGATGGAGAACGTCAAGCGGACCGCCGCGGCGCTCGAGAGCATGCTCAGCCAGTTTCACCCCAAGCACGATTATGGAATCACGGTTCCCCTCGAGCTCCTGGAGAAGGCCGAGGCCACTCAGCGCATCTTCAACCTGGTCCTGGGCTCGATCGCCAGCATCTCGCTCTTGGTCGGCGGGATCGGGATCATGAACATCATGCTGGCGACGGTCTCCGAGCGAACCCGCGAGATCGGCATCCGACGGGCGCTTGGGCGCACGCGACGTGACATCATCGAGCAGTTCCTGATCGAGACGACCGTGATGTCGTCGACGGGAGGTCTCGTCGGGGTGCTTGCTGGGCGTGGCCGTCCCGCCGCTCGTTTCCTCAATGTCAGGGATACCCGTGGTCATCCGTCCGTGGTCGCCGATCATCGCCTTCCTGATCGCCGTCTCGATCGGGGTCATCTTCGGCGTTTACCCCGCCCGACGCGCTGCCATGCTCGACCCGGTCGAGGCCCTCCGCACCGAGTGAGTCCAGACCTCCGACGAGCGACTAACTTACTGGGCGGCCGATTGCGTTCCCAGCGGGCTGCCCCGGATCGACATTCCTTCGGGCAAGGGACGGGCCGCGACGCTGAAGCCCTGCGCGGTTAGATCGTCACGGAGACGGCGGTACAGCGTGAAACTGTCGGGGTAAATCCAGAGAGTCACTGTGGCACGTGCCGGATCCATTTTATTGATGGCACGGGAAAACTCCGAGATCGGGTTCTTGATCGACTCGTAGGTCTCACCCCGGTTGTCCGATTCTGGGACAATCTCCCATGACCTCAGGTCGAAGCGGAGGCTCTTCCGCTCGATGAGGTCTTCCATGCTGCCGGGAGCAACTCGACCCAACTCATACGCCATCGAGAACGAACCGGCCGGCCCAACCTTGGAGCTGATGATGTTCTGGCGATCGCCCATGCGAATGCGGACCTGGGCATCGGCCTTGGTCAACTCGAGCAGACGGTTGAGATTGATGAAACTGATTCGGTTGCGCTTTAGCTCGAAATGGAATTCGTCGCTGGTTGCGGGCCGGGCGACAGGACTTTTGCTCAGGATGGATATGGACTTGGGCCGTGGAAGTTGTTTGAGGCTGGACAGCTCTTTCTCGAGCTTGTCGCGTTCACCGCGAATGAACCCGCCGCGGGCCGATAGCCGGGTGAGCCTGGCCGAAGGATCGCGCACGACGAACGCGAGCTTACGTGCCTTGGCGGCATCCAGGGCAGCCTGGCTCGCGGCGATGGCCAGTCGACTGCGCCAGCTCATCGGCTCGGTGATCAGCCCGAGCGCGATCGCGGCTGGCGGCGTCGAGGACCGCTTCCGCCTCGCCCACCGCGACTTGATCGATCACTGGCGGCGGGGTCGGCGACTGGGACCGTCGCGGCCACCGACTTCGGCACCATCGCGGGCGGTTCGACCGGCATAGGTTTGGTATCGACCGCTTTGATCGGCTCAGCCAGCACCGGCAACGGCTTCGAGGATTCTGCCTCCTCTGCTCGCTGTTTGACTAGTGTGGCGGGGTCCGAGCTGTATGTAGAGCGTGATCGCGACGACTCCAAGCAGCACGCTGGACAACTGGGCGAACGCCTGGCGACGCGTCACGGCGACGCGTGCGTCTCGACCACCCGCTGGGCCATTTCCGCTCGCTTGCCGGGAGGGAGGGATCATCCCGGCTGGCGTATCAACCGGGCCACGCTTTGTTGCCGTTGGATCGATTGCCATCACCACGTTTCCTTGTTGAAAACGTGAACGCTCTTGCGTCTCGGCCACCTGTAATGCCATCGGCCATTCCGGCAGCGAAAACAGAAGCTGCCGACGTGCTGTCCAGAACGTCTCGCTTCCATTGGCCTCGACCAGGAACGTGAGCTTCGGTCGAGGCCGGATCATCGGGTCAACCTGTGCTCGACGAGTAACGACGGCTCGGATCTCGCGAGCGAGCAAGCCATCCTTGCCTCCCCCCTGCTCTTTCATCGCTTGCGTCGTCAGCCGGTACCCGCCAGGATGAAGCAACAGATCTCCCTGGCGGCAGACCACGACGATTTCGAACGGCACCTCGATCGACCCCATCGTCAGAACCGGCTTCGGTGGGGGTGGCACCGTCTTCTCCTTCGAGGAGTCCGATGCGGACCCGAAATCCGGACCAAAACTGAGAGTCGACCCGGATGTGGATGGAGTTCCGCTGGCCGACATTGATCCCGGCGGCATCCCGCCCGAGGCGGTCATGCTGCTCGATTGGGTCGAGCTCGTGCTCGATGATGGACTGGCGGATGTCGACTGAATCGCTGCTCGACGACGACCCCGAAGCCGACGCCAAACTGGATAGGGAGGGCGTTCCCAGATTCGATCCCGATGCTGTTCCGGAGACGTTCGACCCTTGCGGGGGCAAACTGAGGACGTCCGCGCTGGTGAGTGGGCCGCTGGCCGTGTTCACGCCAGCCGCGAGCGGCTGGTTACTCGGGGGCGTTCCCGCGTTTTGATCTTGTGGTAACTCCGGTAGGTCGGACGGGATCGACACGTTTCCCACTAGTTGCCGTCGGGGGATTACCGCCGCCCGAGCACTTGACCGAGACCAGATGGTTGGTACTGGCCGGAACTGCCTCTCTGATTGAGCGTTGAACCGGAGCCGGTCGCTGATACCCCGCCAATCGCGCCCGGGTACGGGGCTAGGCCAGGGTCTTGTCCACCGGCGCTCGCATTCGAGTTCGACGACCCGGAACCGCTGGTTGAGGTTGCACCCCCTACCGCTTGACCACCGCCGAGCTTATCGGATTGTCCACCGGCGTTCGCATTCAGGTTCGACGACCCAGCGCCGCCGACCGACGCGAACGCTTCCAAGCGCTTGACCACCGCCGATACTACTCGGATGTCCACCATCGCTCGCATTCGGGTTCGACGACCCAGCGCCGCCGATCGACGCGGCGCTCCCGAGCGTTTGACCACCGCCGAGTGTATCCGATTGTCCACCAGCACTCGCATTTAAGCTCGACGACCCGGATCCGCCGGTTGACGCAATGCTCCCAGTCGCTAAACCACCGCCGACATCAAACGGTCGACCGCCGCCCGCCCCCGGTGCGAGTCCCAGGGAGGATCCGCCTGCAGGTTGGACCGGCGGCGATGAAAGCGCGTCGCCGGCCGGCTCAAGGTCCGGCAGTGCACTCAGACCGCCCGCTCCCGACAACCCCAAGCCAGACTCTCCTGGCTGTTGGCGTTGTCCCTGGCTCTGTAATGCACCTACGCCCGGTGTGGCCGTGCTCCATCCTGAACCGTCACCCGACGGTAGCCAATGCTCTCCCCGCGTTTGGCGGCTGATTCAGGTCCGCGACCTTGCCGGGTTCGCCGAGACTCGACGCAGGCCCGGACGGCGAACCGTCGAATGACGACGAACCGAAGTCGCGACCGCCCAGACCTCCGGGTCGACCGGTGCCGAGCGTGGTCCCGGAGGAACCGGACGTTTTTCCTGTTGGTGTGTCGCCGGGCAAATCCGTCCCTGGAGTACCCGCACCCGGCTAGGTTGCGCACCGCCGGTCTGGCCGAGCGCGGGATGGCCACACGAAATCATCCGGTGTGCTGGAATCCGGATTCGCCGAATTCGCACCGGTTTGAAGAACCGCGAGGATTCGAAGGCCCCAGCCCGAGCCGCCCGGCGACGATTGATCGCCTGCAGGCCAGTTCGACGAGCCGGTCGACGTCCCACTCGTTCCTGGGCGGGCCGTCGACAGCATGGCAACATTCGACTTCGGCTGGGGTGCCCGCTCCAGGGGCATGTCCAGGGGCACCGAGCCGTCCCAGGTCGTGAGGTTGTCGAAGTCGGGTATATCGACGGCGAGATCCTGCTCGATCAGCTCGTAGCCGAAGGCGATTCCCAGCGGCTCAAGTCGAGAGCGAGCCTCGTAGTAGGGTCGGATGCCATCGGGACGGACCAGGAAAACGAGGTAAGGGACGACTGGAGCTCCATCCGGAGTATCCGACGACTGAATGTGGAGCAGCTCATGGGCGATCGCTCGAATGAACGGACTCGAACGAGGGTGAAGGTACGGTGAGAGTTCCAACATCGAGAAGCTCAGCCCTTGGGGCTGAAGCTTGACTGCACCGGCGGTACACTCGATGCACGATCGGCCGCCGCCAGGTTCCGTTCGGTCCTTTGTACGGCAGAACGGCGAAGCCCGAACGTAGGCTCGCCTTGCTCAGAGCGGCCTTGAGTGCATCCCGCTCGTGGGCCAGAACGTCACGTTCCGCATCCAGGATGCTCACCGAGGTCTCGATTTCATCCGCGCGCTGGTTGAGCGAAGCGATCTGTTGCCGGACCAACAGCTCGCGCCGTTTCCACTTCGCCGAATCAGCGACAGCCGCCAGCCGTGCTTCCTCGAGGGCCTCCGAGCGTCGATCCGCCTGCTTGCTCGCCTGAATCTCTCGGTCGCTCGCGCTGGCGAGCGACGCCAAGATCTTTTTTGTTGGATCGACCGGAGGCGGTGATGGCGGCGCAATCGGCTCGACCGGTTCTCGACCGGTCGCGGGTTCGACGGGTTGTTCAACATTTGGAGAAGCCGAGATCGGTTCTGAACTCGCGGACGACCGGCATGCGACGCAGACAGTCGGCGATAGTGGCGTGGAGGTCGAGCGAGCGTCCCAATTTGGCTCAGATGCCGAACGGCGATTCAAGGCGACGATCAGGTTGAGGGAGCCCAATAGGCTGCCCAGTATCAGCGCCAAGAGCACTCGCTCGGTCCAGATCGCGCCCTTTCGGTGCGTCATCGACCCCGATCTCCCCATCCTTGGGTCGTGCTCCTCAAGCAGTCACGCCGGCATCCTTGTCCGGTGACGTGATTGCACTTTCAGCGAAACCGTTTTGCTCAGCGTTTCTTGTATCGAATTCTCGCGGTTTTTCGCGATGCGGCTTCGCCCGACACCTCTTATATCAGATCGGATTTTTCCGGCCGGTGCCTTGAGTTTCAAGGAACGCAGGATTGGTTTCTTCATTTTCTTGCGGGCTGGTCTTGATTCCGTTTCAATGGTCGAACGTGCGTCTGAGGGTCCACCTGCTGGCCTGAACTGGTCACCTCCTCGGATCAAATCGGATCGGCCCATGCTCGACCGCTGGTTCTCAACTATCAAGCTGCCGATCTCCTGGAAGCAATTTGAGCAGTTGCCGCAAAACCCCGCATACAAATACGAGTACTTCGACAAAACGGCATGGCTCTCGCCCCGCCCCAAGTTTCAGCGGGCGCGCCTGGAGCTGCGGTCTCGAGCGGAGTGCTTACCTCTCGAAGTCGATGCGGAGGAGACGTTATGCATTCGAAGGTTTGAGGAACGCGACTGGCCGCGCCTCTCGCGCCCATTCGCCCGCGCCTTCGCCCGCGTTCAACCGTTTGCCAGCCTGAGCGAGCGACGTCAGCTCGATGCCGCGCGGGATTGCCTGAAGTTCACGCGCGAAGGCGGCGACGGGCCGATGATCATTCCGGCCTGTCACGTAGCGATCAGCAAAGAACGCGGTGTCCACGTGGGCGCGATCTTGCTAACATTAGTCCCCGCGAGCGACCTGGATGGCTTCGGCGATATGCGATGGGAATCTCCGCCGCCCGCGGATTGCATCGAGCGACGACTGGGCCGTCCGCACTTAACCTGGATCTTCGTCAGTCCTTGGTACGCGTATCACGGCGTCGGTACTCATTTGCTGGCCCATGCCGAGCGGAAATTGCTCGCGCTGGGCTATACCGAGTTGATCAGCTCGTTCATCTGGGGGAATACCTCGAGCATGCTCTGGCATTGGCGAAACGGCTTTCAACTGCTGCCTTATGCCGGCTCGTTGCGACACTTCCGAAGGCGAGCTCGAAAGCCTGAGATCACCGCGGACAGCCCCGTGGATTCGTGACCGGGATCTCGCTCGCCTGCCGCTCGCGCGGGTGCTTGCTCGACAAGTGCTGTTTGGAGAGTGCTAACCCCGGCGCCGCATTCGGGCTGGTCCTCGCCTTCGATGCGGGCCAGTCAGATATTGCCGCTGCTCATCGCGTTCTTCAAGGTCTCCAAGATAATCTCGGGCTCGTGGGCGCCCGACAAAGCGACCCGTCCGTCGACAAGAAAAAATGGCACGCCGTTGACCCCGAGCTGTCGTCCGCGCTCTTCCTCCAGGCGCACCTCGCCAGCGGCCAGGTTGCTGGCCAGGAAGTTCTCAACGTCGGTCCGCTCCATGCCCGCGTCGACGGCAATTCCGCAGAGCACTTGTCTCTTGCCGATGTCCCGGCCTTCGGTGAAGTAGGCCCTGAACAACGATTCAACCAGGGCGTGTTGCTTGCCCTGGTTATGGGCGTATGCGATCAGCCGGTGTGCGTCAAACGTGTTGGGAGTTCGCGCGATCTGGTCGAAGGCAAACGAAATGCCCACGCTCGCCCCGACCGCGGCCACACGGGCGTCGAGCTCCAACGAGCGCTCCCAACTGCCGAATTTGGCCGAGCGGTACGCCTGGCGCTCGATCCCCTCGATCGGCATGCTCGGGTTGAGCTGGAAAGGCTGCCAGCGGATGTCGACAGTGTTCTCCCCGCCGAGGAGGTCCAGGGCCTTCTCCAGCCGGCGTTTCCCGATGTAACACCAGGGACAAATCACGTCCGAAAAGACTTCGATCGTTACTCGCATGAGGGGGCTCAAATGACTCCGTTGTGCATCGACGTCTATGAATCAGTGGAAGGAGCGGGACTTCTTGGATCGACCGCGGGGCTCTCCAGAGTCGCCGACCAGCCCGAAGTGGTCGGAGGCGTAGAGCGTCGGGTCTCCCGGCGACGGCCGATCAAGGATCACGCCACACTCGATGACCGCGATTTCCCGGCTCACGAAGATGTAGTCCAGAGTACCACGCCAGATGTCAGCGGGGCCATTCGGCAAGAGCCTGTAGAACACGGAGGTGATCGCCTTGCGAATCCTTCCGCCGCTGACCAGTGGTGTGGGACAGGTGAAATCCGGCTCCCGGCCATGGCGGGCCTGATGGGCCGACACAAATTTCCGTCGCATCAATGCGATCGATCGACCGTTCGGCGTGGCGTTGAAATCTCCGCACACGATGAAAGCCGATCCGGGATTGAACGAAGCAATCCGTTCGAGGACTCGTCCGACCTGCTTAACCTGCGCCGAGTGGGCACCGACGGGCCAATAGTAGTGCCCATTGACCAGCACGACCGGCTGTCCGCCAACTCGCACACGGACGAACTGGGCCGTCCGCTGCTGGCCGCGCAGGTCGAGGATGTCGTGACCCTCGACAGGCAAGCGGCTGAGGACGGCGATCCCCTCCCATTTGCGGCCCCACCCTGCCTTGGGGCAGATGTGGACCGAATAGCCGCCGAGCTGGTCCGCAAGCCAGTGGGCAGTGCTGGCCCCAAGTGGGTCGGCCACCTCTTGGAGAGCGATCAAGTCGAGCGACAGCGCAGCTAGGCCATGGGCCAGCAGGTTTCGACGCTCGGGCCAGCGGGATTGGTCCCGGCAGATGTTGACGGTGGCAATACGGAGAATCGTTCCCATGGGCAGCGGATCGTTGTCAGAAATCGCACAACGCCAGGGCGGCCGTCAGATGATCCGGCTCGGTGTGGTTGGAGTGGTCCAGCAGGGCATAGAGCATCGCCAGCCGTGTTGTGTGGGCCTCAGCTCGCGATGTCGCGTCACCGAACGATCCGGGGCGTGGGCTGGTCAGTCGCGGGTATGCGGCGTCCCACATATTCAGGGCAGCGGGGTCTGATTCCCCTAGGCGACCCAGGCAGGCATTTTCGGATCGTCCAGGTCAAGCTCTCCCACGATGACGGAGAGCCGACGTCGACTTCGCGGACGATTTGCAAGCGACGAGACATGATGCTTCCCTTCTGATCGGGCCAAGCCTGACAGAGCACGCCAACGAAAACGTAGTGTCAGGCTCGTTCGGTCGAAGGATTGCAACCCCGCGACTTGCCCGAGGCTTCATCTTAGCATGGAACGGGCAGTCGTTCGATTCAGTCCTCCAAGGCAACTGGTGGGTGGAAACTTACGCAAAGATCGATCGGTTCCGAGCGAGCGCATCAAGACCGGGACTGCGGAGCCTGGCCACACTCACCCGACGCGCAGCGAGGGACGCTGGCCGAGGCCAGCGCGTGACACCGCCGGTCCCGTCGCTTGTGCGTCGGGTTGGTATGGCCACAAGCGCCGCCCTGGTCATTTATTTCCCGCCGGTCGCGTTATCCATCACAGGAAACGGGCGTGTCGCTCGTCTAAGCCTCGTGAAGCGCAGCGCACTCGGGACCGTGCGCCCAAAAGGCCCTCGGCAAAAAGGGATTCGTCCACATCTCGCAATGCAGCTTCGAGTTCCGCTTGGGCGCCGGAATAATCGGAAGTTCGAAGAATCGCTCTAACCTTATGCAGATCATCAACTTCCACCTGGGCGCCCGCATAGCCGGCACGATCGGACGTTTTGTCGTATCTCTTGAAGCACCATCATATTACGGATGGGCGCCTGCATAACCGGCCCATTTTAACAATCTAACGTATGTTGAATTCCCGCATCGAGTTATGCTCCGGCGCCCGACTAATCCGCATAAAGCGATCCGTGGCGGAGCATTGCCATATGCAGTGATTTACTATGTACTTACGGCTGGGCGCCTGGATAATCGGGGCGAGCGTTACAACCGCGACTTTCTCATGCCTTCGGCTTAGAAGCTGTCCCCGAAGGTCTTTGTAGGGTGCTCTGTGAGCACCGATTAGGGCGCGCCTTGCCGAAGTTGGTGCTCACAGAGCCCCCTACGGTAAGGCTACAGCCGCTTCCGAGACAGTGTCTAAGTGGTTGACGGCATGCGCGTGGTGGCGCCTTCCATTTTCAGGGTGACGACGCGGTCGCCGCCTCTCCGCTCAAAACCGATGGAGATTCCATGCAGTCGAAGCTGGGGAGCATTGTGCTGACGTTCTCGTACACGAGCAGCCAGCCGTTGAGCGCGGCCGCCATCAGGTTTTCCGTGCTGCTCGGAAGCGCCAAAATGGGGCAGGTATTGGGGTCGATCAGGAGACGAAGGATCCTGGCCAGTGTGCTCTTGCCGGACGACTGCTTAACGTTCAAGACCAGGATCGGAGACGGGCCGACCGGCCGCAGCGCCGCCGTCGCGGATGCCGTCAAGGCCGGCTGGGCCCTGGCCAGCGAGCCCAACGAGCCGGACTTCGACGCCCTGCGCCCGGGACGATTTCCGGAAGCTGGTGGCCGAGGTGGAGTCGAAGGCCGGCCCAAGAGCCAAGCTAAAAGACTGATCGCCCCGATCGACGGCTGACGCGCCCCCCGAGGGTCGGTGACGATCCGGCACCACCAGCAGGGGCTCGTCTGATCGACCGGCGCATCTGGGGAAGTAACTTCGCGCGGACGTGGGTCAATTATCCTGACCGTGCTCACCACTAAGGTGCTCGACTGGGCCGGGCGACGACACCTTGAACCTTTTCGGGTCCGTCGCTTCCAATCCCCGCCAGCCGGAGCGGTTGTTCTTCGACAGCCGGCTCCGGCACTCATGATACGGTGTCCTGACTTTGATCGACGTGGAGTTGGGCCGATATCCATTCCTAAACGGGGTTTTTTGCATGGGGTGAGGTGACGGGAAACACGTGTTTTTCGTGACTGGTCCCCCACGGCATTTCCCGGTTATGCTGACGCGTCTGGGGTCCTGCCATAACGGCGGTGGCGATCGGACGGAGGTGGAGTTGTGCCCCAAGATCATCGAGCCGAAGATCAGGGATCTCCCGGGTTCGCCCCGTACTGATTTCCTCGCCAGGGATGTGCCGCTGGGAATACTGCACCTGATCGGTGAGTTCAAGTCGGTCTCCGAGTACCGACATTGCTGGAAGCTGCGGTTCCGTTCGTTGAATTGCCGCCTCTGTAGGAGATGGATTGTGTTGATTCGCACTCATCGCCAGGAATCGCTTTCTCGAGCATACATCCAGGCCATTGCTTCACGCTGTGGCTTGAACTGCTCGTTTCGGGAATTCGACTATGGCATCGACGTTACGGTACATCTGATCCAGCGACGAGACAATCGGTACGTCGAGTCGGGTTTCAATCTCGACATTCAAGCCAAGAGTACCTTCGGAGCGACAGTGGCGGACAAGGAGGTACTCTACGATATGGAAGTCAAGACTTACGACGATCTCCGCGACCCTGACGTCGGTACGCCGCGCATCCTGGTCCTTCTTGTTCAACCGGAAAATGAAACGGACTGGACGGGAATGACCGAGGAGGAACTGATGATTCGACGGTGCGCGTACTGGTCATCTCTGAAGGGTCAAGGGCCGACGGCGAACGCCAGCACGATTCGTGTGTCGATACCAAGGGCGAACCGCTTCTCGGTCGAAGCGTTGCAGGGAATCATGGAACGGTGTGAGAAATGGGGAGGATCCGCAATGAGCTCACCGAATGGAACTCTCTCGCTGGAGCGAGTGGTTCGAGTGACGGACTTGCGTGCCTACCTGCTCTCCAAGGGGTGGAGGATCAAGCCCTTCAAACGGCCCCAGGTGATCTATTTCGAGGGTTCCCTTGACGACGACGGGACGACCATTGGTCCTTCTGGTTCCCGCTTCGGAGCAGCTTCGGGACTACCCGCTGCGAATTGACGAGATCTTGAACACTCTGAGTATTGTTGAACAGCGCCCTGCCGCGGAGATCGTCCGCAACATCGTTACCCCAACTTCGGACATCCTCCACCTTCGCCTGGAAAGCCCTGATACGCGAACGGGAACGCTCGAGTTGCGCTTTGTCGAGCGGTTCTTCTCGAGCATGAAGGATCTGCTCGTATTCGCCGCATGTGGTCAATTCGAGCCGAGGGCGTTTTATCCTCGCGCCCTGAAACAAGCGGTCCTCTTCGCGGACAAGTGTCGGTATCGGCCTGCTGCCGCTGGCAGCTTTCGTGTCGA
Source organism: uncultured Planctomycetota bacterium (assembly GCA_963779785.1). Classification (GTDB taxonomy): domain Bacteria; phylum Planctomycetota; class Planctomycetia; order Isosphaerales; family Isosphaeraceae; genus CAVRFS01. The sequence goes on from CAWAAW010000007.1 coordinate 100,726, forward strand.
TGTTGAAGCCCCACTGACGCCACCCGCCAATGAGGCCCAGATTCAATTGGGAGATTATCCGATTGAACGGCTTGTTCTGACTTCACTTTTCCAGGGACTGGGGGAACTGCAGAAAGCCATTGAGTCTGGACAGACGGCCACATTTCTGGCTCAGCAGCCATCGTCGAATTAACGCCAATCTCTGTGATGCGATCGTAGGGATGAAGCCCGACACCGCCGACGTGATCTGGGAGATCGGTGTTTCCTGGAGTCCCGCGTGGCCCATGGATGACATTGTCGATTCCCCAATCCGTGCGCTTTGAGGATCGGTCGTTCGAGCAGATCAATGCCATAGGGCGAGCCCTGCGAGGCGGAAACAAGCCCCGTCAGGGTTTGCTGCGAGGGAGAGTGATTCGATTGTCAGGCAGGGACCCGGTTCACGGAGAATCCGGTCCATTGACCGTCCTCCTGGCTGTGGACACTCCCGACGCTCCCGCTAATGTGGAGATCGTTCTCAGCCCGGAGCAATACCGCCAAGCGGCCGAAGCTCACCTGAGTGGCCACCGAATCGCTGTCAAGGGTATCCTTGATCGCGTTGGTCGAAGGTGGCACCTTCTGGACGTTTCGGATTTTCAGGTTCTCGAGGAGACCGCCCTTTGAAACGAAAGAACTCCAAGCAACCCGCTCTTTTTCCGGAGCCAAACGACGAGTATTCCGCTCGCTACCTTGGACAAAGTGCGCAAAACCGAAACCGAGCCGATTCGGCCACACCTTCACTGAAGCCAATCGTAGCAAAATGCTTATGCGTTGAGTTCGACGGTAAACCAGGAGAAAACAGGCCGAACACGAAATGCATGTGTTATCCGCGATGGGTTGAGGCGACTGCATAGCGCCGACACATACCAGTGACAACTTGGGATCGTTAGCCCGTCCGGTCAGACTAGATTCAGCCCAGTCAATGGAGCCAGGCGGATCTAAGTGCTACTAAGGTGCTCGACTGGTCAGGGTGGCACCTTATTCACCTTTGGTTGTCGCCTTCAAAACGCCGCCAGCCGGAGCGGTCGTTCTTCGACGGCTGGCTCCGGCATTCGTTCGCCAGGATTTCGCCATGTCGGTCTACTGAATCACTATCACCGTTGCCCCGTGCAATCGCCGCGGACCAGCTCGACGGCGGCGGTCCGCAAGCCCTCCATCGAGGCATTGTGCTCAATGCTCTGCCACAACATCTGCTGCCTGATCCAGAGTCACTACGAACTCGGGGATCGATGCGATGTTTTGGGGTAAAGAGGAACCACTAACCACGCCAGCCGCGCCAGCGGTAGACGACGTTGACCCTATCGAAGCTTGGGCGTGGGTGTGATCGGTCGGTTCTACAGGGTTCCGCTTGATCGATAATCTCTGTATCGATTATTATGTCCACCATGTCGATGCGTCTATCACCGCATCGCGATCCGAAACGGCGGAGCACATGCTCCGCTTTGGTGCCCCGTTCTGGAGGGTGATGGCTTCCGGACGAGGCATTTTTGGTGATCCGATGGATATCTGCCTCTTGCGGTTTGTTTTGCCGTTCAACCTTCAATTGCCGGACGACAAGTTATATTGGTTCCGGGAAGCTGGCCAGCTCGTCGCTGTCCGACCATCGACCAAACAGGGATCACGAATCCTGAATTATGAGAGAGATTCCACGGATTGGATGGTTCAGAAGAAAGCTGGTATTCATGACGGCCAACCAGAGACGCCCGAGAATTGCGTGTTGTGGATTGGCATGCCGATACCAACTAATGATTTTAAAGGCGGCCTTGTTATTGATATCGATTATACGATTTTAGATCTGATCTTCGAAGACACAACCGGTGGAATCCTGGATAACTATAAAGACTGGGCTGTCGGCGTGATCCGCGGATTTGTGGATAAATGTCGGATTGCCACGAACCGGCGATGGCTGGGAGAATTCGGGAAGGCACTGGATTCTCAGATAATCCTCGGAGCAAAAGCACATAACGCCACCTTTGCTGAGGGTGTCTTAGTGGACAATTTCGACTCTTATCAGTTAGTGGTTGATCTTCGTCATCCTGTTATGTATGGACGTCGACTAGATCCCCCGAGCACGGCCGAATTGGACGCATTCGAGGCGCGGCTAGCCAGCGACACGAATCTTGCTTTGCATGAATCTATTTTTCTTGAAGCGGCTGTGCAGAACGTTCGCCACGAGAATCGTGACCTCGCGATCGTTCACGTAGAGACAGCGTTCGAGGTTTTCTTACAGCGACTTCTTATCGATCATTGCCAGAGGCACGCGACCCTGGTTCTGCCAGGCAGCAAGGCGGCAACCCAAGGAAACGACGTAGCGATCGAAGAGGGGAATGTTGGTGAGCTATTTAGATTTATAAATCATATTGCTAATAATTATATCCCTGCAAATGATGTTAAACAAAGTTTAGAATACAATAATTGGCTGAACAACACGTACCAGAAACGTAATAGGATTGTACACCGTAGCGAGCGGGGAACGGTCGAATCCGACGTGGAAAAGGCCAGTGCGTCGGCGCAGGCGTTTATGTCATGCCTGAAAACTCTCATCCCTTGAGACCCGGGTTGTTGATGCGCCGGGGGCAGATTCAATGCTCTCGTGAAGCCGGCGGATTTCCGCGACGAGCATGCGCACGTAGTGGTCCAAGTTTGTATTCTTCGCGAGCACGATGAACTCCGCGTCGGCTGTCGATAAGATCGGTCCATCTGAGTCCGAACCGATGAGAGTAGATGTTCGGCTCGAAACATAAAATGCATACTCCCCGTGCGTCGTCAGTTCTCGACGGGTGATCGCGCACGGATCGACCGGAGACCCTGTCCCGGGATGCCGCCCATCGGGGTGCTTCTCGCAATAACCGAACCAGGCACCCCTATGCCAAGGGCCGGTTGTGACTCTGGCCTTTAAAGTATGATAGACCCCTGCCTCCGCATCCATCAAAGCAAGCGTGCGGTCGTCGATTTTTTCCATAAGGCGAGTCTCTTGTCCTGGAGTCGTGGTCGCGGCCTAGGCAGTGTCAATTATGAGTAGATCGAACCTGTAATCCCACATGGCGCATCCCAGTCATCGCACCCAATCTGCCCCGCCGTGCGGCGATATGGCCCACACAATCAGGGCAGTGTAGCCGAGCGAATCCGACACCACAATCTATCGGCTTCGACCGCCGCTAATCTTTCGCATGCGCAGTCTTATTAGGCGTATAAGGGTGGACTACCCAAAATGGGGCGCCTAATAAAGCCTTCACGGGCAAAACCACCCGAGGTGGGCCAATCCAGCATCACTTCATCGATGCACGCACGATGGAAAGGATCGCCTGGCGAATCGTGTCTGACAGCTCTGACCAGGCATTCGCGATCTCAACGACGTCGGCGGGTGACCCCGCCGGAGCGCGCTCAGCATCGGTCTGACAAATGTATTGAAGTTGGGGGGTATATTGGGGGGTATTCTGGAGACGCTTTAGGGCGCAAACTGTCATCTCCTGACGTGATGCCAGGGTTGAATGCTCGGGCGTCGATAAGGCTGGGAGGCCTAGAATCTGCGGGCTTTTGACATGGTCTGTCGCATTCTGGCGGCTTCTGCCTTCAGTACACCCGACTGGATTCGAACCAGTAACCTTCGGTTCCGTAGACCGATGCTCTATCCAGTTGAGCTACGGGTGCGTTTCTTGCTCGTCTGTCGTACAATAACTTCCGCGTGACGTTGACGGAACCACATCAAGGCTCTGTATCTTAACGGAACGGAGTTGGGGCGACAAGCCAGTATGGACCATCTCCTGGGCTTCAAGGCTTGGCACGAAGCCAGCCTCATCGCCGGCATATCGAAGCGGACTATCGTGTGCAGGAAGACTCTCTTCCGTTCGATTTTCTACTGAACGCGCCTGACAGGTGGTCGAATCTGTTAAACCGGCAACGTGCGTCCCTCTTCGGCCGAGCGATAGGCCGCCCAGACGACCCCCATCGTTTTGAGATTGTCTGACGCTCGCGTCTCATGCTCGATGTCCGAAATCAAGCCTTCGATGAAATGCCGCTGTGTTGCGATGTAGCCCTCCAAGTAAACTTGATTCTCAGGTGGCAAGGCAACCGGCTTGCGTTCGAGCTTGCCGCTCACACTCGTCAATTCGAGCGAGCCGTCGGTCATGAGACGCAGGCTCCCGGCCGTTCCTTCAGCCACCGTTTCATTGAGGCCCATTCCAATCGAGCTGACTGAGGGACGGCGCACCAGCTCAGATCCAAACAGCCCAACGATCCGCTCGCAAAACGCAAATCCAGCATGGCCACGTCCTCGCCGACACTGTGCTGGCCAAAACGGCCGAGCGTCGCCGACACCGTCGCGACTTCCCCAAAGAGATAACGCGCTGTGTCGATCAGATGGCAACCCATGTCCATCAAGATCATCTTGGGCGTGGTGGCCAAATAGGGTTGGGCCAGGTACCCATCGGGACGAAGCGCCCGAGTATCGCGGTGGGCGATCCGCAGGCGAATCGGGCGTCCGATCGCGCCGTTGACAATTTCGGTCCGCATCGCGCGATACCAGGCGCGGAACCGCCAATTCTCATGGATCATCAACCGAACACCCGACCGAGTGCAGGCGTCGATCATCGCTACGAACTCAGATCGGACCAAGGCCGCCGGCTTCTGACAGAGGATGTTCACACGGTGCCGCGCGGCCATCTCGACGAGCTCGCGATGCGAATCAGCCTGGGTACAAATCTCGACAAAGTCGAGTTGTTCCTCCCGTTCGAAGAGCGTGGCGGCTTCGAGGTAACACCGCGCCTCGGGAAACCGCACCCCGGCCCGTTCCAGGCGCACGAGATTCATGTCGCAAAGCGCAACCAGTCGCGAATCGGGCACATGCGACCATGCTTCCAGATGATACTGAGACACGAACCCACATCCAATCATGGCGCCCCGGAGCGGCGGCCCGGCGTTGGTCATGCGGTTGCCTCGCGAACTATCGTCCGTGGATGTAACCTGGCTCACCGTTGATGACGTTTCCGACAGAAGGCCTATGTGAAAAGGCGCTGTTTTTGCTCAAGCGGCTCGCGAGGCTGCAAAACAATGAGGACCCCCGTGCCAGCCTTGAAAAACCATTTGCGAACCGGCCAACGGCCGCACAATCGGGCGCGAGACTCCGCAATCGGCCCAGATTCTCCTCCTTTTAGGGTCTGGGCCACTTGGCCACTCACCCAGGCGCACAGCTTCGTCGACGCCGCAGCCCGCAGCACGTTCCAGCCGGCCACTTTGTGCAGGATCGCACGGAACACACTCCCTCGCCCTCGCACCTTCAGCCGATCCAAACCCAGCCGATTCTTCAAGCCGCTGTTGGTCGACTCGATCCCCCGAGCGTCGCGCGTACCGCTCGGTAAACGCCGGAGTCTCTTGTTCGCGCCGCCGCCCGGCCAAGCGATGATCCTTGTCACTGAACTCCATCGTGTAGCGGCCGTCCCGAGTCTTGTTGATCGGGCAGGCGTTGCGGAAGGGACATCCTCCACAGACCTCCGGCGGCATCTCGATTCGCGTTGTTCCCGCTTCCTGGTCCCGCTCGACCACCAGCGGTACGTGCCCCGCCGGACAGGCATCCACATGCCCGGTCCGTTCGTCGATGGCGAAGTCGTCGATCGTCAGCGCCGCAGGGTCGCTCTCCGGTTCCCGACCCGGGATCGGTCCCACCAACTCCACGCCGCGGGTCTCGGCTGCCTGCACGTTCTCGTCGCCGCAGTAGAGTGTGTCGGCCAACATCACTTCCGGCAACAATTCCGACTCGTCGAGTTGATCGAGCATCGGGACCACCGCCGCGCCATCGGCCTCAGCCGCCGTTTGCGGCAAGGCACCCGTGATCAACTGCACCTCATTCTCCGGGCTGCATGTCTCGGCGAGCTGCACCTGATAGCCTTGGCCTTTGTGGCCGTCGTAACTGGCATCGAGGTCCGAAGGGTTCTGCACGCAGTCCCCGCCGGTCTTGGCCTTGACGACGACCTTGCCTTCACTCACCTCGCACTGCTGGCTGAAGATCGTGACCATGGCCTTGTAGCTGGAGCGGCCCGTCAGGTCGGCACACTGGGCGAAGTGCTCGATGATCCACTGCAAGTCCTCGGCTACCTGCTGCCGCGATCGCTGCCGCGCCTCGGCATCCTTGGCCCCGGCGAACAGTTGCGACTCGGCCGGTTGATAGCGGAGGCGGAACACCTCCGGCAGCGCCGCGTACGACTCGGGGGCATGTCGCTTGACCTGGGTCAAGAACCGCTTGATCGCCACGGCCATCAGCTTGATGCGACCGAAGCTGGCCATGTGACTGAAGACATGGGTCGAGTCGAGCCGTTGCTGGGAGATGTTGAGTTCGAGCGATTCAGCCAACCGGGTGGTCACGTCGTGGAAGATCAGGGCGGCCAGATCGTTGTCGCGAAAGAGTTTCTGGTAGCGTTCGACGGTGCGCGAACAGACGGTGGCGCCGGGCTCCAGGTTGAGGGCGTATTGGACGTCGATGCGGAAGATGTAAGCCTCGGCGGCTTCCTGGGCGGTCCAGCCGAAGAAATCGGCCAGGAAGACCAAGCCGGCCATGGAGTACAGCTCCTTGGTGGGCCGCCCCCAATTCGTGGCTGAAGTGCTGGGCCAATTCGCCCACCGGCATGACTTCGAGGAGGATGTGTCGAAAGACTCCCTGCCAACCCGAACTGATGATCCGCTGGCCGGCGGGCGGAATCATGCCCTCGAAGGGGTCGAAGAGGCGGTTTTGTCGAGGGTCATTCGCATGGATCATGGCGGGCGCAACTCCTTATTCAGGGACCGGTTAAGTATATAGCCACGTCCCGTGAAGTCAAGAGAAAAATGATCATAAACTCAGATTTTACAACAAATTGCCCACGAAAATTGAGTTCAGTGGACTTTTTTCGGAAACGTCTTGATTAGACAAAACACCGGCCTTTCAGTCGACAGAAAACGGCTGGCTGACCCGGGCGTTTAATTCGGGCTTCCTCCAACATCGCGCTGATTGGTTGCGTCGACGGGACGCTCTGTGCATAATGAACACATTCGTCCAACCCTCGTAGTGATTGTAAGGGTTGCGCGCCTTGTGCTGACACACCAGGAAGTCCCGCGTCGATTGCTCAATCTGTGTCGAGGGTGATCTCTGCGCGCGGAAACTGGCTTTTCGCGTGGCATTAACAGTACTTCATTGAATGATTGCGGAGGGTCGCCGGTATGTCGAAGCCCGTCATGATCGAGGCCGATGGGCTGTGCAAACAGTTCGGCTCTTTTCTCGCGGTACGGGACGTGTCGTTTAGCATTCCAAAGGGCGAGGTGGTCGCCTTTCTCGGGCCCAACGGAGCGGGAAGACGACGACGATGCGGCTCTTGACCGGCTTCGTGGCTCCGACCCACGGCCAGGCACGGATCGCCGGGATTGACGTCCAGACCGAACGGATTCGGCGGCCGAGCACCTGGGTTATCTGCCCGAGAACGGTCCGCTCTATTCCGATATGACCCCCTTAAGTTGCTCCGCTTCTTCGGAGAAGGGCGGATGTCTCATGCTTTGCTCCGGGAACGCATCGATGCCGTCGTGCAGCAATGTGCGCTTGAATCGGTCGCAACAAGCCAATCGGCAAGCTGTCCAAGGGGTATCGAAAGCGCGCTCGATGGCACAGGCACTGTTGCACGACCCGGAAGTTCTGATCATGGACGAGCCGACTAGCGGGCTCGATCCCAATCAGATCCGAGGAGTCAGGCAGTTGATTCGCGACCTGGGCCAGTCGAAGACCGTTTTGGTCTCGACCCATATTCTCCAGGAAGTGGAGCCGGTCGCCGACCGTGTGCTTTTCATCCACGATGGAAAGATCGTCTTCGATGGCAAGCCCGGTCAACTCGCCAGCCAGAACGAAAGCCTCGAGGAGGCGTTCTACCACCTGACGGCCCAGCCGGTCTGATCGAACCTCGACCGGTGCGGCTTCTCGCTGGCCGCGCTTTCCGCGACACCGGTGACGGTGTACTATCGAATTCGGTCATTGAAAATGGATCAGTGAGTGCTCGCCAAGCACTTTACTTTACCAAAAGTTCATCGCATGGTGCTCTCCAAGCACGCCACAAGAAGAGAGGATGACTCACGGTGACCACGCTTGAATCGAAATTGACCACTCAGGAGCGGGACGCGACCAGAGTCCGCGGCCCACGCCCGGCCTTTCCGCCCGCATGCGATCTGGGCCATCTTCAAGCGAAATCTCCTGAGCTATTTCAGCAACCCGACTGGTTATGTGTTCATCACACTGTTCGTGTTCCTCAGCTCGGTGCTCGCTTTCTGGCAGTCGCAGTTCTTTACCAACAATCTGGCCAACCTGGACCAACTCAACAGGTACATGCCGTACCTGCTCTTGATCTTTATCCCGGCGATCACCATGAGCTCGTGGGCCGACGAGCGTCGCCAAGGGACCGACGAGCTACTCTTGACCTTGCCCGCACATGACCTCGAAGTCGTCTTGGGGAATATTTCGCGGCTCTCGGCATTACACGGCGGCGCTCTGTTCTCGTTGTCGCAGGTCTTCATCCTTCAAGCACTGGGGCACCCGATCTCGGCATCTTGTTCGCCAACTATCTCGGCTATTGGCTGATGGGTGTGCTGCTGATCTCAATCGGGATGGTCGCCTCGCTCTTGTCGTCGAATGTCACTGTGGCGTTTATCGTGGGAGCTTTGTTCTGTGCGATCCCGATCTTTTTGGGCATGATTGGCTCCCCCGCCGAAGCGTCTTTGCGTCGCAAGATCGAGGATTGGTCGGTTCCCGCACAGTTCCTGGATTTTGGCAATGGTGTGATCACGTTCTCGGGATTCTTCTATTTTGTGGGTCTCGCCGCGGCGATGATTTATTTGAACATGCTGCTCTTAGGCCGGCGACACTGGGCCGGCGGCGAGGCCAGTAGCCGGAACTGGCTGCACTCCTTGGTTCGATTCGGAGCCGTGCTGCTCTCGCTGTTCAGCTTCAACGTGATGCTCGAGGAGATGGGCATCCCCCAAGGATGCGAGGGCGGAGCAGATACACGCTCTGTCGCGTGAGTCGATCGACCTGCTAAAGCAGATTCCCGCCGACCGTCCGGTATTGATTCAAGCGTATTACAGTCTTGAAGTCCCACGCGAGTTCGTGGAGGTCAAGTCGGACCTGCTTTCGAAGCTCAAGGAATACGAGGCGGGGAGCGGAGGCAAGATCCGCCTGAACCTCGTGCCGACGGAGCTTCTCGGAAGAGGCGCGCGTCGCGGAGAAGCGATTCGGGATCGAGCCGCGGCGGGTCTTTACGGCCGATGAAGCCAAACAAATGTCGGCGGACGTCTTCCTGGGTGTCGCCTTCACCGCGGGTGTTGAGGAAGTGGTCATACCGTTCTTCGACCGCGGGTTGCCGGTTGAATACGAGCTGACCCGATCGATCCGCGTCGTCTCCCGAAGCGGTCGCAAAAAGGTCGGAATACTGAGTACGGACGCCAAACTGATGGGCGGCATGGACATGCGGACGTTTAATCAGAGTCCAGAGTGGTCCATCGTCACCGAACTCAAGAAGCAGTACGACGTCAGACGGTCGCACCCGACGCACCGATCGGCATGATGTCGACGTCCTCTTGGTCGCCCAGCCGTCGTCTCTGACCCAGAGGCAAATTGACAACTTGACCGACTACGTCAAGAAGGGCGGTGCGACCCTCCTCTTTCGATCCTTACCCTGTTGACAGGCCAGACCTCTCGCCGAGGTGCCTCCAAAATGCCGCCGGGTGGTC
>CAWAAW010000008.1:0-135867 GCA_963779785.1 uncultured Planctomycetota bacterium
TCGACTCGACTTCACTACTCTTCATTCCGCTCGATCATTTTGTCTGCCGGATCGGCTTCCAGGAGAGCGGCCGGTACGTAGTCGCGAACTCGGTCACTTCGATCGCCTGGTCGGCGGCGATGTCGCGGAAAACCTGGGTCGTCCCGCTGGTCGGCCAGCGGACCTCCAGACGAGCGACCCGCTGGGCCTTCGCCAGGCCGATCGTTTGTTGCAGAGGGTTCGCGCCAAAGCTGCTCCCCGAGGAAACGTGCCGGTGGATTGTCGAGGGGATTCTCCCCGGCGGTGACGAGCTTGATCCGGGCGCCAATGGCCGCCCGATTGGTCTTCTCGCCGACGAGCTTCACGGTGAGCCAGTGGTTTCCCTGGCCCGGATTCTGGAAAAGTACGTTGTGATATTTGTCGCCGTTGGTGGTGCCGCCCGTTTCGACGAAGAGGTCGATGTCGCCGTCGCGGTCCCAGTCACCGCAGGCGACCCCGTGGCCTTTCTGGAGGTGGCCGGTCCCCGTGGACGCACTGATATCGGCGAACCGCTTGCCGCCGACGTTCTTGAACATTCGGTTGGGGATGAGCGTGGCCAGGTTGGGCTCTCCCGTTGCCAGGTACATGTCGAGGAAGCCGTCGTTGTCGAAATCGCCGTAGTTGCTCCCCATCGTCTCGAATACCATGTCGAGTCCCGCTTCCTTCGTCACATTCTCGAAACGCTTGCCTTCCGAATTTCGAAAGAGCCGGTTGGAATACCGACCATGTGGCTGGCCGAGCAGCCCCTTGACCACGCCGGCGAGCGATCGGTCGTAACACGTGGCGAAGATATCCAGCCAGCCGTCGTTGTCGTAATCCCAAGCCCAGCATGAAAACCCCTTGTTGGTCCGTCGATGCCCACGTGCGATGTGACTTCCGCGAAGGTGCCGTCGCGATTGTTGCGATACAGCCGGCCGGTATCGCTCAGGTTATCGAGGAACAGATCAGAGTAGCCGTCATTGTCGAAATCGATCCAGGTACATCCCTTGCAGCAGCGTTTTGGCTCGCCTTGCACGCCGGCCCTGTGCGGCGATTTCCTCGAACGTGCCGTTTCCCTTGTTGTGATAGAGACGGTTTTCCTGTCGCTCGCATCCGACGAACAGGTCGATCCAGCCGTCGTTATCATAATCGCCCCAGCATGCGGCGATGGAATTGACCGGGGCGAGCAGTCCGGCTTGGTTGGTAACGTCGCTGAAGCCCCGGTCACCGTCATTTCGCAAGAGCGTGGGCCGCATCGGCCAGGGGAGCCAGGCTCCGCGCGGAATGAAAATATCCAGCCGGCCGTCATTGTTGTAGTCCGCCTGATAACAGACCAGTCCACCAAGCTGGCCGGCCACCTTCGACTCCGCGGAGCGGTCCTCGAAAGTCCCATTCCCTTGGTTACGGTAGAAAGCCATGGATTGAGTGGGGTCGAACGACGTGACGACAATGTCGAGCAGGCCGTCGTTATCAAAATCGTCCATGATCGCCCCGCCGGCCTGGTTGAAGCGATTGACCCCGACCAAGTCGCCGATGTCGCGGAATTTGCCGATGTCGAACTCGGAGCGAAAAAACCGGGATAGGTCGAGTCGGAACTCAGGCTCGACCTTATCCGGATATTCGCCGAGGGTCATATGAGCCAGGTTAAGTAACCATCGAACCGCGAGATCGTCGGGAAACAGTCGGAGATACTCCGTGAAGTGGCCGATCGCCAGTCGAGAACCTCTGGGATTGGTGTGGACGGCCGCGGGCGAGATGGGAAGAATGCATGACGTTTCTCCCCGACACATGATGCAGTTCTCATTCTCGCCAATGCGCAGGGCGTTCACGCCCTGGAAGTAAATCACACTGGCCAGTGAAGCCTGTTTGGACGGAATGTCTCCCTCGACGATTGATCTTAATTCTTGCAAGAGCTTGTAAGACTTCTCCACCTCGCCCTCGTAGTTCAAGAGTGCGGCTTTCATGATCATGTCAGCGATTATCTCGCCCTTTGGTCGATCAGCGACGGCAAGTCGTTGATCGACAACTTCCACGCCTTTGAATCCGGCTCGCTGCCAGGTCGTGCTGAGTTCTTCCAGCGATGCATCCGGTTTCCATCGATGCATCACGTAGGGAAGGGCGCCGAAACCGCTGGTGTCGAGTGGAGAATACCGCGGAGTGTAAGCAAGCGACGACCGACCTGCGACGGGCGGCACAGAGGCCCCGCCGGCGTGATGGCGACGACCCTGGCGCCTGCGCAATCCTTGAAGTCTGACTTCCGGTCGTGACACCAGCCAAGCCTCGGTGCGAGCCTTTCGAGACGGCCAAGGCCGCGACAAGTCCAACGACGGCTAAAACTCCGGAGAGGGTGAAAACTCTCGTGTGAATACTCATCAGCCCACCTCCCTTTTCTAATCGTTTTATTATGCCTGTCGCGGGCTCAGAGCGTAAGTACACGGTGCGGGCCCCGAGCCGAAGCCTCGTTGTGAGGAGAACGTCAGATAGTCCAAGACATCGCGTCCTTGCTGCCGGCACGTGGCCACCACAGGAAGAGCCGGTCCGAGAGCCTCAACAGCCGCCGACCAATCGGGTCGGCTGCACCGCCGCGATCAATCATCGCCTGGAAATCGCGACGGCTACTGGTCCGTCAATCCCCGATTGACGGGTAAACACGACCGACGACACAATCGACATGATATGGTACAAACCGCAAGCCCAGGTGTTTTGAAAAAGGACCGGCGTGGCTTTCGAGTGGCGATCGCGCTCGGATTCGTCGTGGTGCTCTTGTCGGCCGCGGCCGGAGCGCTGGTGGTCCGGCAGAAAGCGATTCAGGCCGAGTTGCAGCAGGCACGCGAGGCCTTTGCCGCGCGCCGCTTCGGACTGGCTAGCCAGCGATTTTCACGGCTCGCCGAGCGCTATACCAACGACGGCGAGGTCTTCTTTCTGCTGGGCAACAGTCAGTTCTTGCTCGGCAAGCGAGACGAGGCCATGGCCGCCTGGTCCAAGGTTCCAGCCTCAAGCCCGTATTTTGGCAAGGCTGTGCTCTCCATGGCCGCCAAGTTGATCGACGCCGGCCGGTATTCACCGGCCGAAGCAATCTTGCTCGCAGCATTGGCCGACCCTGCGCGGGACGGCCGCTATGAGCTGGAGCTCGAGCTCATCCGCCTTTATCGGTACCAAGGACGGTTCCACGACGTGCGCCCGCTGGTTCGAGCCTCGTGGTGCCGCGCTCCGAAACCGGCGGCCGTCCTCAAGGAACTCTGGGGCTCTGATATGGCTCCCCGACCGGTCGAGCTCTTGAAGTATACACTGTCAAAGGCTGACCAAGACGACGACCGCGTCTGGCTGGGCTGGGCGAACCATGCGATCCTCACCGGTCAATTCGCCGAGGCCTCTTCCTGGCTCAAACGCTGCCTGAGTCGACGGCCCGACGATCCCGCGGTGTGGCAGGCCCAGCTCGAGCTGGCGCTGGCAACCGGCGATGTTGACAGCTTCTGGACGGCTGTGCCTCACCTGCCAGCGAATCACTTCGAGGCGCGCGAGGTCCTGGCCTACCGGGCCTGGCTAGCCGCGAGCCAACACGACCCGGAGGGGGAAGATCGCGAGCTCTCGAGCTTGATCGAGTGCGCGCCCGGCAACGCGAAGGCGCTGGAGCGGCTCGCCGTCTTGAAGGTCGAATCCGGCCGGCCGCGCGACGCCGAGATGCTCCACCGCCGCAGGGTTGAGGTCAACCAGGCCCGCGAGACCTGCCGTAATATCTTCTACGACGGCGATGACCTGTCGAGTCGGGCGGGCGTCCTGGCCGCGCCCATGTCCAAGCTGGGCCGCACGTTCGACGCACAAGCCTGGACCATCCTGGCCGAGGCGCGACTTCGCGATCGCGGCCCCGTCCAACCCGGTTTGCCGTCGGAGAGTTCCTCGCCCCTGCCTGCGTCCCTCCTGGCCCGGGCGACCGCACTATCGGCGCCTTACGGGATTGTCGGCGAGCACGTAGCAAAGGCCGGCCCGATGCTCAGTGAGCGCCTCGCGGACATCCGGCCGACGACGGAGGCGCGCCAAGAACAGGCAACTCCCTCCGGCGTTCTCAGCGAGGAAGCCGAACCGAATAGGGCCACGCCGGATTTCGTCGACGACGCCCAGGCGGCCGGCCTCCGCTTCCAGCTCGAAAGCGGCCACACCGAGCAGCACTTGCTTCCCGAGACGATGTCGGGAGGGGTGGGCCTGATCGACTTCGACAGCGACGGCTGGCTCGACGTGTATTGCGTCCAGGGAGGAGCGCTGACTTCGACTCGCCCGGCGGCCCGGGAAGCGCACCACCGGCCGCGGGCGATCGGCTCTTTCGGAACCAGGGCGACGGCACATTCGAAGACGTCAGTGCGAAATCCGGCATCGCCAGGATCGCGTGGGGTCAAGGATACGGCCATGGCGTGGCCGTGGGGGACTACGACAACGACGGCCGGCCCGATCTCTTCGTCAGTCGGCTCATGAGCTACTCGCTCTACCGGAACAAGGGCGATGGAACGTTCGAGGACGTCACGAAGATCGCGGGCCTGGCGGGCCGCCGCGACCATCCGACCTCGGCGGCGTTTGCCGATCTCGATAATGATGGTGACCTGGACCTCTACGTCTGTCACTACATGATCTGGGACCCCACGCATCCCACGATCTGCCAAAACGCGAAAGGGGAGCGTGTATACTGCCATCCCAGTAAAGTTCTGCCCGCGCCCGACCACGTCTTTCGAAACGATGGCGATCGGTTTGTCGACGTCACCGCCCAATCGGGCTGCGCCGAGGCGGAAGGGCGGGGCATGGGCGTCGTCGCCGCCGACCTCGACGGCGATCATCTCATCGACCTCTTCGTGGCCAACGACAAGACCCGTAATTATCTTTTCCGAAACCTGGGTGGTTTTCACTTCGAGGAGATTGCCATCCAGGCTGGTGTGGCCGCCGGCGTTCAAGGAGGGTACCAGGCGGGAATGGGTGTGGCGTGCGGCGATCTGGACGGCGATGGCCGGGCGGACCTGATGGTAACCAATTTTTACGATGAGGGGACCACGCTCTACCACAACCTGGGTGACGGCCTCTTCACCGACCACAGCGCGGTTTCCGGCATCGGACCGGCCACGCGTTACCTTCTGGGCTTCGGCATCGCCATGGCCGACGTGACGAACCATGGCCGGCTCGACGTCATAATCACCAATGGCCATGTCAGCGACGATCGGCCTTTTTATCAGTACGCCATGCCCAGCCGGCTGTACGAGAATCGACCGGACGGACGGCTCGTCGATATCTCCGGCCAGGCGGGCGCCCCGTGGAAAGTCGAGCGTGTCGGTCGTGGCCTGGCCGCCGGCGACCTCGACAACGACGGTCGCGTCGATGCGTTGATACTCGCCCAGAACGAGCCTCTGGCATATTTTCACAATCGATCGAAGAGCGTCGGGCATTTCGTAACGTTCCGGCTCGAAGGGACGATGTCAAACCGCGACGGCGTCGGTGCGAGCGTCACGGTTATGGTGGGAGGGCGCCGGCAGGTTGCCCAGCGAACCGGCGGCGGCAGCTACCAATCCGCCAACGATCCACGGCTTCACTTTGGTCTGGGCGAAAGCGATCACGTTGATTCGGTCGAGATTCGCTGGCCCTCGGGACAGGTCGACCAGCGGACGGACTTGGCTGCCGATACGGGGTATGTTCTACGCGAAGGCGAGCCCAAAGTCCTCTCGTTACGCGGGTTCATACCCCGAGCCGACCGACCCCAAGGGCCGTTGAGCTCGGCTCAGTCGACTTGTGCACGTCCAGGACAGTCGTCCCCTGGGACCTGGGCTGACGATGGCGACCTCAGCCACGATCGGGGTAGGGGGCGTTGCCCTCCCGGGACGTTCGACGGACCCGAGCCCTTTGTCTTCTCCGGCACGGCCAGCGCCAGCGCCGCGGCGGCCCAACCGCTCGCGGCCACGGCGATGAACTGGTCCTTGCCGTAGGGGAAGCCGCTCTCGAAGTAGAGTTGGAACGGGTGGCTCCGGGAGACGAAGAACCAGGTGCCGTCGGCCTTTTGCGTGCGCAGCAAGAACGCGACCCCGGGCCGGTAGCCGGATCGTCGGTCGCCAATTTTCGGTCGGACAGCTCGGTCTTGGCCGGCCGCGGACAGAGATCTCGCCGGAATCATTTCGGGGCATCATGGGATCAATATTACAAAAAAATAAAAGACTTCTTCGCTATTTCCGCCGCGCGCGGCATAATGGAGAGGCTGAGCGGGGCCCATCGAAATTGGCGATCGGCTGCGATCGAGATTTCGGTGAATATCGTCGGACGACTAGATGAAGGGCAACCCGCGATTGCCGGGGGGCCCGTTGACGAGTAAGCCGACGTGGTCGAATACCTTCGGGGTGTTCCACCGCGTGGGCTTTTTTTTTCGTTCAAAACCACTTGAGATGAGGCTGACCGTGGAGATTATGTTGACCCCTGTTCGCTCTCGCCGGCTGGCCGCGTTCTTGCCGCACCTGAAAGACGGAGTCGCGAACACAAACCGCTCGATGGCGGTTATTTCGGGCCTACTCCCGACGCGGCAATCTGCCCCTAGTACCGTTCTGAGAGAAGTCCGAGAACGAGGCACAACCAGAATTCCCTCCAAAGCGGGAGGCCGGCCAATCGCGATTACATCAGAGAACTCTTTCGCCATCGGAGGTACGTCTTGAAATGGTATCAGCTCGCGGGTGACTGGAAGCAGTTTACGGGAATGGTGAAGCAGAAGTGGGGCAAGCTGACCGACGAGGACCTGACAACCTTCGGGGGCAATCAGGACCAACTCGCCGGCCTCCTCCAGCAAAAATACGGCTATGCCAAAGAGCAGGCGGAAAAAGAAATCACCGAGTTTGCAAACGAGCCGAAGCGATAAGCTCTCCTCGAATGCCGGACACGACCAACCCCCGACCAAGCGGATCTCAGGGATAGGAGAGTCAAACATCGAATCCACTTTTTTTCTCCGCCAGATGAAGGTGGGAAGTGAACGAGCCGCTCTTCCCAGCCTTCGCACGGGTCTGACCGGGCCGAGAGCGCGCTTGTCGGAACGCCGGAACCCGGAGGATTTCAGTCAACCCATAGCACATTTTCGAGTGTGCGGAATGCCGATTGTTGGGAAAGGCCGTGTTCATGGATACCTCATTGTGGTTCGCCAGGCTGGAACAGGCAGATACGTCCTACGTGCTGTTGGCGACGCTCGCTGGAGCGAGCGTGTTGGCCGTCGTCCTGTACCAGCTCGGGCTGATCGGCTGGTTCCTGCGGGTCCTCGGCATTGTGGTAAGAGGGGCAATCCGAAAAGGTTTTCTGCTGTGGGAGCGTTGGCTCGCGTGGGCTTCTTGGCCCGTATTCCTGGCGATCGTCTTCGGTTTTCTGCTCGCGGGCGGGCTTGCCGGTGGTTCGTTGCCGTTCATGAGGGTGGTTTGCGGCCTGGCGCCGCTCTTCATGGGAGTGATCGCCTGCCTGGCCTATATGTTCATCGACCTGGAACGAAACGCGGTGGAGCGTGGTCACAAGGCGGTCCATAACCCGCTGAAGGGCCAAGTGCTGGCGATGAATCTGTCGCGGTACGGCAAGCAAGTCCGCGTCCCGCTGCTCATTTCCGCCACCGTCGCCTTGATTGGTGGGTTTGCCCTATTCAACCAGGGCCTCTTCGAGACGATCGGCAGGGCTTGGTATCTCGTAGCGGACGAGCGGAAGGAGCCGGTATACGCTGATTTCCTGGCGTATTCTCTCGCGAAAATCCTGGGTATCCTGGACGTGCTGGACGTCTTCAAGTCGCACCACATCTTGGGAGCGGCGTCCGTCCGGCAGGCCGCGTGGCCGGCCTCCGCTTTGCTGGCCGCGTTCAAATTGTTCTTCACGATGGTGTTGCTGCATCAGATCGTCGCATCTTTGCGTCACGGGAAGCTGCTGGCCGAGACCATCACCGACTTCTGGAGCCCGCACGAGCCGATTCACGAGCGGGCCCGAGCAGCCCTACCGATTTATGGTGCGGTGGCGATCAGGCCCCTGCTGGGGTCGCTGCGCGGTCCCATTGCTGACCAAGGAGCAACGTGACCAACTGCCATTGATCCTGGAAACGATCGGTCCCTCGATCATCCCAGCCCTGGTGCGTCATCTCCGCGACCCGCACGAGCACGTCCGTGCCATCGTCGCTGCCGCGCTCGGCAAGCTCCAGGCCGTCGAAACGGTCCCCTTGCTTGCCGGACTCGTCGGAGACGCCAGCGAATTCGTGCGGCAGAGTGTGGCCGAAGCGTTGGGCGACCTGGGAAGCCATCGGTCGGAATCCACCAGTACCGAGCGCGGCCTCGGCTTGGTCCGCTTCAGGGTACGGGGGTTCGCATGGTTTGCTCCGTGGAAGACGCGTCGCGCGCCGGCAAGGCCCCGCGACCTGGTCGAGCTGGCCGTGACCACGCTGGAGTCGGCCCTGGCCGACGAATCGGCCGCGGTGCGGACTCAGGCCGCCCTGGCCCTGGGCCGGATCGGGCCGCCCGCGGCGAAGGTGGCTCCTGCGTTGATCGGGTTGTTGAAAGAGGCGGACGAAACGGTTCGGTGCCAGGCGGCGCAGGCCCTGGGCAAGGTCGGAGCGGAAGCAGGGGTCACGGTCGCCGCCCTGGTCGAGCTGTTGAATGATGCCAGTGCTCCGGTCAAGGTGTCGGCGGCGCAGGCCCTGGGGCAGATGAAGAAGGCGGCGGCGCAGGCTGTCCCGGCGCTCGTTCCACTGTTACAAGACCGGGAGGAATCGGTCCGTACCGCGGCGGCCGAGGCCATCGCTCAGGTCGGGCCGCTGAACCAAGCCGCCACGGCCGCCCTGGTTGAAGGCCTGACAAGCTCGGACAACATTGTACGTGCCGCAGACGGCCGAGGCGCTCGGCACGATCGGCTCGGCGGCCGAGGAGGCGGCACCGGCTCTGGTCGGGGCGATGGCCGACGACAACGACCGGGTGCGGGCC
This sequence comes from uncultured Planctomycetota bacterium, assembly GCA_963779785.1. GTDB lineage: Bacteria > Planctomycetota > Planctomycetia > Isosphaerales > Isosphaeraceae > CAVRFS01. The sequence continues at coordinate 8,946 of CAWAAW010000008.1, forward strand.
AAGGCCGTGGAGGCGCTGGGCAAGATCGGCGAATCCGCCGCGGCGATCGCCGTTCCGAGCCTGATGCGGGCCCTCCGCGATCAAGACCACGGGGTCAGCTCCTTGGCGGCGGAAGCACTGGGGGAGATGGGGGAGTCGGCCGACGGGGCGATTCCCGCCCTGGTCCGCTCCTTGAGGCACCTCAGCCCCGAGGTACGACGCAGTGCTGCCGAGGCGCTCGGCAAAATGGGCGGGATTGCGGCCGGCGCTCGGTCGGCGCTCGAAAATGCGGCTCTGGACGATGACGGAGGGGTCCGTAGTCAGGCCGTCCGTGCCTTGGGCGCGATTGGAGGCTCGACGCCGGCCTCGGCACAGGTGGTCCTCGCATGGCTACGCGATCGCGATCCATTGGTGCGAGCTGCCGCCGTCGAGTCGTTGGGCCAGTCGAGCGAGCCGAGCGAAGCGATCCTGAGCGTCGTGATGGACCTCCTTGAAGACGCAAATGACCAGGTGAAGGTTTCGGTGACCCAGGTGCTGCCGAACTTGGCAGGCGCCACCCCGGCGGTGATCCAAGGCTTATGCCGGCGGTTGCTCGAAGACGATAGTGACTGGGTTCAAGTCAACGCCGCGCTGGCCCTGGGCAAACTCGGTCCGGCTGCCACGGCCGCGGGAGAGCCACTACTCCGTGCGGCCCAGACCGGTGTGGTGAGCGTGCGCGAGCAGGCCATGCGCGCGATCGCCAAGATCCAACCTCCGGAAACGGCGGAGGCGTTCGCCGCCGGCATCAAGGACGCCTGCGGCGATATCCGGATGGTGGCGTCGGCAGGCTGGATGAACGCGCCAGCCATCTCGGAAGAAGCCATTCCCGCCCTCATCGAGGCCTTGTGCGACCCGGAAGTTCAGGTCCGGGCCAACTGCGCGCACGCCCTGGCCCGGCTCGACACAATTCCGGCCGCGGCCATCCCTCGGCTCATCGAGTGTACGGTCGACGCCCACGACGGACTGCGGATGAACGCGGCGATGGCGCTCAAGCTGGCCCCCGCCGGCGCGACCATCGAGGTGATGCAGCGCCTGGTCGCGGACCCAAACTCGCGCGTGCGCTTGATCGCCGCGAGCTACCTCCTCGCCACGGAATCGGACCACTCAATCGCGGGCGAAGTCCTGCTGGAAGCCCTGGAAGACCCGGCCCTCCGCGTTCGCGCGGCGGCGCTGGATCTGCTCGAGTCGCTCGGTGCCCAAGAGAGGGAATTCCTCGAAGGTCTGAAGAATCCCACCCGACCGGAATCAGACAGTATCGAGCTTCGCGAAGGTAAACCGTGGCGCGCTCACAACCTGAGAATCTCGAAAACAAAGGCGAGATCGAGCTTCGCGATGTCGGTGGGACCGATCACCAGAATGGAGTCAGTTTCGATCACCAGGACGGCAGCGCGGCGAGTGGCTGCACGGGGTACGACGTGGTCGGCGCGCGCCCACGTCGCTCGGCGCGTTGAAAAAAGCGCGGAGTTAATTCGAGCCAGAAATTTGGCGTGGCAAAGCTTGGGACGGACGGGCCGGCCAGGCGTTCGCGCTTGTTGAGTTCGGCGTGGTGGACAGGGCCACCGCCAATTCCTCGCCACGGACCGCCACGGGCCACAAACAGGATGACCAGACCGCCAAGTCGAAGCCCCCGCAGGGAACTGGTCGCGGATTCTGGATCAGAGCGTGGGGTCAACGCGAGCCCGCTCTTCAAGGAACCGGCCGCTCGAATGACCCAGCACGATGGCTGGGCTTGATCGAGGGTGGGCTGGACGATCTCATCCACTCACGCCACACTAAAACCATCAGACTTCATATCGAACACGGTCTCCTCGGTGCTGCGGAGTCGACAGACGGCGCGGATCTCGATCTTGCGCACGCATTCGCGGGTCACTCCCAGGCGCCGACCGATTTCCGTGAGGCTCAACGGTTCTTCTCCTTCCAGGCCATAGCGGAGTGCCAGGACCGTTCGCTCGCGGAGGTCGAGGCGTTCCAGGCGGCCGAGCAGCATTCGCCGCTCGTCCTCGGCCTCGATCATCGACTCGGCCGGTTCGTATCGGTCCGCCAACTCCTCCGGCGACCAATGTCCGGCCCCTGATCCCATGGCGCTTTCCAGCTCGAGATGGCGGGCTCGATGCGCTTTGGCCACCAGAGACTTCTGACTCTCACTGAGTCCGAGAAACGAGGAGAGTTCGTCGAAATTCGGCACACGGCCCCACTCGCGGTGCAGCGACCGCTCGGCTAGGCGCCACTTGGTCAAGAGCCTGACCATGTGGGCCGGCAGGCGGATCGTTGACGTCGTTTTGATCAGAGCATGACGGATCGACTCCTTGATCCAGTAACCGGCGTAGGTGGAAAACCGCAGCCCGAACCGGGGATCGAACTTCTCGGCCGCTCGGATCAGACCCAGGTTTCCCTCGCCGACCAGGTCATCGAGGACCAGGCCGCGGCCCTGGAATTCGCGGGCGATCGTGACGACCAGGCCGAGGTTGGCGCGGACCATGGCGTTTCGGGCCGCCTGGTCGCCGCCGGCGATCAAGGCGGCCATCTCGCACTCTTGGTCGCGAGAAAGCCCGCATCGGAAGGGGACATCGCTGGATCGGTGCGGAGTGGGATCGACGCTATGGTGGTCGCTCTGTGTTATCGCGCACATCGGATCGTTTGCCCTCCGGCTCATCGTCCGAACGAACATCGGGCCTCGCCGGCTCCTCACGAATTCTAGACGATCGATGGTCAGTCTCCTGATTCTTGAGATATGAGGTTCCGGCGGCCCACCCGCGGTGGACCACGTGAAGGAAGACGCGCGGCAAGGTTCTCGAAAGACCCGCGGAGCCACCCGCCGTTGTCAAGGCGTTCCGGGAGTATTTGCCGATGACACTCCGCGTCAGGTGACGTTGGGAATCTCCAGTCCCAGGGCATTCGCCAAGGCGATCTGGTGATCTGGTACCTGCACCAGTATGTCCCGGATATGTTCGGCCAGGGCATACTCGCCCAATGCTTCGCACTGACGCACGCACTGCCGATCGTGATGAATCGTCTCGTTCTCTTTATCCGAGTCAAAACGCAGCATGTCTTGTGCGTCTGCCGCGGATTTGACCGGCTTCGGCACGGCCAGCGGCATACCTCCCAGATAATCGATCTGGCCGGCAATGATCAGGGCGTGCGCGAGTTCTTCCGCCGCATGCTTCTCCAGCTCGGCGGCGATGTTCATGTACTGAGCGCCCTTGAGAGTTTGCGTAAACTTGTGCCTCAACGATGACCCGGCCTACAGGGTGCCCTCGCGGGGCTAGTTGCAGGCTCAGTGATGGACCGCAGCATCCGCAGACCTCCAGAAGCAGGCACCGCGTAATCACCTTTTTAGCGCATTTGAGAACTCGGTGAGTTCCCGTTCGGCCTGGCCCTTTGCGTAGCCGTACCTATCCTGGAGGAGGCCGGCGAGTTGATCACGCTTCCCGGCGATGGTCGTCAGGTCGTCGTCGGTCAGCTTGCCTCATTTCTCTTTCACTTTGCCTTGAAATTGTTTCCAGTCGCCCATGATCTGATCCCAATTCATGACGTAACTCCTTCGAAAAAAGTTGCCCGACTGACGAAGCGGTCCCGTCTACCACGCCACCAGTGGTTCCTCCCGCGGGAGCACCACCGCCCATCCGGAAACGTGGCCTGAGCGGCGCAGAGCGAAGGTATTTCCTCTTGCCGGATCGGGTAAACCGTGGTGCGATCGCCCTTCTCCATTCCGTGCCTCCCGGCTCAGTTGAGTACCATCGATCCGTGCCGATTCAGACGAAACAAAAAAAAAGCCGACGTGGCGGAACACCCAGAGGTATTCGACCACGTCGGCTTACTCGTTAACGAGCCACCCGGCAGAGCCGGGTTGCCCTTCATCTAGTCGTCCGACCAGTTCGATTCAAGTCTTCATTGGAGCTGACCGCCCTTGCCGTCCGGCTCCCTTGCACCAGTCATTGTCCCGCGCGAGGAGGGAATAGCAAGTTAATTCTTTGGAGATTCTTCCTAATAAGGCGTCGGGCAGGAATTAATCTACCTGCGAATCGGCGATGTGAGGTGGACCCCTTAAACTGGCACCACTCGGGATGTTAAGCTAATCAGAGAACACTGTTCCATCCCGAGGAGCATCGTGACAGGCACAAAAAAGCGTCACTCGGCAGCCTTCAGGGCTCGGGTCGCGCTGGAGGCAGCCAAGCAGACCAGGACCCTCGCCGGGCTGACAGGGACCTTCCAGGTCCACTCCGTCCAGATCAGCAAAACCAGGGGCCCCAATTTACGGCACAGGAGTACACCGACCGCTCGGAGGAGGCCGGGATCGCGGTGAGCCGGGACGGTCGAGGGCGTGCGTTGGACAACGCGTTCGTGGAGCGGCTGTGGAGGAGCGTAAAATACGAATACATCTACATTAAATACTATGAATGTGTTCCAGAGCTAGAGTCGGACCTTCAGGCCTACTTCCGGTTCTAGGACGAGGAGCGTCCCCATCAGTCACTCGGTTACAAGACCCCTGGCGAGGTCCATCGGGCCGGAATGTAGGGGGGCTGAGAGGGGAAAAGCCTTAACAAATACAGGTGGCCCGCGTGGTCCACCTTTTGGGGTCCACTATCTCTCGAAAGCAAGTTCCCCAAGCTCCAGCACAGAGTATGCTACAGAGACCACGAGATTTCTCGAAAACCTGGAGAGGCGTCACCCGTTCGAGACTTGACGTTCCGCCGCTTGAGGCGGCCTCCCCATCGACATCCGAATCCTTCGCGATTTCAACCTTTTTCCAGAGCAAGACCCATGTACCATTTCCTCACGACTATCCTGACTTCCCCATTCTGGGCAGCTTCGTGGGAGTTGCCTTGGCGCTGACGCTCCTGGGTCTCTTGGTGGCCCTGACTATCTATGCGGGCCTGTACTACACCGTCCCGCGGATGCTGCTGAAATGGCTCACTCGGCGCGCGCTCCCTGTCGGATGACCCGGCCATGTTCAATCTGGGCCTTCTCATGTGAGAAATAACAACAATGCCCTTGCTATTTGCGCCCAGAACAGGAGAATAGGAAGTCGAATGGTTTACCAGCGTGAGCGAGCAGGTAAATCCCACAAAAATATGAGCGGACATCGTCGGACGACTAGATAAAGGGCAGCTCGCCTGTGGCGGGTGGCTCGTTGACGAGTAAGCCGGCGTGGTCGAACACTTGCAGGGTGTTCGACCACGCCGGCTTTTTTTTGCGGATTCAACCAAGGATGAATCCGAGGGAGGGACCCGGCCTTTCAATTTGAACGGCAAGTGGGTCATGAGGTTCGAGCTCAGAGGAATTTCTGGATGAAGAATTTGCTGATGTGTTTCAGCGCGGCGGTGATCGTCATGATGGCCGCTCCGGCAGGGGCCGATGACGCGGTCTTGGCGGGCAAGATCAAGGGAGTGAACGCCGAGATACAGCCGTTCCGTGAAGTTGTCCTGGACCAGCCAGTTCTCAGATAACCCCGATCCGATTTTCGATCAACTCGGCGCTGCTTTTTGGAGGCAATCGCAATGGTCAATCGTCCATTTAGTTTGTGGCGGAACAACAATCTGAAGCGATCGAAGTCATACCGGCCTCGAATCGAATGGATGGAGCCGAGGACGCTACTCTCGGCCGTTACCTGGACCGGAGACGGCGGCGATAACAACTGGGATACCCCCACGAACTGGAGCCCTGTAGGCGACCCGGGAGCAGGCGCCGATGTCACGATCAACACCACTGCCGACGTGGTGCACTCCGCTAATGTCACGGACTCGATCAACAGCTTGACCTCGACGGAACCGTTGACGATCTCCGGCGGCACACTCTCGATTGCCGCTGCTTCCACGACAACTGCGAACCTCTCAATCACCGGCGGGACGCTGACGGCGAGCGGTGGCATGACCGTCGGCGGGCTCTTGACCCTCACGGCCGGCACTCTCGCGGGCCCTGGGACTGTCGACGCCAACGGCGGAGTCCTGATTAACCCGGCATCCGGCACGTTCGGGCTGAGCGGCCTGACCCTGACCAACCCGGCCGGTCAGACGGCGACGTGGAGCGGAGTGGCCAGCAACATCCAGGCATCGAACGGGGCAGTGTTTGACAACCTGGGTACCTTCCTGGCACAGAACGATGGGACGTTTTCAGACAGCACCGGCGCCGCTTCGTCGTTCGACAACAACGGGAGCTTCACCAAGTCAGGCGATGTCGGCGAGGTGGACTTCGGCCCTAACGTGGCGTTCAACGTGTCTGCCGGCGGGGCAGTGGACGTGCAGTCCGGTACGCTCGGCTTACTGGCGGGCGGCACCGACACCGGCGCGGCATTCACGGTCGCATCCGGCACCACCTTGAAGTTCGGTGGCTCGACTGCGTTTACTTTCAATAGTGGTACGACCTTCAGCGGCGCGGGGAACTTGACGCAGGATAGTTCGACCACGCTCACGCTTCCCGGAAATAGCCCCTCCTTCACAGGCACGACGACCGTGAGCGCGGGGACTCTGCTGGTTGACGGCTCTCAGCCCGGAAGCGCGGTGTCGGTACTGAGTGGCTCCACGCTGGGCGGGACGGGCACGGTTGGCCCCATTACGACAACAGGCAGCGTGGTGAATCCGGGAGATCCCCTCGGCGTTCTGAACGCTCAGGGAAACGTCTCGTTTGATAGTGCCTCGACATTCACGGTCGCGTTGAACGGCGCGACCCCGGGTCCGACCGGCTATGACCAGCTCAACGTGACCGGCGCGGTCAATCTTGGTGGAAGCACGCTCAATGCCTCGCTCGGCTTTACGCCCAACGACCGGTGAGGCATTCACGATCATCCAGAGCACTGCTCCCATCGTCGGGACCTTCAACGGATTGGCCGAGGGGGCCTCTTTGACGATTGGCGGAGTCGCATTCAATATCAACTATGGCAGTGACAAAGTCGTCTTGACGCAAACAACCCAAGCGCCGGCGATCACCAGCGCGGACGCCACGACCTTCGCGATCGGTCTATCCAACAGTTTCACGGTGACAGCCACTGGGATACCGACTCCCTCCTTGAGCGAGACGGGAGCGCTGCCCGCGGGCGTGATCTTCGTCAACAACAGCAACGGCACCGCCACGCTCGCCGGCAATCCCGCGGCGGGTAGCTCCGGCACGTACCCACTGACGATCACCGCCGCCAACGGCGTATCCCCCAACGCCACCCAGAGCTTCACGCTGACCGTCGCCGTCCCCCAGGCCCCGGCGATCACCAGCGCCACCACCACGACGTTCACGGAGGGCGATCCGGGCACGTTCACGGTAACGACCACGGGGATACCGACGCCGGCCTTGAGCGAGAGCGGAACGCTGCCCGCAGGCGTAACCTTCGTGGATAATGGGAACGGCACCGCCACGCTCGCCGGCACTCCTGCGGCGGATAGCGCCGGCACCTACCCGTTGACGATCACCGCCGCCAACGGCGTGTCCCCCAACGCCACCCAAAGCTTCACGCTCGACGTCGCCGCCGCCCAGGCCCCGGCGATCACCAGCGCCGATAGTACGACGTTCGCGCTTGGCGCGTTGAACATTTTCACGGTGACGACCACCGGCGACACCGATAGCGACGCTGACTGAGACCGGAGCGCTGCCCGCGGGCGTGACGTTCCTGAACCTCGGCAACAGGACCGCCAGCCTTTCCGGCACTCCGGAGGTGGGTACCGTCGGCACGTATCCGCTGACAATCACCGCCTCCAACGGTGTGTCCCCCGACGCCACCCAGAGTTTCACGCTGACCGTCGCCGTCCCGAATTCGGCCCCGGCAATCACGAGCGCAGCAGCCACGACGTTCACGACGGGCTATTCGGGCAGTTTCACAATGACGACATCCGGGGTCCCGACGCCTACGCTGAGCGAGACCGGAACGTTGCCCTCGGGCGTGACCTTCGTGGCGAACAACAACGGCACTGCCACGCTTGGCGGCACGCCCGCTGCGGGTACCGCCGGCACGTACCCAGTGACGATCACCGCCGCCAACGGCATAACCCCCGACGCCACCCAGAGCTTCACGCTGACCGTCGCCGCTCCCCAGGCGCCGGCGATCACCAGCGCAGCCGCCACAACGTTTACAGTGAGCATCGTCGGGCGGTTTCACGGTGACAACGACCGGGCTACCGACTCCCTCGCTGAGCGAGTCGGGCACGCTGCCCTCGGGCGTGACGTTCGTGGACAACGACAACGGCACCGCCAGCCTCTCCGGGACGCCCGCCGCGGGTAGTGCCGGCACGTATCCGTTGACGATCACGGCCTCCAACGGCGTGTCCCCCGATGCCACCCAGAGCTTCACACTGACCGTCGCCGCCAGTCTGGCTCCGGCGATCACCAGCGCCGCCGCCACGACGTTCACGACGGACATTTCGAGCAGTTTCGTGGTAACCACCACCGGGGTCCCAACTCCCTCGGTGAGCGAGACCGGGGTGCTGCCATCAGGTGTGACCTTCGTAGCGAACGACAACGGGACCGCCACGCTCGCCGGCACGCCCGCGGCGAGTACTTTCGGCACGTACGCGCTGACGATCACCGCCTCCAACGGCGTGTCTCCCGCCGCCACCCAGAGCTTCACGCTGACCGTCGCCGCCGCCCTCGCCCCGGCGATCACCAGCGCCGCGGCCACGACGTTCACGACAGGCATTTCGAGCAGTTTCACGGTTACGACCACTGGGGTCCCGACTCCTTTGCTGAGCGAGACCGGGGTGCTGCCCTCGGGTGTGACGTTCGCAGCGAACGACGATGGCACCGCCACGCTCGCCGGCACGCCCGCGGCGGGTACTTTCGGCACGTACACGTTGACGATCACCGCCTCCAACGGCGTGTCGCCTGACGCCACCCAGAGCTTTACCTTGACCGTCGCCGCGGCCCAGGCCCCGGCGATTACGAGCGCCAGCAGCACGACGTTCGCGACGGGCACGTTCGGCACGTTTACGGTGACGACCACCGGCGTCCCGACTTCGTCGTTGAGCGAGACGGGGACGCTGCCATCGGGCGTGACCTTCGTGAACAATGGCGACGGCACCGGCGCGCTCGCCGGCACTCCCGCCGTGGGTACCGCTGGCACGTACGCGCTGACGATCACCGCCTCCAACGGCGTGTCCCCCGACGCCACCCAGAGCTTCACGCTGACCATCGCCGCCAACGAGCCGGCGGTCACGGGCCTGAGCCCGACAACTGGTCCGGCGGCCGGCGGCACCTTGGTGACGATCACCGGCACCGGCTTCACCGGCGCCACGGTGGTCGACTTCGGCATCATGGCGGCGACCAGCGTCACCGTCGTCAACGCAACTACGATCACGGCCGCCAGCCCGGCGGGCTCGGGTATCGCGAACGTGACCGTGATCACCCCAGGCGGCACGTCGGCCATCTCGCCCGCCGATCAGTTCACTTATGCCTTAGCTCCGCCGAGGGTCGTTTCTGTGGTACGCTTCGAGCGTCCGTTCTCAGCCGACGTCCGTGGTCCTGACGTTCAGCTCGGCGCTCGACGCGACGAGAGCGCAGAACGTGAACAACTATCAGCTCGTACCGATTGGCGCGCGAGGGAAGGTTGGGAAGCGCGTCAAGATCCGTGCCGCTGTCTACAATGCGGCGACATTGACTGTGACCCTGCACACGGCCCAGAGGCTGTCTCTTGCCAAGTTGTATCGGCTCACGGTTGACGGCGTGCCGCCAAACGGCCTGACAGGCCCAACCGGCGTAGCGCTCGCCGGAACGGCCAGCGGGTTGCCTGGCACGAACTATGTCGCGCCGATCTCGCGGAAGACTCTGGCCGGTCCGGCATCGGCGACGCTGGTTGTGTACCGGCACTCGACGGCCGCTCTCCATCGGCCCATCAAAAGTCCCTCAGCGTCGGCCGTCGATCATCTCCACGCCTCTGGGAAGTTGAGCGCCAGGGAGATCGCGGCCCGACGTCACGACTGACATCACCATCCGATCGGAAATCGTGGCACGGGCAAGTTGTCCATGGAAATCCCAGACATTGAAGACGGCACGGAACAACTTCAGGAGGTGCTGATTGCAACCGGCCGGTCCCCTCGTTGTCTTTTCCCGGTACGACGTCACGCGCGGTCCGGGGGCCAGGCTATCACGCCCGGCAAGGATGGTTCGGCCGAACGGATACCCATGTCCTTGATCAACCGGCGGAAGCCCTGTCGATCCATCGAGGTGCCGGTGTAGCTGTCATGATACCAGCAAGAATCGCCTGTGTGTGATTGAGGCCAGCGCCTCAGCTCGGGCTTCTGGCTAACCGTATATTGATATTTAGTAATTATACATATAGATAATATTAGAGTTATACATGTAATATCTTCATTATATCTCTGAGGAAAGCATGACACGTAGGTAGGGGGGCAGTGCAAGCTCGGGGCAGATGAGGCACGACTGACAAGAAGGCCGCTCCCAGCCGGTAAGCGTTCTTGCCGCTATTCGTCGGCCGGTCCGGATCATCGGGATTGCGATCAACCGGCCGGGCCTGCTCGAACTGATGAATCGTCTGTGCGTGAGATAAAAGGGGTCAGGATCCGTTCTTGACACCCCGCTCGTCATTCCGTATTCTCAGGACGTGCCAAGACCACGACGAGTGGCGGAGGATGGCCTCATCAGCCGCCCTGAATCGGGCCAACGCCCGGTTGGCTATCTTCCAGACCGACGAGGATTATGCGGCGTTCCAGCGCGTCCTCGCGGAGGCGGTGGTGCGCCATCACATGCGACTGCTGGCTTACTGACTGATGCCCAACCACTTCCACGTCCTGCTCTGGCCCCACGAGGATGGCGACCTCTTCCGGTTCATGAGCTGGCTCACCATGACGCAGACCCAGCGGTGGCATGCGCACCACCGAACGGCCGGCACCGTTCATCTCTATCGTGGTCGGTTCAAGTCGTTCTCCGTGCGATCGGACGAGCATTTCCTCACGGTGTGCCGCGATGTCGAGCGGAACGCCTTGCGGGCCAACTTGGTGGAGCGCGCCGAGGACCGGCGGTGGGGCAGCCTGGGCGTTCCTCGAACCAAGGATGATGTGGACCGCCCGGCGTTGACCCCATGGCCGATCGACCGACCTCGCGACGGGGCGGACCGAGTCAAACGTCCGTTCGGCCCCAAAGAGGAAGAAGCGGTGCGACGAAGCATTCAGCGGGGTCAGCCGTACGGTTCGCCGTCCTGGCAGGCCGCGGTTGCGAAACGACTGGGGTTGGAGTCGGTGTTCCGCCCCGGGGGCCGTCCGCGAAAGGAGCCTCAGTACGGCTCCTGATCCCTTTCTCTCCTTGACGCTGTGAGCGAGCCCAAGGGCCGAAAGAACGCGAATGGTCACGTAGGTAATGTCCAATTCCCACCACCGCAGACCGTCGCGCGCGGAGGTCTGGAAGGCGTGATGGTTGTTGTGCCAGCCCTCGCCGTAGGCGAGCAGGGCGACCCACCAGAGGTTCGTTGAGAAGTCGCGAGTCTCGTGGGTGCGATAGCCCCAAACGTGGGTGGCTGAGTTGACCAGCCAGGTGGTATGAAGCACGAAGATCGTGCGGACAAACCCGCCCCAGATCAGCCAGCTCATCCCGCCGAGGGCGTAAAGCGCTACGAACAACAGGATGGGAAACACGAGCTGATAACTGTCGATCCACCGGTAGAGGCGATCCTTGTAGAGGTCGGGGGCCCACTTCTTGTAGTATTCGGGGCTGTGACACGAGGTGACATCGGGCGTCATCCACCACAACATATGGGCCCAGGCGAATCCGCGGTTGGGGCTATGGACATCATGCTCGCCGTCGGAGTGGGCGTGGTGATTCCTGTGATCGGCCACCCAACTAATAGGCCCTCCCTCGGAAGCACAGCAGCCGATGGCCGTCAGGACGTATTCGAGCCACCGGGGCCGGGTGGCGAAACTGCGGTGGGTCAGCAGCCGGTGATATGTCATGCAGATGCCGATACCACCTGTTAACCAATGGAGAAACAGGCAGACGCCCACCGCGGTCCAGGAGAAGTAGGCCGGCACAAACGCCAGCAAGGCCCCCAGATGCAGAGATCCGATCCAGAGCAAGGGGGGCCAGGCAATCGGGGATGCGGAAGGCCAAGCTTTCGCCGTTGGCATGATGAAGCGGCGGGCCGACCGTGGATTGCAAATGGCCGACCGAATTGACATAGACGTCTCCGCTGGCGGATCCACCGCATCGGCGGAATCTCGCGTGAATGTGGCCAGCCCACACTCCCCTGGTGGATCGGTTGATACAACGTGCGGCGGAACAGTATCCACGCATCATCTCCTGTGATCGCTCCCTGTCTTTTTGGAAGTTCTGTCAGGGGGCAGCGACTTGGCTTTTACGAGTGAAACCGCAACCGAAAAAAAAAGCCGACGTGGTAAAACACCCTGAGGCGTTTAGCCACGTCGGCTTACTTTGTAACGAGCCTCCCGGTCAGGCCGGGCTGCTCTTCATCTTGTCATCCGACGATTCGCATTCGAGTTTTCCTCGGAGCCGACTGCTACTGCTTGGCGGCTCCCTTATCTCCTATATTGTCCCGCGCGGATCGGCAAAAGCAAGTAAAATGTCTTGCGCTTCCTCGTATTATGCCTCGCTCGACACGTACCGCCGCACCATTCATTGCGGCAGCGAGCGGGCTCGCGAGGTAGGAGACCAAACTGGCCACCGCCATACTTTGGGCACGGTGCCAGCCGAGCTCTTACATGTTTGTGCTCCAATCGAACGACGGGTCGAGCGGTGCCGCGACGGTCGAGCTGCAGGCGGTGCATCGGAGCTTGCGATCGCTTACTGGAAGCGAGGCGCTTCGGCCAAGGAAAAGATGACCACTTCTTCGCCGGTCACGGTACTGATGTCATGGTGCATACTCAACACCTTCACGCCAGCGACCTCGTGGACGAGCGAATCCAACATCGGGCGTGCCAACTCCAGCAGTTGCTTCCGTACTTGCTTGATGAGATCCCTTCCTTTCTCCGGCGACAACGATTTAGCCAGTTGCCGTTCGGCTAGAGTCAAAACACCGAGAATGCGGACCACCAGGAGGTCTTTGATGAAGTGGGCGTGAATCTGCTCCGACCTCCATCCCATATACTCCTCTTGAAAGCGAATGATCCCCTCACAGATGGCTGCTTCGCTTTCTGCTTGTGTAAGGGATTTTGATTTCCGCTCGTTCCTGATTCGCCGAGCTTCGTCAATCGGCAATCGTCGCTCTGCTCCGAGACTCGCACGCTCTTTGGCCAGCTTTTGGCGATTGGCCCCCAAGTGCGACCACCGAACGACACTGGCCAAGACCGCTTTTATTTCTGTCAGAGCAACGGGCTTGACGAGGACCGTATCGAACCCGGCCTTCATTGCCAAGGCTTTGTGTTCCTCGTCTTTCTGGCCGGTGATGGCCACGATTTTCGTATGAGCGAAGGCAGGAATCTGGCGAATGCGCATAACGAGACCACAACCATCCATGTCAGGCATGACCAAATCGACGAGCATCAGATCGGGCCGAAATGCGGTCGCAACGTCGAGTGCCTGCGTCCCGCCATAGGTCACATGCACTTGGTTGCCGAGTTCTTCAACCAGCAAACCCAAGGCGTCAGCACCGTCTCGGTTGTCATCAACCACGAGAACCCGAAGACTCTTCTCGGTCGCCGGCATAGGCTTCTTTCCTCTCGCCAGCCCACGGCTTTGGTCATGCCGAAATCGCAAGTCATCATCCCCGCACCGTGGGCATCAAGTCGCCTTCTCCGAGACGGTCGCCAAGATTTGTTGCACCTGCTCGAAATCGGCGGGCTTGACCAGGTGGTGATCGAACCCCGCTTCCTGCGAACGCTGACGGTCTGTCTCCTGCCCATAGCCGGTCATGGCGACCAGCACGACGTTCTGGAGAACTGGGTTGCTGCCGCATCCGCTTCGCTACCTCATAACCATCGAGTCTCCGGCAAGCCGATGTCCAACAGCACCACGTTCGGTCGGTAATCGAGGGCCGCTTCCAGTGCAGTCGGGCCGTCATGAGCCGTCCGAACATCATGCCCTGACCTCCTCAGAAGCATTGCCAAACTCTCAGCCGTATCCACGTTGTCATCCACCACCAGCACCCGCAAGGATGGTCCGGTCGGCTCGGCCTTTTCGGTGGGAGGCGACGGCGGCTGCGGTTGGTCAGTCAACACCACCGGCAGACGCACGACGAACTCGCTGCCTTGCCCCAACGCACTGTAAGCTGCTACCTTTCCTCCGTGCATTTCCACGAGCCGTTGCACCAAACACAGCCCGATGCCCAACCCGCCTTGCGAGCGGGCCAAAGATCGTTCGGCCTGCGTGAACAGGTCGAAGATGCGGGGCAGGAGGTCGGGGGCGATGCCGATGCCTGTATCCCGCACTCGCAGCACGGCCTCATCTCCCTCTTGTTGAAGGCTCAGCCAAATGTGACCGCCTTCGTCAGTGTATTTCGCAGCGTTGTTGAGCAGGTTCACGACCACCTGTTCCAGCCGGGTCGCGTCGCCGTCCATCCAGATGGGCGATGGAGGGAGACGCACGGTGAGTGCGTGCCGGCGTTGGTCGATCAAGGGGCGAACCGTCTCCACGCCACGTTCCACGATGCCGCGCATGTCCAATCGTTCCCGCTCGAAGATGAATCCTGCCGGTCGAAATGCGGGACACTTCCAGCAGATCATCCACGAGATGGACCAGTTGCCCAATTTGACGCTCAATGATCGTGCGGGCTTGTTGCTGAAGCCCGCTCTCGTCCTGCTGAAGACGAAGCAGTTGCACAGCGTTCAAGATGGGGGCAAGGGGGTTGCGGAGTTCGTGGGACAGCATCGCCAGGAACTCGTCCTTGCGGCGGTGCAGGTCGGCCAACGCTTCCGCCTGCTCGTGCGTCTTCCGTTCCAAGCGGCTGCGTTCGCTGATGTCCCGAATGTTGCACTGAGCGATGGGCCGGTGGTCCACCTGATAGACGTTGCTGACGAACTCGACTTCGGCCCGCTTGCCGTCTTTGGTTTCGAGCGGCAAGTGGTCGTAGCGGATATAGCCCTTCTCTTGCAGTTCTTGGTAGGCGGCTTGACTCGCCTGTTTATCTCCGAATAGACCGATCTCCCACAGTTCCTTGCCCAGGAACTCGTCGTGCGTGTAGCCCAACAACTCCGTCATGAACGGGTTGGCGTCGATGATTTTCAGGGTGTTGGCGTCGAGGATGAGGATGCCGTCTTTGGCGGTCTGGAACAGCCGCCGATACCGCACTTCGGAAGTCTGCACGGCGACTTCCGCCCGCTTGCGTTCGGTGATGTCCTCAATGGCGAGCAGGATCAGGTCCGGGCGGCTGTCCACCGACTCGAAGCGGCGGGCGTTGAGCAGCATGATCTTCTTGCCAATCGCCGGGAAGTCGTGTTCCACGTCGCAGTCATGAATGGGATGGCTGTTCGACAGCACTCCCTCCAGCAGCGTCCGCAGGCGAGGAATGTTCCACTGGCCGTTGCCCAAGTCGTAGATGAAGCGGCCTTCCGTCTCCTCCTTCTCGGCGTGAAACGTCCGGTAGAAAGCCCGGTTCGCCGTCTGGACTCGCAGGGTCTTGTCGAGAACGACGAACGGCTCTCGCAAGGTCGCAATGATGTTGTCGGCGTAGGTGAGGGCGTCCTGCACCTGCTGCTCTTGCCGCCTGCGTTCGCTGATGTCTCGGAACACCAGCACCACCCCGGCGACTTCTCCCTTGTCGTTGCGGATCGGGGCGGCACTGTCGTCAATGGGTCGTTCCGTGCCGTCCTTGGCGATGAGCAGGCTGTGGTTCGCCAGCCCGACGACCACGCCATCCCGCAAGGCTCGGACAGTGGGACTCTCGACCGGCTGGCGGCTCTCTTCGTTGATGATGCGGAACACGCTGTCGAGCGGTTGGCCCGCTGCTTCTTCCAGCGCCCAGCCGGTCAAGGACGCAGCGACCGGGTTGAGGAACGTGACCTGCCCCTTGATGTCGGTGGTAATCACCGCATCGCCAATGCTGGCGAGGGTGACACGGCACCATTCCGGTTGGAAGTGCAACGCTTCGTTGCTTGCCGGTGAAGGGTCGGTCATACCCCCCCCATCTGATCTCGCGTTGACTATTATCTGCCGCGTTTTCTGAGTCGGGAAGCCGTTTCGTGAGACCCAAAACCCTCGTTCTGTCTGCCAGCTTACCGTCTTACGTCTTTTTACGGCCTGCTTTCAAAGTCGTCTGTACGCTCTCCGACAGACAGGGCAGGCCCTTTTTTTCCTGCATCGGTCATGAGCCTTCCGTTCGTGTTCAACCGAACAAGCGCTCGAATTCCTCGTTGATCCTCCGGTAGCACTCGCAAGAACCGGCCTTCAGACCCTCCCGGTCGAGGACGGTGAATTTCCCTCGGCTGTAACGGATCAAGCCTTTCTCCTGGAAGGGTTCGAGAACCTCGGAGACAGTGGAACGCCGCACGCCGAGCATCTCGGCCAGGAACTCGTGCGTCATTGGGAACACGTCCGAGTGCGCCCGGTCCTGGGTCATCAACAGCCAGCGGCAACAGCGCTGGTGAACCGAGTGCAGGCCGTTGCAGGCCACCGCCTGCGAAACCTGGGCGAGAAAGGCGGTGTGGTAGAGGACCAGCAACCGGCGCAAGGCGCTGTCCCGGCTGACCTCTTCCCGCAGCACGTCCTCTGCCATCCGCAGGGCCTCGCCCGGAACCTGCACGATCAGCCGGTTGGCCGTTGTCTTGGCCCCGACGAGGAGCGGCAGGCCCACCATGCCCTCGTCCCCTATCGTCGCTACCTCGATGGCCCTGCCGTCTTCCATCACGGTCAGAGCAGAGACGACACCCCGGTTCGGGAAGTAGGCGTAGTCGATGGACGACCGAGCCTCGTAGAGGACGTGTTTCAACGCCAGCGGGACGAGTTGCAGGCGGGGGAGGAGGCGCTGGTACTCCTCCGGGGGCAACCGGGCCAGGAGCCGGTTTCCCTGCGGCGCAGCAGGTGGTTTGGTCTTCGGCATGGCTCACCACCCTCCCAGCCTTCCGGGAAGTGTCCGTAGGACGAAAGCAATGTCGAAGGTGCCGTTGGAGCGTTGCCGGGAGCGGCCCCGTTGTTGCTCGGTTGCGTTCACGTCTGGTCCCGTAGCAGTGGTTCGTGAAACGGCCCGTCTGTCTGCCAGCAGACCATTTTATCCTTTTGTCTGCTGGCAGACACACGGCGTCTGTACGGTTTCCGACATGACAGCAAGATTTTTTTTGCGATAATGGACGCACGAGGACAACGGCCGGGGCCGGGTGCGGCGCACCGTTCCCGGTCCCGACCGCAGCGAGGAGGCGTACGATGGCTAAGCATCGCAGAATCCACGTTCCCGGCGAGAACCGGCTGTTGGCTGCTTTGCCGAGGGACGAGTACGACCGCTTGCTCCCCCATTTGGAGAAGGTGTCCTTACCCTTGAGGGAAATCCTCTACGAGGCGAACGGGCCGATTCCGCACGTCTTTTTCCCGCTCACACGGCGTGGTTTCCCTGGTCATCATGGACAGCGGCTTCACCCTCGAAGTGGGCATCATCGGCAACGAGGGCATGGTCGGCACTCCGGTCTTCCTGGGGTCCGACCGCAGCCCGACCAGGGCGATTTCGCAGATTCCGGGCGAGGCGCTGCGGATGGATGCCAGGGTCTTTCAGAAGGAGATGGGGCGGGGTGGCCCGTTGCACGGCCTCGTCCAGCGGTACACTCAGGCGATGATTAACCAGATTTCGCAGTCCATTGTCTGCAACCACCGGCACTCCGTCGAGAAACGCATGTGCCGCTGGCTGCTGATGAGCCACGACCGGGTGGGGGCCGACGAGTTCCCGCTCACCCATGAGTTCCTGGCCCAGATGCTCGGCGTGTGCCGCCCCACCGTGACCGCCGTGGCGGGCACCCTCCAGAAGGCCGGGCTGATTCAGCTACCATCGGGGCAGAATTACCGTCCTCGATCGGAAGGGGCTGGAAGCCGCCTCCTGCGAATGCTTCGAAGTGGTCGCAAAGGAGTTGGACCGCTTGCTCGGCTGACGCCGGGCGCCTACCGACGACCCGCCGGAACCCCACTTCGCTTCATCGAAGAGATCAACATCCTTTCAGGGGCGTCGTGAACCTTCTCTCCCCCAAGGAATGAGGAGATTGGGATACACGTTCTCTTCAAACCCATGCTTCGAAACACAGCAAGCCGGGATCCTTCCCGGCCCGCATCCGACTTCTATTGGACAGGTGTTACGCCGTCGCATCGTGGATCTTTTTCTTCGCGGCATCACCAGCCTCTTCACCCTTGTTCCGGGCCTCTTGGGCTTTTTCCTCAACCCAATCCTTCGACTCGCCCAGCTTCTCGCCGACCTTGTGGCCCACTCTGGTCGCTTCTTCGGCAAGCCTGTGGCCAGCGTCCTTCGCCTTGTCTTTGAGTGATTCAGCCATCGTCATCTCCTGATTGAAAAGATATCCCTGTCGGGATGGGTTCCGCCTTTGTTATATTGAGCAAAAGGTGTGCCGCTGACAGTAGTTCCAACCGAATAATTCCTGTCAGCACGCTTGCGCGGTTTTCCGCCTGCCCCCTCCCCCCGCCACCGTTTCCTTCCGTCTTTTCCCCGGCCGGTTATCGTTCGGATAAAGGGCGTTTATGACCTACAAATCGGACGGGGGGCAGGGGAGCCCGAGTCGGGCTCGCCGGACGGCTTTTCGTCGACTCCTAAGCGTTCAGGCCCGAGTCGGACGCGCCGGTCGCGACCGCGAGCATCAGAAAAAAAACCTTCTCATCAGCGTGTTCCCTTCTCCGCGAATCCAAAAGAAAAGCCAACGTGGCGGAACACCCAGCACGTGAGTTACTCTCCGCTTACATGTTTGGCGCCGCCCATGGCCTGGACCATCGCCCGACAAGTCTTCTCGCAGGCGTAACACACTTTGGCGCAATCTTTCATTTCCGCCGCCCCGTATTTGTCGCACTCAGCCGCGCACGCCTTGCACGCCTCGGCGCACGCGCCGCAGGAATAGACCATCAGCGGGCTGCCATTGGCCACGAGGTCGGATGCCAGGTTGCAGAACTTGGCACAGTCTCCGACCAGGTGCAGCGCCTTGGCGTGCTCTTTCTTTCCCTGGGCCACCTGCTCATAACAGTGGAGGAAGGTCTCGTTGCACGAACGCGAGCATGCCTGGCAAGCCCTGATACAGTCCTCGTGCGCCTCGCTGTGATGGTGCCCCCCCTGGCGTTCGGCGCCAGCAGCCCGCCCAGTCACGGCGACCAGACCGGCAGCCGTTGTCCCCAGCACTCCCAGCAATTCTCGACGATCCATGGTCAGTCTCTCCTGATTCTTGAGATATGAGGTTCCGGCGGCCCACCCGCGGTGGACCACGTGAGGGAAGACGCGCGGCAAGGTTCTCGAAAGACCCACGGGCCACCCGCCGTTGTCAAGGCGTTCCGGGAATACTTGCCGATGACACTCCGCGTCAGGTGACGTTGGGATTCTCCACTCCCAGGGCATTCGCCAAGGCGATCTGGTGATCTTGTTCCTGCACCAGTATGTCCCGGATATGTTCGGCCAGGGCATACTCGCCCAATGCTTCGCACTGACGTACGCGCTGCCGATAGTGATGATGGGACCGATCTCTAATCCGGCAGCGCTTCCGATCATTTGAACGGCAGCGCTCCGGGTTCTTGTTTCCCGCGCGTCGATGAGACCGTTTGTCTCTCGTTCTTGTTCTCGAGAAGACGATCGTTTGACGGGCGGAGCTTCACGGTGCGTCTTGTTCCCCGCGCGTTGATGAGACCGTTTGTCTCTCGTTCTTGTTCTCGAGAAGACGATCGTTTGACGGGCAGAGCTTCACGGTGTGTCTTGTTCCCCGCGCGTTGATGAGACCGTTTGTCTCTCGGTCCTGTTCTCGAGAAGACGATCGTTTGACGGGCAGAGCTTCACGGTGTGTCTTGTTCCCCGCGCGTTGATGAGACCGTTTGTCTCTCGGTCTCGTTCTTGAGAACACGACCGTTCGACGGGCAGTGCTTCACGGCGTGTCGTGTTCGCGGTGCTTTCGAATCGCGGCTTCAAAGGCCGTTTCGTCCTTCATCTCGTTCCCAAGAAGATCATCGACTGGCGAAGACCCGTTCGAATTGCGCTTTGATTGCGCCGCAAGAACCGGCTGTCCCGTTCTCTTTCAGCCGTTCCTTGAGGACGGGGCCTCTTGTTGACTCGCGTCAGTTCCGTACGCCTCCTGGACATAATCGACCAGCTCGCCCCGACCACATCTCCGGCTTGTTGACGAACGCGCTCAAAACTCAAAGCCACACCAGCCCACCCTTCTTCTCCTCGCTCGGGTGGACTACCATGGAACGGCCTGAAATACGGCTGACAATCGCAATCGCCGTCTCATTCTCCTCCTCGATGAGCTGGACTATCTGCCCATCGACAAGCGCGGAGCCGATTAGTTGTTCCAGGTTGTCGCCGCCCGTTATGAACTGGGATCGATCGTGATCACCACGAATCGACCCTTCCGGGAATGGGGCAAAATCCTTGATGTGGACAACACCCTGGCCACGGCCTTGATCGACCGGCTGATGCATCACCGAGAGGGGATTGTTATTGAAGGAGACAGTTATCGCATGAAAGATAAAGATCCTGATTCGACCGACCAGTGACTGAAGTGCGGTACGTCAACGTTCGGATCGGGTGTTCGATGTGAAGTGAGTTGGTTTTGGCGTGAGTGGCTGGGATTGTCCAGCCCACCCTCGAGGCAAGCCCAGCCATCGTGCTAGGTCATTCGAGCGGCCGGTTCCTTGAAGAGCGGGCTCGCGTTGACCCCAGGCTCTGATCCAGAATCCGCGAGCAGCTTCCTGCGGGGGGCTTCGTCTTGGCGGTCTGGTCATCCTGTTTGTGGCCCGCGGCGGTCTGCGGCGGGGAATTGGCGGTGGCCCTGTCCACCACGCCGGACTCAACAAGCGCGAACGCCTGGCCGGCCCGTCCGTTCCAAGCTTTGTCACGCCAAATTCCTGACTCGCTTTGACTCCGCGCTTTTGGCAGCGTGCCGAGCAACGTGGTGCGCATGCGCGAATCATGTCGCACCTCATGCATCCACCCGCCGCGCTGCCCTCATGTTGACCGAAATTGACTCCATTTCGCTGACCGGTCCCAGATGAATCGTCTCGTTCTCGTTATCCAGGTCAAAACGCAGCATGTCTTGTGCGTCTGCCGAGGTTTTGACCGGCTTCGGCACGGCCAGCGGCATGCCTCCCAGATAATCGATCTGGCCGGCGATGATCAGGGCGTGCGCGAGTTCTTCCGCCGCATGCTTCTCCAGCTCGGCGGCGATGTTCATGTACTGGGCGCCCTTGAGAGTTTGCGAATAGACCACATAGGAAATGATCGCCTGGTATTCGCGAGCGAGATCGTCGTTGAGCAGGGCAACCAGGTCGTCGCGCGTGACAGCCCGGCGCTGCCGGTATCCAAGTCGTGCTTTGCCATGTTGATCTCCCGTTGTCTGGGGTGAAACGGACTCGTTTGTCCGGGACCAGCTAAACTTGTGCCTCAACGATGACCCGGCCTACAGGGTGCCCTCGCGGGGCTAGCTGCAGGCTCAGGGATGGACCGGAGCATCCGCAGACCTCCCGTGCCTCCCGGCTCAGTTGAATACCATCGATCCGTGCCGATTCAGGCGAAACAAAAAAAGCCGACGTGGCGGAACACCCAGAGGTATTCGACCACGTCGGCTTACTCGTTAACGAGCCCCCCGGCAGAGCCGGGTTGCCCTTCATCTAGTCGTCCGACCAGTTCGATTCAAGTCTTCATTGGAGCTGACCGCCCTTGCCGTCCGGCTCCCTTGCGCCACTCATTGTCCCGCGCGAGGAGGCAATAGCAAGTTAATTCTTTGGGGATTCTTCCTAATAACCCCATACCCCACGAGGACAGGCCACACTCGCTCCTTCGCTCTCTTCAGGAGACGGTGCGTCAGACGCTAACGTCGTAGCGATGGTACGTTTTAGATCCCCTTGGAGCGCAACGTCCCAAGATCGCCCATGGAGATAAATCATTAGGTGCTGGTTTTCAGCCTCGACTTGCGCGAAGCGCCTTGGTGAGGTCGCCGACGGAAATCAACCCGACCAGTTTGCTGTCGTCGACCACATCAACTGACCGACATGATGTTTGGCCATCTTGCTCGTGGCTTCGGCCAAGGTCGCCTTCGGGCTACAGGTGACGGGGTTGCGGGTCTCAACCTCCTTGATGAAGTTGTGATGAAACCGCTCGACGTCGTAATGGTCCCCGAGAATCACGTCGCGTTCGGTGAAGATCCCGAGCAGTTCTTCTGTCGCCGCGGCGACGGGCAGCGTGCCGATGTTGTGCTCGACGAAAAGAGCCAACGCCTCTTCAACGGTCGCCTCGGGCCCGATGGAAATTATCCGTCGCCCCTTCGCCATGAGAACATCGTCGATGAGCGTCGCGGGCCTCCCCACTCAAACTGCCTTGCCTTGGGTGCACGAGGGGTCATTTAGCACATCGGGAATGAGATGCCACGTTAACTTTTAAACTGACCCACTACCGAGAATCCCTAAAGCTTGAATGAATCAAGAGATTTTGTTAAACTCCCTTCCATAGGAGCCAAATCATGAACAATCAAAATTGGGTTGAGCGGCGAATTACCGACGAGGCCGCCAAACGTGCGCCGCAAGATATCGACCGCTTCGAAGACGAGGGCGGGCCGGGCCCGGAAGACACCCGCCAGCAGCGTCCGAACGACCCGCCGGAACGTGTCCAGCCCGAATTGCCGCGACCCAGCGCGTGTCCGAGTTGCGACGGGAACGATACCCGAATGCAATCGCCTGCGGGCGTACACATGGCCGCCGACCCGAGCCAGGTGGTCGTGACCGCCGGTGCCACTGCCCACTCCGTCCAGGTCCATCACCACGGCATTCCCGAGCTCCAGTCGCACGGTGAATCGCCCGAGTCGGCCACCGTGAACCTAGCCCAGAACCTGGCTCGCGAGATCGACGGCGCTGCGGACGATCTGCACCGCGAGCCGTTCCAGCAGGCCCTCGAAGATGTCAACGCCTCCATTGAGCGAAGCGCCTGACCGTCCCACTCGGGACGGGACGTTTTAGCGGTTTTGAGGCGTCCGGTAGCAGGCGGACCGAATACAACGTTTAGAACAGTCCTAACGGAGGGCCGACCCTGCCGCGATCAGCCGCTCAGACTGGCGGTGTCTTGTAACCAACTTGGCTACATTACCGCCGTTATCTACTTCAGTAGATAACGGCAGTAGTTAAAGAAGGTCGCCCGGCATCCCCCTCCCCGCTCGACGAACGCCTTGACCCGCTCAGCGGTGCTGCCGTGGGCGGCGCTGGCCAGCAGCTCGGCGGCGAGCCGGGAACGCTTATTCTCGGCCTCAGCCGCCAGGACGTCGGTCCAGTCCATGCCGGCGGCCTTGAGTTCCTTCGCCCGCACGTAATGCCGCAGCGACGGATGGCGAACGCGGTGCAGATTCTTGGCAAACCACTCATAAATCGCGGCGGCGTCGAACCACATCCCGGCCTTGCGGTGGACTTTCGCCGCGTCGGGCTCGAACATCAGCACATGCCCCCGGTCCTGGAGCGCCGCCACGTTCTTGTTGAGCGTCTTCCAGTCGTTGGAAATAATGATCAAGGCGGCTTTTTTTGACGAACTCCCGCGGAATGCCCTGCTTCTCCAGGCTTCTGGCGTCTGAATGCCAGGCCACGGCTTTCTCCTCCTCGGTCTGGCAGACAGGCATTTGAGCAGCCGCACGCCGCTTCTATCTGAGTAGAGGGCATCGACGCCGTCGATGACGACGAATTCGTCGCGGTGCCGGTAGAGCTTGGCGTACATGCCGAACGAGATGGCGTTGCCCTCGATCCAGCCGCCGCCGCCGGTGAGTGCCGCCCGTACGGAGCGGCTCTTGGCCAGGCGGCCGGCGCCGACGAGGATCAGCAGGTTGAAATGCCCTTCCGCGAAGGGCGCAGATACGCCTCCACTCCTCGCAGACTTGGAGCGGCGACATAAGGAATCGCCGAAATTCTAGTTCTGTTGAGGTTCATTGATTTTTATCGCTTCTGAGCCAAGTTTGGCACGGAAATTGCGAGTTAATAATGTGAGTCGATTAAAAGCCCTTAACGGACATACACATTTAGGAAGGAATCAGCGTTGAGACATCAATGGCGTCCGAGCGTCGATGGATTGGAAAACAAGACTCTGCTGTCCCATCTGGGTGCCAGTTTGGTGGCGCACCATGTTGAGCTTCTGCACAAAGTACGACAGCAAGTACAAACTGTGGAAACTGCGTCGGCGATGGCTGTCACCCTCACGACCAACCATCCGACTTATAACCCCGGCCAGGTTGTCACGATGACACTGACCATGACAAACACGTCCAAGCAGAATGAAACGGTCATGCTCGGCCCCAGTGTTGACGGATTCTCGATCATGCACAACGACAAGGTGATCTGGCGATCGAACGAGGGGGTCGAACCGCAATACATCGTCAAGCGAATCCTCAAACCGGGGCAATCCATTACTCTATCGGCAAAGTGGACGGTGACGGATCCAACCGGGAGCTTTGTCGTGCACAACCAGATGTTCCCCTCTGTTCCCGTGGCGAACTTCACCGTTACAACAGCAGCGGTCTCGCCAACGATATCGCGAATACCGATAATCACAATACCGATAGTGACAACACCGATATCGCCACCGGCATAGCCGAATCCGATACCGCTGACTTGAGCACCAGGTTGCGGCGAGCCGGGAGCTCTCATTCCCGCGCTCCCGCGTGGGAATGAGACTCTGGCACGCTCTCCCGTCGACCTGGAGGGTAGCCCAGTCGAGGAAGTGCGGGCGGCGGTCGCGGTCACATCAGCCGAAGGAACGGTAGATACCAAGGATCTTAGCGCGGCGCTGGAGAAGGCGGATACGAAGTGGCGGTTCGTCACCGTCAAGTCGCAGGACGACCTGACCGCGATCATGAACGCCCCGCTGGCCAACCGGATCGGGGTCGCGCGTCTGGACGTACCGGAATTTCTGCCGCCTGGGGCACCCGCGGACCGGCGATCATTTTTCCGATCAGGAAAGACAATCCGACACCAAATCCGAACGGTGTCTACGAAGGCTGTGGCCGTTAGTTCCGACGAGGTACGCCCGAGCCGCCAGGCCACGTCAAAATGAGCAAAGAGTTGTATAGCGGTTTAAATTCGCTGGTCCAAATACGTCACGGCACATCATTTGCTTCATTAAACTTGAATGCCGATTTGAGAACCGACTCTCTTTTCGAGGGGGTTTCCTTCCCGAACCTATTCCTCGACCCAAGGTCCATCATGGCACCGCCGTCCCTCACGAAGCGACTCATTCGGTTGGCATGTATCGTCCTTGGGCTGACAAAGGCGAGGGTTGGCCACGGGCCGACCCCTCACGGTTGAGAGGGATATAACCCAATTATGTGCGACGCGTAGGGCGGTATTCCGCTGAGGGGTCGTTATGCGCGCCTGGTCCGAGTTAAAACTTCTTACTTCCGGAGAGCATTGCACCATGAACAACCGCGTGAAAAAACGGATCGCTTTCTGTCCTTCAGTACTCGAGGCGAGGCTAGAGGACCGGGTCGTCCTGTCCACTTCGACTCTAACACCGTTCCCTGCGCCGCCACCGGTCCCCTCCAGTGTGCTCGTGCAACGATTCGGGCACCCGCTTACCGTGGCTCAGTTGCGGGCCGATTACATTGCGCAAGCGAGACTGGCGAACGCAGAGCTGAAGAGTATGGTCCGCGCCGAAATCGCGCAGCTTTACTCCAACGGCTCGATCCCCACGGCACAACAACAAAAGGACTTCACCGCCATGCTTGGAGGCGCGATCGACGCGACGGCCCTTCGGCTCTCCAGTCAGGCTGCACTCTTGCCCGGCTCCAGCACAAATCTCGTGTCGGCCATTCAGAATCAGCTCCTGGGTTCCGGTTCCCGTAGCCTCGCCAGCCGCTTGAGTTCGCTAGTCCAATCGGGCAAGTCCAACGGGTTGGCCCGGACGCTCCAGGCTGTATCGTCGCGGGCAATCAATCTGGCGGGCCAGCAGAACATCGCCCTGCTCAACCATTTCTTCACTACGACCCCCGTGAACAGTCTGTCGGTGAACTCGAGCGGACAGCCGATCTCACTCAAGCAGTTCATCGGCGGCCAGATAAACAACCAAGTCGCCAATACCCTCGGGAGCCTGGCCCAGAGCTTTTCGAGCGTTGCCAACGCGGCTTTGTTCCCCAACGGCACGACAAGCACTGTGGACCAGAGTCTCTTGAGCTCGTTCAACAGCCAGTTCCAAACGGCGCTCTCGACTGCCGCGTTCCAGATGGGCAGTGCTTTGCAGCTCTTCCCGGGATCTTTGAATGTCCTCTCTCAGCTTCAGCCGATGTTGTTCAGTTCCACGACGAACGCCAACAGCCTCGTCTCCGCCCTGAAAAACCTTGATTTCGGGAGCACGGGATTCAGCGCGGCCGTCTCAAGCGCGTTCAACGGCGGCTTTC
The DNA here is from genome assembly GCA_963779785.1 of uncultured Planctomycetota bacterium. Lineage (GTDB taxonomy): Bacteria > Planctomycetota > Planctomycetia > Isosphaerales > Isosphaeraceae > CAVRFS01. Next base: position 35,381 of record CAWAAW010000008.1, read on the forward strand.
AGAACGTAGTCAGCGCGATCAGCCCGTTCTTCGGGGTGCAAGCCCAGTCGAACCTATCCCTGCCGACTAGCGGGTTCACAAGCCCGTTCGGATCGCTGTTTAGCAGTAGCGATTTCAATAGCGGCTTCAATAACGGGTTCACGACTGGCACTGGGACGGGGTTTACGGGTTTCGGCCTGGCACCGACCAGTTTCAATAGCAACTTCGGGACGGGTTTCGACAACGTTGTCACCAACGTGGACACGAACTTTGGATTGCTCGGAATCGTCACCACCGTCGGCGGCGTTCCCATTGAAAGCCGATAAACAATCGGATGCTCACGCATCCTGATTTATTACCCACCGGCCTCGTCGATGAGACAAGGCCGGCCCTTTTCTTCCCCTCTTCTACCTGAATGGCATCTCGGCCGATGCCAGCAGCGACGTCTGGGTCGCGGGGCACCTACCGCTTCGAGCAGTTCGTCCCGCGGTCGCTGCCGGATGAAAGGGGTCAGGATCCGTTCTTGATACCCCGCTCGTCATCCCGTATTCTCAGGACATGCCAAGACCACGACGAGCGGCGGAAGGTGGCCTCATCGACCACGCCCTGAATCGGGCCAACGCCCGGTTGGCTATCTTCCAGACCGACGAGGATTATGCGGCATCCCAGCGCGTCCTCGTGGTGGTGGTGCGCCATCACATGCGACTGCTGGATTACTGCCTGATGCCTAACCACGTACGTGTCCTGCTGTGGCCCCGCGAGGATGGCGACCTCACCCGGTTCATGAGCTGGCTCACCATGACGCACACCTAGCGGTGGTATGCGCACCACCGAACGGCCGGCACCGGTCATCTCGATCAGGGTCGGTTCAAGTCGTGCCCCGTGCAATCGGACGAGCATTTCCTCACGGTGTGCAGCTATGCCGAGCGGAACGCCTTGCATGCCAATTTGGTGGGGCCCGAGGACTGGCGGTGGGGCAGCCTCGGCGTTCCTCGGACCAAGGATGATGCGGACCGCCCGTAGTTGACCCCATGGCCGATCGACCGACCTCGCGACTGGACGGACCGAGTCAACCGTCCGTTCGGCCCCAAAGAGGAAGAAGCGGTGCGACGAAGCATTCAGCGGGGTCAACCGTACGGTTCGCCGTCCTGGCAGGCCGCGGTTGGGAAACGACTGGGGTTGGAGTCGGTGTTCCGCCCCCGAGGCAGTCCGCGAAAGGAGCCTCAGAACGGCTCCTGACCGCCTATCGGTTCCCAGGCGATCAAAGGGATCGAGATCGGCCTGGTTATCGAGGCTGCCCGCAGGCCGAGGTCCAAGGTCATGGCCGCGATCGCCTATGACGCGGCCGTATCGTCCGACGATCGCCGGTTCGGCTTTCGCCGGCCGACCAACAATGCAGGTGGTATCGAGGGGGGTACGTCCAACGGCGAGCCGATCGTCGTCCGGGCAGCCAAGAAACCGATCAGCACGCTGGCCCGCGCGGGTCCTCGGTCAACATGGAGACGAAGGATTCCCCAGCCCGCCGCCTACGAGCGGTCGGATATTTGCGCTGTCTCGGCCGCCAGCGTGATCGTCAAGAATCTGGTCGCATTTGAAATCGCAGCAGCCGTGGTCGAAAAATACGTGGGGACGGTTCTCGCGGCAATCCAGGTCGCTCACGACGCCTTGCACGAGCTCAACCGTCAGCGCCTGGCTCATTGGGGCGAGTCGAACACAGATCCTGTTCCAGGGCCTTGAGCTCCCCGAAACAGGATTCCAGCACCTCCGTCGTCCCTGGCAGTCGTTCGCCAATCGATCTCGAGCCGCTTGCGGCCCGAGCCTTGCAGGCTACAATGCCATCATGTCCCATCAAAGTCGGACCTCGCGCATCCGCAAGGCTTCGCCTCGACCCGCTGGAGCCTGGTGCTCGCCGCGGGGCGCGGCGATGCGCCCGATGCCGAGGCGGCCCTGGCCGCGCTCTGCCAGATCTACTGGTATCCGCTCTATGCCTATGTCCGGCGCTCGGGCTATCCGGCCGACGAGGCTCGGGACCTGACCCAGGAATTCTTCGCCCGGCTCCTGGAGAAGCACTATCTCCGGGCCGCGGACTCGGAGCGGGGCCGATTCCGCTCCTTTCTCTTGACCGCTCTCAAGCGATTCTTATCCAAGGAACGGCATCATGCCAGGTCCCAGAAGCGCGGTGGAGGCCGAAGGGTGCTTTCGCTGGACTTCGAACAGGGCGAAAGCCGGTTCCGCCTCGAGCCGGTGACCGATGTCACGGCCGAGACCATCTACGAGCGACGGTGGGCACTCACGCTGCTCGATCAGGTGATGGCCCGGCTGCGCGACGACTTCGAGCGGGCGGGAAAAGGGGACGACTTCGACCACCTCAAGGTCTTCCTGACCGGCGAGGCCGCGGCCCCGAGCTATCGCGAGGTCGCCGCCACGCTGGGAACGACCGAAGGGGCCGTCAAGGTCGCCGTCCATCGACTCCGCCGCCGCTTCCGCGAGATCGTGCTGGCCGAGATCGCGCAGACAGTCGCCGCGCCCGAAGACGCCGACGAAGAACTGCGACACCTCTTCGAGGCGATCCGATCGCGACCGTCTTGAAACCGCTGTAACCTTCGCCGGCGAAAGTGTAAGTAAAGGGGGACGACGATTCACGTTCAATGCCCGTCAGGAGGTGTCTCCGATGCCGGAAACCTTGCGATGTCCCGGATGTGGGTCCGGATTGCCAGCCGACGCCCCCGAGGGGCTCTGCCCGGAATGCCTCCTGAAGGCAGCGATCCAGGGCGGATCGGGGCCAGGCGAAGGACAGAGCACGACGACGCCCCATCCTGCTGGCTCCGCCCCGGCTCCACTCAGGCCGGAAGACCTCGCCCCACACTTCCCGCAACTGGAAATCCTCGAACTGCTGGGCCAGGGCGGGATGGGCGTGGTCTACAAGGCCCGGCAGATCCGGCTCGACCGCCTCGTGGCCCTCAAGATCCTGCCGCCGGAGCTCGGTCGGGATCCGGCATTCGCCGAGCGGTTCGCTCGCGAAGCCCGGGCCCTGGCCAAGCTCGCCCACCCCCGCATCGTCGGCGTTCACGACTTCGGCCAGAGCGGCGGGCTGTTCTATATCCTCATGGAGTTCGTCGACGGGCTCAACCTGCGCGGTCTGCTCCGCGCAGGGGCGGTTGAAACCCGAGGAGGCGCTCCGGATCGTCCCGCAGATCTGCGAAGCGCTCCAGTACGCCCACGATGAGGGGGTCGTCCACCGGGATATCAAGCCGGAGAACATCCTTCTCGACCGCAGGGGCAACGTCAAGATCGCCGACTTCGGCCTCGCCAAGCTCCTGGGGACGATGACGTCGGACTCCGCGCTCACCGGCTCCCAGCAGGTGATCGGCACGCTGCGCTACATGGCCCCCGAGCAGATGGAGAAGCCGCTCGAGGTCGACCACCGGGCCGACATCTATTCCCTGGGGGTCGTATTCTACGAGATGCTGACCGGGGAACTGCCGCTGGGCCGGTTCGCCGCTCCCTCGAAAAAGGTCCAGGTGGACGTTCGCCTGGACGAAGTCGTCTTCCGGGCGTTGGAGAAGGAGCCGGCGCGGCGGTATCAGCACGTGAGCGAAGTGAAGACCGAGGTGGAGTCGCTCTCCATCCCTCCCGGGCGTCCTGCTGACTGGTCGGGCATCAGCCGCGACGGGACCAAGAGCCATCACCTCGGGACCGCCGGGATAGTCGGCGGCAGGCATGGCTGCTGATCCCCATACTCTGCTCCGCTTGCATCGTCTATTTCTTCACTACGATGTTCTTGATGAATCGTCGGGACGCCCGGGACCGGTGGCAGCCAGCCCTTGGCGACCGAGCTAGCGACCATCGTGCTGGCGGCCGGCGTCGGGCTCTGGGCGTTGTGGCAATTCGTTCGCGGAGGTCGAGCGGGGGACGTCATCAGCCGTGACGGGGCCAAGAGCCATCACCTCGGAGCAGCCGGGAGATGGCAACCATGGCCGTTGCTTGTCCTGATCGGCGCCCTTTACGGCTTTTCCTTTTTCCTTCCGATGTGCACCACCGTCAAGATCGATCACACCACCCAGAGGGGCATTTGGCGGCCCGCGACTGGTTATGAAATCTTTATCAAGGCTGGCATGCCCGTGTGGCTTGCACATCCCTTGCTGTGGCTGGGCTGTCTGGCACTCATGGCGCGCAAGTGGCGTTCGGCAGCGTTTGCTGGCCTGATCGCTGTGCTCTTGCCGGGCCTATCGGACTTCACCGGCCTCCTCGCAGGATACTGGATGTGGAAAACGAGCATGGTGCTGCTAGCTGGGGGTGGGTTCTATGGGTGGTGGAGATCCAGACGTCAGGGTCAGGCGGGGAACATCAAAGACGATCCTGCCAGAAATCGATCCGCCGCAGTCCGGCCCAGCCCGGGACTTCGACGGCTTCTGACCGAGCGATGCTTCGTCAATGGGCATCCCGGCTCTTGCGGAAGAAACAATTCCAGGCGCCGGGTTGGCCAACGGTTCACCGCGCCAGACTCGCGCTCCCGGGCGCGTCGGCACAATGCTCCGAACCATGCAGCGTCATCTAGATGAGGATGAGGGATCAGGAGCCGAAAGCCTGAATCGGCTGGAAAAATCGCTTCGCGATACAAGATCGGACGAGCACATGGCATCGGATAAGACGATCGAAGCCAATCGACGGAACGCTCAAAAAACAAGGGACCGAAGTCTCAGGAACGGAAGAGTCGGTCGCGCCTCAATGGGCTCAAGCACGGCATGAGGGCGAAATCTCCTCGTCCTGCCCGGTGAGGATGCCGAGGCATTCCAAGCACGAGTCGACGCCTGGACCGTCGATCCCAAGCCGCGCAACGAGGTCGAGCTTTTCAGAGTCAGGTCCGATTATTCAGGCGCCACACGTTACCTCAAGTCGTGTCGAGAGTTATATCGAACAGCGATGGTGCGATTAGGCATCGTCCCAAATCGACCTTCGTGGACTTGACACTGTTCAGTAGTGGTCTGCCAGATCATGGATTCTGTAAATGACGAATCTGAGAAGATTTGCGTTTCCAGACACTCATGTCCTTTTGATCGCGAAGTGTCAAGTTCGTACACTGTACGTTTGGACGATTTTGGGACGATGCCTGCGATTATTCAGGCGTCACACGTAAGTCCAATGCCTGCAAGGCTGTGACGCCGTGACGGCGTTTTCGGCCCCTCACACCTTTTTGCGCGCTCTTCTCCGCAATCGTACCGCGGGGCGGGGCGTTCACCGTTCCATTCGGATCGATTAAGTCGGAGGCGGCGGAGTCTGGCCTCACTTCGCTTAACGTGAACGGCCAACACCCTGACCGTAGAGTTGGGCATGCGTGAAGGCGATTGTTCTCACAGTCTGACCACTGAATTGTTGACCATAAATAGTTGTTGAGGTCTCTCTGTAGTCGCGGGTCACTCTTGACGACTGCCTTGGGGGTTGCCAGTTGATCCTTACCAGGCAATAATTAAACAATCGTCAACCAACGATGGTTTGACGGCCGGCTTGTCGCGCCTGGATCTCGATCGGGCTCTCACGCGACCTCGAAACCCTCCCGTTCAACCTCCCGAACGCCGTTCGAGTCTGCCGCGATCCCGATCAGCGTGGGAATCATAACCATATGGCTCACTATCGTTTCCAGCGAACCCTCCGCGATCAGTGCCGGTTCAACGCGAGTTGAGCCCTGGATGGTTCTTTCGGTTGGGCTCGCTGGACTGATCATGATGGCGAGCGGGGCGTGGTATCGGGCGGCGAGCCGACGAAACGAGCCCGAATGCTGCGGCCGGCAATCCATTTTCGCCCGAAGCGATCGACTTCTTTGAGTCGCGAGTCCGCCCGATTCTGGTCGATCACTGTATCAAGTGCCATGGGCCGAAGAAGCAATCCTCGAACCTGCGGTTGGACAGCCGAGAGGCAGCCCTCAAGGGAGGGGATTCCGGGCCGTCGGTCGTACCGGCGAAACCGGAAGAAAGCCTGCTGATCCAGGCGGTCGCTCAGACTCACGAAGAGTTGAAGATGCCGCCCGGCGGCAAGTTACCCGAGCCTTCGATCGCGATCATCCGGCAATGGGTCGCCGCTGGGAGCCCCGTGGTCGACGAACCTAACAGGAACAAGGTCGCGGTTTCGGCCCGATCCGACGGCCACGATCCGGCACGGCCGCACTGGTCGTTCCAGCCGGTTCGGATCTCCGTCTCCTCCGCTCGGTCAGAGATCGAAACTGGGCTGGATTCTCCCGTCGACGCGTTCGTTCTGGCCCGGCTCGAGGCCGCCGGGATGACGTCCATCGGCCCGGGCCGACAAGCGGACCTTGATCCGCCGCGCCACGATCGACCTCTGGGGCATTCCGCCGACGGCCGAGGAAATCGAGGCGTTCGAGCTCGACTCGACGCCCGACGCGTTCGCCCGTCTCGTCGATCGCCTGTTGGCCTCGCCGCGCTATGGCGAACGGTGGGGCCGGCACTGGCTGGATGTCGCTCGCTATGCCGACACCAAGGGCTACGTCTTCACCCAGGACCGTCGCTATCCGTACGCCTACACCTACCGCGATTACGTCATCAGGGCGCTGAACGCGGACCTGCCGTTATGACCAGTTCGTCCTCGAACAGACTCGCGGCCGATCAACTGCCTCGGGGCGATGACCCAAGGGCGTTGGCGGCCATGGGTTTCTTGACGGTCGGCCGGCGGTTTCTGCTCGATCAGAACGAGATCATCGACGATCGGATCGACGTGGTCTGCCGGGGTCTCCTGGGATTGACGGTCACGTGCGCCCGCTGCCACGACCACAAGTTCGACCCGATCCCGACTGAGGATTACTATTCGCTTTACGGCGTGTTCGCCAGCTCCGATCGAGCCGGCCGAGTTACCCCTGCTGGAAAAGGTCGTGGCCAGTCCGGCTTCCGCCGACTTCGAGCGAAAACTGAACGTGGCCAAGAAAGCGCGGGACGATTTCCTGGCGGCGCGGCGAGACGAGATTCAGGGCGACCTGGCCGCGCGGTTCTCCGTTTACCTCAAGGCGGCGTACGACCTCGATCTCGACGGGCGCAGCCGGCGGTTGGATGAGCGCGCCGGCGTCGACAAATTGAACGCGCGGCGGCTCCGAGGTCTGATCGGCCTCTGGAAGCGTCATCTGGAGACGCACTGCCAAGGCGGCCGATCCGGTGCTGGGTGTCTGGCGTGCGTTCGCCGCCCTGCCGCAGAAGGAATTCGCCGCCAGGGCGAAGGATCTTCACCGAGACCTGACCAACGCCAGAAGGACCCGAAAGCCGCGCCGGTGCACCCGCTGGTCGTCCGAGCCGTGCTCGGCAGTCCGCCGACGAGCAAGGGCGATGTGGTCGCGCGGTACGTCGCACTTTTCGGCGAGCTCGAAACTCGCGCTGAAGGATCAGAAGACGCGCTCGGCCGGTGCGGCCGTCGCCAGTTTGCCCGAGCCGGAATGGGAGTCGCTCCGTCAGGCATTGTTCGGCCCGACCGGTCCGTTGGCGATCTCGGTGGAGATGGCGCGGATGTTCCTCGACCAAAGCCAGCGGGGGCGGCTCGATCGGTTGAACGGTGCGATCGAGAAAGTGAACGCGACGCATCCGGCGGCCCCGGCCCGGGCCATGGTCATGAACGACGCGCCTCAGCTTTACGACCCGCACGTGTTTCCTGCGCGGCAATCCAGGCCGGCCGGGACCGGCGGTTCCTCGGCGGTTTCTCCGCCTGTTGTCGGGGAGCGACCGCAAGCCTTTCCAGAAAGGAAGTGGGCGGCTCGAGCTGGCTCAGGCGATCGCCGATGCCAAGAACCCGCTCACGGCGCGGGTGCTGGTCAACCGAGTCTGGCAGTGGCATTTCGGCAAGGGGCTGGTCACCACGCCCAGTGATTTCGGCGTGCGGAGCGACCCGCCCAGTCATCCCGAGCTGCTCGATTACCTGGCCAGCGAATTCATCGCCTCCGGCTGGTCGATCAAGTCGTTACACCGGCGGATCATGCTTTCGAGCACCTACCAGCAGCGGAGCGACGCCGAGATCGGCCGAGCTGGAACGCGACCCGGAGAACCGGCTCTTATGGCGGTTCAACAGGCAGCGGCTCGATTTCGAGGCGATGCGCGACTCGCTTCTGGCGGCTTCCGGGGCGCTCGATCCACGTATCGGCGGTCCGGCGACGCCGATCACCGAAGCCCCATTCTCGGCGACGGCGCACGGTCTACGGCTTCATCGACCGCCAGAATCTCGACGGCCTCTATCGAACCTTTGACTTCGCCGTGCCGGACGCGACCAGTCCGCGACGGTTCGTGACGACCGTCCCGCAGCAGGCCCTCTTCCTGATGAACAGCCCGTTCCTGCATGAGCAGGCGCGTCGGCTGGCGGCCGTGGTCGGGCTGCAGGCCAGGCGGGTTCGTCCAGCCTCCTCCGGCTCCCTCGCCGATCCGGCCGAGGGCGTTCGCAGGCTGTATCTCCGGGCCCTGGGCCGGCCGCCCGAAGCCGACGAGCTGGCGCTGGGGATCGAGTTTGTCCAGCCGTCAAACGGCCACGAATGCGGCCGAGATCGGCAAATGGAAAGGGATTGCCGACCGGCCAATGGCGAGCCTCTCCTCTCTCCGTGGGAACAGTTGGCCCAGGTCTTGTTGTTGACCAACGAATTTATGTTCGTGGACTGAGCCTGGTGTATCTCAGTTCCAGTACCTGCGAGGTGAACCTCCGATGTCGCACGATCCACCTCGACTTGAAGACGCCATCGTCACTCGTCGCGACTTGCTCAACCGCTCGGGGATGGGAATGGGGGCCCTGGCGTTCGGCAGCTTGCTGGCGGACGACGGGCTGCTGGGTCAGTCGGCCCGCGCCGACGGACGGCGACGTCCGCTCGTTCCGTCGCTCTCCTCGATCTCGGCGAACAATCCGCTGATCTCGAAGGCTCCTCCGCTTCGCGCGCGGGCCAAGCGGGTCGTCCACCTGTTCATGAACGGCGGGCCGTCGCACGTCGATACGTTCGATCCCAAGCTGATGCTCACCCGGCATAACGGCAAGCCGGTGCCGACCAACCTGCCGACCGAGCGCAAGACCGGCGCGGCCATGGCGTCGCCGTTCCGGTTCCAGAAGTACGGCCAGAGCGGCATCGAGGTCAGCGACCTGTTCGCCCACACCGCGGGGATGATCGACGATATCTGCGTGATCCGCTCGATGCATGCGGACGTACCCAACCACGAGCCGTCCTTGATGCTGATGAACTGCGGGGAAGCCCGCCAGGCTCGGCCCTGCGTCGGCTCATGGGTGCTTTATGGACTGGGGACCGAGAACCAGAACCTGCCGGGTTTCATCGTGATGTGCCCGGGCGGCTTTCCGATCGCCGAGTCGCAGAACTGGCAAGCGGCTTTCCTGCCGGGCATTTACCAGGGGACGTATATCGACAGCAAGCACACCGAGATCGAGAAACTGATCGCGCACATTCGCAACCGTGGTGTCTCGCCGCGTGCCCAGCGTGCCCAGCTCGACCTGCTCGCCGAGCTGAACCAGCGGCACCTGGAAAAACGTCCGAATGAGGCCGAGCTGGAGGCGCGGATCCAGTCGTTCGAGCTGGCTTATCGCATGCAGTCGGAAGCCGCCGAGGCGTTCGACATCAGCCAGGAGCCGCAATCGATCCGGGAGATGTACGGTCCCGGCGTTCATGCCCGGCAGTTGCTGGCCACCCGCCGGCTGCTGGAGCGCGGAGTTCGCTTCGTGCAGCTCTGGCACGGCGACGGCCAGCCCTGGGACCATCACGACGACCTGGCGACCGGCCACCGCGAGCTGGCCAATCAGTGCGACCGGCCGATCGCGGCTTTCTTGATGGACCTCAAGCAGCGCGGCATGCTGGAAGACACCCTGGTCATCTGGGGGGGCGAGTTCGGCCGCACGCCCACCGTCGAGCTGCCGACGCCCGGCTCAAATCAGGGCAAGATGAACGGCCGCGACCACAACCACTATGGCTTCACCATGTGGATGGCCGGTGGCGGCGTCAAAGGGGGTTACGTCCACGGGGCGACCGACGACCTGGGGTTCCAGGCCGTCGAAAACAAGGTCCATGTCCACGACCTGCACGCCACGATCCTGCACCTGCTCGGCTTCGACCACGAGCATTTCACGTATCGATACGCCGGCCGGGACTTCCGGCTGACCGACGTGCATGGCACGGTCGTCAAGGATCATTCTCGCGTAGGTCAGGCTTTCCTGGCCTCGACTGGGATATTGCCGAGTCAGGCCAGAAAGCCTGACCTGACGAAATGGCAGGTTGTTGGCGCGAGGACGTTTCGCTCTTACGATATGGGGAGCCGGTTGGGTCCGAGGAATTGGCGCGTGGTGCGTTGCCGTGGTTGCGTCACTTTGCTCGCGTCGTTTGTATTCACTGGACAAACCATCCAGGATGAGGACCGCCCCCGTGCAACGATCTCCGATTGGCTCGACTGGTATGAGTTGCTCCACGCGACAGGCGTTGATTTCGGCCCGCCGGGTTAGCACTCGCTGGCTCTCGTGATGCTGGCGGTCCTGATCGCACCCGCGAAACTGCCTGCTCAGACCGCTGCGACCAAGAGCGAGACGGCCGCCCACGGCGGACCCTGCCGATGTCGTGCCGCTGGGCCGATTCGTCCCCAAGGACAACCTGTTTTTCTACTTCGAGTTCGCAGGTCTGAACGCTCACGACGAGGCGTGGAAAAAGACGGCCGCCTGCAAGATGCTTTACGACACGCCGCTGGGCGGGATGCTGGAGGAGGTCTCGGCACAGCTTCTTGACAAGGGCCTCTCGTCCGTCCCGGACATGAAGATGACTGGCGCTGAGATCGTCACCCTGGTCAAGAACACGGCCCAATCTGGCTTTGTCATGGCGCTCCACATCGATCCGAAGGCGAAAGATCCGAATGACACGCTCGTTGGCACATTTGTTCTCCGAGGCGCGGCGAGCAAGCCGCTTCGACCGATATCAAGCCGATTGATGGGACGGCTGATGGGGCCCGCCGCCAAGCCGAAGATCGAATTCCGCGAAGGGCGGGCCGTGGTGTCGGTACCGCACCAGTCGGGTTCGGGCAGTACGGCTTGGGCTTGGTGGGCCGAGAAAATCGACCTGGTCCTCTCGCACGAATTTTCCGAAGGGAGTCGCGGCAACTTTGGCGGCCCTGGACGGCAAGAGACCGAAGCGCCGTCGATCATCCAATCGTTCAGGAGCTCTTCAAGCCCGAGGGAAGTTTTCACCCGGCCTCCATCTGCTTCTTTGATGTGGCGAGTTGCCCCGAAATGCCAGCGGAGATGACGAAGTTTTTCCGCAAATTGAACGAGACGGGCATCCATCGGCTGGATGTGCGTTGGGGCTTCGACGACGATGCGCTCATGACCGTCACACGGTTGGCCGCGCCCAAGCCGCGGCAGCCCATTTTTGCCATATTTGACCAGCAGCCGACGTTCGAGAAGACATCATTACTGCCACTGCCCGAGGGCGTGGAGTCGTTCGTTGAACTGTCGTCTGAACGTGGCCCTGTTTTACGAGATCATCGCCAAGTCTGTACCCGAAGCGGTCAAAGCTCAGATCGACGAATTCACCGGAGAGATCCAAGAATCGGGCAAGATCGATCTCCAGAAGGATTTGTTCGCGCATCTTGGTCCGAAGATGGTGTTCTACCTTGCGCCGGGACGTTCGGCCGCGACCACCAACGAAGAGTCGTCGTTGGAATCGCTGATAAGTAACGGATTGAACCCAATGGCGGCAGCGGCGGGCTTGCCTTCGCTGTTTCCCAAGCTCACGATGGTCGCGGAGGTCAAGAACCCCGAAGCGTTCGGCAAAGCGCTCGATGCGCTGATCATCGCAATCAATAGCGAGCTGAAAGCCCAGGCGATCGAGAAGGCCACCCACGAACGCGAGGCCGAAGGCGACCAAGCGGGTGCTGGCGGCGCGGCGCGGCCCGGTGGTCGCAATCAGGGAGCGAGGCCGGGGGCGGGGGGCGATCGGACCAAGCGCCGCGCGTCTCAAGGATACCCCGGCACCTCATTTCCTAGTCACGCCCGGCGAAAGTCAATTCGTACGTGCTCATTACGCCGTCCGAATCCTCCTTGCGCTTCGGCCCGCCCGGTTTTCGCCCGACCATCCACCTCGAGGACAAATACCTTGCGTTTTCGCTCGCGGCCGACTCAGCTCGGGCGGCGATCACCGCTGTGAAGCGGCAAGAATTGGGCGCCGTCGGCGAACATCCAGAAGGCGACCGAGCGTGTTCCGTCGAAATTGATGCTGCTGATGGTCAGCGATGTGGCGGAATCACTGCCCTCATTGTTGGCGAACTTGCCGGGGACGCTCCAGACCACGATCAATACGTCGATCGCTCTCTCGCGCAACCCGGCGAGCGCCGATCAAGCGGGCACGAACGGGCCTGGAGGAATGGCCGCTGGCACAGGGGGACAGCGGGGGCCGGGACGTGGCCGATTTCAAGCCGCCGGAATGGCGGGCGCGTCGGTGGCGCGGGTGCCGTGGCCTCCGAGGGCGGTGCTCGCGCCACCGCAAGGCTTTCCGGGTGCACCGGGCGTGAGCGGGAACAGCACGACCGGCCCGTCCGATGCCGCGATGATCCAGTTCAAGATTGATGCGGACAAGCTTCCCAAGGCCGAGGATCTCAAGACCTATCTCTTTGCCAGCACTCTGTCCGTCACCGTCTCGGACCAGGACATCCGGTTTGTCTCGCGCGGTGCGTTTCCCAACCTGGCATCGCCGGCCGGCTTTGTCTCCATGGCGTTCTTGATGCCGGCTTTAAGGGCAGCCACGGCTGGCCAAGGGCAGTCGGCCCAGGTCCAGGCCGGAGCGCCCACCCAGACCGCCGGCGGCTGGCACGCCCGGTGCGCCTCCCGGCGGCCGCCCCAAGGTCGAGGTGGTATGCTACCTGGCGGCCCAAGAGGCAAACGCCGTGGAGATTGAGCCTGGATCATCGATCGATTTGCTCATTAATTGATCGGCACTTTGTTCGCTTGATATCAATGGGTGTCTTCCCTCTGTGGTTCCACTTCTGCTCTCAGCCTTTCTCAAACCGGGATATGATGAAGTCAACCGGACCCGCGCGACTGCCGCGGCGGGGATCGATTGCTCGTTTGACGAGGCTTTGCTACAGACCTCGACTCCGATCGGGTCGATGGGAAGTCCGATTGCGCCGAGGTCGGTTCTGATGGGAGACCTTCCGATGGAATTCGTGCATGAGGTGACAGCCTATCTGGAGAATAAGCCGGGGCGTCTGGCCAAGATCTGTTCTGCCTTGGCCCAGGAAAAGGTCGATGTCCGCGCCCTCTCGGTCATGGAGACCGACGGTCCCAGCGTACTCAAAATGATCACGACCGATCTGGAGACCACCAAGCACGTGCTGACCTCGCTGGGAACCGAGTTCCGCACCGCCGAGGTCCTGGCTGTTCCGCTCGAGAATCGCACCGGTTCACTGGCCGAAGTCCTGGAAAATCTGGCGAAGGAACATATCAACGTCGAGTACGCCTATGCCTCGACAACGTCGGGTCGAGGCAAGGCGCTGGGTGTGTTCCACACCTCGAACCCCAAACGGGCCGCTCAGATCTTGAGCGACGCCGCGAACTCGGTCGTCGGTTCCGGGCCGTTCAGCGGGCCGTCGGCCGTTGCATTCGCGGTGAATCGACGAATCCCATTCGATTTTCCATTCAATCTTCGATCCAAGAATGCTCAGGTGTGATTTCAGCGTGGGCCGTCCGATTCGGAGATTCTCTCAACCGTGGCAAAGAAGAAAAAAGTTCGCGTCGCGCTACGGAAGAACCGACAGAATCGGACGCGCGCCAACGACCTGACCCGGCAGTTTCGGAATGACGAGCAGACGCCTGCCGCGACGCCGGCGATCGATCGAATCCGTCCCAAGGGAGAGATGTCGCGGCACCGGACCATCATCGAGGAGGTGGGGCCGGAACAGGAGCAAGACGTCGTCGGGCTCGATGCCGGACGCCTCGTCTCGGCGGGCCGTGGACCATTCGACATGCCTTCCAGGTCGCGTCGTCCGGGTTCATGGCCTGCTGTCCGTCGTCCGGTCCGACGACGGTCGAACGTTTTCCTGTCATGTCCGCCGATTGCTCAAGAGCCTGGAGATCGAGGGCCGAAGCGTCGTCACCGTCGGCGACCGCGTCTGGTTTCGTCCGGGATCAGCCGCCGGCGCCGAAGGGCTGATCGAAAACGTCGAGGCCCGCCGAGGAGTGATTACTCGAGGGTATCGCCATCGCCAGCACATCATCGCCGCGAATGTCGACCAGGTGATCATCGTCTCGGCCCTGGCCGAGCCGGGACTGAAGCTCGGGCTGATCGACCGTTACCTCATCTCAGCCGAGATCGGCGGTGTCCGCGCCGTGATCGTGCTCAACAAGTCCGATCTTGTTGACCTGGCCAATTACCAGTGGGTCATCGGCTTGTACGCCCAGCTCGGCTACGAGACGCTGGTGACCTCGGTGACCGATGGCCGCGGTCTCGATCGCCTCCAGGCTTTGCTCTCCAGCGGCGTGACCGCTGTGACCGGCCAAAGCGGGGTGGGCAAGAGCTCGCTCTTGAACGCCATCCAGCCCGGTCTGAACCTCAAGGTCCGCGAGGTCTCCGACTGGACCTTCAAGGGCAAGCATACGACAACGACCGCCGAGCTGATCGACCTGAAGGCCGGCGGGTTCGTCGTCGACACGCCGGGTCTACGCCAGTTCGAGCTCTGGGGCACCGTGCCCGGCGAGCTCGAGGCTCACTTCATCGAGTTCCGTCCGTTTATTCCGCACTGCCATTTCCCCGACTGCTCACATACCCATGAGAGCGGCTGTGCCGTCAAGGATGCCGTCTACTGGGGACAGATCCACGCCGGACGATACGAGAGCTATCGCAAGCTCTACCAAAAGCAGCCGCTCGAAGGGGAATGATCGGTCGGAGCCAAGAGGCTGGGCGAGCCCCAGTCCTCCGGCTCGGTGGAGACTCGCCGCCGCTTCGATCTCCGCCGGCACGATTCGCGGTGTGCCACGACTAACTTAATAGAAGTGCCGTCCGCCACCCCTCGGTGCAATCCGTCTGTCGTCGTTCGTCGTCGCTTAAATCAGACCAGCGTCTTGGGCCGCCACGACTTAGGCTAAGCGGACGATGGTGAATCCGCGCGGGCGAGTCAACGATTTTGAAAGCGACCCAAACAAGTGCGAACCAACGCACGACCAGGAGACTCTTTCTTTACGAGATGCAAGCGATCGCGAAAAAACGAATTCTTTCATTCAACAATCCCGTAACACACGGCGAATGAATAAAGTCAGGTTGAGTTCTCCGGTCCGGTCGACCGTGACCAAGAGCACCGAGAACCGGACGTCTCATGGGTCGTCGAGATCTGGTAAGACGGATTGAGCATGGGTCGTGTGGCTCGGGCCGATTGAGCCCGAGATCAGTGATGATGCTTTGAGCCTCGCTCGGTTGTGAGCGGTGGTCGAATTTCCTCGGCGATCCGGCGATCACGACTGGCTGGCGGAATGCCGGCGGAGATCGGTTGCGACTGAGGTCGTTCTTGTGCGCGCCGAGCGGATCGCGCGTGTTTTGTAGATCAGAGGCAATCCCGAATTCTTGCAATCGGTTGATCGATCAAGGTCACAGGAGTCTCGATAATATGCCGCCGCGCAACACGACCCAACCAGTTGGTCTGAGAGTCCTCCACTCTTTGATGAACCGAGCGAGTCTCGCATGGCACCTGGCGAATCCCACTGTTGGCCTGGCAGTTTCTTGTCGTCATCGTCTTGATCGGTGCGCGCGGCCGTGTTCACCTCGAATGACTTCGGGGGAGGCCACGCTGAGCTCCTCCGACCGTTCGCAGCTCGATGGCCATCCTCGACTGGTGGAAGCCGTGGCATTTTCGCCGGATGGGCGGACCCTCGCCTCTTGTGGCTGGGATCATGCCGTACGCCTGTGGGACGTCAGTCGCTTGGCCGAGGACGGAGCCGTTGAGCCGATGGTGTTGCCCCACGATTCGCCGCAGCTCGCGATCGCGTTCTCTCCCGACTCAAGAACCCTGGCCGTGGGGGGATTCCATTCCCTGACGATCTGGGCTCGCTTCAGTCTGGAGACGTATCAGGATCATGCTTCGAGGACGAGGAACGACTTACCGCTGCCTGGCGTTCTCACCCGACGGCCGTTCGCTGGCGATCGGGGGGGACGATCATAAAGTCAGAATCTGGGACATGCCCTCGTGGTCGTGAGCGGGCCGTCTTGAGTGGACACGTCGATGTGGTGCGGAGTGTCGCCTTCTCCCCTGATGGCCGTCGCCTGATCTCGACGGGTCAGGATCGGTTTGTGATGCTCTGGGACGCGATTCGCGGGGTGGCCATTCGCCCTCTCGGGGAAGGCAGGCTCCAACCCCGTTCAGTTCGGGGCCTTCTCGCCCGACGGCCTTACCGTCGCCGTGGGTGAATCCGGCGGGACCCCGCAGGACATCACCCTGTTCGACGTGGAAACGGGTGCGGTCCGGACTCGACTGACCGGTCATCGTGCGGGAATCAACGCCGCTGGCCTTTTCGCCGGACGGCCGCACGTTGGCTAGCGCCGGAATCGACCGTAGCATCAGGCTCTGGGACCCGGCGACAGGAAAGGAAAAGACCTGCCGTAGCGACGACGTCGGCTGGGTCAAGTCGATCTCGTTTTCACCCGACGGCGCCTGGCTTGCCTTCGCCGGCAACGATTCTTCAGTCCGGGTCTGGGACCTGAAGAATCAGCGGACTTTCCGGGTCGGCTCCTCTCCAGCACCGGGCGAAGGACGCCGAAAAAACCGCGGCCTAACGACAAGTCCCGTCCGTATCTTAAGTTCAAATCTTCATGAGACGTTTGCATGCCGAAGATCTTCCTGTAGACTCCAATTCGGATATGAATCATCAATGGCCGAATTGAGGGAAGAAGCGGAATGCGAGTCCTGGTCGTCAGCGATCTGCATGGCGATCTGGACGCGGCCGTTCGGGCCCGCACTCGATTCCAGCCTGATCTGGTTCTCTCATGCGGCGACTGGGGCGACCCGGAGCAGGTGCCGAGGCCGATTTGGCGGCATTCGTCGATGTCGTTCCTGTCTATACGACGTTCGGCAATCACGACCCGCTCGATCTCCTCGCTCGATTGAGGAATCGGGACGGGTCGCCGATCCTGTTGGCCTCGGGGTCGGTGCGGGAATTCGCGGGTCTCAGGCTGGCGGCCATCGGCGGTATCTGGGCCAAGTCACACGCGAAAGCCCATTATGTCACGGATGCCGACGTTGCCGAGGCAGCGTCCCGGATCGCGCAGGCCGGTCCGGTCGACATCCTGATCACGCATGCCTGCCCGATCGGACTGGCCGACCTGACTGCCACGGGACGCCACGGCGGCCAGCGATGTTTCCTCGACGCATTCAAGACGGTCGCTCCCCGGCTACACCTCTGCGGGCACTTGCACGTGGCCCAAGAGCATACACTCCATGACGGACGTAAGGTCATGAACGTCGGCCTCACGCCTGGCGGTTGCGTGGTCGTCGTCGAGTTCGACGCGGAACGGGGAACGATCGAGGCTCGGCTCGAACAATTGCCAGGTCAGTGAGCACGTTGACGTGGGCCAGCGGCAGTGTCCGCCTCGGTCGACGCGGGCTCGATCCTACCCGTGCCCATAGCCGCGGTCGAATGCCTCGATGTCGCGCATGTAAGCCGCGTAGGTCGTGCGGAAGGTATCGTAGTCGACCGTCCAGCGCGGGGAGTCCTCGGTATGGCGGTGGCAATGTTCCTCGATCAATCGGTGCAAGAACTTGAACAGGTGCCGGGGAGTGCGCAGATTCCCCAGAGCGTCCTTGAGATAATCGTCGCTGATCGCATCGTCCATCAACTTGCGCAGCCGGGGTGCTTCGCCGTTCACCGACGGCTCGGGATGGCAGGCGCGGAGCCGGTCGCTGGCCAGGTCGTAGAGTGAAGGCCCGGTCCAGCGGAGCGGCTTGATCATGTTGAGCTTGTCGGGACGAGCCCGGTCGTAGAACTCCTTGTCTTCCTTCTCAAGATAATAAGCCAGCTCGATCGGCAGCAGGAGCTTGACGCCGATGCCGGGATGGCGGAGGAACTTGTGGTCCAGGAGCGGCCAGATCAAGGCGCGCATCTTGCGCGGGTCGCCCTCGACCTGCTGCGGCTCGTCGACCCGGTCGATCAAGACGATGATGCCGGCAAAGCCCAGCGTCTTGAGAACGCCGTGGAACTTGCGCAAGAGTTCGTACCGCTCTTCCGAGCCGCCGCGAGAGGCGGTCGGCAGCGGTTGGCCGCCAAGCTCGGTCGGTTTGAACCAGAGCAGCTCCCACCGCAGGGCCGAGGGGTCGCGACTGAGCACGCGCAGGCCCTTGCGAATGTTGCGTGCGAATCACGTCCGCCCGTGCCAGCCGCCAGCCCCAGTAGAGCCAGCCCGCCAGGATCGGCACCAGGAGCCAGGGAAGGATGCTCAAGCTCCTCAGAGCCGGGAAATAGGCGATGAGCGCGGCGACCACCACGGTCGTGCCGAAGCCGATCTGCAAATCGCGGCGAGTCCAGAGCGGGCGGAAGCCCGAACGTCGGCGCAGCCGGCTCCAGCGACGCGCGATCGGCTCGCCCGTCGATGCGTCATAAAGCGCGGCCAGGAGCAACAGGTCGCGTCGCTGGTCGAGACTGAGCACCGTGAGATCGATCTTTTCCGACGTCAGCAAGTCGACGAGCTTGGTCATGCCCAGCGACAGAATGGCGTCCATGTGGTCTTGAAGCCGCCACTTCGCCAGGACCTGATCCATGTCGGTCGCGCGGATCGCCGCCCGGTAATTGTCGAGGTACGGGTTGAAATCGTCGTACGAGATGACGAAGACACGCTCGTTCGGGTTCGCCTGATTGTACGCTTCCATCTCGGCGTTGGCTTGAAGCCGGAGCGCCGTCTTGCCACTCCCCTTCTCGCCGAAAACCAAGGCCGTGGACGGATCGGCCGGACTGCCGAAGAACTTGTTCCACGCCGGATGGTGAATCGTCGCCAGGCAGCGCCGTTTGAACACGGTGTCCGTCTGGGCATCCTCCTCGCTGAACGGATTCCCAGCGATCCCGTGGTGTCGCAAGAACTGTTCGAGCTTCATCCTTGGCCGAGCCTTTCCTGATAGATTGTCCGACCTTGCCCGTCGGCTTGGGGTCGTTTTATATCCGATCACCATCCGATCACAAGTCATTCCGTCACTTCTCGTCTTACCCAATTCGGACTTCGGCCGCAATCTGAGGCGGTTGACGATGCGGGCACCCGACCCGTACGATGCCAGTTTGGACGCCAGGCCTTTTCGTCGAGGAGTTGGCCGTATGAGACGATCTGGTTGGATGTTGCGCCGCTCAGGTCTTGGCGTTGGAGGAGTCTGGCGCTCTGCGCTTTTGTTGCTCTGCGAACGTGGGATGTGGCCGGAACAAAAGCGACGCCAGGACCGGCCGCGCCGTTGCGGATCGCGGCGGCGAGCGATCTTCAGTTGGCTCTGCCCAAGCTCAGGGATCAATTTCAAGCCAGGACCGGGATCGCGACCGAGCTGTCGTTCGGTGCGTCGGGGCGACTGGCCGAACAGATCAAGGCGGGGGCTCCCTTCGACGTCTTTCTGGCCGCCAACCAGGCATTCGTCCGCGACCTGGCTGACGCGGGATTGGTCAAGCCCGAATCGGTCCATTCCTACGCGCGAGGATCGCTGGTTCTGGCCGTTTACCACGAGCATGGGGACCAGGTCCGCTCGCTGGCCGACCTGACCAAGCCCGAGCTGAAGAAGATCGCCCTGGCCAACCCGGCGACCGCTCCTTATGGCAAGGCCGGCAAGCAGGCCCTGGAGCGAGCCGGCCTCTGGGCCCGACTCGAGCCCAAGATCGTCCTGGCCGACTCGGTGCGACAGGCGCTACTGTACGCACAAAACGGTGACGCCGAGGCCGCCCTGGTCGGGCGGGCGATCGCCGACGTCCCCGGTGTCCGGATTGTCGAGGTCGATCCCCAACTTTATGATCCGATCGTTCAGGCGCTCGGGATCGTCGCGGCCTCCGCACGCATCGCGGACGCCGAGCAGTTCGCCCGATTTGTCCTTGGTGACGAAGGTCAACGTATACTGAAGGAGTCCGGTTTCACGCGAGCCTCGCCGAAATGACCCGCGTCGGCCGGGAGTCAGAAGCTCCTGTGAGTTCAAGAGCACAGTGAGAGGAGCCATACGTATGTCGACGATCACCCTTCCTGAGTCGGTTCCCCGGACGAGGTCGACGCACGATCGGACCCTTGCCGCCATCCCCGGCGAACAGCGGATCGTGATCCGCGGGTTGAGCTGGGATCTTTACAACCGTCTGTCCGACGCGATCCACGAACGAGATCACATCTACCTGGCCTACGACGGCAAGGACTTGGAGATCATGACCAAGGGACATATTCATGAGGACTTCGGCGACCTGTTTGGTCGTTTTATGAACGCAGTGATGTACGAGCTGGGCATTCCGAACAGCGGTGCCGGTCAAACGACGTGGAAGCGACCCGAGATCGAGCGGGGACTGGAAGCCGACCATTGCTATTATTTCGAGCCCGCGAAGTTAGCGGCCGACGCCGAAGGCCGTGCTCGCAGATCGAATAATATCGCCGATTATCCGAACCCCGATCTCGCGATCGAGGTGGACATCTCCGCCTCGCAGGTCGATCGGCCTGGTATCTACGCCGCGCTTCAGGTTCCCGAGGTCTGGAGGTTCGACGGTGAATCGTTGACGATCGAGGTCCTTCAGCCTGATGGCACTTACTTGGCGGTCGATTCGAGCCGGTTCCTCCCAATCCGAGCCGTGGAGGTTGTGCGGTGGTTGGTCGAGGAAGACTTGTCTGATAAGTTAGCCTGGGAACGGCGGTTGCGGGCCTGGATTCGGGACGAGCTGGCGCCGCGAATGAAACCTTGACCGATCCGGTTGATATGAGCGACCTTGGTCCATTCTGGCTTTCACTTCGGGTGGCGTCGCTGGCGACGATGATCATCGTAGCCACGGGGCTGCCAACCGCTTTGGTTTTGGCGCGGGCGCGGTTTCCGGGCAAGGCGTTGGTCGCCGGCATCCTGGTTCTGCCCCTGGTCCTGCCGCCGACGGTGCTCGGCTATTACCTGCTGCAGTTGCTAGGTAGGCGATCGATTCTGGGGTATCTGGCTGGAGCATACACTGGGGGTCACGCTGGTCTTTCACTGGTCGGGCGCGGTGGTTGCCTCGGCCGTCGCGGCGTTTCCCGCTGTTCCTGTTGCCGGCGCGAGGCGCATTCGAGGCGATCGACCCGGCGCTGGAGGACGTGGCCCGGTTGCTGGGTCGCGGTGAGATCTCCGTGTTCCTGGCGGTCACGTTCCCTTGGCCTGGCGCGGGCTGGCCGCGGGCATCGTGTTGGCGTTCGCCCGTGCCCTGGGCGACTTCGGCGCGACTTTGATGGTCGCCGGCAACATCCCGGGCTTGACCCAAACCGCCGCGCTGGCGATTTACGACGCCGTGCAGGTCAATGACTCGGCGCGAGCCGGCTGGCTGACGCTGTGGATCTCCTTGGTCTCGATCGTGGCGCTTCTGATCGTGCAGCGCACCCTGCCGGCTCGGGGGCTCTCGCGTTGAGCGAACCACTTCCCGAGGGACTGGATGTCCACGTGGTCCGCCGGGTCCATGCCAGTCTGACGCTCGACGTCGGCTTTCCGCCTGGGTCGCGAGATCGGCGTCGTGTTCGGGCCGTCGGGTGCGGGCAAGACGACTCTGCTGCGACTGATCGCGGGACTGGCCACGCCCGACGCCGGCCATGTCCGGCTCGAAGACACGACGCTTTTCGACGCCGGGCACCGAATCAGTCGAGCCGCTACGACGGCGACGCGTCGGGATGATCTTTCAGGACGACTGGCTCTTCCCTCACCTGAACGCCGCCGCCAATATTCGTTTCGGTCTCAAGGGCTGGCCTCGGGACCAGGCCGATGCCCGGTTGGCCGAGGTGGCCGCGCTCTGCGGCGTGGAACGGCTGTTGGACCGCCAGCCCGCGACACTCTCCGGCGGCGAGCGCCAGCGAGTCGGACTGGCACGGGCCCTCGCGCCTCGGCCGCGGCTCTTGCTCTGCGACGAGCCGGTTTCCGCCCTCGACCTGGCGAACCGCAATGCGCTCATCGAGCGGCTTCGCGACGTCCAACGAAATCTGGCGATCCCAATGCTCTATGTCACTCACAGTCCCGCCGAGGCCATCGCGCTCGGCTCCCGACTGTTCCTTCTGGAACATGGCCGCATCGTCGCCGAGGGACCACCGCTCGACGTTTTGAGTCACGGCACGGAATAGGCAGGATGGCCCGATCCCACTTGAAGGCGTTCGTAACGTCTTCCCCGCTCGGGTTGTGCTCCACGTCCCGGACGGAACCGCGACTCATCTGGCACTCGACGACGGCCCCGAACTGATCGTCCCGTTCCTCGATCGTGCTGTCGGGACGCAGCTACTGGTCGAGGTCCGCGCCGACGACATCTTGCTCGCGCGCGAACCAATCGGCGGCGTCAGTGCCCGCAACCAGCTCCCGGGCACCATCGAGCGCGTCGTTGCCCACGGCCCCGAGGCCGAGGCCGTCGTCCGTGTCGCAGGTTTGACGTGGATCGTCAGCCTGGTCGCCCCAGCCGTCGACCAGCTCGAGCTCAAACCCGGGTCGGCCGTTCACGTGATCGTCAAAGCACGAAGCTGCCACATCATCGGCTAAGGCGGTCTCCAGAAAACCATCGTTGTCCCGGCTTGACATCTTTACCAGCTTGATTACGATAAAACCAGAACTAAAAAACCAAAACTCATGAGATTGTCTGGCCATTTGTCGAAAGGAGCTTTTCAACATGGCGCGACCGCCGGCCCGGGAGTTGACGGAGCGAGAGCTCGAAATCATGCACGTTTTTTGGAATCGAGGGGAGTCGACGGTCGCCGAGGTGCGCGATGTCCTGGCCGCGGACGGCTTGGATCGGGCGTACACGACCGTGGCGACCTTGGTCCGAATCCTGGCGGACAAGGCGTTTCTTGTTCAGACCAATCAAGAGCGGCCTTTCTCCTTTCGGCCGGCGCGGTCGTATGAGGATGTGTCGCGGAAGATGCTGGGCGAGCTGCTCGACCGGGTTTTCCGCGGTTCCCGAGAGCAGTTGCTGGTACGCCTGATGGAACAGAAAGCGTTGACGCCAATGGAGCGGGCCTTGCTCGGAGACGTCTTGCGGCAAGAGGAGAAACGACGGTGAACGCGCTTGGGCTTGATCCTCATCGGAAGCATCGTGCATGCGACAAGCTTCGCCTTGCTTGGGTCTCTGTTTTATCTCGGACTGAGGCGCTGGAGTCCGGCCGCGGGTGCGCTGGCGGCCGGATCAAGCCTTGTGATCATGTCGCTGGTCTCGATCATAGTTCTCAGCCCTTGGCCTCAGTGGTGGATCGTCACCTGGGCCGAACCGGGCAGGCCTCCGGAAAGGATCGCCCGTGTAGCAGAGTCGATCGAGAAGTCTCCGATCGCGACACGGGAAACCCGGACGACACCTGGTCCCGACTACACCGACGGAGTGCGGTCGACGCCAGCAACTGCACGAAATCACTTGTCGATGACTCCGTCTTGGATAAGCAGCTTCCTCGACGAGCTGCGTCGACCGGCATTGGACCCCGAGCGCACGCGATGGGACTGGCGGAAATGGGTCCTGGTGGGATTCCTCGTCAGCCTGAGTGTGGGCCTGGCACGACTCGGCCTGGGATTCTGGGCCATTCATCGATTGCGCGCACGGAGCGTACCGGTCGTGGACCGAGATTTGAACGAAGCGGTCGAGATCCTCCGCGCCGAGTTGTCCTGCTCGAGGACGGTCGAGCTTCGAGAGACATCCGAGCTGACGGCACCGGCGACGATTGGCTGGTGGCGGCCTCTCGTATTCTTGCCGGTCGACTGGCATGAGTGGAATGCGGACGAGCGTCGCGCGGTCTTGTCACATGAGCTGGCGCATGTATGCCGTAGAGACTTCCTGGCGGGACTGGTCGCCCAGCTCAGCCTGGCCTTGCATTACTACAATCCGCTGGCGCACTGGCTGGCCGCCCGGCTCCGGCTGGAGCAGGAGCTGGCGGCGGATGCCTGGGGCGCACGCCTCTCCGGCGGCACTCAAACGTATCTGGCGACCCTGGCCCGGATGGCACTGCGGCGCGACACGGGCGTCTTGAGCTGGCCGGCCCGTGCTTTCCTTCCGTCTCGTAGCACCTTTGTTCGGAGAATCGAAATGCTGAGGCACACCAACCAAATCCGGCATGCTTCCCTGTCGAGCGCAGCCCGACTATCGACCATCGGCATCCTCGCTACCCTCGGCCTCCTTGTCTCTGGCCTTCGCGGACCGGGTGGCTGGGAGTCAGCCCAGGCCCAGACCCAAGCTCAGCCAGCGGCAAAGACCGACATTGCCCCGAGTCCTCGTCCTGCCGGCGAGCCATACAATCTGAGCTTCTTGCCGGCCGATGCGAAGATGGTACTCGCCATTCGACCGGCCGCGCTGGTCCAGCGCCAGGAGATCCGAACGCTCCTGGACTCGTTCCGGCAAACGCTGAATGGCAAAGCCGTCCTGGTCTTCCCTCCCGAGGACGTGGACCAGTTGCTGGCGTTCTGGGAAGGGATCCCTCAGAACCCAGTCAATCCCAGCCAGACTCCGTTGATCCCAATTCCCTCGGGCGTGATCGTCCGCTTCACCAAACCCGTGGAATGGAAGACCGTACTCGCGAAGTCCGTTGATAAGCCGCTCCAGGAGGCCCGTCATGCCGGCCAGACCTATTATCGCACAACCCCCCCATTTCCCGGATGGTGTGTCTACGCGCCCAACGACCTGACACTCGTCGTTGCCCAGGAAGATCTGCTCTTCGAGTTGATCGAGGATCGAACAGCGCCCGGCTAAAGACACATGCCTGGGACGAAGTCTGGAAGAAGTCGGCCCAGGGTCAGGTCACGTTGGCACTCGAAACCCGCTGGCTCCGCAGACGGGTCGCACAGGGAATGCAAGGATTGCCGGCAGCTCGCCCGGAATCGCCGATCGGAAACCTGACGTTCGAGACGATCTCTCCGTTGCTCGATAAAACCCAATCCTACGCATTCGGACTGGACACTTCCGACGGCTTGACCGTGGATCTGGTGGCCGGAGCGGGATCCGAGGAGGACGCGAAAGTCCGTCGCCAACACGCTGCTGGCCCTCCTGACCCTCGGTCGGAATGCCGTCTCGGGATTGCGGCAAGATCAACGCGGCCTGCGCTGCCAGCGGCGGTGAAGCGCTTGAAAGGGATCGTTGAAGGGGCAGATTCCCTTCTGGACAAGGCTCGCCTCGAGACAACAGGCGGCTACGTGCATTTCCAGGCGAAATCGTCTCTCGCCCTTGCCGAGGCGATCAAATTTCTGGAGCCGGCCGTGGCCGCCTCCCAGATCGCATCGCGCCGCAAGATGAGCGTGAACAATCTCAAGCAGATCGGGCTTGCATTTCCAACTACCAATCCGAGAAGGAATGCTTTCCGGCGCCGGTCCTCTACGGCGGCAAGAGCGGCAAGGTGCCTTATAGCTGGCGTGTCGCGATCTTGCCGTATCTCGCAGCAGCAGGACCTGTACAAGCAATATAACTTCGACGAGCCCTGGGACGGTCCCAACAACCGGAAGCTGCTTGACAAGATGCCGGCGGTCTACGGTTACCCGGGCCCCGACGGCAGCCCGATGAGCTCGAGTAACACCGCATACTTCGTCCTAACCGGCGACGGGACGGCACTCGGCCCCCCGGCCGCGAGCGAAGGGCACGGCGGGCGGGTTCATCGGGCCAGGCGGTACGGGCGTGGCAAGACGTCCAGCTCAAACCAGCCGGCCCGACGCTGATGGACATTACCGACGGCGTGTCGTATACGATCCTGGTCGTCGAAGCGAAGCGCGACATTCCTTGGACCAAGCCCGAGGATATCCCCTTCAACCCCAACGGTGCCTTACCCGAGCTGGGTGGGTTTTCTGCGAACGGTTTCAATGTCACATTCGCGGACGGGTCGGTGAGGTTCATCTCGAAATCGATTGACCCAACTGTCTTCAAGGCATTGATTACTCGAGCCGGCGGTGAAAAGATCGATTTCCCTCACTGACACCGTCGCCTTGGCCTCGGGCGTGAGTCCCACGAAATTCGACGCGAGATCATCTTCCCGAACAGGCCGGGTTGCTCCCTCGATCGGAGCACGCCCGGCCTTGCTTTGCGCGCTCAAATCACTCAATCTGCCACGAAGTTCGCCGAACTGATATATTGTGTGGACTTTAAGACCAAGAAGACGGAGGACCGCTCATGAGCACGATGGTCGCGACCGAACCCGAAGTGATGCCGAAAGCCGAGGTGACTCCCGAAGAGCTGCTGGCGATGCCCGATGGAGGGCATTACGAGCTGATCGACGGCGAATTGAAGGAGCGAAGAGTGAGCTTTTTATCCAATTTGGTCGTCCGCTGAAGTCAATCGCATCCTCGGCAACCATTGTCGAGAGCATCAATCTCGGATGGATTCTCGCCGCCGAACTCGGCTACCGCTGCTTTCCCTGGAAACCACGCCGCGTTCGTCGTGCCGATGTCTCGTTCATCCGGGCTGATCGCGTGACCAAAGAACGGCTGGCCGAGGGTTTCTGCTCGATCGCGCCCGACCTCGCCGTCGAGGTGGTCTCCCCCAACGACGTGATAGAGGAGCTTGATGAGAAGGTCAAGGAATACCTCGCGCCGGGGTCAAACTCGTCTGGGTCGTCCATCCCGGCGTAAAGGCAGTCCAAGTTTTTCGAGCCGATGGGTCGGGGAGCTGGCTTCGGGCATCGGACGAACTGTCAGGCGAGGACGTCATTCCGGGCTTTCGCTGCCGGGTCGAAGCGTTTTTCCCGATGCTTGGATCAACCCGAAGAGCAGAGTCCCAAGGCGACCGCGCTGATGCCGCGAGTTCATGAAATCGGTTGGTTCAAAGCACTTCCTCGCTTCGTTCGTCAGCCGATCCGGGTGAAGATCTGATGCCCGATTTCAGCACCACGACCGAGGAGCATCCGTCGCCCCGGCAGGAGCATCCGGGCCGGACAGCTTCGTCCCTGGAAAGCGCGTGATCGAGGGGAGCGGGGTTGAGCTGGCGACCGAGACGCGCTGGCTGCTGCAGCAAAGGCTGCGGGCCGCGTCGCTGGTTCTGGTCGTCGGCTTCGGTTTGTTCTTCGTTCGGTCGATTGTCCTCCACGCGATCGACTCGCTCGCCGTTCTGTTTCATGGACTGATGCTCGGCTTGCCCCTCATCACGCTCGCCGCGTTTTCCAGCCGGTGGAAGCCGAGCTTGCGCCAGCTTCGGGCGTTCGAGGTGATTTTGTTCGCCCTGATCGTCGTCTGTTTCATGGCCGCCCAATATGTCGTGATGCTGCGCGGAGTCCGAGAAGACGACCCGACTGCGGCTCCAGGCGGCGGTGAAGAGCAACGTGTTGTGGATGATGTCGATGATCTTCACTTATGCGATCTTCATCCCCAACAACTGGCGGCGGGCCGCCAAGGTGATCGTGCCGATGGCGCTGGCGCCGATGCTCGTCCCTTGGATCCTGGGGATGGTTCATCCCGAGCTTTACCAGGTCGCGATTCGCGGGGCCAGCTTCGACCAGGTTAGCGAACACAGCCTGTTCCTGCTTCTGGGCGCCTTCACGGCGATCTACGGCACGCACACGATGAACACGTTGCGGAACGAGGCCTACGAAGCCCGGTTGTTGAACCAGTATCGCCTGGGTCGCAGGCTCGGCGGTGGAGGGATGGGCGAGGTCTACCTGGCCGAGCACCAGATGCTCAAGCGTCCCTGCGCCATCAAGCTCATCCGTCCCGACCTGGCCGGAATCCACCGGGTGTTCGCCCGCTTCGAGCGAGAAGTGCGCGCGACCGCCCGGCTGTCTCACTGGAACACCATCGAGATCTTCGACTACGGCCGCAACGACGACGGCTCATTCTACTATGTGATGGAATACCTGCCCGGCCTGAGCCTGGCCCAACTGGTCGAGCGATTCGGCCCGATGCCGGCGGCGCGAGTGATCTACCTGATGCGCCAGGCGTGCGACGCGCTCCGGGAGGCACACGATTCCGGGCTGATCCACCGCGATATCAAGCCGGCCAACCTGATGTCCGCGTATCGCGGCGGCCTGTACGACGTCACCAAATTGCTCGATTTCGGCCTGGTCAAAACCCTCGCCGAGGACGAATCGGTCCACCTCTCCCAGGAAGGAACCGTCGCCGGTTCACCGCTGTATATGGCTCCCGAGCAGATCATGCATGACAAGCCGCCCGACCGCCGTACCGACATCTACGGACTGGGAGCCGTCGCCTATTTCATCTTGACAGGTCGTCCCCCATTCCTTGGCGAGAGTGCGATGGCCGTGATGATCGCGCATGCCCGCGATCCGGTCATCCCCCCCTCACAACTCCAACCCGGCATTCCCGCCGACCTGGAGCGCGTCGTTCTCCAGTGCCTGGCGAAAAACCCCGACGACCGCTACCCGGATACACCCAGCCTGGCCGAAGCACTCGCAAGCCTGCGCCGACGCCCCGAATTGGTCACCCCGGCACGCTCTCGATTGGTGGCAATCCCACCAGAACGGTATCCCGAGCCGAAAACAGTGACCCAAAGCCGGATCCGCCGCCACAAGAAAACAGTGACAGCCGAGGTCTCGTTCCAGTCGGTCGACGCACCGCGGCTGATGTAAACTCCAGGACCGGGTCGGTTTCAATGATGGAAATGGGAAAGCTCCTCGGAAGTGATCCCTCCGGCTCCTCGGGCTTTGTCCTGATCTTGGGGCAGCGAGCGCGAGCCGTCCAGGAAGAAAGCAGACCCCAGCGCCAGCACCGGGACCAGGGATAACATGGCCACAGTCAGGTTGGCCGTGCCGACGGGGGCGGCCCCGATCGAGGCAAAGAACCGGCCCACGCTTGATGCGGCCACGCTCGGATTCCCGAACCAGCCTGAGATCAAGCCCAGAAGGAGCGGCGAGCTAATGTCTCCGAACAAGTGGATGAGAAAGATGTAGACCGCGTAACCCGACGCACGTTTGTTGGCCGGCACGACATTGGCGATCACCGTGTTGCACGGTCCGAGAACCATGGACAGCAAGATCATCGCGCCGAAGAGAAGAGCCAGTGAGACATTCTTCCGCGGCTCGAGAATGGCGAACAACCCGAGCGGAACCGCGGCGGCGACCACCACGAACGCGAGCAACATGTAGGCACGCCGGGTAAACTTGAGCAGATAGTCGGCCAGGAATGAACCCAAGGCGATCCCAAGTATTCCCGCCACGGCCGTCAAGACGCCGATCGACGTTCCGGCTTCCTTCATCGACATCCCGCGCACTTCCTGGTAGAAGTCCGAACCGTGCACGGCGAGTGCGCCGGTTGCGAAAGTGACGGCCGCCATCCCAGCGGTATTGAGGACGAACGTCGGAATCATGAAGAGGTTCAGATAGTCGTTCATCTTCGGCCGATCGGCCTTGCCGGCGAGTACCTTTCCTTCAGAGGCGCCCCGGCCGGGGTCGCTCATCAGCAGCCCAGCCACCGCCGCCACGATTCCCGGCAGACCCACGACCCAGAATGCCGCCCGCCATCCGACTTCCTGGCCGAGAGTGCCTCCAAGCGTATACCCCAGTGCTCCTCCCAGTGGCAGGGCCAGGTAGTAAAGTCCCATCGCCCGGCCGCGCTGACTCACCGGAAACAGGTCGGCGATCAAGGTCGGCGCAATCACGCCATAGCTCGCTTCACCGACTCCCAGCAGCGATCGCCAGAAAAAGATGTGCCAGAAATCAGTCGACAACGCGGTTCCGACGGTTGCGAAGCTCCACAAGAACACGCCACTGGCGAGTAGGACCTTCCGGTTATACCGATCGCCCAGCCAGCCCATCAAAGGAGCCACGACTGTATAGACGATCATAAACGAGACACCCAGCACGCTATACCAAAAGTCATCTACGTGGAAGTCCCTCTTGATATCCACACCGACTGCGAAGAACGAATAGCGATCCACGTAGTTCAACAGATTCATCGAGAACAAGACGGCCAGCGCGAAGTACCTGCCGCCGATGGTGGGTAGCTTCGCCGGCTGCGTTGAGGGCATCGCGGCCGAGCCGGACTGAGACGTCTGCATAACCAAGTTGCCTCGCCGAAGAGAAATAGGTCCATTCAAGGTAAATGGTTATACCGTTTTCAGAGCCAACTGGCGAGACGCACGATCTCGACGATGAAATCATGGTCTCGCGTCGCTCGCACTTCCCAGAGGCACAAGGACTCATTTACGATGGATGACGCTACGCCCTGCGAGCAAGCTTGACCTACGGGGATCCGCGACCTCGTTCTGGCCGTGACGGTGGGGTGTTCAAGAGTTGGGGTTCACCGAGCTCGAAGGGTGGATTCAAGACGTGTGTTTTTGTTGCGCGTCATCGGTACGTCCCCCCCTTGAGATGGGGCGGCAGGGGTGGGCTGATGAAACGACGGTTCTGGACAAGCTCTGAGTTCATCCCGATTTCGGTGCGCCTCTTTTCCCCCCCTTGCGAAGGGGGGGTTAGGGGGGGTGGTCCCGGCGGAACCATGGCCTGGTACGCGGGTCCCGAAACGCTGGGCCTCGCGGAATTGCCGGCTTGGCCGAGCACGTTCGCTATGCCCTGTCCACCCCCCCTGACCCCCCCTTCGCAAGGGGGGGAAAGGAATCGCTCGCTCGCACCGGCATTCAATCGAACGCAACAAAAACGCGGGTCTCGAAACGGTCCCCTGAGCACGTTTAACCGCGTCCTTTCAACACCCCAGAGCAATACTCCCGCCGACGGTTCGGCGCATCGACCGCGGTTCGCCGTCGCCGTGGCTCTGGTGCTCTCGGCGCTAGCCTTGTTGGTACTGCTTGGAACCAGTAGACAGTTCGGCATCGTCTGGGACGAAGGCTACACAGTCCGTCGCGAGCGCCTGCTGGCGAATTGGTTCTCGATAGTCTGGGCTCCGGCGGAAGGTGGCGACTGGCGGCTTGCGTTTCAGAAACGTGTTCTCGACCGTTACTGGCTGTTCAGTCGCGAGGAGCCGCACGGCCACCCGCCGTTTTACGCGCTGCTGGGACTGGCTGGCTGGCGACTCTCCCGGCTTTGGCTCCTACCGCTGGGTGCGTACCGATTCGGACCCATGCTGCTCACGGCGGCGACAGTGGGCGTCATTTACCATCACCTGGAACGACGCCGGGGACGCCTGGCGGGCACTCTGGCGGCGGTGTTGATCCTGGCGATGCCCCGACCCTTTGCACATGCCCACTACGCCCATTACGACATGCCGATGACCTGCCTGTGGTTGCTCGCGCAGGTCGCTTTCGTGGCCAGCCTTGATTCGCGGCGGTGGGCCGTCGCGTTTGGCGTGGCCCTGGGCCTTTGCGCCGGCACGAAGTTCACGGGGCTGTTTGCCGTCGTTCCGGCCATCGCGTGGGTGATGTTTTTCGAGGTGTTGCCACAGCTCGCACTTCGCCGCAAAGGCCGGTCCGGGTTGACCAGGTCGTCGCGGCCAGGGTTGCGAACGCTCTTGATCGCGCTGCCGGTGGCCGCTCTCACCTTGTATGCGATCCAGCCGCCCTGGTGGATCGAGCCCCTCGCGGGCCCGTGGCGCTTCCTCGCGTCAAACTTGTCGCGAGCGAAAACGCAGCCGCTCGCAAGCGTCTATCTGGGCAGGATCCACGAGTTCTCACTCCCCTGGCACAACACAATCGTACTTACGTCGGTCACAACGCCGGTATTCGTCCTTGGGTTGGGACTGATCGGAATCGCCGTCTGTCTGAGTCGTGGCCGCCAGGAGCCGTGGGCTGTGATCTGGCCGTTGAGCTGGGCGACCTTGATGATTTGCCGTGCACTTCCAAACGCTCCCGGACACGACGGCATCCGCTTGTTCTTGCCGAGCGTGGCCAGTTTGGCCGTGCTCGCGGGGCTAGGCGCCGCTTGGCTTAGCGAGCGGTTCCAGCCTCGTTGGCGGCGTGCGATTATCCCCCTGATCGTGATGGCGACGGTCGGCGAGTGCCTGATCGGCGTAGTCCGGACCTATCCCTACACCGACTCCTATTACAACTTCGCCGTCGGTGGTTTGAAGGGGGCCGAGCGAATCGGGTTCGAGCTGACCTATTACTGGGAGACCGCCGGTAAAGAGCTCTTCGCTTGGGCGAGAGCGCAAGCCCGACGACAGCCGGTCACCCTGTCCTTTCCGATGGACAAGATCAACCACGAGCTGCTCCGCGAGTGGGGCGAAATCCCTCGCGAAGTCCAAACCATCGACTTGAACTCAGAGCCCGACGGTCACCCGAAAACGCCTGACTACTATGTTCTCCAGCGCCGGCGGGGACTTTACTACCCGTCGGACCGATGGCTCGACCAGTATGGACACCCGCGTGTTCGTGATTCGGCGGGAGGGCGTCGATCTGCTACGCGTCTTTACGTCGGAAGAAGACCAGGAGGCCTATCGTCGCACCAAGCACGAAGCGGTCCCGCGGCATCTCCGGCGCTAGGCGGCTGGAAAAAGTCATCTTGTGAAATGCACCAGGGCGATTTCGCGGCGCGATCCGACATCCGCGCGTGACTAGGCCACTAGGCGAGGTTCGAGTCTCGCCTCGCGAGTCGACAGGCGAGCGGGCGGAACTCGCTACGCGAGCACGGTATGCTGTCGATTCACCGCTTCTCAACTGATCTTTGACAATTCGGCGTCGGGTCACGAAACAAGCGAATCGGTGAGTCTGTGCTCACGCGGCAGCGTGAGCGTGCGCCGATCGAACACGGTCGAGCCGTGCGGCCTAAGCACCTTGGCACCGGTAGACAGATGTCGCCTTCGCCAAGGGGCATCTCGCTTCATAGGTCTTCAAAGTGACGGACGGGCTGGTACTTTGCCGCACTGTCGCTTGATGAAGGCAAGTCAGCCGCGGACCCTCGGCAATTCCACCTTTCCTTTGATTTTGGGGTTTGCCTTCAAACCGGGCTTGGTCAACGCGGGTTCGCTCTTGGCGTCACTGGAGGCGGGCGGTGGTGAGCCAGAGTCGCAACCGACGTTCCACACGGCGGCCATGGCAAAGGCGAATCCAATCAAAAGACGTCGTCGCATCATGAACTCTCCAGACGACAAACCCGGCGGACAAGATTTCCGGCGATCAGTCGTCCAATCGAAAAGGAGCAAATGGTTCAATTGACCCGGCGGTCCGCCAAAGCGAATGTGACGGACGAGCCGGGTCCTTTCGGAGCGAACGCAGTTTTGCGCGATGGGTATCAGTACGCGTCCGAGCTGAGGACTTCCGCAAGGTTTCTCGTCCCGAGTGCGCGGTACACGTTCGGATTGATTGAGCTCTTGATGAAGTGTACCGACCCATCCGCAAACGAGAAATTCAGGCCGCCTGGGTGCAGACTACGAAAACCCCATTGGCCAAGCTGCAAGCACGGGCCACCCGGGATAGCGGCGTTTTTGAGCCAGTCGGGAGGTTGCGCAGCTCCGGCAAAGCAAGCGTTGGCGATGGCGCCCGTCTGATCATAAGGTGCGTTGGGCACGGGGACGACGAACCCGCCGGCGAGAGGTGCGCACGGCCGTTGTACCACCGAAAATGCTGCCCGGCCAACTGACGAGCGGGTCGATGAAAGCGGCCAGGTAAGCGACAAACTGAAATTGTGACGCACCCGCCTCATTCGGGAACCGTGTCATCTCACCAAAAAGGAACGTATTGCTCGTCCCGTCAGTGACGCCGGCAACGGTGACGACGCTCGACGGCATGAACATGCCGTCGCCACCGCCGTAGTTGCAATTTTGGTAGTAGGGCTGACCCGGGTCAGGATAGGACGCGAGTGCCCAGTTGAACGCGATGTTTTCCCAACGGCCTCGGTTCTCCGCGTACGACCCCTGCTTCCGCGGCGTGTAGTTGACAGTGAGCTGGTCGGCGCCGGCAGGCGTATCCGACGGACACAGGTAGCTATTAACTTGGTTGTACGCCGCCGTGAAGTTGGGGTTGTACAGCGCGACTACAGGCGGACTCGTCCCTGACATGTCGCCAACGAGGTTAAAATTGAATGCGTTGTAAGCGTTGCCACCCTCCATGAAAGGAAGGATGAAATCGAACGCACAGTAAAGTCGGTTGGCGCACGTGCCGGATTGATCCGCGAAAGCAGCCGGAATATCGCCCATCGGATACGCGCCAGTCGCGCTCTCGTAATTCATGGAAGCCAGGGCGATCTGCTTGAGATTATTTGTGCACTGAGCGCGTCGTGCGGCCTCGCGAGCGGACTGTACGGCCGGCAAGAGCAGTGCGATCAACACGGCAATGATTGCGATCACCACCAGCAGCTCGATAAGAGTGAAGCCGCTGGAGGTCGACTTGGACACGCGACTTTTTTTCACGACGAGGAACCTTTCCTAACGGGGGGTCTGGGGAACACTCAAGACGACGAAACGACGGGGAGAATGATCAGGCTCACGGACTTGCTCGCATCACAAGATCAACAATAACATGAAGGAGGCGGTGTATGCCGAATCTGTACACCGGAATTATCAGTGCACTCGGGGCACTCGCCTCCGGTTAAGAGTTCGATAAATGTCGGACTCTTACACCATCCGAAAACCAAGGGGGTCACCATCCGTGTACGCGTGATCGGGTGTGAAGGATGCTCAGTGAATTCGTACCATTCAGACCAGGCAGGCAAGCGATGGCATATTGACATCCGCGGAATGCTCGCTTGCCCCAGTGCAACCCCCGCGGAGCATTGCAAGCTTACGCCGGGCACGTGGAAAACGCCGTGTCCCGGCTGGACAGGTCCTGGCCGGCGAAGGCACAAGCTTAGACAATCCCCTCGCCGATTGAGGACCACGCTTCCGTCGCTTGTCAGTCAATAGCGTAAGAATGCGAGAGCATAGCATGAAGACGAGAGCGAACGCAACGGTGCAATAGCAAAATCGCACAATCATCCTATGTGACCCGCTAACTCCGATGGCCGGACATTCTTAACGCTACGCGAATTCGGTTCGCATGTGACTGAGAATTCCGAAAAAACTGTCTCCGTGTGAGAGATCCGCCATCCCCTCCAGTTCCATCGACGAACCCGCCGGCGACCCCGCCCACCCCGTTTCTTGTCGATCCGCCGAGGATATGGATCGCTTGACGTGGGTTGAGACGATGGCGAAGAATAGTCATGTTCCCGACAATGCATCGAGACCAATGAGCTCGAGTGACGCGGTCATCCAGCGTCGCGTGCGATTCCAGACCCAGCCCGATCCTCACGTGAGCCGTATCTCGAACTCCGTCGAGCGATCCGGGAGTGGGTCTTCAGGGAACTGGGACCAGCACCGCCGAACCGGGACATTGTGTCTCTCCTCTCGAATACCTTTTCCCGAGGCCAACCAGCGCGCCGGAGAGCGATGTTGCATGAAAAAGACGAGATTTCGAGCGGCTCTATCGATCTTCGGTATATTAATCGCCGCTGGTGTGGCCGGGCTCGTCTTAAATGAAAGTCTCTGGCCAGATCTGTCTTTCGAGGGGCAGATCCGCAGGCTGGAAAGCAGTCGGAGCTCCCGGCGGAGGGCGGCTGCGACCGAGTTGGGCCGGTTTAACGGTACCGCCGACAAAGTCGTCCCAGCCTTGGTCAAGGCTCTCGGCGATTCCGACACCGAGGTTCGTCTCAACGCGCTGGAGTCACTCAAGGCTTTTGGTCAACAGGCCAAGCCCGCCGCCACGATAGCGAGGCAGATCCTCGAGCAGGACCCGGACGCGAACCTGCGGAAGCGAGCCGCCGCGCTGCTCGGAGCGATGAAGGATCAGAACGAAGTCCCCACCCTGATCAAGGCCCTGGACGACCCCGATCCCGCTGTTCGGCTCGAGGCCACTCGCTCCTTTGGCTGGTTCAGCCCCGGCAGCGCTTCGGAGCCGATGGTGGACAAGTTGTTGTTGGGCCTGGGCCCGGACTATCCAGTGGAAGTTCGCGAGGCGACCATCGAGTCCGCTGGCTTCAGTCGCACGAGACCAGGAGCGAGTCGCCCGCGCCATCGCCGATGTGTCTGCCAAGGACCCCAGCCCCCAGATCCGCGCCAAGGCGGTGGAGAACATGAAGAACCTGGCCTTCGCATTGCAGGTTCCCGCCCTCATCATCGCGTTGGAGGATTCTAGTCCACAGGTCCGGCTGACGGCTGGTGCCAATCTGGCGTCGATCGGCTTGTCTGACGACCGGATCGTGCCAGCACTTTGCCGGGCCGCCCTCAAGGCCGATGACGCGACGCGCGAGGGAATCGGCAACAACATCGATCTTCTGAACGTTCTGAGACCCGACGACAAGACACCCGACGAGCAGTTCGAGCGCAGATACCAGGCCGCGGTCCGCGAGTTTCAGACGGTCCTGGAAACGCGGGAAGCCGCGGCTCGCGAGCCGATGATCAGCGTCCTTTGCCGGTTCATCGCGATTTATCAGAAAACGGGCAAACCCGCTCTGCTCGAGC
The DNA here is from genome assembly GCA_963779785.1 of uncultured Planctomycetota bacterium. GTDB lineage: Bacteria > Planctomycetota > Planctomycetia > Isosphaerales > Isosphaeraceae > CAVRFS01. The sequence continues at coordinate 71,785 of CAWAAW010000008.1, forward strand.
CGGCTCGGGCCGCTCTCAAGGCCGTGCTTGGGCGGTTGGAGGATGAGAAGGAAGAGATCTCCCTTCGGCTCGATGTCATCAACCAATGTAGTATGATCCATGCAGTCGGCGACTACGATTCAACTCACGCCGGCGACTCAAGTTCGACGGCCTCGACTCCCAAGGAACCGTTGCACTACCGGGCGTTGTGGACCACGTCGCTGGGCCGGGCAATCAAGAGCCCGGCCGCGTTGGTTCGATCCCGTGCGCTGGAGATCTTGTTCGACGACTTCAAGGATCCCGCCACCGACCCCGCGCTACCGTGACGCCTGGCGAAAGCTTGTTCCCATTCTGGTCGAGCTGACCGCGAAAGAAGATCCCAGAGCCCGTCATGCCGCGATCCTCCTTCTGGGCATGCTCGGGCCCGAGGCCGGTGAGGCCCTACCAGCCTTGCGATCGCTGGCGCACGATTCATCGGATGCCGGCGTTCGATCGGCCGCCGAAGAGGCGATCGAGTCGATCGCTTGCATCGACGCCCTCAAGGCCAAGGACGCAGCCGTCCGGATCGCCGCCGCCGAGACGCTCGGCCGGCTTGACTGGACCGCGGCGGCCGGCATACCCGCTTTGATCACCGCTCTCACGGATCCGGAGACCAAGGTCCGAATCGTCGCGGCGTCCGCCTTGGGTGCCCATGCGAAGCTGAGCGGGGCCGCGGTGACTCCGCTGGCGACCGCTCTGCAAAGGCGAGGCCGATGCCGGCGTTCGCGTCGCGATCGTGGAAGCGCTGGAGGCGATTGCCCCGGGAACTCCACCCACCCTCGACGCTCACTTGAAGTCACTTCATGACACCGATCCCTCAGTGCGTACCGCGGCCGCCAGTTTTCAGAAGGTTCCGACCGATGATTCCGTGATTTCGGCTTTGGAGTCCGGCCTTGGCGATCCCATCGATGAAGTCCGCCTCAAGGTCGCGGCCAGCTTGACGGAAATTCTGTTCGCGAATCCGGCAGTCATTCCGGCCCTCCTCAAAGCCCTGGGCGAGGACGAGCAACGCAAAGCCGTCGTGGAAGCCTTGAGTGAACACCTCGACAAGACCTCCGATCAGGCCGATTTCCGACGTGTCCGAGGCAATCTGCCGGGACTGAAGGCAACCCTGAATACGGCAATTCCCGCGATCGCGCAGTCCCTATCCCTCAAGAACGAAGAGATCAGCCCCCTGGTCTATGGCCTTCTGGGCCGCATCGTGGCGTTCTCAACTTTGAGCGCCGACGCGGACCTTCGCAAGGCGATCGAACCCTCGCTCCCAGTCTATCTCGCGGGGCTGAACGATAGCAGCCCGGCCATTCGCGCCGAAGTTCTCGACCGGATCGAGGCGATCCCGATCGGGCGCGAGGACGTCGTGTCGGCGCTTCAGAAGTTTCTCGAAAAGCGTGACGTCTCCGCGAGCGACCGCGAAATTGCGATCCTTGCCTTGAAGGAGCAGTCCACCCCCGCCGGCTCCGGAGCACGGAAGGGACCGAGCCGAAAGAAGAGCGGCGGCGGCGGGATAGCCAGATAAGTGGATGAAGCGGGATCGCTTCGAGAAGGCGCGTGTTTCTGTTGCACGCGATCCGACTTTGTCGCGAGCGAGCGATCCCTTTCCCCGCTTTCGAAGGGGGGTCAGGGTGGGGTGATGAAAGGTTCGTCTTGCACAAGCCTTGTCTTCATCCGGATTCCGTTGCGCATCGTCCCCCCCTTGAGAAGGGGGGGCAGGGGGGGTATCCCCGCGTAACCACAGCCTGGTGCGCGGTTCCGGGACGGCTGTCTTCCGCGGAATTGTCGTATCGGCCCAACGTACTGGCTATGCCTTTTGACTCCCCCTGCCGCCCCTTCTCAAGGGGGGACGCACCGATCACGCGCAACAAAAACACACGTCTTGAATCCCCCTTCGAGCTCGGTAAACCCCAACTTTTCATCACCCCACCTACGGGCCACCGCAGATTCAGTCACGATCCGGTCGCGGTCGGCGCCGCGCTCGGGACGGAATCATGCCACCTTATCCCCGAAGCCGCCGGCGGTCCCGGCCGCTCGAAGGGATCGCACTCGAGCTTCGGAGAAGCACACCGGGAGGGTCTTCTCACCGCCTCGATCGGTCGCATTCCGTCGGCCCGATGACGGTGACTTGTGGCTTACGCCTTCGCGTGCAGCAATCTCGAGCGATTGACGCAGGCACAAGCGTCTGCAGGCGCGCTGCCGGTCAGGGTTGAGCGGGCTAGAGGGATCTGACCAGAGATCCCGGACGTGCGGCGATCGATGAGCGTTGGCTGCCGGTCCCCTTCGCGGATGTGATAGGCCCGGTCGGCGGCGAGCGCGGTGAACCGGTCGACCTTCCCGGACGGCCAGGTGACCTCGAGGACATCGACGCGGTCAGAGCCGTTGAGCCCGAAATGGAGGCGCGGATCCGACGCCGATAGGTAGCTCCCGCCCCCACTGCGCCAGGCGACCTGCCGGTGCGGGCCGGACTGTACAAACACTTTGGCACCAACTGCGTCGCGGTTGGAGGCCCGGCCTTCGAGGCGGACCGTCAGGAAGTGGCGCGGCATCGATTGATTGTGGGCGAACACGAGCGGTCCGTCCTGCGCAACGATCACCAGGTCAAGCCGGCCGTCGTTGTCAAGATCGCCGACAGCCAGACCGCGGGCGATCCGCGGGACCGACCAGAGCTGGCCGGCAGAGTCCAAGGCGTCGAGGAACCGGCCGTTGCCGGATCCAAGGAGCAACTGGGCCGGCATTGCGAATGGTGCGGTCGGGCGTTTGTCGACGACGTGGCCGTTGGCGGTGGCCAAATCGAGGAGGCCGAGGTTACGGGTATCGAGGAACGCCGCGCCAAAACCAAGGCGGTAGCGGCTGGCCACGCCCAGGCCTGACTGGCTGGATACGTCAAGGAACAGTCCGCCACCCTCGTTGTGGAACAGGCTGGTCGACTCCCCGAAGAAATTGGTGACAGCCAGGTCGGGCCGGCCGTCGCCGTCGAAATCGTCGCACGCGATGCCCATACCGGCCTGGTATCCTCCCAGCGAGCTGGCGGCCACGCCGGCGAGGTGGCCGGTCTCCTCGAACCGGAGTCCGCCACGGTTGAGGTAGAGGGCGTTGGCGGTCAGATCGTTGGCCACGAACAGGTCGACGCGACCGTCGTCATTGAGGTCGCAGGCGACCACGCCAAGGCCTCTGCCCTCCGAGTCGGCGATCCCCGCCTCTTTCGAGACGTCGACGAACCGGCCCCCGTCGTTGCGAAACAAATGGTCGGGAAGGGCATCGTACATCAGAGGCGAATAGGCGAGCGGGGAGAGCCCCGCCATCCGGCTGGATGCGGCCGGGTCGGCTGGGTTGTACTTGAGGTAGTGGCAGACATAAAGGTCAAGGTCGCCGTCATTGTCAAGGTCGGCGAATGCCGCGGAGGTCGGCCAGTCGCGGTCACCGCCCAGTCCCCAGCGATCTGTGACGTCCGCGAATGTGCCGTTCCCGTTATTGCGATAGAGGGCGTAGGACCGCCACCGCGTGACAAAGAGGTCGGGATGGCCGTCGCGGTCGATGTCGCCGACGGCCGCGCCATAGCCGTATCCACGCGTGTTGCCCACGAGGCCGGCGCTGGCCGTGGCGTCATCGAAGGTGCCGTCGCCTTTGTTGCGGAACAGCCGGTCGCCACCGGCTGGAGACGCGGGACCGGCGGCAGGCGGGAAGACGCCACCCTGGACACAGTACACGTCGAGCCAGCCGTCGCCATCGTAGTCGAGCAGCGCGACGCCGCCGCCCATCATCATCGGGGGCGTTCGGGGCGTTCCACCGGTCTCATAGACGAAACGGAGCCCGGTCGACGCCGCATCGTCGCGAAACCGTGGTGGTTCGGCGGGCGCGGCGGGTCGCGCAGCCGCGGACGGCGAGGCTGCGGGCCGCTTATACGCCGCGAGCAGTTCGGCAACGATGCGGGGCGGCGGGGCGGCCACCGGTGCTGGTTCGCCGAGCCGGGCCAGCGCGGCGGCTGCCTCGGCACTGCCGGGGTTTGCCTGGGCGTGGAGCGTCCACCAGCAACGGGCGTCGAAGCGGCGCCCGAGCCGTTCGGCGAGCCGGGCGAGCTCGGCAGCGTGGTCGCGCGCCGCCGCCGGAAAACAGCTCGCTGGTGCGGGCGGCGGCGCGGACTACCTCGGCGCGCGCGTTCCGCCAGCGGAGGCCGTCGGGCGTGGCGGCGCAGAGCGCGGCAAGCCGATCGTATGACGCCAGGTCTTCGGGCTGCAGCTTGACCCGCTCCTCCAGCGCCGGCCGCTCGAGGTCGGGCCGGCCGGCGCGGCGGGCGAGCCACGCGCGGATCGCCGGGAGCTCGGCGGGATCGAGATCCGCGGTAGTGAGGTGCTCGAGGGCCTGCCAGAGCGCAATCGGGTCATCGGCGGCCTGGGCGCGGAAGAGCCATGCACGCCAGACCGCCGGATCGGCGGCGCGGCGGCGGAGACACTGGTCGAGCCATCGCGCCGCTTCATCGAACCGACCTTCCCAGATGGCGAGATTCGCCCTGCCGAGCCAGACACGATCGTCGTCGGGAGCCCTGGCGCCGGCCCTGGTGAGCTCGTCGCGGCTGAGCTCGACATCGAGCGGCCGATGGTCGAGGAGCCAAATCTCGCGGAGCGACGCGACGGCGCTGGGCATGGAGCGCCAACCGTCCTGGAGAACCCGCCGCGCCTCGGCAGCGCGGCCTTCTACCTTCAAGATGAAGGCGCAGGTCTCACGGGCTTCGGCGGCGAGCCCCGGCTCGTCGAACGCCGGAGTGAGATCCTCGGCAGCCGCAAAGCGGCCGAGCGGCAAGGCGAGCCGGACTCGCCGGAGAGCCGCGCGCGCCGCATACCGCGAGCTCGGCGGAATTCGCCCCCAGGCCTCGACGGCCGCGAACGCACGGCCCTCGGCCGCCTCGCAGACCCCGATCAGGTAGTCAACCTCGTCACGCCCGCGTGCGGAAGCGGAGAGCGCTAAAAGCCGGTCGCGGGCAGGCCCGAAAAGCCCTGACGCAACCTCGCGGCGCGCCTGGGCCAGCACCGACTCGGCACGCCACCGCGCATAACGCTGATAGCCGGCGGCGGCCGAGCCGAGGACGATCGCCAGCAGAACCACCGTGAAGGCCAAGCCCAATCTGCGGGTGAGTCGGGACGGCATAACACGGTCTCGGCTTGGCCGGCCGGGAGGCCCGGCGCGGGGTCGTTTGTCGAATTGGGCGACACAGCCCGATCAATCCCTCGCGAATGCTGGACCGGACCTGCTGATGATTGCCCGACGATACGTGACTGGCCGCTGCTTGGTCAAGAGGATGTCGAACACGCGCGGCAACCGCGCCATCGCCCAATTGCTGGAACAACTCGACGCCGCCGAGTGCACCGATCGGCAACCCATGGTCGCCGATCAGGGGTCGTGCGGCCGAACCGTTGACTGAGCTGGTTGAGCGCCGACGACGACGGCGTCGGCGCCGACGATCTCGGCCAGCGAGCCGGTGGCGTTACTCTGGTCGGCCGGTCGGTGGTCGAGCCGATCGAGATCGCGGCTGGCTCGATCGCGATCGAGGCTTTCGGCGGCCGCGACACCGAGTTAGACCCTGGCCTCGACGGGTCGGCCCAGTTTTTCAGCAAGGAGGCCCATTTCACTCGAGTCGCGGATCGGCTGGTTGCGCCGAATGAGTTTCTTGTAGCGAGCGGTCATGCGTTCGATCTCGGCTTTGTGGTGTTTCAATCGGGCCAATTCCCCGGCTTGCCCGCCGGCATCGTCCAATGCGCTCAGTTCTTCCTGAACCACCACCGGTACTTGCGCAGTGAAGACCCCAGTCGTGTCGGGAAAAGTCCCGCGGAGTTGCTGACGGGTAAGCCGCACGCTCACTGGCTGGAACTCCTGGGGTACACGCGGTTCTCGCGGAGCTGAAGCCTCAGCACGTCAACCGGGGCTCGTGTAAATCCGCTCCAGAGCGGGACCGATCAGAATCCGCGCTGAGAGCCCAAGTGTTACCCGAAAACGGGCGTTTTTGAACCATGCCCAAAAAACGGGCTTCATTCGCTTCGGTCTATTGGAGAACGCACTGATCGATTCTTAGAGAAGCAGTTAATCTCGTTTCCCGGCCGCGAAGTACATGGTCCAGGCGTCACAACCGGCGGAGTCGGTCGCACGCCCAAAAATGTGAGATTGCGGACTCCAATGACCGTCTTGATTGATTTTCGCTTGTTTAGGTAACTTGACCTCTTTGAGGATTCGAGATACACTTAATGCCAGTAAATGCATGCTACCCTCGATCCGGCCATTCTTCTTCGTTTATTTGATGAGTCGCAAACCTGGAATCTTGACAGCTTCACAACGATTACACCATGATAGGCTGCTCATCTGCGGCATGGTCATACCGCCATGTCCATTTCAGCCTGACCCTAGCATCTCACCTGCACTAACATGACCCCGTTGTCATGTGTTTGAAAAGTGCGGGGGCGCTAAGGGTTCTATCCGGAATTGATCGATATTTTCCAGTTCTTCCGCAATGATGCACGCATTTTGCAGTTCCATGCCTCGGTCCTCTCCTCTGTTTTGGTCTCTTGAGGTCTTCGTTGTCATCACACCTATTTTTTCGTGGTTTTTTGAGGAGGAAACGGAAATGACGAATCCGAGTCGACGGCGAACTACTGCCCGTGGGTTTACTTTGATCGAGCTATTAGTAGTCATCGCCATCATAGCCGTGTTGATCGCCCTGTTACTTCCGGCCGTGCAGTCGGCCCGCGAAGCGGCCCGTCGCGCTCAATGCGTCAACAACTTGAAGCAGATGGGGCTGGCGATCCACAATTACCAGAGTGCCAACGGCTCTTTTCCGATGGGCTTGTTTTGGGTTGCCGAGCCTGGCGGCAGCTGGAGCCTGCAAGCAGGTGCAGGTAGCCATGCCTTCGGCTTCAGCTTTTTCGCCATGATGCTGCCGTTCATGGAACAGTCGAACATCTACAATGCGATTAACTTTTCGATTCCGGCCGGCGGACATCCCGGCAACGGCACCGGTTACCTTGGCGGGAACATAAACAGCGGCATGATCAACCGTACGGGTCTGATTGCCCAGATCAACTCGTTCATCTGCCCTTCCGACCTCCAGCAGACGCCTCTGCCATTCTCGGTTGATGGTCCCGCTCCCCACATCCCCCAACGCTTACGCACAAAGTTCGTATGCCGGCATGGCAGGGACCTACGACATCTTTGAGTGGTATTGCGGCTGCCCTGCACAGTCCTTTGGTAACGGATGCACGGGATCGACGATCTTTATCCAAGGCGATGGTGTCTTCAAGATTGACAGCGTGGTTCGGATCGAGGCGATCACCGACGGTACAAGCAACACCATCGCAGCAGGCGAGTTCGCCCGGTTCAAGAACGATCCGGATCAGGAATTCAATACCTGGTCTCGATGTTTGTATTTCGGTTCGAATGCCGCAAACACCACGCGCGGCGAGGGATTGGCCACGAGCGCGCCAAAATCAACGCGCCGCTTCAGCTAGGCAATGCAGCAAATCAATACGGCACAGGAAACTGGCAATTTGTCGAATCCGTGAATTATTTCGATTCGTGGCTGTGGGTTCAGAACGGTGCCTACGCTCTTCTCGATGGCCAGTTCGGATTCAGGAGCCAACACCCGGGTGGCGCCAACTTCCTGTTTGCCGACGGTTCCTGCAAGTTCCTCAAGGAGACGATCGACACGGGGAACCCCAATTATTCTGCTCCGATCAGCATATGGCGTCTACCGCCAGTTGAGTACCAGGGCCGGCGGTGAAGTCATCAGCAGCGACGGGTACTAAAGCCGACGGCTGAAGGGGAACCAAAACGGGGGTGGATTGCCCCGCCCAACAACCAGAGGCGTTCCCGTTTTGCGATTCTTACTGCTTGGTGGCCCCGTGAGCGAGTAATCCGCGCACTGCTCGGGGAATCCACGCTGATTTGTGAGCGACGACGTTTTTCGCTGGGCCGGGTGCGGGCAGGTGCCCCACCCGGCCCAACGGTTTGCATTGAAGTCCAGAAGTTGGGGCGAGCGAACCCGACTTGCAGCCGCATCGTGAAGGGGCGAATCGGGCGAGCTCCCGAGCCAGCCACGCGGAGTCTCCTTCTTTTTCTTGCCTCGGGTCGATCGACTTTTGTTGTGCCCATCCTATTTCCCAATCCAGGAGCTATCGCAATGCTCGCTCTTCAGTCCCGGTCAGCCATGATGCGCTCAGCTTGGGTCTTGGCAATCGTGACCTCTTTTGTTTTGCCGGGCTGTGACAGCAATCCGGGTGGTCCATCGGTGACCAATTCCACACAGTCCTCCACCAGTTCCGCTCCAACAAGCCCTGCGCCTACGCAAGCCGGGAATACTTCGAAGACCAAAACAGGAAAGAAAAAGACGCCGCCCCGCACCACGGGTGCAATCGGGTCCGGCTGAAAAAGGCGTCGAGCGCGCCGTTTCTGGCACGACCGTACGGGCAGTCTGGTCTCCCGACGAAGATGCACCGCAGTGGCGTTAAGACGTTCTCGGCGGCGCAAGTTTGGCTAATGTCCCGATATGACCGCGCTTGTTATCCAACTGGTCACGCCGCTGATTCGAAACGCGCCGGGCGGAGATGCATGAACTCGCACAGCGTGATTCTCTTGCGACCGGAAGTTCGGTTTGCCGCGCGGCGCGCTCATGCTCGTTCTATCTACGGCGGTTTACTCGTGGGGTGCGTACACGGAGAACGCAACGGCGACCGTACGAACCTGACGCGGCAGCAAGGGGATCGCCCGGACGCCTCGCCGCGCTTCGGTTCGTGTCGATTGACACCGCCGCCAACTTGTGTGCAATTCGTACGTAAACCCCTGTGAGAAGGCTGCTCCGTTCGGCGGCGGTTTCCTGGCCGCCCTTGACGGACAATTCCTTGCGGCGTAACAAAAGCGGTGGGCTGGAATGAAACGCTCGTCGGAAGCCGGCGGGCTTAGCCGTTCTTCGAGTCTTTCGGGACCGCAACCGCCTCTTTGGAATCGCCGATCGATTTCGATTCAGGCGTGATCTTTTTCAGGGCGTCGCTTGCCGCATTGCCAATTCGAGCTTCATTCTCCTTTTGCAACTCCAAGAGCATGGGGACTGCCTTCCGAAGCCCTTGGGCCGATGTTGCCAAGCGCCTCTACTGCCGCTCCGCGGACTGCTTCGGACGGCGCACTCAGGGCTTTGCAAAGGATGGCGATCAATTCATCGGACGATCCTGCCGTCTCGGGGGCCTTTGGTGCGATTCGTCCCAGGGCGACAATGATTGCGCTACTATCTTCAATAGCCGAACGCTCCGTGGAAGCGAAAGACTCTTTGAGAGCTGCGACCAATCGGGGTATGGCGGCGTGGGCCTTGGGGCCGAGCTCCGCCAGCGCTGTCGCCGCCGCGTTGAGCGTGGTGGAATTCTTGCTCGCGCGTCGCCTCCACGAGAATGGCCACGGCCTCCTCGGGGGGAGCAATCCGTACTAAGGCTGTGGCAAGGGCCGCGCTGAGCGACCCGGGTGGCGGCTTCTCCGGTCGTCGCCCGGCGATAGCCAGCGAGAGTCGTTGTTTCGGCTGGGAGCCGCCTGATCCGTCCCGGGCGTTGGGATCGTTTGCGGTGACGAGCGTTTTTTTCGCGGCAGCGATCAGGGTGGGGGCGGCCGCGTGGGCCGGGGGCCCGACCTGCGCCAACAGCAGGGCCGCCGCTTCCCGGACCATCCAATTCGCGCTCTCCAGGGATCTGATCAAACTCGGAACGACTGCCGGAGTTGGGTGCAACTCCTTCGCCGCACCGAAGTAGTCCGGCGGGTATTGACTTTCGTTGGTCTCCACATCGTTCATGAGGACCGGAATGACCGGATCGACTCCGCTGGCGAAATGAGCGAGGGTCGCAATCACACGTCCACGAACGCTCACGGATGGGTCTTTGAGAGCTTCCAGAAGACCCGGCGTGGCTTCGGCAGGCATCGGTCCCAGACGCTCCAAGGCGTCGATCAGTGGTAGTCGATTCGACGGGTCTTCCTTGAGAGCCGTATCGAATGCGGTCACCAACGTGCCGCGCTTAAGGGGATCGGACTCCTCCGATTCGTTGGAGAAAACGCCGGCCTTGAGAAGCGCGCTGTGGATCGACGAAAGGGTGAATGCAGCCGACGAGCGAACGACGGGGTCACTGTCTTGTCTGAGGGCGACGAGTAAAACTTTCGCCGCGGCACTTGCCTGATTCGTGATACCAGCCGGGCGACGCGGCGCGGACGAATCAATGTACTGACCCAGTGCGAAAGTCGCCGCTGCGCGGACCGGAGGGTCCTTGTCCTGAAGTGCTCGAACCAGAGCGGGAACGACGACCTCGATATCGTCCGGGCTGGATTCCGTCAGCTTCTGGGCGGCGATCTTTTTGTCCGCTGTCGTCGCGTTTTCGAGCGAGCGAGCCCAATCTTCCGCCGTCGGCGGGTGTCCCGGCTCGCCCGCGTAGCGCCATGCCCATACGAACGCGGCAAAACAAGCCACGACCACGATGAGATTGCGGACGCTGGTCTGAAATTTTTTTTGGCTCATGGTCGAGGAAGGCTCAGAGAACCGGAAACGGTGTCGTTGGAAGGTCGTCTTCGGGGTTCAGTCCATTCGCAGAGGTCAAGACCACTTAGAGTCTGTCTCGAAAGCCCCGGAGGGGCGGCATAATATAGCCTGGGGCGTGAGCCCCAGGGTCCGGTGACCTCACCGTCTCAGCCGCCGCCCCAACGTCGGGCCTTGCCCGACGTTGGGGCGGCGGCTGAGACGGAAAGCCGATCATTCTGACCGGGTTCGGCATCCTGGGGCTCACGCCCCAGGCTATATTATGCCGCCCCCATTCGGGAGCTCAGCGGCTTTCGAGACAGACCCTTAGACTGATACAGTATCCGGAGATTGATTGAGGCGTGCAAGAGCGTTACCCAGTGTGTCGTCGCTCTTCAATTGACAGGTTGGAGTCTCGGTTTCAGTCGGTCCGGGCCCGCCTGAAGGCCGTACTCCAACCCACAAAACGAGGTTATTCGACCAGTAGCTTTCTCGAAGGCCGCGCCTCCGCGACTGAGCCGGCCGTAAGAGCGCATCAAGAATTCGGGATCGTTTGCTTCCTCGATTTCCTGGTTTCAGGCCATAGCCGGTGCAGTGGTCGATTCGCGGCCGATATGGTCAAACCGGCTGCACTGCGAGAAGAACGTGAGCGGGTTTTCGTAGACGACCTTGCTAATCAGAGCGTCGTCGTGACCCCGGCGCCGCATCTCGAAGATGAGTTCGGGGACAGCGAGGGGGTCGCTGTGCCCCCAGTCGCCGGCCGAGTTCACCATAACGCGCTCGGCTTCCGTACATCTCGATCATGTCGGCGGCCCGGGCCGGCGTGCACTTGGTGATCGGGTACAGCGTCATCCCCACCCAGTGGCCGGCGTTGAGGGCGTGGCGAATGGTGTGCTCCTCCACGTGGTCGATGCAGACACGCTCCGGGCTGAGTCGATGGTCATCGCGAATCATGTCCAAAATCATTCGCGTCCCCTGGTACTTGTCGGCCAGGTGGGGGGTGTGCACCAGGACGAGCTCCTGGGTTCGAGCGGCCAGGTCGAGGTGTTCGAGGAACACGGTTGCCTCGTTGCGCGTGTTCTTGTTCAGGCCGATCTCGCCAATGCCCAGGACTTCGGGCTGGTGCAGAAACTCAGGAATCATGGCGATCACTTCGCGAGACAGCGAGACGTTCTCCGCCTCTTTGGCGTTGATGCAGAGCCAGGAATAATGCGCAATGCCGTAGGACGCAGCCCGCTTCCCCTCGTACTCCGTCAACTGACGGAAATAGTCGCGAAAGCCCTCCGGGCCCGATCGGTCAAACCCCGCCCAGAACGCGGGCTCGCTGACGAGCACGCAACCGGCCAGCGCCATCCGTTTATAGTCGTCGGTCACGCGAGATACCATGTGAATGTGGGGATCGACATATTGCATGGTGCACCTTCCTCAATCGGTTCGCTTCGCTTTGGGTCGTTCGAGTAGGACGAGGAGAGCGAAATCGCCGGGCAGAGCCGGATCCTACACGACAGGATTGGCAGGAGGGACTCCGTCTCCCCATCTCCTACAGGATTTGTAGGAGGGAGCTCCGTCTCCCGATCCGCATTCTCCTCAAGTCAAGAATCGTGCGTGATTGGCGGACGCACATTCATGGTTTCACGCCACCTTGGATCGAACTCGCGCGAGAAGATGCGCTGAATGGTCTCGGCCCGGCCCGGGCCGGCCTCGATCAGTGCTTCCAGCGCCTGTCGGAGATGACTCATACGTGAATCCGGGTGTGCTCCGTGCCGCGCCGGCGGCACGATCGATCCGGTCGAGGATCGCGGCGATTTCCAGAATCTTACATCGAGCCTCGAGGAAGTCGCGCTCGAGCACCTCGATCGCATCGCGCGTGTTCAACATGACTCTCGTCCCTCCGCATCACATTGTTCTCACGCCATCATGGCAAAACCGGCTCCGAGATGCAAACTCCCCGAAAAGACAGACGGAAACCCTGCTTCCCACGCCGACTTACCGCGGTTTACGCACGCATGACACACAGTTTGGCAGTGGCGTCCATCCAACGAACTGATCCGCCATGAAACCGAGTCCATAGGCCTCAGTTTTTAGATGGAAAGCACGTTTTTTCCTGCCATCGGAGGCGGCGTGGGCAGCCCGAACTCCGCCATGATCGACGGGGCGATGTCGACCAGAGACGGCGAGGGGACGCCGACCGAGCGGTTACAGAAGAGCACACCAGGCACTTCGAGCGCATCGGCGCAGTGGTCGGCGCTCCAGGCCGAGTCGTTATCCAGCAGGACCGCCTCGGTGAGATCGCCCAGAACGGTCGCCCATGATGCGCGGTAGCCGCGGGCGTAGCCGATGATGAGGTCGGGCGCCAGGGCGGTCGCGTTCCCCGAGTAGATCTGGTCGGAGCGGTAAACGCCCCGGATGATCCGCTGGCCGTTGGTGTCCGTCACGGCCTCGAGGCGAGCCTTCAGCTCTGTTAGAAGCGCTTCCCGCTGGTCGCCGGGCTCGATGATCCCGTCTCGCTCGCGGCCTTTCAAGTTCAAGTAAAGCCCATTGATACCGAGGCCATACGCGGCAGTGCGCGACCAGTCGACGTCCCGCAGGATCGACGAGCACTCGCGAGGTCCCAGGTAGCCTTGATTACGCAGCCAGGAATTGAGGTTGAACTGCCTGCCAAAGTTGGCGAAGCCGTGGTCGCTCATCACGATGATCGCCGCCTTGCTACCATAGCGATCCACCAGGTCGCCGATCACGGCGTCGAGCTTCTGGTAAAGCCGCCGGACATGGCCGAACTGGGCTTTCGCCTCGAGCCCGGAACGGATCGGGTGCTTCTCGTTGGAGTCCCACCAGAAGATGTGCGATTGCAGGTCGCTGCTCGAGAAATAAAAGAACAACAGGCCGTCGTCGTAGTTGTTGAGCGCGTAGTCGAACAGCGCGAGCCGCTCCTCGAGGACGATGCCCGCCTGCCTGGCAAACTCGTCGTCGGTGAAGATCCCGTTCGACCGCGCCTTGTGGTCTTCCTGGAAGCCTGTGGTGTAGAACGGCCCGAGCTGCTTGGCGACGTCCGTTATGAACGACTTTGGCTCGGCGATCTTCTGGGCGGGGGAGGCGGGGTCCATGTTGATGGGCGTCACGTAGAGCCGGAAACAAGGCGCGACTTCCTGGAGGAAGAACCGGCAGATGCCCGCTGACTGTCTGAGTCGGCATGAGCTTGAAATCAAGCGTCGTCCAGCGGCTCCATTGGCCGGTTTTGAGCAGGATTCGCTGACCCTGGACCTCGATAACTGCCGCGTTCGCCGTCGCGGTCGCGATGGACCCAGCAGCTCGATCGTGATCGGCGCCGGCTTCTTGAGAAGAGCTGTTATCAGGCCCGACGATCTGGGCTGTGGCCGTCTCGTCGACGAAGGTCAGCCTCGACCGTTTCCCGCCGCCTTCGTCAAGCGGCTCGGCGGGGCGTTCTCGGCGAAGTATTGGTAGGTGCCATAGGTCCCGAGCATGTCGGGCGTACCCATTCCGCAGATGCAGCGGTGATGGCCGTAGTGCGACGGGCTGGCCGGGTAGTTGGATGGAAGGTCGTAAAACGTCGAGGGAATTCCCGCGGCGTCCAGGTAGTCCCAGAACGGAGTGCCCTGGCGCCGGAGCACCGTCGCGGCCGGTTTGTGGTTGAACGGCCAGAAGTCAAACTGGAGCCTGTGGTCACCTACCTCCAAGAATCCTTCGCCAGGTACGGTCTCGGCGGCCGAGTAGAAGGGAGCGCACTGCTCTTCGGGATGTCGATGAATGAAGTCAAAGATCCCGTGCGAGCCGGGCCCCGCTCCGTTGATGAAGTTAGCCCAGGCGACGGGACTCTGGGGAGGCGTGCTGGTACCCAACATGCTGAAACCACCGCTGGCCCGGAGTTTCTCCAGGTTCGGGAGCAGACCGGCTTTCATCATGCTTTCCGACAGACCGGGATCCATCCCGTCCACGCCGATGACGATGACCTTCTTGCCCAAACTCCTCGAGACGTGGCTGCCGCGGCCGAGCCAATAGTTCCCCACGCCCAATCCCGCAGCGCACGAACCAGCACCCGCGGCGAGCGCGGCCGATCCTTTCAGCAATGTCCTGCGGTTCATCATGGGGACGGACGCATCGGCCATCACTCGACCCTTGCCATCGTTTCTCCTCGCTCGATGGAACTCTTCGCGACGACATCTTCGACCAAAGTGACCCGGCCGATGATGTCGTACAGCGGATCGGCGGAGAACAAGGGCCTGAAGAGTCCAGTCTACCCGAAGTTCAATCACGATCGCTACCTGATGCGACAGCGTAGCCGGTCGGATTCTCCGAGCGGCTTCGAGCGGGTGTTGATGGACTTGACGATGGGACCGGCGGGGCTCACGATGAGAATGAGGACGACCGGCCATGCTCAACCCACCGGCCTTGAAGGCTGCTCCGACGCTCGGCAGGAAATTGCACGTTCGGGGTCATTCGCGATCTTATTTTGGACGACTCATGCGTCTCGCGCCGAAAGTCACTCTGTGGACTGCCCTGACTCTTTCGCTCTTGATCGCCGTGACCCAGTTTGTGTTGACGTTGCGCAACCAACCGAAGGCGTTTCCGGGATATACCTTGGTCGCTCCCGTACTCTCGACCAAGACTGACCTCATCGATATGCAGGGCAGAGCGGTGCGGACCTGGGAGAGCGACTACACCGCGGGCCGGCGTCGCGTACGCTGCTCGAAAATGGCCACTTGCTGCGTGCCGGCCAGCTTTCCCCGGAGGAACGACTTTTTGGAGGCCCCCAAGCCGGCGGCCGGGTTCAAGAATTCACGTGGGACGGCGAACTCGTCTGGGACTTCAAATTCCACAACGAGAAGCAAATTTCCCACCACGACCTCGCCAAGCTGCCCAACGGCAACGTGCTCTTGATCGTCTGGGAAATCAAAACCGCCGAGGAAACGATCGCCGCCGGACGCAGTCCGGAATCCGTGGACGGCCCCTGGCTCGTCGACTCCATCATCGAGATCAAGCCGACGGGCAAGGAGACCGGGGAGGTCGTGTGGGAGTGGCACGTCTGGGACCATCTGATTCAAGACCTCGATTCGTCCGGAGTAATCGCGGAGACGTCTCCGCTCATCCCGAGCTGATCGACATCAACTTCGGTGAAACCCTCCTGGCTGAGGTCTCGCGCACGCGCGAGTTCCCCCGAGATGGAAGCGAAGCGAAAGAGCCAATTGAATACGCTCAGGAGCATCGGGTATCTCGGATCTCCGGCCGCGCAGGGCAATCCGTCGATCATGCCGGATTGGACTCACATCAACGCGGTGGCTTATCAACGCCGAACTCGACCAGATCATGCTGACCGTGCGCGCGTTCAGCGAGTTCTGGATCATCGACCACAGCACCACAACCGCCGAGGCGCACGGCCACACGGGAGGCCGGAGCGGGAGAGGCGGTGATCTTGCTCTACCGCTGGGGCAATCCCCAGGCGTATCGAGCCGGCACCGAAGAAAGTTCAGCGGCTCTTCTCTCCACACGGTGCACACTGGATCGCGCGGGGTCGTCCGGGCGAGGGACACGTCTTGGTATTCAACAACGGCATCGGCCGTCCCGGAATCGATTTTTCATCGGTCGACGAAATCATCCTTCCCGTTGACGCCGAGGGTCGATACCTCCGCGAGCCAGCGACTGGCCTTCGGTCCGGACAAACCGGTCTGGAGCTTCACCGCACCCGAAAAAACGGATTACTTCGCCCCGCTCATGTCCAGTGCTCAGCGCCTCCCTAACGGAGACACGATGATCTGTGACGGCGTAAGCGGAACGCTCTTCGAAGTCACATCCGATTTGAAAGTCGTCTGGAGACAAAAATCCCCAAGCATCGTCACGTCGAGGTCAGGCGAGCTCGGTCCTGCCGACAGCGCGGCTGGGACTGAGTCCCGTCCTCACGAGATCCTGTCCGCCCTTCAGAGAGACGCGCTCAAAATGTCTTCGGAACAGAAGAAGGATTTGGACGATTTTCAGCACGAGCTCGATGCGAAGCTTGAAAAGACCCTCAAGGATGAGCAAAGGAAGCGGCTCCGGGAAACGGTCGGTTTCGGGGGCTTTACGGTACCCGGTGAGATCATGTCGCTGTCACGCCAGGTTCTGCTGAAGCCGACTGACGAGCAGAAGAAGACATTGGTCAAGCTTCAGGATGGGGTCGACGCCAAACTCGCTAAGATCTTCACGGCCGAGCAGAAGATTCAGTTCGAACGGATGAAGCAAGACTTCGGTCGCGTCGGTTTCTCGGGGAGTCTATCCGCTACCAAGCCGGCCGCACCGATCGCCTCCCCTGCCTCCCGGTGTGAATCCGGTCTTCCGTGCGATCCGCTACTCGGCGGACTATGCCGGTCTGGCCGGCAGAGGACTTGCGGCCAATCGAAAAAGGTAGCGGCGCAGCGCTCTGCTAAGTCCGCACCATGAGCACACTGGGCGAGGCTGGTGTGGGGAAAAGTTCGTCGTGCACAGGCCTCGAGTTCATCCCAGTTTCGTTGCGCGTTTCCCCCCCTTGCGAAGGGAGGGTCAGGGTGGGCTGATGAAAAACCGGGGTGAGCCTCGCGGGACGGTTTCGAACACGCGTTTTTGTGCGCGATGAACGCGGGTTGGAGCGAGCGATCTGTTCCCCCCTTGCGAAGGGGGGGTCAGGGGGGGTGAACAGGGCACAACCAAGAGCCTCAGAATACGCCGTAATCCGCCGGTCCAGCCGACCCTAGCCAGAACTGTCTGGTTCTGCCGGGTCCACCCCCCCTGACCCCCCCTTCGCAAGGGGGGGAAAGAAATCAATCTTGTGAGCGAGAGATCAACCTCGTCTTTCGATCGAACGGCACCCAGTCTCTTGGTTCCGGCGTCTCGATTTGGTAAGGTGATTTCATTGAGGCCGCGCTGGATAGCGATCGAGACGAGATTATGCGAAAGCGGGCCGTAGAAAGATCTGAGAGGAGACGAGCGATGCGATCGTTAAGCATTCGGCTGGCGCTTCCTGTCGTGAGCATCTGGATGGGCTGCGGACTTTCGGCGTGGGGCATGGATATCCGATATGGCGAGACCGTGTACCTCTTTCCCACCACGACAACCGTGAGCGTGCCCACCACGTATGTTGCGACCAGCACGGTGGTGCCAAGCTCGTACTTATTGCCGGCAGCGCTTGTGGTGCCGAGCTATTACCCGACGGCTTACATTGCGAATGACGTCGTACTGGCACCGACAACCTACGTCGAGACCCAGTATCGCCAGAGCCTGATTGGGCGTCTTTTCGGTCGAGGCCGGTTGGTCGAGCGGTCGGTGATCGCCGCCTATCCCGCCTATGTCCCGACAGTTTTTACCTCGCCGGTTTATTCTCCGACAACCTATGTTTATTCTCCAACTACCTATTCGGTAGCCCGCGAATACACGCCGACGGTGTTCGACTCTCCAGTTACGTATGAGACCGCCTATCTTACTTCACCGGCATCTCCGTGCGACGAGGTTGTCTCGAGCTGGAGAGTCCCGGTGAAAGAAGCGCCGTCGGTGAGGGCCCCTGGTCTCTCCGCCAGTCAAGGATCAAAGAAAGTCGAGAGTCAAGCGGCGGACGACTCGACCATTTCTTCGAGTGTCGGCCCCGAGCCGGGAGCATACACGACCCTTACCAAACCGTGGTGGGACCGAGGAGACAGCCAAGGGTAAGTCAAGCAGTGAGGCTGAATCCCCGCCAGCGCCTCCCGTGCCCGAACCACCAGTAGAGAAGGCAACACCTAAAGGTGCGGCAACCAAAGGTGCAGCAACCAAGGACGCAGTCAACCAAGGACGCGGTCACCAAGGATGCCGTGACAAAGGATAAAGACGCCGCAATCCACGAAACAGCGCCGCAAGCCACGCCGAAAACGCAACTCAAACCTCCGGTAATGCAATCCGGAGACAAGGACGATACCCCGATCGAGCGCGCTCCTGGGGACACCAGTCGTCGCGAGGTACAAAAACCTCTTTATTCGACAAGCACGGGTCGGCTTGACGGCGGAACATCCTTTTCGGCAAGGTGGAATCGAGTGCCGGCGGTCAGCCCGAGGAAGAGGTCCGGGTCATCGTATCCAGCCGGAGCAATCGTGCCATTCGCCATGAAGGCATGAGCGACGCCTACGGTCGGTTCGCAATCAAGCTCTCCGAGGGAGACTGGACGGTCAATGTGACCATGCCCAGCGGGCGCGTTTTTCCCGTCAGCCAGATTACCGTCAGCGGCGGCAAGATCTACGATCAACGGGAAGGACTCGAGGTTCCCAGCTTGATCATCACCCGATGACATTCGAGTCTGACGAGTCTTTCCAATCGACTTCGGCGCACTCTGTCACGCAAGGCGACCCAATGTTCCGTGAACCTTGAGCGTGTAGCGATTGGATTGGCACGCTGACCCGCCTTCGCAGGGGGGATCGCTGCCGCGAAGACTCTGGCTGTCGCCGGGACTCCAACCGGTGAATTGAGGATTGACGACACACGAGGTGTCTCGGGAGGAAAGCGATGGACGAGGTTCCTGCGATTCGCCTTTGCGAGGTCTCCAATGAGATCGAAGCCGCGATGGTGGTCAATTTGCTGAAAGAGGATGGGATCCCGGCCTTCAGCGATGCCAACCAAGCGATGAATGTGTTTGGCGGCCTCCCATTTGAGCCGGGTCATGCCATCTACGTGCCGGCCTCGATGGCAAGGAAAGCACGCGAAATCCTCGGCGCTTACCCCCATTTCCACAATCTAAAGAATGTCCACGAACCGGAGTCTTGAGGCCGCGACGAAAGAATCAGAGACCTGTGTGGGACAGCTCGGCCTCCATGCCTGACCCCGCGACAGACCCGGTGCGGGTTTGTTATGTCGTCAGCTTCTTCCACCCGTTCGCCAGCGGCGCTGAGCGGCAGGCGCTGGCCCAGGGCAAGGAACTGGTCCGTCGCGGACATGTGGTCCACGTCGTCACACGCGCGGTGCCGGGTTATCCGATCGACGATGAAGAGCATGAAGGAATATTCATTCATCGCTGGATCAAGACCGCGAGCAGCGGTCCGCTGTTTGGGCTGAGTTTCTTGGCCGGTGTGATCGGGGCCTTGCGCCGACTGCAAGGCCGAGCTGGACGTGATCCACACTCATCAGGCCTTGTGGGAAGCGGTGGCGACCGGACTTGCACGGCCTTTCCTGTCTGGCAAGCCGACGTTGGTGCAGCCGGCCAGCGCGGGTTATTACGGAGAGGCTGACGAGCTGAGCCGGACTCGCGGCGCAGGTCTGTTGCGCCGCGCGATTCTGAGGAACACGGGCTTCGCCGCCATCTCCGCGGAGATCGAGCGGCAATGGCTCGATCTCGGCGTCGGCGAACGGCGAATGGTCCGAATGGCCAGCGGTGTCGACACTCAGCAGTTTCACCCGGGCCAGAGCTCCGTCGAGGCCGAATTGCTGCCGCGGCCTCGCGTGATGTTTACAGGCCGGCTTCATCCTCAGAAAAACCTCCCGCTGTTGCTTTCGGCCTGGACGGAGATCGTCAGAAGCTCGCCGGCCAATCTGATCCTGATCGGGCCCGGCCCTGATCGCCGGCAGCTCACCGAGCTGGCCGGCTCGATGGGGATCGCCGACAGGGTTCAGTTTGTCGGCGCCGTCGACAATCCGGCCGACTATCTTCGCGCGGCCGACGTCTTCGTGCTGCCAAGCGTCGCGGAGGGCATGAGCAACTCGCTTCTCGAGGCCATGGCGACCGCACTGCCCTGCGTGGTCTCCGGGATCGGCGGTAATACGGATCTGGTCGCGCGATGGCGTTACCGGACGATTAGTCTCGACGGCGACGCCAAGGCGTGGTCGCGCACTCTGCTGGAGGTCCTCGAAAACCCGGCCGACATGCGACGATACGGGGAAGCGGCACGTCGACGCATCGACGAACAGTTTGCGCTCAACGTGGTCGTCGACCGGTATCTGGATCTTTACCGCCGGATGATTGCCGGAGCCTGGCCGGAATAGAGTGGAAGGCCAATTTCCGGTCAAGGTCTTGAACAAAGCGGGCGGGGACTTCATAATAACCTCTCTGGCGCGGTCCTGGGGGCCGCTTTTTTGGTTTTGGGCACGGCCGGAATCTCCCGGCTCGGACCAGGAGCGGATTGAACCGATCGAGGCGAATGATCGATGGCGGATGCAGTGTCAGTACGGGTCGAGCCGCGTGACCCGGCGAAGAACAAGGGGACTGGTACCCGAGTAACGCGGCGGCTGCGAGCCAAGGGATTGATTCCCGCGCGTGATTTATGGGCACAAGCAGGCCGTCGTGCCGATCGCCCTGACGCGCGACGACGTCTGGCGAATGATCAAAACCCCCGGCCAACTCGCCGATCTCGACGTGCGGCGGAACGACCGAGACGGTTCTTGATCCGGGACGTGCAATGGGATCACCTCGGCAAGGAGATCCTCCACCTCGACTTCGCCCGGGTCAGCGCCGAGGAAGTGATCGAGACCGAAGTCTCGCTCGAGTTGAGAGGCGTGGCCGCGGGCATCGCGTCCGGAGGAATCCTGGAGCACCTGGTCCATAGCCTTCGTATCAAATGCCCCGCCGGCGCCATACCTTCCTCGATCAAGGTCGACGTCAGCCACCTCGAGGTCGATCAGGGAGTTCACGTTCGCGACTTGATTTTACCGCCGGATGTCACGGTTGACGCCGACGAGGACTTGCTCTTGGTTCACGTCGTCGTTCGTGCGGACTGCGGAGGAGCCAGCCGAGGCCGCGGCCGAGGCTGTGACTCAACCCGAGGTCATCAAGCCCGAGCGCAAGGAAAAAGAAAAAGAGGACTGATCGAAATCGTGGTTGTGATCGCTTCGGGTCGGCCCCGGCCGGCTCGATGATGACATGGCCGCGAGTTTGATCGAGATCAAGCTAGCCCAGGGAAAGCGTGCTGGGAGCCGCGGTCGTTGGCGATGATGAAACTGGTTGTCGGCCTGGGCAACCCGGGCAGCAAGTACCAGGGAACACGACACAATATCGGCTTCGAGCTGGTCGATCGCCTGGCAAAAGGTGGGTCGGAGTCGTCGTTCTCTCACAAGTTCGACGGCCAGCTCGCCGAGATCGAGATCGACTTTCGCCGCGTTCTCCTCCTGAAACCCGAGACGTTCATGAATCTCAGCGGACGCTCGGTCGGTCAGGCATCGCGGTTCTACAAACTGCCGCTCCAGGACATCTTGGTGGTTTGCGACGACCTCAGCCTGCCCGTCGGCAAGTTGAGACTTCGGCCAGGCGGGTCCGATGGCGGTCAAAAAGGCTTGCGCGATATCGCCAGCCACCTCGGAACCGAACAGTTTCCCCGCCTCCGGATCGGGATCGGCGACCAAAACGACATCGATGCATCCGACTTCGTCCTGAGTCGTTTTCGAAACGCGGAGCGGACCTTGATCGATGACGCCCTGATCCTGGCGACTCAGGCCGTCGCGGTCTGGGTGACGCAAGGGATCGAAGCCGCCATGAACCGATTCAATGGGCCTGTTAGTCATTAGTCCAGTTAGTCAGTTGTCAGTTGTCAGTTGTCCGCTGTCGCAGTTGCCCGAGGAAAGCCTGGATACCTGGCACTCTTGACTAGTCCGTTGTCCGTAGTTCGCTTCGCGAAGCCGTGGCCACGGATTCTGCGAAGCTGAAAAACTGACCAACCAGCGATCCACTGACAACGGACAATCAGGACAACTGACAACTAAAAAGGGAGGACCCTAATCTTGCCTTCGAATTTGTACGAGGGGATGTTTTTGCTGGACAGCGCCAAGGCGGCCACAGCCTGGGACGACACGGTCAAGCATGTTCACGACATCCTGGTCAAGCACCACTCGGAGATCGTGGCGAGCCGACAGTGGGACGAGCGCCGGCTGGCCTACCCGATCACCGGACACAAAAAAGGGACGTACCTGCTGACGTACTTCCGGACCGAGGGTGGGAATCTCGACGAGATCGTCGCCGATTGCCGCCTGAGCGACGTGATCTCCGTGAGCTGGTGCTCAAGGTGCATCCCAAGCTGGCGGACCACCTGGTGAACCAGGCGATGACCTCGACGCCCAACGTCGAGGCCGAGGACGCGCGTGAGGAAGAAATGGACGATCGGCCGCGACGTCGTCGCCGCGACGATTGAGCCGATGCGCCGACATGACCCGAGTTTTCACTCTTGTCGATCCATCGGAAATGTGATAGCTTGATTCTTGGGGAACAAGCGTCTACTATGCGGCGAGAGACGACAGCAACGGGCGCGATGAGATCACGTGGTCGGGCGAACCGAGGGAGCGTCGGAAGCGCGATGGCTTGTGGATCTGGCGGCCGGTGATCAATCGATCGGGGGAGGGTCGAGGCGATGGCCGATTTGAACAAGGTGTTTCTGATGGGTCGTCTGACGTTCGACCCTGAGTTGCGGCGAACGCCGACCGGGACAGCGGTGACCGAGCTGCGGCTCGCCACCACGCGTAGCTGGTCGGGCCGCGACGGTGAGCGCCGCGAGGAGACGCTCTTCATCGATGTGACGGTCTGGGATCGTCAGGCCGAGAATTGCTGCCAGTATCTGCGTAAGGGGAGCGGTGTCCACGTTGAAGGCTTTTTGAAGATGGACACCTGGGACGACAAGACCACGGGCGAGAAGCGGTCAAAGATCCGGGTGACGCGGATCGCGTTCAGTTCCTCGACTCGCGTCGGGGCGACAGCGGTCCGGCGGTGGTCCGGACGACGATTATGGCTCGGCAGCTCCGCCGGCTCGCGATCCGGCGCGAGGCGCGGCGGTCCCCCCCGGCTCGATCGGCTGGAGGCGGGCGGCTCCGGTCGAGCCTCGCGCATCGGCCAACACCAACGTCAGCGGTCCTGCCCGGCCGAGCCCTGCCTACAGTTCGTCCGATCATGACAGCCACCGAGCAACCAGAGGACGACGATGACCGGATCTGACCATCGCCTGATCTGATCTGAAGCGCACAAATGCACCACTTGGTCGATCGCGACGGCCAGGTTAAAAGTGTTCGAACGATTTGAGACAAGAACCGGACGCGGAACTCTCGCCGATTCGGTCATCCAGATAGGGACTCTCATGGCCAAGACGACCGAGACCAAGGCTCCCAAGGCCAAGGCCAAAACCAGCACAGCGACATCCAAGACCAAGACTTCAGTCCAAACCGACCGAGTCGAGCAGTGCGAAAACCGCCCCGACTGGTCCGCCGCGTCAACCCGGTGTCGAGCGCCGCAAGAATCATCCCGCTCGTGCCAAGCATGGCTACATGCAATTGATCCTGACACAGGCGATTCCGCATCTCGGCCAGCCGGGCGATCTCGTCAAGGTCCGTCCGGGATTCGGCCGCAATTGTTTGGTCCCACAGGGCTTGGCGACGTTCGCCACCCAGAACAACTTGCGGATGATCGAGAAGCATCGGCAACGTCTGAAAGAGCTTGAGGAGGCGCGTCGAGCCGACCTCCACAACTTGGCTGCCCAGATCGCTCAACGCTCGCTGACGATCGAGGCCAACGCGAACGCCGAGGGACATCTCTACGGCTCGGTCAACGCCGATCAGATCGCCGAGGCACTGCGGAATGAAGGCTTCCCGATTCAGGCGGAGAACATCCGGATCGAAGGCCCGCTCAAGGAGCTGGGCCTCTATACGATCAAGGTTCAACTCGCCCCGGATATCCACGGCGAGGTGAAACTCTGGGTCGTCCCGACCCACACCGAGGAAGCGGCCGTTTGATTTGAAGGGTTTGAAACGTCCGCGCACCACCAGTGTTGAGAGTCAAGAAAGTAATGTCCGCGGAACAGAGACGATCGCGTCGAAACCGGGCCAGATGCAGCCGGGAGCCACACTATACCTCGCACGGCCACGACGGCGTCATTGTAGGGTGGGTGCAACCCACCGGCTACACCGTTTCGGTGGTGCACCCACCCTACAAATGGGTACAAGTGCCCGCGTGCGGTATAACCCGACGCGAGCGAGGGGACGGCAGTGCGTCCGAACTGTCCTGGCCAGCGTGCCTCGCTCGCCTGGTGGTATGGACGGCCGTCGGGCGATTACTTTCCAGACTCTCAATAAAGCGCCAGCGCGGTGATTCGCCGCCGGATCGCCGCTCGCGCTCCGGTTGTTATTGTGATCCTGTTGACGACCTTCGATGGCCGCCGATCAGCCATTCTTTGGGCCGCCTCAATTTTCCTCCATCGTCAGCGCCGATTTGAGCCGATACAGTCGTACAGACTCGATTCGAGCTGGCCCGATTCGCGATTGAGAACATCGCGAGACGTCCGCGTCGCGTACAATAGAGCGACGCAGTCGTCGGCATCGGTCGAACTGGTTAAGCACATAATCTCATCGCGTTGGCCAAGGAGCTCGACGAATCATGCCGGGTGCAAACGGCAGCCACGGAGGCGGAAATGCCAACCCCAACGGCCCTGGCCGGAGTGCCAAGGTCGACGGAGTGGCCTGGGCGACCGGCTACCGCCTCAGAACCTCGAAGCCGAGCGCAGCGTGCTCGGGAGCATCCTGCTGGATAACGAGGTGCTGCATGACGTGGTCACGTTCCTCCGCGTCCAGGATTTCTACCGAGATGCGCACCAGGTGATCTACAGCTGCGATTCGCGACATGTACGATCGGAGCAAAGGGATCGATCGTGGTGACCCTTTCCGCCGAGCTGGACCAGCGCGGCCAGCTCCAAGACGTCGGCGGGGACGACACGCTGGAGCAGATCGTCAACAGTGTTCCGCACGCGGCGAACGCCAAGTACTACGCCGAGCTCGTCAAAGAGAAGTCGGTCAACCGCCAGTTGATCGAGAACGCCACGGAAATCATCCGTGACGGTTATTCCAATCAATTCACGGCGGACGAGTTGCTCGAATCGGCCGAGCGGAAGATCTTCAACATCGGCGAGGATCAGATCCGGGGAGAGATCCTCGAGCTCAAGGAAGTCGTCAAGCAGGCGATGGACCAGATCGCGGCCCGGGCGGATACCGGCGGTCATGCGGTCACGGGTGTGGCGTCGGGTCTTGATCGATCTCGACGACATCACAGGAGGGTTCCATCCGGGGCAATTGATCGTCCTGGCGGCGCGGCCGAGCATGGGCAAGACGGCGATGGCGCTGAATATCTGCGATCATGCCGCGATCAATCTCAAGATTCCGGTTTTGTTCACGAGCCTCGAGATGGGCCAACTCGAGATCGCCGAGCGCCTCCTCTGTGCGCGATCGCGGGTCGATGGACACAAAATCCGAACGGGCATCGGTCTGGGAATGCGCGAGTTGACACAGTTGACTCGGGCGTACAGGAGCTCTCCAATCGACGGCAAGATCTTCATCGACGATACGCCGGCCCGAAACATGATGCAGATCAGCGCGAGCGCGCGGCGGTTGAAGCGGCGCAATGAGATCGGCCTGATCATGGTGGATTACATCCAACTGATTGATTCCGAGGAAACCCGCGACAGTCGCCAGGAGCAGATCGCCAAGATCAGCCGTCGGTTGAAGACATTGGCCCGCGATCTCGAGGTCCCGGTGATCGCCCTCTCGCAGCTCAATCGCGCCGTCGAGAATCGCGAAGACAAGAAGCCTCGGATGGCCGACTTACGTGAATCGGGCGCGATCGAGCAGGATGCCGACATCGTCTTGCTTCTCCATCGCCCGGAATACTACGACGCCAACGATCAGCCGGGAATCGCCGAGCTCATCGTCGCCAAGAACCGCAATGGGGCGACCAACACCATCAAGCTGACGTTCCTCAAGAACTTGACGCGGTTCGAGAACCTTGCCACCGTGGTCGAGCCATTTGACGAGGGAAGCCCGTTTTGAATAGCAGTAGGAGTGAGGAGTCGAGGAGTTAGAATGAAGTGAGCAAACGCATATGACGATGGATTATTCTAGTCAATAGCGAATAATTACGACTTAACGCGAATGTCTTATTCTAACTCCTAACTCCTAACTCCTCACTCCTAATTCGAGTCGGCCGGGGGTGGCCAGGGATCATTGGGGGCGAGCCAGATGGGTCGGGGTTCCTTTTCCTGGGCGAACAGTTCAGCCAGGGCACCGCGGATGGTCTCCGGGTCGACCGGCGGGCCGTGCTCGGGCAGGTCGAGTAATCCCACGGCGTCGTACAGGTCATAGAGCGCGGGACGCAAGAGGCCAACCGTGCCGGGGACCCACGGATGGCCCAGAGCCGCGCGAATCGCGTCGCGGCTCCAGCCCATGCGCCTGGCCAGCGCCTCGGCGCGGTCGAGCCGTCGCAAGTACGACCGCTGCCAATCGGCTTCCATGCAACTGGAGCGCATTGGCACGGATCGTCAGGTGTCGCTCGGCTGAGGAATCAGGCACGCTCCGATGGGAGCAGGGGGGGCATGCTGGCTCTGGTCAGTGCGTCGACCCTCGGCCGGTTCAGCACGATCAAGAGAACGACCAGCAGACCAAGCCCCAGACCGCCCGTCCACGTCAGGGCGGTCGGTGTCGGCAATGAGTCGCCGCCCGGGCTCGCCGCGCACGGCGCTGCGGACCACCATCCCGCGGCCAGGAGCACGGCCCCGATCTGGGGAACGGCGTCGTACCAGGGGACCAGGAATCGCACGTTGATCGTGCGCAGGAACTGAATTCGAGATAGCCGCGGAAGGACCATTCCATCAGATAGCCACCGATGATCATCGCGGCGCCGGTCGCATTCGAGCGGGTTGAATCGAGGAGGGGGCCGGGGCATGGATCCAGAGCTCGTCGGCACCATCCACTGACTTTGTCGATCGCAAACGCCATCGCCACCATCGGCTGCTCCAGAGGACAAACAAGGCGAGAGTCAGAACTGCGCCCTGCGACTGCGTGGTGAGGACCGTCAGGCCCAGGTTGCCGAAGACCAGGTTCTCTGGAATCGACTGGCCGGTGTGGAGGAGCCCCTGGAGCGGGTGAAGCGCCTCGTCGGACCGTGCGGCCGTGAAAGCTGATCGTGCTATCGATCTGACGGGCGGCCATGGCCAGGCTGAACGCGACGGCCAGGATCGTCGCGGCCAGCGGGACCGCCGCGGCCAGCCGGCATCGCCGCCGGCCGTCGACCCAGAGATAGACGGCCGCCGACGGGACCGGCCATGTGGCCGACCGTCCAGAACCAGCCGGCGATCGGCGCGGTCAGGCCGCCAGCACGAGTGCCGGCCATCGTCCTGACCGCCGGTAAGACTGTGCATACCAGAGGGTTGCCAGGATTCCAAGCCCGCCCAGAGCGGTTGGCTGGCCGAATACCATGTGGCGGGTGTCAGCATGAGCGAGGTCGTCCCGACCAGCACCATCGACCCCAGCCCGAGAATCGTGCGGCCGGTCTCGCGCGCGACCAGGCGGCCGGTCAGGAGCATGACGGCGACCAGGATCGAATAGGAAGCGATCGCCAGGACGCGTCGGCAATCGCTCCAGGTTGCCCGAGCAGGCGACAAGTGCCCAGGTCACGATTCGCCAGGCCGGCACGATGTGGGTGTTGTGCGGCACGAACAGGTTGAGAAACCGTGCGTTGCCAGTTACGCGAGCTTGCCACATAGGCGACATCGTCGCTGAACAGCCGATAGAACGCCAGCGGCTCTCGTGCGATGTGGCCTCGGCCCGGCCCGATGTCGACCGGATCGAAGAACAGGACGGCTGGCGCCGTGGCGATCGCCAGGGTCAAGATCGCCAGTCCCAGGCGCCCGACAGGACGACGCATGAGCCCCGGATCTCGATTCGAAGATGACGGTTGATTCAAATGCATAGCCGATTTACCGCGAGGCTGTCGGATGCCTCGACTGAGTGCGGGTTCGACGCTGGTTGCCCGGTTCGCGTATTGGCGGCACCATGGCCGGCCGTTGAGTTCTTGACGGTTGGACTCTCGGCGGGCGGCCAGGGCTCATCCGGACCGATCCAGTTGGGTCGGGGTTCTTTCTCCTCGGCGAAGAACGGTGCCAGTGCCTTGCGGACGGTCGCGGGGTCGAACGGAGAGCCTCGCTCGGGCAGGTCGAGCAACGCCGGCGCATCGTGCAAGTCGAGCAACTCCGCGGGAGGCTGCGCGGCCAAAGGAGGCAGCGAGTAAGGGGTGTCCGAAGACGGCGCGGATCGCGTCGCGGCCGAGTCTCATGCGGCTGGGCCAGCTCTTCGCCGCGATCGAGCCGGCGCAAGTGCGACCGCTGCCAATCGGCCCGTTCCAGGAGTACGGCAGCGGCCCTCATCGTCTGCAGCCACGGGATCGGGAATAAGCTTCGCTTCTGAGGGGAGCAGCGGGGGCACGCTCTTCCTGACCAATTCGTCGACCCGCGGTTGGTTGAGCACGATCAAGGCAACGAGCAGCACAGCGAGTCCCAGCGCCTTCCAGCCGCGTCACGGCAATCGGGTCGCGTGCGAAGGGAGGACCGAGAATCCGGCTGCCGGCGGGCCGGACCACCATCCGGCCGCGAACAGAACCGCCCCGACCTGCGGAATCGCGTCATACCAGGGGACCATCGCACGAATATCGGTCGTTCGCCAGAAGTCAAAATCGACATAGCCTCGGAATGACCACTCCATCAGATAGCTGCCCAGCACCACGGTCGCCCCGGCACATTCCAGCGGGTTGAACGCCGAAGGACGGGAAACGTCGCACGTGACCGATTGCCGAGCAGGATCTGCCGTCCGGTTGCCGGCGCCGGCGCGTGCCAGCCCAGAGCACGATCAACACAAACGTGAGAGCGGCGCCTTGAGTCTGGCGTGGTCTGAGCGGTCAGGCCGAGGTTGCCGAGTATCAGATTTCCGGGGATTGCTTGTAAGGTGTTGAGGAAGCCCTGAAGCGGGTTGACCGCCTCTCGGATCGTGCGGCCTTCCAGACTGACCATCTTGCCGTCCATGCGACGGGCACCCAGGCCGATGCTGAGTGCCACGGCCAGGATCGTCGCGGCCAACGGGACCGCCGCGGCCAGCCGGCATCGGCGCCGGCCGTCGACCCAGAGATAGACGGCCGCCGCGGGACCGGCCATGTGGCCGACCGTCCAGAACCAGCCGGCGATCGGCGCGGTCAAGGCCGCGAGCACGAGTGCCGGCCAACGTCCTGACCGCCGGTAAGACTGGGCGTACCAGAGAGTCGCCAGGATTCCCAAGGCCGCCCAGAGCGGTTGGCCGGCCGAATACCACATGGCCGGTGTCACCATGAGCGAGGTCGTCCCGACCAGGGCCATCGACACCAGCCCGAGAATCGTGCGACCGGTCTCCCTCGCGACCAGGCGTCCGGTCATGAGCATGACGGCGACCAGGATCGAATAGGAAGCGATCGCCAGGACGGTTGGCAATCGCTCCAGGTTGCCCGCGCAGGCCACGAGCGCCCAGGTCAGGATTCGCCACGCCGGTACGACGTGGGCATTGTGCGGCACGAACAGGTTGGAAACCGTGCGTTCCCAGGTTCGCGAGCCCGCCACATAGGCGACATCATCACTCCAGAGCCGATAAATGCCGATCGCATCGCGGCGATGTGCGCCCGGCCCGGCCAGATGTCGATCGGATCGAAGAACAGAATGGCGGGTGCGGTGGCGATCGCCAGGGTCAGGATCGCCAGTCCCAGTCGACCGACAGGACGTCCCATGACATCGGGGTTGACTCATCGAAGTTGACGGTTTGTCCAGACTCATGGATGCGATCTCACCGGCTCGGAATCCCGGCGGGATTCTCGGTGTCGGGGATGTCCAGCAGGTCAAGCGCACTCAAGCCGGCGACCGTTTCCGGCATCCCCGGGACGATTGTGCGACCCACGGAAGAGCGTAACGCCGATCCGGCCGATCCTTTGCTCGCGCGCGGTTCGCTCGATGGTGTCGAGCTGGGCCAGAACACGGCGCTGCGCGCGTGGCCTCTTCGGCCAGATCGGCGCGGGAGCGGACTCGCGGCCGATCCGGCGTGATCGCCGGTCGACGATCTCGGCCGCCAATCCATCGTACGCGAAGATGACACGGTGGGCGCGCGGCGTCTGGAGCAGGAGCAACACGATGACGAAGAGCACGACCAACCGCGAGGTCGCGCGGCTTGGGCGGCTCGATCGACTTGGGGAGTGACGAGTCGAGAGGTCCCCGACCACCAGCCCGCCGCGAACACGACCGCTCCGAGCTGGGGGATCGCGTCGTACCAGCCGAGCGCGCGAAGGTTGTCGAATGTGGTCTCGGTGCCTCGCACGGCGAAGACCATCCCGAAATTGGCGACGACCAGAACGGCCCCGGCGGCTTCGAGGGGATTGGCGCGGAACGCAAATCGGCGTCCAGGAAACGTGGACCGATGCCTCGACAGGGCCCAGATGCCAGCCAGGCCCAAGCAGAGCACGATCGCCTGAGCGGCGGCGGTCGGGGCATCGAGGCCGAGGTTGTTCAGGATGAGGGCTTCGCAAATCGCCTGGGCCGAGTGGGCCGCCGCGATGGGGAGATTCATGACGTCGCGGAGCAAGCCGTCGTGGAGGTGCGAGTTGGCAGCGATGGCCTGGCCCGCGAAAACCCAGACGAGAGCGGCCGTCGCCAGCGAAGCGGCCAAGGGCGCCGCCGCGGCGATCCGGCAGGATCGCCGGCCGTCGGCCCAGAGATAGGCCATGCCGACCAGGCCGGCGGTGTAGCCGGCCGACCAGAACAGAGGGGCCGCGACCGCGGCCAGCAAGCCCAAGGCCAGCAGCCACCACGACCCGCGCGCTCGCCAACCCTGGAGCGCGACCAACATGGCCAGAATCATCGTGCCGGCCGCCAGCGCCTGGCTCGCGGAATACCAGAGGACCGCGGGCCCGAGCACGCTCGATAAGCCCAAGAGCCGCCATGGCGGCCAGCCCTCGAGCCGGCCGGCCCGTCTCCCACGGCCACGAGGTGTCCGGCCGCGGCCATCGCCAGCAACAGGGTCGCGTAAGCGGCCCAGCCCAGTACGCGCGGCAGCGCTTCCATCGTGCCGGCGAACCTCGCCAACAGGTGAGTCTCGCACAAGAACAGAGGGACGACGTGGCCATTGTGGGGCGTGGCCAAGTGCCGCGACAGCGCGGAAAAGGACCGGCTTCGACTCAGGTAGACGAAATCATCGAGTTTCAGTCGATACCAGCGGAGCGGAACGCCACCAGAGCCAGAGTGGTCCCGCGCAGATGGCCAGCGCCAAGCACAGCCGACATCGCCCAGCACGTCGCGGGCGCGTTGATGAATCGTCGTGCCTGTTGAGGAGTTACAGTTCATGGCGTTTCTGACCGCGTGGCCTGGGCTTCCCGGAGCATGGCCAGCGCCTCCTGCCGAGTTCCTTCCGCGGCCGAGTCACCCCGCAACATCAACGCGAGCTCCTCGATCCGTTCCGCGTGGTCAAGCGGCGTAATGGTTGTGCGTGACCGTCCCCGTTCGATCTGTTTGCGGATGCCCCACTGACGATCGGCATAGCTGGCCATCTGCGGGAGGTGGGTCACGCAGATGACCTGATGGTGACGGGACAGCTCGGCGAGGGCCTTGCCCAGCGTCGATCCCAGCCGGCCGCCGACGCCCGTGTCGATCTCGTCGAAGACCAGAGTGGGGACGCGGTCGACGCCCGCCAGCACGGTCTTGACCGCCAGCGTGAGCCGCGACAGCTCGCCTCCCGAGGCGATTTTGCGCAAGGGCCGCGGCTCTTCGCCGGGATTGGCCGAGAAAAGGATCTCGATCCGGTCGGCGCCGGCTTCCGGAGCCGACGCGGCCAGGGGATCATCACCCAGCTCGCGGGTGACCACATCGACCGTCAACCGCGCGCCGCTCAGGCCCAGGGGCTTGAGTCGCCTCTGAACGGCCCGGGCGAAATCCTTGGCGATCTTGCGCCTCGCGGCGGTGAGCCGGCCGGCGGCCTGCACGACGAGGCACCAGGCTTCGGCCAAGGGTTGATCGAGCGTGAGCAGGTCGGCGTCGTCTTGATCGAGTGCGTTCAAGGTGGATTCGATCGCCGCGCGGCGATCGGCAAGCGCATCGGGCGAGCAGTGAAACCTGGTCGACAGCCTGCGATAAATGGCCAATCTCGCCTCGATGTCATCCAGCCGGGACGGGTCATCATCCCATCCCTGTCCCAGGTCGCGGAGACTGAAGGCGACTTCGCGCGTCTCCTCAGCGAGCCGTTCCAGCGTGACGGCGGCCTCGGCGAGCTCGGAGGCCGCCTGGGCCAGTGGCTCGAGCGTCCGCGCGACCCGTTTCAAGAGGTCTTGCGCCGAGCGGTCCGCCTCATATAAGAGCGAGTAACCCGTGGCGGCGGCCGTGCGAATCTGCTCGGCGTTTTGCAGCCGGTGCGCTTCGCGGCCCAGCTCGTCGTACTCCCCTGGCGTGGGATCGGCGGCGGCGAGCTCGTCACGCTCGAATTCGAGCAATGCGCGCTCGCGCTGTCGCGCTTGAACCGAGTCGAGCAGAGGCCTGCCGCTTGCGCCGCAATTCCTCGTGTGATTGACGTGCGCACTGGTAGGTATCCACGGCCTCGCGGAGTCCTCCGTACGCATCGAGCAAGGTGCGCTGCTGATCCGGGTCCAGCAGGGCGCGGCCTTCGTGCTGGCCGTGAACGTCGACAAGCTGCTTGCCCAGTCTCTGGAGCGTGGCGACGCTGACCGGCAGACCATTGACCTGCGCGCCGCCTCGTCCTTGCGACGCGATGCGACGGGTCATGATGAGCTGATCGTCCTCGAGCGAGCCGCCCAAGATCGTCTCGATCTCGTTCCGCAGATTCGGATCGGCGACCTCGAATACCGCGGCCGCGCGGCCCTCGCTCTTGCCCGATCGAATCAAATCCGCCGACGCCTTCCCACCCAGAACCAGCCCCAGCGCCGTCAAGAGCAAGCTTTTCCCAGCCCCGGTCTCGCCCGTCCAGACGCAGTATCCTCCCTCGAGTTCGATATGAACGTCTTCGATGAGCGCCAGGTTCTGTACCGAGAGTTCACGAAGCACCGCGACAGCGTCTCCCACACAGGCCGTTCAAACGTTGTGAGTATCTTAGCCTGAGACGATCCGTGCGAACAAAAGGAGACGGGATCGAGCGGCCGCTCGTTTGCCTTAACTCCCATATTTGACTTGGGATATATCGAGAAGCTCCGGCTCGGCACGAATCCGTCAGTGAAGTCCATCCCAGGGTGCCCGTATTCCAGCGTACAGTCCGTCAGTCTCGTGACCAGATCAGTTTACGTTAGTGAAATCTCTTGGCGGAGCCTTTGGCAAGCGCCGAACGTTCTCCTCGCCGCCCGCCGCACGCAGATCATGGTGAGAGGGGCTGAACCATCCGTGGGACGGGCGGACCGTGACGGTGATGACGGCAAGATGCGCGGACCAAGAGCGGGCGTGCGCTCGCGCGTGGGCCAGAAAAGCACCGCCTAGCACCAAGCCCTTGATTCAATTGGAGTTATGCAAGCGGAGTATCGGCCCAGAAGCAGGTCATCGAGTCACTCTCTGGCCAACCGTAAAACGGTGAGGTAAAGGCGGTCCGTCAGGTACAGTCCTGCTTGACGCACCGAGTCTAGTGCCGGTCGAACCGCGGCGATCCGACCCTGTTGTTTTGCTCGGAGCAAGATACCCGCCGTCCCGAGCAGGGGGATATTACGCCGGATGGCTTCCTCGCGGGCCGCACGGTCGTCGAGCACGACGATTGCTCCTGGATTCTTGATGGCCAGGGACAACACCGCCAGCTCACCCGCATCAAGTCGGTCTTGGTCGAGTCCGGGAGCGGTAGGCAGGTCTGGCGCGACGCGCAACCACATACGCGCGGCGAGGCGGACGGCCGCGACGTTCGGGTCGAACGACTCGCCCGCGAGCACCTCCTGGAACGCCACATTGGGTACGGTCACTTCCGAGTCGGGAGGTTCTCGCAGCAATTCCAGGCAATCCGCGCGAGACAGCAGGATGAGGGGCGATGCGTTAACGATTCGCACAAGCCGGCAGCTCCATCTCTCGCCGGAGTTCTTCCTCCGTGACCTGAATCGCCTCTACCCCAGCCTCATGGAGTGCGTTCAGAAAGACAACGCGGTTCATTCCCGCGGTGTCCGCCGCTTTTCCTTGTGAGATCCGGCCCTGTTGGTACCAAAGAACGGCGGTTGCAAGACGCATCGCCGCCGCCAAATCCTCGCCAGCGCCGCCCCCCAGCGACACAATCTCGTCCGGAATCTCGATCGTGATGGTTTTCATCGGGTGTACCTCCGTCCGGATCATACGCTCAAAACGCCCTTTGATCGCCAACATTCCATCCACGCATCGTTACTCAACTTGGCAGCGAAAATGAGAATTCCCGCGCGGCGATCGGAAACCGGCACTCTACTATACCGCATGCGGGCTTAACTTAGACATTTCGCGACCCTGGAGAGAGACCTAAAGAGCGCTCCTGCTTCCGCGAGCCGCATTAACCATCACGCCGTTTGAGGGCGACCGTCCGATCGAACGGCCGGCATCGGTCGTCGCCGCCCGCGCCCTCGCGCACGGCATACTCGCGACCTTCGAGCGGCCACAAGCCAAGCGAGTCGCATCCCGTTGGCGACTCCCGGGATGTCCGGTTATTGCGGCGCCACACCTAACTCCAACGCCAGTAGCGTATTATGGAGCTGACAAATGTAACGATTATTCCTGCGTCACACTTAATTCATTTGTTGATAATGAGATACGAAAAAGCACGCTCTCGGGTCGGGTTTTGCCGATTATTCCTGTGTCACACGTAACTTCTTGGCTTACAGGGAGATATATCAAAAGGCTCTTTCGATTACCGAATTTAACGATTATGCCTGTGTCACACATAACCACAAGGGAAGCAGAACGTTACGGCGGATCGCCGCGGTTCCGATTATTCCTGTGTCACACGTAAGTTTCAGGCCTGTCATCAGATGCAGCCGAATGGCTGTTTCTCGACCCGACAAAGTGTGTGCGCTCTTCAAGCGTCGTGGATCGGCATCTTCGGCTGCTCGGCGAGCCTTTCGTCCGCTGGAATCCGTTGGCGCAACCGGAATCCATTGCACAACCCGAGAGACCGTTACCAGCGCCCGGCCTTCGGCGGTATGATGTCTCACGTATGGCCGCGTCATAGGATCGGATACTCGACGCTCCATCGGTTGGTGGAAACCAACTTAACTCGGACGGAGCCTTGGCTCAGCCCGCTCCATATTTCCGTAGTTTTTGGCGGAGCGTCGCGCGGTGGATGCCGAGGATCTCGGCGGCGGCGGCGCGATTGTGCCGGCAGTGCTCCAGCACGGCCTCGAGGAGCGGTGGCTCGATTAGCTCCAGGAAGCGATCGTAGAGCGAGCTATCACCGGTGTCGGCGGGAGGATGGGCGATCTGTCGCCGCGCCCATTCGGCCAGCCGTGCGGAGAGATCCGGACCCTGAGGATCGCGGTGCAGCGCCGCCCGGCAGCGTGGCCGGCGGGAGGTGCTCGGGCGCGAGGGGATGGCCGCGGGCCACGATGACCGCGTGCTCGATCGCGTTGCGGAGCTCGCGGACATTGCCCGACCAGGGACGCTCCCGCAGGGCGGCGATGAACGCCGGCGTGAGACGCGTGTCCGCGAGGCCGGGAAGGCGAGCCTGCCGGAGGAAGTGCTCGGCCAGGGCGGGGATGTCGTCAAGGCAATCGCGGAGCGGAGGTAGGTGGATCGGGAAGACGTTGAGCCGGAAGTAGAGATCCTCGCGGAACCGGCCGGCGGCCATGAGCTCGCCGAGCGGCCGGTTCGTCGCGGCGAGTACCCGGATGTCGGTCGGCCGTGGCCGGGAGTCGCCGACCGGCGTGAAGGCGCGGTGTTCGATGACTCGCAAGAGTTTGACCTGGAGGTCGGGCGGGATGTCGCCCAGCTCGTCGAGCAACAAGGTCCCGCCGGACGCGAGCTCAAGGAGACCCGGCCGGTCCTGGTTCGCACCGGTGAACGAACCCTTCAGGTGGCCGAAGAGCTCGCGCTCGACCAGTGTCGGGCTCAGCGCGGCCAGGTTGACTGGCACGAACGGGCCGGGCCGCCGCGGGCTGTGCCGGTGGATCGCCCGGGCGACCAGCTCCTTGCCCGTGCCGCTTTCGCCGGTGATCAGCACGGGCACCTCGGCCGCGGCCACCATCGCGATCCTCTTGAACACGTCCTGCATGGCCGGCGATCGGCCGATCAGCGCCTCGGGCTCGAGCGCGGCCATCGCGACGCCCGGCGGCCTGGCCGTTCGCCCCCCGGCTCTTGAGCGCCCGGGTCACCACGCTGGTCGCCTGGTCGAGATCGAACGGCTTGACCAGGTAGTCGAACGCGCCCCCGTCCATCGCACGGACGGCGGTCTCCAGGTTGCCGAAGGCCGTGATCACAATGATCGGCGCGAGGCCGATGCGCTCGCGGAATGCGCCCATCGCGGTCAAGCCATCGACTCCCGGGAGGCGGACGTCGAGCACGAGGGCGTCGAGCGGCCCGCCAGCGGCGATCCTGAGACCCTCCTCGACCGACGCGGCGACCTCGACCTGGTGCCCCTCGTCGCCCAGCGACTCGCGGAACGCCCAGCAGATACTCGACTCATCATCGACAACCAGGATGCGGCTCATGCGGCCCCCCGCGGCAACTCGACCCGATGCGGCAGCGTGAGGCGGAAGCGCGTTTCTCCGTCCTCGCGGCTCCAGGATAGCCGCCCGCCGTGGTCAGCCGCCACGCGTTGCGCAAGGGCCAAGCCCAGGCCGACCCCCTCGGGCTTGTTCGTGACGAACGCCTCACACAATGAATTGGCCAGTTCGGGCGGTGGCCCCGCGCCGCTGTCGGCCACATCGACGATGACGTCGTCGCCGTTCATCATCGCCTCGAGCCGAACCGCCCCGCCCGGTCCCGCGGCCTCGATCGCATTCAACGTCAGGTTCAAGAGTGCGGCTCGCACGCCAGCGAGGTCGACGACGACTTCCAGCGGCTTACCGCCGGCGCTGTGAGAGAGGCTGACCCGGGTATGCTGGCACGCCGGGTCAACCAGGAAGGCGACCTCCGCAATGATCGCTTCGAGGTCGCAGGTCTCCGCCGGCCGCCGCTCGATTCTCCCGAGCGAGAGCAACCCCTTGACCTGCTCCTCGGTCATCGCCAGTTGCCGCAAGGCGACGCTCAGGCTCTGGTCGTCGGCCGGGGCGGGATGCCGGCGGGCGTGGAGCTGCACGCTCATCCGCGCGCCCGTCAGCGCGTTCCGCAGTTGATGGGCCAATCCGGCCGCGAACTGCGCCAGCAGCCGCGATCGCTCTGTCTCGCGGATCGTCCGCTGCATCTCCCGAAGCTGGACGCACAAGTGATTGATCGATCGCGAGAGGTCCGCGACCTCGTCTTGCCGCCCAGCCAGGCCGAGCTCGCGGAAGTCGCCGTCGACGATCCGCGCCACCTGGCCCTGCACGCGGCGGATCCGCGCGGTGATGCGGTGCGCGACCCAGCTTGTCGCTAGGACCATCATGCCGAGCGAGCCGGCACCCAGCATCAGGGGCGGCATCGCGGCCTCCCATCGCGCCTGCCGCCAGCTCGTCTCGGGATAGAGGACCACGAGCATCGCACCCCCGGGTCCGGCCGTGGATCGCAGCGACGCCACGAGATACCGCGTACCGTCAACGGTGGCTTCGGGATTCCCGCCCAACGCATCGACGTGGACCGTGGTCGGGAGTGACCGAAGCGCGGGTGGCAGCACTTCGAGGCTCGGCAGGCTGCTCGCTTTCACTCGCCCGTCCTCCGCGAACGCGGCGAAGTGGGCACCCGAAAGCCCTCGCATCCGGACCAGAACGCCGGAGGTATAGGGGAACCTCGCGTCGCCCAGAGCGTCGATCAGTCCATTGAGCCGGTCGACGATCTGCCGCTCGCTCCGGTGAGCGGCGAGCGTTGCCGTGGCGATCGCGATCGCCGCCACCGCCACGGCCTGGATGGCGATCAAGGGGACCAAGATCTGGCTGCGGATCGACCAACGCATCGGATTGACCGGCCCCGGCGACGGAGCCCCTCGAGTGTCCTCATGCCGTTACCTCCCTCCATCAAACCGTCTTTCCCGTCCGCGCTGCAAGGGCTGGTGGCGTGCCCCACCCCCACACCATCCCCCCACCACGACAGTGGGACGGCAACGGCCCGGACGCGTCGGTCAGGCAATGCTGAGTCACACTGCGTCGTCCGCAAATACTCCCGCGGGCTTTGATTTAACAGGCGAGCCTGCATCGTCCCATCTGACCTCCACGGGACATCGACTCACCGAGAGGGCGAACCACTTGCGGTTCCCGAGCCTCAGCCACCCCTTCCTGACCTGCCCGGTTTTATCGCGGACCGAGATATGGAAGATCGCTCTCAAATCTTGCGAATTGGGTGACTCCCGAGGGAACGGGTTGCCGAAAAAGTACGGGCGCTGCCGCTTCCGCTCGAACACGTAGCCATTCTCTTCGGCCCAAGCTTTCAGCGTCCGGGGCAAAACGAAACCGTAGAATCGCCAAAGTGAGAGCATACCGAACAACCACAGAGGAAAGACTACGTACAGAAAGAAGAGCGCGATATACTTATTCGCATCCATTTAACAAAGACCCCCTTCTTGCCCGTCCCCTCGGAGCAGATTCCCAGCCCTATGGTGGAGTTATTTGGGAAAGTATTCGCTCTGCGGAGGCGAGTATTCCGAAAAGCCGGTCATCGGAGCGGACAGGCATTGGAGGCTTAACTCGGACGAGCTGTTCAAGAGGTCTACGTACATCGGATTGCCTCCCCAATGGTATCGAGAGTCACCAATCAGGAGTGATCTGTTACGATTGCGTCCGCGGAAGCATCGACGACTTGGCCCTACAGCAATGGAGCGATCAACGAGAACGGAGCACTCGTTCATTGACCGCATGTACCTCGTTCACTACGTTGTTTGGACGTTGCGAACAAATCCTGTTCCCGACTTCGGTGCCTGGTATCAAATCTTGAATAATGAGACGGCGTGCCCGAGTCGTTCACGGTTTGGTGAACCAGCAACTCGCTGGAACAACTTGTGTGGGAACATCCCGGCTTGACCAGAAGGAGATACGGTTGTGAGCGCAGCCACGCCAGACGCGATTGTGGATCTCTTGAAGTGGACCGCGGAGCGTCGAGACCAGGCCTATTCCGAGTTGACCAAGCGTATCGCCGCGGAGAAGAACAGCCAGGATGAAATCAGCCAGGCCGAGAAGAAGCTCAAGGATACCCAGAACGAGCGGGCACAGGCGGAGGCCAAAGTCGCGAGCCCGGGAGAAACGGCCGACCAGACCGCCCGAGAACGAGTCAAGGCCCTGCTTCAGGATGAGAGCGCCGCACGCTCGGCGCTCGACCAGGCCAGGATCGCCGCCAAGGAGCGGCCGCGGACCGGAAAGCCGCCGAGGCTATCCACAAATCACGAGTCGATTCTTATCAAGACCTACTGAACGCGGTGAACCCCAGAGCCGCCGCCACTTTCGGCAAAGCGATCATGTGGGCGTTCTCTGGCGAGCGCTGGCCGCAAGTTCTCACGTCGCTGGTGGTCCTGGGGAGTCTGTGGTTCGTGTGGGGGACCATGGGCGACCAGATCGGCAACACGGAATTCGCCAGGGGAATGATCACGCTCATGTTCGGAGTCGGGACGATCATCATCGCCCTGATCCTCACGCTCACCGCGATCCTTCAAGCGGGCTTGACCGCCGAGGACCGGTTCAAGTACGGAATGCAGATTCTCACCGTGCTGATGGGCGTCTTCGGCACGATTCTCGGATTCTACTTCGGCGCAAACAAGCCGGAAGGAACGCCGCCAGGCAGTTCCGTCTCAGCCAAGGCCGATGAAAAAGCCAAGGACATCGTTGTTGCCAAGACCAAGGACGTTGAAAAAAGCAAGGACCTCGAAAAAGGCAAGACCGACATCGATGCGAAGACGAAGATCGATGCTCAAAAGAAGTGATCATGAGGTCGCTGAGCGACCTCATGATCACTGGAACCGGGTGCGTTACAACTGACGCAAGAATGCCACCAACTGTTGCTTTTCCTCGCCGGTCAACTGCGTCTCCAGGATCAGGTTGAAGAACTCGACCGTGTCCTCCAGGGTCAGCAGCCGGCCGTCGTGGAAGTACGGTGGCGATTCCTTGATGCCGCGGAGCGGGAAGGTCTTGATCGGCCCCTGCGAGGTCGCCACCAGGCCGTTGATCGTCTGCGTCTTGTAGAAGCGATCGACCTTGAGGTCGTGCATCAGGTTGTCGGTGTAGAACGGGGCCGGGTGGCAGGTTGCGCACTGGGCCTTGCCGAAGAAGAGCTTCTGGCCCTTCATCTCCGGGGAATCCGCCGCGAACTTCTTGGGGTCGAGCTTGCCGTCCCAGCTCAGGCCGGGAGCCGGCGGGAAGTCGAGCAGCTCCTGGAACTCCGCCATGAAGTGGACCTGGCTGCCCCGCTCGAGCGGGTTGACCCCCTTGGCCGTCGCCGACACCGGGTCGCCGTCGAAGTAGGCGGCCCGCTGCTCGAACTCGGTGAAGTCCTCGATCGACTTCGAGCGCCCGCTGCGAGCCGAACAACCGCTGGATGTACACGCCGCGCAGGCTGGGCGTGTCGATGCGGCGGCGGTGGCTCTGCGGCCGGATGTCGCCCGCCAGGTGGGTCGCCGCCGACGTGTGGCCGTTGACGTGGCAATCGAAGCAGGCCACGCCCTGCATGCCGATCGGCTGCGTCGTCTTGCGGTCGGCGGTGGCGTTGAACTGCTGCTGCGGGAATTGCGTCACCAGCAGACGCAGGCCCTCCAGGTCCTTGGCGTTGAGGATGCCGGCGAAGATCTCCTGGAAGTTGTCCACCGTCACGACTTTGCCCTGCGAGACGTCGCCCAGGTCGGACCGCGAGGTCAGGTAGATGGCCGGCGGGAACTCGGGCAGGAAGTGCTCGGGCAGGTCGAAATCGAGGTCGAAGCGTTCCAGCCGAGGCAGCAGCTTGATCTCCATCTGGGGGAAGACCATGCCCCCGGCCTCGTGCTTGGGGTGGGGCAAGGGCAGAAAGCCCTTGGGGAACAGTCCCTTGTCGCGGATCTCCTCGCTGGACATCGCGGCCAGTTGGTCCCAGGTCATTCCCTCCGGCAGCTTGGCGGTCGGGCCGACCTGGATCGGCTTGCCGCGGGACATGGTCACCTTCGCGTCGGGCCGCGGAGTGAGGTCGTAGCGCTCCTCCAGCAGCTTCTTCTGGCGGGCCATGACCGATTCCTTGTCGGCCTTGTCCTTGGCCATCACGGCCTGGAAACTCTCCTTGCCCAGCAGGACTGGGGCGATCTGGTCGTAGCTCGACGGCGTGGATTGCGAGCGCCCGACCGATGGAACCATCAAGGACAGCAGGACGGCCGAGACGACCAACCCCGGCAGCCCGAGCCCGAATCGTTTTCCGCGATCACCTTGCATGGGATGCTCCTCAAATGGGTGTGATGACGTCCGAGACCAATGCCGGTCTCGATCGAGTTGCGTGAGTCTCGGAGGGCGAGGCACTCTTCGTGAACGCCGTCCGGGCACCCGCAGGGTCGTCTTCGGGCGCCCGAGCGGTGACTCGCCCTCGCGGACACGTCTCTACTTATTCTGCGACTCACGCAATGTCAATCCGGTGGTTCCCGGACGGAGACCGGGCCGGCCGGTCACTCACTCACCAACCCTCGCGGCAACGCGCTCGAGATGGGGGGAGCGGCCTTGGGCGAGAAGTCGCGGTAGTCGAGGCCCAGAACACTAACGAGTGTCGCGGCGATCTGGCTTTGGGTCACCGGGGCGATGTTGATACGTTCCCCGAGCGCGGGAGTATCCGGGCCGATGATGGCAATCCAGATCCGATCCGACCCGCCGATTTTTTCGCCGTGACTCTTCCATTCGTCAGGAGCGTTACCCCGGCCGTGGTCGGTGGTTACGATCATTGTGGTTTTGTTGCGGTACTCGGGGAGCGACTGAACCGTATTCCAGAGCGTTCGCAGGTTCTCATCAACCGCGTGCGCGGAATGGAGGTAATGATCGTAACGCCCACCATGGCCAAATTCATCGGTCTCACCCATGCCGATGTATAACATGCGAGGACGATGCCGCTTGAGGTATTCGAGCGCCGCGTTGAACGTGAATGAATCGTAACAGTTGTCGGGCCAAATTCGATGTGTCCGCGCGATCAACCGATTGAGCATCTGCTCTTCATCCGTGGGTCGTTCTCCGCGCAGTCGCTCCCAACCGGCCACGATCGGCAGCTTGCTCCGTGGGCGATTGAGGATGTACGGATAAACGTCCCAGGAACCGAACGCGGCGACCCGGTCCTGGAATCCGTCCAGGTGGTTGAGCCATTCAAGCACGGTGACGTTCGCATTGGGGACCTTGTTGTTGCTGTCGATCCGAGGATCCGCCGCCCCGGTGAATATCTCATTGTAGCCGGGATAGGAGAAGTTCCTGCCATTGGTGACCTTGACCTCACAGCCGGCGTTGGCATTGCCGTAAAGCTGCCCTTTTTTCGCGATGACGTTCCAGACGAAGGGCATGAGAGCCTCGCGACGATCCTCGGGCGTCGCGCGGTCGAATTCTCGCTTGAGAGAACTGACATCGACCACTCCGCCGTGCTCCGTGTTCATGAGCGCCGCGTCGGCTCCGCCGAAAATCTCCTGCCAGCGCATGCCGTCGGTCGTCACGAGGAGGACGTTCTGGGTCTTGGTCGCCCCAAGTACCGGGGCCCGCTTTTGCTCAGCCCGAATGGCGTCGCAGCCCGGTAGAGCCAAGAATAGCAACATCGCTATCGATTGAACGGTTTTCATGTTGGTCTCCCGTTGCATGCTTTGTCCCCGGGCCCGAAATGCGTTCACCCGGCCCTGCGATCCTCAATGCGCCAATTTCAAGTGCGGTCATTAGTCATTGGTCATCGGTCAACGGTCATTGATCGGGCCAGTGAAAAATCGCGTTTCATCCGCTCCACGACTTCGGACAACAGCTCGACAGGCCGCGTGGCCAGATCGTCAACAAGCACGGCGGCCGCGCGGGTCAGCAGCGAATCACGGTCGGTTCGATCAAGGATGGCCCCGAGATCGATGCGTTGGAGGAGCGCCTTCGTGACGGGGCGTTTGGCGTCGCGGAAGCTCGCCGAGCGAATCAAGGCGAGCGTGGTCGGCTCGTTGCACAGGGCGGACAGGACGGCGGCCTCCTCCGCGGTGGAACAGGCGACGAAGTAGCAGGTGTCATCGAACATGACGGGCTGGCCCCGGCTGGTACCCACCGCATGGAACCTTGGAGTCTTGTGCATTCCAGAAATCGCCACTTTGAACGGGGCGAAGCTGTACGGACCAACTCCGAAGAGAGCGAAGGGGGGTTGGCCGCGATAGATCGACGACTTACGGTTTGCAAGCCGTGTGCCATGTGCCCGCAGATAGCTCCAAAGGCGAGGCGCATTGCCGCTCAGATGCGTTGTGTCGTCGCCGATCCGCTTTTGCGTGATGACCACGGCGCGCTCGGGTCGGGCGGATACCGGCCGCTTCAGATCGGTTCCCTTGATCAGCGGATAGACGAACTCGGACTCGACGTCAACGATTTCGCCGGCCCCGTTGTGCAACCTGGCCGGTGCTGGTATCGCGCACCAACTCCATGACCGCGGCGGCGTCATGCTTGATCCCTTGCCGCCACGTCACGGGACAAACACCGTCGGC
Organism: uncultured Planctomycetota bacterium; assembly: GCA_963779785.1. Lineage (GTDB taxonomy): Bacteria > Planctomycetota > Planctomycetia > Isosphaerales > Isosphaeraceae > CAVRFS01. The sequence goes on from CAWAAW010000008.1 coordinate 115,784, forward strand.
GAACGAGCAGCCGTCGTATTCCGCATGATCGGCGATCAGCCAACCACGCGCGAAGCCCAGGAACGATTCCGGCTTGGCCGGACCCAGCTCGGAGAAAACAGGGACCTTGTCGCAAGGCTCCCCGGTCCCAGCGTGACCTGGAACAGACATGCCCCGACGACGGCGCCAAACCAGCGGGCCGCATCGATCCGATGGATCGATGCGGCGATCACGGGTAAGCCGGCTCGGTGCGCGAACTGGAGCAGGCTTCGCGCCACCGACGTCTTGCACAGAATGGCGATGGTGGGCGCTTGATCGGCCAGCTCGAAAACCAGCTTGAACCAGACGGCCTCGGCCAGCGTCGAAATTCGAGGCGCCCGGTTCGCGCCTCGATGCCGCGCAGGCCCTTGAAATTGCGACGGGGAGGCCGGCTGCGGCTCCCCAAGGTTCCCAGCTCGGAATTCGTGACCCACGGTGGGTTGCCGATGACGAGCAGCGGGCCGCGCCTCGAGCCAGTTCAGGTCACGATTCAGGTCGAGGTCGAAAAGGTCGGCGTGGGTGATCTCCACGCGGGTGCCACGCGGACCGCGGTCGATCGACAGCGATCGCGCCGACCTGGCAGTGAGCTTTCCTGGATCTCGATGGCCAGAATCTCGCGCGGCGGCTTGGAAAGCGCGAGCATGCCGTCGATGAAGTGGCCTCGGCCACAAGTCGGCTCCAGGACACGAGGCCAGCGCGCGCCGATCGGTCCCAGCGTATCGAGGACTTCGGCCACCAGTTCGGCAGGGGTCTGGAAATCGCCAAGGTCCCGTCGCACCCGGCATACCCTTCACCGCCACGACCTGGGGCCAGCCAGCGGTGTTTATTTGATCTTGGCCCCGACCACGCAGCTCGGATCGTCCACGGTCAGCAGGATCACTTTCTCGCCCGAGGTCGCCGCCAGCAACATCCCGTTGGATGACTCCCCGCGCAGCATCGCGGGTTCGAGGTTATTGACGATCACGATCAACTTGCCGACGAGCTGCTCGGGCGTATAGTGGAGACGAATCCCCGCGACAATCTGCTTCTGTTGGTCGCCCAGGTCGACCTGCAAGAGCAGCAGCTTATCGGCGTTGGGATGCGGACGCGCTTCCAGTACCTTGGCGACCCGAAGCTCCAGCTTGGCGAAGTCTTCGTACTTAATCGGATCGGCCATCGATCGAGCTCCCTGGAGGCGGGCTCGCCGACGGCCCGGCCCAATGGAGATGTCTTGCCTAACAGGATCAACTGGACACGGACGAAGCCATCCGTCTGGTCCTGAATTCTCGTGAGCTGGCTCCGGCGGACTCTGGACCGGCACCTGCTGGACCAATTCTCACGGTTGCTTAGTTTCCTAGAAACGAATCGAATGGCTGTCAAGAGCGAGAGTGAACAGAAGTGTCTCGCGGTGAGAAGACAGGGGCTAACACTCCCCGCTCGGCTTGATCGCCAGTGCGGAGGCGTAGTCGGCGGAGTGCAGCGTCGCCATCATGAGTTCCCTTCATGTCTCCTGCGCAACGGCCGCCGGTAACTCGATGCCCGTCTGGTTCTCAGCGGACACGCGACGGGATTGCCATGCGGACCAACGCCACTGCAAAGTCGGCGGATCACGTCGTACGCCATCACGAACGGGGTACTCGGATGCTTGAGAACTGTCGGCTGATTCCGCTCGAAGGCGAAGTGGCCGAAAAACATGATGGCGTAGGCTGCCAGGAACAGTCCAAGCGACCAGAACGGCCGGAACGGCAGCGGGATGACCGCGACCGCGGCCAACGGCCAGCCAACTCCGACGTGGAGGAAATGGTTGACGGGATGCTGATGGTCCTGGCGATACCGGGACACCAGGCCGCTCGGCCGTTGGTCCGAGTCGTGAGCGGGCGATTGGGACTTCGAATTGGCTGGTTGGAGCGGATCGCGCCCATGGTTCGGGATTCCTTTCCTCTCGTTCGATTGCTCATTTCTTGCCGGTGGTCGATGGAGTGCGAGCAACTTTCGGTGTGATTCCTACGGTGGACCGCCGGGTCGGTGTACATATCCAGCGCCCTTGTGGACGATCTGTCCCCAGTACTTGGTGAAATCGAATTTGGTCGAGTTTTCCTCGTCGTGGCAGCGGATGCAGAGCAGGTTCTTGTCGGCCTGGTCAGCGGTGAGGGCGATCGTCTTGCGTGATGGCGGCATCGTCCGGCTTGGCGGCGTGCTCCGAGCCCGGTCCGTGACAGTTCTCACACTGATTGCCCGCCAGGTACGGAGTCTGGGCTTGGGACCGCCAGCCCGAGTCGTATTCGAATCCGGTCGTGTGGCAACTCACGCATTCCGCGTCGAACTGGGTGTTCGGCTTGACGTCTTTCAGCAGTGAGTCGAACGCCTGGAAGTGCTTGGTCGTGGACCATTTCATGTAGGTATTGGGGTGGCACATCTTGCACGTCTCGGCGCCGACGAAGGTGGCTCCGGGCGCGCCGTTCACAAAATCGCGTCGAGGGAAGCTGTCGACCACGCCGGAGGTCCTTCAGAGTATCGCGGTATTCCTTCTGGACCAGGTCCTTCATGGCGGTGGCGGGTCCGTCGTAATTGGTGCCCAGACGTGACGAGATAATAACTCAAACGTTTCGTCTGGTCGGGATAAAAGCCGAAAACGCCGACTTTCTTGCCCTTTTGCCGACGGAAACGAGCATGGTATTCCCGCCGTTCAAGGACTCGCCGTCGCGGTTGATCGGATCGTCGAACTCCGAAGTGGCGATGACGATATCGAAGCCGGGATAGGCTTCGGCGAGCCGTTTGGCCAGCTCGGGCGGCCCCTGGACCATCAGCACCTGATAATCACTCTTGGCATCCAGCTCGGCAAACACGGCCGCCAAGACGTCGCCCGGCTGCTTGATCGTCGGCAAGAGCGCCGCCCGTGTCGGGATCGGTCAGTTTCTCGAGGGTTTCCGGGTCGGTCACCGAAGTGATGCCCAGCTTCACCGGGCCGGCCGATACGACCACGCTGGTCAGGAAAATCTTGCTCGTAGACCGTCTCGGGTTGAACGTTGGCGACGACGATCTTGGTGGTCGTCGCCCAGGCTGTTGTCGAAAATCCGAGCGCTTCGCCGACGCCCAGCTTGAGATCCTCGGCGGAGAGTGCGACCGCGCTGTATTTGAGCAGCGCCAGCGCCTTCATGGCGTAATCGAACTTGATCTTGGCCTGATCGAAGCCGCCGCGGGCTCCGAGGGGTTCTTGGTCAGGCTGCCCAGGTCGATGAGTGCGGTCGGCCATTTCTGTTGGTGCAGCCGCTCGACGAAGTCGTAGAGGCGAATCAAGCCGCCTTCTTGCCCCTCCGTGCAGCCACACGGTTCGATGTACCGTCGCGCTCGCCTGAGACGATCAGGACGGCGGCGGGATCACGCAGGTTGGCGAGCAGCTTCTGCGATTTCGAGCCGGTTCCGGACGGCGGCGGATTGATGGCGGTGCCGTTGGACGAGTCGGCCGTGTTCTTTGGTGACGAGGTCGAGGAGGAGGAGTCTGTCGACGACGAGCATCCCACGTAAGACGAGAACGGCCACGAACAGGCCGACAGTGGCCCAGGAGCGGTAGTCGATTCGAGTCATGATCGTGGATTCCTCTTCCGAGATTCGCCGGCTGAGTGGAAGCGGAAAATCTCCGAACGCCACCGCCCTCCCCGCGCACCCGTTCGGCCTCGATTGAGACAGTCGGGGTTCGTCCGTCCAGCCTGGACTGAAGGTGCACGGCGAGTTATAGCCTTCCTGAAGGTCGGCGATAAGACCAATCTGATCGGTCAAAAAAAGTGCGTCGCCCAACCGTGACCCGCGCTGGGCCGGCGGTCGGGCCGGAAAACACAACCCATTAAGCGGAAGATACCTGTGAATTGAGGTATTGGGCCGGCCTTGCTTGTGGATGGGCGGGTGTTTTGCACCGGCCAGCCCGGAGATCGGTGTCTCAACCGGCCCCTGAGTTGGAGACGAAAATATTGACGGGGATCTTCAGCTCGCTGACCTTCGGATGGTCGGTCTTGAGGATGATCGTATCGTTGACCCAGCCGGGGGCGGTACCAGGCGGCACTGTTCACGGTCACGCGGTATCGTCCTTTCATCGAGGGTATATCGGTGTTAGGCGCGATCGCGACCTCGAGCTTGTCGGGCTTGTGCACAACCTCGAAGTCGGTTGGCTTACCGCCGCGGACCATGAGCATGACTTCTTGGAACCTCCGGTTCGAGCCAATCACGTTGGGCATCCGCAGCCGCTCGGGGACGACGGTGATCGGCCCGTTGACGTTTCCCGAGATCGACACTTTCACCTCGGCCCGCTTGGGATGGTCGGTCTTGATCACCAGCTCGTCATGGAATTGGCCCAGCGGCATTCCCGGCTTGATTTCCACATCGATCTTGTAGCCGGACTTGGTCTTGAGCTGCTTGCGGTCCTCGGCGGTCAGCGGCACAACCTTGGTCGCGATCAGAACGCGGGCCGCGAAGTGGTGACGCTCGTGATTTTCATATCAGGCCGGTCCGGCGAGAAGACCGCGACCCTCTGGTGATGAGGTATCTTCGTTGGAGATCGTGCCAAAAGTAATCATCTGAGGCGGAATGACGATCACCGGAGGAAAGACTTTCCCCTTGACCGCGAGTGTGAACGAGGGACGGCTGGGGTCGTTGGTTCCGATCGTCGCGGTCTGGCTGTAGTCGTTCTCGAAGGTCTTGGTGTTCCATTCCAGATCGATTGTGGTCGACTCACCTGGCTTGACCTGGGCTTTCTTGCCGTCCTTGAGCGAGGCGATCGTGCAGGAACAACTCGTCTTTCCCTCTAGCCACAACTCGAGATCACCCTCTCCCTTGTTCGTGATTTTCCATGAATGTGATCCTTCGGTCTGCTGCGACATGGTGCCGAAGCGATAAGACACATCCTGGTCGATCTCCACCTTCGGCTGCGGGCCGGTCGTCGCGGCGACCGGATAGGCAGCTCTTCGCTTGAGTCGGGCACATACTGGATCAAGAAGGTCGTGACCGCGGTCAGGGCGATTACGGCGACCGACAGGATGATCCACCGTGACATTTGGAAATTCTCCCTTCAGAACGACCGCAATAATGGATGATGCCGAATCAGTGGCGATCGACCAATCTGGCGACCACCAACCAACCAGAATCAACGACCAGTAGACTGGAAATGAACAGAGCGATCGCCGTGCTGCAACATCGATCTTAAAGAGAGACCGGGCGGGCGGGCAAGTCATCTCAATTCAAATCGGCGATTCCGCTAGGGCGATGGCGGGACTTCGCGCTCGCCGCAGCCACTTGGCCGGCGGCCCGCGATGTTGATGCCATGTCCCTGTCCTTCATGGTAGAAAACCTGCCGTTCGGCTCAGGTCGACGATGTCAACCAGACCGGCCTCGACGAACCAAGCTTTAACTTCTTCGAAGTTGTGGCGCGAAAGGTACTTGGGAGCGTACCAGTCGAGAGTATCGCAGATGCGAACCTCGTGGTCGGGGTGCATCGAGACACCGATCGTTGCCAGATGGAGCGCCACGCCGAGTCGCTCGACCGGCCGCCATCGGCTGGACATCAGTTTTCGCTTGAGGGCACCGACCGGGCTCGACAGGCGGCAGAGGAACTCGGAGCAAATCGACAGGAAGACGCGTTGAGATCGCACGCTGGGCGTTCATGATCGATTCCACCACGGCGCGCTGGCGCGGATAGACCCAAATTGCGATCCGGCCGCCTGGTTTCAAGAGCCGAGCCAGTCCCAGGAATGCCGCGCGGGGGTCCGGCGTGTGGTCGAGGACTCCCAAAGAGTAGATATGGTCAAAACTTCCGGTCCGCAAGCGGAAGTTTAAGCAAATCGCCGCGCACAACGGCGACCCGCGCGAGCGTCGAGGTCAACTCACGCGCGGCGACCACAGCCAGGCTCAAATCCAGGCCGACGATCAGGCTCGCGGGCGATTCCGCCGCGATCCGCAGATATCGCCCCATCCCGCATCCCGCATCCAGCACGACCTTGTCCTGAAGCTCGTGCATCGTCGAGCCCCGTCCGGTTGCGGAACGTGACGCGATCCTCGTCGGGCCGGATGATCCGAAACTGGTTCCACTGCAATCCATAGGCCGACTTGGTGCGGGTTTGGTCGGTGGCCGACATGAGTGTCACTAGCGTTCGGAGTTCAGGATGTTCAGTATGCAGTGTTCAGTGTGCGGATGTTCCGTGTTATAAAACCAGCGATGTTCGTCGATTCTCTGAGACTGAACACTACTTTTCTCGCTCTCCCATTTTTCCTCGGCGGCGCTCTTGCGGAGGTAGTTGGGCTCGAGGCTCCAGGGATCGTCACGGCGGCCGCTGATCCAGATGTCGCGGGCCAACTCGATCAAGGCGTTGCCCTCGGGAAGGTTCAGTGAGGGGTTGCCAGGCAGCAGTTCAGCCGGGATCGCGGCTCGGATTCGAGGCGAATTCAAGCCGGGTCCCAGGACCAACTGGCCGGGCTCGAGTCGCGGCGAGCCAGTCGGAGAGCCGTTCGATGTGAGTGCGGCTGAGTCGGGACCGGTGTCGCACCGGGTGCCGGGCGGACGAAGTCGGCCACGTAGAGATCGCCGCGCTGGGCGTCGCCGATGACCGAAATCCGCAAGGCCTCGGGCGGCGCGTTGCGCGCAACGGCCTCCAGGCTGTCGAGTCCGACCACGGCGGCCCCGGTGACGTACGCCAACGTCTTGGCCGCCATCACGCCGACCCGCAACCCCGTGTACGAGCCGGGACCCAGACCGACCCCCAACACATCGACCTGCCCGACATTCAGTCCCGCCTCAGCCAAGATGGCCGCCACGCACGGGATCAGGTCGCGTCCGTGCCGGCGCCCGGCTTCGGAGGCCGACGTATAGACCTTTCCCGCCCTGGTTGAGAGACCCAGGGCCGCTCGCTCGGTCGATGTGTCCAATACCAGCAAATTCATCATGCACGATTGCACTATACGAGGAACCGCGGTTATTTTGAAGGAAGTTTGATCGCGGGGTTTTCGAGGTCAAGCCGATTCGTTCCGCATTGAGGTCGACCCCAGATCGGCTGTCTGGCCGGAGGCTTCCACCGATGCGTCGTGCTTTGATCAGTGATATCCACGGGAACCTGGAAGCCCTGGAAGTTGTGCTCGCGGACATCAAGGTGCAGGGGATTACCGAGATCTTCTGTCTGGGCGATATCATCGGCTATGGCCCGAATCCGCGGGAATGCATCGATCGAGTCAGAGAGATTTGCAAGGTTACCTTGCTCGGCAATCACGACCAAGGGGCGATGCTCGACCCGGATGGGTTCAACATCGGTGCCGAACGCGCGATTTTCTGGACGCGCGAGCGAGCTCGAGTGTCCCGACCGATCGGATCAACAACGAACGGCGACGGGAATTCCTGAGACAACTTCCTCATTCCTATCGTTTAGGCTCGTACCTGTTCGTCCACGGCTCGCCGCGCAACCCGTTGAGCGAATATATTTTTCCCGAGGATATCTACAATCATCGCAAAATGGAACGATTGTTCCCGCTTGTTGAGCGGTATTGTTTTCAGGGGCATACCCATATCCCTGGCATCTTCACCGAGGATTTTCAGTTCTTCGCGCCCGATCAGGTCGAACCTGGAGTACAGCTTGGGCGAGGGTAAACTGATAATCAACGTTGGCTCGGTGGGACAGCCCCGCGATGGGGACAATCGTGCCTGCTATGTCATTCTTGATGATGGATTCGCCAACGACCAAGCCCACGCTGAATCCGGTCGGCTTGCCCGCGGCGGCGCGGCCAGCGTCACGTATCGCCGGCTTCCTTATGATATTGAGTCGACAATCAGAAAGATTCGGGGGATCCGTGACCGTTGATGCCGAGATACCTCGCGTCGCTCCCGTCGCCGCCGGGGCGCCCTGTACCACGAGGATGATCATGCACGATCGCACAATTCGGGTCGGGCACCATGACGTCGTGGACTTGACCGTCCGGTCCTCTTCGCTCTATCCTATATTGTAGGTGAGTATTAGACTAAGGTATGGCTAGCACGGCGGTCGAAAACTGGCTAAATTCACCGAAGTCCGGCTCGGTTGTGCGTGATCGGGCCCTTTCCGGTCGGAGGTTCCCCCCGGTGCGTCGTGCTCTGATCAGTGATATCCATGGGAACCTGGAAGCCTTGGAGGTGGTGCTCGAGGACATCAAGGCGCAGGGGATTACCGAGATTTTCTGCCTGGGCGACATCATCGGCTATGGTCCGAATCCCCGGGAATGCATCGATCGAGTCAGGGAGGATTGCAAGATTACCTTGCTCGGCAATCACGACCAAGGGGCGATGTTCGACCCGGACGGGTTCAACATCGGTGCCGAGCGCGCGATTTTCTGGACGCGCGAGCAGCTCGAATGTCCGAGCGATCGGATCAACAACGAGCGCCGCTGGGAATTCCTGGGTGAGCTTCCGCGGTCCCATCGGATTCGGATCGTACCTGTTCGTGCACGGCTCGCCACGCAACCCGTTGAGCGAATATATTTTTCCCGAGGATATCTACAATCATCGCAAGATGGAACGTCTGTTTCAGCTTGTCGGGCGATACTGTTTTCAGGGCCATACTCATGTTCCCGGGATCTTCACCGAGAGTTTTCAGTTCTTTGCGCCCGATGAGGTCGACCTGGAGTATAGTCTGGGCGAGGGGAAACTGCTGGTCAACGTCGGCTCGGTGGGACAGCCGCGTGACGGGGACAACCGGGCCTGCTATGTGATCCTTGAAGACGGCCTGGCCGAAGACACAGCCCCTGACGACACCGAGCGGCCCTCCTTGGTTCGCGCACCCAAGATCACCTACCGCCGTCTCCCTTACGATTTTGAGACCACGATCAAGAAGATCTACTCCGTTCCCGAGCTCGAACCGTTCCTGGGCGATCGGCTCCGACAAGGACGATAGGCTCGTGTGCTTATGCAGGAAAGCGAAACGGCTTGCCAGAACGCCTGTCCACTGCTGCGATGGACCGTCCCAGCGAGGATTCGCGTTCTTGTCGTCCCATGATTGGGATCCCGCCAGGTGGGGACGGGCCTTCGGCTCACGTCCCTTTTGGGCTGACACGTTGCTGGAATCAACGATGCGTGTGATTCGACCCGAGACACGTCGATCGCCGCAAGCCGATATACGCTTCGCTCTGGTGCCAGGGTCGCCGCAATATGACTAACGACAAACGGTACATCGTCTTCTTGGTTCTCAGCTTTGCCTGGTTGATGGCGCTTCCCAGTGTGATGAAGCTAGCCGGTATCGACGTGGCCGGCAAAAGGCGCCCGTCGTCCCGCCCGCCCAGGTCGCCGCTGACAAGGACAAGGCCGCAGAACCCGAGCTCGCCAAGGCCCCAGAGCCGGGAACAAAAGAGCCCACGGCCAAACCGGGCGCCGGCCAGCCGACCGATGTCGCCAAGAATGGAGCCGAGCTAGGGATCACCAAGGCGGTAAACGAACCCCAGGTCGCGGTGGAGCAAGAGGCAGCGCTCGTGCTCGGCTCGCTCATCGATCAATCGCCGTCCGGGTATCGTCTCGAGGTCCAGCTCACCCAGAAGGGAGCTGGGATCGAGTCGGTTGCGTCCTCTCAGTACAAGGCGGAGTTCAAGATCGGGCAGCCGGTCCGGCAGCCGCTGACGTTGATGAGTAATGATCGACCATTCGGGCCGGGTGAGCACGCCCGGCCCCCTTCGCTTGCCGTGACTTTCAGCCAGGGTGACGCCGCCGTCCAGCCCGCTGGCGCCGACGAGCCGAAGGAGGAAGATGCCGCGCTCAGGACGGCCGCGGCCGAGGCCGAGGACATGCTCGATTCGGTCCTCTGGGAAGTCGTGCGCGACGAGAACCACAAGATCGTCCGCTCTGTCACGGGAACGGACCCGATCACCAACGCGGAAATCATGGGTCAGGCCATCGTCTTTCGAACCAAGGCCGCCAACGGCGTGGTCGTGACCAAGACCTTCCGCCTGTTTCCCAACACCGACGGGCTCGAAGTCACGCTCCGGTTCGAGAGCCCCGATAAAGAACGGTCGGTCAGTCTACAACCTGCTCGGGCCGCACGGCATTCCCATCGAAGGCGAGTGGTACACCGGCACGTTCCGCGACGTGGTCTTCGGCCAGGTCAACGGGAACGAAGATCGAGATCGACTCACACGCGGCCAGCGACATTGCCTCGGCGACCGAAGCTGATCGACAATACAACGTTGCCGCTGGACTTCGCCGGCGTCGAGAACCAGTATTTCGCCATTCTTGTCGAGCCGGCGAAGCACACCGACCGGCAAGGAAGACCGCTGGGACAGCAAGACGATCGCACTGCTGCTCAAGAAGGATGAAAGACGCCCCTCAGAAATCCGACGTGGGGGTTCGCATCACGTCCAGGCCGATCAAGGTCGGCCCGAACGTCGCGGTCGAGCACACCTACCGAGTCTTTGCCGGTCCCAAGACCGACGAAGGCGCTCGAGCCGTATCACGCCGAGGGGCTGGCGAGCTACCGCAAGAACCATGGATCCCGCTCGCGCCGTAACTGGCTCGGTACGTGATCACTCCGACGCTGGCATTCACCTACGATTTGACGGTTCGCTTTTCTCGTCTCTTCGGTGGCAAGGCGGGGAATTACGGCATCGCGATCATCCTGCTGACGCTGCTGGTGCGCGGGATCATGTTCCCGCTCGGCCGCAAGCAGGCGCTGGCGGCCCAGAAGATGCAGATGCTTCAGCCCCAGCTCAAGGAACTCCAGGAAAAATACAAGGACGACAAGGAAAAGCTGACCCGCGAGCAGTTCGCGCTTTACAAGAGACAAGGAGTGAATCCGGTCGGCGGCTGTTTGCCGGCCCTGATCCAACTGCCGATTTTTGTCGGGCTCTGGCAGGCGCTCAACACGAGTTTCCCCTTACGGCACGCGACGTTTCTTGTGGATCCGCGACCTGTCCGCGCCCGACATGTTGTTTCACGTGCCCTTCGAGATTCCGATCGTAACCTCCTTCCTGGGCAACTGGTTCAACGTGCTGCCGTTCGTGGTCGTGGCCTTGATGCTGGTGCAGACCAAGCTGTTCTCGCCGCCGGCCACGACGCCCGAGGCCGAAAGGCAGCAAAAGATGATGAAGTACATGATGATCTTCATGGGCGTGATGTTTTACAAGGTTCCCTCTGGGCTGGGACTTTACTTCATCACGAGCAGTACCTGGGCGATCTGCGAACGACTGCTTTTGCCCAAGATGACCCATGCCCAACTTGCCGGCGGCACGGGCAAGTCGGATCAAGACGGGGCGACGAGAAGGGTTCCGGCCGCGCGGTGGCGGCGGCAAGGGAGGACCCGGCGGCAATGGCGCGTCCGGCCAAGCCCCCCGGCCGGTTCGCCCAGTTCTGGGATCGCGTCTTCGACGAGGCCCGCAAGGACTCGACTTACCGCAAGATCACCGAGGAAGTCGAGGAGAAAGACGAAGGAGCGCCGTGACCCCGAACCGGCCCAGACCCAAGCCGAGGAAACGCTAACCCGAGCCGGGCTGCCCCTGAGGCGCGAAAACGATGCCCGTCGCGCTCGACCCCAACGATACGATCGCGGCCGTGGCCAGCCCGCGCGGGCCGGGGCTTCGCGGGATCGTCCGGCTCTCCGGGCCCGAGGCGTTGTCGATCGCGCTCCAGAGCTTCATTCGCTGACCGGGTCGAGGACGTTCCACTCCGACGCGCGGTCGTCCGCGCGGGCTCGATGCGAGTCGACGGGTCTGCGGCCGCTCCTGCCGGTGATGCTGGCGCTCTGGCCGGCACCGCGGACTTACACCGGCCAGAACGTCGCCGAGATTCATCTGCCGGGCTCGACCCCGCTTGGTGAGCTTGGTGCTGGCCCACTGCCTGGCCGAGGCGCGCGCCTCGCCGAGCCGGGTGAATTCACGCTGCGGGCGTTCCTTTCCGGCCGGATCGATCTGACACGTGCCGAGGCGGTGCTCGGCGTCATCGACGCTCGTAACCAGGCGCAGCTCGAAGCGGCCCTCGAGCAACTGGCCGGCGGGCTTTCCGGCCCGATCCTGGCGCTGCGCGATCGCTTGCTCGACGTGCTCGCCCAGCTGGAAGCGAACCTGGATTTTACCGAGGAGCCGGACGTCGATCCGCTGGGCCGCGCGGCACTGGCGGACGAGCTGGCCGGCTCGGCCGCCGAGCTGCGGTCGCTCGCCCAGCGGCTCAGCGATCGCGACCGCCCCGAAGGCTATCCGCGCGTCGTCCTGGTTGGCCCTCCCAACGTGGGCAAGAGCCGGCTGTTCAATGCCCTGCTGGAACGCGATCAGGCGATCGTCTCGCCCCAGGCCGGCACAACTCGCGACTACTTGACGGCCTTATGTCGATTGCGATGGGCTGACCGTCGAGCTGGTCGATACCGCCGGGATCGAAGTGCCCGGCGATACCATTGCCGACCAGGCGCAGGCCCTGCGTGTCCAGGAGGCCGACCGAGCCGACCTCCTGCTCGTTTGCCGATCGATCGAGCTGAGCGATGACGGAACGGGCCTCGCGAAGCGAGCCCGAACGTCCCAGCGTTGAACTGTCTGGACCCAGTGCGACCGAGGAATGCCCGATCCATCGATCGCGAGTGCGACAGCGATGATCGTGACCAGTGCGGCCACGGGTGCTGGTCTCGAGACGCTGCGCTCGGCGATCGCGGCGACCATTCGGGACCAAGACGCCGAGGGAACCTCCGGCCGGGACGGCCGCGCGATGTCGAGGCAGCCTGACTCGGCGCCGAGGCGGCCTTGCGGTCGGCGTCGGAAGCTTTGCTCGGCGGCGGGGGCGATGAGCTGGTCGCCGTCGATTTGCGACTGGCGGTCGACGAGCTCGGCAGGGTCGTCGGCGCGGTCGTCACCGACGACATCCTCGATCGGATCTTCAGCCGCTTCTGCATCGGCAAGTAGCCGGCTGTGCCGGCCGGAAACTTTGCCAATCGCGTGCTCCGAGTGAGTTCTCCGATGCATCCGAGTTGGCAAGTCGATATCCTGAATGTGGCGTTCGGTCGGCGAGACGTGTCCTGGAGCACGAGGCCATTCAGAGCAGAAGAACCATGACAAAGCCAATTCCGCATCGAAACCGACACGATGGGCGAAATGAAGGTTCCGGCCGACCGGCTCTGGGGTGCGCAGACCCAGCGCTCGCTGGAGAACTTCAAGATCGGCGAGGATCGGATGCCGCTCGCCTTGATCCAGGCGCTGGCCCTGGTGAAGCGCGCGTCGGCCCAGGTGAACCTGGACCTGGGAAAGTTCAAGGATCCCGCGATCGGCCGAGGCGATCATCGCGGCCGCCGACGAGGTGATCGCCGGGCGACACGACGCCGAGTTTCCGCTGGTCGTCTGGCAGACCGGCAGCGGTACGCAGACCAACATGAACGTGAACGAGGTGATCGCCAACCGCGCCAGCGAATTGCTGGGCGGCGAGCGCGGAATGGAGCGGAAGGTCCATCCCAACGATCAGGTCAACATGGGCCAATCGTCGAACGACGTGTTTCCGACCGCCATGCACGTCGCCGCCGTCGAGGCGCTTCGCGGCCGGTTGATCCCGTCGGTCCGAGTGCTGCGCGACACGCTGGCCAAGAAGGCCGAGGCGTTTCGCGAGCTCGTCAAGATCGGGCGGACGCACTTGATGGACGCGACGCCGCTCACGCTCGGCCAGGAGATCTCCGGCTGGGTCCAGCTTCTGGACAACGGGCTCAAGCACGTCGAGGAATCGATCCCGCACCTGTGTGAGCTGGCCCTGGGCGGCACGGCGGTCGGCACGGGCTTGAACGCACACCCCGAGTTCGCCGTTCGCGTGGCCGGCCGAGCTGGCCAGGCTGACCGGGTACCCGTTCGTCACGGCCCCCAACAAGTTCGAGGCTCTCTCGGGACACGACGCTCTGCTTTTTGCTCACGGAGCGCTCAAGACGCTGGCGGCCTCGCTGATGAAGATCGCCAACGACGTGCGCTGGCTGGCCTCGGGCCCGCGGAGCGGCCTGGGCGAGATCTCGATTCCGGAAAACGAGCCGGGCAGCTCGATCATGCCGGGAAAGGTCAACCCGACCCAGAGCGAGGCGATGACCATGGTCGCCAGCCAGGTCATGGGCAACGACGTCGCGATCAACATGGGCGGCGCGCTCGGCAACTTCGAGCTGAACGTCATGAAGCCGCTGATCATCGACAACTTCCTGCGGAGCGTCCGCCTGCTGGCCGACGTGTGCGTCAGCTTCAACGACCACTGCGCGACCGGCATCGAGCCCAACCGCGAGCGGATCGACGACCTCTTGAAGCGCTCATTGATGCTGGTGACCGCCCTCAATCCCCACATCGGCTACGACAACGCGGCCAAGATCGCCAAGCACGCCCATGAGAAGGGCATCACGCTCCGCGAGTCGGCCCTCGAGCTCGGGCTGGTCAAGGCCGAAGAGTTCGATGCATGGGTTCGTCCCGAGGATATGGTGGGTAAAACGAATTGAGCGCCACAGACGATTAGCAGTCCAGATGTTCTCGCGAACGATCTTTCCGATCCCCAGCCGCACCCGCCTGGCGTTGATGCACGCGTTGCGTCGGTGGACGCCTTGCGCGGATTGACCATCTTCTTGATGATCTTCGTCAACGACCTCGGTCCAGGCGCACCTTCGTGGATGCACCATATTCAGCCTTCGAACGCCGATGGAATGACACTCGCCGACGTGGTGTTTCCCGCATTCTTGTTCATCGTTGGAGTTTCGATCCCGCTCGCGTTCGAGCGAGGTCGAAACTCGAGGAGCACCTGGGCTCAGCTCGGGCATATCCTGACCCGCACCCTGGCATTGCTGTTCATGGGCCTCGTTCAACTCAACGGTGAGCGAGATCAAAGACTCGGCGGCCCGATGTGGGAGACGCTCGCGTTTATCGGATTGATCTGTGCGTGGATCGCCGTCCCGCAAGAGAGCGGAAGGTGGCGGAGTTTTCTTTTGGGCGTAAAGGGCCTCGGAGTCGCTGGGCTGCTCGTGCTACTGGCGATCTTCCGCGGCGAGCCGCACGCGACCGAGTTGCCGTTCCTGGGCTTGTTCGAGGGGTGGGTCTGGTTCCGGACCGAGTGGTGGGGAATCCTTGGCTTGATCGGCTGGGCGTATCTTACCGTCTCGATCCTCTGGCTCATCTTGGGACATCGTCGCGAGTGGTTGACGGGTGCTCTGGCAAGCTTGATTCTCCTCCACCTCGCCATGCAGCGCGGTGGTCTATTCACGCGGCTGGACGCACAAGACCTGGCTCGGCTGGTCGGCGCCCGTATTCAAGATGCTGGCAACTGCGATCGATTACCTCAATCAGTTTGTCGGTCTGGGTGACGCAACCGGCTCGCTCGCCGCGATCACGATGGCGGGCTGTCTGCTGGGAAGCATCCTCCGGCGCGACAGCGACGTCAACACGCATCGCGACCGGCTCCGCTGGGCGTTGACTTTTGTGATTGGCCTGCTGGTGGCCGGCTTTCTGACCGACACGTTCGAGGGGATCAACAAGATCGCCGCCACACCCACCTGGTGTCTGTGGTGCGCCGCGTTGACGTGCTCGGTCTGGATGATTCTCTATCTGGATCATGGACGTGGCCGGGATCCACGGATGGGATATTGTCGTTCGCCCGGCCGGTGCCAATCCGCTGGTCGCCTATTTTCTGCACCCGATCACCGTCGGCCTGATTTACTTGGCCGGACTGGCTAGCCCGTTGCTCGCCTATAAACAGGCGGAGAATCCCTACGTTGTCGTAGGCGGCTCGCTGGGGATGGCGTTGTTCATCTGCGTCTTGACGGGTCTGTTGGCTCGCCTTGGGCTGCGGATGCGGGTCTGAGAGGACTGGAAGCTTTTCACTTGCCTCTCAACGTCGCTCGATTTTCAACATTGGCTTGCTCTTGGAAAGGTCCATCACCTCTTCGTCGAGAAGCCCACAGCCGTGATCTTCAGTTGCATGAGTCGAGGCAGGGCGTTGAGGGTATTCAAACCTTTGCCTGTCAGGCGCACTCCGTTGAGCGAAAGGACTTGGAGGTTCGATGCGCCGGTCAGGAAGCGGAGGCCGTCGTCGTTGATCTCACTTTCGTCGAGGTTGAGACCGCCCAGCATGGGCAGCGACTTCAACCGGGCCAGGCCAGGGCCGTTGACCTTGGTCCGACTGAGGGACAGCCCACCCAGGGCCGGCAGTTCCTTCAGCGCGTCGAGCCCGGCATCGGTGATGGGCAGGCCGTCGAGGTGGAGGTTCATCAGCCGGTTGAGTCCCTTCAGGTGAATCAGGCCCGCGTCGGTAATGGGGCTGATCGGTCTATTGAGGTTGGGAAAATGCCTCAAGTCGTCGTTGCCAAGAGTGAGCTGTTGGAGTTGAGAAAGCCCTTCCAAGTGTCGAAGCCCGTCGTCGGTAACCTTGTGTGCCGAAGGTCGAGCCCCCAGATGTGGTCGCCGTACTGTTTCACGAATCGTTCGAGCGCCTGGTCGTCGAAATCCGCCCGGTAAATCCGATGAAAAACTCTTCGGTTGTACCGAGTAAGCCGAGGAATCGTCGGGACCGTTGCATGACATGGGCTTCACCCCCGAGCGCCTTCACATCGGCCATGAGACGCTGTACCGAAGCTACTGATTTCCGGCACAGCGGGCGGATTGATCAGGTCGTAGACGTACTGACCTGCAGGGCCAAGCGACTTGACCTGGGTCGGCTCGAGCCGGGAGATCACAAAAAGGATGGCGACCAACGCGTTCATGGCGAGCAAAATCCTCAATCGCCAGCGATTTCGCCTCGGAAGTTTCGGCGTCTGGGTGGGTGGTTCGGTTCGCATGGGAGAATTCCCTTGGTCTGATCTGGCCGCTTCGGCTAGTTTCACAGTAACGACTCGAACCTCGTCTCTCAAAAGGTGGCCGACGACACTCTACCCCAAATCGACCCCCAGATGTCGAAGCAGTCCGTCGAACGACCGAAGGCTGTCGATCTGAAGGGTCCGTGATCCGCTCGGGGTTATGGTTGAGCCGGCACGTTCGACTTCACGACCACCAGGATACCCAGCTCATAGAGGACGACCATGGGAATGCTGAGGAGTAGCATGCTCGATGCGTCAGGCCCCGGTGTCAGGATCATGGCCACAATGGCGATGATCAGGAAGGCAATCCGGCGCTTCGAGCGATAGTCCGCGGCCGTGAAGATCCCAATTATTGAGAGGAAGAGCATCACCAGGGGCGTCTGGAAGCAGAGCCCGAAAACCAACGGGAGTATCGTCGCGAAGCCCATCCACTCGCTGAGCCGCAGCATGGGCGTGACCCCGAGCCAGACGTTGAATTCGAGCAGAAACCGGAGCGTCAGCGGCAGAACCGCGAAGAAGCAAAGAAAGACGCCCGCGAGGAATAAGCCGAGCGAGTATGGCAGGAACTTGTACAAATAGGCCCGCTCGTGCCGGTAAAGCCCCGCGGCAATGAAGGCCCAGACCTGATAGAAAACCCAGGGACTGGCCAGAACCAACCCGGTAACCGTGCAGACCTTGAAGAAGATCATGGCCGGCTCCATCGGGCCAAGGGCGATCAAGTTGTCGTCTCGCTCGACGTTGTCATTGACCGCGGTCATGAGATGGGAATCCTTCAGCTCCAGCGGCACATCGACGTAGCGGCCCTCCAAGGCGTCGACGGAGGGGGTGGGCAAGTCGGGAAAAACCTCGCGGGCGGCTCGAGCGACCGCATCGGCCGATATCCGTGCGGGGATCGCCGTGTAGGTGCCGGCCTCATCGGCAGCCGCCGCTCTCTCCGCAGTCTGCTTGGCGTAGAAAGCGGCCAGAGTCCGCTGCGCGGGCTCCTGCATCTGCCGAACGACCTGGCGTCCCAGGTTGAGCGGTGGGATCAGCGTGACGACGACCCCGACGACCAGCCCCAACAATGCCAGGGCCAGGCGACGACGTAACTCCTCGATGTGATCACCGAGACTCATGGTGACCATCGACCGCTCTTCGGTGAACAGATCTTGTTCGGTGCGCATGGTGAACGCGCCAGCCTTTCCGCTACGGAATCCGATTGATCGTGAAGCGGATTGGATCGCGGGTCGCAACAACCAGTCCCAAGGCCGAGGACCCTTCAGACATGCCGCCGTGAGCCTCTCGGGGACGGCCCCTCGGCGGTGGCGTTCCAGGAACCTCATCCTATCAAACGGTACTCGAGGTTGTAAGAGGAGTATCTTTCCTTGAGAAAATCCCTGGCCTACGGTGTCGCCTTGGTCCGCGACTCGAGCTGGCCCACGAGTGGGTCAACCGCCGCGTCCATCGCCTTGCCCCTGACGTCCTTCGCACGGATGACGCCTTCGGAGTCAATGACATAGACCATCGGGAAAGAGTCCTGTTGCCATCGGACGCAGTTCGGCCGCTCCTGGCCCCCCTCCCACCAGCAGCGCCAGGTGATCTCGCCAGAGGCGAGTGACTTCCGGAGCGTCGCCTTGTCTTCGTCGGTGTTGACGCTCAGGAGTTCAAACGGCCGGCCTTTCATGCGCTCGACGAGTTGTCGCTCATGGGGGTACATGGCGCGGCAGGGGCCGCACCAGTTGCCGGAAAACGTCAAGACCACGACTTTCCCACGATAATCGCTCAGACGAAAGTGCTTGCCGTCGACGTCTTCGCCCTCGACGTCCGGAGCGGGCCTTCCCACGGCGAGCTGACGCAGCCGGAAAAGCTCTTTTTCGGCCGCCTCGCCGAGCTTGCCGCTCTTGCCCGCGATGCCCGCATACTGCTCGACCACGCGGTCGAAAAACCGCTCCGCCTCCTTGCTCAAGGCATCGGGGTCTTCGTCGGACCGTATGACCGGCTCTCGACCGCCGGACCTTGCGAGCTCCTCAACCTTCATGAGCGGGTCGGGATCCGGCCCTCGCAGCTTGCGGAGATCGCCGGCCCGATTGACAAGGAGATACCCAGGCTCAGGCATGCCCGGCCGCGGGCGTCGGGTGTCGGGCCGTATTCCGCGGCGGCGCGGAAGAGTCGCTCGGCTGCTGTGGACCAGGGCGAGGACGACCGTCCCAGTTGGCGGTAGAGCGAGATCAGTTTGTCGCTCTTGATATGGTCGCGGATCAGGATTTCGGCGGCTTGCTCTGCCTCGGGCGGGGTGAACCGGTTTGCCACCAGCCCGCCCAGGGCATCGATCGCGACGGGTTCGCCCGGATACTTTGCGCGAGTGCCAGGAACCGGCTCGCATAAGACCATTCCAGCCGGCCAAGGGCCAGGAACGCCGCTTGCTGTTCTTGCTCGGTCTTCGATTCGGCAATGGCTTTCTCGCCGTCCTTGTGCGCCGACTCATACTCGTCGAGCAAGGAAAGATATTCATGATTGGCTAGGGAATCTTCCGCTTACCTGGCGTTTCCGTCGCGCGCGGCTTCCGGCCGCAAAATCCCCGGTCGCCGCTGGGGACTGCCGCCTCGGCCTGCTCCCGTTCAATTTGCTGGACGGTCTTTGGAATCGGCCCCTCTCCCGGCCGCGGCTGCCGCACGACGCCCCCGGCGAGGATCAAGCCCCGCGGCGAGTCATTGCGCGTGTCGAGACCCGGAGTCCCATCGGGAACCCTCATTCCGCTCAAGGTGAAGAGGGACTCCGGCACATTGGCGTCGCCGTTGGCCCGCAGGTTCCGGACGGTCAGATCGAGCTCCTTGACGGGTCTGCGGTTGCTCCAATAGGCCGTCTTGACATAGTGGCTCGGGTACCAGACGCCTGAACTCTTCTTCCATTCGGTGCTCAGATCGACGATCACGACCCACTCGCCGTCCCGCACGTCGCCCGCCCGGTGCTGCACTGGCAACCAATCCGCGCTCTGGTCGCAGGTGACTTCCCCTCGCCCGTTGTTGATGTTGTTGTGGATGAAGCGGAGGAGCACCTTCCCTCCTTCTCCTCCGACTCGATCGTGCGACAGTTCTCCCAGACCTCGCGCATCATTTTTGTGTCGGAGCAAAAAGGTCCTGCGTAGAACAACCAGGGATCGAGATGCCGGAGTGGAGCAACGCTCTGGTTTTCCCAGTCCCCGGCCGTCTGGGGCGGCTTCATGACGGTGAGGCAAAGCCCATAGACCGGGTTTTCCTCGGTATAGGCGAGCATGTCCCGGGACCGGACAACGCTATAGACCTTCGGTTTCTTCATCATGAACGCCAGACCGTTGTTGACGATCCT
>CAWAAW010000009.1:0-49976 GCA_963779785.1 uncultured Planctomycetota bacterium
ACATCAGGACAACCCCCAAACTGATCGCTCTGATCCCAATCGAGTGGCACGGTATCCCGGAACCAGTCGCCCTCGAGGAATTCCTGGCCCTGGAACAACATCGGAATGCCCGGAAGCGCTCTAACACCAACGCGGCGGCCAACGTCGACCGCTTCTGAGCGAGACCAGACCTTGGGAATCAACCCCATTGACTGAGGGAAACCCGGGCTTTCCCATTGGCGACCTCGTCGTGGGACTCACTGTAGATAACTCGCTGGAACGCATCGTCATTAAAACGGTGGGTGATAGCGGCTGCAACGGCGTGCATCGAGCGTTGCTTGTCATCCGGGACCGATGACGGCCTGCCGGATCGGTGCACAAAGCTGGCAGCCCACTGTGCGCCGAATCCAATGCCTCCGGCCCCGATATCCTTGGTGAGCCATTCGTTATCCTGCAAATCCTCAGCGATGATGATTCGACCGGGGAACCGCTCTCGGATGTCGCCGTTGATCCATTGGAGCAAACCCCAACCCTCGGGAAGGTCCCGATCGCCGGGTCCGTGGATCGTTCGGATGTAAATTGTGGCGTCATAACGCAGTCCGTCGACATGATACTCGTCCAGCCACATCAAAGCATTGTCGCGGATGAACTGTCGTACTTCGCCACGGCCGTAGTCTGGACGGTTGTGCCCCCAGGGCGTCTCAGCCTTCCAATCGTTGTAAAAGTAAATGCCTCCTCCGTCGTTTTCCGTCCAGCCGTCGAACCGCCACAAATGCAGGTCCCCGGGACCGAAGTGGTTGTAGACGACGTCGAGAATCACGGCCAATCCCAGTCGGTGGCACTCCTTGATCAAGGACTTGAGGGCCCTCGGACCCCGTACGCCCGCTCGACCGCGAAGATATCGCCGGGTTGTAACCCCAGGATCGGTCGCCGGCAAACTCGGCGACAGGCATGATCTCAACTGCGTTGACGCCCAACTTTTTGAGTCGGCCCAACTGTTGGGTCGCCGACTCAAAAGTGCCGGGCCCGTCCCGCGCCGGGGTTGACCACGTGAAATGTGCCGATATGCAGCTCGTAGATCACCAGCTCATTCCAGGCGTTGATCGAAAACTTATCGCCCTCCCAGTCGAAGTCCGGGTCGTAAACCACGCCGTTGCCGACGGAATTCGTCACCTCCCGCGCGTAGGGATCAATCCTCGAAAGCTCACCCGCAGGCGTCGAGAGCAAAAAGCGGTACTCGTCTCCCCGCTTCGCCTCGGGAACATCGACCCACCAGTAACCATTCTCCTCTGCCTTCATGGCATGACGATTGCGGTCCCAATCGTTAAAGGAACCGACAACGACCACCTTGTCTGCATGGAGCGCCCAGACCCGAAACGAAGTTCCACTCTCACGCCAAACTGCGCCCATTCCGACCGGCTTCGTCTTAGTGAGCATCTCGCGCCCTCTTGGTTTGCCAACGATGGCCACGGTTTCTCAAACCCAGTGAATGCGTCATAGCCCGCGCGCACACGACACTTTGCGAAATCGGGGTTCAGGAACGCGGAGGAGCGGCGCCCATTAAACTCCGACTGGTCTCCCAACGCGCGAAACAGTGCCCATTTCTAGATCGTAACGGATCGCCCGGGCCCCAGGACGTATACTCCACCAACTCGCGTGGCCCCGAGCGAAAATCAACGACAGGGTCGCACATGGCACCGATCGACCCGCCGCGTTGCTCGACATCAAAAGGCACACCGCAAATGACGTGCCAATCGTTTTGGCCCAAAGGTTGCTGTCTCCGAAGCGCCGGTTGAGCACCGAGATTTGTTTTCTCCAGACGGTGAAGTCATGATTTTATCACTGTGTAAATGCTAGCGCCGATGATTTCCGTGGCGGTTTCATTAACGCCAGGCCAGGACCGTTGGATCTATCTATAATGATCGTGTGGAGGACCGAATCGGCATGCGATCGCAGGCCAAGGCAACAATACTTCTGGTGGGGAACGATGAGGGCGTCGCTCACTCGGTGCAGCTTCACCTGGAGCGGGCTGGCCATGTCGTGCTCGCGGTCACGACAGGCGACGAAGGCTTGCGCAAAGTTGCTGACGGGGGCGTCGACCTGTTCCTGCTCGACCAAAGGCTTTCATCGGGACTGAGCGGACTTGAGTTCTACCGGCAGGTCAAGGACGCTGGCTACCAGGTCCCGGCCATCCTGCTGGTCGGACAATTAGACGAAAACCTGTTAGTCGAGGCGCATCGGGCTGGCGTGCGTGACTTCGTCCCCAATACGCAAAACCTCCTCGACCACCTCGAGCCAATCGTGGACCGGGTGCTCAACCAGGTCCGTTCCGAGCGCGAACTGGCCGGGCTGAGGATCGTCGCCAGGGAGCACGAGGCAAGACGCCAGGAGCTCGAACATGAAATTGCCCAGCGTAAACGAGTCGAGCAAGCGTATCGCGAGGCCGAGGTCTACCTGCGGCTGATGGTGGAGAGCGTGAAGGATTTCGCAATCTTCACAATTGATCCCCAGGGAAGCGTTGTCAGTTGGAACCCGGCGCTGAGCACCTCTTCGGCTATTCCGAGCCAGAAGTCCTCGGTCAGAACTTCGCGATGTTGTTCACCGAGGACGATCAAGATGGTGGAATCCCGCAGCGGGAAATTGCGACGGCCGCCGCTAAGGGGCGTTCGAGCGACGAGCGGTGGCACCAACGTAAGGACGGTACACGATTCTTCGCCAGCGGAGTCTTGACCCCCATCTTCGATGAGGGAAACCGGCTTCGCGGATTCACCAAAATCGGCGCGACATCACCGAGCGCAAAAAAGCCGAGGAAGCGGTGCGCGAGGCCGCTGTGCGACTGAAGGCCATCGTCGACACCGCTGTCGATGGCATCATCACGATCGACGAGCGTGGGACGGTCGAGTCGATCAATACGGCCGCGGTACGAATCTTCGGGTTCGAACACAACGAAGCCGTGGGTCAAAACATCGACCGACTGGTCGCCGACCCCGAGCGGATCGAGCAACAAGTTCCCGTGGTGAGCTCCGTTAGTCCGGGACTTAAGAAGATTGTGGGCACAATTACCGAGGTCCAGGGGCGCCACAAGGACGGTTCCACATTTCCCATGGAGCTGGCCCTGAGCGAAACCCGGCTGGGGCTCCGGCGGATCTTCACTGGGATCGTCAGGGACATTTCCGAGTATAAGAGATCCATCGAGGAACGCACCCGACTGCTCAAGGAGCTGGAAGCCGAACGCGCGCTCTTGAATTCGCTGCTCGATAACGCGCCCGTCGGCCTGGGCTTCTTCGACCGAGACCTGCGATACTTGCGCCTCAACCCCGCCCTCGCCGAGATCAACGGTCTTCCGATCGAAGCCCACCTCGGGCGCACGCTCGATGAGGTCCTCCCTCTCATGCCGTCGGAAGTCTCGGATGCGTTACATCACGTGTTCCAGTCGGGTCAGAGCATCGTGAACAAGGAAGTCAGGGGAGCGACCCATAAGCTGCCCAATCAGCCCAGGTACTGGCTTTGCAGCTACTATCCGGTAAAAAAGGAGGATGGGACCCTCCTTGGCGCGGGGGCGGTCGTAACTGATATTGACGCACTTAAACGAATGGAGGACGCACTCAAGGAAGCCGACCAGCGCAAGGACCAGTTTCTCGCCATGCTTGCTCACGAGCTGCGAAACCCACTTGCACCCATCAGCAACGCAACACAAATCATGAGAGTGGAGGGACCGGCCGGCCCTAACTTCGATTGGTCGATCGACGTGATCGAAGACCAGATCAAGTACATGACACGCATGGTTGACGACCTGCTGGACGTTTCCCGAATCACGCGCGGCAAGGTCGTTCTTCGGAAGGAGTTGATCGAGCTGGCGGAGGTCGTCGACCTGGCCGTCGAAGCCAGTCGGCCGCTAATCCAGAGCTGTAACCAAGAGCTGACGATCACATTACCCTCCGAGTCCGTGATTCTTGAAGTCGATCCGCCGCGAATGGCCCAGGTGCTAAACAATCTTCTGAACAACGCGGCAAAGTACACCGGTGCGGAGGGGCAAATCGCCCTGATCGCCCAGAAGTTCGAAGGCCAGGTTATCATTCGTGTCCGTGACAACGGAATCGGCATCTCACCGGAATTACTTCCCGAGGTCTTTGACCTTTTCACGCAAGGGGACCAAACCTTGTCCCGCTCACGCGGCGGCCTGGGTATCGGTCTGACACTGGTTCGGTCTCTCGTCGAGCTGCATGACGGCCGCGT
The DNA here is from genome assembly GCA_963779785.1 of uncultured Planctomycetota bacterium. Classification (GTDB taxonomy): domain Bacteria; phylum Planctomycetota; class Planctomycetia; order Isosphaerales; family Isosphaeraceae; genus CAVRFS01. Next base: position 4,216 of record CAWAAW010000009.1, read on the forward strand.
GACTGCCTACAGCGAAGGGCCGGGCCAAGGGAGTGAATTTGAAGTCCGGCTTCCACTGCCTCTCCACACGAAGGCGGCGTCGCCCGATTAAGTGCGGCATTGAAGGAACCGGGCAGCCCGCTCCCTCGCCGTCGCGTCTTGATCGTCGACGATAACCGCGATAACGCGTCGAGTCTGGAATTGCTACTGGGCGCTTTGGGCCAAGAGGTTTACACCGCCGATGACGGGCCGACAGCCTTGCAGTTAACGCAAATGTACCAGCCCGAGATCGTCCTTCTCGACATTGGGTTGCCGGGCATGGACGGCTACGAGGTGGCCCGACAGTGCCGTCGAGATCCGGCGCTGGACCAAATGATCCTGGTTGCCATGACCGGATACGGCAAGGATGAGGATAAACGGCGTTCGCAAGAGGCGGGATTTAACGCCCATTTCGTTAAACCGGGATGATCTCCGGGCTTGGTCATCCACGTATCATCGTCCGTCCCACCGATGAACGTGAGCGTTGATGATCTCCGTTCGCTGCTGCGTCAATCCACGTATCATCGCCCGTCCAATCGATTGACCAACTCATGGGCGGTCGCGGGTCGCGCGTCGGAACATCCTGACGCACGCAGTCTCTTCATAAGGCCGAGGCCCAGCTTCAAATGCAGGCTGACCACGACATGTACCAGTCTCATTGCGAGCCATCGAGTGTGGCGCCTCAAATGGCGCTGAAATGCGCTTCGAGGAACCAGAGCCGTTTGTCGACGGTCCTCGAGATCTCGATGTAGAGATCAGCGGTCGACTGGTCTCCCAAGTTGATTGCCACATCGATGGCGATGCGGATCCGCGAAGCGTAAAGGCCAAACCGCTCGACGAGGGCCTTGACGTGATCCGTTCCTTCGGTGATATCCGTCGGATACTCCGGCAGCGCGAGTTCTCGGCCGCCATTCGGACGGTCCCGGTGGCATAGCCACCCAGGCTCGTGGCTCTCTCAGCGAGAAGGTCCACGAAATCGGCCAGCTCCCCAGCAATTTCGTCGAAAAGCAGGTGAAGCTGGTAAAAATCCTTGCCTTTCACGTTCCAATGAGCTTGCTTGGTCTGGCTCATGAGATCAAAGCTATCGGCCAAGTGCTCATTTAACAGCATGATCAGTTGCTCACGACTCTCCACAGGGAGATCGATGTGCGTCGAAAATTGGTGCGTCGCGGTCGAGCTTCTTGAGGCCATTTCTTGATGATCTCTCCAGATTTGGTTGTGATTGATTGTTACGTTCTTGGACCATCGCCGGCGAGCAGCCGACCTTCCCTCCATGACAATACAGGAGGATTTGCCTGACGACGAAACCGCTCCTCAAACGTGCGGACCGGCTGAACCTGTCCATTGTCTGCGGAGCGGAAGTTTGGAAGAATGTCTGTCGACTCCAACTGCCACAAGATGCAACCGGGACCGGACGCGCACCTAGCGACGCGCCGGCTGACTGGCGGGGTTCGCCGGATCGGTGCCCATCATGCGAACCATGTTCTTACACGATTCTTCACATTTTTGGCATGCGGCGATGCAGGATTTCATCACAGGATCATCGGCGAACGATTCGCATTCCTGGGCACAGCGCTGACACGCCTGCGCGCACGCTTGGCAGGACAAGTTCATAAACGTGCTATACCGAGCGATCAGCTCGGCCGAGAGGCTGCAAAAGGAAGCGCAGTCCGCCGCCGTCTGCGCCATCCTCGCATGATTCAACTTGCCGCGCGAAGCCTGCACGATGCAGTGGTGAAACGCGGCTTGACATGTCGCCTCACAATGTCCGCATGCCTCATCGCATTCTCTCATCATCGCGGCATGCTTCGATCCTTTGTCATCGGAATCGTCGGCCGCCGCCGAGTCCGTCGCCAACAGCGCCATTCCGGCTGCGCCCGTTCCGAAAGCACCAAGTAGATCACGTCGTCTCCACATCGTCCAACCTCGATTTCCCAAAAAGGCCAATCACGTTGGTCTGACTCGAGCGGATAAGATCGAGTTTTCCGATGCTTGTCCGCGAGACGATTACAACAGAAAACCGGCGTGAACCGCGAATAAACGATCGCGGTTCACACCGATACGTCCGTGTGGAAACCACTCGGCTCAGCGCGACGCAGTGCCAGACCGACAACAACGCCGAGCAGAATACCGACGCCAAACGCTGTGGCGACCGATTGAGCGGGATTATCCCGGATGATTTCTCGTGACGAGTCGTACTGTCGACCGAATTGATCGGAGATTCGGTTGTATCCCTCGCGTACCTGATCCGCGGCATAGCGGCCGTACTGGCCGGCCACTTCCGCCGCCTGGGAAACGGCCGCGGCACTTTGGGAAAGGGCCGAATTCCCCTGCGAGATCAGGCTGTCGAGATACTGTTCAACGGCCTCACGGGCCTCGCCAGTCTTGTGCTGAATCTTGCCGACGAGCTGGTCGATGTTGCCGTTGGTGAATCTCAAGTCGTCATCGGTCAACTGTCCCCACTTCTTCTTCAGTTGACCGCGAACTTCATTCCATTGCCCTTGCAGAACCTGTGTGTTGACCATTGGTGCTAACCTCGCTCTTGATTGAGTAATCTGGGTTCAATCCGTTCATACACGTGGATTCTCTCGACGCCACCGCGGCCGTTTCAGGGAGCCTTATTGTCACCCGGTACGGCTGGTGGATTGCTTCCGGTCTGTTTGACTGTTGACGTCTTGGTCTCCGTGGCTGTACCCGTTGGCGTCTTGATTTGGGTTTCGGACTTCACGCTGCTCTCGTCGGCGCATCCTGTGAACCCGATACCGATCGCAGCCATCGTCAAACCCGCCATCGCCGCTCTCATGAACTTTCGCATGGATCTCTCTGAACCTCTTGATTGAAATCTTGGCGACCAGTGACCCCAACTCGGGGTCGTATACTTTCCGCCGCTCGGCCGATATCTCGATGCAAGAGGCATGCCGCGTTTGCACCAAATCTCTGGCAAAGGGGCGTTCGACTCACCCAATCGATTGAGTTACCCTCCAAAATCAGCCGTCAGCCTACCCTCCGTCGCAGGGGCCCAGCCGGAGATGACCAATTGTCCGCTCAACGCTCGGCTGCAAAGTGCGCAATAATGATCAAGAATTCTTCAACAATTTGATTGACGCGGTCCAATAGATTGATTGACGCGGTCCAATAGAGGGTGGCATCTGGTGCGAGATCTGGACCCATTGCGTTCTCCGTATTTTGGCACGACAATTGCTTGGAACGGTCATGGGAGTCGCGCTCCGACGTGGAATGAGACTCGGAGATGCCGGCGCGTGACGAGTGCCCAAACTTGTGAGACGATGGACATGGCAATCTTGAAGCCCAGCATTTCTGGCGAGATCGAGGACATCCAGCAAGGATGGCTCAAATCCGACACGAAATGCACGGGGAAGTTTTGGGCGCCGTCAAAGGCGCGCGATTATTAACGGATTGGCGCAGCCTGGTGCGAACTCACCCATGGTTGACCCTGGGTGCCGCGACGGCCGCAGGTTATTTGCTTGTCCCCAGACGCCGTTCGGAAACACCGACGGTCGTGACCGTCAACCCCACGGCACCTGAAATGGCGGCGATCCTTGAGTCTCGGCAGCAGAGGGCAAGTACCAGCGGCAAAGGCTGGAGCATAACCGGAACGGTGTTTAGCTTGGTGGCTCCGATTGTCGTGCGAGCGGCCCAGAGCTATGCCTTGCAATACGTTGAACGGTTATTGGCGGAGCACACGTTTTCGCCCGGGGAGACGGAGCGCGACGGTAGCCGGGCCCAACAATCCGCGCCCGCTCGACGGCCCGGCGGTGGCCTTGGATCGACTGCGCGAGCGCCTTTGAATGCGTCGACTACAACCACCAATCGCGTTCATGCTCGATCGCCACAAAGTTCTGCACGTCTTCAAATAAGAAAGGCAGATCACATGATACCATTTACGTCGACTCGGCCGGACGCTTCAGTTCCCAATGGGGAGACCGTTTCACCGCTCCGGGGCAGTGCCGGCGAATTTGCCGCGGAGGCGCGGCAGTGGCAGGCGGAAGCCGAAGAATTCCTGAGAAACATGGTAGTTAATCGCCCCGTGACGGCCGTGGGAGTCGCCCTGGCGGTAGGAGTTATACTGGGATGGCTGATCAAGCGACGGTAACATCGATGAATGGTCCCGCGGCGAACGGAGCTTCCAGTCGAGGGGTGAACTCGGGCGACCGCGCCTCGAGCGCGCCTCGGGACAGGACCCAAACGCCGGTTCCGTGGTGAGCAACGTTGCCGGATTCAGCGAAGGCTTGCTCACATTGGGCGAGCTTCAAGCACGATTGGCCGCCAAAGAGCTCGTGCGGAATTATCAGACAGCCAAGATCGCCGGCGCCGTAGGTCTCGCTGGCTTCCTTATTGTCGTCGCGAGCGTACCGATTGTGCTCTTCGGAATCGCCGAGCTCCTGGTTTCCGAGCTCGCCTTGAAGCGCGGTTATGCCTTGCTCGGTGTGGCCGGCGTCGCCATTCTGATCGGTGGCTCTTCGGTCGCGTTCGCCGCGATCTGGCTCCGCCGGCAACGGCTCGGCTTTCCCCTTTCCGGGGAAGAATTGACACGCAACCTCAACTGGGTACGTACCGTGCTCCGTTACAGCGGTCGCTTCCCGCAGCGGTGATAAAGTCGAACAGGTATTTTTCGTGATTTGTCGACGGCACTCCAGGGGCGGACCGGCCCCGGGAGCACCTTCGACAATGTCCGGTCGAACCGATCAAGGCGGTGCGATCACATCCTGCACAAGCCGGCCCATCATTCGTTCCGACAGGATGGGCGCGACATCGGCCCAACCAATGATGCCCATCAATTGACCGTTGGAATCGACGACCAAGACGCGCCGGACCGCCTGGTTGCTCAACACCGCGCACACTTGTTCCAAACTGTCATCGGGCGCGACCGACGCGATTCCCGGCGTCATGATGTCGCTCACCGCGCGTTTAACCAGGTCTGGGAACTCGCTCAGGGCCAGCGCGACGTCGCGGTCGGTCAGGATCGCGACAGGCTTACCTTCGGCCAGGATCGGGACCGCGCCGCAGTCTCGCTCACGAAAGATCATGACCGCCTCGAGAACCGTACTAAACGCCGAGCAAGTGTGAGGTGCCGACGTCATCACATCCGCGGCGGTCATCACCTCGGGCGTGGTCAATAAGCTTGTATTCCCATTCGCACGTTCACCAGCCATCGAATACTCCTGACTGTTTTATGACTCGGTCGAGCACGGCTCGCGGCAGTAGAATCTCGCTCGCGACCATGCCAGGCCGTAGTAACCGCGTGGGACCGAGTTCAACTCAATGCCCACAATGCATTCAGAAGCCAGAAATGCATATTCCATACCAAATCGACAAACGTTGCATTATCAAATACGTGAGGAGGTACTTCGGCATTAGATTTGCGGCAGAGTCACCTCCGATCAGGTGGCCGCGAGATCAAGCCGTGAATTCACCGCGGTCGTTGAAGCGGCTTTTCAAGATTCCTTCGCTGAGGAGTTTGATTACATGACTACTGCTTATGAAGTAAAATATCCGGATAATATGGTGCGATTCAGTCACAACGAGACAGCGAACTGGACCGAGTCGACCATTCAATCCGTGGTGGGCTGTATCGAAGACTACGCTCGGGCAAAACCGGTACCGTTCGCACTCTGGGCATTCGGGATCGGCTTTGCGCTGGGCTGGAAGCTGAAGCCGTGGTGAGATTGAGCTGCCAGAATGATATCGAGCGGCAAGAGAAGGCATCGGCGTAACACGCGGAGGGTCCGCACCAGGCTTCCGAGGCGCGCAGCCTGCCCAGCGTTTGTCAGTCCGCGGGTTCAACCAATCAACTGGAATCGCAAGATGGCGTTTTCACCTGAGCGATTATCGAGGGCGATGAACCTGGGCGGATTGACGGCGCGCGAAACGGCCCTACGCACGTGGATCCGGATCAACGATCATGAGATCCTGACGCGTGCGGCGGCCATAACCTTTTACGCGATCGCCGCGTTGGTGCCGTTCCTGGCTCTGATCATCAGCCTGACAGTCCAGAGCCTTCCGTGGTTTGTGCGGTGGATCGGGGCTGACCAGAGTCAGCCGGACATCGAACCGATTGACATAATTCGCGACTTGCTGCCGGCCGATGGGCTGTCGCTGATCGCTCGCGAGCTGAAACGCCTCAAAGAGCAACCGCCGTCCGGAATCATCTCATTCGGCCTAGTCGCCCTGTTGTGGTTGTCGTCGAGTTTGTTCGTCGGCATCATCGACGCGATGAATGTGATCCGGGGCGTCCCGGAAACGCGGCCTTTCTGGAAACGCCGGCTGATCGCGATGCTCATGACCGTGAGCCAGGCGGCGATCTTAATCGTCTCCGTCGGCACGTTTCTCGCCTGGCCGCAGATCCTCCGTTGGCTCGGGCTTAGCCAGGCCGCGGCGATGCTCGCGACATTGATTCACGGGCTCACGGTCTCGATCATGGTCCTCATGAGTTTCGCGCTTGCGCTTTATGTTGGGCCCAACGCCACGCTGCGCTGGGAGTGGATCACGCCTGGCAGCCTACTCGGGACTCTTGCCCTCTTTTGCGTCAGCATTCCGTTCCGCATTTATGTCCAGCACTGGGGCAACTATCGCGCGACCTACGGTTCGCTGGGCGGAATTGTCGTGCTGATGACCTGGCTCTGGGTCTGCGCTGTCGATCTCTTGGCAGCGGCTGAGCTCAACAAGGTTATCGAGGACGCGGCAACCACGCGAAGTGTATGCCGTCATGAGCTCGGGCTCGCGCACTCCGCCGCACTCGATTGAGCAGTCCACCCCGCCTTTCCTTCATCTGATCTGTTGCCTTCACCCTGGCGAATACGCTTCGGCTGCCGCGAGAAGCGGGCAGCGTTCGAAATATCTTTGTATTTCTGGGAAATTTCGCGTTCACGCTTATTGATTGATCCTGAGTTGGCACTTGATTTGCTCTTAAAATAGGACGAGTTAGTCGGGTTCGCCGAGGCACAACGCCTTGTGTGATCTTGGCTTACAACTGAGATTAAGGAGCACTTCGATGTTGCAATGGGCACTAACATTCTTGGTGATCGCGCTGATTGCCGCGGCGTTTGGATTTGGGGGAATCGCCGGCGCAGCGGCGGGCTTCGCCCAGATTCTGTTCTTCCTCTTTCTGGTGTTGTTCGTGGTCGCGCTGATTTTTGGACGACTTCGTACTCCTACGATATGAATTCGTCCCGAGCGGCATAACTTCGGCCGGCACGAGCGATCGGGCGGCGCGTCTGGGATTAACGACCGGCTTTTCGGGGGTGGGAACACCCGACTGCCCCCACTGAAGCTGATCCGTCGACCCGGGCGTGCCGCCTGGTTTTTCAATTTCTGAGATACCCTGGTTTTGAATCAGCGTGGCTGACGGCTTGAGTCCACAGGCAAGGAAGCGGCGGCCGGCGGCGATGGATCGGGTAGGGCAGGGGAGCCCGATGTTCGCGACGAGGGCCGGCGTTGCGCGAGATCCGGATCGACAGATTCCGAGCCCCGCACAGGTGCTGCTTCGATCACTTCGACCCTGAAATCATCGAAGAAGGCTTCACCAAAGCCGGCGAGCCCCAAAGTGACGTTGAAGGTTCCGGAGGCCGGAGCCTTCCGAAACAATACGACCCGAGAGAATGCCGGAATCGCCCCGCTGCTCCGGAATTGAAACTGCTCTCCGCCAATGGAATCGCGCACGATGATTCCGCCCAGTCCCGGCTCGCTTCTCACGGGCCGCCGGACCAGTACGGAGATTCTGATCAGGTTATTGGCCTCGACAGGTATGGGCGGCGAACGAATCGCGGCGACCGGGAAATCGATGAACGGGATCATCAGGTCGATGTCTTTTGGGTTTTCAGCGGACACGACCATCTTGATCACATGGTTTGAGTTAGCGTTGTCCGCGCTCAATTCGTCAGCGCTTTTTTTCTTCGGGTTGCCAGTCGTTCCGTTTGCCTTCGAGCGCGGCACGTTCAGTTTAATGTTGCCGACGACCCCCTCGAGATGATAACTCATATCGACCCAGTCGGAGTCGACAATTGCCTGTGGATCGTCAAAGCTACCTGATGGGACGAGGTTGCGACCGAATCGATAGCCCGGCCTCCCCTTGATCCAGTCGGTCCAAATGTAGAGTTCCGGCAGAGTGAAGAACGAGATGGCCGGGGGACACGAGATGGGCGTGATCAGGAGCGATGGGAGCGGTGGAAGCTTTGGCATTCCGGGACCGGGCGGTCGCCTTTTGGGATTGATCGAATCGGCGGCTTTTGTCAGGGCGGTGAACGCCTGTTGGTAATGGCTGTGCATCAGCACACGGAGCGGCCGGCTGGCCCGGCGGGCTTCCGCCCATGCCCACGCGTATTCCTCACGCTCGAAGGCATCGCGTGCGGACTTGATCCTTTCTTCGGCCTCGTCCAACAGGTCCTTGGCATCGGGGGGCTTGGTCTCGATGCCAGCCTGGCGGCGAAGCTTGAGATCGATATCGGTGCGAATCTCATGACCGTCGGCTTCCAGACGCGCGTGCATCTCCTTCACCGCGGCGAGCTGGATCTCCGCCTGCCGGATCGCCAGGGGGACCGCGCGGGGACGAACCTTCATGATGGCTGCCTGCATCCGCTCGTAAATTCCCATGTCAGTCGTGCAAAGAACCAGGCGCGTCGTGTCAAACTCTTCAAGGATGAATTGAATGCCGCCCGGTACTCGCATTGGCTCCAGAACCTTAACATCCCCAGGGCTGATCTCGAATCCCTGTGTGCCCACTGGCAGCACCGGCGAGATCATGATTTGCTGCGCCGCCAACTGCGGAGGCTGAAACTGGGCTCCATCCGCGAAGTCGCCGACCAACAGGAGCGAGCCTTTGCGCTCCCCCATGATGATCGTCCCATAGCCCTTTCCCGGGAGAGGCGGAAACTCGGGGACCGACGGCGGTCTCTTGGTTCGTTGTTGGGTCGCGTTTGAAGGAAGATCAGGCGCGGGAGGGGGGAAAACGGGCATGAGCGACGACTCAACCCCCACACTGTGGGCGATGATTTCCTCGCAAAGATCGATCTCCAGATTGAGAAAATGCATTTCGATGAGGAGGGCCTCGCTCGCGGGGCGAGTCAGGTCGGCGTCGCCGACGTAAGTGATTCCTCGGTAACCGGCTGCCAGCGCGAGGAAAGTCATAAGCCGCAGTTGCTCGGGCTGGACCGGCGGAGTGCCCCACGAGGGAGGCGTGTCTTCGCCCCAGATGTTGCGTATGACCTCCGGCGGGGCAGTCGCCGGAATCCACGCCCAGAAAAGTGCTCCGACATTGGAACGGACGGTCAGTCGCCTGCGCTGAATTAGGTACTGGAAAGTCTCGGGAAAACTTTGAGCGCACGCCCAGAATCGAGGCTGGATCCCAACGATGTCAAATCCGGTCGGCCTACGTGTGTACGCGGGAAGTTGTCCCTCGACCGTTCCGGTCAACAGGTGCGAAACGTCATCCCGGTCCCGCACGGCCGCAAGGCTCGCGCGAATTCGCTCCAGCTCGACGTCGCGCATCTTGCTCTCGCGCTGTCGCCCCAGATGATCGCCGATGTGCCAAAATGCGACCGATGGGCGTTGCGGATAATCCAGGATTTGATTGAGAAGGCGGTCCGGCCCAGCGGAGTCGGTGGCGCCGTTTACACGCGGCATCAACAAGAACCCGCGGTCAACCGCGGACTTGAGTTGCTTTGGATCGGATTTCAGATCGTCGACGAAGACGTCGAATCCCGCATGGCGCAGCTTCAGAACTCCGGCTCCGGGCGCGTCGATGGCGGTGGGTATCCATCCATGAAAACGATGGTCGTTAACGTCCAGCTTTTCAAGGATGTTGCGACCGAGTCGCACTCGCCCGGCCGCCAAGGTTTCGTCCTTCGGGTTGGCATCCCCCGTGCGTCGCACCCTCGCTGGGTTCCCCGGCGACTCTGGCGTCGATGGTCCCGCCAGTAGGTCCTTGGGAACCGGCTTGATTTCCAGATCGTCAAGGAACACCTCGGATTCACCCGGGCCACCCATCAGGTTGACGACAACCTTTTCGAGGTAAGCCCCCTCAAGACGGACGGGTCGCCGAGTCGAGGCACGCAAGACCCGAGCTTGACGCTCGACCGTCGGCAGCATCTCAACTAGCTCGATCCGCTGCCAACGATCGATCTGGTCGAAAATTGTCCCGGGAACCAGAACATACGATGGCGCCTTCGTCTCCGGGTCGACGTCCGCCGGCAGGACCACCCGGCCGAAGATCTGAACTCCGGCACGTGTCGATCGCACATACAGGGCCGCCGTCAGCTCAGCCGAGACCGGAATCCGGGGCAGGGCGTAACTGACGAAAAATTGACTGCCCGGGCCGGCATTGAATTGAAAGTGCTCGGAAAGCCGGCCGCCATGAGCTGCTCGCTCCGACCGATCCTGCGCCAATAAGTTCACCGTCGTATCACTATATTCGCGCTGCCAGACCGTCTGTCCTACCTCGAAGCCGTCGCGCAAGGTCGCGGTTTCGGCCGGCCCTTGATCCTCGCCGCCATTCGAGGCGACGAAAACACCAACCACCATTCCCGCGGCGACCACGACCTGGAGGAAGCGGCGTGCCATCCACATCGGCTCGAGACCTCCTTGTCAGCGAACCAAACCGGCCTTTTTTTCAACGGCCCGACAAAACGCGAGAATTTCGATCGGGAGATGGAGCTCGTTCCTTCAAATCTTGTCGGAGCCGGCTCTGTCTGGCGACCTCGCTCACCGAATCTGGGGCCATTGTTTTTTTTCGGTTTTTGTCGAATCGGCCGATCCTATCGGCAACACAAGGGATCGGGAAGGTCAATCACGGATAATCGCTACAGCCAGTCCATATTTCCCAGAGCATTTATTTTAGTTGATCCGGTCTTCTTACCCATCTTGTATGTTACAGTTGAGCAACGACACAACATCGAGGTGCATCTATGAGTAATACGGCAATGCGGCCCCGCGGATTGAACATTCCGGACGGACTTCCGACCGAACTGGTGGCTCTGAGCGAACGAATTCGGGATCAACCGAAGGACGTGCGAACGGAGCTGGAACCGTTGCTTGACGAAGTGTTGGAACACACGGTCTTTCGCAATCGGGTGATGCTGATCGCGAAAGAGGCGCTCGAACGGTTTCGGCTCGATTTGGCGGTACTTCAATTTGAGCTGGACGCCACCAAACGCGAGCGAGACTGACCTGATGACGTACCGGAGTATCCGACCGAGCGTCAGGATCGGCTCGGACTCGCATTCCAACAATCACCGGAGTCGATTTAGCGCTGCGTGCTCCCGATCGGGAGGGCGAGCCAGGCCGTGACCACACGGCCGACGTCAGCCAGACTCTCGGCCGAACACTTTTCCGGCAGATCGTCGGCCTTGTGCCAATACTTGTACTCGAAGTCGATGAGGTCTATGGTGGGAATGCGTGCATCGTTGAGCGCCAGGTGGTCATCGAGAACCTCCCGACCTTCGCGAGTGCGGAACGCCTTAGATTTGAGCTGCCGCGCAACAGTCCAGACTTCCCGAACGATCTCGGGCGCGCTAGGTTCAGGCTGTTCGGTTCTTGCAGGATCTGCAAATTGTGACCACCGACCATGTCGAGGACAATTCCCTTTTCGTAACGTTTATCGGTCAAGTGACGGTCGAGCTGGTCGGAGTAAACTCGCCCAAACTCCTTGGATCCGAGGAAATAGTCGCCGTGGCGTGGGTTGTTGCCGTAGACTAGCTCCTCGCCGTCGAACAGGACGAGGTCCACGCCCCAGTCCGTTTTCAAGTCTCCAAGGTGGTGCGCGATCTCCATGAGCAAGGCCACACCCGATGCTCCGTCATTGGCACCGAGGAACGGAAGCTTCCTCCGCGCCGCGGTTCGTTCCTGGTCCGGCTGAGGGCGGGTATCATAATGCGCTCCAATCACGATTCGATGGACACGATCTGGAAACCACGAGCCGACCAGGTTCGCCATATCGACGCGCTTCCCTGTCAGAGGATGTTCCGTCGTGAAGGGCTGCTCGCTCACTTTCGCGCCCATCTTGGTGAAATGGTCGGCGACGAGCTTCCGCTGTCGCGTGTTGGCCTCAGATCCAGCAATCCGTGGGCCAATCTCGCAGAGCTGTTTGAGGTATCCGTAGGCGCGCGCACCATCGATCGGGGCCGGTGAAGCGAACATGGCCGCCTTGGCCTCCGCGGTACGGAACCATTGAACGGTCGACATAATCAACGCCGCGCCCAAGATGAGCAGCGGAATGACCAAGACGCCAAAACCGAGCGGCCGGTGATTTGGAAACAGAAGCTTCCGCCATCCCATCGGATCTACTCCTCAGTCAGAGGCCAGCTCAATTCAACAATCGCGGATAAATCTCGAGCAAGGTCGCGAGTCGCTCCATCGGCAATCCAACAACGTTCGAGAAACTGCCTTGGACCACGCTGACGAACGGATCACTGTCCTGCACGCCATAGCCGCCTGACTTTCCTTGCCAGCGCCCCGAGTCGATGTATTCGTTCCGCTCTCGATCGCTCAATCGCTTGAATCGAACGACGCTGAGTTCGACCGCCCCGACCCACTCATGACGATCTCCGCGAAACAGGCAGATTCCCGAGATCACATCGGTATCCCGCCCTTCCTGAAGCCGGATCATCCGCTCCGCGTCGGTCCGATCGATCGGTTTGTTGAGGATTTGCCCTCCCACGGCACAGACAGTGTCAACTCCCAGTACCAACCCGGAATTCCGGCGCTGCGCGACCTCCGCGGCCTTTCGCCAGGCGAGCTGGGCCGCATAAGCCGTGGCAAGCGTCTCCGCATCGGCGCATGTTCCTCGATCCCCGATGGGTCAACCTCGAACGAATAGCCGGCTTCTTCGAGTAAATGTCGACGCCGCGGCGACGCGCTGGCCAGAATCAAGCGTGGTTTCATGGGCAATTCTTGTCGACCAGTTCGTACGCTCCACATTCTCAATCAAGCCACCAAAAGGCTGATGGTATCGCCACTGGCCCCTTGCCAACAAGTCGGAAACCGGCCAGCCTGGAACTCTTGACCGGTCCTCTATGGAAATCTGCCATGCTGAATGCATCAAGGAGTGTCGTCATGCCACGTCGCCTCCGTTTCCTTGCTGCCTGCCTGTGTCTGTTCGGGATCGATTCTGCCGAGAAATCGATAGCTACGGAACCAAAGCCGGCCGTCAGCTACGTGGCTGATCTCGACGATGTCGATCCGTATCATCCGGGCCGCGGCTTCCCCAAACTGATCACGCCCCTATGGGTCGGAGAGCCGGGAGTCGAGGCGGTTGTGGTGCTGGCGATCGACGATATGCGCGACCCGGCCAAATATGAGACGTACCTCCGCCCGATTCTCAACCGGCTCAAGGCGATCGATGGCCGCGCGCCGCTCAGCATCATGACCAACCAGGTCAACCCGGCAGACCCCAGACTCCAGGGATGGCTTGCCGAGGGCCTCTCACTCGAAGTCCATACGCTCACTCACCCCTGTCCGTGCTTGCAAAAAGGGGATTTCGCCGAGGCTGCTCGAACCTATCACGGCTGCGTCGATCTGATGAGCCAGATCCCCGGCAACCAGCCGGTCGCCTTCCGGATGCCCTGCTGCGACTCGCTCAATACCGTCAGTCCCCGGTTCTTCGCTGAGATCTTCAACAAGACCAGCCCTGGCGGCCATTTTCTCTCGATTGATTCGTCGGTCTTCACGGTCCTTACGGCCGACGATCCGAGCCTGCCGCGCGAACTGGTGGTCGACCCCGACGGCAAGGAACGGTTTCGCAAGTACATCCCGTTCCCATCGTTCGTCAACACCATCGAGAACTATCCTTATCCCTACGTGATCGGCGGGCTGTGCTGGGAGTTCCCTTGCATCGTTCCCAGCGATTGGGAAGCGCAAAACTTGCAAAAACCGAATAGCCCCAAAACGCTCGAGGACATGAAGGCCGCGCTCGACTGCGTCGTCCTCAAGCAGGGGGTTTTCAACCTGGTCTTCCATCCGCACGGCTGGATCAAGAGCGAGCAAGTCGTCGAGCTGATCGACCATGCGGTCAAGAAGCACGGCAAAAAAGTCAAGTTTCTCAACTTTAAGGAGGCGAATGACCGGCTGAACAAGAACTTGCTTCTAGGCAAGTCATTGCGAGGGCCAGACGGGCAATCCAGCGGCATCAGGGTGGTCGCGGAATCCGAACGGGCCGGGCGGATTCACCATCGCTACCGATCGGGCGGTGCTACGGAAGCCGACCCCGGACCAGGCCACACTGCCCCCAGGAGCGCGCTACGTGGACGATCAGGGCCGTGATGCGGGCCTTCGCTTTGTCGACCTGGATGAAGACGGCCACGATGACGTAGTCTTTTCGAATGATCAAGATTTTGGGATCTACCTTTATGAGCCGAGCGAGCTACGCTGGACTCGCAAGGTCATGGCGGGCAAGGCCGGAAGCGACGGCGCGCTCCCCAAGATCGTGCGCGACGGCACCAACAACGGCTTCTTCGTCCATTCGCGACACCTCTGGTGGCAAAATGAAGATACGGCCAAGCTGCCCAACCTGGTCGATCGACGCTCGTTCAATGAACTGTTGAAAAACGTCGAGCCGCGGGGAAAGTCAGCCGAAGCGTCGTTGAAATCGATCCAAGTCGAGCCGGGATTCCGAGTCGAGATTGCCGCCGCCGAGCCCTTGGTCAAAGACCCGATCGCCTTCGAGTGGGGAGCCGATGGCAAGCTCTGGGTCGTCGAGATGGGCGACTACCCGCTCGGAATCGACGGCAAGGGTAAACATGGAGGCGTGGTCCGGCTGCTGGAAGACAGCGACGGCGACGGGCGATACGACCGGGTGGGGCCGTTCCTGGAAGGGCTGGGCTTCCCAACCGGCGTGATGCCCTGGCGGAACGGGGTGCTCGTCGCATGCGCTCCGAATATCTTCTACGCCGAAGACCGTGATGGCGACGGTAGGGCCGACCATCGGGAGGTGCTCTTCACGGGCTTCGTCCAAGGGAACCAGCAGCACCGGTTGAACGGCTTCGAGATGGGCCTCGACGGTTGGATTTACGGTGCCAACGGCGACAGTGGCGGCAATGTCCGTTCGCTCAAAACGGGCCGAACAACCTCGATCAGCGGACGCGATTTCCGCTTTCGTCCCGACACCGGCGAATTCGAGGCTGAGAGCGGCCAAACCCAGTACGGCCGGCACCGTGACGACTGGGGTCATTGGTTCGGCAACAACAACCCCAACTGGGGCTGGCACTACGTACTCGCCAACCAGGACGTGAGACGCAACCCCTACTATGCTCCGCCCGACCCGAAGAAAACGCTCGAGCCGGACACTCGGGCGTATCCCATTAGCCGAACGCTCCCTCGGTTCAACGACCCGGGCGCGGCCAACCACGTGACCTCGGCGAACAGCCTGACCCCATATCGCGATGAACTCTTCGGACCGGCGTTCGCCGGAAGTGTGTTCGTCAGTGAGCCGGTGCACAACCTGGTGCATCGAATTGCGCTCGAGCCTGATGGCGTCAGTTTCCGTGGCCATCGCGGGCCGAACGATTCGGGCCGAGAGTTTCTGGCCTCCAGCGACAACTGGTTCCGGCCGACGATGCTCAAGATCGGCCCCGACGGCTCGCTCTGGATCGCCGATATGTATCGCTACGTCATCGAGCACCCGGAATGGATCCCCGATGACTGGGAGGCGAAGCTAGATCTGCGAGCGGGCAGCGAACAAGGCCGAATTTACCGGGTCTACCCGGTCGACAAGAAACCGCGCAATCCCACGACTCGACCGGCTCGACACGGCCGGGCTCGTGGCCGCGCTCGACAGCCCCAGCGGCTGGCAGCGAGACACGGCCCAGCGACTGTTGTTGCATAGCCGGGACCCGGTCGCCGTCACGCTTCTCAAAAGACTCGTCATCGAAACCAAGCGGTCCCAGACACGCGTCCAGGCAATCTGGACGTTGGCCGATCTCGGCGAGCTCGACGAACCTTCGGCGTTGGCCGGACTCAAGGATCCCGATCCTAAGGTGCGTGAGAGCGTGATCGGGGCGACGTGGCCGGCGGCGCGAAAGTCACCTCTCATCGTGAACGCCCTCCTCGGCCTTGCTAATGACGACGGGGCACGCGTCCGATTTCAGCTCGCGCTCGCCCTGGGAGGCATCGACGACAGCAAAGCCGGCGAAACGCTCGCACTGCTAGCGCGTCGGGATGGGAACGATTCGTGGATGCGCGCGGCCATTTTGAGCTCGGCCGTTCCACACGTGGCGACACTGCTCGCCAACCTTGTCGGTGGTGGCAACGATCAGGGCGCACCGCCGACGGCCATCGTCGAGCCACTGCTGGCGATGGCTGGATCGCTCCCGGACAACATACTGACGACGGAGGTCGCTCGATCGATCGGCGAGCCAGCCGGCAAGGATGGGCACTATGCCCCCTGGCAGTTCGCCGCGCTAGCGGGGTTGCTCGAAGCCCGCGATCGTTCCGGGAAGCCGATCGGCCTTGCCCTCGACAACACCTTTGCACGACTCTGGAGCACGGCACGGCAATTGATCAAAGACAACTCGGCCGCCGAGACCGACCGTCTGCCTGCGATCCAGCTCTTGGGACATTCCGCCAAGCGAAACAACGACGATCGCGACTTGCTCATTTCGCTGATTCGACCTCAGGTCGCCGTCGGGCTCCAGCAGGCTGCCGTGGCAGCCCTCGGCCGCACGACTGATGCCAAGCTGCCCGATCTGTTAGTCCGTGATTGGAAGCGGCACTCGCCGCAAGTCCGGGGCGCGATCCTCGACGTACTTCTCAGCCGGACGGGGTGGACGGCCTCGTTGCTTTCCTCTCTCGAGGACGGCTGCGTCCCGCCCGCCGAGATCGACCCAGCGCGCCGGCAGCAGCTCCTGGCACGCCGCGGTAACTCGATCCGAGCCCGTGCGGAGGCCGTCTTCGCCCATGAGGCCAAGCCCCGGCAGGCCGTCGTCGACTCATTTCGCCCGGCTCTTGCGGTCAAGGGCGACCGAACCGCCGGCGCAGCCGTCTTCAAGAAGCTTTGTACATCCTGCCATCGCCTGGGGAACGAGGGCGTGGAGGTCGGCGCGGATCTCGCTAGCTTGAATGACAAGTCGGCCGAGTCGCTGATGATCGCCATCCTCGACCCCAACCGAGCTTTCGAGACGAAGTACAGCAGCTTTACCGTCGCGACCGCCGACGGCCGTGTTGTGACCGGCATGATCGTCAATGAGTCCGCCACCGCCGTGATCTTGCGCCTCCAAGACGGCAAGGAGGCGACGTTACTGCGCTCGGAGATCCAGGAGATGACCGCCTCGGGCCAGTCGTTCATGCCGGAAGGGCTCGAAAAGGACTTGAAAACCCAGGACATTGCCGACCTGATCGCGTACCTGGCCGCCAGTGGGCCGCCGCGCAAACCGGAGTAAACGATCATGTCCCACCCGACTGATATCCGCCCGGTCGCGATTTCGCTTTACTTTTTGCCGATCAAGACCCGAGTGCCGCTTAAGTTCGGACCGGAGATCACGACCGAAGTCACTTGTGCGCGCGTCAAGATGACGGTCGTGGATTCCAACGGTAATCGTGCCGACGGCTGGGGCGAGACTCCGCTTTCGGTTCAGTGGGTATGGCCCAGCCGGCTTGCCTACGACGAGCGGCACGAAGCATTGCGCGCTCTCTGCCTAGAGATCGCCGAGGCCTGGCTGTCGAGACCGATCGACAGGGGGCATCCGATGGAAGTCGGTCATCGTTTCATCGAGTTGGTCTTGTCGGGTCTCACGAAGGACTTCAACCGACACGAACGGCCGCGGGCCGAGCCGTTGCCCTGGCTGGGCGCCTTGGTCTGTGCGTCCGCTTTCGACCTCGCACTTCATGACGCCTTTGGGGTGCTTCATGGCGTGCCCATATACGAGACCTACAACGATCGGTACATGAGCTGGGATTTATCCCAATTCTTGACTCCGGCCGCGGGTACGAACATCTCATTTGCGGGGCGGTTTCCCAATGAGTTCCTACTACCGGATCGCCAGGAGTCGATACCAGCTTGGCACCTGGTCGGCGGCAAGGACCCGGTCGAGCCGGCTGAGTTGACCGGGAGCGAGCCCGACGACGGATATCCGGTCCTGCTCCGTGATTGGATTCGCCGGGATGGCCTCAACTGCCTCAAGATCAAGCTGCGAGGTGATGACCTCGAATGGGACTACGCCCGCCTGCTCAACGTCGGCCGAATGGCAGTCGAAGAAAACGTCGACTGGCTTTCCGCTGACTTTAACTGCACGGTCCATGAACCCGCGTATGTAAACACGATCCTCGATCGCTTGGTCCTCGAGCATCCACGGATCTACGGCATGCTCCTCTACGTCGAGCAGCCGTTCCCATACGATCTCGAGATCCACAGTATCGACGTCCATAGCGTCTCAGCCCGCAAGCCGCTGTTCATGGACGAGAGGCTCACGACTGGCATTTCGTTCGGCGGGGCCGTGAGTTGGGATGGTCGGGCGTCGCGCTCAAGACTTGCAAGACGCAATCGGGCGCCATGCTCGCCCTTTGCTGGGCCAAGGCGCACGGGATGACACTGATGGTCCAGGACCTCTCCAACCCGATGCTCGCACAGATCTCACACGCGCTTCTGGCCGCCCACGCAGGCACGATCATGGGGGTCGAGTCCAACGGGATGCAGTTCTATCCAGCGGCATCACTCCCCGAGGCCGCCGTGCATCCGGGACTCTACCGGCGCCGGAACGGGTGTCTCGACCTCTCGACAATAAGAGGCCCTGGGTTCGGTTATCGGATCGCCGAGATCGAACGAAGCCTGCCCGCTCCCTCGTTTTCTAGCTCGGTCTCTTGATAAGCTGCGGATGACACATACCAGCCCAACGCGCGAATGAGGGACGCTGGCCGAGGACAGTTGCGGACGCACAGCCGGTCCACTCGCTCGGGCGTCGGGTTGGTATGGGGACGGCCGTGGGGCAGCGCATTACGTTCCTGACCTTGAACGGTCGATGGATCATCGAAAAATGGACCTAGATCCATCGAGTCATGACCGCAACCTCCCTGATTTGTGCCTTCCAGCCTGATTGGAAGTTTTGTTATAGTGCGTTCCGCCTGAACGGCTCAATCCTGGCACGAATCTCACCCGCGCATTGCTCGACAAGGAGGTCGCCATGCTCCGATGGCCAATTCGGCTCAAGCTGCTGGTCGGGCTGGGCGTTGTGGTGGGGATGATGCTGATCTTGATGGGCGCGTCGATCTTCGGGTTGCACTCCTTCCACATGAGCTATCTGACGCTCGTGGACCAGTTGTGCGAGCTTGGGGCGTCCGCCGACCTCATCGAGTCGGTGTATCGGATTCACGCCCCTCGTGACGGGATGGCTGTTGACAGTAAGGAGTTGCGGCCGCTGATCGCCGCGGCGCAGCAGAAACTCTCAGTCTATTTCTGGCTGTTGAAGAAGAACGCCGAGCACGGCAGTCGTGCGGGCGAAGGCCGACACGAGTTGGGCCTCGCATTTCTGATGGATGACGATCTGGCGGAGATCCTCATCGAGCTCGATCCGGAGCACAAACCGGTCGATCTCATGTTTCCGGGAACGGTGTACTTTATCAAAGAGCACCCGGAACTCGGGCCACAGATCAAGCCGGCGACCGGCCTCAAGGCCAGAATCGAGCAGTTGCATGATACCGTGATGCAGCTTCCCCCGATTCTGCACAGGGACTTTTGGTCCGTCCTCAAGATGTCACAAGCACATTACCAGACGAGCCGAGTCATTGTTTGGACGTCGGCACTCATGGTTCTGGGCATGTTGTGTGGGGTCACGATCTTGTTTCAGCGCTGGGTGCTCTTTCCGCTCCGTTTTCTCCAGCGCGGTGTCCGCCACGTGGCGCATGGCTCCTTCGACTACAAGATCAACCTCAAATCCGGCGACGAGATGGAAGACCTTGCCGAGGCCTTCAACGAGATGACCGCGAAGATCAGCATGACGTACGCTCAGCTCGAGCAGCAAGTTCAAGAGCGCAGTCGGCAACTGGTCCGTTCCGAGCGGCTCGCAGGTGTCGGTTTTCTAGCCGCCGGAGTGGCGCATGAGATCAACAACCCGCTGGCGTCGATCGCGTTTTGCGCGGAGGCGCTCGATAATCGATTGGAACGGCTTTTGAGATCGACGGACCACCCCGATCATCGAGTCATCTCCAATTATCTCAAGATGATCCAGGAAGAAGCCTTCCGCTGTAAGAACATTACTGAGAGACTCCTGGACTTCTCGCGCTGCAATGACATCAAGCGCGAGCGGATCGACCTGGCCGGCTTGACCCAGGGCGTCGTCGAGATGATCCGCCATATCGGAAAGTACTGTGGAAAGACCATCGTCTTCCACCCGCGCGAGGCCGTGATGGCGCACGTGGACAGTCAAGAAATCAAGCAGGTTGTGCTCAACCTCATTGTCAACGGGCTTGAATCGATGGATGCAAACGGAACGATGAGGATCGAGACGCACTACAGTCAGGGGATGGCCGAGATGGTCTTCACCGACAACGGCTGCGGGATGAGCCCGGAGGTTCTCGAGAATATTTTCGAGCCATTCTTCACCAAGCGTCGGGACGGCAAAGGGACGGGACTCGGCTTATCGATCACGCACCGCATCGTCAGCCAGCATCATGGTGAGATCATGGCCTCGAGTCCGGGCGAGAATAAGGGCTCGACCTTCATTGTCCGCCTGCCGATCCATCCCACCGAGATTGATGAGGACGGGCTAGCACCGTCAAAGAATTCGGTCCGTCGTCGGGCCGAGCACGCATCTTCGTCGTATTAGATAGAGTGACCACGCCGCCGATCATTCGACCATTTCAATCGACACTGAACACGTCCAATTTCGGTCCAGGAAGGAAGCTGAGCATGGAAAAGTCGCGTCACGGAGGATTGCGAATCTTGTTTGCGGACGATGAGGCCCATCTCCGGGATCTCATGCAGATAGAGCTTCCTCGGTTGGGACACGAAGTGACGGTCTGTCCCGATGGCACGACCGCGCTCCGAGCACTGGAACGAGGGATGTACGATGCCGCCCTGCTGGATTTAAGGATGCCCGGGTTGTCCGGAATCGACGTTCTGGGGCAGATTCGTCAGAACAGCCCCGACACGCAAGTGATCATCCTGACGGGCTATGCCTCGGTGGATACGGCCGTTCAAGCGCTGCGGTTGGGGGCGTTCGATTACTTGACAAAGCCCTGCAAATGGGCCGAGCTGGAAGTCCTGCTCAATCGGCTCGCCGAGCGCCGCGACCTGGCCAACAAAACGACTGCGCTGGAAACCCGGCTCAAGGCCGCCGAAGGGGTGGCCCTCCTGATCGGTGACACGCCCGCCATGCAGCAAGTCCGCCGTCTGATCGAGACAATCGCGCCAACCGATGCGACGGTCATGATCCTGGGTGAAACCGGCACCGGCAAGGAGTTGGTCGTGCGCAGCCTCCACGAAAAAAGCAAGCGCGCCGAGCGGGCGTTTATTCCAGTCAACTGCGGCGCTCTGCCCGAAAACCTGGTCGAGAGCGAGCTCTTCGGCCATCGCAAAGGAGCCTTCACGGGCGCCGATACCAACCGAAAGGGACTGTTCGAAGTCGCCAACGGCGGTACGTTGTTCCTCGACGAGGTGGGCGAGCTGGACAAGAGCGTCCAGGTCAAGCTCCTCCGGTTTTTGGAATCCGGCGAGATTCGCAGAGTCGGCGAAAACGAGCCATTCCGCGTGGACGTACGGGTCCTGTGCGCGACCAATCGCGACCTGCGCGACATGGTGGCGAATGAGTTGTTCCGTGAAGACCTCTTCTTCCGGCTCAATACATTTGAAATCTACCTGCCACCGTTGCGCGAGCGACGTCACGACATCTCCGCGCTCGCCAAGCACTTGCTCACTCGTCTCGCATCACGCCGCGGATTGACCGAGTCGGTGATGTCCACAGAATCGATTGACTTGCTCATGGCCCACGAATGGCCGGGGAATATCCGCGAGCTGGCCAATGTCATCGAGCGCGCCACCATCCTGGCGGGCAACGGTCCGATTCAGCCGGAACACTTGCCAACCCAGCTCCCCTCGCGAAATAAAGCGCACGCAAACAACCCATCGCCGATCGCGTCTCCTCACTTTCAGATCCCCGATGGCAACCCAACACTCCGAGACATCGAGATGAAGTATATTCAGACGATCCTCGAGAAACACAACGGCAATAAACCGGCCGCATCACGCGAATTGGGGATCAGCCTCAAAACCCTCTACAACAAGATCAACCAGCTTCAGCATAATTGACCGGTATTCGACGCCCGAGCCCTAGCAAAGAACATCAGATTCGGCGGGTCGAATCACGCGATCGGCGTTATGAGACCCACTGAGATTGTTGACTCGGAATACCATATCGTCGAGTGAGTGCTCTCGGGGTATTTTGTATCCGTCGATGACGCATTCGAGCGTGAGCCGCACGTTATCACCACCCGCACGTGGCGGATGACCTCAATGCGCTCTGCCACAGACTTTGTGGCGCACGAGGACCTTCCACCAGGAGCGGAAAGGTTGTTCCTCCACGCACGTTTTCTCCGGAGTTGCCACTCGCTTTTTTGGTTTCTGTAGTCCCGGTTGGTGGAGCGGTCCCGCGGTCGGCTGAATCGGTTTCGTCCGATTCTGATCCGCGCGCCGAACAAGGTGCAGAATTTCGTCGGCGTCTTGTACTTGGAATGTGCGCGGATCAGATGTCGATCCGACAACCTACTTGGACACGCTCATATGCCATCGCGGCTTCGGGCCGACGCTTGGCTTAGTGGACCTTAGGCGGCGTTGTGGAATCGACGAGCGGCAAGCAGCAGGCCGACCCCGCCCAAGGCGAGCAGCGTGAAGCTGGAAGGCTCTGGGACGGTAGTAGGGCCGTATTGGAACTGGGCGATCAGCCCGAGCGTATCAGCGGTGCCGGACGTGGCGTCAGGATCCCCCTCAGGGCCAAAGACGCGAGACACCGAGTCGCCGGGTGTGAAGACGGCGTCCCAGAAGTCCTTTCCGATGATCGATGGGTCGGCGCCACTGATGTTGTCAACGCTGAGCAAAAGGTTGCCCGAGGAAGGGTTGTAGAGGAAGTCATTCTGGAAGTGAATGGCGATGTCGAAGACGTGCGTGCCTCCCGGTCCGGCGGCGTTTGTGCTGCTGAGGGTCAAGGAGCCACTATAGACTGTAGTTGAGTCACTGCCGACGTTGTCGGCGAATGTGGTGCTCAGGCCGTCGGCGGCCTTCGAGGTCGTGGAGAGGCTGATCTGGATGTCGGCGATCGTCGTCGTGAACGCCTCGTTGACGAAGATGCCGTTCCGGAAGTCGATCTCGTTGATCATTTGCGGGCCGCCGAACGACGAAAACTGCGAAGCATCGAAGACCTGCTGGTACATCATCCCGCCAGAAGTGAAGAACGGGAACCTGTTGTCGGAGTTTCCGGGTGTGCTCGCGTTGGCGTTGGGTGCGACCACCTCGCCGGCGTCGGCGTTCGGGGAGTTCGCGGCAGCCAGGGCAACGAAGCTAAGAAAGGCGAATGTTTTGCAATTCATCGCGATCTCATATTTCGAGGAAGGGGCACATTCGTTCCGACCGTCGAGTGACGCCAACGTGGTATCGCTCGGACGGCACGCATCAAGTTAGCTTCGGTTTCTTCAGACTGCAAATAGTTTTTTTCCAGTTGTTGATTTCATGAAACATCCTTTTCTCACTAGATTTGGTCGCCTATGACACAGCTCGGTGTGAATCAAACCCCGGGGAAACCGTCCGAGTCCGAACAGCTTTGCGGTTGCCCGGGAACCACCGCGCTCAGACCAGGTTTGCCATTATCCGGATCTTGCCGCCTGTCTGCTTGACGCCGAGGACCGTCCGCTGGACGGCGACGTCAATGTCGTAGCGCGTCTGAGCCTAACGGGGGCGGGCCTCGCGCGTGCGACTCTGCTGGTCCGGACCAGCGGTTTTGGGTTCGGTCCGTAATCCTCGGAAACTTCGGGTGTCGTTGGAGACCGAATGGCGCATGAGATTGAACTCGTTCAGGGTTGGCATCCGCTTTCCAAATGGGAGGGCTTGTCCGCATAATGAGCGCAGTCGGCTCCGTGCCGCTCGTCGGCACGTTTGGGCTCGACTCGGTTGCGACGCAACGCCGTACCGCTCTTCCGAACAGCCACCGGAGAGAAAGGAGAACCCACGATGAACAACCGAGGACTCCCGCGACGACAGTTTCTCGAGATCGCGTCAGCATTGGGCCTGGGTGCCGAACTTGCGCCATGGGCCTGCCTGCGGACAATCACCCCACTCCGGGCGGAGGAGGCTCGGGTCGAGCCCGAGATCGTCAAGTTCCGCCCGGAAATCGAGCCCGTCGTGCGCCTGATCGAGGAGACTCCACGCGACCGCGCGATCGAGGTCGCAGTTAACCAACTCAAGAAAGGGCTTTCGTATCGAAACCTGATGGCCGGGTTGTTTCTTGCCGGCATTCGCAATATCAAGCCGCGGCCCGTCGGATTCAAGTTTCATGCCGTAATGGTGATCAATTCGGCGCACCTCCTGGGTCAGACCTCAGCCGTCAGCGAGCGACTGCTCCCGCTGCTGTGGCGCTTGATAACTTCAAGTCGTCGCAGGCGCAGGATGTGAAGGAAGGGGATTGGACGCTCGCGCCAGTGGACGAGTGCCGGCTGCCAAAGCCCCACCTTGCGCAAGCGGAATTTATCCGCGCGATGGAGATGTGGGATGTCGAGGCCGCCGACGCCGCTGTGGCTGCGCTCTGCGCGTACTTCAGGCGCCGCTCAGACCATGGAACCGATCTGGCGGATGGCTGTACGCGACCAACGTAATATCGGTCACAAGGCGATCTTCGCGGCCCAGAGCTGGCGAACCCTGCAGGCGATCGGTTGGGAGCACTCCGAGCCGGTTCTTCGCTCCCTGGTGTTCGGCATGCTCGACCTCCAGGGCGATGCCCGGCCGCGACCGGTCGGTCCGTACGAGGCCAACCTGGAAAACGCCCCCAAGATTCGCGCGGACTGGCAGGCAGGCCGCGATGACCCGGCAGCCACCCGAGCGTTGCTCCAGGTCATTCGTGAGGCGACGCCCGAGGCGGCGTCGTCCGAGGCGGTCAAGATGCTCAACAAAGGGATCTCCGCGGGGTCGCTCTGGGATGCCGCTGTTCTCTCGGCTTGCGAACTGCTGATGCAGAACCCGGGAATCCTCGCGCTTCATGCCACTACAGCGACCAACGCCCTCCACTTCATCTACTCAGCCAGTGGAGACGACACGACTCGGCGGCTCGCCTTGCTCCAGGCGATCGGCTGGCAGCCGCTGTATCGCGGTCGGACCAAGCCCACGGATTCGGCCGGTATCGACTCGCTGAAGGAAAGCCCCGACATGCTCACCTCAAAGGGGGATGAAGCCGTCGCCGAAATCTTCTCGACGATCAACTCCGATCGGCACAAGGCCGGTTCCAAGGCCATGGCCTACCTGGCCAATGGTGGATCGTCCGACCTGATTTTCGATGCCGCGCGGCGAATGATCTTTCATAAGGGACGCGACAGCCACGATTACAAGTATGGAGCGGCTCTGTGGGAAGAGGTTGTCTTGTCCACAGAGCCGAAGTGGCGCAACCCGATGATCGCGGCTGCCATGTTCAACCTACCTGGTGCGAAGACGGCCGATAGCCCGCTCATGATTCGTGCGCGTGAGTCACTCGCCTCGGTCATGAGCTAGAGCGGTCAAGTCTTGATTGACGCACTGTCGGGGGACGGAGCCCCCATCGCACAATAGGACCAATAGTCTTCGGCACGAAATTAACGCCAGGGAATTGGCATGTGATTTGGTTCATATTCCAATCCGTGGTCGTGGAAAGCAAAACCCCGTGGAGCGGGTTTCCTAACCCGCCCGTTCCCTCGTCGACGCATCCAGGCGGGCTAGGAAACCCGCCCCACACCATCAACGACCGATTCGCGATTTCTGTTCCGCCAAGAGTTGTTTGTATGCATCGACAGCCATGCGGTCACACGCTTCGTTCTCGGGGTGTCCGTTATGTCCCAGAACGTGAGTAACGTGGACCTTGTGGACGCTCACCAATGAATCGATTTTTTGCCAGAGGTCGACGTTCACAACGGGTTTGAGACGTTTGCCCTCTTTCCGCTGCCAACCCTGGCGTTTCCAGTTGGCCATCCATTCGGTGATCCCCTTGGCGACGTACTGGCTGTCGGTGATGATCTCGACTTGGCAAGGACGCTTGAGTGTTGAGAGACCCTCGATGACTCCGTTCAACTCCATGCGGTTATTGGTCGTCTCAGGTTCAGCGCCCGACGCCTCCATGACGCGGCCGGTGGCGGGGTGCTTAAGAATGAAAGCCCAACCACCGGGTCCGGGATTGCCACTACATGCGCCATCCGTGAATAAACGCACCTGGTCGATCGGTGCGATGGCCTCCGAACCCATCGTGACAACCCTCCGATGCGATCCCGCGACCGGGCGAGGATTTCTTGAATTACCCGTTGGCGAACCAATTCCCAGAAATCGGCGAGTACAGTGTCGGAACGCGAGATGATACGGATTTCGGACCGAAAACACCATGTTACCGGTCGTGCGAAGGCTCGCCGGAGGATTTTTCAGTACTTCCGCACAACGCCGACCAAGACACCAAGAACATCGACGCGATCGCGAAAGATCGGTTTCATGGTCTTGTTCGCCGGTTCGAGCCGGATTCGGTTCCGATCGCGGAAGAACCGTTTGAGCGTCGCTTCGCCCTCATCGTCGCGCACTGCGACGATCTGTCCGTCGCGAGCTTGTTCCTGACGGCGAATGACCACAAAATCCCCATCGGCGATATGTTCGTCGATCATCGAATCGCCAGTCACCCGGAGAGCGAACTTGTCACCCGGCTCCGTCCAGTCAGCGAAAGTCAACTCTTCATGCTGCTCGATCGCCTCGATCGGTTGTCCGGCGGCAATTCGACCCACGAGCTTCAAGCCCATGTGCTGGCGCTTACCGGGTCCTCTAGCAATTGAATTGCACGCGACATGTTCGGCTCGCGATGAATCAGGCCTTTTTTCTGGAGCGCCTTGAGATGGCACATGACGCCGTTCGGGCTCTTGATTTGAAAATTCAAACCAATTTCGCGAACGGTCGGTCCGTAGCCGCGCCCCTGGATTTTGCCGCGAATAAAGTTGTAGATTTCCCGCTGCCGTGGGGTCAGTGCGTCGAGATCGGCCATGAGACTACTCCCAGTCTGTGTGGTTGAATGGCAGAATTGATAGCCCATGCTGACATGGATGGGATGTGCAACACGGGCGATCAGTAACTGACTCTTTGATTGCTAATGTACACAGGTCGGCTAGCGCACGCGAGAACATTTTTCGGAAAAATAAAAAAAATCGTCCGGGTCGGGGTCGACGATGTGCCGGGATCCAAGGTCTTGCCTGTGCGAAGCCGAGACATTACATCTCGGATGAATGATCTAACCGGAGTCCTTCGGAGAGAATTATATGTCCGCGACGACCCGCGTGCTGGCCTTGCATGCTCATCCCGACGACGTCGAGTTCCAGTGCGCCGGGACGTTGATCCTGCTGCGTGAGGCCGGTTGTGCGGTAATGATCGCCACAATGACACCGGGAGACTGCGGCAGTGCAGAGCACGACTCCGAGGCGATCAGCCTGATTCGTCGCGAGGAAGCCCGCGCGTCGGCCGCGATCATCGGTGCGGACTATCGATGTCTCGAATTCCGTGACCTGGCGATCTTCAACGACGATGATTCACGGCGCCGCGTCACCGAAGCCTTGCGACGGGCGCAGCCCGATCTGATTTTGACTGCTCCGCCTGCGGACTACATCGCCGATCATGAGGTGACCAGTGTGTTGGTCCGTGATGCTTGCTTCGCGGCGCCGTGCCCGAATTACAGCACCCGGCAGTGGGAGCCGGCTCCTCCACTCGCCAAGATCCCGCATCTCTACTTTGTCGATTCGCTCGAAGGCCGTGACCGCGAGGGCCGGCCAGTCGCGGCTGATTTCCACGTTGATATCTCTCGCGTCTTTCCCGACAAGCGAGAAATGCTGGCCTGCCATGCCAGCCAGCGCAATTGGCTGATCCGCCAGCATGGGATCGACGAATACCTAGAAGCCCAGACGAAATGGTCGGCCCACCGTGGCGCCGAAATCGGTGTCGCGCATGCCGAGGGATTCCGGCAGTATCGTGGACATCCTTATCCACAGGACAATCTGCTACTTCAACTGATCATGCAAGATGGCCTGGGCAATCGGTTGAAAACGATGGAATCCGGCTGACCACGATACGAAAGAAGGGGGCGTCCGTCAGGGCATGGCGTAGTCGATAAGCTGTGCGATCGTGCTTCGCAAGTCGCGGCGGTGAACGATCCGGTCCAGAAAACCGTGATCGAGGAGGAATTCGCTGGTTTGAAACCCGTTTGGAAGCTGGACCCGGACTGTTTGTTCAATGACCCTCGGGCCGGCGAAACCGATCAGCGCCTTGGGCTCGGCCAAGATGAAGTCGCCGAGCGATGCGAAACTCGCCGCGACGCCACCCATCGTCGGGTGGGTAAGGACGCTCAGGTACAGGCCCCCACCAGCGTGGAATCGGCCGAGTGCCGTGGACACTTTCGCCATCTGCATCAGCGAAAAGATGCCCTCGTGCATCCTGGCACCCCCTCCCGATCCCGAAACGATCACAAGAGGCAGCTTCTGCCGGGTCGCCTCTTCGACGGCCCGGGTCAGTTTTTCGCCGACCACCGAGCCCATGCTCCCCATGATAAAGTTGCTGTCGGTGATCCCGACAACGATCCGAATTCCCTTGATGAATCCTTGGCCGACGATGGCGGCTTCGTTCAGACCCGTACGCGCTTGCTCGGCCTTGACGCGCTCTGGATATGGCCGCCGATCATTGAAAGCAAGTGGATCCAAGGGCTGGAGGTCGGCAAACCATTCCTCGAATGTATCCGCGTCGAGAAGTTGGCTGATGCGCTCGGTGGCCGAGACGGGAAAGTGATGGTTGCATTCCGGACAAACCGCGAGGTTTTCCTCGACTTGTTTGCGAAACAACGTGGCCTGACAGCCGTCGCAGCGCATCCAGACGCCTTCCGGAACACGCTTCGGTTCGAAGTGTCCGTGCCAGGCGTTCGTCGCTCGTCCGTCCGGGGCGGCCATACTTGAGAATCCCTTAAAATGACTTGAGCACTTTTCTGTTTGTGGGCCAGCCGAGTGCGAACGGCCGACAGCCGTCGGCTGATGGACTGACTCCACCGCTCGACCCGGCGGATCCCTCGCTCACGCCGTCCCGTTACGCAGAAACAGGGGAGAGATCCCGATCCACTCAAAGTCGCAAGGAGAGCACTGCTCCTCAAGGTGCACGCGGTCCTCACATTTCAGATAGCAAGCAATCATCCGGGCGAGAGGTTCACCGACGACCAGACCGATTGCCTGGTCTTGATGGCGCCGAAGAAGTGGCTTAAACGCCGTCTTGATTCGATCCATCGCATCTTCCATCGTCTCGCCCTGTGGAGGGCAGATGGTTTCCGGATCGTCGATCCACTGTCGAAACAGCTTTGTATTCCGGCGCTTGATTTCGTCGATCTGAAGCCCCTGCCACAATCCTTGGTCGAGGTTGCGGAATTCGTCGATTCGCTTCGGTCGAATGCCAAGCGTCTTACCGACGATCTCAGCCGTTCGAATCACGTTTTCGCAGGGACCACAATACAGGGCGGTAAGAGGTGAGCCGTTCAGGCTTCCGGATAGCCTTTGAGCCATGCGGACCACTTCGCTTCGTCCGCGCTCACTTAACGGGATGTCGAGGACCCCCTGGACGCGATTCTGCTCATCGTAGATCGTCGCCCCGGGCCGAATCAAAACCACTTTGCACATTCTTCGGACTAATCAAAAAAGCCATGCCGGTTATCGCGGGCCACGCCGAACGATTCGACCTTGGCCACGTATCGGCTTGAACCGGCGAAATCTCGTTCCAAAACTTGTCAGGAGACAACCGAGGCGGTAGTGTACCGATGCCGATCCTGAAAAAAATACATCAGTCCGACTGAATAATCGATCTCAGTTCTTGACAATGTCCTGGCGTACGAAAACACAGTCGATTTTAGTGATCGATCAGTTACAGACTTTACCTACTATAGAATTATAGACCCTATTCCGATTGCCTGTCAATCGAGCCTGATGATCGCTTCACTTTGAGAACAAAGCACTTGTGTCCAACAGTGCCACAGCGCCGCGCCCTTATGGAAGGCGGTGCGGGCACCATCGCAGCGCAGGCCGACTTCGATTTTAGCAGAATCTTCAGAAGAGAGAGCGATCGATGAGAGCGTCTTGGTGTTATTTCCTCTTTATCGGCTTGGCGCCGATCGTTACTTCCACGGTTCGGGGTGAGCCCTTGTCGCCGAATGCGGATGACGCCTTAAAATCATTCTTTCACGATTACCTTGAGGCGGCATGCCGCCTCGAGCCCACGATGGCAACGCGACTGGGCGATCATCGCTTCGATGATCAGCTTGACGACCTTTCGGCGGGTGCGCAAAATCAGACTGGAAAACAACCGCGCGGCCTTAGCCGATTTGAGTCGGAAGGTCGGTTATCAACAGTTGTCGCGCGATGGCCAAATCGACTACGAAATCTTCCGTCATCACCTCCAGGAGTCGATCTGGCTCGCCGAGACATTTCATCCATTCGAGGACGACCCGCGCGTCTATGGCGATTATCTGACCGAGAGTATCTACAAACTACTGACTCAATCTTCGCTTCCAAAGGCGATCAACCTCAAGAACGCGCTGTCACGGATGACCAAGATTCCCGACGTGGTTGAAGTCGCCAGGTCGACGATGAAGAATCCAGCACGTGTCAAGGTTGAGACGGCAATCAGGCAGACCGAGGGGGCGATCAGCTTCTATGAGGGCGATCTCTTCAAGCTTGCGGGCGAAGAACCTGGAACCACGGAGCTCGCGGCAAGAGCCAAGCCCATCGTGGCTGCATTGAAGCGTCATCTGCAGGTGCTCCAGAACCAGGTACTGCCTCGGTCGAACGATGACTGGAGGGTCGGAACGGACTTATTCGCGAAGAAGCTCGAACTGGAGCTGGATGCGGGCATTTCCGCCAAAGAAGTGCTTGACGAAGCCGAACGGGAGGCCACGCGGGTCGAGTCCGAGATGGTTGTGATCGCACGGCAGTTATGGGGGAAGTTCTTTCCCGGCAAGCCAATTCCGATCGATGATCCGGCGGGACGTCGAACGACAATCCAACAAGTCCTCAACGCCGTCGCCAACGATCACGGCACTGCCGAAACCCTCGTTTCTGATGTCCGCGGGACAGTCGTCGAGATCAAGAACTTCATCACAAACAGAAAGATCCTTCGGCTGATAGAACCCGACCAATGCCGAATCATCGAGATGCCGGAGTTCCTGCGCGGCAATTCGGTCGCTTACCTCAACCCAGCTCCGCCCCTTGACATCCAAGGAACGAGTGAATACGCCATCAGTCCCCCTCCGCACGACTGGAGTCCCCAACGCGCCGAGAGTTACCTGCGCGAGTACAACCGGGCGATGCTTAAAATCCTGACAATTCACGAGGCGTACCCCGGCCACTACGTTCAACTCGAGTACAGCAATCGCTGCCCGTCATTAATCCGGCGGGTCCTCTCGTCAGGGACATTCGCCGAGGGGTGGGCGGTCTACACCGAACAGATGATGCTCGACCAGGGATTCGGCAACGGCGATCCGGGATTGCGGCTCCAGCAATTGAAGTTCTACCTACGTGCCGTCGTCAACGCGATCCTCGATCACAAAATGCATTCGGAGCAGATGACGGACGCCGAGGCAATGGACCTGTTGGTTGGTCGCGCTTTCCAGACCGAAGGCGAAGCCGTCGGCAAGCTCATTCGGGCCAAGCAGACCTCCTGCCAACTCTCGACGTATTTTGTGGGCCGGACCGCGTTTTACCGTTTGAGACAGCAGATTCAACGCGAGCTTGGAGATCGTTTCAACCTCCAAGATTATCACGAGGCCGTACTTTCGCACGGCACAATTCCGGCAAAATACTTGCCCGAGGTCGTCCGCAAATCGCTCGGTTTGCCCGTTCCTTGACGTATAGGCGCACGCTTCAAATTGTGTAGAAAACCGCAGTACTCGTGATATCTTCCTGATCGCCCGACTCCTTATCCTCACCTCGCCGGAAGGCATCTAGAGCGGATTTCTGATTGTCGTGAATCTCGACGACCTGATTGAGACCGACGATCTCCGCGCCGACGCGGGCATCAGGGTGCATGTTGCAGAACCGGATCGGCCGTCGCCGTTCCTTGGCCGCTTTCACCAGCTTGAAGAGAGTCGCGTATCCCATGCTGCTGAAATAGCTCGTCCTGCCCAAGTCCACCAGAAGAGGTCTCACCGCATCCTTGTCGACGACCGTGGTCAGCTCCCCGATAAACTCCTTCGCCATTTGCGGCCCTTGCACATCCGTGCACAGAAGCTCGATCAGCACAACATCCCCGACCGTGCTCAGGCGGAGATGTTTGAAGCCAGTAAGTGACATCAGCGTTTCCTTAATGGAAGAATGCTATCGACTCGCTCCAAGCCTGACTCTCGACGAAGAACTCTAAGGCGCGGATCTGCATTATTTGCCGATACGCGGATTGACACCAATCAAGATACCGCGCTCGTCCGTCGCTCGCACTATCTTCGGTCCGGACGCTTCAGCAAGCGGGCCCACCTGTCGCTCCAACATCTCCAGAAGCCAATCGGCGAACTCGCTTTCTGATCCTCGGACCATCGTTCG
Organism: uncultured Planctomycetota bacterium; assembly: GCA_963779785.1. GTDB lineage: Bacteria > Planctomycetota > Planctomycetia > Isosphaerales > Isosphaeraceae > CAVRFS01. The sequence goes on from CAWAAW010000009.1 coordinate 36,976, forward strand.
CTCAGACTGATGGCTGTTACAGCGGGTCTCGGCGTGGGCGCCGGCTCGGTTCAAAAGGAATTGCGTTTTACAAGTCACGCTCGCGTCCTCATAATTCGAGTTGAGTCGCCCCTTGAATAATATGCACGTTGCAACCCGCTCGAGAATCAGGAGGCCCGTCATGTGCGGCGCAAATCATTCGGTTCACGTCGCCTTGGTCGTTTTGTTTTCGTGGCCGATGGTCCACGCGCAGGTACCCTCGAAGTTGTTGCCAATGCCTCCTGTCCCGAGCAAGTCACTGCCAGCCGTCCAGCACGAGAGTCGCGTGATGAGGTCGTGGGCCGCGCCGGGCGTCAATTCCGTGGTTCTTCGCGCAGAAAATGCAAGCAAGGCCGAGATCACGACTGGCGCGGCGCCGCGGCTATTACGGCATCCGGCGTCCCGAAGGGAGGAGCTGCGGGTTACCATCCCGCCGACCCGAGCTGGCGGGAGACACCGGCCTCGCAGTGGGGCCTCGACTTTCAATCCGCGGCGTTCGGACCGACGATGGTGATCTCCACTTCGAAGGAGATTAGCTATATCCACCACCATTACTATCTCGATCAAATTCGGCTCACGGTCCCGGAAGGTGTCAGGGTGATTAAGGAGAATCGGACGCTAACCGGGAAGTCGGAATCCCCCTCCGGACCTTTCAAAGCCTGCTCCCTAGTTGCGGCAACGGAAGTTCGCCAACATCTTGCGAGCCGCGATGGGTCCGATCGGGAACGTCCGATCCGTGTGTCATGCGCTTAGAACTGATCGAACCAAATTCGCTTCGAATTCTTCTCCCGGCTCCGGAAGAACCCATGAGCGTTGCAAATCAGGATACGCGGGCGAAATTGACGGCCTACGAGGCCGAGCAGGTCCGAGAGATTGCTACCTGGAAGTCCAAGGGCCCCGACCTCTTATCCGAGCTGGTCAAGAGGATTACGACGCCTGGGGCCAAGCTCGTTGAGAAAGTCGTGCCCGACAATTTAGTAAGGGTGGCGATCGATAAAGCCTACGCGGGATCCGAGGTTCTCTCCGGCCAGGAGGCGGTTCAGCGCCAGGCTGGCGTCAAGAGTCTCAAGGAACTCTGGACCAAGTCGCTGGAGGACTGCGACGCTCTGGCCTTCCGCGTGAGCGTCGAGTCACAAGTGCTGGCAACGGTCGAAGGGGCGGTTACCGGCGCCGGGGGGGTTTTCACGACTTTGCTCGATGCCCCCGTGCTGGTCGTACTGTCACTGAGGACAATCCTCAAGATCGGCCACTGCTACGGATATTCACTCGGTCATGAACAGAATCAGCGGTTCGTTCTGGGCGTGCTGATCGCAGCGACATCCGGCTCACTCGAGATAAAGCGGAAGAGGCTCGAACAGCTCCGAGAGTTGGAGGATCTGCTCATTGAGGAAACCCAGCAGGAGGTCGTGGCCGAAGAAGCGTTGTCCCTTTTGTTCCAGCTCGAGATTTTCGAGGAGATCCCGGGAGTCGGCGCGATTTCAGGTGCGTTGCTGAACCTGGCATTCATGCGTAGAGTAGACCAAACTGCGCGGCGCGTATTTCAGGAGCGTTGGCTTCGTCAAAACGCGAAGGTTCACACGATCTTGCCAGCCCCCATTCATGATCGCCACCTTGCTGGCGGGTGGGCGGGTACCTTAGGACGGGCGCTGTATTCGAGCAGTTACTCGCTCTCTTTCGTTGTGGCCGTGCCCGCCTGGATTCTGGTAAAGGTCGTCTCGCCGACGGCTAACGGCTCCGCCGTAGATCGGTAATGGGTAGGAGATTGCTTCGTCCCATAGTCTCTTCAGCGAGGTTATCGACAACAACTCGATAAATCGTCTCCCGAACCTTCATCCACCAAGACCGTCACCAGCTTTTCGGGACCGGTCGTAGCCCGCTTCGTTCTCATGATGGTGCCTGTTCGAAAGCGCTGCATCAATGCCTGCGGGAGTGAGAGACCAGGCTTTTTCGCCAAGCGGTTTTTCGATGGGGTGATCCAAGGATGCAGACAATAGACTGCGTGGTTTTGAGCCGCGCCACGCCCAACGTAACAAGGATACGCGAAGCTTCGCCGAGCAAGCTCGCGCGGTCGAGCGACGTGCTCGTAACCAGGGGATGCGACTGGCTCATCTTCTCTTTGGTTGGAGCGGTATCGAGTTGGCTGGCCTTTTCCATCATGCCGTGCTCCTCGTATCGGTGACCGTCCAGAAAGAGGCCGAAGCGGCAGCGTCCGCCGCGCGGGCCGGTGCCCGTACGACAATCGTTTCTCGTCACTGTCGGTAGAGTCGGGAGGATTCGCATCATGTCTACGCCGCATCCGCGTCATGCGTGACATTTCACGCCTTCGAGTGAGAAGGAACGGCACTGTCGCCCGGATAAACTGTCGTCACGGTCGTCGCCGTTCCTCCTCTGCGAATTGATTGCGGCCATTTCCAGAATCGAGTTTTCAATTCACGCTCAGAACCGGCTCGGCACGTCGGTCCGAGTTCTGTGCGGCGATGCCCCTGGCAGCCTTTACGATCATCACGGGGCAGCATGCCCTGGGAAAAACGTGCTCGGCCACGCTTCCCATCAAGAGCCTGCTCAGTCCGGTTCGCCCCTGCGTCCCCATCACGATCAAGTCGCAGCCGACTTCTTCGGCCGTTTCAAGGATTTTGTCGGCGGCGAATCCCCTCGCTAACAAGGTCTCTACAGGGTGCTTGAGGTCTGGACCATCGACCCGGCCAAGGACGTCCGCGAGGGCGTCGCGATAAACGCGCGGGTCAACTTCCGCCGCCACCGTCCCACTCATGAGGATCTCCAGCGGCGCGACGTGGAGGATGATGAGCCGGGCGCCATGATCGCGAGCGAGGCTGCGCGCCACCTTAAGGGCGGCCCCGGAGTCGACCGAGAAGTCGGTGGGGTGGAGTATGACGCGCATCTCTTCCGTGTCGCGCGGACGCTCGGAACCTCGGAGAGCCAGAACCGGACAACGGGCGCCTCTCAGCACGGCGATGGCGACGCTGCCGGCCAGCAGTCCACGCAGGCCCGTTAGCCCGTGCGTCCCCATGGCGATCAGATCGCAATCGATTTCACCGGCCATTCGCAGGATTTCCTGCGACGGGTCTCCCGGTCTCGTGTGATATTCGAGGTCGATGGGATGGACCGACGTATAGACCTCGCGCATTTTCTGCTCGATCGCTGCGAGGTGGGCTTTGTCCGGGGCTTCGGCACGATACTGGACTCTCTGCTGGCCGAAGTACACTGGCTCCTCGGGAACCCAGTTCGGTTCGTCCACGTGGAGGACGTAGATCTCGGTTTGGTTCTCGGTCGCAACCGAGCAGGCCGCGCGGAAGGCTTCCTTCGAGTTCTCGGAGAAGTCGGCTGCGAACAGGATCTTACTGAAGGGTTGCATGGGAGTGCTCCTTTCTGGTGAAAAGCCACGGCGTGGACGCATCACACCGCTGATTGTTGGTGGGGCGTGGCTCACACGAGGTGCGTTGATGATTGGTCAAATACCGGAGAGAATCGTCTCCGGCACCTCGCTGTTGTACCAATGCGCAGTAGGCTCGAGCGGCTCGACGGCGCGCGTCCGGTCGAAGTGAAGCACGGCGTCGAACTGAACGGGCAGGCTCGCATGAAAGCAATGGCTGACTCTGTCCGACTCGGGCCGGTAGATCAGGCCGATCGCGCGTTCCAGCCGGGGTTCGCCCAGGCCCGTTACTCGCTGGCCTCGCAGGACCAGCAAGAACCGCTCCAGATCGACGTCGTGAAACAGGGCTTCGTAGCTATTGGGCACAGCGGGTCGGACACGCATACGTTCGGCGGGGGCGTCCCAACTGGAGGCGGCCGTCACTGTGCCTTCATAGGTCGTGCAACCGACCAAGACCGCGTCGTGGGCGTATCGCTGGCGGACGAGCTGACCCAGGTTCCACTCACCACGGAGGCCCATCTGCGTGGCTCGCGCGTCCCCTAAGTGCGAGTTGTGAGCCCACACGACGACTTTCGCGGCAGAGCCTCGCCGCCCGAGGAAACCGGCCAAGAATTCGAGGGTCTCAGCCATGTGCCGGTCGCGCAGGTTCCAGGACGAGACTTCGCCGCGATACAGGGTGCGGTAGTAATGCTCCGCATCCTGTACCAGCCGCGCATTCTCCTCGGCGTAGAACAAGTCATCCTCTTCGAACGGGCAGTCCTTTTGAGCGTAATCGGCTGCCTTACGATGCAAGTCAATGAGGTGGGCGACCACTTCGTTTTCCCGGGAATGGTTGAGATGAAAGCCAGACGCTTGGCCGTACGCGTCGTGGACATCCTCGCCGTACAGATCGAAGCAGGAATATCGCTGTCGTGCCCGTTTGGCCGCTTGCGGATCGACCTTGTCCAGGTACGCGACGACGGCTTCCATCGAGGAGTGGAGGCTGTAGAGGTCGAGGCCGTAAAAGCCGGCCTTTCCCTCGCCCGGCCGTTTCGCGTCGTTGTGGTTGCGGAGCCAGCCGACGAAATCCAGGACATCGGCATTGCGCCACATCCAGGTCGGGAATCGCTTGAATCCCTCCAGTGCGTCGATGGCCTCGGCGTCGTCGCTTTGGCCTCGGACGTATCGGTTGACGCGATAGGCATCAGGCCAGTCGGCCTCGATGGCGACGGCGTCAAAGCCCCGCTCACGGATCAGCCGCTTTGTGATCTGCGCCCGTTCCCGGTAAAACTCATGCGTGCCATGCGAGGCTTCGCCGATCAATACGAAACGGGCGTCGCCAATGAATTCGAGCAAGGCGTCATAGTCGTCAGCCGCGCCTCGCAATGGGTGGGCGGCCGTTCGTATGGCCTCGATCAAGGCACCCTGGGACACGTCAGGTAAAGTTGCTGCAAACATGGCTGTTTCTCCTTGTCGTCCTGGTGACCGCGCTGCGAGCGTAGAACGCTCAACGTCGAGCAATGGCCCGAGGAGAGCGCGCCCGCCAAGGCGGTGAGATCTGTGGTTGTCGAGTCGCTCCGCAGTTGAAATCATCGCCGCTGTGTCCACGTAACCTGAGGGGAGTCAATCCCTCCAGTCACGCTGAATTGCGGCAGTCGTTACCGCGGGATGGAGATCATTCCGTCGTGGGACGACCTCAGGTGCCCGACCGTGAGATGGTTGGATGGGGGCACAAAAAAACCCCACCCGTACAGTGCTGCACGGCGGGGCCACCATAGCCGAAGAGTCGAGTTGCCCTTCGTGAGCAACTTCAACTACTTTAGCTTAATGATCTAGAACTCTGCTGTCAAGACGAGCACATTCCAAATCTCAAATTTATTTCGACTCGACTTTCCCATGGATCGTGCTGCATCGGAAGTCGAGGCGATGACCGAGGTCTCGCTCGATCAAGAACAGTCTCGCTCGGCAAAAGCCCGCACATCGTCGATCGCTTGCTCGATGAGTTGTCGTCGCCAATCGCTCCCCGCATTATCGAGACTCAACAACAAGAGCGCGGCCAGACGCTCGGCGGCATCCTTCGGCGAGTCTCCCGCGCAGTGAACCTCAGGGAAAAACCGATGGTGGGCTGACAAGCCATGGAGCGAAGCGCGGTGGTAATCCTCGGAGAGGACGATAACTTGGCCTGGGTTGGAAAACATGGGAAGCTCCTTCATTCTCGGCGTGTAGGACACTCCAATCAGGGCGCGTAAAAAAACCCCGTCCCTGCGAAACGACTCGCACGGAGGGGCCACCATAGCCACATCCCATCGCCCATCTTGAGCAACGGCAACTTTAGACTAGCTCGATCAAACACGGGCGTCAAGCACCAATCCGCGGAATCAGCTCTGAGAAATACGCCCCTCGGGCGGGGTGCATGCGTGCATAAAGAGGCCAGCGGTCCAACCGAGGGCCGGAAAAGGCAATAGGGGGACGGGCTCGAAGGGTGCTTCGAGTGCGACCGCCATCAGACGCAGAGCGACACGGCCGAACCTGGAACACGCCCGCACGCCACTAACGGCTAACTGCTGTCGATACGGATCTGAATCGAGCCGGCCGCCGTTGGGTCGAAGACCTCATCCGGCCAATGCCGAAACCGCAGGCTCTCCAACAACCGCTGCGCCATGTTCTTCAATGAGCCGAACAGCTCCACTGCCGTTCGCTTGCCCTGGTCCTTGGCCAACTGCCGCAGCAGGCTCCCCTTCTCCAGCAGTTGCAACAGCAGGTGGGCGATCTGCAGCAGGAAATAATACGCCTTCCAGCAGGTGTGGCTGTAGGCATGTTCCAGGTTCAGGCCACTGTTCTTCTGCGTGTTAAACCCCTCGTTCTCCGTGCGCCAGCGTTCCCTCCCTCCGTTGGTCGCTACCTCCACCACGGTCTGGTGGTTCACCTCCAGGGACGTCACCCATGACCACACACTCTTCTCTCCATCCTTGTTCGTCTCGGTACACTCAATGGCGTTGACGGTCCACTCGCGGCCGTCGCTGTCCGTGTAGTGCAGGTCGTTGACCCAGCGATAGACCTGCCGAACCCCCTGCGGCGTCGTCCGCTCCACCTGCTGGTCGGGGCACAACCGAAGCAACTCCTGGAAGTCCCGCCAGAGGGCCGGTAACCGACCAGGCTTAAACACATAGATGTAATCACATCGAAAGTCTTTCGCGATCTGGAAACCTTCCCCGCAGGCATAGAGGCCGTCGCCATCGAGACAGATGCGCAACTGCGGGAACTCCACCCGCAACCCGGCCATGAGACGCCGCAGCGCCTTCAACTCGCAGTCCTGCTTGAGTTGCTCCTGGCTCGCACCCGCCGGGGCGCTCGGGACGTCGCTGTTGTCGATGAACTCGGTGGCGATCGACACGACTGTGCCGGCCGGCCCCAGCAACTTGGCCTCCAGTACCTGGTGCATGTACAGCGTCGTCTCGCCGTGCCGTTGCGTCAGGCAATGGTCGCAATGCCGAGAACGAAACACCAAATATCCCGATCCGTCAATCAAGACGACGAACCGCCCCTGCAGCCGCGCCGTGTCCAGGGCCTTCATGCGGATCAAACGCTGGACCATTCGCTGCCGGAGGCCGGCGATGGGGGCGCTCGCCGATTTTCTTCAGGAGGTACTCCAAGGTCTTGTTCACGGGCCGGCTGTCCTGCGCGGTGCCCGCCAGGCGATTGAGGTTGGGCAGCACTTCCGGTCCGTCGGTGTTGAACTGGAAATCCAGTTGTGCCGGCTGCTCAATTTGCACAGGAACAAGCTCAGCCCCAACCACACGAGGAACCGCTTGTGATAGACCACCATCGGGGAGAACCGTGGGTCGTCGATTTCGTCGATCCAGGTGTTGAGATCGGGGAAGAAGTGGCGAATCGTCTGAACCAGGATGGGGCCGATGTTTAGCGTCGTCCCCGCCGCCGCTGGCGGTGCGCAACGTGTCCCTTGATCAGGGCCACAGACAACTGGCTGACTTCGTGGATCAGGGTCTTGAGACGTTGGGATTCCTGCACCCATTTTCGGACCTCCTTGAGAAGGTCCTGGGGCACGTAAACGGTGCGTGTCTTGCCACCGTCCCTGAAGGCGACGTGGTGGGCTTGGTGCAACGGGCCGCCGTGATGGCAGGCGCAGGACGGTTGGCCGCAGCGTTTGTTCACCTGCATGAGGCTGGCCGCCAGGATGGGGCCGGAGGGAACAAGTTGCTTGAGTCGCCGGTCCAGCATCCGGCGGACCAGTGTCGGGTGGCTGGGAACACGCATGGATGGGCCCCGAGGACTTCCGGTACGTCGAAGTTATACCGGAAACGACCCGAAAAACCAGCGGTGCGAAGAAAAAAATTTAGCTCCGGCGAGGCCGATCGCCTCAACGGAAGTTCTACTTTGGACTTGTGCTGCCGTCAAGGTGCGACGAATTTCCTATTTCTCGGAGCTGCCGCGGAATCCATGAGCCAGCGAAAGGAAAATTGAATTTCAGGCGCCCATCGATTGCGGCGTAATCGCGGTGGCGATGGCAATTCGAAGATGGCTTTCGCGGGATTCCGGCGCTCGCACGGAGGATCACGGTTCGCCATCGAAGAGACCGAACCCTCGGAGCGCAACGAGTGCCTGCGCGAGTGAATGGGCTCGGCTTCCACCGGATGCGATTTCCCTCGTGGCTTTGCGCAGTCAACGGAGCTAGCTCGTCCCAACGTTCGGCGATCGCTTCATAGATCGTCTCATCGGCGTCGGATGCGTCGCCCTGACGAGTGGCGAGCCGTTCGCGGATCACGGCTGGCTCAGCTCGACAAAGGAGCAAGCACCCAGTGATTCCCCATCGAGACGCGGCCTCGAGGAAGCGGCGGCGGTGGGCTTCCTTGCGAAAGCTCGCATCAATGAGCACGCGTCTTCCCTGGAAGAGGCCGTCTTCCGCACGTCGGAGGCACTCGGCATAAGTCCGCTGGTTCCAGTCCGCGGCGTAAAGATCTTCACCAAATGCAGCCGGAGCGGAATCCTGAGCGCCTTCGCGGGCCAGCTCTTTGCGAACCTCGTCCGAGCGAATCACGAGGAATCCAGCCCGATCGGCCAAGTCGCGAGCCAGGGACGACTTCCCCGCGCCCGGCAGCCCGGCGATCAGCACCAGACAGGGTCTGCTGGACGCCTCTTCGAGCTCTGCCAGAGCGAAAAGCCAGAGGGCCCGGGCCCGGGTCTGGGCCGCCAGTTTCTGCGCTGCCGGAATCTCACTCCGCGCGAGCTTCATGCCTTCCACCTTGCCCCGCACCGCGGCGCGGTAGGCCATGTAGAACGACAGCAACGAGCGGCCACCCTCGTCGTTCGAGGCAAGCAGATAGGCTTCACTGAAAGCTGTGGCGAGATCGCGGTGGCCTTCGAGAGCCAGTTCCATGGCGAGGAACGCGATGTCGGCCAGGGGGTCGGCGTAGCGAAGCCGCTCGTTGAATTCGATGCAGTCGACCACGACCCAATCACTGGGAGGAGCGCGCTCCGGGAACCAGTAGACATGATCGAGGCGAGGTCGCCATGGGTATCGCGCGGGATGCCTCGCTGGGCTCGATCCTCAATGATGCCGCGGAGACGGGCGAGGGCCGTCTCGGTCCGTAGCTTCAGCCGATCGAGTGTCGAATTGCTGAGCGTGACACCCACCTGGGGAGTTGCCTGTTCGAAGTTCTCTCTCGCATTTCGTGCGATCGCTTCGAAGTCGGCGCCGGCTCTCACGTTGGCGCCGGATTCCGCCGCGGCATGGAACCGGGCGAGCCGGCGGGCCAGTTCCTCGAGAGCCTCGGCTCCGAGATCGTCGCGGTCCAGATGCACGCGGAGCGTCGCGGCATCGGGGAGCCGCCTCATCTTGACCGCCCATTCGACAACCTCACCTGTGCCTTCCATTCGGATCGTGCCTCCCTCCTGGGTCACGGGAACGACCGCGAGGTAGATCTCAGGTGCGAGGCGGCGGTTCAAGCGTATCTCGTCCTCGCAGAAGTGTCGGCGACGCTCGAGCGTGCTGTAATCCACAAAGCCGAGGTCGACGGGCTTCTTGATTTTGTACGCGAATTGCCCAGCCAGGAAGACGACCGAGATATGCGTATGAAGTACTTCCACCGTCTCGACCGCCAGAGGATAGGCTGACGTCGCGGAAAGCGCTTCGATCAATCGGCAGTGTTCCATCGCGCACCGACCTTCAGCCGCAAGGAGAGCTCAATGAAGCACCACGTCAACCGCGGCCGGGGGGCTCGAGGGCTTCCTCGGCGGTGAGGATTATCTGAGCGATCTCGATCAGCTTGCGGTTCTTGTCGCTGGCGAGTCTCTGCAATCGTCGGAAAGCGTCGTGCTCGTCGAGTCCAGCCTTCTTCATGAGGATCCCCTTGGCCTTCTCGATCACTTTGCGGTCCTCGAGTGCCTGCTTCAGGTCAGAGGTTTCCTTGCGGAGTGCCTCAAATTGCTCGAACCGTCGCATTGCGATGCCGATCGCCGGCTCTAGATCAGCCTGCTTGATGGGCTTGACCAGGTAGGCCAAGATGTGGTCCGCCTCGGCGCGGCGGATAAACTCGGGATCGTGATAGGCCGACACCAGGATGACCGGAACCGGCATATTGCGGTAAAGTTGAGTGGCGGCGTCGATCCCATCCATGTCGGGCATTTTGATGTCGGTAATGACCAGGTCGGGGTGGGTGGTGGCGAGAGCGCGACCAGCTCGCGGCCGGTTTGGGCCACGGCGACGACCTGGTGGCCCAGGAGCGGCAGGATCTGCTGAAAGTAGTCGCGCATGTCGCGTTCGTCATCGGCGACGGCGATTTTCAGTGAGCGGGTCATGAGAGCCCTTTCGGGAGAGTGATCAGGAAGACCGCCCCGGGTCCGTCGGCATCACCAACCGCGATCCGGCCACCGTGGGCCTCGACGATCCGTTTGGCTATGGCCAAGCCCAGGCCGGTTCCTTTGGCCTTGGTGGTCAAGAACGGTTCAAAGATCTTGGGCCGTTGCTCGGGCTCAATTCCCGGACCGTAGTCGCGCACGGCGACCTGGAGCGCGGGCTGGCCGTCGAGCTTCGCTGCCGAGCAGGCCACTTCGATGACGACGAAAGCCGAGCCGGCGGTCAGGGAGTTGTCCAGTAAGTTGCGGAACACCTGCTCTAGACGAAACGGGTCCGCCGTGCAGCCCAGGTGCACGCCATCGACCAATTCACTGAGAACGGCCTGCTTTCCCTTGCGGGCCGGCTCCAGATGGATCCAGGCCTGGCGCCAGACGTCGCGAAGATTGCATGGAACTCTGTCGAGCTTAATCGGTGCCGCGTAGCTGCGGACATCCTCATACAACGTGCTGAGGTGGTCCTGCGCCGTTGGAGCCGCTCGATGAGGTCGAGGGCTTTGGGGCGATCAGGGACGATCAGTGCGAGCATCTCCAGGCATGCCTGGCTGCGCTGCAAGGCGTTGCGGCTCTCATGCGCCAGTTCGGCGATCACCAGGATGTCGATCGCAGGCGCGGCTTCCATCGACTTAACGCGGGCCGTCGTTGGCCCCCTCCTCGTGCGCCGCGGCCAGTTGCTTCAATTTCTCGAGCAGCTCCGGGATGTCGAACGGCTTGTAACAGACCCCGTGGGCACCCTCGGCGACCATCCGTCCAATGAGCTGATCCATTTCCGAGCGATAGCCGGTGATGACGATGGTGCGAGCCAGCGGATTCGACTCGCGGACAGCCTGGAAGACCGCGCTGCCATCGCAATCGGGAATCTTCATGTCGATCAGGACGACCTGGAACGTCGACTTTTTGAGCTGTTCGGCCGCCTGCTGGTAGTCGTGCGCAACGCTAACTCGGAAGCCGTGCTCGCGGAGGAGGTCCCAGAGACTGGCGCAAAGGTCACGATCGTCATCGACCACCAGGACCAGCGGCTGGTCGATCGCCTCATCGACCAGCAGCAGGAGCTTGGCAAGGTCGACAGGCTTGGCAACGACCTTCCATGCCCCGGCGGAAAGCCCTCCTCGGTGATGGCGGGCCCAGCATAGGCGGTGACCAGCAAGGACACGATACCGGCTCGCTGGTTCTTGATCTCGCGGAAAAGAGTCAGCCCGTCCATGCCCGGCATCTTCAGATCCAGAAGCGCGACGTCGTAGGGCCGCTGTCGCACCAGTTCCAGGGCCGACGGCCCGTCGAGCGCATAGTCCGCCCGATAGCCCAAGTCCGTGAGGATGTCCGTCAGGTTAAGGCAGATGTCTCGGTCGTCATCGACAACGAGGATCCACGACTCGGCCGAGCGGGTCATGGTGCGGCTCCATCGGCGTCTGAAGGGGTCAACCGGATCGTGAACGTACTTCCCTGTCCAGGCTCGCTGGCAACGTGGAGGCTCCCTTGATTCTTTTCCACAATCGACCGGACGATTGCAAGGCCTAAACCGAGCCCTCGGGCCTTTGTCGAGTAGAGTGGTTCCATGATCCGGGGCAAGTCCTTCGCCTCGATCCCGGCGCCCGTATCCGCCACAGAGACCTCCACCGCCCCATCGATTGTCCGAACCGAGATTGCCAGCCGGCCACCCTTGGGCATGGCATCACGCGCGTTGCGAACCAGGTTGCCGAACGCGATCCGAAGCTGCTCCCCGTCACCCAACGCGTCGGGCAAACCGGCGGGACACTCAATCGTAACCTCAACACTGTCACCCGGCGGGTCAATCTCGAGTGCTTCGCGTATGATCGGCTCGATCGCGATCGGCTCCAGAACCGGGATCGGTATCTTGGCGAAGTTCGAAAGGGACGAGATCACATTATCGGCCACCTCGACATTCCGTTCGATCCGCCGGAGGTGTTCGGACTGTTTCTCCGGCGTGGGATTACGAGCACTCCGCAGGTAATAGACCGATGTCTTGATCACGTTGAGCGGGTTGCGGAGCTCATGCGCGACGCCACCCGCGATCTGTCCGAGGGTCGCCAGTCGCTCGGTCCGCTGGAGCCTGGCCGCATACTCGTCCTGGTAGGCATCCTCGATGATCGCCAAATCGAGGTCCAATAGCTTATTGAGGGCCTGAACGGTCTCGTTCAAGGTCGAATGGTCGCCGGACCAATGCTCGTGGAGGGCGGAGATGAGCCCCTTGCGAAGCCGGGACAATGCGACGTTGGTGTAAACCTGCTCGAGGCCGATCTCAACGTGTCGCCAACCAACCCGCCAGCGCCGGGCAACATAGCCGGCGTCGTACCGGCCTCCGAGCAGATCGCGGATCCACTCCACTAAAGTGCCCTTAAGCCGATCGATCTGGGCTTGTCCACCCGTAATGACCTTTCGCGCGGATGGGTGGCATCAATCTCATCGTAAAAGTCGTCGATCAGCGGCAAGAGAGATGCTTCGACCAGCGGCGCGGCAGCCACGATACGCTCCGCGTCGGCATCAGTCCAACCTACGTACGATTGCAGCTCGCGATAACGTTCAAACCGCCGGTCCGGGCCCATGTCGGACTCTCCAACCCGCCAATTCCCATAAAAAAACCCACGCTCCGCCTGCGAGGCGATTGCGTGGGCATTCAAAACCCCACCGTACGACCCATTCATGAGAGGTCCGGTCAACTCTCTCTTAATCTACACTCAACCCGTCGGCGTTGAGAAGTAGGTCGTGTATGGCTTTTTTTGAC
>CAWAAW010000010.1:0-59114 GCA_963779785.1 uncultured Planctomycetota bacterium
AGGTCCACAAGGCGGCTGACGAAGATCACGATAATCATTAGTATCGCAAGGGTTACAACGAGCATTCCGCAGTTCTGGAGTCTTCAGGAATCGAGTCGTTACACCCAATAGATTTTTTAGTATGTAAGATCAAGCAGACAGGGAGCTTACGCTCAATGGCACTTACTTTGTTATTGCGGGAGGTCCTTTTTGATTTTTCGTTGTTTGCTGTTTCATGAATTGGGTCGACTTTGCTCGGCCTGGGTGTGCTTGGCGTGGATAATTGCGTCCGGGTCGGATTGGCAGTCTGGCTCTGGCTGCCGATTGCAAGGCTCGTTCATAACGTTCCACCCACTCCGACGCCGAGCACGGCGGCTGTTGAAGCAGGTACACCTGCATGGTCGTCCAAACACCGGTGAAGCTCAGGCACCGTGGTTCGACTTTGGCGATTTTCGCCGCCTGGCGACGTAACTCCACCACCAAGTTGTAAGCGACCACGCTGCACGGTGTTCCTTTTGAACCATCTCGTAGCTCTTGGCTCGGATGTTCTCAATTCCCAGCGAGATCTTCATATCTCGAATGTCGTGCTCGACATCGTCGCGTCGGCCATAGAACTCTGCCGCTGATTCGCTGGAGACCTTCAGCGTCGTCACCACGTACAACACCTCGCCATTGTCCAACTTCACCTCGTGAAGTTCCACCTCTAAGCTCGCGTCGGCCGGCAGGTCCGGGTTGGTTTTCCGTCCCCCGCAGGGGTCCAGGTAGGCGGTAATGCACACTACGGGCCGTCCGATGGATCGTCTTGGCTCGACAACGCAGCGACTCGAACCGCGACCGGGTCAAGCGAAACAGGATGTCGTGACCGCAACCGATCATGGCGTGAGCGACGCGAAAGATGCCGAAGCCCGCATCGGCAAGGACCAGCAACCCTTGGGGATTCTGCGGCCGATCGCGGTGGCTTGCCGCGCTTCGGAGGTGTTCTCCGGACCGTACTTCGCACCAAATTCCGGTACCAGAGCACAGCCGCTTTGCAGTTCATGCGCGACCATCAGCATCATGATCGGCCAGACCGTTTCGCCGTGCTCATTCGTGGCCGGTGGATAGGCGTCACGCAACGGACTGGTCGGCGAGAGTGTCATGGTCGTGCCATCGATGATAAACGCACGTCGGCCTGCAAACCAAGGCGGCGACTGTCGATCAAGGACTGGCTGACACGGTCGGCGAAAGCGCGGACGGTCTAAATGGGCGGTCGCTTCCGCGTCTGGCTGTAGGCTCCGGATCCTTCCGAAAGCGTTCCTTCGCGGACTCGTTTGTTATCCGGCAGTAAATCGCGATGGTAGGTCAGAACATCCTTGATCACGCAGGCCATCGACTTGCCGCCACCGAGTCGCTGGAGGGTGAGCATCCAGAGCGTGACCAGCGTCGTATATACGGTCGCTGCAGAGTCGTCGAGTGAATCACCAGGGAAATCGTCCTCGGGAATGATTCGACGGAGCAGTTCGACGGCCGAGGTGAATTCCTGATCGCTCAGCGGAGTTGGAACAGAGATCATGCGAAGCTCCTGACATTCTGGCAGGGAGTTGCAAAATGTCATTCAAATCGCGAAAATCTCGTGCCAAAGTGAGGAAACTCACAAAAATCGGCAAAGTAAGTGCCATTGAGCGTCAGCTCCCTGTCATCATAACCTGATGACCGCCAATCCAACCGCCGTTCGGCGTCAACTGTTCGCGACTTTTTGCCCCCATAAGTCGAGATTTGATATCGGGAAGTGATCGCCGACCGGTACCATAGCGCATGGTTCAGGCGGCGACCGGTCTCATTGAAAACTGCTCAGCGATGATCGTTCGCACGCGCCGAGCAATCTCGCGGGCGTGCCGGTCATAAGTCTGGAGCCTGGTGACTTCGTCGAGCATCGGACCTACGGGACAAAGTTCTTGGGCGCGTTCGAATGCCTGTCGAGCCTGAGTGATTCGGCTCGCTCGAAGGTGCACGAGTCCACGATTGAAAGAGGATAAGGCCACGAGCGACGGCCCCGCTTCATCGAGGTCAGGGGCCTGATCGAACCGACGACACACGGCGAGGACTTGCTGGGCGATCGAGTCGAACTGTTCGTCGGACGCCTGTTCCGCCTGCATCGCGAGGATGTTGATACACGCCGCTAAAACGAGGGCACTCACATCCGGTGATTCGGCGATGGATTGGGCCTCCAGGGACGGCGGAGGGTAAGTCCTCTTGCCCGAGGAGTTCGAGGTAGACGAAGACGACGATTGCGTCATCGGGCCGGGCTTGTCGAGCCTCTTTGATCTCAAGGAGCGCCAGTCTCAGCTTACCCAGGTGACGAAGAGCGAAGGCACGCCGGAGGGGCAAGAATCCGGAGGAGACATCACGGAATCGCGGTGGCGCGGCGTGCTCGAGTTGGATCAATAACTCGAGAATTCGCTGCTCGTCGTTGCTCGCGGGAGGCTTCCTGGTAAGCAAGGGCTCGAGCTCAGCCTGGATGCGGTCGAGGTCGTCGGCGCCTTCGTCGTCCAAGTGCGCGAGCGTGTCCCAATCCGGGACGCCGACCAGCCCATAGCGATCGTCGATGGCCAGTTGCGCCCCGACCACGATTTCGGTATCGCTGAGCCAGGCCCAGTCGCCGGGGCGGAGACCCAACCTGAGAATGGCTTCCTGGGAGCAGGGAAGCGTCAGACAGACGTAACCGGCTTCCGTCATCGCGTTGAAATCCGCGGAAATTGTCTTCATGTCCGCGCCTTTTGGTGACGGGTGCTTGGCTGGGAACCGCATCGTTGGAAAGTGGACTTCTCTTTGCCATCAGCGGCCCTCCCTCGCCAGTCGCTCCGGAACCAGGAGCGTCACGGCCACCGGGAACATCCTCGGCTTTGGACGATCATACCGCGCCCGGACCGCCGCTGTCTCCCGCTCGATCTCCGCCGGGATCGCCTGGAGCCTGGCCCGCAAGGCGTCGTGATTCCGCTCCCACTGGTCGGACTCGGCGTCAGAGAACAGCTTCAATTGCCGGTAACCCTGGTCGCCCATCGCCTGGTAGTCGGGATCTTCCAGCTCCGCCTCGATCGTCCGGGCCAGTTCGGTCAGGACGGCCGTGATGTCGGCGACCTCTTTGTCGGCCCGCTCCGCCAGGGCCTTCTGCTGGCTCGCCGCCCGTTCATTCGTTCGGGCCTCGAGCGTCTTGATCAATGCCTCTCGGTGCTTGGCGTACTCCTTGGCCATCGCGCGATTCATCGACTCGCCAGGTTCGTCGTCCCGTGCTGCTTCGAGGGCCTTCTCAATCTGGCCGACGGTCATCGGCCGGAACTTTCCCTCCTGGAGCAACCCGCCCGCCGTGATGATCTCCTCGTGGAGCCGGTGACTGTTTCCGCCGACGATCACCAGCCGGGCATGAGCGACGATAGCCGGGTCCCGAAGCACAAGGTCTGGAACCAGCCGGGCAGTCACTCGGTTCAGGTTCTTCTTCCCCTGGGTCGACCAGACTTCGGCCCGCAAGAGCCGCAGGCTCATCTGAACGAGCCGGTGGTTCAGGTGGACGAGGACGACCTCTTCCCTCGCGTTTTCCAGCAATCCGTGGTCGAAGACAATCGGACGGATCTCGCCCGTGTGCGGGTGCCGGAGCCCCTCGGCGCACAGGCCCCAACTGCCGGAGAGCGCGGGCAGGCGGAAGATGCGGTGGGAGTGAGGAGTGGAGAGTGGGGAGAGGGGAGCGGGGAAAGCGGACGGTCTGATCTCCCCACTCCCCACTCTCGCGCTCCTCACTTTCCACGATCAGCGGAGGCTGGCCGGCCAACTCCAGCGCGACCTCGACGACCTTCTGGATGTTCTCGGGCGAGAGCCGCAGCTCCAGCCTTGTTGCGTCGAGTTCATCTCTCAGCCGCTTGATCTGCCGCGCAAGGTCCCGCTCGAACTTGAACAGCTTCTTGACGGCACCGGACTTCTCCTCGGCCTGTCGCGTATCGAGCCGCGACCGGCGCCCGAGCATTGCCTCTTCAACCTGCTGGGCGATCACCGGGCCGACCTGCCCGAGGTCCTCCCGGATCGTCTCGATCTTGCGGGCCGCCCGCATGAGGAATTCCAGGTCGTCTTCCAGGTCGCCGACCGGCACGGCGAAGCGGGAGTTCTCCCGCTCCTTGTAGCCTTTGCCGACGAAATGGTAGACCAGGACCTCACTCGCTCGCTGGCCGTGGCGGTCGATGCGGCCGTTGCGCTGTTCCAGGCGGTTCGGGTTGAACGGGATCTCGTAGTGGATCAAGCGGTGGCAATGGTTCTGGAGGTCGATGCCTTCGCTGGCGGCGTCGGTCGCCAGCAGGATGCGGACGGGGCTCTTGGCCGGGTCGGTCTGGAAGGCCGCCTTCACCGCCTCTCGATCGTCCTTGTCCATGCCGCCGTACATCGTCATCAGCCGGTCGCCGCCGGTGAACCCGTCCGAGGCCAGGATCGTTTGCAACCAGTTCTGAGTGGCCCGATACTCGGTGAAGATGATCACCCGCTCGTCCGACCACTTGCCGCCGGGCCGGATGTGCGTCTCCAGCCAGTGGATCAGCTCCTTGGCCTTGCTGTCGGGCCGGGCCGATGCGGCGATGGCCCAGTCCTTCATCCGCTTCAACAGGTCGAGTTCCTCGGCAGTCGGCTCGCGGAACAGGAGGCGTGGCGGCGTCCACGGCGTCGTCGGTCGCCTCTTCGTACTCCGAGTCGTCGAAGTAGTCTTCCTCGGCCCGGTCGATCTGCTGTTGGAGGATCCCGACGGATGGCTTGGACGTCGTGCTCCGGCGTCGGGCGGTCCTGCAGCGATCGCTCGTGCTGCTCCAGCGTGATCGCGAACGCTTGCGGGCAGGAGAAGAGTCGTTTCTTGAGCGTCAGCATCACGAAATCGGTGGCGAACTTCTCGGCGTTGTCCGCCACGCCCTTGTGACGCAGCTCCGAGTATCGCTTGAGGTTCGAGGCGGCGGCTTTCTCCTCGACGGTGTACGGGACTTCGAGGGTATCGAGCTTTCGCGCCGGGAACCTCGGCTCGCCGTTGAACTTGGGAGGCAACTCGCTCTTGAGCCGCCGAACCATGACCGCCTCAAGTTGCTTGCGGTCGGGCGTCGTGTCGCGGGCGAACCGCTGGTCGTCCAGGAGTTCCAGCAGGGCTGTGAAGCTCTCGGGGTAGCCGTTGTGCGGAGTCGCCGACAGGAACAGCTTGTGCTCGAAGTGCGGGACCGAGGACCCGCAGCGCCTGGGTGCGGAGCGAGTCGGTGGCGTACTTGCCCCGTCCCGATGGGGCGCAGTTGTGGGACTCGTCGAGGATCAGGATGTCGTAGCGCCGGGGATAGAGCGACTGGCCCTCGCTGGGGCAGCGTCTCCTTGAACAGCCGCAGGGGCCGCTCCCGCTTGAGGAAGTCGATCGAGGTGATCAGGCGGGGGAAGTGGGCCCACGGGTTGACGTTGATTCCCCGCTTCCGTCGCAGGTCCCGCATCAGCTCGCTGTCCACGATGCGGAAGTCGAGGCCGAACTTGTCCCGCATCTGGTCCCGCCACTGGACCTGGAGCGAGGCCGGGCAGAGGACCAGGATCCGGCGGGCACGGTGCCGGAGGATCAGTTCGAGGGCGACCATCCCGGCCTCGATGGTCTTGCCCAGGCCAACGTCGTCGGCGATCAGCAGGTTGACCCGCGGCATCTGGATCGCCCGGACCACGGGGTCAAGCTGGTAGTCCTCGATGTCGATGCCCGCTCGGAACGGCGCCTGGATGTTCTTCACGTCGGCGGTGGATGCGGCACCCCAGCGGACGGCATCGAGAAAGGCGTCGAGCCGGTCGGGTTTGTCGAAGCCGCTGGCCTCGGGCAGGTCGACTTTCTCCAGCTTCCTGGCTCCCGGCTCCAGCTCCCAGAAAACCTGGAGTTCCTCGCCGAGGGCGTCATCCTCGATCGACGTAAGCGTGACGAGGTGCTGCCGCGGGGCCGTGCTCGGTTTCAGAGGCGAAGGAGCAAGCGCACTCGCTTCGACGCCATTGACGACCCAATGGCGGGATCGGACACTGACCAGTTGCCCCTCTTCGGGGGGCGAAATCAGGCCAACGTTCATCGTCGCTTTCAGCGCGTTGGCGCTAATGGCTGATTGGTTGCAAGAAGTGCTTTACGTTACCCGACCTCAACGGACTCTTCAAGCGTGCGAATCCGGGAGGCTGTCGTTTGGGCCGTCCGGGTTGTGATTACGGAAGCGTTCATATGGACGACTTACTCTGCTCATTCTGCCGCCACTCTGGTTCGCACGGATCGTGACCATGAACGCACGGCCGCCGTGTCGATCAAGTCGGCGTACGCCTTGGCCCGCTCCAACTTTCGAGACGACCACCCGACGGCCTCCGGCCGATCAATCGCTTCTCAGGACTTACCGGGGAACGTCGTGCGACCGACGGACAGTCACTTCACTCGGCGGTAGTGCCGGTTGGCATACTCGACCGTATCCTCGCCGAATTGCACCGAGTCACCGTCGGCCGTGAAGAACAGGCCGGACCGGTATTCGCTCAGCTTCAACCTGTCGTTCCAGTACAGATGGCCGTTCTTGAGAGTGACCGGCGTTTCGACATCCTGGCCGTATGCCCGGGCGTGGTAGACGCCGAGGAAGCGCGCCCATTCGGGCTTGGCCAGCCCCGCCAGGTCGCGCGGGGAGTCGTTAGGCACGAGGAAGCTCACGCCGTTGTCTCCGGGATTCTGGACCTCCCGCACTCGGCCCCGGTCGTCGAACAGGAACTCGTAAAGATTGAGGCCGCGACTGAACCGCGTCGGCGAGTGTGCATTCAGGAGCTCGGTGCGCGTTTCCTCGGACGAGGTGTAGCCGGTTACCTTCCAGGCGGAACACGGTCAACTGAGCCCCGACGAGGTAGCTGCCCTCCAACCGCCGGAGTTCTTCGAGCTTCGGTGTGACTACCGGCTCCTGCGTCCAGGGCAGTGGCTCGTCCGGAGGCAAGTCCCCCCGCTTGGCGCGGATCATCTCCTGCAGAGCCCGGTCGGCCAGGTCGGCGACGAAGTTGTCCCCCCCGTCGCCGTTACTCAGGATGACGACGCCAACCTTGTATTCCGGCACCCAGCGCTGGTCGGTCGAGTAGCCGTAGCCCCCGCCGCCGTGGAAGAGGAGCGTGGCCCCGTGATACGGCCGGCTGTTGACGCCGAGGCCATACCCCGCTTTTTGTCCGGGTAGAGGAAACTGCGGGATGTACATCGCTCTCAGGGCATCAGTGCTCAAGAGGCGCCGGCCCTGCGCGATCCCGCCCGCCAGGTGGAACGAGATGAACTTCGCCATGTCGCGCACGGTCGAATACATCCCCCCCGCGGCGAGCATGGGCACCTGCAGCGGAGGCACCTCCTGGTCCTGCGTGTGGCCCCGGGCACGGTGCGCGTCCGCGAGCGCTTCGGCCTGATCGAATGTGCTCGCCGTCATCCTCAAGGGCTCAAACAATTCCTCGCGCATCAGCCGAGGGAATGGCTTCCCCGCCCTGAGTTGCAGGGCGTAGCCGACCAGGTCATATCCCAGGTTGGAGTAACGGAAGCGTTCCCCCACCCGGCACTTCAGCCAGGTGTCGGAGATGCTCCGGACGTGCTCGTCGAACGTGCAGCGCCAGTCGCCGTAATTGTTGCCGACCGGTGCCTCGTGACAAAGCCCCGCCCAATGGCTGAGCAGGTGACGAAACGTGATCTCGTCCACCTCCGATTCACCCCACCGGGAGCGGACGCTGAACCCGGGCACCGCCTTCTTTAACGGCTCGTCGAGCGTGAATCGTCCCTGATCCATGGCCCTCAAGAACGCCGTGGCTGTGTAGGTCTTGGAAACCGACTGAAGGCTGAAGGACGTGTCCGCTGTGATCGGTCTCTTCCGGGATCGGTCCGTGAAACCAAATCCTCGTGCCCAGATAACCGCCTGGTCATCGACGAGGGCCACGGAGGCGCCTAAAACGTGGTTCTCGGCCATGAGTTTTGGCAGATCACGCTGCAACCCCTCGATGACTGAGGTGTAATCGGGCTGACCGGGACGCGTTTCCCTCGACGGACGTGGACCGTTCGCGGCTTTTGTTTCGCTACTTGAGGCCAGAGGCAGGTCCGTTAGACCAAGGCTCAAGAGGTAGAACAGGACTGTCGACACGCGCTGGACCATGGGTTGCTCTCCAAAGGATCTGCGGATGACCTGCTCACGGAGCCCAGTATAGATCCCGTCGCAGAGCCGATGCTAAGGGAGGTTTGCGCCTCGTCGAGTATTCCGACCGGGAGAGTTCATGGGGAGTACAAGCGCCCGTCGGGGACCACAGCGGCCGTCCGATCTCGGCATTCTTGGTCACTCGACGCGATTAGCCGGCGATTCGCCTTCTCGGAAACCGTTTCGTTTGATAGGCTTTCGAGCGATTCAGGGATCGGTCCACAATCGTTGCGCGAAGCGCAAGGAAGCGAGTCATCTCCCATGCGGATCTTCATCTCGGCCGGAGAGCCCAGCGGCGACTTGCATGCCGCCAATTTGATCCATTCGCTTCGCCGGCACTTTCCGGACGCCCAGTTCGTCGGTTACGGCGGCACGAAGATGGAGCAGGCCGGCGCGAGCCTGCTTTACCCGCTCGTGAACCTCGCGGTCATGTGGTTCTTGAACGTTTTTCTCAACCTGTTCACGTTCATTCGGCTGGTCTTCATGGCCGATCGCTACTTTCGCGATAATAGGCCCGATGCCGTCGTGCTGGTCGATTATCCGGGTCTGCACTGGTGGATCGCCAGCCGCGCCAAGGCCAGGGGCATCCCCGTCTTCTACTTCGTACCTCCCCAGATCTGGGCCTGGGGCGGCTGGCGGGTCCGGAAGGTTCGCGAGTCCATCGACCAGGTCCTGTGCAGCCTGCCTTTCGAGCCGGCCTGGTATCACGCCGCGGGGTCGGCGAGGCTGTCTATGTAGGCCATCCGTATTTCGACGAGCTAACCGATCGTCGCCTGGACGAGAGCTTCCTGGCCAGCCAGAGGGAGCGACCGGGCTCGTTGGTAGCGATCCTGCCCGGCTCGCGGACCCAGGAACTGCTGCGCAACTTGCCCGAGATGGTCCGGGCCGCCAAGAGACTGGCCCAGCAACGTTCGGACGTCTGCTTCGCCGTCGCCTGCCTACACCAGCGCCATAAGGCGATGGCCGAGCAAATCATCGCGCGTGAAGGTCGGTCGCCAGGTCTGGTGATCGAGGTTCACGCGGGACGCACTCCCGAGCTCATCCGGCTGGCACGGGTTGCCTGGGCCGTCTCGGGGTCGGTCGGGCTCGAGCTCATGGTTGAAGCCTTGCCGACGGTGGTGCTCTACAAGATCAAGCGATTCGATCTCTGGGTAGCTCGACAATTCATCAAGTCGAAATATATCAGCCTGGTCAATCTGCTCGCCGACGCCGAGGTGTTTCCCGAGTACTTAACGTATCGCGATGTCTCGGACGAACTGGTCCGGTGGGCGCTGGCCTGGCTCGACGATTCAGAGGGGCGCGCCCGAGCAACCACAGCCCTGATCAGGTTACGGGACAAGGTGGCTCTGCCAGGCGCCTCGGACCGCGCCGCCGAGCGGATCGCCGGATGGTTGGCGACTCACAGAGGGACGCCCTCGGCCGTGGGGAACCTTCCGACCGCTTCCTATCATGGTCCCCACGAGCTCGGCAATCTTCATGAGCGAGCCGACCAATCCAAGCCGCGACTCCATTGATCAACTGGCTTGCCGCGCGTTTGGTCGAAGTGAATGCCTGTTCGCCTTGTGGCGTCGCCTTTCATTCGTTAAGGTCTGGCTCAGGATACAACGTGCATTGCCGAGGGGCCCCCGAGCATGGATGTGACGGGGCCTTTTCGGTTTCAAACAATGGGACTGAACATCTTGCGCGTCCATTGCCGTGTTTCGATGTCTTCGGTTAAGGCGAGCGGGGAGCGTCGGCTCCCTGTCGTGATCAGGGCGAAGTTCCTTGAGCCGTCTCGATGTCGTCGGTTGATTCGGCGTCGTCGGGGAGGTTAAGTTCCTTGATCCGGCGATAAAGACGGGGCCGGGAGATCCCCAACATTTCGGCGGCGCGCGACTTGTTCGATCGTGCCTGGCGCAAAGCGGTTTCGATGAGTCGGCGCTCGACTTCAGTCAGCAGGTCGTCGAGCGGTTTGATTGAAGTCGCTTGAATCGGTGGGGGAAAGCCCGCGCCCAGGTTGCCCCGAATGGATGCGGGCAGATCCTCCGGGGCGATCAAGGGTCCGTCTCCTTGAGAATGAGCGTGGGCGTGGTCGATGACCCGAGCGAGCTCGCGAAGGTTTCCTGGCCAGTCGTAGGTCATCAGGGCCGCGATCGCTTGGGGAGAGAACCCGCTCCGCTGGTCGCCTCCTCGTTGGTTGGCACGCTCCAGGAGGTGCTGTGCCAGCATGGGCAGCTCGTCTCGTCGCTCGCGCAAAGGAAGCAGGCGAAGCACCAAGGTCGTCAGCGCGAAGTAGAGCTCCGTCCGAAGCTGCTCGCTCTGGTGCGCGGTCTCAGGGTCCAGGGTCGTGGTTGCCAAAAGCCGGACGGGAGCGTCTAGCGATGCGACCAGTCGTGCTTGAAGGTCGCGAGGGAGCTTGGCGATCTCGCGGACCAACAGGGTCGAGCCGTCACCCAGCGAGAGACGAGGCTTTGGCATTCCGCGTGTCGAGCTGGTGTACTCGGCCTCGGCGGTGATTTGCGGATTGACGCCGAACAATTCCCGCTCGAGGATTTCCGCGGGTAAGGCCTCGCAGTCGAACGGAACCAATGGCCACTGGCGGCCCGGCCCCTGCTGGTGAATGGTTCGGGCGACCTGTTGCTTGCCCGTACCGGCCTCACCCACGATCAGCACGGGCGTCTTCGACGCGGCGGCCAGACGCACCTGGTCGAGCAGTCGCCGGTGCGAGGGACCGAACCCGATCAAGCTGTCGAACCCGTACTGATCCTGGAGCCGCCTCCGGGTTTCGAGCAGTTCGACGTGGATCGGATTCACTTGAGTATCAGGAACGCTCGGCTGGCAATCCACCGGACGCACCTGACCCAGAAGTCCGATCAAAGTCTGGTTTTCGTCGCGGAACGGCCAGAACTCGAGGCGGCGCCAGGTCCGTTCACCACCGGCATGGAAGATCAGGGTCGGTGTCCCCGCGGGCTGGCCCGCCAACGACTCGGGCGGCGGACGGAAGCTCGCGGCCAGATCGGCCGGGTCTCCCGCTTGGGTGGGCGCGTGGTCTTGGCAGGTCAATCCCACCACACGTTCGGCCGGATAACCGGTCAAGTGCTCCCAGGCCCGATTCACCCAGCTCAGCTTGAGAGCCGGGTCGAGCCAGAAGATCGGCTCGCATGCCTGCTGCCAGAGCTGTTGCGGCTCGAATGGGACAACGCGTGGAGGCGGCATGGAGGATATGATCTAATCTAATCAAGAAGCCATTACCAAAACGTGGACGAGACCGTGACTGGTCTGCGCGGCCCGCCCATTGATTGAGTCTCGTTCTGTCTCAGAATCGCTCTCCCCGGACGCAAAGGCAAGGAAAAAGCAAAAAACATGGCGGACTTGCAACCGACCTGTCTCAGTCCGTGGACGTCCGCTATCGCTTTGGACGGAGGGACCACCAACACCCGGGCGCGGTTGTTCCATGGGGATCGGATCATCGCCACGGCGAGGCGCACGGTGGGGGTACGCGACACACTCCTGGCCGATCCCACTGACTCGGCAGTTCGTCGCCGGCTGCCGGCTTGGCCTCACCGCCCGGCCAGCCGTACCGTGCGCGGCTGATTCAAGCGGTCCGCGAGGTCGTCGACGAGGTGAGTCGCGCGCCGGCTCTCTCGGCGGCGACGCACTCGAGCCGATGCCGGAGCTCGAATCGAGTCGATTGTCGCGGCCGGCATGCTTTCCTCGGAAGTCGGTTTGATTGCCGTGCCCCATGTTAAGGCGCCGGCGGGACTTGAGGATCTGGCTCGCGGCGTGGCGATCGGCCGCATCCCCGAGATTGTTGAACGGCCGATTTATTTTGTACCGGGCGTTCGCACGGCCGCGGCCGACGGGCCGGACGGATGGTTCCAAGCCGATGTGATGCGCGGCGAGGAGTGCGAAACCCTGGGCGCTTACGCCGTGCTTCGGGCCAGAGGTGAGCTCGAAACTGATCGGTGGCAGGTTTTTCTCTGGCCGGGCTCTCACACCAAGCTGGTCGAAGTGGATCCCGTCGGGGCGGATCACGCGGAGCCAAACCAGCTTGGCGGGCGAATTGCTCCAGGCCCTGGCGAGGCATACGCTGCTGGCCGCCAGCCTGCCCGAGACCCTTCCCGAGGAAGTCGACCCAGACATCGCGGCGGCCGCCGCCCGCGCGGTCGAGAGCCAAGGGCTGGGACGCGCCGCGTTCCTGGTCCGGATCGCCGCGCTCGGCGAGATCTTCAACCCGATCGAACGCGCGTCATTCTGGATCGGCGCGGTCGTCGCCGACGATGTCAACAACCTGGCTCGCCATCCCATCTTCATGCCGGGTCGACCGGTCTGGGTGGGTGGCCGCCAGCCGTTACGCTCGCTCTACGCCGCGCGGCTGGTCGAACGCCACTCAGGGATTGTCAGTCCGCTGGACGATTCGCTGGCCGAATCGGCCTCGGCCTTGGGCGCGTTGCAGATCGCCGGCCGCCGATTTCAGATCGATGGCCCTCACGATACTCCTTGATGCCGATCAACTCAGGACGCAGAATCTAGCGAGTTAGAAGTGAGCAGGAATTCAATTCATTCTAGACTCGCTCACTCCTCGATTCTAGATTCCGCTTTCGCGGCCGTTCAGGTCTGGGAGAATCGGCTCCAGGACCAGACGACTTGGCCAACGATGGGCTCGGTTGTGTGGTCGTCGAGCTCGACGGGAATCAAGGGAAATTCTTTGGTAACCTGGTTATTGGGACGCAAGATGAGATGGCGGCCGCTCACCTCGAGCCAGCGAATCATGGGCACGCCATCGGGACGAGCCGCGACGATTTTTCCATGGAGCTGACGCGGGTCAGTCATCGTGCGGTCGACCGCGACAATCGAGCCGGCGGGCAGGATCGGATGCATGGCGTCGTCGGTCAACTGGATCCCGATCGTCTCCTTGGGATTGGGCAGCCAGTGGCGGTAGGCCAGCACATAACCCTCGCACCATCGCGCTATCCGGCGCTCGTGCCGGCGATCTCCGAGAGCGGATACACCCCGATCGCGACGAACTCCGATGCCATCGCCTGTCAGGTATCTCGCTGGGAGCGACGACCGTCATCGCTTGGGGAGAACGTTCGAGCTGCTTCCAGACCCCGCCGAATCAATTCGACCGGCGTGAGCTGCGAGAGCAAACGGTCATCGTTCGAATGATGATATCTCGGGCCCTGACCGTTCAGCAGCCACATCGGGTTCGCGCCGGTCTGTTCGATGAAGTCGAGCAGAACCTCCGCCGGAACGGTGACGCCAGTCTCGTAGTTGTACCAAGTTCTCGCCGGCAGGTTGAGACGGCGGGCCAGCTCCGGTCCGCCGTGCTCGCCAAAGATTTCCTCGCGGATTTCTCTCAAACGACGAGATACGGACGCTTTGACGCTGAGACGGATTTTCGGTGTCTTTTTGCGAGCCAAGTTGCTCGATCCCGCGAAGCGGGAACCTCCACTGAGGCCGCCTGGCACGGACATCTTCACCGAATACGTATCAAGATCAAATTGTCATAAATAAGCGAGGATGTCAAGTGCCTCGACCGCCAAGTTGATTTTCTTTGCGGAGCCAAGTCATTCTGAGACTGACCGCGAGTCAGAAAAACAACAATTCCGTTGAATTTGAACACCACGGGAGGATGTTTTGAAGCATTTTTGAACTCCTGATCGTTTGTGAACCGTCAAGATTAACTTGGTGCTAACCTTGGCTGACAAAAAGTTGGGGTTGCACAAGCTGGGCAGTCATCCCGATTTCGTTAAGTGCCTTTTCCCCCCTTAAGAGAGATCGTCGAACAGAGCCGGCTCCTACAGGATGTATAGAAGGGAGCTCTGTCTCTTCTTCCGGATTCTCGCGTTGTGTCGTGCCGTTGAGAAGGCAAGCGCCGGCCGTCTTCGTGCTGGCGCAACAAAGACTACTGCCGCTCCGAGTCGCTGGAATGGCTCAAAAGAAGCCAAGCTCATCGCGAGCCGCGTCGGTCATCTTCTCGGGCGACCAGGGGGGAGACATCACGAGCTTGACATTGGCTTTGGCGACTCCTTGCACGGACTGCAAGGCGGCGGCGGCGTTCCGGAGCATTTCAGGCCCCACGGGACAAGCCGGTGAGGTCAGCGTCATCTCGACGTCCACTTGATCGTCGTGGGCCTGGATCGAATAGACCAAGCCCAGATCGATCACGTTGACGTTCAGTTCAGGGTCCTTGACCGTGCGGAGAGCGGAGATCAGTGTGTCTTGATCGAGCATCGCTGTCATTCCTCGGGGCAAGGCGGAACTCGCTCGGCGTGCCACTGCTGGTGAGCAGCAGCGCGAGCGAACCGCGAGTCATTGGTTTTGTGATGCGGAACCTGAGTCATCGATCGCCACGAAAACATCTTCGCCGCGCATGTCGATCGCATGAACGGCCACCGGTTCGATCGCCGGCATGGAAAGGGGCAGCCCGGTCCTGACGTCGAAGCGGGCGCCATGGCGTGGGCACTCGATCTCGCAACCGATCAACTCGCCCTCGGCGAGCGGACCGCCGTCGTGAGTACACACGTCGTCGATGGCGAACAAGGTGCCATCGACGTTGAAGACGGCGATGGCCCGGCCGTCAACCTCGACCAGTTTCTTGCCGCCCATGGGTAATTCGGCTTGAGTCGCTACTTTGACAAATGTTGACATGCCTGAGAGTGTCCTCGAAGACGCACGTCAAACGCAGAGCCGACGAGACGGCTGTCGGCTGAAGAGAGCACGCGTCAGATCAGCCCTGAATCGATTCCGCGGTCGCGTTATCGGCCATCAGACCGGGCGATCGCCGCCCGGGTCACCTCCCCTTTCAGCCGCCGGAGCACTCCCGACAAGCCGCGGACCCGAAGCATCCCCAAGATCTCCGACAATCCGCAGCGATCGACCAGGTCGCCGGGAACCTGAAGGACCTCTTCGACCGTGGCTCCGTTCAATCCCTCCAGAAGCAGCTGAGACAAATCCTCGAACCGTGGGAGCCTCGATCGGTGCATCGGCGAACAGCGAGACTCGGTCGCCATCGAGCTCGGCGAACAAATAGACCGGAGACTGACATTCCTCGACACGATGGGACGCGTCCTTATGGGCCGCCAGCCGATCGGGTAAGGGAGGCAGACTCTTGGCGAAGTCGAGCAGGAGGTCGATCCGTTCTTGCCGGTCGCATCCGCTCAGCTCGCCGATGATCGTATCCAGTGCGGTCGGCATCATTTCCTCGGCAGAGCCGGCTGCGGCCCTCAAATTCAATTCAATTCGATTCAATTCATCAGCGCCTTTGGCGATCGGGGCTCGTACCAGGTTGCCCCATTCGGTCCATGATCCATCATAGTTCTTGACGTTGGAGTAACCCAGTAAATAGGTCAAGACAAACCAGGTCAAGCTGGACCGTTCGCCGATGCGGCAGTAGGCGACGACGGGATCGTCCGGCTTCAAGCCGACTTCTTCTTCATAGATCGCCTTCAGCTCGGCGGCCGACTTGAAGGTGCCATCCTCGTTGGCGGCGCGGCTCCACGGAACGTTCTTGGCACCGGGATGTGGCCGCCGCGGAGCGCGCCTTCCTGCGGATAGGCCTCCATATGCAGCATTTCGCCGGTGAACTCCTTGGGACTTCGGACATCGATCATGGGCAGCCCCCCCTGGGCATGCGTCAGGACCGCGTCACGGAAGATCCGAATCTGCTCCTCCTGACTCGCCTGGACCGTGTACCGGGTGGCAGGATAGCTGGGAACCTCGGTCGACGTGGGACGCCCCTGATCCAGCCAGAGCTTACGGCCGCCGTTCAAAATCCTGCAATCGGCATGCCCGAACAGCTTGAAGGCCCAGAACGCGTAGCACGCCCACCAGTTGGACTTGTCGCCGTAGAACACGACCGTCGTGCCGTTGGCGATTCCCGACTTCGAGCAGATCGCGGCGAACTTCTCGGCGTTGATGTAGTCGCGAACCAACTGGTCCTGAAGGTCGCCCTGCCAGTCGATCCGGACGGCGCCGGGGATATGAGCCATGTCGTAAAGCAGAATGTCCTCATCGCTCTCGACGATGCGAACCTCCGGATCCTTGAGGTGCGCCTCGACCCAGTCGGCCGAGACGAGCAGCTTCCGGATGAGCGTACGGTTCTCCCATTGGTGTGGACTCCCTAGGTTAGGCCGGTCTTGTCATTGGAATGAAAGGGCCGACGGAAAGAATAGTGCATAGGCATTTGTATGAATTGATAAAATTAATGAACAAATCCAATATGCGTCGAGCGATCGAGCCGATCATCGGCTCGAGGTGTTTCAAGTTGGCGAGCGAAAACGCAATCGCCCGTTTCAAGCGAGCTTGGTCTCGACGGCCTGGCGGAGTGTTTCCCGCACCGACTCGACCGAAATCCGATCGTAGACGTTGGCGAAGAAACCCTCAACGATCAGCCGGATGGCGACCTCACGCGGAATCGCACGAGCCTGCGAGTAGAAGATCATGTCCTCGTCGACTCTGCCGGCGGTGGCTCCATGGGTGCAGCGCACGTCATTGGCTTCGATCTCCAAGCCGGGGATCGAGTCGGCGCGGGCGAATTCCGAGAGCACCAGGTTGTCGTTTTTCTGGTAGGCGTCGGTGCGCTGAGCCTCCTTTTCGACCCGGATCATTCCTTTCCAGACGATCCGTGAATGGTCCTTGAGCCCCCCCTTGTACAGCAGGTCGCTGGTGGTGTGCGGGGCGGCGTGGTCCTGTCGGGTGAAGTAGGCGAGGTGCTGGCGGCCGGTCGTGAACATGACCCCGTTGACCTGCGCCTTGGCCCCCTGCCCCGTCAGCGCGACCTCCTGGTTGACTTTGGCCAGACGCGAGCCCAGGCCGCCTACGGTCCATTGGAGCGAGGCGTCGCGCCCGACCAGGGCTCGCTCGCGGCTGAAATGCCAGGTCGCTTGGTCCCAGTTCTGGATGTTGACGAACCGGAGATTCGCGCCTCGCGCCAAGAAAATCTCGACGGCGCCGACGTGGAGTGCCGGAGTCTCATCACCCCCCTGCCCGCTCGATTCGCGGACCAGAGGTGGCTTCGGCCCCGTCCTCGAGCACCACCAGCGTGTGGCTCAGGTCGACACGCCCCTGCCGCGCCAGGCCGATCAGGCTGAAGAGCGGGCGACTCGACCGTGACCCCTTTGGGCACATAGAGCAGCGAACCACTCGTCCAGAAAGCCGCGTGCAGCGCCGCGAAAATATCCGAGGCCGGAGTGACCGCCTCGGTCAGCAGATAACGCTTGATCAGCTCGGGGTAATCCTTGACCGCCTGGTCCAGGTCGATGAAAATCGCGCCCCCCAGTTGCGCCGGGTCAGGCTGGCGGGACAAAGCGCCGCTGATGTGCTCGATGCCGGTGGCATACTGCGAGCTCATGGTCTTCCACAGCGAATCGAACGCGGCGCGGGCCTCGGCACTCGGTTCCTGGAGCGGCCGGAGGCGCGAAGGAGTCGAGGTGAAACCCACGAATGTCCGTCCGCCGCCATTCCTCATCACGCGCGGTCGGCCAGGCGAACGCCTGAAACCGGGCGAATGCCTCGCGACGCCGGTCGATCAGCCAGGATGGTTCATCGCGCGTGCGGAGAAACGCCTTGAAGGTCTCCTCGGTGAAGCCGGCGGTTTGGATGGTCGTAGCTTGTAGGCTCGTCATAGTCTTGTCGTCTAGCCCTGCCGCAATGATGTCGTCACTTCGGCTTTAGGAGCCACTGGGACAACATGTTAAGAAGAAAGAATATACCAGCGCCCGTGAAACTGAAGAAGGCGGCGAGGACCACCTTGCCGACTTCAAAGCGATTTGAGCGCAGCTTATCAAGATCCTTCTCAAGGTGCTTCAAGCCCTCCTCGGCTCGAGTCAGTTGCTTGATCACCTCATGGAGCTGGCTCTTGACCTTTTCTCCATCCCCTTTGATTCCTTCGAGATCATGGCGAAGAGTCGTCTTGAGCTCTGCCAGAGTGTCATCCGCGGTGTCGGCACGGTTCTCCAGAAATGCGACAGATCGGCTCAAATCGTTAAGAGCGACCTCGGTTTTCGTCATTGCCATCAACTTCAATCCTCGGCGAGCGCAGCGATCGATGCATCGAGGCGGTCCCTCTGCTCGTGGGAAAGCTGTCGAAGGAAATCTCCCCAAACCTCTCGGAGTCGCGATCTCATGTGGCCTGGGCTTCTCAGCTCGACCGGCTGGAAGATCTCCTCTTTGGACCCCGAGAACAAGATCGGTCATTTTGAGGCGAATGGCCTCTTTGGGTCCCAAAGGACCAGAATC
This sequence comes from uncultured Planctomycetota bacterium, assembly GCA_963779785.1. Taxonomy (GTDB): domain Bacteria; phylum Planctomycetota; class Planctomycetia; order Isosphaerales; family Isosphaeraceae; genus CAVRFS01. Next base: position 18,384 of record CAWAAW010000010.1, read on the forward strand.
CTTGACTTGAGACCACTCAATCGTTGTAACGAACCGATCGGCTCGAGGGCCCATGACTTCCGCAAGGATTTTCGAAGCACTTAGCAATCGCTCGTAAAGCTCAGGCTCTTTTTCGGGATCGACTTCGATATTGATTTCCATGGAGACACCTCATGATCGCTCTGAGGACCCGGAAGTCGCGATATGTTCAACGCTTGAAGGGAGCGAGCCTTCCCGGCGTGTTTAACACGATCCAGGTGGGAAGCTCACATCACCCCACCGAGCCTTCCATCTGAAGCTGGATGAGCTTGTTCATCTCGACGGCGTATTCCATGGGCAGCTCCTTGACGAGCGGCTCGATGAACCCGCTGACGATCAGGGTCGAGGCCTCGGCTTCGGAGAGTCCCCGGCTCCTCAGATAGAAGAGTTGTTCCTCGCCGATCTTGGAGACGCTGGCCTCGTGGCCGATCTTGACGTCGTCCTCGTCGATCTCGATGTAGGGATACGTGTCGGAGCGGCTGTGCTCGTCGAGGATCAGGGCGTCGCAGACGACGTTCGACTTGGAGCCCTTGGCGCCGTCGACGACCTTGAGGAGACCTCGGTAGCTGGCTCGGCCGCCGTTCTTGCTGATGCTCTTGGAGATGATCCGCGAGCTGGTGTAAGGTGCCCCGTGGACGACCTTGCCGCCGGCGTCCTGGTGCTGTCCCTTGCCGGCGAAGGCGATCGACAGGATCTCACCCCGAGCTCCCTTGCCCAGCATGTACACGGCCGGGTACTTCATCGTCAGCTTGCTGCCCAGGTTGCCGTCAACCCATTCCATCAGGGCGTCTTCATAGGCCACCGCCCGCTTGGTCACCAGGTTGTAGATGTTGCCGGCCCAGTTTTGAATGGTCGTGTACCGGCAGCGCCCGTGCTTCTTGACGATGATCTCGACCACCGCCGAGTGCAGGCTCTCGCGTCGAGTACATCGGAGCCGTGCAGCCCTCGACGTAATGAACCTGGGCCCCTTCCTCGACGATGATCATCGTCCGCTCGAACTGGCCCATGTTCTCGGCGTTGATCCGGAAGTAGGCCTGCAACGGGATGTCGACCTTGACGCCCGCCGGAATGTACACGAACGACCCGCCGCTCCATACCGCCGAGTTGAGCGCGGCGAACTTGTTGTCCTGGATCGGGATCATCGTGCCGAAGTACTGCTTCACCAGATCGGGGTGCTCGCGGAGCGCCGTGTCCATGTCGACGAAGATCACGCCCTTCTTCTGTAGATCCTCGCGCAAGCTGTGATAGACGACCTCGGACTCGTACTGGGCCCCGACACCCGCCAGGAACTTGCGTTCGGCCTCGGGAATGCCCAGCTTTTCGAACGTGTTCTTGATGTCGGCCGGGACGTCGTCCCAGCTCTTGCCCTGGCGGTCGGCCGCCTTCATGTAGTAATGGATGTCGTCGAAGTTAGAGCTCGCCAGATCGCCTCCCCAGACCGGGGTGGGTTTTTGCCGGAAGACCTCGAGCGCCTTCAAGCGATAGTCGCGCATCCACAGCGGCTCGTTCTTCATCTCCGAGATCTGGCAGACGATCTCGCGAGTCAGTCCCTTGCCGCTCTTGAACGCGTAGTTCTCCTCGGAGTCGTGGAACCCGTACTTGTACTCGTCCTTGATTCCCGCAACCTGGAGGTTCAGATCGATCGACATCGGTACCTATCCCTTCGTTTTCCTGTTGAGTGTGGCTCGGCGCGACGAATTCAGCGGACCTCGTCTTTAGAACGACTTTTGGCCGGCGGCTTGGAACGGCGTGTTCTGCTGTTGAGCGGCCTCCATCTCTTCTTCGTCCTTGGCCGCGTCGGGGTATTTCTCGCGGACCCAGTCGTAGCCCTGGCTCTCGAGCAGCTTGACCAGCTCCGGGCCGCCATTTTCCACGATCCGGCCGCCGAAGAGGATGTGGACGAACTCGCGGCTTGATGTAAGTCAAGATTCGCTCGTAGTGGGTGATGACCAGGACGCCCGTGCTGTGCCGGGCCGTGACGCGATTGACCCCCTCGGAGACGATGCGAACCGCGTCGATATCCAGGCCGCTGTCGGTCTCGTCCAGGATGGCGAACGCCGGCCGCAGCATGGCAAGCTGAAGGATTTCGGCTCGTTTCTTCTCGCCGCCGGAGAACCCTTCGTTCAAGTAGCGACGGGCAAACTGCTGGTCGACCCCCAGCTCGTCCATCTGTTCCCGGAGTTCCTTGCGGAAATCCTTCATCGGGATCAGCTCTTGGCCTTCCTTGCGCTCCGGGTTGCGGACATTGGTCACGGCGTGCCGCAGGAAATTGGCCACCGAGACTCCGGGAATCGCCGTGGGGTATTGGAAGGCCAGGAACAAGCCGGCCTTGGCCCGCTCGTCGGGCTCGAGTGCCAGGATGTCCTGTCCGTCGAGCGTGATCGAGCCTTCCGTGACCTCATAGTTCGGATGTCCCATCAGGGCGTAGCTCAGAGTGCTTTTCCCCGAGCCGTTGGGGCCCATCAGGGCGTGGACTTCCCCCTGGCGGATCGTCAGATCCACGCCGCGGAGGATTTCCTTACCCCCGATGGAAACATGCAGATTTTCGATCGAAAGAACCTTGCTCATCAGTCTTTTGCCCTGTTGACACTCAGTTGTCTGAACAAATGGACCCGATTCGAGAGGGGCCATGCCCAGACCGGAATGGGGTCGCTTTCGTATGGAAGGGAAGAGTGGCTTCCCACTCAACCCTTGTGTTCGTCATCGATCCAATCAACCGGCCCGCGCCGGCTCGGGAGGGGTGAGTCAGAACCGGCTTGGCCTGGAAGTCGCAGAAGCGATCGCCATCGAGCCGGCACTGACTCAGCCGGAGGCTGCGTCCCAGTACTTTCTCGAACATCTTTCTTTCGAGGGCGCAGATGGCGGGGTCGGCCTCGGCGAGCTCGTAGTACGGGCAGGAGTGCTGGCGAAGGATCGGGATCGCTCCGGAGGCGTCATTGGTCACTTCCGCCTCGACTCCTCGGTCGTGAAGCAGGTTGGTGAGCTGCACCAGCCGCCCTTCCCACTCCTGCCCACTCATCTGACCACGATAAATCTCGGCGAGACGGTCGGTAACCCGGATAAACAGACAGCCGGCGCAGCTTGCGGTCCGCGACGGTGTTCATCATCTCTTCCCAGAGCGCGACCGCCAGGTCCGCATAATTTTGACCCAGCCGCTTCTGCGCCAGGACGCTCACCTGGTAAGCATGCCTGGGACGCCCGCGCCCTCCATGCTCGGCGCGACGCTCCACCAACCCGTCTCCAAGCAGCCGCGCCAGCCGATTCCGGATCGCCGTACCCGTCACGCCCAAGCTCGCGGCCATCTCGGCCACCGTCAATGGTCCGCCACGGCGGATCAAGTCCAGCAACGCTCGATCCGACGACTCGGTCATCTTGGTCACTCCGTCCCAGAAAGCTTTGAACCAATTCGCGAGGCCAATCAAGCGAACCACGAACATACCTTATTCTAGAGACTGGACATGGGGTCGTCCATCGGTCACAGGCGCATTATTCGCTTTTTTTACAAAAATAATTGTGAAAAAGGCGGGTCCGTCTTGGAAACATTGTGATCACTTGGTGTTGCGTCAATTATTCCGATCGCGGACGACTTGCAGCAATCCGTTTGCAGCGTCCTTGTAAAAGCCAATGGAAGCCGACACCACACGTCTATTCTGAAATAAGGTCAGACTGCAGCAATCGTGGGCGTCAAGAGGATGGCTGTGAACGTCTGTTAATTTCGCTGGGCTCGTTTCGCAAAGAGGGTTTCCGAGGCAAGTCTCGATTTGGACGCTTCACCAGGAGGGCGGCTGGAGGCTGGCGCGGATACACACCACATTTGTTGAGAGCCACCACGGCCACGCTGCTCTTGGACGCCGGGGTTGATATCATTAAGGTCAAGGAGCTCCTCGGTCATCGGCAATTGACCACCCAGACTTACGACAAACGACGACGGAACTTCAAGGAGTGGGCCTCTCACGACATGCCGATCTGTTGGGTTCCCCTGACCGGGCCGTTCAAGTGGGTAATTCTCAACAAAGGTACGCAATGTTCCGAGGAACTAGCCACGCGTCATTGGTCCGGTACCCCGTGTATCACCTCGTTCAGCGGAACTCTACGTACCTTTATTGGTTTTTGCCCAATTACCAGGATGATCACCATCGCCGCTCGCCGAGGCCACGCGAGAGGATGGGACCGATGCCGGGAGGTTAGCTGACGATGGATCGGCTCATCTCCCTGTCTAGGCTCCCCGTGCAGTTTAACCCGGCTTCGCTGCCGTTCTTCCTGTCCGCGGCGCTGTCGGCCTGGTTGGTCGTGCTCGCCTGGGGGCGTCGCAACGAGCCTTCGGCCCCTCCCCTCATCTCGCTGGTCCTGTTCGAAGGGCTCTGGGCCTTGTGCGAGGCGATCGAAGCGGTCCTGCTCGACCCGTCCGCACAGGCCGTGATGTACCGCCTGAAGCTCTCGTCCGTGGCCCTCGTGCCGCCTTCACTCCTATTCTTCGTCCTCGAGTACACGGGCCGAACGGGGGCCGTGCCCTCGGGCCTGAAGGTGCTAATCCTCGTTGTGCCGGCGATCTCCATCAGTCTCATTGCAACCTCAGGGGAACACCGGCTGTTCCTCACGGGCATGGAACCGGTCGAGATCGGGGGCTACCGCTTGCTGAGTCCCAGGTACGGCCCTGCATTCTGGATCCACACCAGCTACTGCTATGCCCTCTTGTGCCTGTCCGCATGGCTGCTCGCCCGCTCGGCCTTGGCGCTGGGCGGGGTTTTGAGGAAGCAGATGCTGTTCTTGTCCGCGTGCCTACTCATCCCCTTGGTCGTCAACGTGGCGGACATGCTCAGGATCATCCCGCAACCTTATAGATCATATGACCTTACGGCCGCCACTTTCTCGGTGACGGGCTTACTCGGCCTGGTGTTGTTGCGGCGGTTTCACCTCATCAACGTCGCTCCGGTCAGCTATTCTCTGGTCGTGCACGAGATGCTCGACGCCATCATCGTGCTCGACGCCCGGGGGCGGATCGTGGGCGTGAACCGGGCTGCCCTTCGCCTCATGGGCCGCCTCGATAAGGACATCGTCGGTCTCCCCGGCGACGTGATCCCGGGATGGCTGCGGATCCCCGAGCACCTCGCGAGGCTGGAAAGCGCCGCAGAGCTGTCATATCGCCTCAGTGCGGACTCGCGGGATCCTGGGTCCACCTACGATGTCCGAGTCTCTCGCTTCCCGCACGGCCGCGAACCGGGATGGCTGGTCATAATCCGCGACATCTCGGCCCAATCACGGGCGGAGGCGGAGCAGACGGCCCGGATTGCGGCCGAGCAGGCCAATCGAGCCAAGGACGCATTCCTGGCCAAGTTGAGCCACGAGCTGCGGACACCGCTCACGCCTGTGCTCGCGATCGTCTCCGCGGCCCTCGATCAGCACTCGATCCCCCCGGGATTACGATCATCCCTTGAGATCGTGCAGAGGAATGTCCAACTCGAGGCGCGTTTGATCGACGACCTGCTCGACCAGAGCTTGATATCGCTGGGGAAGCTGCGCCTGCGGACGGAGCTCGTCGACGCGCACGCGCTCCTGCGCCAGAACTTGGAGGATTGCGCCGAATTCCTCCGGGATGCCGACCTGATCGCCCGCCTCGATCTCTCCGCGACGAACAGCCGGATCGTTGCCGATCCGGGCCGACTCCGGCAAGTCTTCTGGAACCTCATCATCAACGCCGCGAAGAACTCGCCCGCTCGCAGTCACCTCACGATCCGCACGCGGAACATCGCGGCAGATGCCCTCGCGATTGAATTCCAGGACGAAGGTCGCGGCGTCGCGGCGTCGCGGTTGGAGGAGATCTTCGAGCCGTTCGTCCAAGGTGCAACCGACGGTGCCGAACGAGGTCCGGGCCTGGGCCTCGGCCTGTCGATCGGCCGGTGGATCGTCGAAGCCCACGGGGGAACCCTCGCCGCGGAGAGTCCGGGTCCCGGGAGAGGGGCCACTTTCCGAGTCGTCCTCCGCACCGCGGACCTCACCGAGGTCGCGACGGTCGATCGACCGAGGGCCAGAGGCGCGACCGTCGAAGAGCCCACCGCCGAGGAGCCCGCGGGAGCCCGCAAGTCCCGTAGGCCCATGACGATCCTCCTCGTCGAGGACAATCCGGATTCCCTACGCGCCCTCGCGATGTCGTTGTCCCTGCTCGGCTACGAGGTCCGCCCCGCGAACAGCCTCCGGACGGCCTTGGCCGCCGCCGGAGATGGAGGATATGATCTGATCGTCAGCGACCTTGAATTGGGCGACGGGACCGGCCTGGATCTGTTGCATTCGATGGGCCCGGAGCGTTCGGTCCCGGCGATCGCCCTCACCGGTTACGGGTCCGAGGAAGACCGGAAGTTGTGCCTGGAGGCGGGCTTCGAGATGCACCTTATCAAGCCGGTCATGACGAGGCAACTCGACGAGGCGATTCGGAGTGTCATCCAAAAACAATCAGTCAATTCATAATACAAAGACTCATCGGGATCCCGAAGAGGGTCTAATTCTGGCAAAGCTGTCATGAGACGCCATCTGTGCGTAACTCGCGACTTGGCGTAATGCGCCGCACGGTTTCCGCAAATCGTCAACGGCTACGAGAATCGAAGCTTGAACAACTGGGTTCCATTTTCCCAGACCACTCTTCGGAAGATCTCGGGTGCCGCGAGCTGTTTCAACAGGCCAAGGGTTTCGCGTGCTACGCACTTGCCGGCCAGTCTCGCTGCCTCGGGGTTGTTGTTCTGAGAAACACCCGATCCGTTGCCGTCTGTACAACTGCAATCACTGCCGAAGAGCAGCTTTCTCTGGTGCCGCACGATGAACTCGCGCGTGAAAGCCGTGTCGCGCGACAGCGCGTTGTTCCCGGAATTGGCCGACATGTCCGCATAGAGGTTCGGGAAGTCGGACAGCCATTTATCCGTAAGACCACCACGCTTGATCGGCCCGGCTGGATAGCCGCGATCTGTCGGAACATCGGCGCTGATATGGGCCCAAAAGAGGTCGCCGTGTCCGATGAACATCGTCCGCGGGTAGGCTCGAAGAACCTTGTCGAACTGAGGGTAGCCGGTGTTGTAAGGCATCTCTCCCGGGAAATGGGGGAACGTCTGGATGTGCATCATCACCGGCACCTTCATTTCAGCGGCGATGTCGTAGACGCGCCGCATCTCGGGCGAGTCCAGCGCCACATGAAACTTCATCTCTCCGATGCTGACCGCCCCGCCCTTAAGCGCGTCGCGAAGGACCTTGTCCGCATCCGGCACAGTGGGATCGGTTGTTACCGACCGCGCAAAGCGACCCGGGCGACGTTCCATTTCCTGTTTCGCCCTGTCCTGATCGGTCGCGGGCGTCAGGAGGATCGCGTTCGTGACGCCGCAGCCTTGCATATGCGTGAAGCACGCGTCCGCATCCTTCCGCAGGTGCAAGTGGGTATCGAGCACCGGACCGCCCCAATCTGGTGCGGACTGTGCGTGGACACGCGACGGTGCGACGATGCCCGCGCCCAGCAGCGATATGACAAACTTTCTTCGATCCATGGTTTTCCTCAATCGTGCAAAGCACTGTCTAGCAGCCTCGGCGAAAGCAACGTCATCCCCACCACGTATCACCGCTCGCGAGATGCGCACGGAGCCAGTCCTCATTCAGATCCAGACCGAGGCCCGGCCCCTCGGGAACCGGGAATACGCTGTTCCGAACCACCGGTTCCGGACCCTGCGCCATCTTTTCTTTGTTGCCCCGGAAAGCGCCTAGCGCATTCTCCACTTTGAAGAAGTTCTGCGTCGCAGCACCGAGATGCATGGACGCATAGAACCGGATCAGCGAGCACGGCCCACTGTGCATGCCCATCGGCGTACGTGTGAGGGCAGCGTAATCTGCGATTTTACGGCATCCCGTGATTCCGCCGGAGTAAGCGACGTCCGGATGAATCATGGCCAACACGCCGTTGTCGAGGTATGGCCGGAAACCGTCGACGAGCTCGACCTTCTCGCCCGCAAACAGGGGCACGCGCGTCGACCGCCTCAAATGAAGCCATGCTTCGGAATAGCGAACCGTCAGCGGGTCTTCAATAAACAACGGATCGATCGGCTCGATGGCCTTGCATAACCCGATCGCGCTGGGCGTATCGAACTGACCGATGCAATGCATGGCAATGTCGATATCGTCTCCGAGTGCTTCACGCAGGTTCGCATAGCCTTTTGCCGCTCTCCGAAATTGCGTACCGTCGAGGGTCGGATTAAATGGACCGTCGGCTCGTCCAGCGCCGCCGCGCCCGCCGCCAGGCCAGCCGCCGAATCCGAACTTAAACAGGGTGAATGCTTCAGGCGCCGATCTCACCTGATCCGCCCACGCCTTACACTGCGCCTTCTCGAGCATGTCCGCCGGACCGCCATGTGAGTAAACCGGGATGTTCTTCCGGATTGGTCCGCCGAGCAGTCGATAAATCGGGTAACCCATAATCTTTCCGGCGAGATCCCAAAGCGCGATATCGATACCGCTGACGGTCGGAATGTTCGCCATGAATGAATACTGCGTGTTAGCCATCCTATAAAAGTGCCGCTCGATCGCGAGTGGATCCTGACCGATCAACTGAGGCGCGATCATGTTGATGCGCGCCCGGGCGGCGGCCGAAGGAAGCCCGGCTTCCCCATAACCGATGATCCCGGCGTCGGTCTCGATCCGAATCAGGCAGCCATCTCCAACGTTATCGAGCCCCATGGTCTTGATGTTCGTGATCTTCACCTGACCGGTATGGGGTGCCGCAGTGGCGCCGTAGTTCATAAGCCACGCACCCATTGGCGTTCCGAGTGCGATTTTGAGCAGGCTTCGTCGGCTTAAGTTCATCTGAGACTCCTTCGGTATCGGCATCCAAGCTGACGAAAGTTCTCAGTCTAACTGACCTGCCCGCGGTGGTGCTACCGGCCCCTATCGTTCTTGAGGTTTGTTTCTGTACGGCGTCCCAGGGTGCTGCTTTGGTCTGATATGTTGGGCCCTTTGAAGGCAAATCCCATAGTGCGCAACATCAAAACGCGCGAGCGAGGGCCGGCGGCCGGAATGCCGCGAGCCATCCATCGCGACGAAATTCCTGTCACAAGTGACCCGACGAAGGAAGACGGTCCTTCGCGCTGACAAATGACGAGACCCGGACGAAGTGGCACACTTCGTCCGGGTCTCGATCATAGCTTTCGCGTTGGGTTGGAGAATCGCAAGCCGGCAGGTCAATAAGCGTCGGACGAAATGACCTCGCCGTTGGCCCGCGTACCGAGAGCCATCCACGTTTGCGGGCCGATTGAGTTTTTGATGAAGCGACAGCTTCCATCCGCGAACAACACATTGACACCGCCGGGGTGGTTGCTCTGGGCATTGGAAAATGTCGCGGCGGTTAGCTGGCAGCCCGCACATTGGTCTTGGCAGGTATTCCAGGGTGCCCCGTTGGGCGTGACGACTGTCTGGAACAGCGTGTAGCCCAGGCCGCCATAAGCCCAGCGTAGCCCGGTACTGCCGGTGACATTCGTGCCCGCCTGATACGCTGTTGTACAAGCGTTGATAGCCGGGACAATAACGCCCTGGTAAGCGAGCGTGCTGGCGTCGTGTGCTTCCGCTGCGGAAGCGGTGGTGACTCCCGTGACCGCATTATTCTGATGACCGGGGATTGCAGTCGCAGGGTCGCCAACCAAGGACTCGGCGAATGCGATGGTGTTGGAGGAGCCGTCGCCGCAGTCGCGGAGACCGTAACAATTCCAGTAGGTGAATAGCCCGGTCGAGTTGGACGCGCAGCCAGGATTTCCGCCTGCGATAAAAAAGGGATCGGGCTCACAGGTGGCATATCCGAGTTGCCATCCGTAGGCGGATGTTGTTGTGCCGACGCTGCCGCGGTAGCTGTTGATGCTCGGTCCCCAAGTGGCGTTTCCCCAAGTGGTGTACGTGACCTCGCTCGCGGTAGGCGCACCACCAAAGGCCGCATTACTATCAGAGGGGCAACAGAAGCCATTGATCACTCTTGTCGAAACCGTGAGGTTGATCGCTCCACCATTGCCGTAAATCATGTCCAAGTTGAAGTTGATCGCGTTGTAGATGGGCGTCTGCTCCATATAAGGGAGCATCATCGATTGGGCGCTCCATTCTCCCCAGTTCGCGTAGGCGGTGTAGGGGACCGAGGCAGCCGACTGCGACATGCCCATCGGGAACTTGTCAGCAGTCTGATGATAGTTATGCATCGCCAACCCGATTTGCTTGAGGTTGTTCGTGCATTGCCCCGGCGTGCCGCTTCGCGTGCCGCCTGAACCGCAGGTAAGAGCAAGGCGATCAAAACGGCGATGATGGCGATTACCACCAGCAGCTCGATCAGTGTGAAACCTCGTCGTTCTTTGATAATCATGGAGTTCTCCCTGTCAAATGAAAGCATGGCAAAACAATTCCGCACGACTTTCGTTCTGCGCGATCCCCAGGATCGCGCTACGATCAACCCGGCATTGATGTCGCTGTGTATCCTCCTCGCAAGTCGCTCATTGTTGACAATGCATGGAATCGACGGATAACACCGAGCGACCGCGTCGTGACCATCACAGAGCGCCGCTTACTATACAGAACATTTGTATAGTATATAGTTCGAGAAGCTAACGTACTCGGATCCGACAATGCTCGAAAAGAGACCTCGTCGTTGCCCGACGAAACGTCTCGTGACCCGTGGCACCGATGACCGACACCAACCGATCGGGTCGATTCGCCAGCGTCCCGGGCGTTTGCCGGCCATCATCGGACGTGCCTGGCCGCCGAGAGCTTCACCGGCTTTGGAACACCCTTTGGACCATAAGCGTTTTTCAGGGCTTGCTCCTGGTCCTGAGCGGAGAAGCCGGGCGGGGGCGTTGGCGAGGCCACGTTTGACTCACCACTCCCTCCGCAACCGCTCGTCAATGCCAACAGTCCGAGCAATAAGCCCGGCGCCGTCATTTTTCGATTCTCATGGAGAACGCTGACGATTCGCATGAAAAAATCCCTCGATTATGTGAAGAATTGTAGAATCAAGTGCCAGGCAGCCAGGTTCTGCCGCGGATCGGTGACAAACGAACTCCCAATAAAAATCCCCATGTTTGCACATGTGGATTTATTATTGGACAACGGTGCCATCCGCTGTTTTCCACTTGCGAAAGCTGTCGCAAATGCGGGTCACTTACCTCTGAGATAGTGTGCAAATCTTGACACGACTTGCCACCAAACGGTCGATCCAGCGCCTTCCGACAACTCGATTCTGCTGGGATCAGTACGAGCTGCCCCAATTGGAGCCTCGTGAACTGATCTACGCGCGCACGCCGGAACAATGAAGGCAACTCTCAGTCAAATGGGGCATGAAATACCGATACTGAGGGCCTACTACTAGTTTATTAGGAGACATGCCTGATGTCAATCAACAAATCCTTTTCTTTGATCAAAAAAGGCTGTCCGGGGTTTGTCGAGACTGATATCTGAAGGGCCAGCGATCGGTGAATCGACAGACGCTTGTGTTCGAGGGGTGCCTATGAGCTGGTTCGACTTTTCGCTTTGGGCGTTTGGCTTCGACGATCGGCCGTAGCTTGGCGAAAATACGAGGTTCGCGCATGGAAAGTAAACTGAGAAGCCTGGTATCGATACCGCGAGCCCGATCTGCGAGCGAGTTTTACCGCCAAGGCGGTCAGGGGCGTCACGAAAAGTCACCGCCCAGAGAATGCGAGTCCCCGTCCGATCTGATATGTTGGATAAAGGCTCGGACGGAGCCTCTCTCCCTCCCAAGAATGATCAAATTAGGACGACGAGTTTGCACGAGTTTTACGATAACCCGCTGATCGGCCGCTATGCGAGCCGGCGCATGGCGCGGCTCTGGTCCCCCCAGGCCAAGTTCTCGACCTGGAGACGGCTGTGGGTCGCCTTGGCCGAGGCGCAGCGCGCCTTGGGTCTGAAAATCAGCGAGGAGCAGATCGCCGCTCTTCGCGCCCAGGTCGATACGATCGATTTCGACGCCGCCGACGCCTACGAGAGCCGGTTTCGGCACGATGTGATGGCGCACATCCACGCCTTGGGTGATGTTGCGCCGGTGGCGCGTCCCATCATCCACCTGGGGGCGACGAGTTGTTTCGTGACCGACAACGCCGACCTGATCTTGATGCGCGCGGCCCTGGAGCTGGTGCGCGACAAGACCGTCGCCGCAATCGATGCTCTGGCCTCGTTTGCCGAGACGTGGAAGGATTTGCCGTGCCTGGGTTACACCCACTTTCAGCCCGCGCAACTGGTGACGGTCGGCAAGCGCGCGTCGCTCTGGTGCTATGAGCTGGTCCTGGATCTCGGCGAGATCGAGGGTCGGCTGGCGGACTTGAAGTTCCTGGGGGTCAAAGGGACGACCGGCACTCAGGCTAGCTTCCTGGAGCTTTTCGACGGCGACGACGCCAAGGTCGAAGCTCTGGATAGACTGGTGGCCGAGGCGTTCGGCTTCGCGCGAACTTATCCGGTTTCGGGACAGACCTACTCGCGAAAGATCGACGCCCAGGTCCTGGCCAGGCTGGCGGGGATCGCCGAAAGCGCCCATCGATTTCGGCACCGACTTGAGGCTGCTGGCTCACGAGCGTGAAGTCGAGGAGCCGTTCGAGGCCGAACAGATCGGCTCGTCGGCGATGGCCTACAAGCGCAACCCCATGCGGGCTGAGCGGATGTGCTCGCTGGCCCGGTTTCTGCTGGCGATGCCGCCGGCCGCCAGCCAGACGGCGGCCACCCAGTGGCTGGAGCGCACGCTCGACGACAGCGCCATCCGCCGCTTGATCGTGCCTCAGGCCTTCTTGGCCGTCGACGCAATCCTGAACCTGTATCTCAACATCGTGCCCGGACTTGGTCGTTCATCCGGCGGTGATCGCCCGGCATGTTGCCGAACAACTGCCGTTCATGGCGACCGAGAACCTCTTGATGGCGGCCGTTCAGGCTGGCGGCGACCGTCAAGACCTGCACGAGCGGATCCGCATCCACGCGCAGGCGGCTGCCGGGCGATTGAAGGAAGGTGCCGCCGACAATGACTTGATCGACCGAATCCGTGACGACCCGGCGTTTCCTCGGCTCGATTTCGAGGACGTGCTCGATGCTCGCCGTTTTGCCGGCCGCTCATCGCGACAGGTCGACGAGTTCGTCGCGCGCGAGATCGAGCCGATCCGCCGGCGCTATCCCAATCGCCGCGCGGCAGACGACGATTCCCGGGTGCGCGTGTAATCGCATCGCCGGAGCGAGCTCACGGTCGAACCGCGTCGATATCAACCGCCCGACACATGAGCCGCTATCAGACTCGAGAGGTTTGGCTCTGGCGAGCCTTGCGTAACCGCTTGAGCTCCTCGCGACGGCGGCGTTCACTGGGCTTCTCATAGTAGGCTTTGCGACGCATTTCCTTGCGAAGTCCGCTCCGTTCGCAAAGCTTGCGGAAGCGGCGAACCGCCTCCTGGATCGACTCGCCAGCACGAACCCTTAACTTCACCACAGGCCAAATCTCCCTTTCCAGAAAGTGACATAACCACGGAAACAAGGACGGTCGGTCGATCACCGGCCCTCCAATGGGCCGGCCGACTCGCGACCTCGCCGCCTAAGCTCGCCGTACTGCACGATGAACCGACGTTCGCCCTGGTGCGAGGAGATTCCTCAGGCGAATTCGTCAGGTCCGCCCGCAATTCCACCCTGAAGCGGTAGGAACCCGTCATCATACAGTCGGAAGCAGTTCAAGCCAAGATGACAGATTTGCCTTTTCCGAAACGGAGGCGCCAACGGAATCGATCATTTCGCGAGATTTGGAGCATTTGGTCAGCACAACTAGCCCGACGAAAAGAAAACAACGGCCCGACACAAGGCGAGAACCGGAATCGGGAGACGGAGTTCGCTCCTACAAATCCTGTAGGACCCGGCTCTGTCCGGCGACCACGCTAGCCGTGTGACGGGACATTAAAAAGAGCCGGCTCGAACCGCGAAGTCGCGGTCGGCCGGCCCTTTTCACGAGAAGGTCACCTTGATGTTGCCGTCGGGCTCGGATTAACCAAGCACCTCGTCGGCTCTCGGCAGGAGCTTGGCGAAGTCGAGCTTGTTGGGGCAGGCCTGGCGGGCGGCCTCCAGGTCGGCGCCGGTCCAGTTTCGCGCGGCGTCGCTGAGCTCGGCGTAGAGCCGACGAGCCTCGCCGCGATAGCCATGATGGTCGTGATAGGTGAGGAATCGCGTCAGGTTGCCCAGCTCGGCCGAAGTACACGGCGGCCTGGCTGCACCGGCCGTCACAGTCGGCGCAGAGGGTCGGGCCAGCGGCGATACAGGCATCGCGCAACCGCTCGATCTCGGCCTTGGTCATCGGCTTGAACATCCGCAGCGCCTCGGCGTTCTCGCGAACCTGCTCGGTGTTGCGCATCGAAACGCAGCACGAGGCAAACCGCTCGTCGGTCCAGATCGCATGCAAAAGCGCCTGATAAGGCTTGAGCCCTTTCTCGCGCAGGTCCGGGATCGCTTTGCCGATCTGCTCCAGATCCGCATGGCCGGCGACCTGTTTCATCGAGATCAGGCCGATGCCCGCCTTGTGACAGGCATCGAGGGCGCGGTTCATCTTGGCGTCTGCGGAGATCCAGGGGTTGTTCTGGACCATGATGACGTCGACGAATCCACCTTTCGCGGCGTTTTGGAGGATGATGTCTCGGTTGGGGATGATGCGTCGAGAATCCGACAAACTTGGCTTTCCCCGACTTGCGGATCGCTTCGGCGGTCTCCTTGAACTCCTTGCTCTTGGGCCATTCCGCCTGGGCGGCGAAGTGTGTGGCCGTCACCAACATGGTGGATGAAGATCAGATCGACGTAGTCGGTCTTGAGGTCCGCCAGCCGTTGGTCCAGTTGCTTGATGAGCTCCCGAGGCGTCGACGGATGGTCCTTGGTGACCAGGAACAAATCCTTGCGAGCCTCAGGAAATGCCTGAAGCCAACGGCCGATGTCCGGCTCCGAGCCGATAGCTCTTGGCCGTATCGATATATCGGATGCCATTGGCCCACGCGAAGCGAAGGATTCGATCGAGCCCCACGCTTTGCCAGGTGCCGAGGTTGAGCATGCTCACCTCGACGCCCGTTCGACCCAGAATGCGCTTGGGCAATACGGCCGATTGAGTCGTCTTCGGTGTCGTTTGGGCGGCGGCGTCAGGGCCATTTCCGAGAGATGCGCGGTCGCGACGGCGAGCGCGCCGGCGCCGGTCCCCAGGAAACCGCGGCGGTTGAGATGTGTTCCCAGGTCTGAAGCCTGGTCCTGCCGATCGTGCATGAGGGTTTCTCCTCTAGCAATGGTTCGAGGCGACGTCTCACGGCTGGCTGTACTGACTCAAAACGAAGCTCTTAAGTCAACCTAATCGACCACGCTCGGGTTGTCGAGGAGAAATCCTCACTCGGTCAAACTTTTCTCAAACCTTTCTCAAGATCACGGTAGGCCGAGTCCGACCACTACGGGTACAGGCTCAGACGCCCACTGCGACGGCTTGGTCCGACGACGGCCGACGTGGAGATCCCGGCGATCTCTTCACGGAATACGCGCACGTGGCTCGGCGCCTCGATTCCCAGCCGGATCTGGTTGCGGTCGATCTTCACCACCGTCACCACGATTCCACCGTCGATGACAATCTTCTCGTTCAGTTTGCGGCTCAGGACCAGCATGGCATCCTCCTTCTTGCACTTCACTTAATAAATGTTGGCTCGGGGTTTCCATCAAGTCCCGCGAGTCCCTCGCAATCCCCGATTTTCCCACTGGGATCCGGCTGATCTCCGGGACGTCCTTGCTCGGGCCGCGATCGTCACTGGAATGATTACGCACTCCGAGTGCCATCCGCAACCAGTCGAACGGCCGAATTGATCGAAGGTCGTTTGAGAGCTTGACTTTAATTTTTTTGCGCCGATTTCGCCATTTGGTGGGTCTAGATGTCATTTTGTACAGAACTTGAAACAATTTGGCTCAAAATGACAGAGTGATCGCTCGAAAATGGTGAAGAGTCGGCAAGATCGCTGGCCGGGATAGCCACCCGGCCGAGAAAACGCTACGATTTTGCTGGACGCCTGGTAGGCAACGGTGATTTGCGTGAGACAGCCGACCTCGGCTGTCTCGTTCCCAGCCCAGGGCGGCTGGCTGGGCCAGATGGGGAGCTTGGACGTGCGGGTCGGGATCGGGCACGACACACATCGGCTGAGCGAGGGTCGGCCACTGATCCTGGGAGGACTTCGGATCGCGCATCCACGGGGATTGGTGGGGCACTCCGATGCCGACGTGGTCTGTCACGCGGTGGCCGATGCGCTTTTGGGAGCGGCCGGCCTGGGCGATATCGGGGAGCACTATCCGGACACCGATCCGCAATGGCAGGGGCTCGATAGCACCCGGCTCCTGGCGGAGGTGGTCGACCAGGTCGAGCGGTCCGGATGGCGGCCGTCAATTGCGATGTCATCATCCACGCCCAGGAGCCCAAGCTCAGCCCCCACAAGCCGGCGATCCGCGCGAACCTCGCAGGGCTGCTCCGCGTCGGCGAAGGTGCCGTCAATATCAAGGCCAAGACCGGCGAGCACGTCGGGCTCGTCGGCCGGGGCGAGGCCATCGTCTGCCAGGCCGTCGTGCTCATCGAGCCGTTGCCAAGATCCTAAATTGTAGTGTTCAGATACATTTCGGAAACCACGGAAATCACCAAAAAATGAGCTCGTCGATTTCGACGCGAAGAACTGAAGACCTGCATTTATAATCATGAAGGTCCGTGTTCATGTTACCGTGGAACTGAAGATATCGTTCATAGATAGAATCCTCGAGCAGATACCCTTCCATGGCGTTGCGCGTTTATAACACACTGAGTCAGACCAAGGAGCCTTTTCAGACGGTTCATCCCGGCAAGGTCGGCATGTACGTCTGCGGGCCGACGGTCTACTCGCCCAGCCACATCGGCCACATGGTCGGGCCGGTGATCTTCGACACGATCAAGCGATACCTGGTCTACCTCGGCTACGAGGTGACGTGGGTGGTCAACATCACCGACGTCGACGACAAGCTGATCGTGCAAGCTCAGAAAGACGGAACGACGGTCGCGGAGCTGGCCGAGCGGGTGACCCGCGATTACCTCGATTGCCTGGAGGCGCTGGGGGTCGACGGGATCGACCACATGCCGCGCGCAACCGAGCACATCGGCGAGATCATCGCGATCAACCAGGCCTTGATCGACAAGGGATTCGCCTACGAGTCGGAGGGCGACGTCTACTTCGACGTGAGCAAGGCCGCCGAATACGGCAAGCTCAGCCACCGCGATCCCGAGGAGCTGCTGGCCGGCGCCCGGATCGAGCCCTCGACGCTGAAGCGCCATCCCGGCGACTTCGCGCTCTGGAAGAGCTCCAAGCCGGGCGAGCCGTCGTGGGAGAGCCCCTGGGGGCCAGGGCGGCCGGGCTGGCACATCGAGTGCTCGGCCATGAGCATGAAGTACCTGGGACGGCACTTCGACATCCACGGCGGCGGCCTCGACCTGGTCTTTCCCCACCACGAGAACGAGCTGGTCCAGTCCGAGTCCTACACCGGCGAGCCGTTCGCCTCGTACTGGCTGCACAACGGCCTGTTGACCAAGGACGGGCGGAAGATCTCCAAGTCCGACCCGGCCACGATCGTGCTGATGAGCGACCTGCTCAAGGCCCATCCGCCCGATACCCTGCGCGCGTTGCTCCTGAGCAGCCACTATCGCCGTCCGATCGATTTCGGACCGAACCGGCTCGACGAGATCGAGCGCGGACTGCAGACGTTTTACCGGGCGTTCGAGCGGTTCCTCGAGCTGACCGGCGAGCGATTCGACCAGCTCGCGGCCCCGACCCGTCGCGGCGAGCTCGACCCCGGCGGCTCGTCCTTGCTCAAGGAGGTCGCCGACCACCGGCAGCAGTTCCTCGACGCCATGGACGACGACTTCAATACCGGCGGGGCCATCGGCGAGCTGTTCGAGGTCGTGCACGCCCTGAATCGGTTCGC
Organism: uncultured Planctomycetota bacterium; assembly: GCA_963779785.1. Classification (GTDB taxonomy): domain Bacteria; phylum Planctomycetota; class Planctomycetia; order Isosphaerales; family Isosphaeraceae; genus CAVRFS01. Next base: position 36,378 of record CAWAAW010000010.1, read on the forward strand.
CAATCAACTGACGGCCGATCCCGGCACCGAGCCGGCGAGCCGGCTCGACGAGTATCGCGCGGGCATGGTCGTGCTCAAGGAGCTGAGCCAGATCCTGGGCTTGTTCGCCCGGCCGCCCGTTGTCGTTCAACCCTCCGGCGATGCCCTGACCGCCCCCCTGGTCGGTCTGCTGATCGACCTCCGCGCCCGGCTCCGCAAGGAGAAGAACTTCGCGCTGGCCGATGACATCCGCAACCGGCTGTCGGAGCTGGGCATCACGCTGGAGGACCGCCCCGACGGCACCCGCTGGCGGATCGAGCCGCGGCGCTAGATCGTTTGATGGAACAGCACAATGGAATGGGAGGATTGCCCGGGATGGCCACGCTCATCGAGGAAAAGGACCAACCGCGGCTCGTTCCCGTTCCCCAGCGCGTCGTGGGGATCGACCCCGGTTTGAACGTGACGGGATACGCGGTGGTCGAGCCGTCGCCGCGCGGGCCGTTCGTGATCGAGGCCGGTGTGATTCGGCCTCGATCCGCCCGCTCGGCGCTGGGGCAGCGGCTCGTCTGGATCCATCGCGGCATCGTCGAGGTGCTGGAAGCGTTCCCGCCCGGCTCGGTCGCCCTGGAGCGGGTGCACAGCCACGTGAGCTATCCGCGCACCGCGATCCTGATGGCCCATGCGCGCGGAGCGATCATGCTGGCCGCCGCCCAGCGACAGACGCCGGTCTTCGGTTACGCCGCCACCCGGATCAAGAAGACCCTGACCGGCAATGGCCGGGCTCCCAAGGCTCAGATCCAGCACGCGATCATGACCGAGCTCGGCCTGGACCGACTCCCCGAGCCGAACGACGTCGCCGACGCCTGCGCCGTCGCCCTCTGCCATTTCTACATCAGCCGAAACCAGCGCGGTCTGGCCCAGGACTGAACTGAGTCGTGTCCGCTCGCCAACCGAGTCCGGCCACGGTCACAAGTCTTTGCGGACTGGAATTCTCTGGGGCGATTCCAGGTTCTTTTTTCTTTCGCGGCTTCGCCACCCCGTTTGCCGGTTTCACGACTTGGGATGCCCGGTCTTCCGAGGGTTTCGCCGGCGGATCACTGGCCGCGGTTTCACAGCCGATCATCAGGGCAACGAGCGGCACGCGAGGAAACAAACGAGAGTTCTCACGTGTCTCTCCTTATTGTGAGAAGCCAGAGGGAACCCTGCCTGTCCCAGCCCGATTCGATACGGAGTCCCAGAGGTTGGTTCGGCATCGATCGCGGTCGTGAGACGCGGCAGGGAGTCATTGCGGTGCGGTTTGGTCAATATTGGTCCGAGCTCAAGACCTCGCCGCCGGCCCGAGTACCCAAGGCCCGATAAGTTGGGACGTTGATGCTGTCCTTGATGAATCTCACCGAGCCGTCGGCCAGAGCGAAATTGCCGCCGCCCGGGTGGAGGCTTCGGAAAGCGAATTGCCCATAGTTCTGGCAGGCCGGCACGGTTATCCAATCCGGCGGAAACGAGACCGTAGCGAAGCAAGCGGCGAGCACGGCGCCGGTCGTGTCGGGTGGGGCGTTCAGCTTGGGAACGCAGGTGGCGCCACTCACTGGCCGGATGTCGTTCGGCCAGTACGGAGTTCCCTGTCCACGGCGGTCCGACAAAGTAGCCGCCGATGTAGTTGAACATGAAATTCGAACCAGGCGGTTCGTTTCGGAATCGTGACATCTCGCCGAAGAGGAACGTATTGCTCAGACCATCTGTGACCTGCTGGATCTTGTGGGCCCATTCCACGCTGAACATACCGTCACCCGGCCCCTGGTTGCACGTGCTGGCGTACTGGCCGTTGGGATCGGGGAGTGTGGGGGTGGTCGCCCAGTTAATAGCCAGCGTTTCGTAGAGCCCACGGGACGTGCCATAGGACGCTTGAGTCACATCGATGGCGCCGGTGGGGTCGGGCGAGGCATCGGTATCCGAGGGGCAGATATACGATGCCAACTTCGTTCCGAGGGCGGTTACATTGGAGAGGCTACTGTATGTTCGAATGATGTTGAATGCGTTGTAAACAACCCCATCTTCCATGAACGGCATAATGAAGACGAAGGCGGTGTGTCCGACGGGATAGGATGAGCCGTCCAGGATTCCACAAGGCGGTAGGCCAGGATAGACCAGTTGCAGACCCCGATTACCAATCGGGAAGCTGCCTTGCGCCGACTCATAATTGTGAGCCGCCAGTGCGATTTGCTTCAGGTTGTTGACGCACTGGGCGCGCCGTGCCGCCTCGCGGGCGCTCTGAACCGCGGGTAACAAGAGTGCGATCAAGACCGCGATGATCGCGATCACCACGAGCAACTCGATCAAGGTGAAGCCGTCCTGTTGGCGGCGGCGAATGCTGAGTGCAACCATGTTGATTACCTCTTCCTCAGAAAATCACTTCGAAATCAGGTTCGAGAACGAAACGAATTAGAGTCGTGCATCGTCAATCCCGGCTTGCGCCACAACCTTGATCGGCCGATCCCGCACCGAGTCGGGACCATCCGCGAACTCTTCGCCGCAAACGGGAAGAGTGCTTCCACGGAAAGCGTTCTTACGCGTCAAGGAGGTCACGTTCACCAACCAGGCCCTCACCGCGCTTCGCGCCTCCAAAACGGCGCAATCCACGAGGACCGGTGACTATTTCGTTAGTGGAGATTCAACAGGACTTGATGAAGGGCTCGTGGCGGAAGTGAGAGTTGACACCCTGGGGAGGGTCGGTTGCTCTGATCGAGTCTTCGAAGCCCGCTTCATCACGGCCTCGCGATTCCGATAACTCACTGATGCTTTATAAAAAAGGAGCTTTTAAGAATCAAGAGAATTTTTGCATATTTCGTAAAATTCTTTGTGGCTGTGACTTGGGCCTTCGTTGACTGGCTCGTTGTGCGTCCCTATGCGCTCACGTGTCGGTAAGACGCATGCTGCCGTGCCGGCTCGGCTGATTTGCGCGCTCCGGGGGGATGTTCGCCGGTGCGCCGCGGCTAGGGCGCGGTCCTTCGTACCTTCCAGGCATTCATTCAGACGGCCCTGACGATTGTCGTGGGGCTCATCGTTCGTCGACTGCCCGGGCCGGAAAGCACTCGGTGGCTCTTTGGCCGTGGGACTCCTCGCGTGGGGCTTCTCGCATGGCTCACCGGCCTGATCCTGCCGGTCTGTTCGCTGGGCGCGATCCGATCATCGGGGAAATGCGCACGGCCAAGATTGTCGTTGGTGCCAATTTCTTCATGACCGGTTGCGCTCGGTTTATCTCTGACCAGTTGCACACTCTTCTCCAGAAGCGACCGGTCGGATTGCCCGGAGATCGGACGCTATTCGTCCACGGGCCTCGACGTTTGCGACGCCGCCCGTGGTTGGCACTTGGGCCTGTCTCCATTGAGGGGTATCGGGGATGCGACCAAGGCAGCGATCGAAGGTCTTCACCGTGGCCCAACACAGCGATGCCGCCACGATGGTGTAGACGACGGTCCAGATGCTCCACCAGTTGACAAGCATCTTCCATTCATTGGGTGTGAACACGCGCATCGCGATCGTCGGGAACATTACTCCTATGATCGGGCTGCCAGCGGCTACTCCGATCGCCGCGGGCCCCGGAATCGTCAAAAGAACGGAGTAGAGCCAGCCAACGGTCACGCCCCCGAGCACAGCCACATTCAGAGCAATGGCGTGATCCAGCCGCCTCATCCAGATGGCAAGCGCCAAGCCCAGACTCGTCACCGCGGCGCCGTACGCAAGGAACAGGCAGACCAAGAGCACCGCGCCCTCCCAGCGGCCGCTTTCATGGGCAAGGGCAATCGCCACCGTACCCGGGCAGATGGCTAAGAGCGGAACGGTGCAAAACGTCGCCCACCACTTACCCCAAACAATCGAACGAGTTGATAGAGGCGTGGCTAGTAAGATGTCGAGATTTCCACTGACACGCTCGTCAGCAAACGCCGTGGCCGCGGAGACACTCAGCAGCAGCAAACCGATCCCGGCCTGAAACCCGTTGGCAATGGAAGCGGCTTCGCGGCGGATCCCACCGCCGTTCAAGTTCAGTACGATCACCGTCACGGTCAGACCGATCGTCATCAGGCCGTAGAGCGACCAGACGGCGCGAGCCCAGAGCGACGGCCGGCGGCGGTGCCACTCCCGCCACAGAACCGGGTTAGCGTCGAGCGATGGGCCTGGCACCAACCCCCACAGTCTGCCAACGCCCCGCGCCCGGGGCGCGATCGAGAATCTGAGTGAGGCCGGCTCCCTTGCGCGGAGACCGGGCGCAGTTGAGTCACAGCGAGCGCGGTCAGCAGTGCTGCGGCCAGCAGACTTCCGCCGAAGAAAGCGAGTTGGTCACCTGGGTCCACGGTACCTGGCCAAAGGTATGCGCCGCCACCAGCCATATCGGGTTCGCTTTCTCGAACCAAGCTGGCGGGGCGATGCCCCCACCGATCACCAAGCGATAGCCTCGCCAAATGGGCAAAGCGAGGAGCCAGAGTGCCCAGGCGGCGTAAGTAGCGAGCAGCACCTCGTGTGTCTTCGACCCCCAGGTCGACAGGGCCAAGGCCCCTGCGCAGCCGCTGATGGCCACCCCGAGTGTCACGAGCATCGCTCCGCCCACGATCCACGGGTCGATACCCCCCAACAACGTCCCGACGCCGGGATGGGCAAGATGCAAAGGAGCAAAGCCAGCACAGGCACCATCCGCGCAGCCAGTTTGCCCAGTACGATCTCGGCCGAGCAAAGGTCGGTCACCAGCATGTGGGTGAGGGTGCCGCGGATCCGATCCAGGCAGATTGAACCGGCGGTCGCCGCCGGCACGGCCAGCAGCACGACCGCCAGTTGTGTCGCCATGAGGGCGCCGCCGAAGACTCGGCCCATCGCCGCTTGGTCTTGGATCGTTTGCAACCGCTTGTTAGCTGTACGCACCACCACACCAGGGTCATCAGGCCCAGTAAAGCCACGAGAAAGATCGATCGTGCCGCATACCACTGCCAGCGCCGCGAGACCGCCAGCCACTCCGACCTGAAGACCGCACTCGACTCGCTTAGCTTTGCCATGCAAAGTACTCCCTCCGGCAGTATAACTGTCCGTACGGAGAGAGGCCAGACCAAGTTGCAATTATTCCGAATTGGAGTTGATCATGAGCGGCCCGCACGGGTGAGTTTCCGCTCGCTTGATCGCGGATGCGATGGTCGAAGCAACGGCCGCCGCGGCAGGTGCGAGAACGCGGCGGCCGTCGAGTTTGGTCCGTCGGGAACGGTTACTTGGCGGATGCCTCGTGCGTCGTACTCGAACCGACGGGCACGTGCACAGCCAGCTTGATGACGACTTCGTCGCGGATCAGGTCGTTGGCCTTGCCGGGATAGTTGATTGCGAAGTCCTTGCGGTTAATGAAGAACTCGCTGTCGAGGTTAAACCTGTCACCCGCGAGGGCGATTTTGGACGGGAAGGAAATCGACTTGGTGACGCCATGGAGCGTCAGATTGCCGGTGACCGTGTGGGTCGCGTCCTTGGCCTTGGCGTCATGGCTGCCGGCCTCAATTCCGGTCGTCACGAAGGTCGTCGTGGGGAACTTGGCCACGTCGAAGAAGTCGGGTGACTTGAGATGGTTAGTCAAGTTGTCATTGTCCGAATAGATCGAATTCATATCGATCTCGGCCGAAATTTTGCTGGATTCCAGCTTCTCGCGCACCAGCTCGAGCGTCCCCTTGAGTTGCTTGAAGCCGCCGTCATGTTTGCTGGTAACCTTTGAGCCGACAAACGTGACCGAGGTGTTTTCGGGCGTGAGGACTGGCGCACCAACAGCGGCCTCGGACTTGGGCGAGCTCGGCAACTTGAGTGCCGAATCGGTCGGACCGGGGTTGGGAGTCGAATCGGCGACGGGCGACAACGGCTTGGCCGGCGACACACTTGCCGGCGCAACGTCGTCGGCCGGATTCGCACAGCCGGAAACTCCCATCAAGGCCAGTGTTGCCACCAGAGGCAAAGCGATCCATTTCTTCACAATCGTCTCCTGGTAAAGCGGTCGTGGTTTCTCGTTTAGCCCACTAAAATCCCGTGGTCGGCCGCGACGGCCTGACTCACGATCGAGATCAAGCAGTTGCGGTGAGGGACCGACGCAACCCATAATATTCGTGTTGAGGCGTGACTGAAAAGAGGAGCGCGAAACGGTGGACACCGACAACGCCAGCCTAACCCGGAGTGAATTTCAAGGCGCGTTGGCCGCCTCGGGCGGGAGGTGGAAGAAGCCGATCCCCAGCATGAAGTAGATCGCGATCAGCATCAGGCCTTCGAGCCACGTCGAATTGCCGTCGTAGATCAGGATCCGCGTGATGAATACCGCCATGATGACCGCCCACATCTCGTACGGCGTGAACAGCAGGTTCATGTCCTGGCCCATGAAATAGCCGGCGAAGACCAGGATCGGCGCGACCAGGAGTGCCACCTGGGTGCTGGCTCCGACCGTGACGCCGATCGCCAGGTCCATCTTGTCCTTGCGGGCAAAACGCACCGCGTTGAGCAGCTCGGCCCCGTTGCCGACCAGGGCCAGCACGAAGACGCCGGCAAACATCGGGGTCAGCCCCAGGCTGTCGGCGGCCGGCTCGATAGCGCCGGTCAGCACTTCGCTCATGATCGCCAGGCCGATCGTGACGGCCGCCAAGATCCCCAATGCCTTGTTCCGGCTCCAGCCGACCTCCACCTCGTCTTCCTCCGGCTCGGTACCGGCGTCCTTCTTCTCGGCCTTGACGCCGGACTTGCCGACCACCGGCCTGTCGGTCACCAGCGTGTACACCAGGCTCCCCACGTAGACTATGAACAGGATCACCGAGATCTCCAGCGAGATGTGGTGGCCGGCCCCGATCCCTCCGGGGCCCATGCGATAAATCGCCGGGATGATCAGCCCGAACGATGCGAGCATCAGCAGTGCGCCGTTCATCCGGGCGACGTTGGAATCGAACGTCTGGCATCTTGACCTTGAGTCCGCCGGCGAACATCGACACACCCAGGCCGAACAGGAGGTTGCCGATGATCGAACCGGTGAGCGACGACTTGACGATCCGGATCAGTCCGCGATTCAGCGCGAACAGACTGATGATGATTTCGGGGGCGTTGCCGAGGGTCGCGTTCAACAGCCCTCCCAGGGTCGGCCCGAGGTACTCGGCCAGGGCCTCGGTCGCGTCGCCCATCAACCCGGCCAGCGGTACGATCGCCAGCGCCGAGGCAAGGAACACCAGGACCGGGTTGACGCCAAACCAGTCGAGTGCGATCGCGACCGGGATGAAGAGCAGCAGCCAGTTCAGTTTCAAGAGACGACTCCGTGTTTCGGGTCTGGTACCAGGATGATGGGCTTGGAAGTCTCGAAGCGTACCCTCGCGCCGGCAACGGAGGCAGCACCGAGTTTCAAACATTGGACTTCCTCTCGCGGATGATTACCATAGAAATCTTGGCTTCGCCAGCAAACAGCAAGGCCATACTCATGGAACGTCCAGAACCAGGCCACGGTCGCGGCCATGTAGGAAAAAGGCTGCGACATGACCCACGTTTTCCGCGACAGAGGCCATTCGGACGATCATGCTCGCGCAATGCTGGCGGGAGTCCTCCGCTGGCTCTGGAGCGATTATCCTCAATTACGGAAAAAAGCCCCACGGAAGAGAGCAGAGGGTCAACGGCATGGCTGAGACATTCGACGAATTACTGAGGCGGATGACCCCGTAAGCTAGGAAAGAGACAAGGATCAACTCGGGGCCACCGCACGATGGGCACCCAGCAAGTCACCCGCTTCTCACTTGGTTATTCGTCGCTAAGAATTCGATAGACGGAGTTCATCGATGCGGGATGGAGCACGCGACGCACTCTCCGGCTATCTCTACCAGTTCATGCACGTGGCTGCCCTCCGAGCAGCGGCGACGCTTCGGGTACCTGAGATAGGATTTCGCGACGATCGAGACGGGCTGAGTTGCAAACTGATTGTTGACGTCGGGAAGGGCACGCTCTCCCATGAGAGTTTGGGGCAAGATGCGGTGGTCCGCATCAAGGAATCCGGCTCCGATGAGACGGTGGCCATCCAGTTCAAATATTCGAGATCGAGCACGCGCAGGAAATGGACATGACGGAGCTAATCGAGATCGTCCGATCTTTCGACGCCAGTCAGCGTGAGGCCGAAAGGCAGGGCGCGGCCATCGATCGGTTCGTGCTCATCACCAACAAGTCTCTCGACCTAAACTGTCGCTCGGCATTACAAAAGCGCCACGATACCAAACCTCCGATTGAGCTATCTAAACGAATCAAGGCTAGTCAGGCATGGATTAATAATGATTACAGTTCGCGAAGCGACGCACTAAACGCCTTACATGCAGCGCTTGGCCGAATGGATGACCCGATCGAGCACGCGACATTCGAAATCCTCAGTCGGACAGCTCCGGACCTTTGCCAGACATCTCGGACTCGACGAGCGAGAGACCCGTGAGGGTATCGAAAGAATCACGGGCTCGATGTTGGAGCGAACGACTCGGGGATCGCTATCAATCACTAACGAGTGGCTGAACGAGCGCTTGGCGGGCGTTCCGGACGCCAGGATGCTGCGATTGGCGTTGAAGGGAAATACAGCTCGGAGCATCGCGGTAGAACGGCTGGAACAGAAATTGTTAAGCCAGTTCGATAGCTCTCAAAGTAAACTGATTCGAAGGGACCTCCTGCAGGCAGAAGTGCGAGAGCAGGCCGCACGCTTTCCTGTCGTTTTCCTGATCGGCCATGGAGGTTGCGGGAAGACCATCCTCGCGGTCCAGTACCTCCTTGAAGAGTCGGCGACGCGACTTGTCATGATGGTGGCGGCCTCGGACGCAACAAAGGACGATTGCCTCGGCCACGAGCTGCGGGAATTGCGGAGTAAGGACTACTTTCGACGGCTTCCACCTGATCCGATCGGACGTGTCATCGACCGGCTTCGCATTGCAAACGAAGATGTCGAACCGCCTTACCTCCTGGTAGATCTGGATGGCCTCGACGAGATCTCTGAAGACATGAGGCGTGGCGTGCGCACCGTGATCAGCCAACTGAGGGATCGCGCAGTCCGGTCCGAACCCCGACGCGATACTCCTGTTGACCTGTCGAACCCCATCCCGCAATCCGGAGTCCGCGATCCGAGACTTGATCCGGTCATGGCTCCAGACCGAGTATCCAGACATATTCGCAGACAAAGTTGGTAAGGTCTTCGTAGGCGACTTCGATGAGCAGGAAATCCAGACGGCGGCTGAACAGCTCGACGCCGATACTCTCAACCGGATCAGATCGGTGCTGTCTATGTCGGACGTCGCCGGGTCGGACTACATTACCCTCGGCGACCCCATCCGTCGGGGAACGTCGAGGGACCCGCACCTTGTCAATATCGTGCGGTCGCTTCAGCAGCCGGCGATGTGGGGACTGTTCTCGAGGCTTAGCCCAAGTTTGCGGTCCGGGATCCTCAAAGGCGAATCGGGCACTTTGCATAGCTTGGCCTGGGAATTCGTCGACCGCTTCTGTTCGAAGGCCAATCGGCACCAACCAACTCTCACTCGCGACCCGATCCTTGCCGCTCTGCGTCGAGTTGGCACGGCTGGGCAGCACGGCAACATTCTCAGGGATAGGCAGGCAGACTGGGTGCTGCCGACGCTTGGACCACTCTCTGACTCCCAAGCGGATCTCCTCTATAACGAGGCCCTCACATATGGTCTGATAGAGGAGGATCAGGCGAAATGGCGCTGGCGGCACGTACTGCTGTACGACTACCTGCGGACCAAGGAACAAACATGATATCAGCACGAAGATTCCACTCGCCAGCTCGGTGATCAGATCTATAATGTGTCGTCGATCGATGAGCTTCGCCAAATCATCTTCGACGTGCACAGGTCGGGCGAACGAAAGCCGAGGCCGGTGGACTGAACGATTTTCTACCCTTGGCTTTTTCCTCGGCCCGCCGGCTGACCGCGGGAAAACCGCGGCAGGCAAGGGCCCTGATCGTCGAGGAATTGCTCCCACTTTGCCTCCAGCCGAAGGACGAGCAAGTCGGTGGCCATGGGGCCCAATCCTTTCCCGGGCATTCTCAAGAGCTGGCTGGATGAACTGCCAGAGCAGGACCATTTCGCGATCCGCCACCGAGTCTTGAAGGGTTGTCCGGGGCGAGGTAGGAGGGGTGAGGATTCGAGAAGCCTTGCTGCTCATCCATACGATCGCCTACCGCGAGCCCTCCTTAGACCGAGCACTCCGAAGCGTCATCAAAGCGCACGATGACGAGATCGGTGATATCGCCTTGGCGACCCTTCTCAAGCTCGGGGTCCGGCCACGGGACAAGGAAAAGTTTACTGCCGAACTCATTCGGCGAATCAAACTCCGCTGGGATAACGCTCTGTCAAGCGCTGCCAAGGAGTTGCCCGACATACGCTTGCTCGAGACGATCCACCAGCATTGGCTCACGCCGGAGAGGCTCCAGAGTGAGGAGGACGCGAAGAGTTGGCTTCCCACACTCTCAATCCCGATTCTCCCGACGATCGCCGATGCTTTCCCTGCCGACATGAGCCTTCAGTATCTCGCGTGGAAGCGGATACACTCGCTGAGGAGTGCGGCCCCCAAACTCCTGCGATCCCTTTTACTCTACGACAAGCGATTCACACGAATCGATTCGCCAGAAGTCGTGACTTTTCACCTGAAGAGTTCGGGCGAGGAAGACCCTGGTGCCCGCTATCTCTGCTATACGCGACTTGAGGATTGCATTCTTCCACACCAACTCAACGGTTGGGTGCGACGAGTGCCGAAACGAACGCTGCGGCATGCTTACCGACGACTCTTGCATGATTACCGGTATGGAGGGGCCTTATTCCACGCGAGGCTTCCAGCAGAAGTCGCAAGCCTGGCGGATGCTCCTCAACCTGGGGAGGATGAGTCGCCCCTCATTCGATCTCGCGCTTCAAGGGGAGCGAAACGGGTTCGCTATCTCCGAGACCCTCGGCATCGCCGCCTGTTTGCGGAATGATCCTCTGCCGGCCATCGTCGTGAGACTCCTCTCAAGTCCTTACGGAGAGATTCCAGACGACGAGAACCAGCGGATCTCCGCACATGTTTCCGCGCTCCACGTCGCCCATTCGGCGTGTTCCGAAGACGCATTCCGGGCCCTCTTGGCGTTCGAGCCCGTTACTCAGACAGGGGTTCTCCTGAGTCTCGTCGAGGCACTTGCGGATATTGCGAGCGTTCTAACCAGGAAGGGAAATACGATCCCCGTTGAAGAACTCTGGGAGGCGACCACGTCCGGCAATCCGCCGCACCGTCGCGATGCCGCCGCAGCCGCCCTCGCCCAGCTTGTCCTATCCCAGGACATTCCAGGCGATGCCGCTCCGAAGATCTTCCGTCTTGCCCGCGACCCTCAGCTCAACCCTTACGCAAGACGTAATCTCCTTGAAGCCATCGGCCATTTCCCACGTGGATCTGTTCCGCCGGTTATTCTCGACGAGATTCACCAGCTCGCGAAAGGGGTGGACAAGGTCGGCTTGACCAGCGATGGGATCGGGGAGATTTCGGCTCTAAGTTCGATCGCGCTTGCCGTGCTCGCCCGCCACCGCAGACTGGCCAACGACGAGGATTTGCTCCAGTCATGCCTCGGCCTGAGACGCGTTGATGACGCCTGGGAGATCGACAGCAGCGCCGTTGATGCGAGCATCGTCCCTCATGTAATCGGCATCCTCTTCGCCGACGACCCAGAGCGATTCGCGTTGGCTGTCTCGCAGCAACTTCGCACGGATGAGTTGGATGCTCTGTATCAGCTTGCTCCTGCGATCCGGCTCGTGGGGAGGGCCGTCCCCTCGATCGTCGTCGATGCCTTGCTCGATCGCATCCGCGAAATGAGCTTGGGGAGAATCTCCGAGCCCCAGGTCCTTTCACTGATCGCGCTCACTTGTCCGGAGCGGCTCGTCAGCGTCTCCCGCGACGAGATCGAGAACTGGCTTCCGGAAGCGAGATCGGATCTTGCGGATGCTCTCGCGGAAACCGGTCCGCTGGATCCCGATAGGACGGAAAGGCGGGCCGATCTTCTTCTCAGACTGATGAGTGACGGACAGTTTCGAGTCCGGCGCTCGGCCTATCGTGCGATGGCGAGAATCGACTACCTGATGCTCAGAAATATTTGCATTTCTTGGGCTTTGACCCGTGGATCGACCGGAGTTCGTAAGAGGGCCGCCGAGGCTTCGGGCTGGCTCCTCGGAGATCGCTACCCCCTCCCGATCGGCAGACTTGCTTGGGATCCTGAGCCATCGGTCAGGGATGCCTTCGCCCGGTCTCAGTCGGAATGGAGGGAAAGGCAATACGCGGAGGAATACATGGAGCATGTGCTCTCGGTCCGGGAACCGGAGCAAGTAGTTCCGGCCTGGCGATACGGCGAAGCACTCTCCCGCTTGGGTGATGACCAAGCCCTCGAGATCATCGAAAAGCGCGCGTCCGATTCCTCGCTTCATGCCTCGATTCGCTTCTGGCTTAATAGGATCAGAGAGAATCTGAAGAAACGATGGGATCACGTGGTGGAAAAGTGGCCGGAGCCATCGTTTACACGTCGGGGCAAGCTGGAGGTTGTGAAGGGCACGTTGATCAATGGGAATGGGCAGGAACAGGCATTCGAAGGCCATCTCTGGTATACGTCCAACGGAAGAGATCACCGGAGTCCATTCATGGGGCGGATGGACCAATTCCGCTACGATCTCGGACGGGGAACCTACCCTCAAGATCCCGGGGCGTCGCGAAGCTAAGTTGCTTGTGGTGAGGACAGTCTATCCCGATGGACCGAGTATCTTCTTGGGTAACAGCCCGTTCCCGACGACGGAGCTCCAGCAGAATTGAGACCCAACAGGACCAATAGACTAACGTAAGGAGGTAAGGCGTAAGGACAAACCTCCGCAGTTCGAGTGACCGTTGGCAATCACGAACAGATGCTGAAGGAGATGATGGTATCGCCCAGGCAGACGGGCTTTACTATCGGCAGGTCGGGAGAACTGCCGCACGGAAGAAAGCCATGGGTCAATGACATGGCCAAGACATTCGACGATCCGGTGAAGCGGACAACCACCAAAAGACCCGTCAGGCGCGGACGTTCGGACGCGGGAACTGCTGGGCGAATTGCTGCCCAGTGAAATTCGCAAACTCGCTGGCAAGAGCCAGTGTCAGGTCGCGCAGGCACTCATTATCAAGCGGAGCAGCCTCTCGAAGTTCGAGAAACAGTCGGACATGCAAATAGCGACAATCCGAAGGAGCGCCCGGGTGCTATCCCATGTTTGGGGTGGCGCGACGTAACTCGTTGCGGCGCAAGGGTCGAATTTTCAATCAGTCACTGCATCACGGTTTCCTCCCCCTCCGGCGGCGTTGGCGGTCGCTGGTCGAGAAGTTTGAACGCCTTGAGCACCCGCCGCGCGTCCTGAGACCCGCCAGCCAGTCCCCGACGCTCGGGTTGGCCCTTCAGACGGAACGGGACCACCCGGACCGTCGTCAATGCTTGCATGGCCTGCGCCGGTGACAGGTCAACCCCGGCCTCTTTGAGTCGGCGGCCCAGAAGCCGTTGAACCAATAAGGACAACGACGCTACCAATATGTGTAATGTAACTCGTTATTTTAATCTGATGATATATCGGCCGCATCGCCATCACATCCTTGAGCTGCCGAAATCGGCTCTCCACTTCGGTCGGCTCCTTGTACATCGCCACGGCGTCCAGTACGCTCAGTCCCTTCTCGCTCGTCGCAATCACATGTTTTCCCTCGATGCGCTTCTCGCTCTCGAAGTGCTCCTTGCTCTCCGAGAAAACCAGCGTCCCGTTATCAAGCTTCCATTCAAAGTATCTGGAACCGTGATATTTCTGCATAATTCGCTCGACGGCCGCCCCAATTTTCTCGGGCTGTTTCAAGCCGCCGGCGGCGATCCGCTCCTTGAGCTTCTTGAGCTTCTGGCGTGCTCGTTCCATCGCTTGCTGGCGCCTCGTCTGCTTGTAGGCACGCCGTTCATCAGAGTCGATGACAATCACCCGCATCCCCTCGATCCCGGAATCGACCTCTTGGGCACGCGTGCGGGGCGGATCGGTCTTGCGTTCCTGGGCATTGATGCCACAGGGGCAGTTGACCCACTTGGCCTCGTCGACGGCATTGAGCCATTGGCGGAGTTTGGCGTTGCGCCGCCGCTTCAGGCCAACCAGGAATCCCTGTTGATCTTTGGTAATGGACTCGAGGTTCTCCTGTGTGACCATGCCGCGGTCACCGACGAAAACCAGCCGGCCAGCGGTACGATCGCCAGCACCGAGGCAAGGAACACCAGGACCGGGTTGGCGGCAAACCAGGCGAGCGCGATCGCGACCGGGATGAATAGCAGCAGCCAGTTCAGCTTCATCAGCTTCAAGAGATGGCTCCCTTTATCGACCTCGATAAGGCGACGGCGCTGGAAGTTTCCAATGTCTTACAGAAGCAAGAATGCTCAAGTGATCTTTTCGCGGCTCCTCAAGCTGACTCGGCGCATCCGGAAGCGACATTCGCCGTTTCCGGGTCAGGTTCATCGTCCTCGACGTCGATCCAAAGTTCCAGTACTCTGATGGCGAATCCGGGCAGTACCAGGCTTTGAGCTTGCTGGTCATCTCGATAAACCTGCTCGACCCACGCATCTCCGTCTCGGATGAGCACGGTCACACATTTCGTCCGCGGATCAACAATCCAGTATTCGCGCAGGCCATACGCCAAGTACTCGGCGCGCTTGGTGACGTAGTCGCGCGCATGTGCCTCGCTCCCCTCGGAGACGACCTCGAAGGCCAAGGAAGGAGGACGGCGGCCTCGCCAGTCCTTGGGCGTGTTGAGCAGGGCCACTGCGACGTCGGGGTTGCGGCCCGAGATCAGGGTCGGAAGCCAAAGGCGGAATTCTGAGCCACCGCCGGCTCGGTAAATGGCAGCGAGGGTGTTCGCGGTCGTAATCCCCAATAATTGAGATCAATGGTCCACACAATTACGCCGTGCGGATCATTGGGTACCTCGGAGACCTCAAGCACTCCTCGGGCCAGCTCGTAACGGTATCCTTCCTCGACCTCGGCCTCCATGAACTCTTCGAGTGTCATGACGCGGCCTTTGTCGGCTGGACCAATGCGAAGGAGCGTGGTGATCGTCGCCATGACTGTGACAACCTCCCGGCAGATCGATCAGGGGTCCCGTTGTCACTCGATCATAGCCGATTCGTTCGTATGTGAGACACAACCGTTCAAAACGACACCGGCCCGCGTTCTTGGTCAAGAGGCGGGCCGGTGCACTCTATCGTCATGGCGTTCCGCCGACGTGGTGTGCCAGCGGAGAATCAAGAAATCAGTCCTTGACCGCCCCGGCCGTGGCTTCGTCGCGGTAGCGGGCGTAGGCGGGTCCTTTGTCGGCCAGTGCCTCGAGGGCTTCGGGGCGAATCCGGACCTCGGCCTCGAGATGGGCTTTGAAACCGGTGCCGGCCGGCACGAGGTGTCCCAGGATCACGTTTTCCTTGAGACCGACCAGGGTGTCGACCTTGCCGGCCAAGGCGGCTTCGGTGAGCACTTTGGTCGTCTCCTGGAAGCTGGCGGCGGAGATGAAGCTGTCGGACTGAACGGCGGCCTTGGTGATCCCCAGGAGCTGGGTGCTGGCCGCTGCCGGCTTGGGCCGGATCCATTCGGCCTTGCGTTCACCGGCCGCCTCGACGCGGAGGTTCTCCTGGTCGAAGTGGTCGTGGGGAACGATGTCACCGATCCGGAAATCGGTTTCGCCGGGATCTTTGATCTTCACGCAGTTCATCAGTTCCTGGTTAACACGGCGGAACTCGAACTTGTCGATGACCGAGCCGGGCAGGAGACCCGTGTCGCCGACGCTTTCGACCCGGACCTTTCGCAGCATCTGGGCGATGATGATCTCCAGGTGCTTGTCGTCGATTTCGACGCGCTGCGAGCGGTAGACATTCTGGATCTCCCGGAGCAGATACCGCTGCACGGTCTCTTCGCCGGAGATGCGGAGGATGTCATGCGGCACCAAGGGCCCTTCGACCAGCGGGTCGCCGGCGCGGACACGGTCGCCGCCGTGGACACGCAGATACTTACCGTGCGGCACGAGGTGCTCGCGCTCGATGCCGCTCTCATTGCGAACGATGATGGTTCTTTTACCGCGGCGCTTCTCATCCAACAGCTCGACGCGACCGTCGATCTCGGCGATGACGGCCGGCTCCTTGGGCCGCCGCGCTTCGAACAGCTCGGTGACCCGCGGCAAGCCGCCGGTGATATCCTGCGTTCCGCCCACCTCGCGCGGGGTCTTGGCCAGCAGCGTTCCAGCCGAAATCATCTGGCCGTCGTTGACCTCGATGCTGGCCCGCTCGGGTATGTACTTGTAGTCCAGAGTCTTGCCTTGGGCATCCACGATGATGACCTGCGGGTGGAGATCCCCCTTGTGCTCGATGATCGTACGGCGCACGTGGCCGGAGGGGTCGATCTCCTTCTTCATCGTTTCCCCTTCGACGATGTCGTCGAAGCGGACCTTGCCGCCGACCTCGGCCAGGATCGGAATGTTGTGCGGATCCCACTCGCAGAGCATGTTGCCGCGACCGATCATCTGGCCGTCTTCGACCATCATAATCGCGCCGTCGGGTACGTCGTACTTCTCCAGCTCGCGCCCCTTGGCGTCGAGGATCTGGATCTCGCCGTTGCGCGAGAGGGCGATCTTTTTGCCCTCGTCGTTGGTCACGATGTTGAGGCCGACGAACTTGACCTTACCCTCGCGCTTGCATTTGACGTCCTTTTCCTCGACGCCGCGAGTGGCGACGCCGCCGATGTGAAACGTCCGCATCGTGAGCTGGGTGCCCGGCTCACCGATCGACTGGGCGCCGATGATCCCGACGGCCATGCCCCCCTCGACCATCTGTCCGGTGGCGAGGTCCATGCCATAGCAGCTTCGGCAGACGCCCAGGGACGCTTCGCAGGTCATCGGGCTGCGGACCTGGATCTTCTCGATCTGCATCTCCTCGAGCTTCTTGGCCGCCGCCAGAGTGATCATCTCGTTTTCTTTGACCACGACCTCTTCAGTGATCGGGTCGACGATGTTGACCCGGCTGACGCGGCCTCGGATCGATTGCACCAGGCTGACCTCGACCTTCTCGCCCTTGTAGATGACACCCTTGGTGATGCCCTGCGAGGTGCCGCAGTCTTCCATGGTGATCACGACGTTCTGGGCGACGTCAGCCAGCTTCCTCGTCAAGTAGCCGCTGTCGGCGGTCTTGAGGGCCGTGTCGGCCAGACCTTTCCGCGCACCGTGAGTCGAGCTGAAATACTCCAGCACCGACAGGCCCTCACGGAAGTTGGCCTTGATCGGGGTCTCGATGATCTTGCCCGAGGGCTTGGCCATCAGGCCTCGCATCCCGGCCAACTGGCGGATCTGCTCGACGCCGCCGCGGGCACCCGACTCGGCCATCAGGAAAATCGGATTGAGGTAAATCTCCCCCTCCCGATGGTCGTTGCGCAGGGCTTCCATCATCTCGGCCGTGATTCGCTCGCGAGCGTGCGTCCAGGCGTCGAGAACCTTGTTGTACCGCTCCTGGTCGGTGATGATCCCGCGCTGGTAGAACTTGTTTTGCTTGCTGACCTCTTTTTCCGCCTCGGCGATGATCGCATCCTTGGAAGGAGGCGTCTTCAAGTCGTCGGTCGCAAATGACAACCCCGAGCGGGTGGACTCGCGGAAGCCCAGGTCCTTCATCCGGTCCAGCAGTGCGATCGTCTCGCGGCGGCCCAGGATCTGGTAGCAGTCGGCGATGATGCTCTGAAGCTGTTTCTGCCCCAGCGTCAGGTTGTAGAACGGCATCTTCGCATGGAGGATGTCGTTGAAGACCACTCGGCCCACCGTCGTCCGGATGATGATGCCGGGCGTGAATTCCTTGTCGCCTTCGCCGCGCAGCCGCCGATGGGCGGGCAGGCGGAGCTTGATCTGGGCATGCAAGCCGACCTTGCCCTGGCTGTGAGCGAGGAACACCTCGTTAGGAGTCGCGAAGACCATCCCGTCGCCGATTTCACTGGGGCGGCTGACCGTCAGATAATAGGCCCCCATGACGATGTCCTGCGTCGGGCTGATGATCGGGTTGCCGTTGGCGGGGCTGAAGATGTTGTTCGTCGACATCATCAGCGTCATCGCCTCGACCTGGGCTTCGATCGACAGCGGCAGATGCACGGCCATCTGGTCGCCGTCGAAATCGGCGTTGAACCCTTTGCAAACCAAGGGGTGGATCCGGATGGCGTTCCCTTCGACCAGCACCGGCTCGAACGCTTGAATTCCCATTCGGTGCAAGGTCGGAGCCCGATTCAGGAGCACGGGGTGGTTGCGGATGACTTCCTCGAGGATGTCCCAGACCTCCTCGCTGCGCCGCTCGAGCATCTTTTTGGCGGACTTGATCGTGTCGGCATGTCCCAGATCCTTGAGCCGCCGGATGATAAACGGCTGAAACAGCTCCAGCGCGATCTTCTTGGGTAGACCGCACTGGTGCAACTTCAAGTCCGGGCCGACCACGATCACCGACCGAGCCGAGTAATCGACGCGCTTGCCCAGCAGGTTTTCGCGGAACCGGCCCTGCTTGCCCTTGATCATGTCCGTGAGCGACTTCAGCGGACGGTTGGAGCTGCCCAGCACCGGCCGCTTGCATCGATTATTGTCGAACAGGGCGTCGACAGCCTGCTGAAGCATCCGCTTCTCGTTGCGGATGATGACCTCGGGCGCGTTCAAGTCGACTAGTTTCTTGAGCCGGTTGTTGCGGTTGATGATCCGCCGGTACAAGTCGTTCAAGTCGCTGGTGGCGAAGTTGCCCGAATCCAAGAGGACCAAGCGGGCGGAGGTCCGGCGGGATGACTGGGATGCATTCCAGGACCATCCACTCGGGACGATTGTCGCTGTCGCGCAACGCCTCGACCACCTTGAGCCGCTTGGTCAAGTCCTTGATCTTCTGCTTGCTGGAGGTCTCGACCAGCTCCTGCCGAAGCTGCTTGGACAGGGCCACCAAGTCCAACCTCATCAGAAGCTTGCGGACAGCCTCGGCTCCCATGTCGGCCTGGAAGTCCTCACCGATCTGCCCGCCGGTCTTGTACTTTTCTTTTGCCTTGCGAAACTCTTCCTCCGTCAGCAGTTGCCGCTCTTTGAGCGTGCGTGCCGCCAGGGTCGACCACGACATAATCCTGGAAGTAGATGATCCGTTCCAGGTTGGTCGTGCGCATGTCCAGCAGCGTGCCCAGCCGGCTGGGCATGGCCTTGAAAAACCAGATGTGCACGACCGGCGCGGCCAACTCGATGTGGCCCATCCGCTTGCGGCGGACCCGCGAGTGCGTCACCTTGACGCCGCAGCGGTCGCAGATCATCCCCTTGTATTTCATCCCGCGGTACTTGCCGCAGGCGCACTCCCAGTCTTTTTCAGGCCCGAAGATCCGCTCGCAGAACAGGCCGTCTTTTTCGGGCCGATAAGTCCGGTAGTTGATCGTCTCCGGCTTTTTGACCTCGCCGAACGACCAGCTCCGGATATCATAAGGGCTGGCTAGCCCAATTTTGACAGCACCGTAATCATTAATCCGATCGTAGGCACTTTCGCCCATGCTCACGAGACACTCTCCTCTGCACGCCCATGGCGATGCCGAAGTGGGGTGGTTAGTGGGTGAAAGCGACGGTCAATTCCATCCCGTCAGCTTGGGGACGACCGCCCCGGGGTGTTTGCTCAAGCTCAAAGCACATTTCAGATCAGATTGCGTCGTGGAAGCCGACCCGGACCAGTCCCTGGTCGCTTCGCCCAATCCCAACGAAAAGAAAAAAATTCCGCGAACCGATCCTCGGGTCATCCCATGAGGATAGTCGCGGTCGAATCGGTCGTCCGAGACCAATAAACACCCAACCGGTAGCCTCCTTGACCGGAGTTGCGCGAAGACTCCAACATCCAAACTCGAAACCTCGACAATGGTGGCGAAGTCGTCTCCCCAGTGGCGACGGGGCCGGCTTCCGATGGAGTCGCATCCTGCTATCGTACGCAATCCCAGTTCCTTTTCCAAGAAAATTCTTCTTGACAAAACCGAATTTTCAAAATAATTCGCGAGCTACTGAACACTTGTGATCGTCGGCGGGAATCTTCCTATCCATCACTCGGCGGGTCCTTCATCATCGCCATCGCCATTCTGATCTTCCAGCAAGTCGAGATCGCTGGTGATATTGATGTCGGCAACAGCGGAGAGTGGGTAAGCGTTTACCGCCCAAGATGATCTCGGCGTCGTCGAGCGCGCCGATCTCGTCGGGATCCTCGGTGGCCTCGATTGTTCGGTCGTAGGCATCGAGCGTCGTGGCCAGCGCGGCTTCAAACTCATCGATGCTGACGCCGAGGAAATCGAGTTCGTCAATGCGCGGGTCGATCGTGATCACGATCTCGCCCTCGACGTCATCTTCTTCGTAGTTCTGCTCTGCGTGGTCGTCCACGGAAGCGTTCCTGTTTGGAGTGAAGCGGTCGTTTAACCCGCGTTGGGATTAACGGTCTGGAGCCGGAAGTTGAAATGACCGTCGGCTCCGAAGTGATCGAGGATTTCCCTTTCTTTTGTCGACTACGCAAACTGAGCCACGAGCGTGCCAGTTTCCGGGAAGCTGGAGATACCCGGACGCATGCTCCTCATCGACGGCCTCCATCTTGAGCGTCGTGAACCGGATCCAGTCATGACAGCTCGGACAACGCCCGACGAATCCGGCTCCCTCCCACCAAGCACGGACCAAGGGCTTGTAAATCCCCTCGGGATCGCCGTGGAGCTCGAGCTTGAAGTCGATCCATTCCATGCGATGCGAGCAGCCCGGGATGGGGACATACCGGATCATCGTAATGGACGTGAGGCGAGGCCATGACGCGGAGTCCGCCTTCGCGGTAAAAGCGATCGAGAGTTTCCAGCTCAATCTCGGCCGGTGAACGCGTGGAGTGCTTCGGGCATGATAGGCTCCGTCGATTGCGAGGTCGGGCGGGAAAAACAGCCCCGATCTTGACTCCGATCGTACCAGGCTCAGGAACGGGGCTGCGGTCGCGATTAATCAGATCCGCTTCTTCTCGAGCTGCATGTTGAGCCCGAGTCCGCGAATCTCGTTGGTCAACACGTCGAAGCTGGCGGGAGTGCCGGCTTCGAGGGTGTTTTCGCCCTTGACCATGCTCTCGTAGATCTTGGTGCGGCCCTCGACATCGTCGGACTTGACGGTGAGGAGCTCCTGGAGGATATAAGCCGCTCCATAAGCCTCGAGTGCCCAGACTTCCATCTCACCGAACCGCTGACCACCGAAGCGGGCCTTGCCGCCCAGCGGCTGCTGGGTGATCAACGAGTAGGGGCCGGTGGCACGGGCGTGGATCTTGTCGTCAACCAGGTGGTGGAGCTTGAGCATGTAGATGTAGCCGACGGTGACCCGCTGGTCGAACTTGTCGCCGGTGCGGCCGTCATAGAGGATCGCCTTGCCATTTTCGGGCAAGCCGGCATCCTTGAGGCACTGGCGGATGGTCTCTTCACTGGCGCCGTCGAAGACCGGGCAAATGGCCTGGAAGCCGAGCTTGGCGGCGGCCCAGCCCAGGTGGGTTTCCAGGATCTGACCGACGTTCATACGGCTGGGGACGCCCAGCGGGTTCAAGAGGATCTCGACACCGGTGCCGTCTTCCAGGAACGGCATATCTTCCTCGGGCAGGATCTTGGCGATGACACCCTTGTTGCCGTGGCGGCCGGCCATCTTATCGCCGACGGAGATGACCCGTTTGGTGGCGATGTAGACCTTGACCATCTGCAACACGCCCGAGGGGAGTTCGTCGCCCCGCTTCAGGCTGTTGATCCGCCGCTCCTTCTCGTCCTTGAGGGCCTCGATCCGAGGCGCGTATTGACGGTGCAACCTCGCGGGCCCTGGTCACGACCTCGGGGCTGCGGATGTCGAGAGCGTCGAGCTTGAAGCGGTCGCTCTCGTCGACCAGGTCCTTGGGCTCCTTGGCACGGCCCAGCGGCTTGGCGGTCGCCGGGTCGGTCACCGGTCCGCCCAGGGCCTCCTCGAGCGCCTTGACCATTTGCTTGTACTCATCGGCGATCCGCACGTTCTCGACGGCTTCCGTGTCCTTGAGTTCTTTCTCGAATGCCTTGCGCTCGTCTTCGCTCAAGCTCATGCGGCGGCTGAAGCGCTGGGTGTTGATCACGATTCCCTCGACCCCCGAGGGAACCTCGAGCGAGTCGTTCTTGACGTCCTCGCCGGCGCGGCCGAAAATCGCGTGCAGCAGCTTTTCCTCGGGCGTCAGCTCGCTCTTGCTCTTGGGGCGACCTTGCCCACCAGGACGTCGCCCGGCTTGACGTAGGTACCGATCTGCACCACGCCGTTGTCGTCGAGGTTGCGCAGCGCTTTCTCCGAGACATTGGGAATGTCGCGGGTGAACTCCTCACGGCCGAGCTTGGTCTCGCGGATCTCGATCTCGAACTCCTCGATGTGGATCGACGTGTACACGTCCTCCCGCACGAGTTTCTCGCTGATGATGATCGCGTCCTCGAAGTTGTAGCCGTCCCAGGCCATGAACCCGACCAGGACGTTGCGTCCCAGGGCAGTTCACCCTTGTAGGTCGCGGCGCCGTCAGCCAGGATTTCGCCCTTCTTGATCGGCTGTCCAACCTGAATGATCGGCTTCTGGTTCAAGCAGGTCCGCTCATTCAGGCCGACGTACTTACGCAGCTTGTAGATCTGGTTGTGGTCGAGGATAATCCGGGTGGAGTCGACATAGGTGACC
>CAWAAW010000011.1:0-188662 GCA_963779785.1 uncultured Planctomycetota bacterium
TTGTTGCAGTTGACGGCCTTTATCAGCACTTCACTTGAGTTGACCTTACCCCG
Organism: uncultured Planctomycetota bacterium; assembly: GCA_963779785.1. Classification (GTDB taxonomy): domain Bacteria; phylum Planctomycetota; class Planctomycetia; order Isosphaerales; family Isosphaeraceae; genus CAVRFS01. Next base: position 54 of record CAWAAW010000011.1, read on the forward strand.
GACTGCTGGCCCCCGACCGCCATGATGCTGGCAGTCGCCGTGTCGGCTCCGCGTCCACGGCCGATCCGAGGATCGAGGTTACGTTGTCCCCCAGGCTTCGGACCTCACCGTTGCCGGTGACGCCCGCTGGGGTGGCAGACCGATGGCGGAACATCGGGTAATGTCAGAAGACCTCCTTGACATAACGCATTACAGATCGAGAAGATGCTACGAATCGCAATGCCACTTACTCAGCCACTTCGTTGCTCGATTTGTCGCGCCATTCCACATACGCGGCATTTGACTACCGGCTGGGTCACCTGGATGATTTCAGCCAACTGACTGCGAGCCGCACGGAGTTCGTCGGCGATGTTGAGCACCCACGCCCTCAGCTCCTGCGTGTTCTTGACTGGGTGCCGCGTGCCGTCGCCGAGGACGATAAACCCGTGCGGCGGGCTGACGCCGGTTTCCTCCTCGATCAGAACGAAATAGGCGTCGAGCTGTGCCCGATGCGAATCGTAGACCCGTCGGCCGGGAGGAGGAAAGGGTCAGGCAGAGGAAAGCGGTCAGGAGCCGTTCTCGACACCCCGCTCGTCATCCCGTGTTCTCAGGACATGCCAAGACCACGACGAGCGGCGGAAGGTGGCCTCATCGACCACGCCCTGAATCGGGCCAACGCCCGGTTGGCTGTCTTCCAGACCGACGAGGATGATGCGGCGTTCCAGCGCGTCCTGGCGGAGGCGGTGGAACGCCATCAGATGCGGCTGCTGGCTGACTGCCTGATGCCCAACCACTTCCGCGTCCTGCTGTGGCCCCGCGAGGATGGCGACCTCTTCCGGTTCATGAGCTGACTCACCGTGACGCACACCCAGCGGTGGACGCATGCGCACCACGGAACGGCCACCACCGGTCATCTCGATCAGGGTCGGTTCAAGTCGTTCCCCGTGCAATCGGACGAGCATTTCCTCACGGCGTGCGGCTATGTCGAGCGGAACGCCTTGCGGGCCAACTTGGTGGGGCGCGCCGAGGACTGGCGGTGGTGCCGCCTCGGCGTTCCTCGGACCAAGGATGATGCGGACCGCCGGGCGTTGACGCCATGGCCGATCGACCGACCTCGCGACTGGACGGACCGAGTCAACCGTCTGTTCGGCCCCAAAGAGGAAGAAGCGGTGCGACGAAGCATTCAGCTTTTGGGTGGCGTGTGGCGTGTGATTGGTGGTGGCACAAAAGAGGAAGAAGCGGTGCGACGAAGCATTCAGCGGGGTCAACCGCACGGTTCGCCGTCCTGGCAGGCCGCGATTGCAAAACGACTGGCGTTGGAGTTGGTGTTCCGCCCCCGAGGCCGTCCGCGAAAGGAGCCTCAGAATGATTCCTGACCCCTTTTCCGCCTCAAACACCGACATCGACATCGGGAGACGTTCATCCCTCTGGGACACCTGCCGGGTCGGCACCTCGAGGCCGATGACCGCTCTTGTCCAGTTCGGCCATCTTGACGACCCGGGACGGTCAAAATCACGCGCTCAGTTCCGGGCCCTCCAAAAGATTCATTTGGCAACGATGGCAGTGGCTCAAATCTGGCCGCGAAGGTGGCTCAGTTTCTGACCGCGATCGACACCATGGGGATCAAGACAGCGGCATTTCGTTGACTGGCTTAAGGTTGGGTGAATTACGGCGCACAGTCATTGTCAAACGTTGGATAGCTGGAGGATCTGTAGGTGCATCTCAGATCGTCTGCACGCACAGACGGCCGAAGAGAGGGTGTCTGGCCACTCCCGGAGCGGCTTGCGGTGGCCGGGCGTTCGTATTGATACTGCCACGTCAGCCCATTCGCAATCGATGTCTCCCGAAACGCAAAAAGACGCGGCCCTGACTGGACCACGTCTTGATTCCACCCGTTGGGAGCATGATCACCGAATAAACTTTCGGTTGAGCGTGCGGCGCGGTCGATGCGGTGCGGCCGTCAGGCCCCGCGACTGCGCGACCGACTCGCCGCCAGGCCGATCGATCCCAGAAGCCCCAGGCCCATCAATACCGCGCTCGCGGGCTCGGGTACGCTGGTAAAGCCGTACGTCACGTTGTCCATAACGTAAAAATCATTGCTGGCCGAGTAGACGCCAACCGTATCGACGGGGCCAGAATAACCCGAGGCGAGATAGGTGGGCGTGGAACTCGGGTCGAGCGACGCTGAAGTCCAGACCAGCGCACTTTTATACGTAGAGGTCGAAGTAAAGCGTGGCGCTGGAATCACCGGCGAAGTATGCACCGTTAAAGACCTGACCCGGGTTGACAAAGCTGAAACTATATTCGCCCGCGCCGGTCTCTGGAGTGTAAACGCGACCTGGAGGCGATTCAGGGGTATAAGGGAACTGGGGCTCGGTGTAGTTGGTCCACACCCCGCCCCAGTTGATCCCGCCGTAGCCGTCAGGGACTGTGCCGTCCGGCAAGTCATCGAAGGTCACCACAACGCCGGCATGGGACGATGCCGGAATCGCTCCGAACATCGCCAGTGCAAGTCCCATCGCTGCGATCCGCAATCCGGTTCGTATAAACGTGCTGCATTGCATAGTCGAGTTTCCCAACGTAAGGAGAAAATCCAGAAACGTCCTGGAAGGGCGAGGTTGTCCGCACAACGCTTCGCGGAGTCACTGCCATCGCATAAATCAACCAGCGTCGTCGGCCTCGTCGGCGAACAACCTTCCATCAACTGGTGATGCGAGTGGCAGGTTTGAACCTGACGTGAGACTAACTGGTGAAATATGCGTCTACAAGCGAGTTCTCAATTCTCTACACGGTTTAGATATATTCGATGGCTTGCCGACAACTTATGTTGAAAAAAACCAGCACCCTGTGAAAAAAGTAAACGGGCGGAAACACGAGTCAGGCGCGGTGTCAGTGGCGAACGACACAGCCACGCGATTCGCCTGGCGAATATCAGACCGCAACTCAATTCCGATATGCAAATGGGGTCCGCCGATCCGCAAAGCGCTTGATTCGCTTGTCCGTCGGCCCCTATCCTTCGGGGTTTCGCGGCGTCAGCCTTTGTTTTTTGTTCTCGGTCGCGGAGGGATTCAACGGACCGAAACTGGGGATGAAAACCGGACCGCCAGAAGAACCTCAGATGCGATCGCATTCCGGCTGCAGGACCAACGCTGGCACCGGAACCCGGTGGTGATTTCCTTGGCCGTAAACGCGGATGACAATCTAATCGCGCACTCGCCAACTTTCTCCCGGCTTCAACGCTGGGAGCGGATTGAAACTCGTAAGGTTCGAGACCGGTTGCTTCATGGTCCTCTCCTTCTCTCGGCTTCAACGCCGGGAGCGGATTGCAACAGACCGCCATGCGGATCTGGGCCACGGTGATCATCCTTTCTCCCGGCTTCGACGCTGAAGTAGGAAAGCGGTCAGGAGCCGTTCTCGGCACTCGCTCGTCATCCCGTATTCTCAGGACATGCCAATACCACGACGAGCGGCGGAAGGTGGCCTCATCTACCACGCCCTGAATTGGGCCAACGCCCGGTTGGCTATCCTCAAGACCGACGAGGCTTATGCGGCATTCCAACACGTTCTCGCGGAGGCGGTGGTGCGCCATCACACGCGACTACTGGCTTACTGCCTGATGCCCAACCATTTCCACGTCCTGCTCTGGCCCCGCGAGGATGGCGACAGCTCCCGGTGCATGAGCTGGCTCACCATGACGCAGACCCAGCGGTGGCATGCGCACCACCGAACGGCCGGCAGCGTTCATCTCGATCAGGGTCGGTTCAAGTCGTTCCCCGTGCAGTCGGACCAGCATTTCCTCACGGTGTGCCGCTATGTCGAGCGGAACGCCTTGCAGGCCAACTTGGTGGGGCGCACCGAGGACTGGCGGTGGGGCAGCCTCGGCGTTGCTCGGACCAACGAAGATGCGGACCGCCCGGCGTTGACCGCATGGCCGATCGACCGACCTCGCGACTGGACGGACCGAGTCAACCGTCCGTGCGGCCCCAAAGAGGAAGAAACGGTGCGAGGAAGCATTCAGCGGGGTCAACCGCACGGTTCGCCGTCCTGGCAGGCCGCGGTTGCGAAACGACTGGGGTTGGAGTTGGTGTTCCGCCCCCGAGGCCGTCCACGAAAGGAGCCTCAGAACGGCTGCTGACCGCTTTTCTGCTCACCGCCCCCGGGGCAGTCCGCGAATGGAGCCTCATAACGGTTCCTGGCCCCTTTACTGCTCTAAGATCGATTCCAAGCCCTCGGTCGAGTCAGATGGCGGTCAGGGACGGGTTGCTTGCCTGCTTTCATGCTCCCCGCCAAGGTCTTGCAGTTTGTCGCACAGGTGGTCGAGAATGCAGTCTGTTTCTCGGACTGGGAAGCATCGGGCTTTCGACGGGAGTGATCAAGGCGGCGAATGACGAGGGTCAGGAGCGAGGGGGAGATAACCATGGTCCGGACGAACGCGGTCGTTTGGCTCGGTCTGTTCATTGCCTGGGGGACGGCGGCCATGGCCATGGCCGGGGCCGGCGTCGACGAAGGGCCGTTCCGCGACCTGAGCCTGGATCGGGCGCGACAGGTCGCCGCGGACGGGGGGAAGCGGTTCGTCCTGGTCGACTTCTACACCGTCTGGTGCGTGCCTTGCAAGAAGCTCGACGAGACGACCTGGAAGGACCAGGAGGTGCGCGACTGGCTGTCCACGGAGGCGGTCTGCCTCAAGGTCGACGCCGAGAAGGACGAACCGCTGGCCGATAAGTACCGCATCAACGTCTATCCCACCGTGCTGCTCCTCCGGCCCGACGGGGCCGAGATCGACCGCCTGGTCGGTTACCGTGACGCCAAGACCTTCCTGGCGGATGCCCGCGAGTCATTGGCCGGAAACAACAGCCTGGCGCGGGCCCGGAAAAAGCTCGAAGGGGCCAACGCGAACGACCCGTCGCTACGGATGAGCTACGGCGACGCGCTGGCGCAAAAGGGGCGAGCCGACGACGCGCTTTCCGAGTACCTCTGGTGCTTCGACCACGGGCTGGAGCATGGCCCGGGCTTCACGGGTGTGCGACTCTCGTTCCTGCTGGCCAAGATCGTCCAGCTTGGGCGTACGCAACCGGCGGCGCTCGACGAGCTACGCAAGCGGCGCGACGCCGCGGGCAAGGACATTGAGGCCGGGAAGGCCGACTTCCCTACGGCGATGGGCTTCGCGGCGCTGAACTCTCACCTGGGCGAGCCGCAGCAGACGCTCGCCTTGTTCGACCGGATCAAAGCGGACAAGTCCCAACCCGCCAGGATCCGTGCAGTACCTCTTCGATCAGTCGCTCGATCAGCTCCTCGTCGGCCAAACGCTACAAGGAAATCGTCGCTGGTTCAGACGCCAAGGCGAAAGTCCGCGAGCGGATCGCGCGCCACGAACGGCAGAAGGGCTCTTATCCCAACGAGCCGAGCCTCCGTACGTTCATGAGGCACCAGGTGAGTGTGGACGGGGTGAAGTATTACGAGGCGCTGCTCGGCTCGGGCGACCGGACCGGCGCGGCCGAGGTCGCGGCGATGCTCGTCGCGTTCGACCGGTCCGACGCCTACCCGCAGTTGATCGCCGCCGCCAACCGCGCCGGTGATGCCCATGCGGCCGAGGCCCTGGCCGAGGAGGCCCGCAAGATGGCCAAACCCAAGGCCACCCCGGAAGCGCCGAAAACCAATCCGGCCGATCGCCCCAGAAACTGAATCGGGGAAACGTCGAGACTTCTCGCCGAAGACCACGACGCATAGCAGAAGTGAGCACCCAACCTTCTTGCACGCGGGAACCGGCGGTGGCGCGTTTCCTCGCGGCTTTTCCCCTCCGGGTCGATGGTCGTGGCTGTCGTAGGCGACGGCTAGGGGGTGGCGGGCATGGCAACAAAATATCACGGAGATCGGGGACACCATACCTAACTTCGGTCGATGATTGATTATGGCGTCCAAGGAACCCCCGGTCGATAATTGAGTATGGTGTCTCCGGAACCCCCCAGACGCGGAACGCGAAGTCGCCGGAGCCGGAGACGAGGCGGCTGCCGTCCGGGCTCCAGGCGACGGCGTGGAGAACACAGAACTCAGGGCCTGCTTCTCAGGGTTTGGCCGGAGGGTTGGGACGGATGATGCGGATGAACTGGTTCACCAGGTTTTGAGCGGCCGTAAGGACGTCGTGAATGCACTGCGCTAGACCCGCGTGGTCCCGTGGGTCCTGGGTCCAGGAAATGATGCCCGCGTGCGGCTGACCTTGTCGATGAAGGCGTTTGAAATCGCTATGATTATGGGTAAGGACAGCACGTTGGTCGGCGGTGGCATCCACGAGAACTTCCGCATCGTCAATGCCCCGGCCAGCCCGGCCCCGCCGCGACGGGGCGGAAAATGATTACACGGGGGATCATTCCAGGGGCGGCAAGCGCCACTGGCTATGGACGTCCACCCCTCCGGGGTGAAGAGTTTGAACTCGTGTTCCCCACGTGTTTTATGGCTAATTCAACGGTATTGAGGCTAGCCCCCCTCGGCCGGCACGCTCTGAACGGCAGAGGGCGGCCGCGCTGGTTCACGGACGTCGGCGGGGATGAAATTCTCTCTCGGCGATCCGGATTCGGCGGAAGCCGCCGGTTGGCTCGACAGCATGGGGTCGACTCTCGCTGCCATGGCGAACATGGGTGACTGCCAGTCCAGGGACATCAACTCCGCCCACCGGTTCAGTTCCGGAATCGTTTGAAATACGACTTTCATGCTCACTGTGATCGGCATCGCCAGAACCAGGCCGACCAAACCCCAGAGATAACCCCAGAACAGGCAGGCGATCAAGATTGTGGTGCCGTTGAGGTCGAGCGATCGCCCCATGATCATCGGCGTGATGATGTACTCCTCGATCCCGAGGACCGCCAGGTACATTCCGGCGACGACCAGGGATTGGCCTATCGAGCCGGTTTGTCCCAGCGCTACCACTGTCGGCAGGCGCCACCGACCATCTGGCCGATGTACGGGACGAAGTTAGTCAGTGCCGCGATGATCCCTAAAGTGAGAGCAAAATGAATGTTGAGGGCCCAGAGGCAGATCGCGATCACGGCTCCCAGACCCGCGTTGATCAGCGTGTCGCAATCAAATATGCGCGAATCTTGTGAGTGACCTGGCCGAGGACTTCGCTGGCGGCGGGTTTGGGCCGGCGTCCGGGCGAAAAAACGAATCAGCTTGGCTGTGAGCTTCTCGTTCTCGACCAGCAAGAAGATGATCAGCACCAGGATGATGAACCCCTGCGCGACCCAGACTGTGAAATCGGAGAGACTGAAACTCAACTTGTCGATCAAGAGAATATCCCCCAAAGGAGTCAGGATCCGTAAAATGGCCGAAACAACGGATCCTGCCCCCTTCTGCGCCTGCGGGGCATCGAGTTGCAGGTCGAGCGACTGATCGTCAGTGGAGGCGCGAGCATAGCCGATCCGCATGTGAACCTTCCCGTACTCTTTCTCGAAACGCGTCGTACCCGTACACTTGCAAGAAAGCGATTCCGAAAGTAGTTCCGAGAAGCGCAACCTCTTGGTTCGGTGCCGGCGGCTTCGACACACCGGGCCTTCTCGGAAACCTTCGTTATTGAGACGGCTGAGCCAAGTTCCAACTGTGGTTGTGACTGACGAGGGGAAATGCCGATCATGATGCATCTAATCGCCGCAGTCATTCGCGCTCTGCTGTCGCTGGGTGGCTTTCTCGCGTGCGTCAACATCACTCTCGGCGCAGGTGGAGACACTGCCAAAGGCGGGCCACCTGTGGGCGGGCTGTGTCTTCGGCTCGAGGTCCCGGCGAGCAAAGACCCGAAGAAGCCGCCCGACCACTTCTCGATCGTGGTCGAAAACGTGAGCGACCGTGACCTGAACGTCAGGCTGGGGTACTCGGTGAACAACTGCCGTTCTCACCATCCGGACTCGCTCGAATTGATAGCGAGGGCCGACGGAGAAGCTGCACGCCGGCTAATCTACTTCGACGGCAGGGGCGCCATCGGCGGGCGCGTCGATCCGTTCGTCGTCCCCCTGCCCGCTGGGGCTAGTTACACTCTTCGTTGCCCTTTCAAGAATTTCGTCGATCCGAGTTCACTCCGGCCGATCGACGTCAAGGCACGAGCCTACCGCATCGCCGCGTCTCTGGCGGGCAAGCCCGTGACCAGGAACGACGTCAACCTCGACACTCTGGGCCAGACGATGATCCCTTGCTGGCAGGGAACGATCCATTCCAACGAGGTTCGGACCTTGCCCTCCGGATCGGGAAACGTCCGGCAATAGCGGGTATGCAACAAGGCCATGGTATATTATGGCTTCTGCGATACAAACAACATTACATGGGAGTCTCTCAGTGAAAGGCTGCTGTTGTCGGGCCTCAGTCGAATCCCGCGCTGGTGCTGACGAACACGGCGTTTGAGCCGGGTTGCCCGTGCCCCATGCCATCGATGAGTCGTCCTTCCGCATCCTGAAGCCCCGACTTGCCGGTTCCGTAAATTGTGAGCTGGAGCGGTTTCGTGAGTGAGAACGGCTTCCTGGTTCTCAAAACGACCGTGTTCGTCGCAGGGTTGTAAGACGCTGAGGCGATCACGATCGTCTTCGCATTCTTCGCCGTGAATGATCCTCGCCTGCCCGCCGCAATGAGACGATACGTTCCAACGTTATCCGCCTCGGCGGCGTTCAAAGCGCCACTGAAGGTAATGTCAATGCTCTGCTCACGCCGTTTTCGGCCTCGCGGCGACCGGCGCCCCCAATCCGACGTCGCTCGCGGTAACGAGCGGAATGTCGGAACTGGTGGGTCCCGTCACGGTCAGGTCCAGTACCCCACTTGCCGTGGTTGGTCCGACGGCGCTCGTCGATAATGTTGCCGACAGATCGATGACGGAACCGATCGGTGCCAGCACCGTTGTCTCCACTTTCCCACTATTGACGTGGTAATTGACACCCGACTGCTGGACAGAAAAGATCACCGTTTGCTGCAGCGATGAAGACACCGACTCGGAAACCGCGACGTTGCCTTGCCCGCCTGACCCAATACCCAAGGTGAAGTATTGAGATATCAGGATTATTTTTCCTACTTCTCCATCAGTCTCGCCGGGGCCTGGAAGCAGCTCAAATTGAAACGGCGTCTGAAGCGTTCCCTCGGAATCCGACGATGGCGGCCCGCCTGAGCTCATCTCGCCGGAAGAGATCGACTGCATGCCGATATTATAGGTGAGCGGGTTGCTGGGAAATAACGGGTCGCCGCCGGATGCATCCAGATTCGTATTGGCACCCTCGAGCGCTCCGCGGTTCAAAAGGAATGCGTACGACATGAGATAGCGTGGCTCGACGCTCTCAACGCAGGGGACTGACCGGCGTCGAGTGCGGTTGCTCCGGATCGTTTCTCGCGGCGCGCCCAAAGACGTCGACTTGAAGCTCAGCCAGTGAATTCGCATGGAGCATCATCTCCTCAAACGCATGATAAGACGCGCAAAGTCGCACCTGGAGCAAAGGGAACTGTCAAGCCTCGGCAGAAAGCCTTACCCAAATCGGAAGTCGATGACCACCAGGGCGGTGGAAAAGCTGATCGAGCGGAACGTCGAGTGGGGTCAGACTTCCAGGGGATCGTACCTATTTTCTACCCGGCCCCCCGGATGCAATCACACTTATCCGCTTATCCCGGTCAATTCAGCGTGGCGTTTTCTATGAGTAATGCTCTGATAGGATTGAACTTGCCCTTACCCAATGCGACGTGGCCGCAGAGCGACGGTTGCTGACCAATCAGCTTCTCGACCAGCTTTCGATTCCCGTGTATGTGCAAGAACGCCTTTGAAATGTTAACCGCATGATGAGACTGCGAATTCGGCCCCGGTAAGTGGAGCATAGTGTGGCCGTGATGATTTGCACGTAAATGTCTGTGAGGATATTTTTCATGAGATATAAATGTTCTCGATCAATATTGGCGAAGAACTCTTCCTCGTCGTCATACTTATGACCAACCGGCTTTTTGTGCATTAGACCCAGTAGCTGTCTCAGCCCATGAAACGCCTCATGGATGAGGATTTCATCAGCCTGGGAACCAGCGGCGTGACAGCTTTGTCCATGGTGAGAGCTATGTGGCGAAAAATGGATGACCGCTGGAGCTGCCGGCTCCCGTGCCGTTGACATGATGGCGTTTGTTGTTGCTGTCGGTCCAATCGTCGACTACTCCTTTGTGACGACCTCCCTGGGAATCAAGCATGATTGCTTTATTCGCGTGGTCGCCTTTCCCGTGGGGTACAATGAGCATCGAGTCCCAGCCGTGCCTGTGCGGCCAATCGCTTTGATAACGATTCTTCCCACGTGTGATCCAACAATCGAGTGAAGCAACGCCAACACCGCATTTTCGTACGCGGGGTGCGGTGGAACTCGAACTGTGCCGTCAGCGTCCGGCGGTAGCAAGTGGCTCGGGTCGAGTATTCTGATGCTCCCGTACTGTGCCATGATCGTGCCTTTCAAAGTCTTACCGAGGAGAACCGCTCTGCCTCCGGGACGACGGCTCCGAGTTCGTCGAGCAATTGCTGGCCGCGGCGGCGGTATTCGTCGGCACGGTCGGGGATGACGCGGGAGGCGTCGAGCAGGGCGCGGGCGAGGTCGTAGCGGGCGCCGAGTTTCTCGGCGGCCGTCGATCGATCGCTCGAAGAAGCGGGCCGCCTTCTTGGTCTTGCCGAGAGCGTAGGCGGCGCGGCCGCTCACACGTAAGGCGTGGGCCTGGTAGTTCGGGTAACGCCAGCCGACGAAGCGGGCGACGCGAGCCTCACGCCAGGCTTTCCTGGCAACGGCTCGGCTCGGGCCGCCATCCGCGTCGGCCCAGCGGGGGCCGAGCAGGCTCTCGACGAGCAATGGAAAAGTGGGGCCCGCAAACTCAAACGGGCAGTATGTCCGAATGGTCCGATCCCTTGATTTCTCGAGCGCGGCACGAGCTCCGGAGTAGTCAGACGACTGGAGGCGGACGAAGCCCAGATGGCCGTACGCGATCAAGAGCGCGAGTGAATCGCGGGCGATGAGCACTTCGACCGCGGGAACCATCAGTTCGTTCGCCTCTTCGACCCGGCCGGCCCTGGCCAGGGCGTCGGCCTTGCCGTATTGCCCATAAGCCAATGCCTCCGCGTCGCCGCGCGCCCTGCCGATTGCGATCTCGGCCTCAGCCTCGGCGAGTTCCATCGGGATGTCGCCGCGGACCGCATAGAGGTGTCTCAGCATGTGGTGGGAGAAGAAACCAAACCAGTCGCCGACCTTGTCGAGAGTTCCGATCGCCTCGCGCAGGTCCGCCTCGGCCTGGTCGAGCCGGCCGCTGTAGTAATGCACGCCACCAACGTGCGCTTTCGTCAGCGCCATCACCTCGACCCGATGGCAGGATTCCGCAGCCTTCTCGGCCCGACGCATAAAATCGTTCATGAACGAGCCAAGAGAGAACATGCCCCAGCTACAGAAAATCTTCGAGTAGCCCACGGCGACGAGTTCGGGCTTCCCCGACTGCTTCGCCAGGGCCGCAATCCGGTACGAGCTGTAACAATAACTGAGGACGCTTGAGTGCGGCTACTAGGCCATGCGGTAGTAAGTCGCGGTCGCGATCGCGACCCGTCGGTCGAAATCGGGCCGGCTCCTGCCAAGAGCGAGCCAGGATGGGATCATGTGGAAGTAAACGAACGCCCGCCAGAGGCCGAACAACAGTCCCATCGCGCTATGAGGGCGAGGATATCCGACCTCCGACAAGGCAAGTCTGAAATGGCGGTCGGAGTCGTGGTAGTCGCCTTTCCGTTGAAACGCCGAACCGATGCCGTGTTGAGCGGTGGCTCGATCAAGATGGTCGCCGGCGTGCTCAAGGGCGTGTGTGTAAGCCCCGATCGCGTCGTCGAGCCGGCCCGACGAGCCGTACGCGGTGCCGAGCATGTCCCAGAGGCGATATCTCGTGGCCGCGTCGGCGTCCGACGGGCAAGAGCTGCTGGGCGTCTTTCAACTGGACGACCGCGTTGTTGAAGGCATAGGCATCGAGCGCCGCTTCGGCCGCTTCCATCGTGTACGCGAAAGCCTTGGACCGCTCGTCGCCATCGCGGAAATGCTCGGCGAGCACGGCGGGCGCGACGGCCCGCCCCTTCGCCCGGCGCTGTTCCAGCAACTCGCCGACTCGCCGGTGCAGGCTCCGGCGTCGAGTGGCTGAGAGGTCGGCGTAGGGCAACTCGTGGAGCAGGTCATGCACGAACTCGACGTGTCCCGGGTTTCCTGTCTCGCGAAACACGCGGCGCGGCAACAGCAGGTCAACGGCGTCGAGCACATCGGCTTCGCTGAGCTCGTGCAAGACGTCGCGGAGCAGGTCGATATCGACCACCGCCCCGATCACCGCCGCCGCGCCCACCACCTGCTGGGCCTTCGGCGGCAGACCCTGCAACCGCAGCCGCATCACGTCGCGCACCGTCTCGGGCAGGTCGGTCGAGTCGGCCGCCTCGGTCGACAGCACCCAGCCGCTCTCACCGCGGGTGATCGCCTGCTTCTCGTACCACTCCCGAACCGTCTCGGCGACGAAGAACGGGTTCCCGCCGCACAGCGTGTTGACGCGGCCGACCAGGTCGTCGGCCAGATCCTCGGGCTGACAGTTCAAGCGCAGCGCGATCAACTCACGCGTCTCGCTCTCGGTCAATGGCGACAGGACAAGCTCGAGAAGTTGACGCTGCTCGCGGAGCTGCGTCAGCAGGGCTTCGAGCGACGCATAGCCGGTGCGGGCCGAGGCCACGATCACCAGCCTGGGGACGCTTGTCGAACCATCGCGCCGAGCGCCGTGCGCTGGCCAGCGCGGCGGCCAGGTGCCGCAGCAGGTCGAGCGAGCTCTTGTCGGCCCATTGCAGGTCTTCGAAGCTGAGGCAGACCGGCTGGAAGGTGGCGATTTCGAGGAAGAACGCGGTCAAGGCGCGGTAGATGTAGTCGGCCTCGCGGCCGAAATCGACCTGCTGGTAAGCCTCGCCCGGCAGATACTTGCGGAGCTCCGGCGCGATGCGAAGGAGCTCGCCGCGGTAGTCGTTGACGATGCCCAGCAGGCGCACCAGCGATTCGGCGGGGAGCCCGGCGACGTGGGTGCCGGTGAGGTCCGCGTCGGGCGCCGCGACCTCGCGGCGTTCCTGGAGTCTCAGCTCGGCGATGAGCTGTCGGATGATCTCGACGAAGGGCTGGAACGGGGACAGGTTGCCGTCGAAGCACCTTCCCTCATAGACCTGGCAGCCGTGGCCGCGCGCGATGCGTTCGGCCTCCTGGACGACGCTGCTCTTGCCGATTCCGGGCTCGCCGCTGACGACGATCAACGAGGCCGGGATCTCGTCGCGGATCTCGGCCGAGCCAGGCCGGAGGCAGCGGCGCAGGACGTCGTTGATCAACTCCTGCTCGCTGGCGCGGCAGACGAAGCCGGTGACCGACAACCCCGGCCGCAGCGCCGGGATCGAGACTCCGGAGACGGCGGTCTCGTCGTCGATGCCGAGAAATCGCGGCGATCGCCGAGCGGAGCAGGCCGGCGGATTCGGGGCGGCGCCTCGGCTGCTTGCGGAGGTACTTCATCACCGCGTCGGCGATCGGCGCCGGGAACTTCGGGGTTGACCTCGGTCAGCGGCTTCGGCTTGTCATTGAGCTGAGCCTGCATCAAGGGGCGCATGCCGCCAAGCCGCGCCTCTGGAAACGCATAGCGTCCGCTCAGGACCTCGTAGGCGACCAGGCCCAGGCAGTAAAGATCGGCGCGGTGGTCGAGCTCGTCGAGGTTGATCTGCTCCGGTGCGCAGTAGGCCACGGTGCCGACGAACCCGGCCTCGGCCGAGAGCGACGATTTGACGCCGTAGTACTTTGCCAGGCCGAAGTCCATCAGCCGGGTCTCGAAGTGACGCGAGCCGTCGTCGCGAGTCGCGGGGCGGACCAGAATGTTCGACGGCTTGACGTCGCGGTGGACGATGCCGTGCCCGTGAATGTAGTCGAGGGCATGAGTGAGCTGGAGCAGCGGGTCGAGGCGTTCCAGCAGCGGCCGGCTCGCGATGCTGGTGATCGGCTGTCCCAGAAACAGCTCCATCGTGAAGAACGGCCCGCCGCCGAGCTCGCCGTAGTCGTAGACGCCGAGGCAGTGTGGATGTCGCAACGCCGACAGCGATCGGAACTCGCGTTCGAAGCGACGGCGAGCCGTCCCGGCGATGGTTCCTTTCATGAGCTTGAGGGCGACGTCGCGTCCGTCGCGCGCATCGCGCGCGCGATAGACGACGCCCATGCCCCCCTCGCCGAGCTTGGCACCGATCTGGAACCGCTCGTGCCTCAAGTTCGGCGACGGCGTCTTGAACAGGCGCGGAGTCCTCCAGGTCGGAGGTCGCCTGGGACGACAACAAGACAAGGGATTCACGAGCCGCGACGGACCTCGTCTCGTCCGGGAAATGGTCGGTCGTCGCCGCGGCGCGCGAGAATGGCATCGATGCACCTGGATCACTTGTGGCTCAAGATCAGTACGAATCCGACGACAGGACTTCGCCCCCCTGAATCGTGTTCAGGCCGATCCAGACAACCGGGTTGATCGAATTCTTGATGAAGTGAACGGAGCCGTCGCCGAAGCCGGCGTTCACGCCGCCGGGGTGCCGGCTGCGAGAACCGGAGTAGATGTCGAGGAACGGAAACGGGACCGTCGATGCAGGGCATCATGCCGCGCGGGATCGTTGACGCAGAACCCGTCACCGAGCCGGTCGCCGCCGCCGGTCGGCGGGATCAGCGACGCCGTAAAAATCCTGCGAAGCCGTTGGGGGTAAACCGGCTCATGAAGACCGCCCCCAGGGTCCAGACGGCGCCGCGAACGTCGTTGACCTGGCCCTGGAGCGTCTCGGCCGTGAAGACCGTCGAGCTGGTTCCGTCGGTGATCTGGGCCAGCCGCGATCGACGTGTGGCCGAATGCCGACCGCTGGTAGATCACAGGCAGGTTGAGTGGTCGGCGTGCCGCCGGCCGAGTTTTGCTGGCCCCACTGCGTGTTGCCCCAGCTGACGACGTAATTCCCGCGTGTGCCCCGGATGGGGAATCCGTTGGTCGGCCAGATCAGATCGTGAAGTCACGCTCGTTGTCGCTCGGGCACTGGAACGCATCCAGCTTCGTGCCGTAGACCGTCGAATTGATCGCGAATACCGACCGGCATACCGTCGCCGCCGGGCGGTCCCTCGATGCCGATGGCGAAGTTGTAAGCGTTGTAGAGCGCCTGCTGCTCGAACTGGGGGAGCATCTGCGTGAACCACGTCGTGTTCTGGGCCCCTTCGAAGAACGACGGGAACGGGATTCCCGGCAGCGGCGCCCACACCCGGCCCAGCGGCAGCATGGAATGGGCCGATTCGTAGTTGAGAATCGCCAGGCCCAGTTGCTTCACGTTGTTGATGCACTGGGCACGCCGTGCCGCCTCCCGGGCGGCCTGGACCGCCGGGAGCAACAAGGCGATCAGGACCGCGATGATCGCGATCACGACCAAAAGCTCGATCAGCGTGAATCCGCCGCGTCTCTTCAACATGGAACCACCTCGATCCCGGGCTGTCTTCTCGTAGCGGTTTCGCGAACGACATCAGCCACTTGTAGAAATCGCTGACACCGACTCCATTCAAGACGTTAGTATGTGATCGAGCGTGCCAGGTAGGTCAGAGCGAGCGCGATCGCCGCGGGCAACGATTGGATAAACAGAGTCGTCGGCTTCGGCAGTGTGATCGCCCCGAAAACCCCTGCGATGATGACGCACGACAGGAAGAACACGCGGATCGGGAAGGCCATTTGTCCTGGGAATAGACCCCAGATTAAGCCTGCGGCCAGGAAGCCGTTGTACAGCCCAACGTTCTTGACGATCGGCGCAACCCTTCGGGCTAGCGCTGATCGAATCCGAAGCCTACCCTCTCGTAGACCTTGGGGCTAGTCCATAAAAACATCTCGACGCCACGTGATAACAACATGTATCGGGCGGTCAGTCCGACGAATAAGTCAGCGAGTATTGCCACGATGCCCCTCCCTCTCATTCCGGACGCCGCGCTCTCAGCCCAATTGGATCACCTGTTGGCGAGCGCGGTGTATCCGGGCGTTGTTTCTGTCAAACCGAGATCTCCGTGCCATAGTCCCAATGCCGTTTAACGAAACATGACAATCGGTCGTAGAACGGAATTCATTCCGTTTCTCCGATCCCACCCATCCAGCAATTCCGAGGAAGAAACGTAAGAATTCCGTTCTACTCGCTGCAGGAAAACTCGGTGTCAGGATTGAGCGGAAAACTCGGTGTCGAGGAAAACTCGGTGTCAGAGCAGATTTCGACGCGAAAGCGAGAAGCCACGCAGCTTCTAACGGTCTCCTATTACCCAAGGGCATGCGGCTCGGAACCAAGACGATACATTTTCTGTTGGCAGCCGAATGCGTGGATGAACTCTGTCTCGACAGCCCTGGATTGAGGCTCCGCTCCGATTTCAATTTCGCGTCAACAAGCGATCGGGCCCTGACCGGACTCCGTCGGCCCAGAGCGGTTCTCGGGATCTCGCAGTCGCCTGCGACTTCCTCAGTCGCAGAGATCCCTCTATCTCTTAATCACACCGCCGGTGAGAAAAAGTCACAGCCTTCTGGGGATTTTTTCGAAAAAGTCCCAATTAAGGCTTGCACGCAATCAAGCCGAGCGCGAGAATTGATTCCGTTCTGGCATCTCTTGTTGAGCTCCGAAGGGCGTGCCCGATGATGAACACGAGCCCATCGACCAGTCCCGAAATCGAGGCGTTGCTCCGCGATGCGGCCCAGGGCGACGTGCAGGCGGTGCGTCGCTTGCTGGAGAGGCACCGGGGCCGGTTGCGGCAAATGATCGCGGCGCGGTTGGACCCGAGGTTGGCGCCTCGGCTCGATCCGTCGGACGTGGTGCAGGAAACCCTGGCCGACGCGGCCCGGCGGCTGCCGGACTATCTGCGCGACCGGCCCATTGCCGTTTTATCCCTGGCTTTACCGGTTGGCGGCCGATCGGCTGGCACGGACGCACCGGGATCACGTGGCGTCCACGGTCCGGGGGATCGGGCGGGAGGAACGCATCGACGGGCCGTCGCACGACGAGGCGACCTCGACGCGGCTGGTCGACCGCCTGGCGGCCAATGACACGACGCCCGGCCATCGCATGGCTCGCGAGGAACGGCGACTCTTGCTGGCCAGGGCGATCGAGCGGATGGGCGAGGCCGATCGCGAGATTCTTGGGCTGCGCTACCTCGATCAGCTTGCGTTTGACGAGATCGCCGCGGTCCTCGAGATCGGCCTGGGTGCGGCCAAGATGCGGCACCTCCGGGCGGTCGATCGTCTTCGCGGCCTGCTGGAGGAGCTGGGTGTGGAACCCTCGACTTCGCCGTGAACGACGACGCGCGGATGGACGTGGGCCTCGATGACGAACGGCTTGCCGACCAGGTGGCCGACCTGGCCGAGCGGATCGCCCGCGGAGAGACGCCGGACCTCGAGCAGTCTCGAAAATGGGAATCCCGGCGTCACAGAGGCGTTGCAACGGCTGCTGCCGGCGATCCGGCTGCTGTCGGAGCTCGCCGACGAAGAGCCGACCGAGGACCATCCGGCGTGGCGCACGCGACCGCCGGACGTCCTGGGCGACTTCCGGCTGGGCCGCGAGATCGGTCGGGGCGGAATCGGCGTGGTCTATGAGGCCACGCAGATCTCGCTGGGCCGCCGCGTGGCGGTCAAGGTGCTGCCGCCGGCGTCACTGCTCGACCCCCGGCAACTGCGCCGGTTCGAAATCGAGGCCCAGGCCGCCGCGGCGCTTCAGCATCCCAACATCGTCCCCGTTTTCGCCTACGGCCGCGAGCGCGGAGTGCCGTACTTCGCCATGCGGCTGATCGAGGGCCGGAACCTGGCGGAGGTCGTCAGCGAGCGCCGCCAGCGTGACCACGGCGGTCTGCCGCCGCGTGAAGTGGCCGAGCTCGGGCAGGCAAGCGGCCGAGGCGCTCGACTACGCCCACCGCAACGAGGTCCTGCACCGCGACATCAAGCCATCGAATCTGCTGGTCGACGCCGATCACCGTCTCTGGATCGCCGACTTCGGGCTGGCCCGCGTCCGGGGCGACAGCGACCTGACGGCCAGCGGCGACGTGATCGGGACCATGCGCTATCTGAGCCCCGAACAGGCCCAGGGCAGCCGCGGGGCCGTCGACGGCCGGAGCGACGTCTATTCGCTCGGGGCGACACTCTATGAGCTCTTGACGCTCAGGCAGGTCTTCGAGGGAGACGACCGCGCCGAGCTCTTGATGCGGATCATCGCCGAGGAGCCCGTTTCGCCCCGAAGGCTCGATCCGGCGATCCCGCTCGACCTGGAAACGATCGTGCTCAAGGCGCTGGCGAAAGACCCGGCCGAGCGCTACGCGACGGCCGGCGATCTGGCCGCCGACCTCACGCGGTTTCTGGCCGGCCAGCCGATCCGAGCGCGACGGCCGACCTGGGCGGGGCGGGGAGTCAAGTGGGCCAGGCGGCACTGGAAGGCCGTGGCCGCCGCGGGCGTGATGACGGCTGTGCTGCTGATCGGCCTGGCGGCGGCCGGCTGGTGGTCGAATGCCCGGCTGCGAACGATCAACCAGCGGCTCGAGGCGGAGATCGACCGGGCTGACCGAAACGCCCGGGAAGCGCAGGATCACGCCCGCAACTCCGAGCGGCACGCCCTGGGAGCGCAGCTCCGACTGGCCGCCCAGGCCCTCGACGCCGCCCAGCCCGAACGCGCCCAGGAGATCCTCCGCGATATTCCGCTCAACGCCGGCAGCGAGGCCCCGCGCTCGTTCGTCTGGCGATACCTCTGGCGCCAGGCGCGCCGCGAGGTCGTCGTGCTGGTCGGTCCCACGCGCGCGCTTCGGCGGCATGGCCCTCTCGCCCGACGGCAAACTGCTGGCCACCACCGATGGATCGGCGGGCCTCCAGCTCTGGGATGCCGTCTCCGGAGAATGGATTCGCGATCTCGGCCAGTATCGGGCCGGATGGGAGAGCCGAGCTTCTCGTCCGACGGCACGCTGGTCGCCGCTCCCGACCGGAGCACCGATCGCACGTCGTCGGACGGCTTTTCGATCTGGGAGGTCGCCTCGGGGCGCCGGCTGGTTCGACTTGCCGATCGACCGAGGCTTCGATTCTCTCTACGGCGCGTTTCTCACGGCTGGCGAGTTCCTGGGCTGCGGACACAACGAGACGGACGGGCGGTCTCTGGCGCGGCTCTGGAGCCTGGCCGACGATCCGTCGCATCCTCGGTTGCTCGAACAGTTTGAACGGCCGCTGGACATGAATTCCGCGTGGGCCGGAAGTGGGCTCCTCATTCTCGAAAACCACTCCTTGATATCTCTCCGCGACTCGCGCACCGGCAAGCCGACCCGGCGGTTCCAGGTCGAGGGTGCCGGGCAGACCATCACGGCTTGGGCCTGCTCGCCAAGAGCGGAGGTTGTCGCCGCCGTGTCGGAGCCCAGTTGGAAATTGAATTTATGGGACGGACACACGGGCAAATTGCTCGCGATTCACGCGGTTCCCGACAAAGTTGGCCGGTTGAACTTCAGCCCCGACGGTGCGACCTTGGCGACGGTCGACTTCGACGGGGATATCTACCTGATCGACCGCGCGACCGGTGCGATTCGCCGCGATTCGTACGCGAGCACGTCGAACTCTGCCCGCGATACCGCTGTCGCCTTCTCACCCGACAGCACCCGGCTCGCGACCAGCGCGTTTGCCAGCGGGAAGGCGAGGTGGTCCTGTCCCGGTCTCGATCTGGGAGACCGCGACCGGACGGCGACTGGCCACATTTCCGGGCCGGCCCGAAGAAGTGGGGAAACTGGAGTTTACCCCCGACGGTCGATCGTTGCTGATATCGAGCCGTTCCGGCGTTCGTCAGTGGCGGCTGGCCGCCGAGAGACGACGACAAAGACCCGCAGCCGGCCGGTCACAAGGATGAGGCGTGGTCGCTGGCCTTTTCGCCCGACGGCCGCACCCTGGCCACCGGGAGCGACGACTCCGAGCCCGACCCGACGATCAAGCTGTGGGACACGGCGACGGGCCGGTTGAGCAGAGCGTGGCACGGCGGAGAGGGGACGGTGGCCGCGCTGGCTTTTTCGCCCGACGGCCGCACGCTGGCCTCTGGGCACCTCATTCAGCGGAAGAACGTCCGGATCTGGGACGCGGCGACCGGCCGGCTGCTGGCGACCCTCGAGGGACACACCGACCGCGTCCGTGCGTTGGTTTTCGCTCCCGATGGCGAGAGCCTGGCGACCGCGAGCTCCGATGGAACCGTCCGGCTCTGGGACGTCGCCTCCTGGCGAGAGCGAAGCGTGCTCAAAGGCCATGGCGACGTCGTACACGCCGTGGCTTTTTCACCGGACGGCAAGACGCTCGCCTCGGCCGGCAACGAGGGCGACGTGCGGCTCTGGAATGTCGGATCAGGCTCCTCTGATTCCTCGCCCCGCGTTCTCCACAACCGGGCCAACCTGATGGCGCTGGCGTTCGCTCCCGACGGCAAGACGCTCGCCGTGGCCGACATTCTGGGCTCGATCACGCTCTGGGACCTCGATCGGTCCACGCCCATCCGGTCGATCCACAGCGATGGCGACGAGCTCCGCCAACTGGCGTTCACGCCCGACGGCGCCGCCGTCGCCTCGGCGGGGAAAAATGGAGTGATCCGTCTCTGGGACCCGGCCACCGGCCAGGAGCTCCTCACCCTGGCCGCCCATCGCGCGCAGATCAACGGCCTGGCGTTCTCTCCCGACGGCTCGATCCTCGGCTCGGTCGCCCACGATGGGTCGGTCCGCCTCTGCGCGCGAACCATGAGGGGACCGCCCTAAACTTGGGTTGGCTCATAAAGTCGTTATTCGGATAGGAGGAGACATTCGGTCCGGCGGCGGTCGGAGCCGGCACGCGGAAGATGAAAAGGGGGTCAGGATCCGTTAGAGATGAAAAGAGGGTCACAGATGAAAAGGGGATCAGGAGCCGTTAAATGGCCGAAGCAACGGCTCCTGACGCCTTTTCGTGCCCGCAGCCCTGACGAAACTGTTCACCATGCTGTCGGTCGACGGTGCGAAAGGTGGAGGCTAACCCCCATCGGCCGGCACGGTCTGAACGGCCGAGGGCGGCCGTGCTGCTTCACGGACGTCGGCGGAGATGAGATTCTCTCTCGGCGATCCGGATTCGGCGGAAGCCGCCGATTGGCTCGACAGCATGGGGTCGACTCTCGCCGCCATGGCGAACATGGGTGACTGCCAGTCCAGGGACATCAACTCCGCCCACCGGTTCAGTTCCGGAATCGTTTGAAATACGACTTTCATGCTCACTGTGATCGGCATCGCCAGAACCAGGCCGACCAGGCCCCAGAGATAACCCCAGAACAAGCAGGCGATCAAGATCGTGGTGCCGTTGAGGTCGAGCGATCGCCCCATGACCATCGGCGTGATGATGTACTCCTCGATCCCGAGGACCGCCAGGTACATTCCGGCGACGACCAGGGATTGGCCGATCGAGCCGGTTTGTCCCAGCGCCACCACCGTCGGCAGAGCGCCACCGACCATCTGGCCGATGTACGGGACGAAGTTCGTCAGTGCCGCGATGATCCCTAAAGTGAGAGCAAAATGAATGTTGAGGGCCCAGAGGCACGATCGCGATCACGGCTCCCAGACCCGCGTTGATCAGCGTGCGCGCAATCAAATATGCGCGAATCTTGTGAGTGACCTGGCCGAGGACTTCGCTGGCGGCGCGGGTTTGGGCCGGTGTCCGGGCGAAAAAGCGAATCAGCTTGGCTGTGAGCATCTCGTTCTCGACCAGCAAGAAGATGATCAGCACCAGGATGATGAACCCCTGCGCGACCCAGATCGTGAAATCGGAGAGACTGTAACTCAGCTTGTCGATCAAGAGGGCGCGGTTGGTGTCACCGAGCCGGTCGATCGTCCCGGGTTCCGGCAGGACCGCCCGCAGATAAGGCTGCTCGCGTATCAAAGCGGTGATCCGCCCGCTCACTTGCCCGGAGAGGCGTTCGATATCCGAGGGCAACGTATAAGTCGCTTGCAACAATGCCTCGGCCGCCAATGTCGCTAGATAAAGACCACCCAGTACCGACACCACGAACAAGATGAGAGCACCTGACGGACCGTACGGCAGATGTCGTCGAAAGAATCGCGCCAACGGTGAGAGCATGCAGACGATGACCATCGCGAACGCGATCGGAATCAGGATCGTCTTGAGCAGGGAGAGGGCCGCGATGGTCGCCAGAACGGCCAGGACATTCAGTGGGCGCGATGCTTCGAGTCGGCGGACGGTCCACGTGGTTCTCCATGGCAATCGCAAGCCTGGCGGGCACGAAGACCCACGTCGAGCGCGAAAGACTCCAGTGCCATCATGGTCCTGCATCCACCCGATCGCAAGACGAGGGTCCGAACGAGTCGGTCACATCGTCGAGTCGCCAGGGCTGCGCGAATCGTCGAATCAAGGAGCGGAGGGTTGTCTCCGCCTCGACCGGAGCGTAGGCGACAGCGGGTCGTCCGTCTCGAGCGATCGGACCGGGACCAGACCGAACCAGGTCAAAATGACCGGCCACTTCCCCAGCTCGGCCTCGCGATTGAACCGTTCCTGAATTCGTAAAGCCCAGACGACTCCCCAATGGTCGCGGAACCAGAACCAGAGCCGCTCGAATCGCACGCGAGCCGATGGTGCGCGCTCCGCGCTCCACCGAGCCGTCCACAGGCTGATGACGAACGTCCACGAAATGGATAGCCAGAGCAACGATCGGCGCTCGGCGGGCCAGTCCCCGCGCGTGAGGCCCAGGTATTCCAGGATGAATCCCAGACCCAGCCAGGCCGCGGCCGCGCCAAATCGGGTCGGAAGATAGTTGGTCACACCGATCAAGACGAGGATCCCGTAGAACAGGGTCCAGGGAGATTCCAGATTTGGCGGGGTCAGAGCTTGAGCTCTCCTCCAGCGTCCCGGAGTCTCCAGCCAGGGGATCAAGAAGACCACAACGAGCATGACCATCAATCCCGCCCAGATGCGTCCACCCGGGTCGCGCGCGTTGAGTACCGAGAGGAGAGCGGCGAGCATCGTGAGAACCGAGAGATAGGTGAAAACGCCCGCAATGGGCCGGCCCCCGCGGCTTGTCTCGGTCAAGGCAACCGCCTGAGCAATCACCGCCAGGCCGAGCGCCAGCGCCACCCAGACCAACGGCGGTCGAAGAGCCGTCCCCCGCGCCGACCGCCAGGCCTGATACCACGGCCGAACCGCGAGCAAGAGGCCGAACATCAACAAGAGTGGGGCGTGGTCGGGATCGAGACCGATCGCCAGGGCCGATCCGGCCAGGAGCAAAGACTCACGAGGCGGAAGCCGCCGTCGATTGTGGGGATCGTCGCACTGCGGATTGGCTCGCCTCCGACGGTCGCTCTACGTAAATCATCTCGAGGTCGCCGATCTCACCCAACCGCGCCTCTTCGCCTTTCCCCGTCTTGGCGTCTACGGGTCGCTTGCCGAATACCGCCACGGCCGCGAGCGACGCCGCCATCACCGTGAACGCAAGGATGGCCCAGACCTTGAAACTGGGCTCTCCACTGGGCGTCGGAGTGGAGAAATCCAGCATCTTGCCCACGTTTTCAAAGACGACCAGGAGCGCGATGATGATCCCGGCCAACGAGCCGCCGGCGATCAGGCCGGTGGACATCAACGTGCCGGGACTGGTCTCCGCCTCGTCGGGCGTGAATCCGCGAGCTCGGTCGACCAGACCGCGGAGCACACCCCCCACGAAGATCGGCATCGTGGTCGCCAGCGGCAGGTAAACGCCGACCGCGAACGCCAGCGCCGACACGCCGGCCAGCTGCATCACCACGGCCAGCACGGCCCCCAGAATGACCAGGCCCCAAGGGAGCTTTTGGGCCATGATCCCCTCGATCAGCGTGGCAAACAGCCGGGGCTGGGGCGGGTTGAACTTGTTGATCGGCCTCCCTGATGGGGTCTTGGTCAACCGTCCGCCGATCCCGTAATCGATCAAGTGCTGAGCCTGGCCCGACTCATCGACCAGGTACTTTCCCGGTTGCACGCCGGGCCGAGGGTTCACAACCCACCAAACTCCGTAAGACTTGCCATCCGGACCGAGTTCGCTCCCTTTGATCTCGGCGGCGGGTGCTTTGACAGTGGGCAAATCGGCGGCATCGGAGGAGATCGTCGTGTACGCCGTGTTGAGGGCCCACAAGGTACCGCCCATCACCAGCGCGGAGATCAGGGCCCCGACCAGGATTGCCACTTGTTGCTTCCACGGAGTCGCTCCCACCAGAAACCCGGTCTTGAGATCCTGTGAGGTCGTGCCTCCGTTGGACGACGCAACGCAGACGATGCCCGCGATCGACAGAGCGGTGACGCGGTATTCGGGTCCAACCCAGCCCAAGAAGAAGAAAATCAGGCAGGTCAAGAGCACGGTGGCGATCGTCATGCCAGAAATCGGATTGGACGACGAGCCGATCACGCCGGTGATGCGAGAGCTGACCGTTACGAACAAGAATCCGAACAAGACGATCAGCCCGGCGCCAAGGAATCGGCCTGTCAGTCCGGTTGGGATCAAATCCGAAGCGCCGATGGCCAGCACCAGTGCCGAGCGAGCCGACCAGGAGCACGCTCATCGGCAGGTCACTATCGGTGCGTGCCGCTGCCACTGTCTTCCGCCGGCTTTCCCGAGCGCAAGTCGCGGAGGCTCCCACTCACCGAGGCGAAGATCAGCGGCAAGGCATTGAGCATGCTCAGGATGCCGCCGGCCGCGACCGCTCCCGCGCCGATGTAGCGGACGTATTGACCCGAGATGGCGTCGGCACTCAACTCGGCGATCGGTTTCTGGCCCGGAGGCAAGACGCCGGGCACTCCCTCGCCGAAGTAAGCAATCATCGGTACCAGCAGGAGCGCGGTCATGATTCCGCCCCCGACCATGACCGAGGCGATTCGAGGGCCGATGATGTAACCAACTCCCAGCAGAGCCGGCGAAGGCTCCAGCGAAACGACCGCCTTGTTGTAACCCTGAATTCCGTACGATCGCCAGTTTCGCCACTCTCCATCCCAGAACTTGAACGCTTGCATCAGGATCTGATAAACGAAACCCGACGCCGAACCCCACGAACACCGTCCGGGCGTTCGAGCCTCCCTGCTCGCCGACGATCAAGACCTTGGCACAAGCCGTCCCCTCGGGGTAGGGGAGTACACCGTGCTGCTTGACGATGAACGCTCGCCGGAGCGGAATCATCATCAAGATGCCGAGCAGTCCTCCCAGCACGGCCACCAGCATCACCTTCATCCATTCCAGCTCATAGCCCAGCAGCATCAGGGCCGGCATGGTGGCTCCGACACCGAAAGCGATCGACTCGCCCGCCGATCCGGCCGTCTGCACCACGTTGTTTTCCAGGATCGTCGTGCGCCTCAGATTGAACGCACTGGACAATCCTCGAAAGATCGTGATCGACAGGACGGCCACCGGAATCGACGCCGATACCGTCATCCCGACCTTGAGGAACAAGTAGAGCGAGGAAGCGCCGAAGACGATTCCCAGCAAAGAGCCGACGATCACCGGTAACCACGTCAGCTCGGGTAAATCGGCCGAATCCGGGATATAAGGGCGAAACTCGGGCGTCCCTGATCCCTTGGAATCACGGGACGACTGGGCAATCCGAAGGTGCGGGGGCCGACATTTTCGTGGCTGGCTCCGTCAGGTAGTGGAACGGTCGTGATGGCGTCTTGTCGTGGTCGGCTAGTGCAGCGCCGCTTGGATCGTCCGCCAATCGATTGGCGATGCTACAGAGTACCTCAATCGCCGACCGACTGGCATCGACCTCGTAGATCAGGTGGCTCGGATAGTAGCTCAACGTTTTGAAGGTCTCGTCGTGATAGGTCTGGAGTCGTCGGTGGATGACTTCATCACTCATATCGTCGAGCCGATTCTCACGCAGAGCGCGCGCCTTCAGTCGCTCGATCGTTCTTGTTCATGTCCGTGACCTTCAGATGGAAGATTTGCAGCACGTCGATAATGCTATCCAGCCGTTCGGCCTGGGCGAAACTGCGGGGCAAACCATCCAGGATCAGCGTATGTTGCTCAGGCATAAGCAGTTCCTGCATCTCGAGAATATTCAAGTGGCGCTCGAAGATCCGCACGGTCAAGTCGTCGGGGACCATGAGTCCCTGAGAGGTGTACTGCTCGATCTCGCGGCCGAACTTGCCGGTCCTCGGGGTCTTGCGGAAGATATCGCCCATCGAGATGTGAATCAGGTTAGGAAGCTGGTCGAGCACGGCACCTTGAGTGCCCTTGCCACTTCCGGGCATCCCGAACAAGAGGATCGCGCGATACTTATGATGTTCTTCCACGAAGAGGTTCCTCCGTCAAGACTCGAAGAATTCGTCGATAGCACGGCGATCAGCACCCGTTGGTCGCCTCGAACCCTCATCGCGCCGTCGCACGGGTCCTACGAACGATTCTCGCGGTTGTGTCAGTCCGCGAGGTAACGTCGGTCTGATCGAGTCGAACGCCGAGCGAATAGTCCACCATCTTCGACCCACATGAAGCAAGGGAAAAAAACTTGCGAAGAACCCGAGTACTCCTCTTACGCCACGCCGAAACCTCGGAGCCCGGTCGGTTTCACGGAGCCGAATCCGACATCGGCTTGAGCGCGTGGGGAATCCGTCAAGCCGAAATGCTCGGCGAATCGCTCAAGGAGCTGGGTGCCGTTGCCCTCTATTGCTCGGCCATGCGCCGAGCCGTCGCCACCGCCGAACCGATCGGACTCGCATGCAATCTTGTACCGATCATCAGGCCCGAGCTGCACGAGCGCCGGCTCGGTCCGTTGAGCGGCGTGTCGCGCGAGGAGGGTTGGTCGATCTATGCCCAGAGCAAGTCGCGTTGGATTGAGGGCGACATCGAGTATTCCCATCCAGGCGGGGAGTCGTACGCCGACATTCGCCGCCGCGTGATGCCTGTACTCGAGAACATCATCGCGGGCCATCCTGGCGAGACGATGATTATTGTGGCGCATGGAGTTGTGATTCGAGTGATTCTGACAAGTCTGCTGGCTGGCTACCAGCCAGGCGACTTCGATCGGATCGCGATCGATTTCGCTTCGATCAACGACCTCTGGTTCGACGGTGCAAAGTGGACGTCCCAGGAGCTCAATCGAGTTATCGCCGTTTCGACGGCGCGGCCTGTGGCGTGACAGGTAATACCTTGCGGACTGACGCAAACGCGAGGATCGTTCGTAGGACCCGTGCGACGGCGCGATAACAGTTCTTGCAGCCGACCGGCACGCGATCACACAGGCGCTTCCACTTTGGGATCGCCGCCGTTTTTGAGAGCTTCCCATTCTTCCCAGGTGTAGAGGACTTCGCGGGCCGAGCCGCTCTTGAATTCGCCGACGATTCCGTCTTCGGCCATAAGTCGATGAGCCGCGCCGCCCGGCCGTAACCGATGCCCAGGGCGCGCTGGAGCAGCGAACAAGAGCCTCGTCCTTCGCGAACCACGATCTCGATGGCCGGCTCATAGAGCTCGTCACGTTGCTTGAGCGCGGCCGCGCGATCCTTTCCGCCCGGCCCACCCCCGACTTGAAGCTGGGTCAGCTCGCGGTCGAAATGCACCGGGTAACGCTCCAGGAACTCGCAGACCCGGTTAAGCTCCCCATCCGAGACATAGGTTCCCTGGGCACGAATGATGTGGGAGGTACCCGGGATCAGGAACAACATGTCGCCGTTACCCAGCAACCGATCCGCGCCCATCTCGTCCAGGACGACCCGGGAATCGCTTCGGCTGGCCACCTGGAACGCGATCCGCGCCGGCAGGTTCCCCTTGATCAGTCCGGTGACCACATCCACCACGGGCTTTTGGGTGGCCAAGATCAGATGGATGCCGACCGCGCGGGCGAGCTGGGCCAGTCGGACGATGTGTTGCTCGACTTCCTTCTCGGCGGTCATCATGATCTCGGCGAGCTCGTCGGCGATGATCACGATGTAGGGCATCCGGGTCGGGATCCGCGCCCGTTCGGCGTCGTCCTCCGGGTTGAGCCGCGCAAGGATCTCGTCGGGGCTCAACTTGTTGTATCCCTGGATGTTGCGGACCTCGGCCCGCCGCAAGAACTCATAACGTTCGTCCATCTTCTCGCAGGCCCATGCCAGCAGCGACTCGGCCTTCTTCATGTCCGTGACGACCGGGTGCATCAGGTGCGGAATTCGCTTGTACTGCGAGAGCTCGACTTTCTTGGGGTCGATCAAGATCATCTTCACTTCGTCCGGCCGCTTGGTCATCAGAATCGACAGGATCATCGCATTCAAGCAGACCGACTTGCCGGTGCCGGTGCGCCCGGCCATCAGCAAGTGGGGCATCTCGGCCAGGTCGAACACCAAGGGCTGTCCCTTGGCATCCTTGCCCAGGAACAAGGGGATGCGGCACTCCTGAATCCGTCCGGGAACGCCCGCCATGACTTCGCCCAGGCGAACCACGTTGCGATGGTCGTTCGGCACCTCGATACCAACCGTCGTCTTGCCGGGGATCGGCGCCACGATCCGCACGCTCTGAACGGCCAAGGCGATCGCCAGGTCGTCGGCCAGCCCGGTGATCTTCGACACGCGCAGGCCGGCCTCGAGCTCGATCTCGAACTGGGTGATCACGGGGCCGGTATCGATCTGAACGACCCGAACCTGGTGTCCGAAGTCCAGCAACGTCCGTTCCAGCAGCATGGCCCGCGCATGGACCTTGGCCTCGTGCTCCTGGATCGGGAAGGGCTTCGGCGGGCTCGAGCAGGTCCATCGGCGGTAGCTGAAACAGCGAGCCGGACTGGCCTGGCGCCAGGGGAACCAAATCTCGTGCTGAGGACGGAACTCTCTGGCTTGGCTGCGCTTGCGTCAAGGACGCCGGACCCGTCGATTCGTTGGCATTCCGGATCGGAATCGGGCGGATGGACGACCGTTGGATGGAGTGTCGCGTTCAGGGGAAGAAGTCCGGCGGCTTCCCACGCCGCTTGCGTCGTCATGCGATACGGGCGTCCCGCGCGCGAAGGATGCAGCGGCGATGCCGTTGGGCGGCTGGCGGCCGGAGTCGGGCCTTGATCCAGCCTCGAGCTTCCTGGAACGGCCAGAGGAAGACGACGTCGTGACAGAGTGCCAGGCCGAACAGCCCCGCCGCCGCCAGAATCAGGCTCATCCCCAGCGGTCCGAAATGGACTTCCAGAAAGACCGCCACCAGGGCACCAACGTAGCCGCCACTGCCCACCGGCGGACTCGGCTCGAGGCCCGGCGCCAGCTTGTGGATCAATCCGGCCGTCACGATCAGCAACGAGGCCGAAGCCGAGCGACGGTCCCAGTCGATCGGGAACGGGCCGCCTCACGCACACCAAGAGATCGAGGACCGCCAGTCCCAGCAGCAAAGCCAGGACGACCAACCGAGCGTAATGAACAGCAGGTGGGCCAGCGTGGCTCCGACCGGGCCGCAGGGATTGGTCGGGGGCTCGTTCCGAGGCGAGGCATTCCATCCGGGAGGATCGGCCGAGTCATAACCGCCCAGGCTCAATCCCAAGAACACGATCACCAGCGTGAACGCGATGATCGGCGCGGAGCGCAACACTCGCTGGCGAAATGACATGGAACCCCCTCGAAGCGCGGACTTCACCGTGTCCGTGAATCTCAGACCCGATCCCGACTCAGTCGGGACCAGCGCGCTCAATGACCTTTTGATCGGCCCACGATCGAAAGGCCTTGCGGATTCCGTCAGCAAGTCTGGGTCAACCGCGACAGGCTCTATTCATTCTCCCGGTTGCGTAAGATCGACGGTTTCGCCATTGTTCTCCAGCTCATCGGTCGGCTCGGTCGTCCGCAGCTTGCCCGACATGTCCAGGTAGATCTTTTCCTGCATGATCTCCTGGATCACGATCGACATCTTGTCGATGCCCCGGTGATCGACCAGGGCGCGCGCGCCTTGGTTCAGGGCGATCATTCGCTTCTGAATCAAGGTCGACAGCTTGAAGCGTCCGCCCGACCTTGTTGACGATCTCTTCTTCCTTCAGCTCATCAATCATGGTTCTTCCCCTCTCCACAGCCGTTTGCTTCAGAATCGAGACGAGCTCCTCAACCGCCCGGTCGAGCTCGTCATTGATCACATGAATATCATACTGCTTCCGCCATTTCGAGCTCGCGACGAGCGTTGGCCAATCGGCGATTGATTGTGGCGTCGTCGTCGGTCCCTCGCTTCCTCAGTCGGGTTTCCAGGACGTCCAGGCTCGGAGCCTGAATGAAGATCAAGAGCGCGCCAGGTACTTTTTGTCGAACTTGGAAACCTCCCTGGACATCGATCACCAGCAGGACACAGATCCCTCGCGCCATCGCCGCGACGGACAGGTTCGGCGGGCGTGCCATAGAAGTAGTCATGGACCTGGGCGTGCTCGAGCAGGTCACTTCGCATCCGCTCGAATTCCTCGGCCGTCACGAAAAAGTAATCGCGACCCTGGTTGTTCGCCCGGCCGCGGTTTTCGGGTGGTCGCGGAAACCGATCGCCGCAACCGCAAGCTCGGGTCGAGCCAGCAGGTGCTGCACCAGCGTACTTTTCCCGGATCCCGAAGCTCCCGAGATCACGACAAGCCGGCCAGGCAGTTGGCTCCAATCCGTCTCGGGCGTCACTCGACATTTTGAATCAGCTCGCGAATCTTTTCGAGCAAGGCCTTGATCTCAACCACGGATCGACTGATCTCGACGTCGTTCGCCTTCGAGCCGATCGTGTTGATCTCGCGACCCATTTCCTGCACCACGAACTCCAGCTTCCGGCCTGAGCTCACCGGCTCCTCGATGATCTGCGAGTACTGTTTCAGATGAGCGCGAAGACGAACGACCTCTTCGGAGATATCGCTCCGGTCGGCCAGGATGGCGACCTCCCGCGCCAGGTCCTTGGACTCGATCGTCACTCCTTGCTCTTTAACCAAGGCTTGAATTCGATCGGTCAACTTCTTTTGAACGGCCGGGACTAACATCGGGCCCGCGCTCGGCGATCCGGCTCAACTGATCGCTCACGGCCGCGCCCAGCGCGATCAGCTCGGCGGCCA
This sequence comes from uncultured Planctomycetota bacterium, assembly GCA_963779785.1. GTDB lineage: Bacteria > Planctomycetota > Planctomycetia > Isosphaerales > Isosphaeraceae > CAVRFS01. The sequence goes on from CAWAAW010000011.1 coordinate 31,049, forward strand.
TCGCCCGACCCTCGCGATCACGCGCCGACTCCAGATCCGCGAGCGCCCGGACGACCACCTCGGCGATCGCGGGCCAGTCTTCGTCGGGCTGCTCGGCTCTCGCGAGGAAATCTGCTCCACAACTCCCGGCAAGAGCAGGAGTTGCGACACGTCGATCGTCCGCTGGTCGGAGCCCTGAAATCCCTTGAGCTGATCGCGGTAACTGGCCAGCGCGACCAGGTTCAGGCGGAAATCCTCCGGGCGCCGCGGCCGCTCGATTTTCACGCTCAGTTGGACGGTCCCGCGCTTCACCTTCTCGCGGACGAGTTGTTCCAGGGCGGGCTCCATCGTCGCGTAGCGCGTCGCTGATCTTGGCATTGAGCTTGAAGTGTCGATTATTGACGGTTCGCACTTCGACCACGATCGTCCACCGCGGATCCTGAAGCCGAGCCTCTCCAAAACCGGTCATGCTCAGAAGCAAGTCAACCTCGTGGTAGGGCCGATTGTACCGGCCGGAAAAGGCTCATCGCGTAGGGCCGGTCGGACCGGCCGGAATATGTGGCAAGCCCTTGAGACCTTGGCGTTTACTTCGGAGCTTTGGCGGGCGGACTCGCCGGAGTCGTCGTGGCGGGCGGGGTCGTCGAAGTCGTGGCAGGCGGACTCGTTGGGACCGTGGCGGGTGGAGTCGGACTCACCGGGGCCGTGGACGATGGACTCTTCGCTTCAGGCATGACGGGCATCGACGGAAAATCCGGTGGCAAACCGCCTTCGGTGGAAGCCGGCGAAAAGTCATCCTTCAGATCAGACGGTTTGACGTTTGATTTCGACTTGCTCGATTTCGAACCGGTTTCCTTGGTGATCGCTGACGGAATCATCATCGAAGGCTGAGCTGTGTATTGTTGTTGGTCAAGATCACCATCATCATCAAGAGGATGATCCAGCCGATGGCCAGACCCACGGTGATCTTGGTAAACACGTCGCCGGCTTTGGTCCCGAATGCGCTCGAGCCGCCGACACCGCCGAACGCGCCGGCCAGGCCTCCTCCCTTCCCGCGCTGGATCAGAATGATCCCGATCAGGAAAAGCGAGAGCAAGACAATGACGACGTTCAGAATGCCGATGATGATTCCCACGGGATCCGCCCTTCGATTCGATTTTCAACGGGTCATGCTGGTTTGCGCTGGGTGACGTCCAGACCCGCACGAAAGATCGCCAGGAAGTCGGTTGCCTTGAGACTGGCGCCGCCGACCAAGGCTCCGTCGATGTCGGGGCACGCCAGCAGTTCGGCGGCGTAGTCCGGCTTGACGCTCCCTCCGTACTGGACGACGACTCGCGCCGCCGTCGCCTCGCCGAGCTCGCGAGCAAGCCAGCTCCGAATGAATGCATGGGCGGATTGAGCCTGTTGCGGGGTAGCGGTCAAGCCGGTGCCGATCGCCCAAACTGGCTCGTAAGCCAGCACGGTGCCGGCCATCTGTTCGGGAGAAACACCGGCCAGCGAGCCGCCTAGCTGCGAGAGCAGCACGTGCTCGGTCTGGTCGCTCAGCCGCTGGTCCTTGGTCTCGCCAATGCAAACGATCGGGATCAAGCGGGCGGCCAGGGCCGCGTGCAGCTTGGCATTGACCTGAGCGTCGGTCTCGCCGGCTTGGCGACGTTCACTGTGGCCCAAGATCACATGCGTACAACCGGCATCGACCAGCATCGCGCCCGAGATCTCGCCCGTATGAGCGCCCGCTGCCGCCCAGTGCATGTTCTGGGCGCCGAGACCAATCGGTGATCCGTCCAGGACGGCGTCGACATCGGCGAGGAAGACGCTGGGAGGGCAAAGCACGACGCGAACCTCGGTCGCTTGGCCGACTCCCGGCTTGACGGCACCGGCGAGGGCGATTGCCTCGGCCCGTGACGCCGGGTTCATCTTCCAGTTGCCCGCGATCAACAAGGTGCGCATGTCAACGGCTCTCCCGCGCAGACATCAATCGATTTTCCCATCAGCTCGGCGAGCTGGCGGACTTCGCACATCAACCGGTCGAACTGGTCCGGCAGCAGGGCCTGGGGCCCGTCGGAGAGGGCCTGCTCGGGGCAGGAGTGGACTTCGATGTGAATTCCATCCGCTCCGGCGGCGATGGCCGCCCGCGCCATCGCCGGGATCAAGTCGGGACGGCCGGTCGCGTGGCTCGGGTCGACGATGATCGGTAAGTGGCTCTGCCCCTGGATGTTAGGCACGATCGACAAGTCGAGGGTGTTGCGGGTGGAATCCTCGAAAGTCCGGATCCCACGTTCGCACAGAATCACCTGCCGGTTCCCCTCCGAGAGGACGTACTCGGCCGACATCAGCAGGTCTCTCACGGTCGCGCTCAGACCCCGCTTGAGCAAGACCGGGATTCGCGTTCGTCCGCACTCTTTGAGAAGGTCGAAATTCTGCATGTTCCGCGCCGACTTGCAGGATGTCGGCATAGCGTTCGACGATCTCAACTTGCCGTGGATCCATCACTTCGGTCACGACCGGCATCACAAACTGTTCGCCGGCCGCCTTGAGGATCTTGAGCCCATCGCGGCCGAGCCCCTGGAAGCTGTAGGGGCTGGTTCTGGGTTTGAACGCGCCCCCACGCAGAATATTGGCGCCGGCGTCTCGCACCCGCGCCGCCAGCTCGAAAAGCAAGGATTCGCTCTCGATCGCACAGGGACCGGCGATCACGGCGAGGTGGCCGCCACCGATCTTGACTCCCTTGATCTCGAAGACCGAACCCTCTTCATGAAACTCACGGCTGGCCAGCTTGAACGGCTTGAGAATCGGAAGAACGCGCTCGACTCCCCGAATCGCCTGCAACGGCTCGACCTGGAGCTTGGTCTCGTCGCCGATGACCCCAATAATCGTCCGCGCGACACCTTGGCTGAGGTGGGGAGTCAGTCCCAGAGCGGCGATCCTTTCGAGAACATGTTCCACCACCTCGGGAGTCGGATGCGGCTTCAACACAATGATCATAGCTGCTCAACGCCTTTCGGCATCACAGAAGTTGGCGGACCCGACTTCCCGTCAGTGGAACGTTACAGTTTAGCGTTTAGGATTTCTTGCGGGAAGGACTATTTCTGAGACTCCTCGCCGAACGCCACCGCGAGGACCCCTCACTCGGCCTTCCAGATCTCGGCCATTCGATCAGTGGTGATCGATGGGCTGACCGCGACGATTTCTCACAGCGAGAAGGGCCTGGAGCTGCGAGTCTGTCATACCCCAGAGGCGTCGACGAGGGCCGCCGTTTCGCGATGGTTCCGCGTAGCCCAGAGTCGTCGTCTCCAAGCCGCGGCCGCGAATCAGGGCGTTCAGTGTCTTGAGGCTGATTCCACCGAGCCTGTCGGCAATCTCTTCCGGGGTATGAAGTTTGGTCTCCTCGCTCGCTGATTCCTTCACGTTCGTACTCCTCATCCATCAATGGACCGCTTGCATTCGGGTCACGTCGCAAGCCACGTTCGAATTGAGCGTCATTCGGCCCATCGTTGGCACTTGTTAAGACCTGCTCCGTCTTAACGATCGGCTGGACGGAGCGTCGAAAAACGATCCAAGCATGCGCTCAACGGACTGGTATCAAGCAACGCCGAACGCGAATTCACCGGCCGCGGATGCTTCCCCGGACGCTCCTTTGCTAGACTGTCAGCAGGGCCCGATTTCCTATCTGGAGATTAATGCGATTCGAGACGATTGGAGAATTCATGCCGGCAGCCCACGTCTGGAATCCGACCGAGGGGATTGTCGAGCGAGCGAACGTCACCCGGTTCATGCGTGCGCACGGGATCTCCACTTACCATGAGCTGGTCAGTCGCTCGACCTCCGACATCGCGTGGTTCTGGCAGGCGGTGGTCGAGGATCTTGGCATTCAGTTCTTCCGGCCCTATGACACACTGCTGGACCTGAGCCGGGGCGTCCCTTGGTCGCGCTGGTTCATCGGCGGCGCAATAAACCTCGCCGATCATTGCCTCGATCGGCACGCCCGGTCCGCACGCCATGAACGAGTTGCGGTTGCCTGGGAGGGCGAGGATGGGGCAGTTCGCCGGCTATCTTATGCCGAGCTTCACAGTGAGACTTGCCGCATGGCTAACGCTCTCAAGCGGCTGGGCATCGTCCAGGGCGAGCGCGATCGGTCTCTTTCTGCCAATGGTTCCCGAGGCAGTCGTCGCATTTCTCGCCTGCGCCAAGATCGGCGCGGTCGTGGTGCCGATCTTCTCCGGGTTCGGAGCGCAAGCCGTCGCGGCTCGGCTTAACGACTGCCAGGCCAGGGCGATGATCACGGTTGATGTGACTTTCCGACGAGGCCGTCCGATTCCGATGGGGCAAGTCGCCGCGGAAGCAGCCGAATCCTGCCCGAGCCTCCAACATCTGATCGTCTCACGTCGGCGAGGAGCGGAGCGCCGGCCCTTTTCCATTCGCCAGCTCGATTGGGATGACCTCGTCGCGGCGGAATCCGGCGACTGTTCGTCCCAGCCGCTCGAACCGGAAAGCCCCTTGATGATTGCATACACCTCGGGGACCACCGGCCGGCCCAAGGGGGCCGTTCACGTCCATGGAGGGTTTCTCGTCAAGATTGCCCAGGAAGTCGCCCACCAGGTGGATATGAAGGAAGACGACCACCTCCACTGGGTGACCGACCTGGGCTGGATCATGGGCCCTTGGGAGCTGGTTGGCGGATTGGCCGCCGGGGGAACAGTCCTGCTCGCCGAAGGAGTACCCGACTACCCGGGCCCGGATCGGCTCTGGTCGCTCGTCGAGCGGCACGCGGTCACGATCCTGGGCGTGTCGCCGACCTTGATCCGCGCTTTGATGAAATATGGTCTGGAGCCGGTTCGATCGCACGACCTCGGGCGGTTGCGAATCCTGGCGTCGACCGGCGAACCGTGGGACCCTGACTCCTGGCGCTGGTACTTCGAGAATGTCGGCGGCGGGCGCTGTCCGATCATTAACATCTCGGGAGGAACGGAGGTCGGTGCGTGCCTCTTGTCGCCCCTGCCGATCACGCCCCTCAAGCCTTGCTCCTTGGTCGGCCCCGCGCTGGGGATGGCTGTCGACGTCTTCGACTCGGCCGGCAAACCGCTTCGAAACGGCGTCGGCGAGCTGGTTTGCACCAAGCCCTGGCCGTCGATGACGCGCGGAATCTGGGGCGATCCCGACCGTTACCTGGCCACGTACTGGTCGCGATGGCCGGATGTCTGGGTCCACGGTGACTGGGCCTCGATCGATGAGGACGGCGAATGGTTCCTCCACGGCCGTAGCGACGACACGATCAAGGTGGCGGGAAAACGGCTCGGGCCCGCCGAAATCGAATCGATTCTCGCCGAACACGCGGCCGTGGCCGAGTCGGCCGCGGTTGGCTTTCCCGACAGCATCAAGGGGGAAGTCATTCTCTGCTTCGTGGTCCTCAGCCCCGGCCACGAGCCCACCAACTCGCTGCGAGCCGATCTGGTCGCCAAGGTCGTCGAGGCGTTCGGTAAGTCGTTCGCCCCGCACGACGTCCGGTTCGTGGCCGAGCTTCCCAGAACCCGAAGCGGTAAGATCCATTCGGCGCCTGATCCGGCGCCTGGCTGCGGACGAAGACCCCGGCGATCTGTCGAGTCTCGAAAACCTGTCATCGCTCGAAGCGATCCGGCTGTCGCACTGACCGGGCCACGCCGTCGCGGTGAACTCGAATCTGGTGGTCGGTGAACACCGTGCGCGGAACGGCATCCTTGACCCTCGGCATGTGGCAATTGAGACAGCCGCCTGCCGGATTGACCGGGCAAGGAGACCAGGTCAATCGCGGCCCCGCTTGCTCGTTTCGCCGCCGCGGTTGCCGCGGGAGCGGGATGACACCTCAAGCACTTGGATTGGTAGAACGCGGCGGAGGTCTCGACATCTCGGTGCGGGTTATGGCAAGTCACGCAACTGAGCGATCCTTGGCTCTCGGTGTAACACCGGCTCAGGATCAGGCTTGACGCTTGATAGCGGACGAAACCGGCGACGTCCGGGGTCGTCTTGGCGGGAGCCGTGTGGCATTCGCCGCAGAGCGAGACGACCTGCGCGGCGGAGGCCAGTTTCGGGCGAGCAATCGCCATTTCGGGGAACCCGGCGTCGATCGCCTGCCGGTGATTGCCCGCCGGGCCATGACAGCGCTCGCAGCCGATGCCATGGTCGAGCGCCTCGGGGCGTCCCGCCGGTTTCTGGACGGCGCGGAAATCGGTCGAGTGGCAGTTCAGGCACTTGCGGACCGCTTCGGACGAGATGGGACGGCCCAGATAACCCTGAGCGTCCGGCGGGGCGACGGGGTGTTCCATGGTCCGGCTCCACTCGGGCGCGCGCGGGATAGTGCGACTACGCGAAGTTCGCGGACCTGTCCCTGCTCTTCTGCGCCAGAAACGATTGCCCGTGGTGGTTCGACCCCATTGCGTACTGGACCAGAGCGGTGAAGGCCTGGTTGTCGACCCGGGTCTCGACCTCGATCCGGTCTTCGATCCGGCGGAAACGATGCGTCGACGCGCGGGTTATCGGTGTCGGGGACGATGTCCTTCGGGCCAGGGCAACCCGCCAAGATCGGCGGTTCGCAGCAAGGTACGCGCGTGCCGGCTTTGTTGCTGCGAGCGATATTCGGCGGCGTGGCATGACTCGCAACTGGCGGCGCCCCGGTACGGGGCCGGCTCTCGCATCATCGGATCGGAGGAGCCAAACTCCCGGGCCGCCGCCAACGCGGAGGTTGCTTCCGCGACATTGCCTTCCTGAAGGAACGTCCGGCTCAACAGCCACGCTCCTTCGGGATCGAGGTCTCGACCGGACGAGGCCTGAAGCTGTGCACGAGCCTCGGCCGGCCGGCCCGCTTGGAGCAAGCATCGCGCGAGGAGCCTTCTGGCCGCGGCCGGATTCAAGTCCGAAGTCGTGAGTTTGGGGTCGCGGCGAAGTGCCTCTGTCAACAACTCGGCGGCGCCGGAAGGATCGAACAGCTCGGATCGAAGTCGGGCGAGCCGGATGCTCCCGATCACCTCCCAACCCGGTTGATTTCTCAGGCGATCAGCGGCGTCGACGGCATCGGTCATCGAGCGTGTTTCGGCCCAGTATCGTGACAATTCGTCCAGGGTCTCGGCGTGGTCTGGCTGCTCATCCCTCGCCGCACCCAGCGACGCCAGAGCTGGCCCGACCTGACCCCGGCCAAGCAGTCCACGTCCGAGCAAGAAAAGGTCTTCCGCCTCCATCTGACTCGCCCCGATCCGCCGATAGATGGCCTCGGCTGATTCGACGCGGCCCTGGCGCGCCGCCGAGCGAGCGAGCAATCGCAAGGCGTCGAAGTCGGCGGGCTTCGTTTTCAAGGTCAAACGGGCCTGATCCTCGGCCGTGCGCCAGTCCTTTCGTCGATACGCCGAGACGCCTTGCACTAGCCCATTTCCCGCTTTATCCTTCTCGGTCATGAAGCGGATAACCACCCAGGCCGAAAGAGCTAGCAACGCGATGATGGGTGCGAGTCTCAAGGACATTCGGGACCGAGTTCCTCCCATCGACGCTTCCCCGGAACCTGGATGCCTTACTCCGGATGTTATTCGATCCAACCCGAAGAATTGTCAACCGGCCACCAGAGACCGTCAAGGTGGTCCGAGTGCGCCGAACGCGCGGAGCGGGTCGGCACCTGTTTTTCCTATTTTGCGTCGATTCCGATTATTTGACAGTCGCCGTTTGCGCGATTACAATCGTCGTCCTCTGCCGCATCGTGCGTGATAGTCCGTAATCATTAGGAATCGTTTGGGGAGTTTCCGGTTCCGTCCCGCTGTCTCGAGCGTCTGAGTCCGGATCTCTCGAAAATCGCGTGCAGGCGCTGTCTGCTTTTCGGAGTGACCTCAGTATCAGATACGACATCAAAGCTCGCGCGTTCGCAGTAGAACCATTTGCTCTTCATCAGGTATTCACGCCAGGCAAGTAAGGTAGCAAGTACACACGCCATTCCGCTTGATTCATGACTCGCAAGTCAGACGACACGGTCTTCAGCGTTCAGATTTGATGGGATGCCTTGCGTTCGGATCGCGGAACTGACTGCAACCCGGCCACGAATCGGTCCGAGGGAAATTGATGAGCCAGTCTCCTGTGCTAGAGTCGAAGGATCGGTTGGAGCGTCTGGAGCAAGAGACGACGCACCTGGCGACGAAGCTGAAGCAGGCGAGCACGCAGATCAGCATGTTGCAATTGGCCCTCCTACTTGTCTTGACGGCCTTGGTCGGCGGTGGCTTCTACCTGATCACGACGGGCAGGCTTCAGAATCGACGGCGTTTCACCGGATGTGGCTCAGAAAGTCGAGACGAAGGACTTCGGATTTTACAATCGGTTCGGGACCCGGGTGATGTTTGAAGCCGACAACAAGTTCGGCATGCCGCAAATGGTGTTCCTCGACGCGAATAAGCGGTTGCGGATGAGGCTCATGGTCTTTCCGGAGGGAGATGGGACGGGGGGAGTGGTCGTGTATGACAGCCGGAGCTGGCGCGGAGTACTCCGGATGGATGGAGACGATAACTCGGTCCTGAATCTGGTCGGCAAGGACCTGAAGGGTGGGATTTCCATGAAGGTCGCGCCCGATGGCACTCCCAGTTTGAAAATGACCGACAAGGCCGGGAAAGTGCTTTTCCAAGCACCTTGAAGGTCTGTCGGCGAGTTTGGTCGCGGAATCTGAGGAAGCTTCATGAGTACATCAAAATTGCGTTTGGCTTTTTCTGTCTGCTTTGTGGCATTGAGTTGCGGAATTACGTTGCCCCTGGCCGGCTGTGGGTCGGGCAATCCAAATGAGACGGAGTTCCCCTCTCCGCCCGGGAGGCCCTCCGAGTTTCCCGACGAAACGGTCTCGCAACGAAGGGCGCGGACTTTACGGTCGCCGGAAAAAATCAAGGCCGAGAAGGCGGAAGAGCTGAAACGCGGTAAGAACGCAGGCAAGACACCCTGAGGTCATATCCGCGCCTCGTGCGGGGATTCCCGGGCGATTGAACGTGTCGTCGTTTGTCTCACGGTCTTCGTCATATTTCTTTTTGGGAGCTGGAAAACGTGAGGACTCATCGCGCTTTGCGAGGATTCACCCTGATCGAATTGTTGGTAGTCATCGCCATCATCGCTGTTCTGATTGCTTTGTTGTTGCCGGCGGTCCAATCCGCCCGCGAGGCGGCGCGTTGCGCCCAGTGCACCAACAACATGAAGCAGATCGGGCTGGCCGTGAACAACTACGAAAGTTCCTATGGTGCGATACCCCCATCCGCGACTTTCGCAAGTGCAAATCCGCAGAACAACATCTACCAGGATCAAGGCGTGCTTTGTCGCGTCCTGCCTTTTCTCGAGCAGTCCTCGGACTACAACTCGATCAACTGGCTTTACGGCGTGCGCGGCATCAACGGCTGGCCGGGCGGCGGCTCCTGGGACGACCCGCAGAACGACGACAACTGGTCGGGTGATTACGGCCGAAGCAACAAGACGGCCAATACCACCTATGTGAGCGCGTTCCTCTGCCCGTCAGACCCCAACAACGGCGGCAACAACACGGTCCTGATCAACGGAGCCAACAAGCTGGTCTGTACGACCGATTATTACTGGAACGTGGGCCTGGGCCGGTGGTTCACGGGAGGGATCGTCAACGGTCCGTCGTACTCGCCGGGCGCCGTGGACTACAACCTTCCGGGTGGTCCGTGTGCCAACAAGGTAATCAAGATCGCGTCCTTCACCGACGGCACCAGCAACTCGGTCGTCATGAGCGAGTCGGTCCAGAGCAATTCCGGTCAGGCGATCAATGGATTGGGGATGGTCTACGCGGAACCGGGACCTGCCTGGAACCAATTCATCGGCCAAGGGTCGCAATTCTCTCCTCCCGACTGGTTGGCCGCGCAGTTTTGCCAGAATGCCACCGGACTCGGCCAGCAATACTACTGGAAAGGCGAGTTCGCGCTCTCGGGCGGACACAACATTTACTCCCACACGCAGACTCCCAACCGTCGCTCGTGTTACTGGACGAACGTTAACAGCTTTCCGCCGACTTCGAGCGACCAGGATTATGCCGGGGCGAACGAAACCATGGTCGCCGCCAGCTCCTACCACCCGGGCGGGGTTAATTGCTTGTTCATGGACGGATCGGTCCACTTTATCAAGAACTCGGTCAATTTCGCCTCCTGGTATGCACTGGCGACCCCCGCCGGTGGTGAGGTCATCAGTAGCGACTCGTATTGATTGATCAGAGGCCGGGCCGCTTCGCGACTTGATCCGGACTCGGCCCGATCCCCTTCCATTCTCGGCGGTGATCACCTTTCATACTACGGTGTTCATCGCCGATTTTTCGGATTCGTTCGATCGACGTATTCAACGTCATGAAATCGTCCTCGACGTCCCAGCCCTTGGCTCGCCTCGAGACTCCCTCAGCGGCGTTTCGCCATTCGGGAATTCGCTGGCGGCGGACGGCTGCGATTGGATCGCTGGCCGGTACCGCTGGTCTCTTCGTGACGCTAGCCGTCTGGTTCGGCACCAGCTTCGACCTGACCGGTACGGCGCGGGCTGCGTACACCCGGCATCAGTATCGCGACGCACTTCAAGCTGCTCAAAGCCACCTCAGATTCTTTCCATACGATCGACGGGCGTCACTCCTGGCGGCGCGTTGCCTGACACGACTGGGACAGAGTCGCGAGGCCGAGGACCACTATCGACGCGCCGGTCGACTCGATCTGGACGACATGCAGACGCGAGCCGTCGGCTTGTTGCAATCCGACCTACCCCGGGCAAGCGATCGTCGTCTATGAAGACATCTTAGCACAATGGCCTGACAACGCCCTGGCACTCAAGCGGTCGGCCGCGGTGAGAATGGGGATGAAGCAGTGGCGGAAGGTGCTGGAGCTGGCAGCTCGGCTGGTCGCGATAGCCGGCGAGGAAGTCGCCGGCCGGACCTTGGAGGGAATCGCTCATCATGAGCTCAAGCAATATGTCCAGGCTGTGTCCGCCTCGAGCCGGGTCCTTCACCTCGACCCGGAGCTGAAGACGATGTTGTTGCCGCGAACGCTCTTCTGGAACAACCTGGCGCTCGATTTAATGGCCCTTGGCCGAACCGATGAAGTGCGGGCGAACTTGTTGCGGGCCCTGGCCGGCTCCGAAGACGCCGGCTTGAAGGAACTGCTCGGAACGACTTTTTATCAGAGCGGTGATCTCGATGAGGCGGAGCGATGCTGGCACCAAGCCGTGAGCTTGGACTCGCAGAACGCCGACGCCTGGCTGGACCTCGGCCGGCTCGCCATGAGCCGGCGCAATTGGAAACAGGCCGCGGAATTCCTGACCCGAGCCGCCGACCTCTCGACTGACGCGGTCGAGCCGCTCTACATTCTCAGTCTCGCTCATCAGATGATGGGACATACGGCCGAAGCGGATCGTTTTCGGCGGCTCGCGGACGAGAAGCGGCGCAGCTCTCCACCACGTTCGGGCGGCATGGGCGACTCCGTCGATGCGGATCTCTCCGAATCCGGTCTACGTCCTCCGACCCAGGTTCCCGCGCGATGAGAATTCTCAAAATGAAGGCCCGTGATCTCGCGCTGGCGATGGTGTTGGTCACGCTCTTGGCCGCTGGAATTGCGATGGGACTTGGCTCGATCGGCAAGCCAGTTCCCAGTCTCGACGGACTCGACCCGCTGCTCGCAAACCGACAATTCGACAAGGTCGAGAAACGGCTAGAGCAGTACCTCTCGGTCCACCCGGAAAACGTCGCGGCCAACATGCTGATGGCGCAGGTCGCCCTGGCCCGCGAGGATCAAAAGCCCCGAATCGCGCTCCAACATCTCAAGCGAATCAAAGCCCGCGACCGAGGCACGCGCGCAATCGTCTTGCTCAACGAAGGGAAAGCGTACTCGGCTCTCGAACGCTACGGCCGGGCCGAGGCCGCTTGGAAAGAAGCTATGCGCGTTGAGCCGCGCGTTCCGGAGGCGGGCTGGGCGTTGCTTGGACTCTATTACGTCCAGGGACGTCGCGCGGACGTACACCGGCTCGGCATGTCGCTCTTTGCCTCGGAGCCAGATCGACGCGATCGCGTTCAGTTGCTGCTGGAACTGGTCCGCCAAGATGTGCAGGAGCTGGCGCCCGAGTCGATCGTTACGACCTTCGAATCCGTTGTGCTCGCGCATCCGGACGACCTCTACTCAAGCATCACACTGGGCGTAGCCTTGATTCGTAACAGCCGTTTTGAGGAGGGTCTGAGTTTGCTTCGTGGACTCGTCGAGCGCTTCCCCACGAATGCCGATGCCTGGGATGCACTGTTGTTGGGATTGTACGAAGCCAGTCATTTCAACGAACTAGCCACGGCCTTGGATCGCCTACCCACCAGACTGGCGGTTGACTCGCGGTTCGAGCGGTACCGAGGTACCGTCGCGCAGGATCGTCGCGACTGGCCGACAGCGGCGACAGCCTACCTACGTGCCTGGGAGGCCGATCCGTCCGACGCTCAAGTCCTCAATCGGCTGGGGCAAACGCTGCGCGCCGCCGGTCGATTGCAGCAGGCCGAGCAGTTCGATCTGAAAATACGGGCCGCGCGACAGGCACGTAGCCAGGTTCGAGCCCTTTACGACGAAGCGAATGCCGACAAGAATCTAGGGATCAGTCCCCATCCCGACCTCTATCACCGACTGGCCGACGTTCGCGAGCGGATGGGCCGAGATGACGAGGCCCTCGCCTGGCATCGCCTCGTGCTCAGCGATAACCCCGAGGATTTAGTCAGCCAGGAGGCGTCCGCACGGCTCCAGGCCACAATCCAAGCCCCCGCGAAGATCGACCGACGACGGCCCTGATCGGTTTCGTCACGTGAACATCGAGGTTTGTCTGTTTATCGAACGCCGCCGTTTGTCGCGTCATCCACGGCACATTCCCCGCTGGGGGTGACTCGTCTGACCGTGCTCACTGCCGTACCGAAGGTGAAGGCGGAACGCACACACTCGCGAGATGCGAAAAACATCGTCACGGCCGTATATCATTGATCGGAACTTTGCCGTCTATCAAGCAGACGAGAAGATTCTTCTGATCCGTTCCGAGGGTGTCCATCCTGATTATGAGCTCTCGCCGACAAAGGAATCGGGATAAACCACGAGTCCGTGCATAGCCAGTTTTTCCTCAGCCCAGTACCGCGGCAGAAACAAGAGTAGTCGTTCAGTGCGATCGTATGGAGGGATCCGGTTCAAGACGGATCGCCCACGAGGATGAATCCGGCCCAGTAGTAGGGATGCTCGAACGGGTGGGCTGCCGCGGCTGGACCGATTTGGGCTTCTCTCTCAGGACCGCCGCGGGATCTGGTCAGGCGAGCTCGACGTCCTCGTCGTTCAACCCCCGCAGCCACTGCTTGGCTTCGCGCAACGCCTCGGCCTTGGAGAGCGGCTTGTCCAGCCCCGCGCGTTTCCCCAGCCAGTTCTGATAGAACCGCGTCATCAAGAGCGACGTGGCGCGGTCGTCGACCTTCCAGAGCGACAGGCAGACGCTCCGCGCGCCGACATCAGCAGCGCCTGGGTGAACCCGACGAACCCCTCGCCGCCGGCGTCGCGGCCCAGGGCCGTCTCGCACGCCGAGAGCGTCACCAATTCGGCGTTGAGCTCCCAGCCGCGCTGGATCTCGCGGACCGAGAGCCGGCCGTCAAAGACCGGCTTGTGGTTCAGGACCTGTTGCAGCGGGTCGGGCAATCCTGTCTGGGTCAGGATCGCCGCCGAGCGGGCGGGCACGCCGTCGTCGATGACCGCGTGGGTCGCCAGGTGGATGACGCCGAACCTCCCCAGTTCGCCCGACGTGGCCAGGCGGTCGAGCTCGGACTCGCTCGCGTCGGCGCCGAGAAGGATGCGGGTGGGCCGATCGTCGGATCGGAAGAGTTCGCCATCGTTTTGACCTCATCTCGGGACCACGGCAGTGGGTCGAATTCCTCGGAGCCCGACCGCGTCGCGGTGAGCATCTGCCCGAATTCGCGCTGGTCGGCGATCGCCAGGGCTGATCGGCCGGGGATCGAACTCGACATCGAGCTTGCCGGGAGCCAGTTCGAGCCGGTCGAATTTGCCATCGCGCCAGAATTCGACGGGCACGGGCCGGCCTGACTCGGGGACGGTCTTCAAGTCTTCGCGCTTGAGCAAGTGCGGTCCCGTTGTAGGAGAGGAGCACGTCCCCTTGCTTCAGGCCGCGCGTGGCGGCGTTGGAGCCGGGCGCGACCAAGTTTGACCAGCAGGCCGTGGTCGGGCGGCTCGGGGTCGCTTCGGCTTGTCGGGCCGCTCATAGATCGGGTCGCCCAGGGCCAGCAGGCCGGCATGGCGGTCCGGCCTGGGCCGCTCCCGCAGGTACTTGAAGACGGTGGCCGAGGGGGCGTAGCTCACCGTCCGGGTGTCGTCGTTGGCGAGCAGGGCCTCGACCGGAATGCCCGCCATGTCGTGGGAGGGGAGGATGATCAGCGTCTGGGCCGGCGGCAGGCCGTCGGCGGTGGCACCGAGGGCCTTGGCCAGCGGCTCGAGGCGCTGGGTTCGTAATCTCTCGATCAGGGGCTGCAGGTTCGCCGGGCCGTCATCGGGCCGTTTCCGCAGTTCGGTCCGCACTCTGGTTTGCGAGCTCGGTGTCGTCTTTGGACCAAAGCCCGTTCGGATCAGTCCCGGCGATCGGGACCCAGGACGGGACGCCCCGAGAGCGGACGACCACGCCCCAGTGCTCGCCGTCGGGGTCGGCGGCGTTCGGTCCCACGGGTGGGATATCGACCCAGGCGACCAGGGCGGTATCGGCGGGCAGCGCGGCCTGGATTTCGTCGAGCCTCGCGACGTGTCCCTCCAGCTCGCCGTGTTCCCCGACAAGCTTCGCCTGAAACTCACCCAAGGCGATGCTCGCCAGCTCGCGTTGGTGCTTCAAATCCTCGAACTGCTTCGCCCGCTCGGCCTGGTCGAGTTCCTTCGGGGTGGCCTCCACCAGCCGGTCGAGCCGATCCAGTGCCGTGGTCAATTCGCGGAGTCGGTCTCGCTCGGCCGGCGTGAGCCGCCGGTCCCGGCGGGCGGCCAACTCGTCGAGCAGACCTCGGCCCAGGTCTTCCTCCAGGGTCTGCCACGCCTCGGCCGGCTGGCCGAGCCGGGCCAGGACGGCAGCCAGGGCGGCTCGCGGGGATTTCATGTTTCCGGCGCGTTCCAGCCCGGCGAAGGCGACCCGGAGCCGGGCCTTATCCAGGCTCTTGACGGCACTTTGCCATCGGTCTCGCGCCTCGCGGTACTTCCCCTGGGCGTTGAGGTTCTTCGCCAGGCTGTCATAGGCTCTGGCGGTGTCGGGGTGGTCGTCGGAGAGGAGGCGGCGGCAGATCTCCAGCGACTTTCGTGCAGCGGCTGGGCTCGGTGTACTTCCCCTGGGCGTCCAGGTTGGCCGCCAGGTTCGTTGTAGCTCTCGGCGGTATCGGGGTGGTCGTCGGTGAGGACGCGGCGACGATCTCCAGCGCCTGCTCCAAGAGCGGCTGGGCCTCGGCGTACTTCCCCTGGCCGTTGAGATTGGCCCCCAGGTTGTTGTAGGCGAGGGCGGTTCTTGGGTGGTCGTCGGTGAGGATGCGGCGATTGATCTCCAGTGCCTTCTCGAAGAACGGCTGGGCTTCGGCGTACTTCCCCTGGGCGTTGAGGTTGACCGCCAGGTCGTTGTAGCTCTTGGTGGTGAGGAGGTGGTCGTCGGTGAGAAGCCGGCGGCGGATCTCCAGCGCCTTCTCGATGGAGCGGCTGGGCCTCGGCGTACTTCCCCTGGGCGTTGAGGTTGTTCGCCAGGTTGTTGTAGCTCGTGGCGGTGTCGGAGTCGTCGTCGGTGAGGATGCGGCGGCTGATCTCCAGCGCCTTCTCGAAGAGCGGCTGGGCCAGGGCGTACTTCCCCTGGGCGTTGAGGTTGCCCGCCAGGTTGTTGTAGTGCGATGGCGGTTCGGGGTGGTCGTCGGAGAGGAGTCGGCGGCTGATCTCCAGCGCCTTCTCGAAGAGCGGCTGGGCCTGGGCGTACTTCCCCTGGCGCTTGAGGTTGTATGCCACGTTATCGTAGCTCTCGGCGGTTTCGGGGTGGTCGTCGGTGAGCAGTCGTCGGCGGATCTCCAGCGCCTTCTCGTAAAGCGGTCTGCGCCTGGGCAGTACTTCCCCTGGGCATGGAGGTTGTCCGCCAGCGTTGTCGTAGCTATCGGCGGTTTCGGGATGGTCGTCGGTGAGCAGTCGGCGGCGGATCTCCAGCGCCTTCTCCAACATCGGCTGGAGGCCACGGCGACCCTGCGCGTTGGGAACGCGTATCGTAAGGCGCTGCGATGGAGCCGTTGGCAAGATTGGTTGTCGCCAGGTTGTCGTAGCTCTCGGCAGTCTGGGGATGGTCGTCGGTGAGCAGTCGTTGGCGGATCTCCAGCGCCTTCTCGAACAGCGGCTGAGCCTCGCCGTACTTCCCCTGGCGTAGAGGCCTTCCGCTTGCTCATTCATGGTGATGGCCGACTGGTAGGCGACGCGATCCTCGTGCGGCATCGGGGCCACTCGGCGCAAGGCCTTGAGACGCCATTCGTCGTTCACCGTCTCGTAGTGCTTCGGCCCCTGGACGCGCGACCGCAAGGCGAGCTAGTTCCTCGCCCCTCGCAATCGCCTCGTCCCAGCGATCGGCCTTCAGGGCGGCCTCGATGGCCTTGTCCAGCTCCGCCGCCCGCTTGGCATCGTCGCCCTGGAGGAGGCGCTGCCAGGGTGGCTTCGGCCCCGGCTCGGCTTCTTCTGCTTCGGCACCTGGGCCAGCGCGATAGGGATCACGATCGCCAGGACTGGGCCGACCACGAAGGCTCTGATCCCCATTTCGAGCGAAGATTTCTGGAGAAGGGATTGTCCATGGGCTTACACCATTTCCGTTGAAGTTAGACTCGAGTTGCCTGTGTCATTCCCGGCGTCGGTGGTGATCCTCATTTTTCTTGTTCATTTCTTCGGCTTGACCGGGAACGCAATGGCCCGGATCGCCTCGAAATCGGGGAGATTCCCCAGGTATTCGCAGACTATCCCGGAACGGCGCGAGTCGTGCGTCCGCGCGTTTCTCCAGAGGGCCGCGGACCGTGCTCAAGATGGCCCTGAGCTCGCCGTCCCTGTACTCCCAGACGCCATGGACATCGTCTGCCGCGACCTGCTTCCAGTGCTCCCGAAGGCCGTCTCTCCCCTTCCAATCTTTGAAGGGCGGCAACGGTTTCCGCGACGCCAGTACCACGAACGCTTGCAAGCCGGACCCCTCGGTCAAGCGGAAGACCCATTCTTCGGTACCGATCTGGGCCGATAGACTGGGCAGATCAGTCTCCTCTGCGCGGCCAATACAATTGATGCTTGCCGTCAGGCGTCAGCGCGATTAGGTACCAGTAAGCGGGCGTGTCGAGCTTACCCGTCACCGAAACGTCGTCACCCTCGCGGATCGGCTCAGTGGAGAGATCGATCCGCTCCGACACATCATTATCTCGGCCGACCCGTTTTCGGTAGTGTTCGCCCCCAAACTCAACGACCTTCAACGGTGAGGGGACCGCCGAGACCTGTTTCCTGTTTGGATGTCGTTGGCTGTGACCCCATCCGGAACATGAACCACGCGGCCGCCGCGAGCGTGACCAGCGCGGCCAGTCCAGTGGCCGCAATCAACGGCCGTTTGACGTATCGCCTCAAGTCGCGTCCCATTCCGGCTGCTGTCGAGTATCGCAGTTCCGGATCGGCCGCCAGCGCCTTGTGGCAGATCCGCTCCAGCGACGCGGCACTTTTGGGTTGAGTTGGCGGACCGGGATGTACTCGGCCTCTCGCGCGAGCCGAGACGTTGCCGCTGTGCGAGGAGCCGACGTAGAGCGGGCGGCCGGTCAGCAGATGATAGAGGACGGCTCCCCAGTCCGAAGACATCGGTCCGGGGGCCGATCAGGTCGGCGCTTCCTGTCGCCTGCTCGGGGCTCATGTAGCCGGCCGTGCCGCTGGTCCAGTCGTCCGCATCGTCGCGCCAGGCATGGTTCTGTCGGGCCATGCCGAGATCGATCAGGCGGGGCCGACCTTGATCGTCGACCAGGACATTTTGGGGCTTGATGTCCTGGTGGGTGATCCCGCGGGCGTGGAGGTAGGCGACGGCCCGCGCCAGCTCGATCACAAGTTGGGCGGCCTGGCGTGGCCCGGGACGGTTCCGGGCCACGAATTGCTGCAAGGTCAGGGCGTGGAAGTACTCCATCACAAAGAACCATCGGCCTGCGTGAACATCGAGGTCGAGAACCCGAACCAGATTGGGATGTTCGCATTGGGCCAGGAGCCGCCCCTCGCGCAGCAGAGCGTCGCGACCGGCCTGGTCCTCGTTCGCCATCGGCCGACGGGCCAGCTTGAGGATGCACTCCTTGCGAAGCTCGGGGTGGATCACGCGGAAGACCTGGGCCTGGCCGCCGTGGTCGAGGCTGTCGAGCACCACGTACTTGCCGATCCGCTCTGGCTTCTCGGGAGCCTCCGGACCCTCGCCGCGCGGTGGAGGGGCCGTTCCCCCGGTCTGCCTCGCGCGAGCTGGCCGCCCTCGGGAAGGACTCCGACAGCCAGGCGGCCGAAGAACCCGAAGCTTGACCGTCCGCACGCGTTTTGCGACGGGCCTGATGTAGCAGGTTCAGGACTTCGAGGTCGCAGGCGACCGAATCGTCTGGCCGATCCCGCTCGATCAGCCGCACCAAGTCCGACTCTGATTCGCGCGCGCAACGCGTCCCAGTACTCGTCCAGGAGCGAGCAGTGATCTGGCCCCATCGGCTCGTCTGCGGATTCAACGTTGTCAGGCTGTCGCGGGTGGTTCATCGCTTTTCCTCGTGAACTCGCGGATCAAGGGTCTGGCCTCTTCGAGCGAGCGGACGACGAGCGGTTCCGGCAATTGCAGGCGATCCGCGATCGTCGTGGAGTCGACACCCTGGAATTGATGAATGCCGATCACATCTTGCTTGAGGGGAGGAATCCCCCGTTCAGTCATCAGGGCATGCAACCGCAGGGCCTCGCGGAGGCGGCGGATCGCCCGGGAGAATCGCTGGCGCACGGCGTCGCAGGAGACGCCCAACTCGGCTGCGATCTGTTCGTGGCTACGGTCCTCGTAGAGGTGCAGCCAGATCACGTCCCGGTCCTCCTGGCGACACCAGCCAGCGGCCACTTTGAGTTGATCCAAGCCCTCCTCCCGCGCGAGCCGTCCGAGAATCGACGTCGCGGAACCGGCCGGCACAGTCCGGCACGCCGCCGGTCGCGGGCAGGGACTCCTCTCGCTTGCGGTCACGCTTCTTCCTTTGCCAATGTCGTACGTGGTGGAGGGTTTTATGGTCGAAGATGGCCCGCATCCAGGCGCGGAATTCAGCGAGGCTGTGGCCTCGGAATTCGCCGAATCGAGCCGCAGCCTCGATGTAGGCACTCCTGGACCAGGTCCTCGGGATCGAGTTTCCGGGCGAGCGACCTCGGGAGTTTTCTCTAGCCCTATTCAGCCATACCGGCCGACTCCTCTCCAGCAGGTGATTCAGCGCCGATCGGCTCCCCTGGCGTGCCCGCCTAAGCAGGCTTTGGTTCGATAGTGTTCTCGAAGACGTCATCGGGTCCTCACCTCCCTATCAATAGCGTCGATCGAATCCGACGTGGCTAGGGCTCCCGACAAAATGAGTCATGATCCCTCGTCCTTGGGGCTCCGGCGTTCTATCAGAAAGAACTTCCGAACGAGACGGCAGTCAGAACGAGCCGGTTCTGACGACTCGTCGCACATGGACTTTCTCTCCGCGCCCGCGACGCCTGCACTCCCACGTGCTAGTCCCAACCTAGTCGTAAAGGGATTACCTGCGACGACGGCCCTGAACTGGACTGGACACAATCAATCGCCGATTTCCGCAGTCGGGAAAATAATCATCGGTCCGCAACGGAAAAACCCAGAAACTGCAAGAAAACGCGGCTCAGAACCGGCGATTGTTATTCGGCGGCTTTTTGCCACCGTTAACATCGGGTGTTACGTTGATGCGACGAGGTCGTCTCTGGCACGTCCGACCCAGAGTTCGGGAGAATAGGCTCGGATCGAATTAATCAGTTGACATGTTTTGGAAAGCAGGGAACTCCTGTAATTGCGTCTAGCCCCCCAAGAGCTTTGGAAAATAATCAACGGCAGCAGCCACAGCACGAGCTCGATGGAGTCGCTCCCCCTATCCCATAACGTAAGCCGCCGCCATCGTCATGACAAACGTCAGAGGATTGATTATTTTTCCGACCGCGGAAATCGGCGTCAAACGCCGCGGGGAGTCGGCAGCTCGATCGACCCGACGCCGGAGCCAAGCCTCGACCACCTGAAGTCACACCGCGAATATGCTGGGTGCGCATCGAGTTGCTCCTTGGCCGACAGTCCCTGTCAGACCCTTCCCTGAGTGCGGATTTAAGCTGATCGATCAAGATCAGTATAGCGATCCATCGCATTCGTGACGGATCAGGCGCACCAGGTCACTCGGATTCGCGGCCGAGCCCCGGCCAAGGTGTCACCCCCGTACGCGAGGCTCTCGCCTCAGATCGATGCAATCGACGACCCACGATCTCGCTATATTCTGCCAGAACGGACGGGGATGGCAAGAAAATTTATTTGGCTTGTCACACTTTTCACGAAAAGGGATCTCTTATCGTGGAGAACATGAGATGGGCGCGACGCCTCACGGTGCCAGCCTTTTCGCTGGGCCGCGTGGCTACGACCATTCTGCGCCCGCATCAGTCGCAATTTCCGCAAATGTCGAGGGGACATTCGCAATTAAACGAAGTGTTAAGCGACTCTCGCCGGCGAGTCGGTTCGTCTCCGGACTCCCCAGTCCCGGCATCGATGCGACAGTGTCTCCGCAGGCCTTTTCTTCCGGCAACGGCGGGGCACTCCGCCCGGTGGGCAACTGCGCCCGAGGGAGATTCTCCAGAGGTGGCCTGGCGAATGATTAAAACTTGAACCAAGACGGTTGGTGAGGCGTGATCTGAGATCGTCTTGCCGCCGGTTGGAGGAAGAATTCAATCACCCCGGCGTCGCGGCGTCGACGGCGTGCCTTTCGGGGTGATTGGCCTTCCTCGCCGGGGATGCCACGCGCGGACACTCACAGGACGATTCAGCAAGAGATCTGACATCGTCTCGGATCAACCTACTCGATCGTTGAGTGACTGGTATACCAGGCCGCACTGGCGGCAATCCTGAGAATGGAGGACTGAACCCGTGCGGCGAATCACGATCTGTTTGCGACCGATTCAGGAACATCGCGGGCTGGGCGCGGAGGAGCGGGGAGTGATGGGCTCTTCCAAACTCCCCATCTTCGATCTGAGGCTGCTGGGCGCGATCGCGGTGGTCCTGATCACTGTGGTGACGTTGTCAAACCCCGAGCCCAGCGCAAAAACTCGCTGGGTCGCGGATTGCCCGAGGCGAGCTCGGAGCCCAGGTCATGTCGTTCGCGATATCGCCAACGAGCTCGCAGATTGCAACAACCAACACGGCTGGCCGCGTCACTGCTGCGGTCCGCCGAGACTGGGTGGCAGATCGAGCGATTCCTCGACTATCCGGGATACGCCAGAGCGGTGGCATTCTCGCCCGACGGCCGATCTCTCGCCGCCGGGGGAATCGCGCCGGGCATTTGCCTTTGGGACCTGAGTTCCCCGAAGTGCGAACCAACCCGGACCATCGTGATTCCGATCCAGCGGGCCAGATACATGGTGTTCTCGCCCGACAGCCAATCCCTCGCCATCACGACGGATCTTGATGGAACGATTCTCCTCTGGGACCTGGCGACGCAGCGAGAGCGCATGGTCTTACATCACCCCTCGCCGGTCGTGAGCATCGCTTTCTCGCCTGACGGCCGGTGGCTCGCCACAGGCGGGGACGAAGAATGATTGCTCGATCCTCTTATGGGACCTCCAGACTGGCTCTCGGCAAGTATTACTGGAGGATGGGCATGGCCCCGCCATGGCGCTCGCATTCTCGCCCGACGGGGCCCTGCTGGCCTCGGCCAGTCTCTACGAGCATCATGCCCGCCTCTGGGACCTCAAGACACAGCGGGTGCGTCGGGTGTTCGCGGGACATGCGCGCTCGCTGAATTCGGTCGCTTTCTCTCCTGACGGCTCTCTGCTGGCCACCGCCGGCAACGACGGAATGGTCGGCCTCTGGACGGTAGCGACGGGCCAGCGACGGGCTAGCCTGGATGGCCAGGCAACTTGCCCTCCGAACCGTGGCATTCTCCCCGGACGGTCGAACCCTCTTTCTATCGACCGGCAACGACGACGATCTCCGATTGTGGGACCTCGCCGAACTCCTCGGAGCCTCGCCTGGGCCGGCAGAGGAACAGAGCTCGAGAGCCATTTTGTGATTGCTTCCGAGTGAGCAAGGGATCCTGAACCATTTCTGGTCCCCTTCCACTGGGAGGGCCGTTCGCGATGCTAGCAGAACTCTCGTCGGATGAAAGCACCGCCCTGGGTTTCGTGATCATGGCCATCGCCATCGCCCTCGCTTTCCTGGTCGTGGTCGGCGTCGACTCGGCGCGGTCCTCGCCGGTGGTCCGGCGTATTGGGGCATGGTTGAAGCGTCGGGAAAGGAAACGCTTTACCGAGCATTCGGAGCAGTTTCGCGTTGTGGCGGACCGGCTGGTGCGGTCCAAGGAGTTGCGTCGTAGAAAAATGTGAACTTGTTTTTGTATTTTTCCGCGGCCGATGCCGCGAGCGGACAAGTAACGATCGGCACAGGGAAAGAGGTCGTCGTTCACCCTGTCCGACATCGCGATTGTGATGAGGTGGAACCCGCAATGCCAACGACATCCGAACACGATCGCGAGTGCGACCAGGAACTCCTCAACCAGACCCAGGCTTATCTGGAGTACCGCTCCCGGGGGCATGACCCTCCGCCCGCCTTGGCTGCGGCCTGGGACCGATTCTATGACTGTTATGCGCCGCGGCTGCGGGCCGTGCTCGCCCGTTTGGACATGACGGCTGCGGAGCAGGACGATTGCCTCCAGGAAGTCTGGATGTCGGTCGTCGCCCACCTGGGCAAGTTCCAATGCGACGACGGTCGCGCCTGTCTTTCGACCTGGCTGACGACCGTAGCGCGGAACAAGGCGGTGGACGTTCTCCGGCGTCGGCGTCGGGATCGTGCGGACGGCCTGTTCGGGAGCGTCGAGGACGCACTGTTCGACACCAGCCCCGACGCAGCCGCCGACTGCGTGCGCCACGAGATGCAGGACCAGGTTCGCCGCCTGCTGGCCGAACTGTCCGCGCGGGTCTCGCGCGGAGCTACCAAGTGTTTTACAAACGCCGGATCGAAGGTCGGACGGTCCCGGAGATCGCCGTTGCCCTGAACATGACGCCCAAGCAGGTCCGACTGCGCGACTACCGGATGATGCGAGCGATTCCGCGCGTTGTTCGAGCGATCGACATGCCGGGAGAATTCATCGGCCGCTGACCACACTCGGAACTGAAAATGACGGCTGGGAGGGTTTTTCGTGAAATGTTTGCACCGATGCCCGCGTGTAATGAACAGGAGGGACATGAGGGACGCACCAAAGCGGCCACTGGATTCGCAGAAAGGTCCGACGTCGATGTTCAAGTTCGCGGGATGTGGCGCGAACAATTGGGCTTAGAGCGCGGGAGGCGCGGACCGTGATCCCGCCCCCCTTTGATATCTGATCCTAACCCAGGGCCAGCGCACACTAAAAGGGAACATGAACCGCATAGAACGGCTCTAATTACTGGAAAAGCGAAGATTTTGGACTGCGTAATCGCAACGTTTCGATTGTTTCATGGTCAGTACAGTCTAATTCCCTCTGGAGGAGTAACACTGAACCAACACCACGTTTCCTCCAATAGTCCTTGTGACTACAGTTCTCCTCTGGCGGAATAACACTGAACTGACAGTACTTTTCCTTGCAACAAAATGTCATGACCTATCATGACATTTTTCCCTCTGCTTTTCCCGTCTGCAATTTCCTGCCCAGTCGTTTTTCATCAACCTTCAGGCAATCGGCAAAGAAACGGAGACTCCAATGAATCGCTACTCAGCCGCCTTTGCAACTCTCGTCGGCATCACGGGAACCAATTTCCGGATCTGTTTATTCGTGGCTGCCACCTGGATGCTCGCGACCCCTTCCAGCTCAAAGGCTGGATCGTTACTTACACAGATTCTAAACAATGTTAGCCCGCCTGTGCTCTCAGCCGACTCTTCGGCATCATTCTCTGGCAGTATTAGCGGCAACACCTATTCGGGGGTCGCCAAAGCATTCGCCACAACGTCGGTAAGCACAATTGGACTCGGGACGGCGGAGGGAAATCCGACCTGGGCTCTTTCGTTTTCAGTGTCGGACCCTTCCGATCCGAACAATCAGGATCAAGTGCTTCTCACTTTTTCCGGTGCTTTAGCGGGCACTCTCTCAGCGACGGCAAAAGGCCCTGCCGCTGCATCAGCATCAATACAAACGGACATCTCAATAAATAATCAAATCGCCGCCCATTATTACCTTTCTTACACTCAGGTCCTTGCCGGAACGACCTCCCACTCCGTAACGCCGAATCTACCAACCTATACTACCACGATTCAAGATGGATCGACCTTTGAAGTAGTCGGAGACCTTGATGCTATTGCTGCTGCTGCTGTCTTAGGCTACGGTAGCGCCGCGGCTACCTCCAACTTTGCCAACACAGAGACCTTCAGCATAGAGGCACAGACATTGCCAGAACCCTCATCTTTGTTCATGGGCTCAATTGCGGCTCTAGCTCTATTGGGCATCCGTTGTTATCTAAAGAAATGGTGGCAGTTCATTTAGAAAAGAAATGGTGACAGTTCATTTAAGAAGGAAGCAAATGGTGTAAATTCAGTTATCGACTGGAAAAGCGAAAGGATCTGACACCGAGTTTCTCGCTGCCTCATTGAGCCCCGAGATTCCATCGTTGTAAGCCCCCCCGGCGGCAGACCATTTGCGAAATCCTGCCAGCAGCCGCTACCCTCGGATCAACTCCGGGGGTTTTTTGTTTTGACCAGACCTAGTGACAGGGACCGGGAACGAAGGAAGTCGGATCCACCGTTTCGATGATCGACATGGTTGCCTCCTCCCCGCTAAAAACAGCGGATCCGCAGGGCACGCATCGCAAATGCCGCTCAAACCATCCCCGGCGGCTCGACTTGATCTCCACTTCCGGCGGAGCGGAACGTGTTGTGGATCTCGCGTACGAACTAAAGGAGTAGGCCGGAATCGCGTGCCGGTTCGCCCCGGCATCGCGCCCAGCCGATATCGATATGAGGCCAACGTGGATCGCGGCTGCATATTTATCGAATGATCGGCGAGAACCTTCGCAACGCCTGCCCCCGGGATCTTTGCAACGCCTGTCCTAGGATCTCCGCAGACCAGACGCCCCACTGCTCGATGGCTAAATCCGTAAGGTGTCAAAATCATGATCGGTGGTTAGAACAGATGAGCTTATACCGCACGCGGGCTCAACTCAGACATTTCGCGACCCTGGGGACCTGAAGTCGCCTTTGCTTCCGCGAGCCGTATTAAATATCACGCCGTTTGAGTGCGACCATCCGATCGAACGGCCGGCATCGGTCGTCGCCGCCCCGCCCTCGCTCACGGCATATTCGCGAATTTCGAGCGGCCAAGCCAAGCGAGTCGCATCCCGTTGGCGACTTCCGGGATGTCCGGTTATTCCGGCGCCACACCTAACTCCAACGCAGTAACGTATTATGGATCGGACAAATGTAACGATTATTCCTGCGTCACGTTTAACTCATTTGTTGATAACGAGATACGGAAAAGCACGGTCTCGGGTCGGGTTTTGCCGATTATTCCTGTGTCACACGTAACTTCTTGGCTTACAGGGAGATACATCAAAAACATCTTCGGGGTACCAAATTTAACGATTATGCCTGTGTCACACATAACCACAAGGGAAGCAGAACATTACGGCTGATCACCGCGTTCCGATTATTCCTGTGTCACACGTAAGTTTCAGGCCTGTCATCAGATGTAGCCGAATGGCTGTTTTTCGATCCTGACAAAGTGTGTGCGTCTTCAAGTGTCGCGGATCGGCATCTTCGGCTGCTCGGCGAGCCTTTCGTCCGCCGGAATCCGTTGGCGCAACCGGAATCCCCTGCACAACCCGAGAGGCCGTCACCAGCGCCTGGCCTTCGGCGGTATGATGTCTCAATCGATGGCCGCGTAAAGTGTAAGCCGACGCGCGAGCGAGGGACGCTGGCCGAGGACAGTTGCGGACGCACAACCGGTCCGCCCGCTCGCGCATCCGGCTGGTATGGGGACGGCCGTCGGGGAGCGCATTACTTTCCTGACTCCCAATAAACACGTCGCGGGCGGAAGATGCAGACTACATACTTTCCGGCTATTCTTCCTTCCAGGCGCCGAGCAGTCTGCGCACGACGACGAGCTGGCCCAGGTGGTACGCGTTGTGGTCGGCGACCAGGAGGGCCTCGCGGAGGATCGTCTGTCCCTGGCCATGGGGGATGGGTTTGAACAGGTCGGTCTCGGGGTTGGAGACCAGGTCCATCATCGCTTGCAGGTCGGCCCGGAACGCGGCGACGGATTGGTCCCAGGCATCCGAGTCAGGTGGTGCAGTCGCCCTCGGGCCAGTAGCCGTCGGGGAATTCGGGCGAGACGTGCTTCGGGTCGATACTGAAGCGGAGGATGTCCCACTGGGCGATCCGCATGTGCTCGAGCAATCGCCAGGGAGTGTGCGGCAAGCCGGGCGGTTTGGCCCCGCGCAGCTCGACAGGCAGGCCCGCGATCGCTTTCTCGAAATCCAGGTGAGCATGCCCGCCGCCGAGCAGTTCTAGCAGGTGCTCTCGTAACGACTCGTCGCTCGCCATCGATGCTCCTCCTTCGGCTCAATCGATGAATCAATCGGAATGCCGTCCTGCATCCGAGGGCGACTCACCGGCCAGCCACGCTTCAACTCTCGATGCAGGCACTGCGTGGGTAGGAGCCGAGGATGTCCAGTCGCTCACAGCGCTTGCGCGCGGCCTCCAGGGCTTTCTGAATCGGCTCGTCGGTGACGTGCCCCTCGACGTCGAGGAAGAAGAGATAGGACGGGTTACTGTCTTGTTCACCGTCTCGCGGCCCGGCGATGGGGAATGATTCGATCCAGGTCATGTTCACGCCGAACTTCTCGAACGGTGAAATTGTCCGGGCGAGCGACCCCGCCTGGTTGGAGAGGCGAATCATGAACGTGGTCTTGTCGCGACCGGTCCGTTCCTCGGCGCGTTCGGCGATGACGGCGAACCGCGTGACGTTGTGAGGCTGATCCTCGATGTTCTCGGCGAGCACATTCAACCCATACGCGGCGGCCGCCGCGCGGCTGGCAACGGCCGCCGCGAGATCTTCGCGCTGGGCGAGCTCCGCGGCGGCGGCCGTGGAAACCACTTCAACCTTGACCGCCTGGGGCAGGTTCTTTCCCAGCCAGTTTCGGCACTGAGACAGTGCCTGAGACTTCGAGTAGACGCGACGGACCTGGCCCCATTCACACCGGCCCATGAGACAGTGGCGAACCCTCAACCGCACCTCCGCTCGGATCTTGAGGTTGGGCAGCTTGATGAACATGTCCAGCGTGTCGGCGATCCGACCGTCGGTCGAGTTCTCCAGCGGTACCAGTCCAATGCTGGACGTTACGACGATTGACCTCCTCGAACACCGCCGCAATCGAACCGACAGGGACATATTCCACGGCTGTGCCAAATTTAGCGACCGCGGCCAGGTGACTGTAGCTATACTTCGGCCCAAGGTAAGCGACCCGAAGCGTGCGCTGAAGCGCGCGGGAGCCGCTCAACAACTCTCGAAAAATCGACTTGAGCGTTTCCTGAGGAAGTGGTCCGCGACTCGACTGCCAGACGCCTTGGCGACCACTTCCTCCTCGCGTGCGGCCGACCAAACCTCGATGCCCTGCTCGTGTTTAAGCTGGCCGATCTGCACCGAAATCTCTGATCGTTGGTTCAGGAGCTTGACCAGCTCTTGATCCATGCGATCGATCTCCGCCCGCAAGCTCGCCAGGCGTCGGAAGTTTTTTGGAATTCGAGGATTTGGAGGCTGGCCCTTGATCGTTTGATGCCTGGCCCGGCCGACCGCGGGAGGAAGACTTCCGGTTCATTTGTCGACTCAAGTAGTACGGATCGAAGGATCGCCACGCGCATTTCTACAACGCCGAGACCAGTCAAGGTGAGCGCGTCTGCGTCTCGCTGCTCTCTCTTGACCCACTCAACAAAATAAACTGCTTCTCGAGAATCGCCGGCATACCCGTAAAGGTTCACCGTCAGCGAGCATGTCACTTAACGGAGGGCCGATTTTACTCGGATGAACTCGTCGGCTCAGAATCGGACGCAACCATTTTTCAGGTAAGTCATTAAAAGCGAAGCTCAGCGGTTGTCAAGCACATTTTAAAGATCTCGTGGGAAACGAGCAAAGATCAACAAGCCTGAAAAATGCGAAATTTGCGGCCGCATGGGTTGTACATGGCGTGGCGGCACCGGGCTCTGAATTGCGGGACAACCATTCGCGGGTACCGCAGTTGCGCAGCCGGTTGCTCCGGCGCAGGAATCGCCCCGACGGCCGGTTTGCTGGCCGCGGCTGCCGGTTCGGAGGCTACGGCCACGGTGGTTCCGTCGGCCTTGGCTGCGGCCACGGTCCAAGGTGCTGTGCGGTTCGCGGCGCGTGCCGCGATGGCCGGGGTGGTCCCGGCTTCGGCGGTCGCCCTGACTGAACGGGGGCTGAAGATCATGAGTCTCACCAAGTGGAAAATCACGGCAATCGTCCTGCTGGCGTTCGGCGGCGGTGCTGCTAGCATGGTTGCATTCGCGAGCGCAGTGCCGAGCTCGGACAAGCGGCTGGTCCGAGCGTTCAGAAGACCAATTTGGCCAAGCCGGTTGATACGGCTAAGGCCGATCAATCGAAACGCGATCAGTCCGGGAAAGCACTCATCAAGCAACGGATCGAGATGGCCAGCCAGATCGTCGAGATGGAATTGGAAATGGTGCAAATGACGCGTCCTCCCAGCGACCGGTCCGGGCTGACCATCCTGTTGAACGACATCCCGTTATGGTCCCGTCGTCTCATGGAGGAGCGGATCCGCGTGGCTGAAAACCAGGCTGAGCGACTCGCCGCGCTTCGCGATTACCGTAAGACGATGTTGCAATTGGAGCACCACCTCGGTGCGTATGGGGAAGTCGGTGGGGGCTCGGCGCGGACATCTTGAAGTGGAAATACTACCGCTTGGAGGCCGATCAACTCCTGGCGGAAGCCGGCGGTGCTCTGACCGAGAGCGCACCGCGCCGGTGACACCCGCGTCGCCACCATCCCGAAAAATTGGGCCATAATGCGGCTTGAGCCCACGAACTCCCGCCGAAAGAATTGAGGCGTTGCGCCCGCTTGCGACGCCTTCATCTATCCACCGATCGACGACGATTGTGTCAGGGATGAGGCCTTCATCGGACATTTTGTCTGTCCGCGGCGCACGTCGTTCCGGCGATTGTCACGCATTCAGGCCAATTGGATGGTGCTCGAAGCATCACGCTTGCTTCGGATCTGGCCGTGCCCGACGCGTTAATCGAATGGCCGAGGATTTGCGATTCGCTGCCATTTTTGCAGCCGGGTTTTTCTTGATTGTCGGCAACTGCCAATTTGGCATTCGAGCGGATGATCGCTCGGTCGGGCGTTCGCGAATCGTTTCGCGTAAACTTGAAATTTCCAATAGGTTCCGAAATCAGATCCTAGGAAAGACCTTTCTGGCATGGGCCTTGCTGTACAGAATGCACGATCTAAAATCCGTGGTTTGAGAAAGCAGCGCCGACGGGCGGCGGATCGAGTTTTTTGGATCGCCGAACGGGTGCGTTTCCAGGTAATATCAAGATCGTGAAGCTTGGGGTTCTGCCTCAGTTGCGGTTCACCACTCGCCGTCCGAAAGGAGACACGTCGTGTCTGAAGGTGAAAAGATTATCGGGATCGATCTGGGGACGACCAACAGTGTCGTCGCGGTGATGGAGGGGGGCGATGTGACGGTCATCGCCAACCAGGAGGGGAGTCGGCTTACTCCGTCGGTCGTCGCCTTCACGCCCAAGGGTGAGGTGCTGGTGGGTGATCCCGCCAAGCGCCAGGCGATCACCAACCCGACCGGCACAGTCTACTCGATCAAGCGATTCATGGGCCGCCGGCACGAAGAGGTGAAAACCGAGGAGAAGATGGTTCCCTACAAGGTCGTCGGGGGGCCGAGCGAGTTCGTCAAGGTCCATGTCAACAACAAGGACTACACTCCTCCCGAGATCTCGGCTCTGATCTTGCGCAAGCTTAAGGAAGCCGCGGAGAGCTACCTTGGCCACAAGATTCGCAAGGCCGTGATCACGGTTCCGGCTTATTTCAATGATAGCCAGCGGCAAGCGACCAAGGACGCCGGCCAGATCGCCGGCCTCGAGGTCGCGCGGATCATCAACGAGCCGACTGCCGGTGCGCTTGGCCTACGGGCTCGACAAGAAGAAGAACGAGAAGATCGCCGTCTTCGACCTGGGCGGAGGGACGTTCGACATTTCGATCCTCGACGTCGCCGACGGCGTCTTCGAGGTCCTTTCCACCAATGGCGACACCCATCTCGGCGGCGACGACTGGGATGAAGCCTTGATGAATCATATCGCCAACGAGTTCAAGAAAGAGCAGGGGATCGACCTCCGCAAGGACCAGATGGCCCTGCAGCGCCTCAAGGAGGCGGCCGAGAAGGCCAAGAAGGACCTGTCGTTCCAGACCCAGGCGGATATCAATCTGCCGTTCATCACGGCCGATGCCTCCGGCCCCAAGCACCTGACGATGACGATCAGCCGTTCTCAGTTCGAGAAAGCTCACCGACAGCCTGTTCGAGCGCTGCCGAGGACCGGTCCTCAAGGCCCTCGACGATGCCAAGCTCAAGCCGTCGAACATCGACGAGGTCGTGCTGGTCGGCGGCTCGACGCGGATGCCGCGGGTTCAGCAGATCGTCCAGGAGATCTTTGGCAAGGAGCCGCACAAGGGCGTCAATCCCGACGAGGTCGTCGCCATCGGCGCGGCCATTCAAGGGGCCGTCTTGACCGGCGAAGTCAAGGAAGTGCTGCTCCTGGACGTGACTCCCCTGTCGCTGGGTCTGGAGACCAAGGGGAACGTGATGACGGTCCTCGTGCCGCGCAATACCACCATCCCGACCGAGAAGAAGGAGACCTTCACCACGGCCGATGACAACCAGACGGCCGTCACGATCAAGGTCTACCAGGGCGAGCGGCCGATGGCACCCGACAATCGGCTGCTCGGCGAGTTCAACCTGGAAGGCATTCCGCCCGCCCGGATGGGCTTGCCCCAGATCGAGGTGGCGTTCAATATCGACGCCAACGGCATCCTCAATGTCACCGCTCGCGACAAGGGGACCGGCAAGGAACAGACGATCCACATCCAGTCGTCGGGCGGGCTCGACAAGGATGAGATCGAACGGATGAAGCGCGATGCCGAGTCACACGCTGCCGAAGACAAGAAGCGTCGCGAGCTCGCCGAGGCGAAAAACACCGCCGAGCAGCGGGTTTATCAACTCGAAAAGTTGATCGAGGAGCAAAAGGACAAACTGAGCGAGTCCGATCGTTCGGCCGTCCAAGCGGCGATCGACAAGGTCAACGAGGTCAAGAAGACCGACGACGTGGCGGCCATCAACCGGGCTGTCG
Organism: uncultured Planctomycetota bacterium; assembly: GCA_963779785.1. Taxonomy (GTDB): domain Bacteria; phylum Planctomycetota; class Planctomycetia; order Isosphaerales; family Isosphaeraceae; genus CAVRFS01. The sequence continues at coordinate 62,669 of CAWAAW010000011.1, forward strand.
ACGAGCTTCAGCGCGCCAGCCAGGCCATGGCCGAGCATCTCTACGCCGGCCCCAAGTCGGGCGGCGGTCCCGGAGCCGGACCAGGAGACGGACGACCACCCGGCGCCGGCTTCAACGGTGGCGCCAGGGCCCAAGCCCGAGGATATCATCGACGTCGAATTCGAAGAGAAGAAGTAAGTCGCGAGAACGGAGTTAGGAGTCAGGAGTTAGAATCAGATGACAGTCAATGCAACGACATACGTTTGCTTTCTTTCAGGATCCTAAGTGCTCGCCCGAAGTCGTCACTGCGCGTTTGAGCCTCGGATGTCTCACCCGGTCAGGAATCGCAGGGTTCGTCGGCTCGATCCGGGCGTCGTCTGACCGTTCGAATGCTCGTTATCTGCTAACTTCTAACTCGCCAAACTTCTATACTCTCATCACTGAGGCTTTCCCATGGCCTTTCGTTTCGATCAACTCACTCTCAAGAGCCAGGAAGCGGTTCAGCAAGCCCAATCCCTGGCGCGCGAACGCGGACATCAGCGGCTGGAGCCCATGCACCTGCTGGCGGCTCTGTTGCATCCCGACCAGCAGGTCGTGCGTCGCCTTGCTCGAACAACTGGGCGTTAACCCCGTCTCAGATCCTCAAAGCCGCCGAGGAAGGACTGGCGGTCCTTCCCAAGGTCAGCGGCGGCGAGCCAACGATCAGTCCCGAGCTCAACCAGATCTTCGAAGCCTCGCTCGACGGAATCCCAGCGGATGAAGGATCAGTTCATCTCGGTCGAGCATCTGCTGCTGGCCCTGATTGAAGGTCAAGAGCCGGGCGCAAGCCGTTGCTCGAGGCACTCGGAATCAACGAGAAGGAAGTCCTTCAGTCGCTCCAAAAGATTCGCGGCGGGCAACGTGTTTCCGACCAGAACCCCGAGGACAAGTACCAGTCCCTGGAGCGTTATGGCCGAGACCTGGTCGAATTGGCCCGCAAAGGCAAGATCGATCCGGTGATCGGCCGCGACGCGGAAGTCCGTCGCGTCGTCCAGGTTCTCAGCCGTCGAACCAAGAACAACCCGGTCCTGATCGGCGAGCCCGGCGTGGGTAAGACCGCCATCGTCGAAGGGCTGGCCCAGCGCATCGTCTCAGGTGATGTCCCCGAGAGCTTGCAACAGCGGCGGCTGATCGCGCTCGATATGGGCGCGCTGATCGCGGGCACGAAATTCCGCGGCGAGTTCGAGGAACGGCTCAAGGCCGTGCTCAAGGAGGTGACCGCAGTCCGAAGGCCGCATCATTCTCTTCATCGACGAGCTGCACCTGGTGGTCGGCGCCGGCAAGGCCGACGGCGCGATGGACGCCGCCAATCTGCTCAAGCCGGCCCTGGCTCGCGGCGAGCTGCGCTGCATCGGCGCGACCACGCTCGATGAGTACCGACAGCACATCGAGAAAGATCCCGCTCTGGAACGCCGGTTCCAGCCGGTCTTCGTCGGTGAGCCCTCGGTGGAAGATACGATCGCGATCCTACGCGGTTTGAAGGAACGCTACGAGATCCATCACAAGGTCAAGATCAAGGACTCGGCTCTGGTCACCGCGGCCAAGCTTGCCTCGCGCTACATCACCGATCGATTCCTTCCCGACAAGGCGATCGACCTGGTCGACGAAGCCGCCAGCCGGCTGTCGATGGAGCTCCAGTCGGTCCCGACCGAGATCGATGTGCTCCAGCGCCGGCTGCTTCAGCTCCAGTTGGCCGAGCGGATGCTGGGTACCGAGGATGAAGAGCACGCGCGCGAACGCCTGGCCGAGGTCCAGGTCGAGATCCGCCAGGTCGAGAAGCAGCTTCAGGATCTGCGCCGCCAGTGGGAGATGGAAAAGTCCGGCCTGGGCGATGTCCAGAAAGTTCGCGAACGGCTCGATGCGGTCAAGGTCGAGTACAACCGAGCCTGGGACGAGATCCGCCATATGCAACAGCGCGGCGAACGGCCCGAGGAAAAGCAGTTCCAGGCCCTGGCCGCGCTCGACGCGGAGCGAAAGGCACTGGAAAAACGGATCGCCGAAGCCGAGGCGGCCGGCGACGCTCAGCCCAAGGAGGCGCACCGGCTACTCAAGAAAGAGGTCGATTCGGAGGAGATCGCCGAAGTCGTCAGCCAATGGACCGGCATCCCGGTCGCGAGGATGCTCACGACCGAACGCGAGAAGCTCTTGAAGCTGGAAGACCAGATCCACTTGCGACTGGTCAATCAGGATGCCGCGGTCCGCGCGGTCGCCGATGCGGTCCGTCGCAGTCGCGCCGGCTTGCAGGATCCCAACCGGCCGATCGGCTCGTTTCTGTTTCTGGGACCGACCGGCGTCGGTAAGACCGAGCTGGCCAAGGCGCTGGCGGAGTTCCTGTTCGACAGTGAGACGGCGATGGTTCGCGCTGGATATGAGCGAATATGGCGAGCGGCACAATGTCTCACGCTTGATCGGCGCTCCGCCCGGCTATGTCGGCTACGAGGAGGGAGGGCGTCTGACCGAGGCCGTCCGCCGCCGCCCTTATTCGGTGATCCTGCTCGACGAAATCGAGAAGGCCCATCGCGACGTCTTCAACGTCTTGCTCCAGGTCCTGGACGATGGACGCTTGACCGACGGTCAGGGGCGGACCGTCGATTTCCGCAACACCGTCGTCATCATGACGTCAAACCTGGGTAGCCACGTCATCGCCGAGCTTGCCCAGTCCGGCGACGAAGCACGAATGCGACGGGAGATCCAGGAAGTCCTGAGAACGGCGTTCCTGCCCGAATTCCTCAACCGAATCGACGAGTCGATCATCTTCCATCCACTGGGGATGAAAGAGCTGACCAAGATCGTCGATATCCAACTGAAGCGCCTCGAGCGACAACTCGCGGAAGCTGGACTGACACTTCGAGTGACCGCTGAGGCTCGGACGCAACTGGCCAACGAGGGATTCGATCCAACCTACGGTGCCCGTCCGCTGAAACGAATCATTCAGCAGCGGCTGGCCAATCCACTCGCGACGGCGCTGCTCGAGCAAAAGATCGAGGAGAACAGCGTCGTCGAGATCGACTGGAATGGGCAAGACTTCGTCTTCACGACCCTCGCGGACCGAGTCAACCGTCCCGATGATCCGAAGCGATCCGTTATTCGGATGCGCCTGGTGTCGGTAGTCGGGCCCGAGGGCGAGGGCCTTTTGCCAGCTCGGATCGGGGATACGGAATTCTGCTTGGCCGTCGTTCCTTTGGAAATCGGATAGAACGGTACGGGCTTCCCCGCCAAGTCCGGCGCGGCCACTAGGGATCTGGTTCGCCGAGCAGATGCGGTTTTGTTGCCGTCTTGCTGGTACTTCGAGCGTCCCATCGGAATGGGGGGAGCGGGTGGTATTCGACGTCTGGTCTTGACTGAAGGCGTCCGCTTTTTTCTGGACGGCTCTCGTCGCAGGAGACTGAGCGTCCACCGACGAGACAACCAGGCGAGACGAGGATCGCGGCCACGATTCGGAATCGAGAAGGTTTTCATGGTGTATCGTGAATGACGGACGAGGATCGTGAGCCAGGATTCCACGGAAAGCGACGAAACCTCCGCCCAATACGCGGCAGAACGTACGGCTCCGTCACAGGAAATCGCACCGGATTCGGTTCAACCTGAGAGGGAACCTGTCCATTTTCAACCGACCTTCATCATCTTCCACTGTCGACTCAACCGTCAAGGGCTTGCTGGTCGCAGTGATGATCGTGATCAACGTCGGTTATTCGCCCGCCAGAGCGAACGTTTTGCGTCGAGCAGCGCAGTGGGCTTGAAATCCCGTTTGTCGATCTGGTATCGGCGGAGTTTCTCGCTGATACTGCGCCGGGAGAGGCCGCAGTGTCTGGCGCAGAGCTCGATTCGACCTCGATATTTTTCCAGGACCCGCTGCAGATAGGCGCGTTCGATCCGTCGGGTGAACTCGGCCGTGATCTCGGGGAGCGGGCGCCTCGGATCGAAGTCGAGACTGAACGGCTCGTCGTGGCGAGCGACGATCTGAGGGGGCAGGTTCTCGGGTTCGATCACCGGGCCCGGAGTGGTGACAGTCGCTTGTTCGACAACGTGTTCGAGCTCGCGGACGTTTCCTGGCCAGTCGTAGGTCAGGAGGCGAGAGAGAGCGAGACGCGAGAACGTTTTGACAGGCAGGTCCCGTTCCGCCAGCTTGTCGAGGAAATGATCGACGAGCAGGGGAATGTCTTCCAGCCGGTCTCGCAGCGGTGGCAATTCGATCGAGAAGACGTTGAGGCGATAGAACAAGTCCTCGCGGAACCGGCCGGTGGCGACGGCCTCGTGCAGGTTCACGTTGGTGGCGGCGATGACGCGGCAATCGGTCTGGATCGAGTCGGTCCCGCCGACGCGTTCGAACCGCCCATCCTGGAGCACGCGAAGCAGTTTGGCTTGCATGCCCAGAGGCATGTCCCCGATCTCATCGAGAAAGAGCGTGCTTCCCTTGGCAAGCTCGAACCGCCCTTTTTTCTGACGATCGGCTCCGGTGAACGCGCCTCGCTCGTGGCCAAAGAGTTCGCTCTCCAGCAGCGGCTCCGGCAGCGCCGCGCAATTGACCGCGACGAGTGCGCCATCACGCGTCACGTCGCTCAAATGGATCGCTTCGGCGACCAGTTCCTTGCCAGTGCCCGTCTCACCCGTGACCAAGCACGTTGCACGACGAGGACGCCACCCGCGCGACTCGCTCGAAGACCTCAGCCATGCCTGGACTTCGGCCCACGAGGTTGTGGTAGGCGTGTTTCTTTTTGAGCCGGTGCCGAAGATCGGCCACTTCGTCGATCAGCCGACGGTCTTCCAGGGCCTGATTGACCAAAAGTTCCAGGCGAATACTGTCGATCGGCTTCTGGATCAAGTCGTAGGCGCCGAGCTTCATCGCCTCGACGGCCGATTCGACCGTGGCGTAACCTGTCATGACGATGACGGTTACCGGAAGTTCCCGGTCGCGGATCTCCCGAATCAAGTCCAGACCGCTGATGCCGGGTAAGCGCAGGTCGGTCAGGACCAGGGAGCACGGAGTGTTCCACCAGCCATTCCAGAGCGGCCGTGCCGTCGGTCGCAACGGCGATCCGGCGATCGGAATGGGCCAGCAATTGCGAGAGTTGCTGACAGGTTAACTCACTGTCGTCCACCACAAGGATGCGTCGATCCATGGCGCCCTCATCCAAGTTGAGGTAGGTGGCTATATATCCTGGATGAACTTTCGTTCCTCAGCCAGTCCTCAAGCCTGTGTGGGATCTCGATTGCTTGCTGAGTTCAGTCAATCTTTGAATCGCTAGGTTACGCTCATTTCGCCGCGTGTCAAGCGGTCTGCTTTCCCGTTCGGTCAATCGATCGGCGTGGGTGCGCCCTCTCCTAGCCACGGACTACATTGATCAAATTAAAACGATTGATAAAGCAGGATGTCATCCAAAGTACGGTTCTGTCCATGATCAATGAACCGTGTTATCTCAATTGGCATATTCCTTGCATAATCGTGTCGCCCTGCCCAGTCCTCGCAATGCGTGCGATCCAGCTCAGGCTGGATTGGGAATCGCGTGCGAGCAGGTCGTTTCATGGCAATCGATTTGAGCCGGATGCTCAGAATGCCGATGACAACGATCAAGGCGATTGGTCTCGTTTGATGGCGAGAGACGATTTTGCAGAGTCGACATCGTTCGGCGATTGTTCTGGTAAAATTGACAAGCGTGTTTCCACAGTTCGGACTGGAAGTGGAATCTCACGCGTGTTTGGGACGATCCCGGGCGATTTGCTCCGATGTAAAAGGAGACACCCATGCGGGGTCCGCGATACTTCGTGACCGTTCTTTGGCTGTTGGCGATGATGCCAGCGACGATGGCTCAATCGGCCGGGAAGGCCACGCCGCCGACCGCTCTGCTCACTCCGGAGCTACAGCCGATCATTGCGGGTGTCGAGTGCGACACGCCGACAGACCAGGCGGCAATCGCCGCGTGCAAGGTCGAGAGTGTCTTCAACGCCGAGAAACGCAACGTGGGTTGGGCCTTGCGTGACGGTCAAGGGAAGCTCCTGCGCCGGTTCATCGACAGCAACGGCGATAAACGGCTCGATCAATGGAGTTACTTTCAGGACGGCTTCGAAGTTTACCGCCAGAGTGACCTGGACGGAGACCGCCGGGTCGATGAGTGTCGTTGGCTAAATGCCGGCGGAACTCGGATCGCCGTGGTTGAGGGAGGCAAGATCAAGCAGTGGAAGAAGATCTCGGCCGAAGAGGCTTCCAAGATCCTGGTTCAGGCTCTCGCCAGTGGTGACCTCGCCCTGCTGGAAACGGTCATGGCGACGTCTGATGAGCTGACGGCCGCCGGCGTGCCCAAGGAGGTCGTCGCCAAAGTCGCGGCGTCGGCTGAGAAGCGGGCCGCCTCGGTCGAAGCCCTCCAGAAGACCCTGGTCGGTTGGGACAAGCAGACCGTCTGGAACCGATTCGACGGGACTTATCCGCGAGTCATTCCGTCCGATCCGACCAGCCGGGCTGGAGAAGGACCTCACCATTTACGAAAACGCCATGGTGATCCCGGCTTCCGCGGACGCACAGCAGAATCCCGCCAAGCTCGCCTTTCTCCAGATCCCCGACATCATCGAGCTGGGCGCCACCTGGAAGTTCGTCGAACTACCTCGCGCCATCGATCCCGAGAAGCCGATCGTGGCGACGGTCAGCGGCATCCGCTCCATGCTCTATCGACAAGGCAAACAACATCGAGCCCCGCGACGAGATCGTCGATGCCGCGCTCAAAGCCTTGGCCGATTACGACATCAAGAATGCCCCCTTGGTCCAGAGCGGCGACAAGGAAAAGGTCGCGCGGTACCACGTCGGGCGAGTTCCGCTCTTGCGCGCGGTTGTGAAAGCGTCGAAGAACGCGGAGGACCAGCTCAACTATAACAAGCAAGTCGTCGACAGCTTGGTGGCCGCGTTTCGCACGGGCTTGTATTCTCAAGCGAGAAAGGTGCTGGACGCGACCATCGCCGATGGTGGCAAACTCGCATCGTACGCTGCCTACAGCCTGATCGACGCCGAATTCGCGCATCAACAACGACGAGGCCGGCGCCAACGTCCTGGCCAATCAAAAGAAGTGGATGGCCGACCTCGAGAAGTTCCTCACCAATTTCGCCGACTCCGACGAAGTCCCGTCGGTTCTGCTTCATCTTGCCAACGCCAACGAGTTCAACGCCGAAGAGGAGATGGCGCGTAAACAGTATGCGAAGCTGGTGGAGAAATATCCGGCGACCGACCCCGGCAAGAAAGCGGCCGGTGCGCTCCGGCGTCTCGACCTCGAAGGCACGTCGCTCGCCATCAAAGGCGCCGGCTTGCAAAACGAGACAGTCGATTCGTCGCAGTACCGCGACAAGACGGTCCTGGTCGTTTTCTGGGCGAGCTGGGCGTCGCCGGTCAAGCTCGATCTCCCTGAGCTGGTCAAGGTTTACGACAAGTACCATGCGCGTGGGCTCGAGATCATTGGGGTCAATCTCGACAACGATCGCGGAGAACTCGACGCATTCCTCAAGGAACATCAACTGGGATGGCCGCAAATCTTCGAGGCCGGTGGCATGGAGAGCCGCCTGGCCGTCGAGTACGGTATCATCTCGCTGCCCACCATGTTCTTGGTGGACGCTCAGGGCAAAGTCGTGAACCGAAACTTGCGAACCTCGTCCGAGGTCGATCGCCAGCTCGAGAAACGGTTCACAACGAAGCAGGCCGGTGTCGCCGCGACTCGACCGAACTGAGTGAGGAGCGATTCCGTGCGCTGATCGACTGCCGGAACGCACAATGGAATGGCGACCTCAACCGGGGTTTCAGACCCGACAGGACCCACGAAGCCGAGCTTCGTGGGTCTTGTCGATTTCCAATGGGAGCGCAAGCCGGAGAGAAATCGACTATTCAAGCCTTAGCCCGGGTCCACTCATGGCAAGGGCGCGGGCTGCTTGACTTGCTTACTTTGCTCAGGCTCGCCACCACGGCTAATCCACCATTTTTTGAGGCGTCTTCACCCTCATGTCGTTGCGGTCTCGTCCAATGCCAGTCTGGGTCGTACTATCCAATTCTTGGTACGGCTCCATGTTATGTCGAATCTGGTCGAACTCCTCGTGGTCGATGTACCAGTTGAGGGTTTCCACGTTCTGGGCCTCCTGCCCGGACTGAATGGTGTCGCACGTAAAGATGACGGAGCGGAAAAACTCCTTGTCGCCGGTCAGCTCGGTGAACATCCTTTGAAGACCACTGAGGTGCTCGTCATTGCGGAAATACATGGACGAGTCGCGCGCCTTTGCTAAGCCCTCGACCGGGAGCACCACCGACTGAACTCCGTCGGCCACTAGCGAAATGAGCCAAGGAAAGAACCGAACGACATTGTCGAGTGAAAGCGCCTCGATGCTTAGGCGTGCGGCAGTTGAGGTGGACGGCTGGATCTCCTCACTCAGTACCTTGAGCCGCTTCTCGTTCCGGAAGGCGCGGATCTGGATGACCATGACACCCGCCGCGTGCTTCTTGATCCAGACTCGATGGCTGACTATCCAGGCGGCGGCCAGGTTCACGCCGTAGTTGTCATAATAGCCCGCATCGACAACATGCCGGGGCGGGTCGGTGGGCAGGGTCACCGACGAGGTCACATAGGGGAAGGTTGCGCTCGTTCTCACGGCGCTCGCGAGCCTGAGCTTTTCTCGGCTGGGCTCGCCGAATAGCCGGAAGAACTCGACGGCCGAGACCGAGGCGATGTCTGGGTACTCCAGGTCGTAAGCGTCGGGATGCTCGGTGTTTCCCTCGGAGGGATTGTCTTTCCGGTACTGGTTCCGGAGGGCGTCAACATCGTCTCCGAGCAAGCGCTTCGCCTTGAATGACCGCCAAGTCGTGAAGCGGCAGGTTGCTGATCAAGAGCCGGCGACCATCCTCGACGAGCATCGGCGAAAAGACGATCGAGGGAATCAGGCCCTGTTCCTCCTTGTCCTTGATCTCTCCGAAGGTCTGGCTAATCCCGCGGTCGTCCTCGATCCAGGCGTCTTCGAGAGCGTCACCCCGGTTATGGGTGGCCCAAGGGAACAAGGAGTTCGGGAAGAAATCGCGTAAGGCGATCTTCCAGGCGATTGGTGCGAGGTAGTCGGGCGGCTTTGCGCTCGCGACCCGGCTCTCCGATCAAAGCCCGTCCCGTTGTTGTGGCTACTGACGTAACGCGCGGCGCCGAGCATACCCCCCGAGGCACCCGTGATCAGCCGGACATGATGGGGAAAGTCCTCGATCTTCTGATCAAGGTATCCCAGCACAGTCTCGGTCCAGGTAGCCGCGCGCAGAGCCCCGCCGCTGGTTGTGACGACGACAAGGATCGGCTTCTTGGAGACCTCAGCCGCGCCTGACGGCTTCTGGAACGATTGGGCCCACCGGTCGAGCAGAAGCTCTCGAGCCTCGAACGATTTCTCGGAGGTCTTCGGTGAGGTGCCTCTCTGGAAATCTTCCAAGCTGACAACACCTCTCTGAGGGAAGCCGGTGGTGCCCCGAGGGGAGAGCTGGCGGCGGAGTTGCTGGTAGGCCGAGGGGTAGTGGTCGTGAATGTCGCGGATTTCGACCTCGTAGTCGAGCATTCCCGCCAGGGCCAACAGGCCGAGCACGGTCGAGACGACCATGACTCGCATGCGCCAGGGCCTCGTGCTCAAGAAGGTCGCGAATGTCGCCGTCACGCCGAGCATGACGCAAATACAAAATCGCGGGGGGAAAGAGCAGCCTCATCCAGTTGAGGCCGAGATACTCTTCGATGTACGAGACCGCGAGGAGCACCCCGACGATGATCAGAATGTTCTTGGTGTTGGCGTGCGGGTCGAGACGATTGGGGTCTAGAGAGCGGATCTGCTGGAGATCGAAGCTTCGCCGCGAAAGCTGGCGCCAGAGCTCATGGAACCGAGTCGCGGCTCGGGTCCAAAGGAGCACGGCGACCGATGCGATAGCCGTTGCCATGCCCGCCAACCAGGCCCACTCGACGATCACTGGGCCGTCTCCAGGCCGCATCGCGGGCAAAACCGCCGGAACGGCGAGCACAACGAGCGCCGGGAGACCCGCGTACGCGAGAAACCATCGGAGCGTTACCACGGCGTCGACGCCAACGGTATTGAGCCCCGTGAGTGCGGGCAGGCCGCTTTCCACCAATACGGGTTGAAAGCGGGTCCAAACCTGATGGTCGGGCTCTCGCCGGTGGACTTCAAAATCTCGCACGAACACCAGATAGAGCAACCAATACACGAGAAGCGTGACACCAAGGCCAGTCTGCATCATCGTCAACCGGTTGGGGCTCCAGACGAGCCCCGGCATACCAACGATGGCGAGGCCGCCGTAGACCAGCCAGAAGACCAGGCCGATCTCGGCCGCAACCAGCATGCCCGCAAGACTCGACTGAAAAAGCGACCAGAGGATCGGCACGAGTTTCCTGAAACTCAGGAACGCCAGCGCGGCCACGACAAAAAGGGCGGACTTCTGGGAGTTGTCGATCAACTCGTCAACCATCGCGGCAACCGGGGTGACCGACGAATTCTCCGTCAGCTTGCGAACATTCGACGCCCTGCCAGCCAGTAACGCAGGGATCATCACGAGCAGAAACAAGACAAGTCCGAGCGACCAAAGATTCCGCCGATAACCGGCGACTGGGGGCTCGGCGGCGGGTGTGTACATGGTGCTATCCTTTTGCAGTCTGAGTGTTGCTCGCTGATGGACTTTAGGAATCCCGGCGTCATCGCTCTAATATCAGCGAGCGCAATGTCTCGTTCCACAAGCTATCCGGAAAACTGTGGAACTCCCGAAAACTCCCTCGCGCTCGTCAATAGCTGCGCGAGTCCGGGTAAGCTGCAACGGTTGTGCCCGGCAATGAGCGGCGCGCACCCCTGTCTCGGCATACCAATTGGCGAGCCCCTACCAATTCTCTGGATTGGCCCGCGCGGATATCGGATTGAGACCCGCGTTTCGCTTCAGCCCCCGTACGTCCGCCCCTTCCAGCCCCTGGGCCGGCCCAGCACGAGACCCAGGAAAGCGTACCACTGGATGGCCAGCAAGATCGAAACCCCAACTGGGTGGAGTAGCGCGCCCATGGCCGATTGCCCGAACCGCGCGGCACCCGCCACGCGCGGATAGTAACTGCAAATTGTCGCGGCCAAAGCCGGCAAGACCGCTCCGGGCGCGAGCCGGAGCGAGGTCCCCAGCAGAAATACCGGAAGGACCTGGGAGATGAGTAGCAGAACCGTGCTCGGTAGGATCAGCACAGGCGCGCCGAGCCCTTCGGTCGCGTTCTTCGTCAGGCCGTGCCACAATTCGCCCCCGCTTCGGTACATCCGGCAGCGCGCCACGTCGGTTGCGTCGCACAGGTCGGTCAAGAGGCCAGCCGCACGGAACGCTCGCGGCAGCGTGATTCCGTCGTGAAGTGAAGCGCGGATCGCGGCATGCCCGCCCGCTCTCTCGTAGCTCGATCTTCTGACGAGCAAAAGCTGGCCGCAACCGGCGCCATAAGCGGGGTTGCGGCTCGCGCGCATTCGCTCCAGCGGCAAGAGGCCCAGAAGCACAAAATGCAACAAGGGAATTACCAGGCGCTCACAAAACGTTTGCGTCTCCTGGAATGGGATGCCGCTCACAAGGTCAGCGCCGGTCTGTTCCAGGAACGCCGCCATCCGCGCCAGCCCGTCGGAGGCGAGGCGAACGTCGGCGTCCGTAAACAGGAGCAAGTCGTGCGAGGCGCTTTGCGCCAGCGCCCAGCAGGCGTGCTGTTTGCCGCACCAACCGTCAGGCAGGTCCGGGCCGTGCAGCACCCGTACCCGGCTGTCGCGGTCAGCGGTTCGTCGCACGATCGCGGCCGTGGCGTCGTCGGAATGGTCGTCGAGCACGACCACCTCCAGCTCGACGCCGACGCTAGCCAGTGCCGCGTCGACAGCGGCCTGGATCGACCGTTCCTCGTTGCGCGCTGGAATCAAGACCGACACACGCGGAGGCGGCACATCAGCGGCCGGCGCATGGGGCCGTTGATAGACACGCAGGTTTGCCCGGAACAGCAAGGCCGGAATTGCCGACAGGACAAAGGCAACGGTCGCCAGCACCGTCAAGACCACATTCAGCCCCTTTCGGAACCGTGCTCGGCCTGGAAGCGTTCACCGCTTCGCCACGCCAGGATCCGTCGCCAGCGGTCGTAGATGCCGCCGATGGCGACATTGCCCGTCAGCAACGATTCGAAACGGGTCGGGTCGCGTTTCATCGCATCGGCCATCAGGACATCCTGCGTCGCTGCCAGGTTCTGCTCGATTCGCGTGACCCATTCCGACGCGCTGAGAGACTCGCCCCGCTCGATGACGATCGGTTCTCCAAAGCGGACCAGAGCCTCCGGAAGCCGTTCTTCCCAGAATGGATACTCCAATGCGAGGGTCAGGATGACGCCGCGCCTCAATCGCCGGGCAATGTGCCCGACGCCGCGCAGCAGCTTGATAGGTCGGACTCGCGGATCCACGAACCGGCCTTGAGCGGTGATCCACACCGCGGTACGCGGCTGGGATAGAATCGCCGTCGTCGTCTTCAGGAACGAGATACCCCCGCGCGCGGTTCCCGGTTCGAAGCCATAAAAGCCCAGCTTTTCGAACAGCTTGTACCGAACCAGGGCCCTCGCGTCCATCGGCGCATAATGGCGGCACTCGGCAAAGAGATCGGCAAGAAAGACGCCAATAAGCGGATCCCACCACGAGGGATGATTCAGGACGATCATGAGCGGTAGTTCCAGTGACACGTTGGGACGGCTGCCGCGTGACAGCCGCACCGCGTGAAAGTGCTTTTTTACGTATCCACTCACCCACCACCGAAACCCTGTGAAGAGGATTTCCGAACGTCTCGGGACCAGATGACAATCAGGTGCTGGGCGCGTGTGGTTAGCGTTCATGACGGCCTTCGTCATCGGCATTGGACTTCAGACGCGACGCGGGCTGACGTGTGTGTGACCAGCGGCCGCTCGGCGGACCTGCCCATCGCGATCCAGGGTGTCGGCCGCGATCCAGCCGGACATCAAGACCATCGGCATGCCCGGCCCGGGATGCGCCGAGCCGCCGGCGAAATACAACCCCGCCACGTCGGGACTTCGATTCGAGGGTTTGAAGGCCCCGAGGAGCTTGCCGTGGCTCGCCAGGCCGTAGATCGCTCCATTGAGAACGCCATACCGCTCGTGGATGTCCTGAGGTGTCAGCCAGCGCTCGAATCGAATGCGGCGTTCCAGGCCGTCGAGGCCGGCGGTGCGTGCCAGCTTGTCAAGGATCGTACGGCGATAGACGGGGAAAAGCCGCTTCCAGTCGTGGTGTGGTCGTAAGTACGGCGTGTGGACCAACACGTAGAGCGCTTCGCCGCCGGCCGGCGCGACCGCCGGTTCGGATCGCGCCGGCGCCGCGAGGTAGCACGTCGGGTCAGGCGCGGGCTCGCCTTTGCGGTAAATCGCGTCGAACTCTTCTTCGGGATCGCGCGAGAAGACGAAGTTGTGATGCGCCAGATGCTCGTAGGAATGGTCGAGACCGAGATAGAGCACGACTCCCGAGCAGGCAGGCTCGTAGCGCCGTCGGTGCTCGAAGCGTCGCCGGGGCTCGCCACCGATTAAGTCGCGGTGGGTGCGAACACTGTCGGAATTGGCGATCACCGCCGTCACCGCGACTTGTTCGCCATCATCGGTTTGAAGACCTCGCACACGCCGCTTGGAATCGAGAAGGATGCGCCGCACGCCGACTCCCAAGCGCACCTCGACGCCGAGTTGCTTGGCCAGTCTCTCCAGAGCTTGCGGCACCGCGCCCGTGCCGCCGCGTGGATACCACACGCCTTCGTTCGTCTGCATGTGCGCGATGCCGCACAACACCGCCGGCGATTGGTCCGGCGCTGAACCGACATACTGGGTGAAGTGGTCGAGCATCTGGGCCACGCGGGCATCGGACACGTGCTCACGCACCGTTGCCGATACCGATCGCCCGGGGCGCATGTCCAGAATCGCTCGCAACAAGGACGGCTGGAAAGACGTCCGCAAATCGAACATATCCCGAGGGGAGCCGACTGGCCGCCAGAAGAAGAACCGCTGCGAGATCTCCTCCAGCCGCTGCGACAGTTCCAGAAAGCGACGGTATCCCTGGGATGCATCGGTCCCGGGCGAGAAGTCTTCGAGGACGGCGCTCATGGTGTCGACTTCCTGGTGCAGGTCGAGGACCGAGCCGTCGTCGAAAAACAGCGCCACTGGGGATCGAGACGAATGAGGTCCAGGTGATCTTCGAGTTGCTGGCCAACCTCGGAAAAGATGCGTCTCAGCACTGAGGGCACAGTCAGAATGGTCGGCCCCATGTCGAAGCGATAGCCCTGTTCCTGGAGGACCGCTGCCTTGCCTCCCAGCCAACCGTTCCGCTCCAGCAGGATGACGCGATATCCTCGCGCGGCGAGCGTGCACGCGGCGGCCAGTCCTCCCAGCCCGCCGCCGACAACGCCAACCCGATCACTGTGAGTAGTCGTCATCTTTTATATCGTCCGATTTTTATAAAGAGTCACTTGACCTCCACGAGCGACCGACGCTTTGATTCGCTTCGCTCCGGCTTCCAGCGAACGTCCCGAAAATCCCAGGTCGTCTACCAGGAGCCTGGAGGTGATGCGGGCGGATTCGAAGATGACCGGCAAACCGCTCCCGGGATGGGTGCCACCGCCGACAAGGTAGACGCCTTCCAGGTCCTCGAACCGGTTGCGTGGCCGGAGGTGCAGCATCTGCGACAGATTGTGGGCGAGGTTGAATGTCGCTCCGCGGTGAATCTCGTAACGCTGTTCCCAGTCTGCCGGCGTGATCATGTGCTCGAAACGAATCCGCCGCTCCAGGTCGTTGATGCCGACTTTCGACAGGCGCTCCAGCACGAGCGCGCGGAAGTGCGCGCGCTCGCGAGTCCAATCGACATTGCCGTGCTGGTGTGTCACCGGCACGAGGACGTAGAGGGTGCTCATGCCCGGTGGGGCAAGCGACGAATCGGTGACGCAAGCGTTCTGCACGTAAAAGGACGGCGATCCGGACAGGACATGGTCATCCTCGATCTCGCGCAGGTTTCTGACGTAATCGTCGTCCAGGTAGATGGTGTGATGAGGCAGGTGGTCGTACCGCCCTTCGATGCCGAGGTAGAGCATGAACGTGGAGCACGAGAATCGTTTACCAGAGATCCGGCGGTCCGTCCACCGGCGTCGCAGGTTGTCGGGCACAAGGCGGGTCATCGCCCGGGCGAAGTCGGCATTGATGACCAGCGCGTCAGCGGCGTAGGTTCCGGCGGCCGTGCGAACGCCAACCGCCCGACGACCCTCAAACACAATCTCCTGGACCTCATCTCCGAGCAGGATCTCGACGCCCATCTCGCCGGCGATGCGAGCCATGCACTCGGTTATCGCGCCGCAACCGCCAATCGGGTGATAAACCCCGTGCTCATACTCCAGGAACGACAGAATGGAAAAGAGACTCGGACAACGATACGGCGACATTCCCAGGTATTTCGACTGAAACGAGAAAGCCATGCGAATGCGTGGGTCGCTGAAGTATCGCGCCAACTCCTGGTCGAGTGACAGCCAGGGGCGAAGCGTTGGCAGCAATTTGAGCAACCGCTTTGAGAAAACGTCGCGCCATCCCAGGAACGGCCGTTCCAGACAGGGCTTGAACTCCTCGAGCTTCGCCCGGTTATCGGCGAGGAACCGGCGGAACGCCGCTGAATCGGCGGGGCAGATTGCGGCGATTGCCTGCTCCATCCGCTCGATGTCGGGCGTGGCATGGAGCTGGCCACCTGCTCCGAAGATCAAGCTGTACTGCGGGTCGAGGCGGATGAGTTCCACCTCTTGCCGAAGGTCCCGTCCGATGGCCTCGAAGATGGATTCGAGGACTTGCGGGTAGAGGAAAAACGTGGGACCGAGGTCAAAACGAAAGCCGGCGGCGGACAGAGTCGTCGTGCGCCCGCCCACGTGCGGTTGACGCTCGAGCACAGTCACTCGCAGACCCGCGTGGGCTAGCAACAATGCGGCCGCCAGACCACCTGGTCCAGCTCCGATAATCACAATTCGATCGCCCGTTCTCATTCATGACCCCTCTGCCATCAGGATTTCCGGAGCGAACGCACTTGGACAACGTTAATTCTTGATTTGTCGGAGCGCCTCGAGTGCGCGGGAACGAGCCTCGCGGTGGTCGACGATGGGCCACGGATAGGTCCTTCCCAGCTCAATCTCCGCAACGGCCAGTGCGTCCGCGGGAGCTTCCCACGGCTTGTGAACCCAAGTGCTCGGCAGTTGGTTCAGCTCGGGGACCCAACGACGGACGTAGTCACCGTCTGGATCGAATTTCTCGCCCTGGCTCACCGGGTTAAAGATGCGGAAGTACGGCGCGGCGTCGTGCGCCGCAGCCGGCCGACCACTGCCAACCCAGCGTGTTGTTCGCCAGGTCGGCATCCACCAGCGTGTCCCAGAACCAGGCCGCACCCTCCTGCCACGGAATCAGCAGGTCCTTCACCAAGAAGGACGCCACGACCATACGCACACGGTTATGCATCCAGCCGGTGTGCCACAGCTCGCGCATCCCGGCATCGACGATGGGGTAGCCGGTTCGGCCCCGCTGCCAGGCCCGCAAGTTGTCTCGGTCGGATTTCCAGGGAAACGCATCGAAATTCTTCCGGAGCGGCTGCTCCGGAGTGTGCGGAAAGTGGAAAAGTAAATGGTAGGCGAACTCCCGCCAGCCGAGTTCCCTCGCGTAGAAGCCGCTGGCTTGTGTGCACGTTCCGGTCCCTGCTTGGCGGCTCTGTTCACTGACCGCGAACCAGATCTGCCGGGTACTGATTTCGCCGAAATGAAGGTACGGCGATAGTCGCGAAGTCCCCGGCTGGTCCGGCCGGTCTCGGCCTGTCGGATATTCCCGCAATCCTCGCTCGAGGAAGCCGTTCAATTGTTCGCGGGCCCCGCCTCGCCGGGATTCCAGCGCTCACGGAGACCAACGGCCCAATCGATGGAAGGCTCGAGACCGAGCTCGCCGAGTGCGAGAGAGGCCGGCCAGTGTCGTGGCCTTTCCAGGTGTGACGGCGCGGGCTCAGGTGGTGCGGCGTCCCGCGCGCCAGGCAGGCTTTCCAGAACGATGAGAATATCTGATACGGCCGGCCGCCTTGAGTTCGAACGGTCCAGGGCTCGAAAAGCAAGTCGCCGTTCAGAGTCTCCGCGATCACGCCATCTCGACGAAGAACGGTCTTGACGCGGTGGTCGCGATCGATGACCGCCGGTTCATATCGGCGGCTCCAGTACACGGCGGTTGCGCCCGATTGCTCCAGCAACTCGCGGATCGTCTCGAGCGTCGGGCCTCGGCGAATGATCAGCCGCGAGCCTCGCTGGCGCAGTGTCGCATCAAGGGCGGTGAGGGACTGGTGCAACCACCACCGGGATGCCGCGCCTGGCTGCCATCGGTCTTCCTCTTCGGGAGACCAGATGAAGATGGGAATGACAAATCCCCCGTGACGCACGGCCGCGAGGAGCGCCGGATTGTCCGCCAGCCGCAAATCCTGACGAAACCAGAGAAGAGCCCCCCGGTTGTGACTCATGAACGCACGGCACTCCTCAGAGTTCGGAATCTCCCTCATGCTTGGCCGATCGACAAAATCGTTCATAACGTTCAAATTTATAGGCACGCCGCTCGAGAAGTCAAGTCGGTTTACTGGTGTGAATTGAGTGTGCCTTGACCAATCCGTGCAGAACGTTCAAAATAGACAATCGCAATCGTTGAGCCGTTTTGAGCGCGGGGCACGAAGACCAATCGCGACGAGCGGGAGATTCGGTGGGAGTCGGCGATCATTCCCTGTATCTGAGCACCGTTCAAGCCGCGGAGGCACTCGGCGTCAGCGTGAGCACGGTCAAGCGTTGGGTCGACGAAGGGGTTTTGCCGGCCCACCGGACCGCGGGCGGACATCGCAAGCTATTGCGCGTCGAGGTGCTCGCCCTGGCGCGTCAGGGAGATTTGCCGCGTGGTGACCTGGCGGCGCTCGGCGCGACCTCGGCGCGGGATCCGGATCAGGTTCTGGAAGTGACGGCGACGTCCTTGCTGGATGCCCTGCGCCAGGGACAAGCGGTCGAAGTGAGTGCGATCATCCGCCGCGCCTACAACTCGGGTGTCGCCGTTGAAACGCTCGCCGATCGGGTCATCGCGCCGGTGATGGTGAAAGTGGGCCACGATTGGGAAAGCGCGCGCATCGACGTCTGGGAGGAACACCGCGGAACGCAGTTGTGTGCCGCGGCGCTTTATGACCTGAAGGACGAGTTGGAAACACGCGCGGAGCAGAATCGGCCGGTGGCGGTTGGCGGGGCACCGGAAGGCGATCCGTACCTGCTGCCGACGCTCCTCGCCCAGCTCGTTCTCCTGGACGCCGGCTGGGAGGCCGTCCAACTGGGGCCCAATACCCCGCTGCCGAGCCTTGCCAGGGCGGTGCAAGAGCTTCGCCCACGGTTGCTCTGGCTGTCTATCTCTTACCTGGCGGACATCCCCGCCTTCATTCGCCAATACAAAGACCTTTACCGAGTCGTGGAACCGGAGGGTGTGGCCGTTGCAGTCGGCGGACGGGGGCTTGTAGAGTCGATCCGGTCAGCGATCCCTTACACGACGCACGGCGACGGCTTGAGCCAACTGGCGGCCTTCGCGCGGGTCGTGCACCCCCGGCCGAAACCCCCGCGCCGGGGCCGGCCCCGCGGCTCGGGGTCACCGCCCCAGCCTCGCGGAAGTTTACCGTAAGGTGTGTTCTTCCACCTCCGCAGCCATTGCCCACCGGCCGCTCATCCGATTATCCTGGCACAACACGCGTGTTTTGCCGGTCTCGCCGGTCCATAGCTGTCAGCCTTGGTTTGACGGATTGGAGTACCGCGTTTAGGCGGACCGGAACGGCTGAGGCTCCGACCCCAATCTGTCAATTGAAGATTGACGACACACGACCCGAAAGGATTGCCATCGATGGAGGTTTTGGCGTGTCTCAACGGTGAGACGATGCCCGTCGAGCAGGCTCGGATCCCGGTCTCGGACCGAGGTTTCCTGTTTGGCGACGCCGTCTATGAGGTCTTTCGGATGTATCGGGGACGGTGCTGGCTTGAGCCCGAGCACCTCGCGCGGTTGAATCGCAGCCTCAAGGAGCTCGATTTCCAGCCCCATGACCTGGGACGCCTGGTCGAACGGATGCACCGCACCATCGTGGCCAGTCGAATTCAGGAAGGGACGGTTTACATCCAGATCACCCGGGGCGTTGCGCCCGGGCACATGCGTTTCCAGACCCGCCCGTGCCACCGACCGAGCTGATCATCGTTCGTCCCTATGACGATGGTCCGACCGCCCAGCTCCGCGAGACGGGGGTCCCGGTGATCAGTCAGCCCGATTGGCGCTGGAAGCGCTGCGACATCAAGACGACCAACTTGCTGGCGAATGTGCTGGCGAACGAAGCGGCTCACCGCGCCGGCTGTTATGAAGCCGTCCTGGTTGATGCCTCGGGGCTTGTGACCGAGGCAACTCACTCGTCTTTGTTCTGGGTGCGCCACGGCCGGCTTGAGGGGACGCCCGAGGGACATGAAATCTTGCCCGGAATGACCCGGCAACGATCCCTTCGGCTGGTGGAGACACTGGCGATCCCGTTCCTGGACACGCGTGTGTCACTCGCTGAGCTCGCGGCCGCCGATGAGGTCATCTTGACAGGGACGACAATCGAAGTTCTTCCTGTCGTTCGTATCGATGAAAAGACGATCGGCTCAGGGCAGCCCGGTGCCGTCGCGCTCCGGCTTCAGGAAGCGTTTCGACAAGAGGTCGGGCGCTGGCTGGCCAGCCAGCCCAGAACCGTTTGACCGATGGATACCAATCCGGTCGGCCACCGTCACCGGGAGAAAGAATGACCACGAGCGAGGCCATCGACGACCCGTTCGCCAGCCACATCCGCCGTGATCCTCTGCCCGATGCCGGGATCCGGATCATCCTGCTCACTGACCTGCCGCGGGCCGACGCCGAGGCGGTGATCGCACCCTTGATCGATCACATCAAGGCGATGGGACGGCCGGTCGAACAGCGCATCCTGGAGGTGGACAGC
Organism: uncultured Planctomycetota bacterium; assembly: GCA_963779785.1. Lineage (GTDB taxonomy): Bacteria > Planctomycetota > Planctomycetia > Isosphaerales > Isosphaeraceae > CAVRFS01. Next base: position 82,736 of record CAWAAW010000011.1, read on the forward strand.
TCGGATTTGAGTCACGTTGCTGTGTCGCGGACTGGAGGGTGCGAGTTTGCCGCTGGTCCTGGCGACGACCGCCACGGAGCCATGGACGCCTGCCCACCTCGAACCGCTCCTGAAAGCCATCGACCATTGTGACCACGTTGTCGGTCGCCGGCCGGCCGAGCCGTCGGGAGCAGTGGTCTCGTTGGCTGAAGTCACTCCCTCGGCGCCTGGTCTTCGCTCTGCCGCTGCTCGATATCCATTCGCCTTGCCGGCTCCATCGGCTGGAAAAGCTGGCGGCCATCCCGCTCCAATCCGCATCGTGGTTTCTCGATACCGAGATTCTCGCCAAGGCGACCTTTCTTGGCCACCTGATCGATGAAGTGGATGTCCCTCCGCTCCGGAGTCTGCTCAGAACCGCCGGCCGGTGGTCGGACTGGAAGCAAGTCTTCCGGCATCCGCTCTTCAAGCGCGGATCAGGTCCAGCGGAAGAAGCGCAGGGCCAGCACGAATGTCACGACTGCCCAGGCGGCGAGAATCAGCAGGCCCGGAGCTCACATCGATCAAGTCCGGCTCCCTCGAGGATGACCCTGCGCAGGGTTCCGACCAGTTGCGTGAGGGGCAAGAGCATGGATCAAAGGCTGGACGGCTCGCGGGAAACCGGTCGGACGAGAAGAAGACGCCGGACAACAGCCACATGGGCAGCATGACCAGGTTCATGAGCCCGCTGACGGTCTCGGTCGAGTTGGCGCGACAGGCGACCAGGAGACCAAGTCCGGCGAAAGCGAGTGCACCCAGCAGGTCGACTCCGACCACCAGGCGCCAGATTGCCACGGATCGGCATCTGGAACATCAAGCTTCCCAGAAGCAGGAGGACGATCAGGTCGGGGATCACGAAGGTCAAGCGCGCCCCAGGACCGCGAGCAGAAAATCGCGCCGGGGCATCGGCGTGGCGACGAACCGCTTGAGCAGCTTGGCGATTCGGAAGTTGACCAGCAAGAAGCCGACGCCCCAGAGCCCGCCCCCCATCGCATTGAGCCCGATCAAGCCGGGGATCAGAAAGTCGATGTAACGTGATCCGGGCTCGGTGACGCAGTCGTCGTGGGTGGTGCGCGGGTTGGTGCGTCCCGCGGCTTGTTGCAGGACGTCGTCGACGATCAGTCGCGCCGCGCTGGCCTCCGGTCGAGTGGGATCGAAGCGATAGGACCAGGATTCCGTGCCCAGCGGCTCAATGACCAGAGGCGTTTTTCCCGTTTTCAGCCGTTTCAATGCCTCGGCCTCGGTCGTCTCGTGAACGTCGATGGCGGGGACGCTGAGCGGCGGATGACCGGCTTCCTTGCCGCGTTCGAGGGCGAAGATTGTGGGCCTCGATCGCCGCCTTGATCGCGGCCGAGCCCGAGCCTTCGATCAGGTCGACCAGGATGGGCGCCGGTGGACGATTCCGGAACGCAAAGCCCAGGGCGATGGCCAGGAGGGTCGGGAACCCGTAGACCCAGAACACCCGCGCCGGCTGTCGGTAAAAATCACGAAGCCGGACCAGGTAAAGTTGGAAAAGTGGAGACGATTGCAGCATATCCATTCTCATTCCTTCGACACGGATGCGGCTCGAACCTGGCCCGGGATCTGGAACTTCGCGATCACGCCCCTCGTCTCGAGCGGCTCTTCTTCCCTTGGGGCCATGGCGCTTGACCCATCGTCCGAGTCGTCGCGTAGGTGGCGGCCGGTGAGCGAGACGAAGACATCCTCCAGGCTGACGTGCCGCGTGGTCAAGCGAACCAGGGGTCGACCTTGTCGTTCGAGCTCGTCCAGGATGGCCGGGATCGCGCGGTGGGGTTCGGCGACGGTCAACAGGTATCCATCATTTTCGGCTCGCGCGGACAGCACCGAGTCGAGCCCTTGGAACGAATCCGCCGGTCAGGGCTGGTCGATCGTCGTCCGTCAGTGCGAACTCGACGATGTGCTCGCCTCCGAGGCGGGCGATCAGCTCGATTGGTGATCCCTGCGCGATGATCTTGCCGTAATCGACGATCGCCACCCGGTCGCAGAGCCGTTCGGCTTCGTCCATGTAATGGGTCGTCAACACGCACCGTGCGGCCACGATCGGCCAGGTCGCGGATCACGTCCCCAGAGCTGGCGACGGGATTGCGGGTCCAGGCCGGTCGTCGGCTCGTCGAGAAACAGGATCTCGGGATCGCCGACCAGGGCGATGGCCACCGCCAGCCGCTGCTTCTGTCCGCCGGAGAGCTGCTCGATGAAGGAATTCGCCTTGCTCTCCAGCGAGACCCGGTCGATCACGTCGTCCGGGCTCTGGCCGTTCTTGTAGAAGCTCCGAAAAAGCGTCACGATCTCGCGCACCGACTCCTTATCCGGAAACCGCGTGTCCTGGAGCGTCACTCCGATCCGTTCGCGGATCGCAACCGCGTCGGTTGCCCATTGCAAACCCAGGACTTCCACCTCGCCGGACGTCGGCGGTATTGAGACCTTCGAGGATCTCGACCGTGGTCGTCTTGCCGGCTCCGTTGGGGCCGAGCAATCCGAAACAACCGCCTTGCTTGATTTCAGGTCGATCCCATTCACGGCATGGACCGGGCCGCCTCGCCCCGGATACTGCTTGCGCAAATCCTTCACGCGGATCGCCCATTCCCCCATGCCGTCAACACCTCCCGGACACGAGATCAAGTTCTCGGATTCCGAGGGTGGCTTCCGGACGAGACATCGCGACTACGCTCCGACGATACCGCAGATCGGCGCTCACAGAGCATCGCCGAGCCGATAACGTTCAGATCACCGTTCCATCAGCCACGATCGAGTTCTTGGGGATGACGACCACGCCGTCGCGGATCACCGAGCTGGCATGTTCCTCCGAGTTTATCGGTTCCGTCCTTGGTTGATGATCTTGGCGTTGCGGCCGATGCGGGCGTTCTTGTCGACGATCGCTCGCTCGATCACGGAATTGGCGCCGATGCCAAGCGGCGGGCGGTTCAGTCGTTGGTTTTCGAGCAATTGCGTTCTGAGTTTCGGGGAAGTCGATCCCCATGATGTAAGTGTCGCGAATCGTCACGTTTTCGCCGATCCGCGCCCGGACGCCGATCACTGAGTTCTCGATCAACCGACCCACGGCCGATCACAGCAACCGTCACTGATCAGGCTGTTCCGCACGGTGGCGCCGGCGATTCGCGAACAGGGCAGGAACCGCGCCCGGGTGAAGATCGGACCGGCCTCCGAGGCAAAATCGAATCGCGGGTCATCGCGAGTCAGCTCGATATTGGCCTGGTGGAAGGCACCGACAGTGCCGATGTCTTCCCAGTATCCGTCGAAAAGGTGGGCCTGAACGCGGTGGCTGGCGATCGTCTGCGGCAGCAGCTCGTGACCGAAGTCGGTGGCTTTGCTTTCCCTCAAGAGATCGACCAACAAGGGGCGATTGAATAAATAGATGCCCATGCTGGCCAGATAAGGACGGCCGGCCGCCTTCAATCCCAGTTTTTCGAGCCAGTGCACGTCGGTTCGAACCCGGTCGAGCTTCTCCGCGGTTTTCGGTTTTTCCTCGAAGTCGAGGACACGGCCGTCGGCCTGGATCCTCATGATGCCGCACGACCTGGCCTCTTCCTCGGCCACGGGCAAGGCGGCGATCGTGATGGCCGCCTTGTTCTCCAGGTGGGTGCGAATCATGTCCTGAAAGTCCATCCGATAGAGCTGGTCTCCGGACAGGATCAACACCAGGTCGTAGGTGCTCTCGGTGAAATAAGGGATATTGCGGCGGACTGCGTCGGCCGTTCCTTGATACCAGGACTCGTGTTCCATCGTCTGCTGCGCCGCCAGGATCTCGACGAAGCCGCCGCCGTACGGATCGAACTTGTACGTGTTGTAAATATGGCGGTGCAGGCTCACGGAATTGAACTGGGTCAGCACGAAGATTCGGTTCAAGTCCGGAATGAATGCAGTTGGACACGGGGATATCGATCAGATCGATATTTACCCGCGATCGGGACGGCCGGCTTGCTCCGCAACTTGGTCAGCGGAAAGAGTCGAGTGCCTCGACCCCCGCCCAGGATCAACGAAATGACCCGAGGCATGATACGCCTCCTTCATGTTGTGGGGAACGGTCCGAGATCGCGGCCGCCGAAATCGACGCCCGACACCGCACTCGCCTCGCATAACCCGCTCTCGACAATCGCCATCGTATACCATGTCGAAGCCGCGGCGATCGGCGAGCGGATCCGCGATCGATCCCCGGATCGAATCGACGAACGGACGGCCAGTACACCGGATTCGGCCACCGCCAGTGCCGACGGCTCGTGGCGTCTTACCAGCCCCTGGCCATGTTCGTCTCGATCACCTTGCGCGCACCGTCCAGGTCGCATGCCCGTCGACTGCATGTAAAGCCGCACGGCATGAACCTTGTCGCCCTGTGCCTTCGAGAGACAGTCTCGCGCGACCGCGCACGGGTCAGCGTCGCCCTGGATCCCGAGCAGCTTCTTGGAGATCACCCAGGCATCGCGCGGCCGGTGCGTGATCCGGATGATCTCCTCGCTCGGATAATGGGTAGCCGCGAAAGCCCGGGCCGACGACTTCATCGTCGGTGCACGCAATCATGATGTGTGCTGTCGTTTCGACCTCAAACAGTGGCATGGCTGGTCCCCTTTCCGGAAGTGTTCTTTTTGGAGACGGGTCTGCTGGGACACACGAGACGCGTCTGAACGATACTGGCGATCGTAACTCTCGGAATGAGCCAGGTCAAACGAGTAGGAGTGAGGAGTTACAAGATTGTCGATCGTTCAAATGGAGAGATTCCTCCGGATCTACGGTTGGTTGCTCTTCGGTGGAGTCGCCCCAGGCAATTCACCAACCCGCTCCGGTTTGCTGAAGTCGGACTACCAGACCTGCCAGAGCTTACGAGTCCTCGACGCTCTCAAGTCATCGACTATTGACGGGGCGTTTTTCACCCCATACTGCTCAATCTGAATCATTAGTTAAACGGCCAGAACCCGCATGACGCGTCGATCGACTGACCTGAATGACTTGATAACCATCATGGTACTCTCCTAAAGCGGAACGGCATTTCTCCGTGCGACGTGCTTCTGGCGGGACTGATCGCTGCCGTGCTGGCTTTCGGCACTATTGCCGGCATTACGCCCAAACGGCTGCCCGATGACCGAGTGCGTCCGGCAAGGAAACCGAACGAGGCCGCGCGGCGGCTCTTCGCTCGGGATAATCTGGTGGCGTGGTGCATCGTGCCGTTCGATAGCAAACGACGAGGGCCCGAGGAACGCGCGGCCATGCTCGAACGGCTCGGTTTCAAGCATTTCGCTTACGACTGGCGCGCCGAGCATATCCCGACTTTCGACGCCGAGATCGAAGCACTCAAGCGGCACGGCATCGCGCTCGATGCGTTCTGGGTCGCGCCCGGCGAGCTCAACCGAGAATCGCGGATCATTCTCGACGCGCTCAAGCGTCATCAGATCAAGGCCGAGCTTTGGGTCTTGCTGGACTTGGGCGCCGATCGCGTGGTGGGACCCGAGCAAGAGCGGCGGGTCGAGGCTGCCGCGGCGAAGCTCCGTCCACTGGCCCAGGAGGCCGGCAAGATCGGCTGCTCGCTGGCTCTGTACAACCACGGCGGCTGGTTCGGCGAGCCCGAGAACCAGATCGCGATCATCGAGCGACTCAAGGCCAAGGCATCAAGAACGTGGGGATGGTCTATAACCTGCACCATGGCCATGACCACCTCGACCGCTTCGCCGCACTGCTTGCCAAGATCAAGCCCTACCTGCGCGCGCTCAACCTGAACGGGATGGACCGGGACGGCGAGCGGATCGGTCGCAAGATCCTGCCGCTGGGGCAGGGGGCACTCGACCTCGAGCTGTTGCGAACCATCGTCGCCAGCGGTTATCAAGGGCCGATCGGCATCCTGGGTCACACGATGGATGACGCCGAGGAGCGACTCAGGGACAACCTGGACGGACTGGACTGGCTGGTTCCCCAGCTCGACGGCCATGCCCCCGGACCACGCCCCAAGCCGCGCACGCCCGTGCCCGCGCCTCCTCCGGCCTCGCGCAAGACCGTCGCGGCCAAGCGGCGGCCGGAATACGGCCGTCGCGCACAACGGCTCCATTCGACCCCGCGATGGTCGCCAGGCTGCTCGTTGACGCCCGAGCCAAGGGAGATCCCGCGCACGGGGCCGCGGTCTTCGCGTCGCCGAATTTCGCCTGCATTTCTTGCCATCGGGTCGGCGACCAAGGCGGGACGGTCGGGCCTGATCTGACGACCGTCGGGATCTGTGTCAAGCCCGAGGAAGTGGTGGAATCGATGCTCTGGCCGCGTCGGCAGGTCAAGGAGGGGTATTCCGCCATCACCGTGGCCACCGCCGACGGCAAGCTCAGACAAGGCTACGGGCAGGGCGACGCCGGCAAGGAGCTGGTGCTCCGCGACCCGTCCACCGGCGAGAACGATCCACATCGCCAAGTCCGACATCGAGGCGATCCGGCAGGATGGAACCTTGATGCCCGACGGACTGGCGGCCGCCATGACTGCCGATGATCGCCGGGACCTGATCCGATTTCTGCTCGACCTCGGCCGGCCGGGCGGAAATGCGGCGGGCCACCTCGCCCGCCATGGCCACGTGCGCGGCCGAGTTTTCCGTACGTTCGCGACCCGCTCCATCCCGAACAATGGCCAAGCTGGCAGCTGCCGGTCAACCGCGACCGCCTTTATGACTTCTATAGCCAAGGAGGCGGAGTACTTCTCCAAGCAACCGAGCATCCCACCGCTCTTGCCACAGTTTCCGGGACTGGACGGCGGGCGACATGGGCCATTGGGGCAACCAGAATGAAGCAGACCTGGGCCGATGATCGTTGGAACCGGACCGACCTGGGCACGGTCCAGAGCGGCGTTTTCCGTCGGAGCGGGCGTCACGGTTCCCAAGGGCGTGTGCGTGCGGCTGGGTGATCGCGGCGAACTGTCCGTCTGCTTCAATCCGCAGACGCTCTGCTATGAAGCCGTCTGGAGTGGCGGCTTCGTCAAATTTTCGGCCACCCGCCATGGTTTCATGGACGGCCTGATCCTGGACGGAACGCCGATGCCCAGGCCCGAGGGCCACAAGCCCGACAAGCCGTTCGTCTACCACGGCTTTTACCGGCACGGGAAGCGAGTCGTCTTCGCCTACCGCATCGGCGACCAGGAGTTGCTCGACGCGCCTTGGGTCGAAAACGGCCGATTCACAAGGGTCGTCGCGCCGGCAGACCAAGCATCCTCTGATTGCCTACACACGCGGCGGACCGGCCCAGTGGCCCCAGGTGATCCCAACCGGCGGGAAGCTCGGGCCTTCGGGAAACTGGCCCTACGTGGTGGACACGATCGAACTCCCGCTCCACAACCCGTGGAACGCCCTCCTTTTCTTCGGCGACCATGACTTCTTCCCCGACGGCACGGCCATGATCTGCACCATCCAGGGTGACGTCTGGCGCGTCGAGGGGATCGACGGCTCGCTCGATCACGTGCGATGGCGGCGGTTCGCCTCGGGGCTCCATCAGGCACTCGGCCTGGTGCATCGCCGACGGCCTGGTCCACGTGCTCGGCCGCGACCAGATCACCCGCCTGCACGATCTCAACGGCGACGGCGAGGCCGACTTCTACGAATGCTTCACCAACGAGTACGAGACATCGCCGGCCGGTCACGATTTCATCTGCGGACTCCAGCGCGATTCATCCGGCCGCTTTTACACGGTCTCGGGCAAGCAGGGCCTCTTGAGGATCAGCGCCGACGGCCGATCCGTCGAGACGATCGCGACCGGCTTCCGCAACCCCGACGGCCTGGGACTCGGCCCTGATGGCACGATCACGGTCCCTTCATCCGAGGGGGATTGGGTCTGGCCTCATCGGTGAGTGAAATCCGACCGGGCGGCCACTACGGTTACGGCGGACCGAAAGGGAACCGGCCGCCCGGACCTCCCGCTTGGTCTATTTGCCCCGCGGGCTGGATAACTCCAGCTAGCGGGCAGGTCTGGGTGCCCGACGGTCGATTTGGACCCTTGCAAGGGCAGTTACTGCACTTCTCCTTCGGGGCCGGCGCGCACTTCCTCTTGCTGCGCGAGAAGGTCGACGGCCAGGCCCAGGGGCGCGGCCGTTCCTTTGCCCGGCGAGTTTCTCTCCGGCGCCCACCGGGGGCGGTTCAACCCCAAGGACGGGCAGCTCTATGTCTCGGGTACCGCCGGCTGGGGCACATACACACCCGACGACGGCTGCTTTCAGCGAGTGCGATACACTGGCGAGCCCGTCCAACTGCCGGTCGCCTTCCACGCTCATGAGAACGGTGTTTTGTTGACCTTCTCCCGGCCGCTGGACCGCGACTTCGCCGAACGCGCCGAATCGGCATTTCGTGCAGGCCTGGAATTACCGCTACTCCTCCGGGCATACGGCTCATCCGAGCTCTCCGATGCGGCACCCGGGCCAGCCAGGACACGACCCGGCTGGCGATCCGGTCGGCCCATGTGCTGGCCGACGGGCGAACGCTGTTCCTGGAGATCCCCGACCTGCAGCCGGTCAATCAACTGCACCTCCATGTGCGACCGAACGCGGCCGGGCCGCCGCTCGACCTGTTCGCGACCGTGCATCGGCTCGCGGGCTCCCTTCACCGGGTTCCCAGGCTACCAGCCGATCGCCAAAACGATCGCCGCTCACCCGATCCTCGCCGACATGGTCGCCCTTTCCCACAAGCCGGCGCCAAACCCATGGCGACGGGAGATCAAGGGTGCCCGCAAAATCACAGATCGAGGCCGGCAAGAACCTGAGCTATACCGTCCGCTCGTTCAAGGTCGCACGCGGCGAGCCGATCCGGATCACGTTTCCTCAACCCCGACGTCGTGCCGCACAACTGGGTGCTCGCGGGGCAGGGGACCTTGGCACGCGTCGGCGACCTGGTCAACAAGATCATCGCCGAGCCCGACGCGGTGCTGCGTCACTATGTCCCCAAGACCGATGACGTGCTCGCCTACACGGACATCGTGGCGCCCGGCGAGCAATTCTCGATCAACTTCCGCGCCCCGACCAAACCCGGCCGTTATCCCTACCTTTGCACGTTCCCCGGCCACTGGATGGTCATGAACGGCGAGATGATCGTGGAGTAGGCGCGGGCCTGGCCCTCGTCGTCGGCGATCGCGGCTCTCAACTGGCGGGGGACGACGTCTGCTCCGACTCGACCGGGGGAATCTCCGAAGTGCGGACAATATGAAGCATGGCGAATTGCTCCGATCGATTGTAATAAATATTCTCTCGGGTCGGGCCGCAAGCCGATGATCGCGCGGGTCTGAAACACCAAGACTGCCTCAGGATGAACGATGTCGTAAAACTTTGCCGTCCGTCATGTGAATGCGGAAAGGGACGAACGGCTGAGCCCGCAGAATCCGATAGGTCTTCTGGACGCATGGGTTTAGTCCTTCGACAAATAAGGAGAGAATCGCTTGGTTTCCATTCGATTCTACTCGTCATTCGCGCAGTTCCGCCAGGTAACGTTCGAGCGGCGGCTGCCTGAGGTGGTCGCCGGTCGCCTGCTGGAAGGCTCGGGCGACAGCCAGTAAGGTTGACTCGTCGTAGAGTCGTCCCGTGAGGGTCACCGAGCCCGGGATCATCCGGCCATTACGCTCCCGGAATCCCATCGGAAAGACGACGGTCGGGTGGCCGGTCAGGTTGGTGATCGACCAGGTCTTGCCCGGAGCCGACGTACAAGTCGACGGCCGCCATGCGCTCGGCCATCGCGCTGCATGAGCTTGGTGCGTACGCGGGCTGCTCGAAGATACTCGACAGCCGGGACGAATTGACCCTGACGGAACGTGTCGGGCCATGTATTCAACCCTTCCGAGATATGTTTTCGCGTCAGCTCGTCAAAGACGGCGGCGGCCTCAGTCCCCAGCATCAGTGTGATCGCCCCGACCGGGATGTCGTCCGGGAGGGTCATCGGCACCAGCGTGAAGCCCAGTTTACGGAGAACCTTGAGCTCTTCGCGCTCCTCGGTCGGTCGGTTGCGATCCTCGATGTAGCCCACCTTCAGGCCCTCGAGGCTGACTTGAGGCGGCCAGACGAAAGGCTGGTCGACGGCGGCCGTGTCGAGGCCGTCGGCGCCGTGGATGGCGTCGAGAACCAGGGCGCAGTCTTCCACTGAGCGAGTGATCGGACCGAGCTTGTCCATCGACCACGCGAGCGTCATGCAACCGTGCCGGCTGACTCGGCCGAACGTGGGACGCAGGCCGGTCGCGCCACAGGCCCGGCAGGGCGAGACGATGCTGCCGAGCGTCTCGCTGCCGATCGCGAAGCCGACGAGACCGGCCGCGACCGCCGAAGCCGAGCCGGCCGACGACCCGCTCGACCCGTTCCGAGGGTCCCACGGACTGCGCGTCCGTCCGCCGAACCAGAGGTCGCCCTGCGCCAGTGCCCCGAGCGTGAGCTTGGCCAGCATCACGGCCCCCGCCTCCTCGAGCCGGGCGGCCACGCTCGCCTTCTCGTCGATCACTCGATCCTTGAACGGCGTCGCACCCCAGGTCGTCGGGTATCCTGGATAGGCGATCAGGTCCTTGGCACCCCAGGGAATGCCGTGCAATGGGCCACGATAGGCTCCCGACGCAATCTCCTGGTCGGCTTGCGCCGCCTGTTTCAGCGCCAGGTCCTCGGTGAAGGTCACGACGCACTTCAAGAGCCCGTTGAAACGCTTCAAACGTGCCAGATACAGCTTGGTCAGCTCGGTCGAGCTCACCGCCCGGCTTCGGATCAAGGCGGAAAGCTCCGTGACCGGCAGAAAGGCGAGCGCCTCCTCGGAGTCGGGACGCCGGCCGGTATGAATCTCAGCCGCCACGGCTTGATTCCGCCGGATTCCCGTCGCCGGGCGTGGCGGAGCCGGGAAGAACGTCAAGGCCGGCGCCACGTCGTAGCCGATCGGGAACTTTCGTAGCTCCGCGAACGATTGAAGGGTCCGCTGCAGCGAGCGGGCCGTACTCGTTCGTTCCTCCGCGGTCAGGTCCAGCCCCGCGATCCACTCGGCCTGCTTGATCATGTCCGGCGTGACCGCGAGCCCCTGGGCGGCCTGCACCGCCAGAGCGCGCCGGAACGTCATGCGTGCCGACTCCGAGTGCCGTCAGAGCTTTCAAGATCGCCCGTCGCGGCAGACTGCCGTGCGGATCATCCACGAGATCGTTTGAGTTAATCACATCATCGTCCGGCTGCTCTAACATGTCGTTCATGGCAACGCTCTACCGACAAGCTGATTTACCCCGGTCCGGACGAGTGGCGGCCCACAATCCGCGGAGGATTCGTGATCGTACCCGATCCGGGTCGCACGCTCAAACGGCTCGGGATCAAGGATTGGCTGAGCGCTTGCCTCCGCGATGCTCGATCAACGCAAGGAGGCCGGTTGCCTGGTCGCGTTCAGTGCGGAGGTTTGGTAGCTGAAGAGGTGAGGCGCCGCAGGGTGCAACTCGTTGGAATCGATTGCCGATGCTTTGCTCTCCGCGGTCGCTCCTTCTATAATCGAGGCGATTCTCGGGGTGCTTTGACGAGCCGAGACGTCAGGCATCAGGAACGATCACCAAGTGAAGCACCGGTAGACCATTGATGCGCGGTTCCTCCCCTGTCAAGGGAAAGGGAGGATCTGCCGGGAGGGCTGTGATGAAGACTTACCGTCTCGGAATACTGGTCGTGGCCAGTGTGCTGGTCGGCGTTACACCGTTGCGCGCGGCGGACCGGCCGCCCAATATCGTCATCATCTTCACCGACGATCAAGGATACGGCGACGTCGGCTGCTTCGGCGCCAAGGGCTTTCGAGACGCCGAACCTCGACCGGCTCGCCCGCGAAGGGCGGCGGTTCACCAATTTCCACGTCGCCCAGCCGGTCTGTTCGGCCTCGCGCACGGCCTTGCTCACCGGCTGCTACCCCAACCGGATCGGCATCCACGGCGCCCTCGGGCCCAAGGCCAAGCACGGGATCGCCGACGGCGAGACGACCCTCGCCGAGCTCCTCAAGCGGCAGGGATACGCCACCGGCATGGCCGGCAAGTGGCACCTCGGCCATCATCCCCGGTTCTTGCCGATTCACCACGGGTTTGACGAATACCTCGGCCTTCCCTATTCCAACGACATGTGGCCATCCCACCCGGAGGCGAAGCCGGGCGACTATCCTCCGCTCCCTTGATCGAGGGAGACCAGGATCGTCGATTCCGAAGTCACGGCCGAAGACCAATGCCGGCTGACCGGCCTCTACACCGAGCGCGCCGTCTCGTTCATCAATCGCCACAAGGATCAGCCCTTCTTCTTCTACCTCGCGCACTCGATGCCGCACGTGCCGCTCCACGTCAGTGACGCGATATCGGGGCAAGTCGCGGCAGGGGCTCTATGGCGACGTGATCCAGGAGATCGACGCGTCGGTGGGCGAAGTCCTTCGGGCGCTCGAGGCCAACGGAGTGGAGCGAGAACACGCTCGTCATCTTCACGACCGACAACGGCCCCTGGCTCTCCTACGGCGATCATGCCGGCACGGCCGGGCTCGCTCCGCGAGGGCAAAGGAACTTGCTGGGAAGGGGGCGTGCGCGTGCCTTGCATCATGCGATGGCCGGGTAAGATCCCGGCCGGCACCACGTCCGACGCGATGCTCATGACCATCGACCTGCTGCCGACCATCGCCCGGCTCGTCGGCGCCGAGCTGCCCCGGCACACGATCGACGGCCTCGATGTCTGGCCGCTCTCTGTCCGGCCAACCCGGCGCGACCAACCCGCACGACGCCTACCTGTACTACTACGAACAGAATCAGCTTCAGGCGGTCGTCAGCGGCGACGGCCGCTGGAAGCTTCAGCTTCCCCACACCTATCGCTCGCTCGCCGGACATCCCGGCGGCCACGGCGGAATCCCGGCAAAGTATCAAACGAAAAAAATCCTTCAGCCCGAGCTTTACGATCTGGCGAGCGATCTGGGCGAGACAACCGACGTCGCCGCGCGGCATCCCGAGATCGTCCAGCGATTGCTCGCCGTCGCCGAGCGAGCTCGCGCCGAGCTCGGCGATTCGCTGACCAAACGCCAGGGCCGGGGCGTGCGCCCGGCCGGGCAGCTCGATGATGTCAAAGCGACGCGCGTGAACTTCGGGGATTTGTCCATGAGATGTCGACGCTGCCTGCACATCTGTGCTCTCATACTTTTTGCCGCTAATCTGAGTGCGACTGCGATGGCCGACGAGGTGTCCGTCAGGATCTCCGCGCGTCCTTTGCACGGCGGTCGCATTAACCCGATGTTGTTCGGCAACTTCATCGAGCTTCTCGACGACCTGGTTCCCGGAATGAGGGCCGAGATGATCAACGATCGCGGGTTCGAAGGCGTGGTGCCCGCGGCCAAGTGGGTTTATTACGATGGCTCCGCGACGTTTTGCGATCAAGCGTGGGACAAGAGCGAGGATTGGTCCATCGAGAGCACCGGCGCTTTCAACGGGCCGCAATGTGCCCGAATCACGGCTCGAAACGATCGATGGGCCGGGCTGACCCAATCGGGCTTGGCCGTGAAAACGGGAGAGTCTTATCACTTCTCGGCTTTCGTTCGAGGCGAAGGCGAACTTCACGCACAAGCGCTGCTGAAGGCCAATCAGCCTGATGGAAGCAACCTGAGAACTCGCCGTCGTTGAACTCGAGAAGTCGACGAACGCGCTGGACTCGTGTTACCGGCGTTCTGAAGGCCAACGGCACGACTGATCGGGCGATGATTGAGATTCGAGTCCAAGGCAATGGGAGCCTTTGGGTCGATAAGGTCTCGCTGATGCCCGAGCAAAACCGTCGGGGCTGGCGGAGCGATGTGGTGGAAGCAATCAAGGAATCTCGGCCGGCGGTGATTCGCTGGGGAGGGAGTGCTGTTGATCCCGGCGCATATCGCTGGAAGGGAGGAATCGGTGATCGCGATCTTCGCGTGCCATTCCACAACACAAATTGGGGCCGAATCGACTCGAACGACGTAGGCATCGGCGAGTTCTGTGAGTTCTGCGAGCTCGTCGGCGCCGAGCCATTGGTTTGCGTGAGCTTTTCCGATGGAGCCGCGAGCGCGGCCGACCTCGTCGATTACTGCAACGGCGCGGCAGACACAACCTGGGGAGCCCGCCGCGCGGCCGATGGTCATCCCGCGCCCTACAAGGTGAAATACTGGCAGCTTGGCAACGAGCTGAGCGGTGATGATGATGCTTACATTAAAAAATGCCAGGAATTCATCGCTGCGATGAAGAAGGTCGATCCTCGGTATTGCGATCCTGTCGTCATTCCCTTCGCCAAAAGTGTTCGAAGTGCTGGGAAAGGACCTCACGCATGTCGCGCCTCACCACTACACCCGCGACCTCGCTTATTGCGAGGCCGATTTTCAGAAGCTCTCGAAGCTGATCGCAACAACGCCGGGTTGCGGGCACCTTCGGCTCGCCGTGACTGAGTGGAATTTCACGGCCGGCGATTGGGGATTACTGCGGGGCAAAATGCTGACACTGGAAGGTGCGTTGTGGAACGCGCAGTATCTTAACTTGATGTGTCGCTACGCCAACGTCGTGGAGATGGCCTGCCGTTCCAACATGACCAACAGCTACTGTAGCGGGATCATCGGCACGACTCCCGCGGGCTTGATCAAGAGACCCAGCTATTATGTGATGAAGCTTTACGCCGATCACGCCAAGACCATCCCGGTGCAAGTCAGGCAAGCTTCCCCAAGGCCTCGATCTGATGGCATGCACCGACGAAAAGTGCGAAAGACTGTGCGTTTTCGCGGTCAATCTCCGCCGCGAGCCGGTGACGCTGAATCTCGATTTATCCGAGTTCGGCGAGAAGCTGTCGCTCATGACGGCCGAAGCCGTCTGCGACACTCGCGACATGCGCCAAGTCGACGTGATGAATCACACGGTCGGTGCCGAACGCGTAAAAACCATCACGCTCAAGCCAAACGGAAACACGATCGCGCTACCGGCACTCGCGGCGTGCGCAGTGGAATGCGGTCGCAATTAACCATGCGTTGTTTCATTTCTTTCGCAACGGTCCGAGCACAAGGCGAGAACCGAGATCGGGAGACGGAGCTGGGGTGTTGAAAAGTTCGTCTTGCACGAGCCTTGTCTTCGTCCGGATTCCGTTACGCGTCGTCCCCCCCTTGAAAGGGGGGGCAGGGGGGGTATCCCCGCGTAACCACAGCCTGGTGCGGTTCCGGGACGGGCTGTCCTCCGCGGAATTGTCGCATGGGCCCAACGTACTGGCTATGCCTCTTAACCCCCCCTGCCCCCCGTCGTAAGGGGGGGACGTACCGTTGGCGCGCTTCAAAAACACGGTCTCGAATCCAGTGCTCCGAGGTCGATCAAGGCCAACTTTTCATCAGTCCACCATAAGAGTCTGTCAAAGGTCCGGCGGCAGTTCTCACGCCAAACCCGTCGCCAGGAGACGATCCGTTTGCACCGCCCGCACAATAACAAAACAACGCTCCCTGGCCTTTTGTCCTCTCGGTCTTGACGCTCCTTCGATGGTTGTCTATATTGATCGACATCGAAATAGGGCGGTTGGGCGCGGCGAACATGACACAGGAACAATTCCACCAGGTGGCGAAAGCTGCTGGCCGACCCTCAACGATTCGCGATTCTGGAACGGATCGCGAGGGAGAGAGGCGAACTAGCGTGCAAGGCGCTGGTTCAGGAGTTTCCCATCTCGCAGGCGACGATCTCTCATCATCTGAAAGAGTTATCGGAAGCCGGGTTGATCGATTGCCGGCGCGAGGCCCAGTGCGCTTTCTTGAGCCTGCGGCGACACGCGATGGAAGCCTATCGAGAGGAGCTCGGCCGGCGGATGGCGTTGGATCGACGGCCAATAAACTGACATGCCACCAATTTTTCCATGCAGGAGGAAGTTCATGATTCACAGACGCGAATTCTTATGGAAGGGCCTCGGGACGGCCGGCGCAGTCGTTCTCTCGGGCCGGGCGCGAGGCGAGGATCCCAAGGATGATTCCGATCCCGCGGCCCTCATCGCCAAGATCGGTCCCACGTTGAGCAAGATCCCGATCTCGGTCGCAAACATCACCGCAGGCCTCGACTTGATCTCGGGGCCTGGTGGCAACGTCGCTGTTCTCCATGGGCCGGACGGTTTGTTCGTCGTCGATTCGGGGATCCCCGCGCGAGGGCAGGAGATCCTCGACACAGCCAAACGGATCGGCGGTAAGCCGATCTCGACGCTGGTGAACACCCACTGGCACTTCGACCACGCGGGCGGCAATCAAGTCTTCGGCCGCGACGGAGCCACGATCGTCGCCACGGCCGCGACGCGCAAGCGACTCTCAACGGATCAGTACACCGAGGCCTTCAAGATGACGACCCCAGCTTCACCCCCGATCGCGTTGCCGGTCCTGACTCTCGACGAGGCTAGCCTGCACGTCGGCGAGGAAACGATCGACCTGACCGCGGTTCCCCCCGCGCACACCGACGGCGATTTGATCATCCACTTCAAGTCACGCGACGTGATCCACACCGGCGATCTCTTCTCGAACGGCTTTTACCCCAATATCGACGCGTCAAGTCGCGGCTGGATCGGCGGCATGATCGCCGCGTGCGACCGCATCCTCAAACTCGCCGGATCCAAGACCAAGATCATCCCCGGACATGGCCCGATGGCCACCTCGGCCGACCTGGCCGCTTTTCGCAAAATGCTGATAACCGTTCACGACCGGCTCGCGCCGATGCTCGACTCCGGCAAGACGATCGATGAAGTGGTCGCCGCCAAACCCACCAAGGACCTCGACGCAACCTGGGCCAAGGGCCTATTCACGGGCGGCATGTTTACACGGATTGCTTTCGAGGGGCTGGTAAAGCACCGCGCGGACGGGGGAAAATAACCCGCTCAAAACATCCCGTGACGGCACCACGATCGATCCCTCGCAAGTCGCAGCGGGGCTCGTCGAAATGCACGCCGTGGCGCGTGACCGTTTATACTGCTCGCGGAGGCAAGCGCGTCCTTTTGGCTCCCGGGGTCAGGGAATGTCTCAATTGAGCCCGCGAGCGGCATAACCAGCGGCGACGCCACATCAGTTTGGGAGCGACCCGACCAATCGGTGCGAGGCGCTCAGTCGGCTCCGCGTTCGAAGCCGGCATTCTTGGGGGGTGCATTGAATCGTGAGGAGTGGTATCTTCAAGAGAGGTGTTCCAGGGGCGGGAACCGCCCCTGGCTTTTTACCTTAGCCCCTGCGGGGCTCGTGAAGTGGTTTTCGCGCGATGCCTTGGACTCCAATCGCGAAGTGATTTCCATCCCGTTCCTTAGTCTTCGTTGATGTCCGCAAAATCTGACTGAATCATGTTATCGATCCAGTGGAAGAAGTTCCTTCATCCCGCGGGAGTGTACCGGCTTGAGTACCCAGCCTACTGGGACCAGGTGCAACAAGACGAAGCGCGCTCCTGTGGATTCGGCCCCCATGACCGCGACGATGTCGGGCTGTGGATTTCCCTGATGCCGGTCAGCGTGGACAGCGATCGACTGGCCGACGAACTTCCCAAGATCCTCAACCAGGCGCTCCCGCAGATGGAGGGGGGCGACATCCGCCGCGATCCGACGCTGCGCCACTACGCCTTCAAGGCCGATGTGCAAAAGGAGGGCGAAGGAGGCCATTACTGGCTGATCGCGGGCGGTGATGTGGTGCTCTTCGCCAGCAGCCAGGTCCCGGCGGCGGAGCGCCACATCTGGAACCCGACCTTTGAGCAATTACTGACCACCTTAGAGATCACGCGCGACGAAGAGCTCGCTCTGCGACAACTGACCAACGAGGTGCTGGCGCTGTTGCGGCAGCGACATCCCGAGCACGACTTTCAATTCGACGAGAAAGGGATCCGCGGGCGCAACCGAGTCGTGTATCTGAGCAACCTCCATCGAGAGGTTCGCGCGGCGCCTACCCGTCGGGACCAAATCATCCAGCATTTCGTGCAGAGCCTCGGTCAATCCATGGATCTGGCGCTCGGGCAGGAAACTTGGGAAGAGGCGCGAACTCGCCTGCTTCCCGTTATTCAAGCCTCGCAGCTACCTCAATTCCGACTCCGCCAGCCAGTATTCGCTCGTGAATGAATGGCTCGCCGATGTCGTGATCTGTTACGCCCTACGGAGCAAAGACATTTTCCGGTTCGTGACCACCCATGACGCGGACCGATGGCAGACGGATGCTCAGGCCGTTCACGAAGTGGCCGTCACGAATCTGTGCCAGCTCGGCTGGCCGACCAAGCTGGAAGGGGCACGGCAGCGGGACGGGGGACGCTTGATCATTGTCGCAACCAGCGACGGGTTGGCGTCGAGCCGACTCCTCCATCCCGATTTGCACCGGCTGTTTTCCGGCCCGCTCGGGAGCCCGTTTCGGGCCGGCATCCCGGATCGGGATACCCTCATTGTTTATTCCGACCGGCACCGCCTCCGGCAGCGGACCGAGCGCCAGTTGCGCAAGGATCATCGCACGTCGGGCTATCCCATTACCCCCCGGCCCTTTCTTGTAACGCCCGACGGCATCGCGGCTCGCGTAACCGCCCTACGCCATGATGAAAGGTTGGCGTTGGCCCTGCTCGACGATGGTTTCCCGCATCGAAATCACGATGAACACGCAGTTTGGCCGACCGAGTATTCATCAGTCCATTCTGAAGCCGTCACGACCGCGGTGCCGCTTGCTCACTTCGGCTTGGCGGGAGGTGTCTTCTCCAGCTCCGCGAGCGTTTTCTTGAAATCCTCCCGGTCGCGTATCGGGTCGAGGGCCCAGTCGGTCCGGAAGGCTTCGCTATCGCGGTAGCCCATGTCGACAGCCTTCCGGATCAGGGCCATCGCGTGGTCGGCCTCGGCCGTCCCTTCGGCGGCCGACACCCCCGCCGTCACGCCCGGCCAGGCTCGCCAGCGCCGCGTGACAGCAGGCCGTCTCGAACCACTCATCGGCCGATCGCGAAGGCAGCCCCTCGTACAGACCCAGCGCTCGCCGGACATCGGCCGCGGCACTGGCAGGGTCGCCCAGAGCGCGGCGGGCCAGCCCGCGCCTGCGCAACGCGTCGGCCATGCTGCTGCGGTACAACGTCCTCTTCGGGTTCTCCGCGACTAACCGTTCGCGGAGGGCGATCGCTTGGTCGTAGTCGTCGTGCGCCTCGGCTTCCCGGCCGAGCGAGTGGGCAAGTTCGCCGAGGTTGTGGAGGGCCAAGGCGACGCTTTCGCGGTAGTCGGGGACCTTGGGGTTGTCGTCGGCCAACTTCTGTTTGATCGCGAGACTGTGGCGGAGCTCGGCCTCCGCTTCCACTAGCTTTCCCGCCCTCTGCAACATGTGGGCGAGGTTGTTGTAACTGCCCGCCAGGTTGTATTGGAATTTGGTCACGGCGGGGTTGTCGTCGGCCAACTTCTGCCGGATGCGCCAGCGCCTTGCGGTTCTCGATCTCCGCTTCCGCTAGCTTGCCGATTTCCGACAGCACGATGACGAGGTTGCTGTGGACTTCCGCCAGTGCGCTGCGGAATTGGGTGACGGCGGGATTGTCGTCGGCCAGCTTCAGGTGAAGAGCCAGCGCCTCGCGCGACTCGGCCAGCGCTTGGGATGGCCTCGCCGTATAGTACAGCACCATGCCGAGGTTGTTGTGGCCGTTCGCCAGGTGGCTTCGTAATTCGGTGTCCGTGGGGTTGTCGTCGACCAGCTTCTGCTGGAGCGCCAACGCCTTGCGGAGTTCCGCCTCCGCCTCCGCCGGCTTGCCCGTGTCGCGGAGCACGGCGCCGGTGCGGTTGACCGTGATCACCAGGTCCCGCCTCAATTCGGCCGTCGCCCCGGGTGCGTCGGCGAGCGCCTCGAGGTCCGCACGCGCCTGGCGATAGAGCGACAAGGCCTCGTCGTAACGGCCCTCCTTTTCGAGCAGATATCCGAGACGCCGCCGGCAGTCAGCCAGGGCAACCCGAACTGCGGCATCCTCCGCGATCGTCGGGGCCAGTTCGACCAGCAGGGTCTCTGCCTTGCGGTACATTGCCTCGGCCTCCTTGGTTTTTCCGGTGGACCCAAGCAAAGTGCTGACGGCAGTCAGGCTGCGCGCCACATCGGCCTTGATCTCCGGATCGGCCCGCGATCCGGCCGCCAGCGCCTCGCGGGCGGCGAGGACCTGCCGGTGAGCGGCCAGCGCGTCCTCCGGAGTGCCGACCTTGTCGATCAGGTCAGCCAGCTCGAAGTTGGCCTGGGCCAGTGCCCGACGCGAGGCTAGGTCTGTCTCCTTGCCGAGTAAAGCGCCGAGCTTACCGTAGAAGTCGCCGGCCGACTTCAGCAGCCGATCGCGTAACTCCTTGAATTTCTCCTCCTTGAGCAGGAAGTCCTCGCTGACTCCGGTGTGGAACGTCTTGATGGCGTCGACGGCGAGGTTGTAGCGGGCCTCGATCTTTGTGTTGGCGGCGCTCAGTTCGACGTTGGCTTTGGCCTCGCGAATCAGCCCCCAGGTCGTGCCTGCCATGCCGGCCACCAACGCCACCAGGACCAGACTCGCCGCGATCACCTGCCCCTTGTGCCGGCGGAGGAACTTGCGAAGGCGATACCCTGCGCTCGGCGGACGCGCCTCGACCGGCTCGTCGGCAAGGTACCGCTGAATGTCGTGCGCCAGGCCATTGACGGTCTCGTAACGCCGTTCGCGATGTTTTTCCAGGCACTTCATCACCACCCAGTCGAGCTCGCCACGCAAGAGCGCCATCAGTTTTCGAGGCTCGGTGTGCCGGAGCGCCGCCGTCGAGGGGAGCGACTCATCGGTCGAGAGCCGCGTGCTCGGCTTCGCGGGTTCTTCCTCGCGGATGATCCGGACCATCTCCGTCAGCGCCGCCTTCCTCAGCCGCTTGGCGTCGATCGGACGCAGACCGGTCAGCAGCTCGTACAGAATCACTCCCAGCGAGTAGATGTCCGCCCGCGTGTCGATGTCCTCGCCCGAGAAACTCGCCTGTTCCGGCGACATGTATTCCAGCGTGCCAACCACCGCACCGAACTGGGTGGAGAGCGAGACGTCGGTCAACTTGCCGGCGGTCGCCTTGGCCACGCCGAAGTCGATCACCTTGGGCACCGGCTTGCCGTCGACGATCGTGACCAGGATGTTGGCCGGCTTGAGGTCGCGGTGGACGATGCCCTTCTGGTGGGCGTGCTGCACTGCCTGGCAGATCGCCACGAAGAGTTCGAGGCGTTCTTTGGTCGTCAGCCTGGCTTCATCGCAGAACTTGGTCAACAGCAGGCCGTTGACCAGCTCCATGACGAAGAACGGCTGGCCGGTGGGCGTGAGGCCACCGTCAAGGACCTTGGCGATGTTGGGATGATCCATCAGCGCCAGCGCCTGACGCTCCTGGTCGAAGCGATGGAGCACCGCGCGCGAATCCATCCCGGTCTTGATCAGCTTCAGGGCCACTTTTCGCTTGACCGGCTCGGTCTGCTTGGCGACCCAGACCTCGCCCATGCCCCCTTCGCCGATCTTTTCTTGCAGCGTATACCGGCCCGCGATCATGCCGCCGGGCTTGGATATCGGGCCGTAGTCGAAGGTCTTGGTGGATGTGGCCGATGCGTCGTCTGCCACGGAAGTCTCGTCGTCGCTGGTGGCGACCGGTCGGGCCTGGCCAGATCCGAAATCCGCAATCCCGGCCACGAGCCTGTCGAGGATGTCGCCCGACTTTTCGTGAGCCGCCAGCAGCGCCTCGACGGCCGCACGGAGTTCCGGCCGGCCCACGCAAGCTTGATCGAGAAACGCGGCACGTTCCTCGGGAGACCGGGATAACGCTTCATCGAACAGGGTTTCTTTGTTCATGGCCGTTCCACTGGCAAGAAGGCTTGTGAACGTGGCTCTCTCAGCGCGACGAAACGTCGTGTCCGGCGTCAAAGATTCTTTCGATTTTTTGAGTCTTTAGCAAGGATACCGGCTGTGCACAGCCATTCATTGTTCGGCGTGGGTCTCCGACCCCGCCGGAGCGCCTGACCGAAGGTCGCCGGCACAGGAACAACCGGGAGACCTGCGGTCTAAGTCACGGGCGGGTTCTGGAGACCCGCGCCCAACAAAACAACCCCGGTTTTCTCGCTTCGGTCTTAATCCCCGTTCGACAGATTGATGGCGGGTTTTGGTGACGGTTTGGAGCCGGGCTGGAATTGGTGGGAACGGTGAGTGGCCGCTTGACGCAGGGGTCGAATCGAGGAACAATGCTTTGACGACTGGGTTCAACGGCGCGAAAAACCATGCCCGACCGGCCGGATAATCAATTGTTAGGCGGGGTGGTGGAGCGATGGCGGAGGCCGAACGGTGCCCGCGCTGCGGCAAGGAGTTGGTGATCCACGGATCATTCAATACGCCGGCCGGTTCGGGTTTCGGCCGGAGGAGCTGCGTCTCTTCTCCCTCAGCCTGCAGTTTCCCGAGGTGTCGCTCACGACCGCGCCGGCCGCCTGCGCGGCTTGTGGGCTGGTCTGGGCCGAATTGGACCCGTCGCGGCTCCGCCAGAAGCTCCATGACCTCGGCAATGAGGAAGTGCGGCGGCGGCTGGGCATGCTCGACGAAGAGGGAGACGCCTAACCTGGCGCTGCAGCGGACGGCGGATTCCGGTGACACCATACCTAATTCGTGAGCTGGGGACGGGTGTAATCGAAGCTGCGGAGTTAGGTATGGTATCCCCGGAATCCCCAAAACGATCGTGTTCCCCGGAACAAGACAGAGAAATTAACGGTCTCATCGACGTTCTGGCAACAAGAACCCCGAGCGCTGCCGTCCAAACGATTGAAAGCGCTGCCGGATCAGAGATCGGTCCCCGCGGCGGTTTCTGGATGCTCGATTGCTGTGTTCCGGCCGGCCAGGCCAATGTTATCGGGCGGTTGGTGGCGGGGAATAGATTGCCGGGCTGCGTCGTCCTGGGATACAATCCATCCGCATACATCGGCACGGAGATCCTTTATGCAGTCCATCAAATTCGTGCATTGGCAGGACGGGGATGCTTTCCTCGGATATCTGCTCGATTATCCCGACTATTGGACCCAGGGCGACTCCCTGGACGATCTGAAGGAACATCTCGTCGACCTGTACCGGGATCTAGCGAGCGGCGAACTTCCGTCCATCCGGAAAGTCGATGAATTGGTGGTCCCGTGAAGCGGGTCGAACTGATCCGCAAGATCGAGGGCTTCGGATGCGTCTTCGTCCGCCATGGCGGGCGGCACGACTGGTACCGGAACCCGACGACCGGGGTTTCCCAGCCGGTCCCACGACACCGCGAGATTAGGGACCATCTGGCCCGGCACATCATCAGCATGCTCAGTAACCCGCCCGATGAGGCTGATGATCACGGGGGTACTGCATAACATGCGGTCGCAGCGGATCCGCTTCGCGGACCGCTGATCTTGGACGTTAGACAGCGCGCGTCGGTCACATCGACCGAAGCTGTTTCGGATCAGTCGACTTCGGTGCGTGGACACTGAATCGAAGACCGTTCCTCACGTCTCAGCACGCGATGCCACCACGCGAGGACGCATGATGGGCAAAACCGGCATCACCACTCGTTTGTATCCGCTGGCACTCGCATTTCCTCGGCCGCGTTGTCAAGAATAGGAACCGCTTCAGTGAGGCCACACTGCCTCCCCGCCGCGCGTCCTTCGACGGATCTGATTACAGCTCGCTTACCGGGAGTAACTCCCCATGAGAATCGTCGCACTTTCCCTCCTCGCTCTGGCCACGTCTAGCAGTCCGGTGTGCGCGGCTGCGCCAAAGCCGAACATCGTCTTCATCCTGGCTGATGACCTTGGGTATGGCGACCTTGGCTGCTACGGGCAGGCGAAGATCAGGACGCCGAATCTCGACCGCGTGGCCGCGGAAGGGATGCGCTTCACGAACTTCTACGCTGGCTGCACAGTCTGTGCGCCGAGCCGTTGTACATTGCTTACAGGTAAACATCTGGGCCACGCGACAGTGCGCGACAACATGCAGCGCAAACCTGGCGCTGAAGGCCAACACCCGATGGAGCCAGGCACCGTCACCGTAGCGCAGCTCCTGAAGCGTGGAGGCTACGCCACGGCGATCGTTGGCAAGTGGGGTCTCGGTATGCCCGAGGACCACAGCAGCCCGCTTGACTACGGTTTCGACCATCATTACGGCTACCTTTGCCAGGGAATGGCACATACGTACTATCCGCCCTACCTCTGGCGCGACGACAAGCAGGAGCCGTTGTTCGGTAACCCGCCCTATACTTACGGCCAGTCTGGTGCAATCGCACCCGGGGGGCGGGTCTACGCGCACGATTTGATGGCTGAGGACGCGCTCCGCTGGGTGGATGCGCACCGTGCCAAGCCGTTCTTTCTCTACCTGGCCTTCACGATCCCTCACGTTTCGCTTCAGGTGCCTGAAGATTCCCTTGCTGAGTATCGGGGGCGCTGGCCCGAGATGCCGATGCGGACCTCGAAGCACTACGCGAACCACGAGACTCCGCGCGCGGCCTATGCCGCGATGATCACGCGCATGGACCGCGACATCGGCCGTCTCATGGACCGGCTCAAGACTCTCGGCCTGGACGATCACACGCTTGTGCTGTTCGGCAGCGACAACGGCGCAGTGTTCGCGCTGTCTGGGACGGACCCCGACTTCTTCCGCAGCACGGGCTCCCTGCGCGGCTACAAGCAAGACCTGTACGAGGGGGGTATCCGCACCCCATTCATCGCGCTGGCCGGGCCGGATCAAGCCTGGCACGACAAGTGACTTCATCGGTGCCTACTGGGATATCCTGCCGACGCTATGCGATGTTGCCGGTGTACCGGAACCTGCCGGCGGCGATGGCGTGAGCATCGTCCCCACGCTGCTGGGCCAACCTGGACAGACAGTCCACGAGTACCTCTACTGGGAATACCACAGTGCTGGACGTGCCCAAGCCGTGCGGTTTGGCCCTTGGAAGGCGGTTCGCAACAATGTGAACAACGCACCCGACGCAACGCCCGAGCTGTACAACCTGGCCGACGACCCCGGTGAGACAACGAACGTCGCCGCCCAGCACCCTGACCTAGCCGCGAAGGCCGCTGCGTACATGACGGCGGCCCACAAGCCGAGCTGGGAACCGAAGTGGAATTTCTGAGCTAGCTCCTGAGCCCTTTTCCGCCTCGACCGGCCGTGCGTGACCTGTGCGATCCCGACTCCACTGGTTCCGGGCTCCGTCATCGTCCTACGTTCGACCATCCGCGCCAATTCTCGCGGCGACTTGTTTCTTCGCTCGGCTTTACTCCCATAGGCGCTCGAATTCCCGAATCTCTGAGGGCGTCAACGCGATGTCCAGCCGGGGTTGGCACTGATAGACCCCAATGTCGCATCCGACCTCGAAGGGGAACCGTCCTCTGGAGTCCGGCCAGAGGACCTGGACGGCCTCGAGCTCTCCGATCCGGCCGGTGTATCTGGAGTAACCCATAGCGAATCCCAGATAGAGGGAATGCTGAGTCGGGTGAACGCGACGGAGGCCGATACTGTGGTCTTCAGCGAGAGCCACAGTGTAAACTCCCTTCTGCGCGAACGAACGTCCGGCACGAATCTCTCGGATCATCCCCGAGAACAGAGCATGGGCCTCGTTGGGGTCCAAGCCGAAGACGACGAGCTCAGGATGGTTCCAGGTCTGCATGAGCCCGATCGAGTAGAGGAACGGCGGAGCGTGGTCGCTGATGCTCGCGGCGAACCAGCCATGTTCACGAACGATTTCGGCGATCTCTTCTTCCATAACTTTCTCGCCTCGAAATGTCGGGGCCAGCAATGACTTATCGCACGCGCCGACCGGGTGGATACCTGGGACATCATACTTAATTCGAGAGCGGGGATGGGTGTCATCGAAGCTGCGGAGTTAGTACGGCGTCCCCGGAATCCCGTCCGCCGTCCGTTTTGGGGGGACTTGAACTTTATCCCAGCCGTCGTGCAAACCTGTGTTTGCGATGCCTGAAGAGATATACTGGCTAGCTCATTGTCTGCGACGGCCGAGCGATTCTACCGCGCTTAGCCGTTAAGGAAGCATGTCCGAGCAGAAAGTCCCGGAGAGCGGTGCCGAAACCGGCCGTCCGGGACTACGAGAACGAGGCAGCCACATGCGAATCCCAACCGAACCAATCGGGAGCATCCCGAGACCCCGCCGTCTTCTCGAAGCGGTCTCGAAGGTCGATGATGCGGACCCCGGTCTCGAGCTTATTTACGAGGAAGTGATCCGCGAAACAATCGAGCGGTTCGAAGCCACAGGCTCGCCAGTGATTTCCGACGGCGAGCAGAGAAAATACCACAACTTCTGGACGTACCCCGTGCATGGGCTAGACAACGTTGCGCCCGACGGCTTCAAGATTCCGTTCTCGGCCGGTCACACGCGCCGAATGCCGCGGCTCACGGCCGGGCCTTTCCGCTATAAGACACGGGCGGATAGCTTCCTGGACGTGGCGCTGCGTTACGCCCACGTCCCAGTCAAGCAGGCGGTCATTTCACCTTCGGCGATGAGCCTCATGTATCCAGCCGATGAAATCCTGGGATATCCCAGGGAGCAGTTCATTCAGGACCTGCTGCACGAACATGAGTCCGAGGTCCGCGCTTGCCTGGAGAAGGGCGCGCACAAGGTTCAGATCGACTTTACGGAAGGCCGACTCGCCGTCAAGCTCGACCCTGCCGGCGATCTGCTTCGCAGCTTCATCGACCTTAACAACCTGGCGCTGCTCGCGATTCTCGGCTGAAGAGCGCAGGCGCATAGGCGTACACACGTGCCCCGGCAGCGACTGCGACTCGACACACAGCGGGGACGTCGATTACGCTGAACTGCTGCCCAGCCTGTTCGAGTTGCAGGCGGGGAACTTCTACCTCGCCTTGGCGGGCGAGAAGGATCGCGTCAGGGTTCTCAAGATTATTCGCGAACACATGAAAATTGGCCAAAACGTATTTGTCGGCGTCGTCGCGCCGATCGACCCGCGCATCGAGAGTCCGGAAGAGGTTCGAGACCGTGTCCTCGAAGCTGCGGAGTACATCCCTTTGGAGCAGCTCGGCACGACCGATGACTGCGGATTCTCGCCCTTCTTCGATGACATCTCCACCAGCCGCGACACGGCGTTCGAGAAGATCCGGGCGCGGGTGCTCGGCACCGAACTGGCGTCGGAAATCCTCGGAGAGGCGTGATGACCGTAGAGGATGACGAGGACAAGTTGCTTCGGACCGTCGCCTTGCAGAACGCCAAGAGCATTCTCCAGGCTTGTCAGCAGGCCGAAGAAGCGTTGCGGAAGCAGTCCGAGTGGTTGCGAATTACGCTGGCCAGTATCGGCGACGGTGTGATCAGCACCGACACCGAAGGCCGAGTGACGTTCATGAACGGCGTCGCGGAGAATCTGACCGGCTGGCCACAGGCCGAGGCAATCGGCCGCCCCTTACCGGAGGTTTTCCATATCGTCAATGAACGCACCCGGCGACCCGTTGAGAACCCCGCGATCCGTGCCTTGCAGCAGGGGACCGTCGTTGGGTTGGCGAACCATACCGTGCTGATTGCCCGGGACGGCAAGGAACGACCGATCGATGATAGCGCCGCACCGATTCGAGATGCCGCCGGCGCGACGCTCGGGGCGGTGTTGGTCTTCCGTGACGTCACCGAGCGCAAGTTGGCAGACCAATCCCGAATCCTGCTCGCTGCCATCGTCGAGGCGTCGGAGGATGCTATTGTCAGCAAGACGCTTGACGGCGTCATCCGATCGTGGAATGCCGGAGCCGAGCGCCTATTCGGGTACACTGCCGGGGAGGCGGTCGGCCAGCCGATCACTCTGATCATTCCGCCCGAGCGCCAGGACGAGGAGCGTGCGATCTTGGAGCGGCTCCGGCGCGGGGAACGGGTCGAGCATTTCGAGACCGTTCGGGTTGCCAGGGACGGTCGGCGGATAGACGTCTCGCTGACAGTCTCTCCGCTTTTCGACGAGGACGGCCAGGTCATCGGGGCGTCCAAGATCGCGCGTGATATCACCCAGCGAAAACAAGTGGAAGCCGCGCTGCGAGCGGCCGATCGCCGCAAGGACGAATTCCTGGCGCTTCTGGCGCACGAGCTGCGCAACCCTTTGGCGCCGCTGGGCAACGGTGTCCAGTTGCTGCGGTTGGCCGGAAACGACGCCGACACCGTCGCCCGAGTTGGTGCCATGATGGACCGGCAGCTCGGGCACATGGTGCGGCTGATCGATGATCTCCTCGATATTGCCCGAATCGGCCAGAACAAGATCGAACTTCGACGAGCGCGCGTGCGGCTAGCCTCTGTCATCGACTCGGCTGTCGAAACGGCTCGACCCTCCATCGAAGCCGGAGGCCACGAGCTCAGGGTCTTGCTTCCCACGGAGCCACTTTACCTCAACGCCGACCTTACCCGGCTCGCCCAGGTTTTCTCGAACTTGCTGACCAACAGCGCCAAGTATACGCGGTCGGGAGGTCACATCTGGCTTACCGCCAACCGCCAGGGTGAGGATGTGGTCGTCGCGGTGCGGGACGATGGGATCGGTATTCCCGCGGACGACCTGCCGCGCGTGTTCGACATGTTTTCGCAGGTGGACCGGAGCATCGAGCGAGCCACGGGCGGACTCGGCATTGGGCTCGCGCTTGTGAAGGGCTTAGTCGAGATGCACGGTGGCCGCGTGTCGGCCGAGAGCGATGGACCCGGAAAAGGCAGTACCTTCACTGTGCAGCTCCCGGCCCTCGATACGCTCTCCGAACCAGCGGCTTCCGCAACAGCGAAAGATGTGCCTATGTCGGCCGGGAACGGGCGACGGATCCTGGTAGTGGATGACAACCGGGACGGGGCTCTTACGCTGGCCAAGATGCTCAGCCTTCTGGGTAACGAAGTCCGTACGGCTCATGATGGCATCCAGGCTGTCGGGAAGGCGGAAGAATTCCAGCCTGAGGTGATCCTCATGGACGTTGGGATGCCCGGCCTAAACGGTTACGACGCGACGCGGCGGATTCGCGAGCACTCCTGGGGACGCAGCGCGACCATCATCGCGATTACCGGTTGGGGCCAGGAAGGCGACCGCATCCAATCGAGAGAGGCGGGTTGCGATGGGCATCTCGTCAAGCCGATCAACCTCCCAGAACTCAAGAAGATGCTCGACAAGCTGAAGTAGGCGGTGCTGAGGATATGAACAGAAACATCCCGTCGGGTCAGGCTTAAGCGTTATGATAGGTTCGCTATCTTGTCGCCAAGGAGGGATTCCCTGGCGGTCGCTTGTTCGCCCTGGCTGTGGCGCGCTTCGGTCCCGGAGCGAGCAAAGCGAAGAATCCCTTTTTCGTATTCCGAACTGGCGCTCTTGTGAGACGGTTCGGTGGACGTGGGAGATTTTTTTTCGGATCCTGGTGTGTTTCGGGCGCAGATGGCGCATTGGGGAGTAGGAGACGACTCTGGCCGATTGCCGGAGATCATCAGTCGACCCTACTGAACCCCCTTCTGGAATGGACCATGGACCGAACGGCTGCACTGGACTTTGCTGAGAAAAACACGGACCGCTCCTGTACAGACGACGACCAGATCCTGGTGTGGGGCGGCGACGGCTGTGACGTGTTTGTAGACGGCGTCCCCCGTAGCTCGGTCAAGACAATTCGGCCGTAGTGGCGATAGGGCCGTCCGGGCAAGGCGAAATCCTTCACTCGCCCGCGCTGGGCGCGAGACTCATGACCCGCTCGCGGCATGACCTGTCCAGACCAGCTCGTTACCGGCGCCCAACCCGGCCTGGGTCAGACCCGTTGTGGTGGTCGCCGTCTGCCGCTGCGCCGCAACGGCGGCCGAGTACGACGCGATGAATGTCTGAAACGCCTTCGGAGTATTTCCACCCCAAACCTCGAGGTTTAGCGATGAGCGCAACTTTCCAATGTCCCGTCGTGGGCAAGCTTCCCGACATCTTTGAGAAGCAACTTCCTCAGGGCCCCCCGCCCGTCCCCGTGGCCGAGAGACCTCCTAGCGACGGGCCTTCGCGTGTCACCTGGTATTTTCCGATCGCGCTGCCCGAAACCAACCCCACGGGTGTGTTCCTCCCCAACGGATTTGGCTATCCCAGAGAACTCGACGTCATTCTCTTCTTCCATGGGAACAAACAGGGCCTCTGGAAAACTATCAATCAATACTGGCATGGAGATATTATGAATATTACTCTTCGCGAGAACGTGAATGATTCTGGAAAGAACGCCGTGCTGGTGGCCCCGACCATGGGGGACGTCCCTGGACACGGTAGTATCCAGAACGCCGATATCGGGATCTTCCGGGAAGCCGGGGGGGCGGGAACTGCTTCCTGGACCACGTCATGAAGTGGCTGGGGAACTACGACCCGAACTATTCCCTCGACAAGGTCATCCCGACGGTCCGAAAGGTTGTGCTGGCCGGACATTCCGGAGGGGGGAACGCCATCCATGCCCAGATGGAGCCCATGAAGGCCAGCATCTGCGAGATTTGGGGCTTCGACATTGTCCTGGGAGGTGCGGATGATTGGATCAAATTTGCGCAGTCCAATCCGACCATCAATTTATCCTTTTTTCATGCCATCCAGAATAACGACGACCACAAGGACATCGCTGCCAAGACGACTGCCCTGAAGCTCAAGAACATCGTGGTGGTCGAGACAGGGGGCCATGGGACGGCCGGCCACTATCGCACCCTGACCGACAACTTCCCGAAGCAAGTCAAGAACACTGCGTGTTTTTCCAATCGCTGAGAGCGACATCCGGTTCGGGAGCATCCCGAGCGGAGCCACTGAGGCGGAACGGCGTGAGGGCCCAAGACCAAGTTAACTGGCGAGATGAACCGCTTCGAGTCCGAGATTACGGTAAGCGCTGGGCGAAACCATACCAGGGTCACGGGCAGCCGCACCAGGTCGTGTTACAACGAGGGCTCACGCTTGGCGGGCCGGGCCGCTCAGGTTGGTCGATAAGCGGCGAGGAGTCCACGATCGATGAGTATCCCATGTCCGTACTGCAATGGACACGGCCGGACTGTCCAGACGTGGACAGATCCCACCGGCCGAGCGGTTCAACGCGAGGTTGACTGCCCGGCCTGTCGATCGGGCCATTCTAACTTGGCCCAGCGCACACCGACGGCCGCGAGTTGGGAGCGCAAGTGGTGACAGTTCTGGAAACGTCCCTCACCTCCCGCCCGAGCCTAACCGTACCGTGCGGCCCAGGCGTTCACGCCCCGAGCGATATCAAGGAATGTCGGCTGTCGGGGACGTCCTGGGTCCAGATGGAAGCCGGTCGTTAGCTGCTACATTTACGGTTAACAATCCTTAAAATATATGCACTATTAACTTCACCACCAGTATCAATGCTGGGTTTACCCCGGGTTTAGTGCACACTCAAACCGAAACATGACAATCCTTAATTGTCAGTAACTTGGCGGAGATGTGTGAACTTTTGGAACGAATCCTTACCGTGGTCCACTACGTTCTACTTTCTCGTGCGGTCTACTGATTCAATCGCATCACATGCCGCTGACACGCCATCCTCTTGGCGCACCTTCGTTGCGATTTCTGACGCCCGCTGCGCGCACGTCGGATCCTCGAGCAGATGCTTGAGCTCAGCAGCAACGCGATGTGGTTCATAGCGGTTTCGGGCGATGGTCCGAGCGATCCCAAGCCGTGTTGCTCGGTCCGCATTGTCAGGCTGGTCCCAGGCGCAGGGCATGATGAGGGAAGGACGGCCTGAGCGCATCGCCTCTGCGAGCGTCCCGATTCCGCCGTGATGGACGATCGCGGCTGCACGCTGGAATAGAGGTGAGAAGGGAACGTAGTCAAGAGCGACAATCCCCTTTGGAAGTTCGGACGGAAGGGCTCGTGGGTCCTTCGCGAGTAAGACGGCGCGGCGACCCAGCTTTTGCGCCGCGGTGATGCTGTGGTGGTAAAACGGACCGGCATCGGCGACCACCACGGTACCGAGAGTGAAAACGATCGGTGGCTCGCCGTCATCCAGGAAGCGCGCCACGTTCGATGGCAACTCGGCGTCGCCATCGGCGTCGAACCACGGGAACCCCGTGACAACGGTCTGCGCCGGCCAATCGACTTGCTTGTCCGCGAGCCATCTCGAAAAGAGGGCCAGATGCAAACTGGGCGAATAGCTTTCAGTGAGCGGATTGAAGCCTCGGGCGGGCGCCAGCCCGATTTCTTGTCGCAAACGATGCCAGGGTCCGGCCAACCCTCTCGCGAGCCAATTGATCGACCGTCCGAGAGATCCGTAAACGAGTGGCCCAAGGCGGCGCAGCCGTCGGGAAAACCCCGGAAATCCAGGTACGAGCGGCGAATCGTATGCGGAAAAGAACAGGATCGGGATGTGCACGGCCGAGACCCAGGGTATCCCTTTCTGCTCAGCGACAAGCCCGGTTGCATAGGTCGCCAGATTGCCCACGAGCAGGTCGGCTCCATCGGCCGCAGCCAGGGTGTCTTCGTACGACTCGCGCAAGCTGTTGAGTACCTCCTGCACGGCGCGTAACAACCCCCAGCGAGGATGAGCAAGCCGTCGCACGGCAACAGGATCAGCGACCCACGCGCAGTCTGGTCGCAGGGCGTGAAAACCGATGCCCAGGGCTTCGATTTTTCGCCTGTAACATTCGCCCGTTCCGACGATCACCGCGTGGCCCCGCGCCCGCAATCGGAGCGCAAGTGCCAGATAGGGGTGCAAGTCGCCGATCGAGCCCCAAGTTGTGATGAGAATTCGCCGGCGGGCGCGAATTGGGGACGCTGAAGTTGTCGAGCTGGCAGATTCCACATTGGACTCCGGCACAACCGCAAGATTGGCGGATAACGACCCGGTTGATTCACCATGCCCTTGCCATCGTGCCATTCTACTCGCGAGGGGCGCGGTCCGAGCCATGTTGCTAAGTGGGAAGGCTGCGGTTCCACTTAGGCCGGTCGAGGGCACGGTAGATGAGGCCGTATTCGCCGGCACGTCGTGGTCTTGGCGTACACTGACGATGCGGCGGTGCAATACCGATGTCAACAACGCGTCCTGACCCCTTTTTCGCACTGGTTCGTCCGCCTATTTCCGACATTTGTGGGATGTTGGTAGAATCAAGCGTCATCCGTGCGTCGCGCATATCGTCAAGGACTTTAACGGGATGGCGATAGCCTTCCGAGAGGGGAGGTTCAATGCGAATGGTGCTCACTGGTCTTGCAGCAACCGCCGTTGGCTCTCCTCGCATCTGGCGAAAACGGGCTCTTTACGTGGCGCTCTGCACCATCCCCGTTCTTTTTGGTTGGCTCGCCATTCGTCTCTGGATGGCTTACTTGATGACGTATCTGCCGCCGTCGGCGGACGATGTGGTCGGGCCCAGCCGCAGATACGGTCAAACCGTCGCGACCGTCGCGACCGTTCACGCCCTGTGGGCGACCTACGGCGTCTGGAAGAACGGGTCCGCCGAACAGCCCGGGCGGTGCTCCCGTCTGTTGTCGCGGTCAGACATCCATTTGACAAGCCATCGAAGGTGGGAAGCTACCAGGAAAATTACTCCTCCGGCGTGATCATAAACGCCGATGGGATCGTGTTGTCGCAGTGGCACGTCAGCCACGTGAAGAGCTCCGAACGCGGGGTCATCTCAATGGAGACCTCGCCGACTGGAAAAGCGGGCGACCGGACGACGGTCATCCTCCACGATGGCCGTGAGTGTCCTGCCGAACTGCTGGGCGCGAATCGCAGTCATGATCTCTCTCTCCTGCGCCTGCTCGAGCCTGGTCCGTATCCGTACGTGCCAATCCGCGCTGCGGCTCCGATCGAAGTGGGCGACTGGGTTCTCAAGCTCGGTCACCCGCTCGGATACCGGAAGGACCGATCCGCTCCTGTGCGGCTCGGCCGTGTGGTCTGTGGGACGGCGGAAATCTTTGATGCCGATTGCATGTTGTCCGGGGGTGACTCGGGCGGCCCTTATTTCAGTCTCGACGGACAGTTTCTGGGAATCACGTATGGCGGCGACGGAAGATTCAGCGCTCACGTATCGGCATGACGCGAGCCTCTTCCGTGGCAACGGCGGACTGGACTTATGGAGCGTCACGGGAAGCAAGCTCATCGACTCTCTGCTTGACGCGATGCGCAGCGGAGAGGTCACCCCGTACGACAGTGAGGAAGACGACCGAACCGACCGCGAATTGGCCAACAGCGCACGTCTACAAACGGCGGACTTCTCCCAGGGCTCCGCATCGTTGGCTCGGTACCGGTCGATCGTGGGGCCGACTCGCGCTAGCGTTGTCGTTGTGCTGAACGCGGGAGTTGGCGTGAGTCTTGGCACAGTCGTCGGTGCCGAAGGGTGGGTCATCACGAAGGCGAGCGAATTACCTGCCCAACCAACGTGCCGTCTTCCGGATGGCAAGGTTGTGTCCGCCCGAGTCGCTGGAGTCGACGCGGCATTTGATTTGGCCTTGCTGTCGGTGCCGGTGACGGACCTGAAGCCGGTGCGGTGGGCTGATGACTTCAATCCCCCGGTCGGAACGCTCCTGGCAGCCGTCGGCACGGAGAATCCCTTGGCAGTCGGCATAGTAAGTGTAGCACGTCGCGATCTCGGTGCGCCGGTTCGTCCTACCGACGCGCTGCCATTACGGATACCTGCCGGCCGCCCAAAAATCCACGGAGACCCGCGGCCCATGACTGGTTACTCGCTGCACGCCGCGCTCGGCCTACCCCGAGCTACAATCTATCATGTTCGGAGCGTTTTTGGTCTGGCCTGTTCAGCCGGCGTTAGAGAACACGATCTTTTGTATAGCATCAACGGCCGCCGGATCCTGGCCGAAGCCGACGTGCTTGAAGCGGTTCATCACCGACGGGCAGGGGACGTCGTGCCGGTCCGCCTCGAAAGGGCCGGAAAGATGATGGATCTCATGCTTCCCTTGAGACCCAAATTGCGTGATCCCGAAGAGCTACCGCGCAGACGGCTTCCCGACGGTGATCGAGTGCGCGGTGCCGTTCGATTCCGACGAGTGCGGCGGCCCCATTGTGAACCTCGCCGGGCGCATAATCGGGATCACGATCGCCAGGCCCGGACCGCACGGCGGCATGGTAATCCCAGGAGACTGCGTTCAGAAGTTATTGCCAGATTTGCAGAGTGGCCGATTAGCCGGAAACTGGTCGCCGGGTCGTCCTCCTGGCAATTAAGAGCTCGGCGCTACGGAACGATTCCTTAGACAGTCGCTCGGACTCAATCGCAACAACACCCATCGTAAAAGCGGAAGTTCACGGTTATCCCGATTAAGGAAGAGAGGAAACACAAGACCGGCTCTTATCACGCGATGGAAATGCGACGAGTCGATGGGGAATTGGCGGGAAATTGGGCAGAAAACGGGTCAGGAGGCCTTGTTCGGTTGTTTTCGTGGTCGGCCTCTGGGCCGGAGCAACGACTCCAGACCGAGCCTGGCGCTGGCTCGGCCGGCCACGGCTCCGAACCGAACGGTTGACCTCGCTGCACGCTGAGAAGAATCGCCTCGTCCTTCGTCGGGCGGAACGGCTCGTTGACCCGCGCCGTCCAATCGTGCGGACGTTCGATCGGCCAAGGCGTCAAGGTCGGTCGCTCCGCCCCGTCCTTGGTCCGACGAGCCGACAGGCTCCCCCACTTCCACTGCTCCGCGGCTCGACCAAGTTCGCCCGCGGCGCGTTCCATTGGACGTAGCGGCACACTGTGAGAAAATGCTCGTCCGACTGGACCGGGAACGACTTGTACCGGCGTTGATACAAATGGGCGGTGCCGGCCGTCCCGTGATGGGCATGCCAGCGCAGGGTGTGGGTCATCGTCCGCCAGCCCATGAAGGTGGAGAGATCGCCGTACTCGCGGGGCCTCGACAGCAGATGGAAGTGGTTGGGCATGAGGCAGTAGGCCAGCAGTCGCATGTCGAAGCGGGCGACGGCCTGGTGCAAGACCCGCTCGAACGCCGCATAATCGTCATCGCTCTCGAAGATAGCCAGTCGCGCATTAGCCCGGTTAAGGGCATGGTAGATGAGGCCGCCTTCGGCGGCACGTCGTGGTCTTGGCATACACTGACGATACGGCGGTGCAATACCGATGTCAATAACAGATCCTGACCCCTTTTCTGCCAACGAACGGTAAAGCCATGAAGTCCACTGTGGTTACCAATGACATCTTCGTTAGCTTCCTGCATTGCAATCGCAAAGCCTTCCTCCGTGCTGCCGGAACTCCTGGTCACCCTACAGACATCGAGACGGTCCTGCTCGACCTGGGGCAGGCCTATCGGCGTCAGGCGCTAAGGCGTTCCTTGCCCCGTACCCTGCGCAGGATGTCTTGCATGATCCACCTCGCCTGGAGGAGGCCCTGAAGAACCCGATGCAAGTCATCGTCAACGCGACTGCGTCGGCCGATGGCTTGTCTTCATTGATCCAGGCCGCAGAGCGGATGAAAGGGATGGACCAGCGTCGTGCACCTGTTTTCGCCCCGGTTCTCTTCATCCTGAATGAGACCGTCTCGCACACCGATAAGATGCTTCTCGCCTTCAACGCACTGGTCTTGTCTTCGGTCCAGGGCGTGTTGCCGCCAATCGGCAAAATCGTTCACGGGAGCACCTACAAGGTACTAAAGTGCAAAATCGAGCCGCTGGTCGGCGAAGTTCGGAAGTTGGTGGCCCAGATCCAGGCTGCCCAGGCGGAAGGGCAGCAGCCCCTCGGGTGCGCTTGAACCGGCACTGCAACATCTGCGAGTTCCGGGCCGATTGCCAGCGGCTGGCGGAAGAGGCAGACGACCTGAGCCTCCTGCGGGGACTGTCGGAAAAGGAAATCCAAAAGCAACAAAGCCGCGGCGTTACGACGGTCACCCAGTTCGCTTACACATACCGGCCGGGCCGGCGTGGGAAGCGGAAGACTGGTAAAGCTCGCAGGCACGACCACGCCCTCCAAGCCGTCGCCCTCCGCGATAAGAAAGTCTACGTCGTGGACAGCCCGACGGTCCCACACTCCCGCGTCGCACTCTATCTCGATGTCGAAGGCATCCCCGACCGAGGCTTCGACTATCTCATTGGCCTCGTCGCAGTCGTGGGCGACTGCACTACGACCCACTACTTCTGGGCCGACGACCGCGCTCAAGAAAAGGCCATTTGGGACGCTTGCAGCCAAATCATCAACGGCTTCGAGGACTACACGCTGTACCATTACGGCCAGTACGAGCTGCGTTTCCTCGACCGGATGCGGGCTGGCCGATGAGGAGGAAGCGGCAACGATCGACCGCATCCGTGCCCGGTCGTGCAATGTCTTGGCCGCCATCTACTCGCATATCTACTTCCCGACACGGTACAACGGGCTAAAGGACATCGCAACTTTCCTGGGGGCCACCTGGACCGCCGCCAATGCGTCGGGCATCCAAAGCATGGCGTGGCGGCTGGCATGGGAAACGAGCCGGGACGAAACCCTCAAGCAGCAGTTGCTTCGCTACAACTTGGAGGACTGCCTGGCGCTCCGGCGGGTCACGGAATTCGTGCTGTCGGTCTGCGCCGGGGCGGGCTCAGAGGAAGGCCCCGCTGTGGCGTCTGCCGAGGACATCCAAAGGAGACGGGATTCCGGTTTGGGAAGAACGAGTTCTTCTGCCCGGAATTGGAGCCGATCAACCGTTGTGCCTACTCCGACTATCAGCGGGACAAAGTTTACCTGCGGACTTCGCCGGCAGTGCGAGAGAGCCTCCGGCGGAAGCAACGTGCCGACAAGAGAAAACTGAAGGTGAACGAGGAAGTCAAGTGCGGAAGCCGGCGGAATGCCCGGAGTGCGGGGACAGCAGGTCTACGTTTACCGGTCAGAGTGCGTACAGCAAAATGGTGACCGACTTGAAGTTCACTCTTCGGGGTCAAGAGGTGGATCAGCCGATACAGCTCGCTGCGCGTACCGATGCGGGGACTGCCATAAGACCTTCTTTGCGGACGGATATCGCGCCGCGATGCCCGCTGGGCAACAACCTTCTAGCTGGGCGATCTACCACCATGTCGCTCTCCGCCAGTCGTATCATGATGTTGTCCTGAGCCTCAACGATCTCTTCGGCTTCTCGTTCCAGCACGGATTCCTCAAGCGAGATCAACCTCTCATGGCGGCCAAGTATACAGGACACCTACGATCGGCTGAAGGACAAACTCCGGCGAGGGCCATTGATCCACGCCGACGAAACCAAGGTCGAGGTCAAGAGCCAGCCGGCTATGTCTGGGCCTTCACGAACCTGGAGGAAGTCGTCTACGTTTACACCCCAACGCGGGAAGGGACCATCCTGGAAGAGATGCTTAAGGGATTCACCGGCGTGCTGGTCTCAGACTTCTATACCGCCTACGACGCCCTCAAATGCCCACAGCAGAAGTGCCTGATCCACCTCATGCGGGACATCAATGACGATGTGTTCCACAGTCCGTTCGACGAGGATTTGAAGCAACTCGCCCAGAAGTTGGTTGGCCTCCTGAAGCCGATCATCGACACGATCGACACCTTCGGCCTCACCAGCGGCATCTCCACAAGCACAAGGAGG
The DNA here is from genome assembly GCA_963779785.1 of uncultured Planctomycetota bacterium. GTDB lineage: Bacteria > Planctomycetota > Planctomycetia > Isosphaerales > Isosphaeraceae > CAVRFS01. The sequence goes on from CAWAAW010000011.1 coordinate 121,130, forward strand.
ACGTGGACCGTTTCTTCCGCTTCCTGGCGACCCAGATGTACCAATCGGAACTGGCCCGGAAGTACCAGAAGCGCCTGGACAAGTACAGACAAGCTCTTCGTCTTCCTGGACTATGACGGCGTGCCGTGGAACAACAACAACGCGGAGAACGCGATCAAGTTGTTTGCGTCACGGCGGAGGATGATGGGGCCTCGTCCACCGAAAAGGGACTTCGGGACTACCTGGTCTTCCTCAGCATCTACCAGACGTGCCGGCGCAAGAACCTCAGCTTCCTCCGATTCCTCCGTTCTGGAGATCTGGACATCGACTCCGTTGCGGCCGAGACCGGCGGTTGACCGTTCGTCGCGTGGCCCTGCGACAGAATGGCGAGACGAGGGACGGGCGACTACGTCCGCCGTTATGTGGCGGGAAACAAGGGAATTGCCCAACGCCAACGAGGAGCAATGGGCCAAGTCTCCATAACGTTCAACTTACTATAACGCAGGCCACGCAGACCCGAGGACAACCCTCACCTACATCCGCTCACGCGACTGCCTCAGCAAAAGCCCGGCCTTCCTGCTCAAATACTGACTCCAACGACGAACCAATCATTCTCGGACACAAACGAGCGGTTCTTTTCGAGTCGCTAGGGGAAAAAGTCTTTGGGTGGGAAAAGTGGTCAGTTGGGCAGAAAAGGGGCAGGAGCCCTTGTTCGGTTGTTTTCGTGGTCGGCCTCTGGGCCGGAGCAATGACTCCAGACCGAGCCTGGCCGCTAGCTCGGCAGGCCACGACTCGGAACCGAACGGTTGACGTCGCTGCACGCTGCGAAGAATCGCCTCCTCCTCTGTCGGGCGGAACGGCCGGTTGACCCGCGCCGTCCAATCGTGCGGACGTTCGATCGGCCAAAGCGTCAAGGTCGGTCGCTCCGCCCCGTCCTTGGTCCGACGAGCCGACAGGCTCCCCCACTTCCACTGCTCCGCGCGGTCGACCAAGTTCGCCCGCAGCGTGTTCCGTTGGACGTAGCGGCACACTGTGAGAAAATGCTCGTCCGACTGGACCGTGAACGACTTGTACCGGCCTTGATACAGATGGGCGGTGCCGGCCGTCCTGTGATGGGCATGCCAGCGCAGGGTGTGGGTTATCGTCCGCCAGCGCATGAAGGTGGAGAGATCGCCGTGCTCGCGGCGCCACAACAGCAGATGGAAGTGGTTGGGCATGAGGCAGTGGCCGGCAGTCGCATGTCGAAGCGGGCGACGGCCTGCTGCAAGTCCCGCTCGAACGCCGCAAAGTCGTCATCAATCTCGAAGATAGCCAGTCGCGCATTAGCCCGGTTGAGGGCATGGTAGATGAGGCCGCCTTCGGCGGCACGTCGTGGTCTTGGCATTTACTGACGACACGGCGGTGCAATACCGATGTCAACAACGGCTCCTGACCGCACTTCCGCATGACCGCTTTTCCGCACGCTGTCGATGGACCGCATGACTCATCGACTTGAACCTCCTCGTCGGGTGAGATAAATTGACGGCATGGAGACCGTCTACATCGAGACGTCTATCGTCAGTCACGCCACCGCTTGGCCGAGCACCAAGCCGGCGGTGTTGGTGTTACAGCAGCAAGCGCGAGACTGGTGGGCGAGAGAACGAACCAAGTATTTCCTCGTGACCTCTCAATTGGTCCTGGACGAGGCTTCGCTCGGCGATCCCGCAGCCGCGGCCGAACGCTTGAAATTACTTGCGGGTATACCGCTAATCCCGACCGACCTGCGAGTGGAGACGGTGGCTAACGAGTTGGTCGCTCGCTCATTGATCCCCGCGAAAGCTCGGCTTGATGCTGTGCACGTTGCCTTGGCCGCCGTCGGAGCCGCACAGTTCCTGCTGACGCAGAATTGCCGACATATCGCCAACGCCCATACCTTGCCAAGCGTTTATCGCGCTTTGGTGGAACTCGGCTATCCGGGGCTCTTGATCTACACGCCCGCGGAATTCTTGGGGGGCATCGAAGATGAGTCAGAATCCGATCCTCGATGAGCTTTACGCGATTCGCGAACGACTGCTAGCCGACGCTGGCGGTGATCTACAAAAGTTCTTAGCCGGTGTTCGTGAACGCGAAGCCGCGTCCGGCCGCTTGTTGCGGGAGCGAGAGAAAACGGCCTCGAAACCGGATCCGAGCCCAACAAACGGTTGCAGCGGCCCCGGTGCGCGGTCCGCTGAACCTGGTCGTTAGGCGTCTGCTACCGAGGCTGACATGCTCTCTCACTTTCAACGGCTCTGCGACGATTTGCGGCTGATCCGAGAAAGCCGACGATGTATTGCCTCACCATGCCTGGCGTGATGCCGACCAGCCCCACCCCCGGCCCCTCGACCCAGGCCAGGAACCGCCGCACCGCCGACTGATACACCTTTTGCGTGTGCAGATTGTGATGCTCGGCGTAGAAGAATTCATCCAAAGCGAAGCGTGCCGCGCCCCCTGCCCGTTCGACCAGCTCCGGCGAAATGGATTCGTGAGAGACCGACTCGACCGAAAGTGTGGTGACGCGGACGGTTTCATGACTCACACGGCGGTATCCTTAAACCAAACAGGATATGTTGTTATCAATTCAGAGAGCTGTTGTAGAAGGCGGTAAGAATGTTTGATCCACGCTCAGACGACACGTCAGCGTATTTCCGACCCCCGGTTCATCATCAAGCCTGCATCTAGCTTCAATATGGCCGCGTCCGTCGCCGATAAGCCGTAGCGACACCCATTCCTCCATCGTTGAGAATTCAGCCCCCCGTTAAGCCCATCATACAATCGCAGAAGTTGTCCGCGGAAAGTCTCCAGCTCTTCGGTTCGGATCATTCCCTGCACTCGCCCCAGAAATGCTCCAGCAGCGATTTCAACGGTGCAGTTCAGCCAATTCGCATCCCAGATGTCCATCGCATTAGGGAACACCCGCTCACTCACATTCAGCGCAATGTATTCCAGCTCACCACCCGAACGCATCTCGGAAGTACCGGTGTGCGTACGATCGCACTCCAGCCCTGGCATCGGACGAGTCCCGGGCCGTCAGAGGGGGCCCGGGCTCCGTACCCTTCCGGGATCGAGGTTTCACGGCGTGCGGGCTGGATGCTGGTGCAACACACACTGTGCCGCGTTATGCTTGAGGGGGGCCATCGCCGGAATCGTGAACATCTGGCGAGCAACCGGAGGGACGGATTACGATTGTCCGATGTGTAAAGCCTCAATATCCCACTCGTACCAACGAAATCCGGGTCGTCGGGCAACGACTTACGTCGAATCGGCGATGTAAAGGGTGAGTTGGAAAATAGATGTTACAGAATACGCGTCAGAGGATGAGGTGAGGCCGGGCATGCAATACGACACCAGACCGCCCGCCAAGTACAAGCGTTTCGAGAAGGTCTCCGTCGCCGAGCGGTACAAGGAGGTGGGACTCGTCCACATCGCCCCGGACATAACAGGAGAGCAGATTGCCGGACGCCGAGGCACCATCATTTGGAGTCGGGCCTGGTTCGACCTTCGAATCGGGTGGAAGGAGTGGTCATATTGTGTTTCATTCCCTGTGCCGGAGGCCTGCCTGGCGTACAGAGAGTCCGACCTCCTACCGACGGGCGAAATCAATACCCTGGAGAGCCAGCTCGGCCGGAGGTTCGTGATCAGCTATGACACCGGCTTGACCGAAGATACGGCGATCCTCGAGGGGTGCTACCGACTGCCAGGTCACCGCTGGCAAGTCTTCACGATTTCCAGAGACGATGTGCCTCGACTTGCTACACATCGGTTCGTAGCCTGGGAGAGCGGGATCACTGGGGTAGAGTTCGAAGTCCCGAGGGAATTTGCAATTAATTACGATTATGTCCAGACGTCGATGTCGCAGATCTTTGGAGCGGAGACGTGGGCCGTAGTTGCCGGCCCGGACTCGGGATTCTTGAAATCTCATTCCGAGGATGAAATTCCGTTCAAGGAACAGCGCAAATTCTGATCTATCGTTGAATCTTGACACTCGGTCCTGGGCGCGGCGAGAACATGAACGCGCAGACTAGAGATGGGGATTGTCGAGCGAGGGCCTCGGATGGCAGACGCCGTAAAACGCCGGATTACGATCCTTGACGTTATGGCAGCGGTGGCGATGACCGCCGTCTCGATTGTCGGCGCACGATACATGCTCTCATTGATGAAACTGCCCCCGGGCTGGTGGGGGGTCTCGGCCTTGTTAGGGTCGTCCGCGGCCGTCCTGACCGCGACGCTCGTCCTCATTCCTCTTCGGCTCCGCCATCCTCGGCCTTACGGCGAGCGGCTTTGGCGACAGCCGGGATGGCTGGCTTGTGCTGCTGTCGCCTTGACTCTGGCGATAAGTCTCGCTGAGCAGCTTCTTGAAGTCGCATTCATCCTCATTCGAGTCGGGCCCTCACGGTTAGACCTTCCATCGCTATCCAGGAATCTCATGCTCGCGTTTCCGTCCAAGGCTGTATTTGCCGTTGCTGCGGCTTGGGCGACCCTCGGCCTGGTGGGGGGTTGGGAGTCGGAGAAGGGGTGGGTCGATAGGCTTGGAAGGCTGTTCGGGCTTTACTGGATCGGTTATCCGATCCTTGCCTGGATCGTGGAGATCGTGGCAGCTTTGTGAAGCGAGCGCGTCCTCATGACGCTTCGTCCGCAAGAGTCCACCAAGCGCGTCGCCTCATTTATCGTTGGCGGGGACAGCCGGGCGCGGGACGATGGCGGGGCGTGTAACGGGTGATTCAGAGATGAAAGGTTACAGGAGCGACCCATGAGGTTGCCCCGCGTGAGGTTCACGGTACGGCGGATGATGATCGCGGTGGCGGTCGTGGCGCTAGCGTTCGGGATCGTTCGCCTCTGGGGGTTGCCCGGCTCTATCTTCAAAAGGCCGCCGATCATGCGGGTTTCAGGGCTCTTGTGCTCCGGTCACCCGAGACCATCGCCTACTGGGAGTCCCGATGGACGGCCCAACGCGAGGGACTGCCCGCGAAATACCCGTGGCCAAGCGGAACTCCGTTCGTGCCGGCCATGGCCCGGTATCACGATGCAATGAGAATTAAGTACGAACAGGCTGCACGCTACCCTTGGCTCCCCATCGCGCCCGACCCGCCGAAGCCGTAACGACTGGATTGAGTGAAGTATAGTTGGCGCGGACAACCGGGCGCGGGACGATGCAAGAACATGGAAAGGGTGGATTAGAGATCAATAGTGGACGTCAAGGAGTTGTAAAATGCCGGACCAAATCCTGCCGAGACACTGGCGTCTTCGGCTCCGATTTAGCGTTCGGACTCTGATGATAGTCGTCCTTGTGCTCGGCGGGGGCTTAGGCTGGGTCGCCCACTTTGCCCGTCAGGCCCAAATCCAGCGCAATGCGGTGACCGCGATCAGAAAGGTGGGCGGCTCGGTCCTCTATGATTGGCAGTTCGAGAGTGGCAAAGTCCGGGTGAAGCCGGGCACCAATACCATCTCAGACGAAGTTCCAAGGTGGCCAAAATGGCTCGTGGATCGACTCGGAGTCGACGCCTTTGGCTCCGTCACGGATGTTTCGTTTCGTCGATCCCCTATGAGGCCATCCTCCGATGAGATCGAACACGCCCTGGCCCAGGTCGGCAATCTGAGCCGACTCAAACATCTGACCCTCGTACTAACGCCGGTGAACGACGCCGGGCTGGCTCATCTGGAAGGGCTGTCGAACCTGGAATCGTTGATGCTCCGAGGGCGCAACGAGGTTACTGATGCCGGGGTAGCCCACCTGGCGAGGATGACCAGCCTGAAGGGGCTGTACCTCGAGAACTCCCAGATCAGCGACGCTGGCCTGGCATCCGTGAGCAGGCTGACTGGCCTCGAAACGCTCAATCTCGCACGAACTCAGATCGGTGACGCAGGGCTCGCGCATCTGGATGGATTGACGCGCCTCGAGAATCTGGGCCTGGATGGCACCAAGGTCACCGACGCCGGGCTCGTCCGCCTTTTGAGAGGCCGGATCAGACTTAGGGGTCTCTATCTCAGTGACACGCAGATCGGGGATGCCGGGTTGCTCGCTTTGGAGGGCATGACTGGCCTCGGTTGGCTGTCGCTTCGCAACACCAAAGTCTCAGACGCCAGCCTGGTACGCCTGAAGGGGCTAACCCAGCTCCAGTCCCTCGACTTGTACAACACACGTGTCAGCGACGCTGGATTGCCGTATTTGAAAGGGCTGACCAACCTCCAACATCTGAACCTCGACGGCACCAAGATCACGGATGCCGGCTTGCCGCACCTCAAGGGTTTAACCAGTCTTAAGGAGTTGCGACTCCTCGACACGGGGGTCACGGGGAACGGTTTGGAAGAGCTGCGGCAGGCACTGCCGAGCCTGACGATCGAGCACTCGATTCAGCCAGGCTCACGACCGCCCCAGCCGTAATGCCTGGATTATAATTGCGCGGACACTTCGCGCGGGACGATGCCGGGATGTTGAAAGTCTGAATTAGTAACGAGACTTGCCAACCAAGTGGCCGGGACCCCCGCAGCCCCCCCGCGGGGGACTGCTCAGGCTTAAGCAGGGTGAGGGCACGATGGGGCGACATCGATTTCCGATCGCAGTCCTGATGGCAGGGGTCCTCTTCCTGGCTCTCGGCCTGACCGTGTTACGATCCGGCTCGTTCGTCTGGTTCAGGGTCTTCTATGCCGCAACCCTGCTCGCCCTCCTCCTCGCGATCATCGCCGCCCGCTATCGCCCCGTCCGCGAAGGTGCCTTCTGGTTCGGATACGCCGTCTTCGGCTGGGGCTATCTTCTGATCGGCATCGGCCCTTGGTCGGAGTGGACCATGAGAACGATCACAGGGCAAGGTGAACACCTCCAGGTCCGGGCCAACCCTTTGCTCCCAACCCAGGGCCTGATGGAATGGATTGCGGACAACCACGCCGGAAACCTCAGGCCGCCGCTGACCGGAAAGAATGTGACGGTCTCGCGGGAGGAGTTCCAGGCCCATACGAAGGCGCTTGCCGGATACGCCGAGGTGAGGGCGAGTGTCATCGGGATCGGTCATCTGATGTCAGTCTGGATTCTCGGTGCTGTGGGAGGCGGGATCGCTTGGGTCATCGCTCGCTACGGCCCTCCGCCGGGGACGACCTTCGTTCCAGCCGGTGGCGGCGGTCCGGGTGATTGACGGGCTGGCCGCAAGGCCGGCTTCGGAAGATCGACTTTGGCGTACGACAAGGCGCCTCGGGTGAATCATAGTTGCGCGCGGACAGTCGGGGCAAGGGCGATGGCGGGACAAGATGGGCCGTCGGCATCGTCCGCCTCACGTCGACGCGGTTGCAGAGGGGGCCATGCGCGGCCGCAAGTCGAGCGTGTAGTCCAGGGCCCGACTGTTTCGGTCGAGAGTGAGCGCGTGCAACGAAAGGGCTGCAGGAGCCGTTGTTCTAAAACAACGACGTCCGACCCCTTTTTCGCCGCCCCTCCGTTTCATCTCAGCGGACTGCCATTGGGCAGTTCCCGCACTTCAATCTTGCGAAACTGGACCACTGTGTCCTTGCCTTCCGAACGCATGGAGTGCTGCAACGCCAGGTGGCCAGCGGTGTGCATGTTCGCCGGGTCCACAAAGTCGACGACCTTGTTGCCGTTGACCAGGATCACGATGTGATTGCCGTCGGCGATCACTTCCTGGGTGAACCACTCGTCAGGCTTGACCAGCATTTCCTCGATCGGCACCCGACCGCAGAGGCTACCCGTTCTCTGCGGGTCTGAGCCCGTGCTGTTGATTTGTGCCTCGTATCCTTGCGGGTAACTCTTGCCGAATTGGGTGCGGAAGTATTGACCGCCGTTGCCGGCGTCGTTGATCTTCGCCTCGATCCGGAAGTGAAAGTTCTGGTAATCGTCCCGCCGGGTGAAAAGATGGCCGACGTACGGACCGCTGCCCATGAGGATTCTGTTCCTCACTTCCCACTTGGCATTGTCGTCGGGATGAGTTTTCCACCCAGTCAGATCTCGGCCGTTGAACAGTGAGACCCACTCGCCAACCTTGACCTTTGGCGTAGCTGCCACCGTTTCACGCTTGATCTCCCTCGATCTGGTTCTATTCGAGATGATCAATTTGGTATGTGGGAACTCCCAGTCGCCCACCTCCTTGCAGAAGGCGAACCCATCAAACGTCCCGATATTGCCACGTCCGCTCGGACCAGGCAGGGAGTAGTTAATGCCTTCATTCATCACGATCATGTACGAACCACCGTGACCGAAGAATTCAGCGAGGTTGGCATTCTTGTTGGTGATGCTCCCGGCCAACTCGACGTGGATCCAACCGATCTTCTCGAGAAAGACTTCGGCGCGCACGTGGTGCCCACCTCCGAGCATCCAGCCGCTGACCAGCCTGCTTGGAATGCCGTTGGCGCGGAGAACGCAGACATAGATCCGGGATAGCGCAGGCACTCGCCCGACCACTCGCTGGTGAAGAACCCGAGCTCACCCGACCCCAGTTCCGCGATCTTCGCACGCTTGTAATCTTCATCGGGCCCCTTGTAAATGAACTTTGCCCGCATGAATGCGAGTAATTGGGCCGCGAATTGGATGTCGCTTTGCTTCTTTCCCTTGACGAGCCCATTCGCCTTCATCCAGGCACGAAATGATTCGGCTTCGTGTTCATATTCCAGCCCGGCTTCTGTGTATCCGGCCCGTTCTTCCTCGGTGAGCGTCGGTACCGTCCTTCCTACCCTCACCGGCCCGGGCGCCTGGAGCAAATCGATCTCCAGTTTGAGGATGAGCTGCATCTTTTCGTGCGGGGACGCGGCGACGGTCAAGATGGGCTTCTGGAAACGTCCGGCTTCGTGGCCCAGCTCGGCCTTCGTGGTCCCCTTCGAAGTCTTGACGAACATCTCCCAGGAAATGACCCGTTGGCTAGCGGTACTCGGGGGAAGGGGATGCATGATGATCCCGGCGAACGGTTCCACCTCGCGTGCGACTGTTACCGTGATTCGTCGGGTCGCTGTCTGTTGAGCCTCGGCCGTGAGTTGCGCAGTCATCACCGCCAAGGCCAGACACCAAATGGCACGTACCCAGCGATGTCCCATTGGTCGCTCCTCGTCACGACGGCCATGAAACTGGCACGCAGCTACTTATCCGTTGCTCGCGGTTCTTGGCATGATGCAACAGTATACCGGGGGACGGATCAAGTCAACAATCATTGCTGCATTCCTGTCTCAGCGATTCGATCAAAACTAGCCGCAACCCGTTTCGAAAGACGTCGGTTTTCTGGCCCATTCGACCGAAAAAAAGGGAAAAAGTCCGATTGCTGTCGCGTATTGGAGGTCTCGCTCTTTTCCGGCACCGGACGTGGGACTTGCAGTCACAAAAAAGGGGGACATACCGCGTTAACTTGGGGGCTGTCGGTGCGAGAGGTAATCGTAAAAGCGCTATGTCCCCCTTTGCCACACTGTCCCCCTTTTTCCCCGCCGCTGGATCGGCGGGACCGACAGACCCGCGCTGACGGCGGTTGTCCCAGCGATCGTTGGCAACACCCCAAGTCCAGGAAACGGATCAAGCCCGGCGGGATGGCGTTCTCGGCGGTATTGCCGATACCGGGGATCACGAGCTGTGGCGGCGCCCATGGCTCTTTCCAATCCGAGGTTTCACTTCGCGGTGCCCTCACTGTGGTCTGGCGCCGCTTTTCGCCGGCTCATCGTCCAGCGGCCGGGCGTCCCAGACCTTCACCGTTCCATCATCGCTTGCCGAGGCCAGTCGCTGGCCGTCGGGGCTGAACGTCACGCTCCGGACCGAGGAAGAATGCTCTTTGAGGGTGAGCGTTTCCTGGCCTGTCGAGACATCCCATAGCTTCACCGTCGAGTCCCAACTCGCAGACGCGATCCTGCGGCCGTCGGGGCTAAATGCCAGGCTCTTGACCTCTCGGCCGTGTCCATTGAGTCTGAGAGCGATCTGGCCGGTCTGGGCGTCCCACAACCGCACCGTCCTCTCCCAATACGCAGCCGCAAGCCATTGACCATCGGGGCTGAACGCCACGCAGTAAATATATCCACGATGCCCCGAGAGGGTCAGGGTTTCTCGGCCGGTCTGGGCGTCCCAAAGCCTCACGGCGTCGATGCTGGCAGAGGCGAGGCGCCGGCCGTCGGGGCTGAACGCAACGCTGAAGACCGTGTCCCGGTGCCCGTCGAGGGCACGGATTTCCTTCCCGGTCGCGGCGTCCCACAATTTCACCTTATGATCCCTGCCGGCGGACGCGACCCGCCGACCGTCCGGGCTAAACGCCACGTCCATGACTTCGGCGGTATGGCCTTTGAGCGTAAGGGTTTCCAGGGCGTTGGCGACGTCCCACAACATAACCGTTCCATCGGCACCGGCGGACGCGATCACCCGGCCGTCGGGGCGGAAAGATAGGGCGTTGACCGCCTGGGCGTGTCCCTTGAAGGTAAGAATCTCACCACCGGTCGCAGCGTCCCAGAGCCTCACCACCCCGTCGGAAATGGAGGCGAGCCGCTTGCCGTCGGGGCTGAACGCCGCCCGACTTCCCTTGAGACTGCGGTGCTTCCTGGGCTGGCCCGGCGTCCCAGACCTTTATCGTCCCATCGATGCCGGCCGAGGCAAGGTGCTGCCCATCAGGCCCGAACGCCACGCTCTTGACCATACCAATGTGTCCCTTGAGCGTGCGGATCTCATTGCCGGTCGCGGCGTCCCAGATCTTCACTGCCGAGTCGTCACCGGCGGAAGCGAGCCATCGACCGTCGGGGCTGAACGCGACGCTGTTGACGTATTCGCGATGCCCCGTGAGCGTCCGGATCTGCTGGCCGGTCGCGGCGTCCCAAACCTTCAGAGTCCGATCCAAGCTACCGGAGACTAGCCGCTTTCCGTCGGGGCTGAACGCCACGGTGAAGACCGTATAGCGGTGTCCATCAAGGGTACGGATTTCCTTCCCGGTCGCGGTGTCCCACAATCTCACCGTATGGTCCCTGCTGCCGGACGCGACAAGCCGACCGTCGGGGCTGAACGCCACGCTGTTAACGCTGTTGGTGTGCCCCCTGAGGGTTTGGATTTCCCGACCGGTCGCGGCATCCCACAACCTCACGCTCGCGTCGCCGCCAGCGGAGGCGAGGCGATGCCCGTCGGGGCTAAAAACGACGCTTTTGACCTGGTCGGTGTGTCCCTGGAACGTGTGGACTTCGCGGCCAGCCGCGGTATCCCACAGTTTTACAGTCTTGTCAAAGCTGGCGGTGGCGAGCCGTCGTCCGTCGGGGCTGAAGGCCACGCTCGTGATCCAGCTCGTGTGCCGCCTTGTAGGTGAGGATCTCCTGCCATGTATTGACGTCCCAGACCGTCACCATTCCATTCGTACCAGCGGTGGCGAGGCGCTGGCCATCGGGGCTATACGCTACGCTGTTGAAACCCCTGTCGCGCCCCTGGAGAGTGATGTGGCCGGAGGATAGCTTACGCTGCCAGTAGAACCACTCAAAACGTCGGCGATCGATGCCGCCCTGGTTGGCTGGAAGCTGAGCGTCTAGTCCGTTCCGCATGTTGTAGCCGTAACAGTAATCCTCCCACTGCGATTGAACGAGATTCATCCGGGCGTCATAGAGCCGTTGCTCGGCCAATTCGGTCTGCTCACGTTCCTTGGCTCGAGCCCTGAGCGAGTCTTGCAATCGCTCCTCGGCCAGCTCGGTCTGTGACTTCGCCCTTCCGCTTTCCCGCTCTGCATCGCGACGCGCGATGACCGCCTCACGCCATTGCCATAGCACGCCTCCGAGTCCAAGCACCGAAATCAGGGCGACTAGACCCAGCAGGCCGGCGATGGCCGGTCTTCGCCGCGCCCACATGACCGCACGCTCCGCCATCCCCACCGGCCGAGCGAGGATCGGCTCGCCCGCCAGGTAGCGGGAGAGGTCCCCAGCCAGCACTTCTGCCGACGCATACCGCCGCGCCGGGTCTTTCTCCAGGCACTTCAAGCAGATCGTCTCCAGGTCGCGGGGGACCTTGGGGTCAATCCGGGACGGGGCCACCGGCGGTTGCAGCCGGACTTGGTCGAGCGTCTCCAGAACCGTCTCGCCGCCAAAGGGCGCACTTGCCGGTCAGCAGGGCATAGAGAATTGCGCCCAGGCCATAGACGTCGCTCAGGGTCGTCACCAGTCGCTGCTTTCCCCACGCTTGCTCAGGCGCCATGTACCCCGGCGTACCGAGGACGGCCAATGACGGCGTCATGCCCTCGTCCCCCTCGACCCGCTTGGCGAGGCCGAAGTCCGTAACGTGGGGCTGGCTGCGGTCATCGAGGAGAATGTTAGAGGGCTTGAGGTCACGGTGAAGGATGCCGCGCTGGTGGGCGTGATGGACGGCCTCGGCGACGGTGACCATCAACGCCGCGGCAGCCCTCGGATCGGCTGTGAAAGGCGACAGAGCCTCATGGACGAGACGGACCGGAAATGAGCTTCATGGAGAAGTAACGGCGGCCGTCGTATTCGCCGACCTCGTAAACTGGGACGATATGCGGATGGTCCAGGCGCGCGACTGCCTCGGCCTCGTTCTGGAATCGACGCAGCTCGTCCGCCGAAGCCAACGCCGCATCCCGAAGCATCTTCAAGGCGACGAGCCGGTTGAGGCTGATCTGGCGGGCACGGTAGACAACACCCATGCCCCCGCGGCCGATCTCGTGCTGGATCTCGTAGTCGCCGAAGTAACGCACGCGATCGCCCGGCTCTGCCTCGCCGTTGCGAGTTGGTTTTTCCCCAGGCGCGAGGTGGGCAGTCGTCGGTTCGGGGTCCCGGCGTCGCGAGCCGCCGGCGTCGGAAAGAGCCGGCTCTGGATCGAAGACCGCTCGAATCAGCGAGGTGTGGTGCGGAAAGCGAACCGCGTAGTCCTCGGGGCGAGGTTTCTCGCCATCACGTCGGCGGAGCTCGAGCTCGACGCGGAGTAGCTCCTCCAAGAGCGCGGGCCGTTGCGACTGTTCGACCTCGGCCAGATAGCCCTCGATCCGCGGCCGCGTGCCTTGGTTCCACGCCCGCTCGAAGCGGTCGGCGGCGGCGTTGATCCAGGTCCAGTCAGACGTGGGAATTTCGCTCACAGAGACCTCCGACATGGTTACCCCGCGACAAATCGTTTCGGCGGGGCGTTGGAGACCGCGCCAAGCGCGAGGCTTTACCCGCCCGACAAAGCACTGTCGTCGTATGACGTCCACTTACTGCGAATCCGCTCGAGCCGTCGCTCTACCGACCGCTCGGTGCAGTCGAGCCGGTCGGCGATCTCGCGATTGGTGTAGCCCTCCAGCCGCCACAGCGCGATCTGGCGCAGCTCGGGGTCGGCCAGGGCCTCCAGGCGACGCTCCAGCGCCTCGTTCAGCACAGCCGCCTCCGCGGGCGACGGGCCGGTGGCGTCCATCTGCTCGAGCGCCCAATGGGCCGATTCCGACTCATCGGAGTCTGCAATCGTCTGCTCGCGGGCAATGTTTCGCTTGTCCCGCATCTGCTTCTTCGCTGCGTTCCGCGCCTTGCGGAGCGTGATCGTCACCAGCAGCTTCCAGAGCGCATCCCGGCCCGCCAGGTCAAACTCGCCTCGCTGCTGCCGCAGGCAGAAGCTCTTGTACATGCTCTGGAGCACGTCCTCCTCGTCCTCGCGGCGGCGGATGCGCCGATTCAGGTTATTGCGGGCCAATTCCAGCAGGTCGCGGAAGTACCGCCGCCAGATCAGCCGGGCAGCCAGGTCGCGCTCGGCCGCATCGTCCGAGCGCAGGAGCTGGATCAGGCGGGTGACCGAGCCTTCTTGTACCATCTTCGCATCTCCCCCGATCGGATGGGGCCCGGCGGATATCGATGGGGGGACTCGCCCCCTCTCTAGGCTCCATCAACGTCCCGACCGCCAACCCGACACCTGCGTTCAAGACTTTCTGGGATCGAGCGGAATGAGCGAAAGTCTCGGCCGTCTCCGATGCGATCTGGTGCTCGACATCGCATTATCTCGCATGCCTGGCGCAGGTATAACCCCGAACGTGGCGAATTCTAAGTTCCACTGTCGGGTTGGACGGCCGTCTGTTGATTGTCTCCCCATGTCGCGGATTGTGGATTCCACTGGCCAAAGGCGGGCTTACAGGTTCTCGTGCACCCAATTGTCTGGACACACTCTAACGCTTGAGGGAGGTTCCGTCGTGACGGTTCAAATTCGGCAAGATCTCGCGAACGTGATCGAAGAGACCGTCCAATCGCTCCAGTACGACCGTGAAGACGATATCAGCCACCGTGCCCAGATCCACCTCCGGCCCGGCTCGGCCGCGGCGGTGACTGCCGATCAGTGCGTCGACATTGATCTCTTCGGGGCACCGTCCTCCGATTGGGCATTGCGATACGACCGGGCCGAAGTTGCTTTCGAGAATCCAGCGCCATATACTGGCCCCCAAGTGGCCGACGCCGACGCACCGTCGATTGACGAGGAAGAAAACTTCTCCGAGGTGGCCATCCGCGAGCGCCTGATCGAATGGCTGGTCGGTTTTCTCCCCGGTGGCTCTGGCGGAAATCATGGTTCGCCTTGAAGTCGATCCGAAACTTGGACCCTTCAAATCGAGTTCGGAAGGACGAAACCACGTGGCGGCGTGTCGCAACCATTCTATTGAGCTTGCTCTCAGATCTGGGGCTTGTTTCCGCGGATCGGGCAATGGCCGACGATCGGTCTCCCGCCGTGATCTTGAAGGAGCTCGACCAAGTCAAACTGCCAACGTTTGACCACGCCAAGCTGGAAGACGAGCCGGGACTTCACGTCCCGACGCGAGGAGGCGATCGAGAAGCGGTCCGCCCTGATCCTGGAGTTTTACAAGGCTGCGCCCGGACACGAGAAGATTCCTGCACTCATGTTCGAGCGATGGGATACCCTGATCACACTGGGCAAAGGATCGCCCGTTGAGAACGAGATCCATCAGGTTCTGGCGACGTCAAGCAATGCAAAGCTGAAGCGAGAAGCAGCGTTCGAGCGAGTTCGGCTAGAGATCAACGACGCGGCACGAAGCGGCATACTCCCCGTGCAACACATAAACGAATACATCAAGCTCGAGCGTAAGCTCAAGTCGGAAGACGTTCGTGGCCCCCTTGTGTTGTGGATGGCCTCCAAGCAGGTCCGAGACGACGAAGCGAGACTCGAAATCGAGAACCGGATTCGCAAAGAATTCCCCCCTCGGCGATTGCCGAGAGACTTCGCCGAGGCCGGCGCCGCCAAACGGCGATCGGCAAGCCCTTCAACCTCGAGTTCAAAGACGCGATCAAGGGATCGCATGTCTCGATCCAGCAGCTCAGAGGAAGAATTGTGGTCATCGATTTCTGGGCGTCCTGGTGCAGCCCGTGCCTAGCGGATCTCGCCGAGCTTGAAGGACCTTTACACGAAGTACCGCGATTCCGGTGTCGAGTTCATCGGTGTGAGTCTCGACAACCCTGCCGATCAGGGTGGCCTGGAGGCACTCAAGAAGTGTGTGGCGGCCAAGGAGATCACCTGGCCGCAGTACTATCAGGGGCACGCCTTCGACGGCGAGTTCTCGAAATCGTGCGGAGTTTTCACGATTCCGGCCGTCTTCGTGATCGACCCCGCCGGTAACGTTTATTCCACCGAGGCGCGCGGCAAGCTCGAGACGATCATTCCAGACCTCATTGAAGCTCGAGAGGATGGGAAATTCTACAACGCCATCTACCAGCCCAAGAGCCGGACCAAACGGAATCGGAAATCAAACTGAGGCAAGAATCAAACGTGCCGGACTTGTTCCAGCTCGGGCGTAGAACTGGAACTCTCCGACGGCGAGATGCAAATGGCCTGCGTTTCCGATCCGCTTGCGGGCAGCCGTTGACCAGCGGCTCTGGGGATGAGGCTGACGGGTACGATACAACACCCTGCTTCCGTAAGGGTTCCGTCGTTCCTCACCTTATGTGCTTACCGTTGGGCAAGTGAGGCGGCAGGAAACAGACGCGCATCCTCGCTTGACGTAAAACTAATTCAAATCAGCAGTTATGGATTCAATAATGGAGGCGGCGGGAATTGCACACGCGGATGACACTTCGCAAGTTATTTCGCCGCAGAATACTTGCGTCGAGCAGGGATGCCAGTGGTTGCACGATGTCTGAACTGACGAGGCACTCCAGGAGCTTGTCGCGAGCTGGCACCGCCTGACGCCTTCGGTCAGGACCACAATCCTGGATCTGGCTCGCGGCTGCTGATTTTCGGGACGCGGGTTGGGGGCATGAAGAATCCAACCTGCATCGAGAGACCGGCGGAGGGGTGACCTGGACGATCCCCGCGCTTGGAGTCGATTCACGGGAGACCGAGAGCGATCCCAGGACGCGTAGGATATCGCTCTGGTGCATCGTGAGCAGGTTTGTTGCGACGAGCGCCGAG
Source organism: uncultured Planctomycetota bacterium (assembly GCA_963779785.1). Lineage (GTDB taxonomy): Bacteria > Planctomycetota > Planctomycetia > Isosphaerales > Isosphaeraceae > CAVRFS01. Next base: position 137,439 of record CAWAAW010000011.1, read on the forward strand.
TCCCTCGCCGGGCCACATCCTAGCTCAGCCGCCAGCTCGATCAGATGCTGCGTGGCGTCGTTTACGCGAGCGGTGTTGCCGGAGATTTGGGCGACGATTCTGTTCGTCATGCGAGCGTTGTCTCGGTCATATTGAACGATCAGAGCGGGCGCACCTTGGCACCACCCGTCGTGAAGGGGTAACTACGTGATTCGCCGCGTTATTCTACTCGCGCGGATCGGCAGGCAGTATACGAGTCAACTGTGGTTCACGATTCAGCTCATATGCCGGCATCAGCAGGCTAAGCGCCAAGCCGACAGCGGCCCGAAGTTCACCCGGCGCGGCAAAGAATCGGCATCATGCTGCGTCAGGCCGTGACAGGCTGAGGTCGGGGAAAGTCGGTCCCCCGGCAGGCTCGTCATGCAGGCTTTAGCGAGATCGTCGGATCGAATCGGACGGCCTGTCCACTTGGTGATCGGGATCGAGCTAGGTGGGTGATGATTCACCGTTGATGCGTCCGCGGTGGTCGGCCCCGCCCCGTTTTTAAGCCTGCGGAGCACCTACAAGGCGTCCATGGCACTCAGGCCGTGGTGAATGTGGCACATATCGCGTATATGGCCATGGGACCTGGAAAGAAATTGACCCCCTCCTGCCGTGTGGATAAGACAGACGGTGGCCTCTGTTCGGCTGGAGTCTTCCAGTCGCGATCCTCATGCAGAGTAGACGCCTAATCCTCATCATCAAAGGAGACAGATCGCAATGATGCGATTGACTTCGCCACCACGGCGTCAACTGACTGCGACTTTCACGGTGTGTAGCCTGCTGGGGACAGCCTTCCTCGTACCGCCCTGGCGAGCGAGGCGCAGGAGCACGCCGGAAAGGCGACATCTGCAAAGTTCACGGAAGAACTGGTTCATGTTCGGTCCGAGGATGGCATCGACAATGGCGGTGCGATCTTTGCCCCGACGAAAGATACGGCCAAGCCCATCGCAGTCATCTGGATCCATGGGGCGGGTGTGAATTTTTACCATCCGACATACGTGAGGGTCGGCCGAGCCCTCGCGCAACGCGGCTACACTTGCATCACTGCCAATCTGCGCCACGCATGACGTGGGGACCATCGCCGGGTGGCGAGAGGGAAAACCAATCCGCGGGGGTGGTTTATGGGGGCTACCCAGCGAGACAGTGCGTGACGTCGCAGCTTGGATCGGCTTGGCCCAACACCGAGGGTTCAAGCAGGTGGTACTCGTCGGACACAGCGCCGGCGCGTGGGCGGTTCGCGTCTACCAGGCGGAAAAGCAGGACGGACGGGTCGTCGGACTGGTCATGGCCTCCGGAGAAATCCGGCCGGCCAAGAAAGAGCCGCTAGACCCGGAAATGGTCGCGCAAGCGACTCGCCTGGTTGCGGATGGCCTTGGGGACGATTTGTTGCACGGGCCCAAACGGCCCGTTCCAAAATTCGTCAGCGCGGCCACGTTGCTGGATTTGGAAAAGGAAGCCCCGGGGCTGAGAGATTTCTTCGGCGTCCAGACACCAAAGCCGGCCGTTACTCGCGTCCATTGTCCGCTCCTCGCCTTCTTCGGCTCGAAGGCGGATGTTGGAACTGAGGCAGACCTGGACCTGCTCAAAACCTGCATCAAGCGTCAAGCGACTGGCCCGGGCCGCGTGGATACCGTCATGATCCAGCACGCCGACCACATGTACGACGGCGAAGAGGCGCAGGTAGCCGAAACCATTGCGAAGTGGGCCGACACCCTTGTACGGCCGGGAGCTTCTAAAGGCGATCCTCACGACAAACGGTAGCGGTGATCGTGGATCGTGGAAGGACCTCCGGAGCTTTCGTGCGGACCTTTCTCCCGCCGTTTGCTACCGGCCTGAACATCGTTCATCGGAACTGCCGTCTCGACGGCGCAACACTCATCCCTGAAATGAGTAGGCCCTTCTACGTACTCGCCGAAGAGCTACCTTCAGAAAAAAGGCGGGCGGCGGGATTTGAACCCGAAAACCCAACTGCCCCCGAAACGAGCAGGCCTTCCGCTACAAATCCTCGGTCGTCAAGGAATGTGTGCTTGTTCGGCACGGCGAAGCCACAAGCCATCGAGCGGTTGCATTCGGTCTTGAGAAGTCAGCCAGATCGCTATTGGGGCTACCGAATAATGATGATATCAAAGAGCGAATTTGGGTTGCACATGTCTGCAATTTCGGCGGCCAAGTTCCCTCGCGATGGAGTTCATTGGATTCGAATGGTCGCTCGCGAAATGACCTAAGTCCTGCTCGAACAATCCCTTATGATCGACGGCGTGCACGGCACGGTAGTAGAAAGTGGCGAGGCGGCGGGCTTCTTGCCCGCGTCCCTCCTGAGCAAGCAGGCGACACAACTTCAATAGAAATAGCTACTTGCGACCCGTCGCAAGTAGCTATTTAATGGAGGCGGCGGGAATTGCACCCGCGTCCCCGTTTCACAAGTCATTTCGCGGCATAGGAGGCCAAAAGGCGTCAGGAGCCGTCGTTCTAAAATACAACGGCTCCTCACCCCTTTTTCCTCTCCAAAAGATTGCCTGGTGCGCTTCACAACGCGGATGGGTGCCGCCTTATTCTTACAACCCCTTTGACGCTCACAAAGCCCCAAAAAATTCACCGCGATTCTCGTGACATCTTGCCTACGTGGCGCATCGTTCATATGCGGCAATCCGCGCGGAGCCGATCGTGGGCTGCCGCCGGAATCGGACCCGTTCATCGTGATGGATGACCGGCGGACAAATTCGCTGTTCGAAAACCACCCCCGAGTCGACCACGTCCAGATGGATTGGCGATGCGCGACACGCAATGCGAATTACCAAACGAAGCCACGGATTTGCGAGTCGTGCTGGAATTCGCGGTCAGGCCGAATCGGTGGGCGCTCCGCCGTCCAGCCCGGGGCAGGGCGGGCCAAGAGGTCTCACGGAGAACCGCGAGAACGAACCCATTTGGCCGAGTTGGATTGTGACGATTCTCGCTCCGAGCGATGGTCAGCAGAGGAGGTAGCGAGTGATAGGCGAAACCGCGAAAACGAACCCAATTTCGGCCGAGTTGGATTGTGACGATTCTTGCGCTCCAGCGGTGGTCAGCAGAGGAAGTAGCGAGTGATCGGCGAAACCGGGAAAACGAACCCAATTTTGGCCGAGTTGGATTGTGACGATTCGTGCGCTGCGAGCGGTGGTCAGCAAGAGGAAGTAGCGAGTGATCGGCGAAACCGCGAAAACGAACCCAATTTGGCCGAGTTGGATTGTGACGATTGTCCCGTTCTCAGCCGTGATCAACAGAGGAAGTAGCGAGAGAATGGCGAAACGGCGAAAACGAACCCAATTTTGGCCGAGTCGGATTGTGACGATTCGTCAGTCAGTTCCCAGCCCTGGTCAACAGATGACGTATCGAGTGTTCAGCGAATTTACCAATCGAACCCAACCGCACGTTGCCGAGCCCATCTTTCCATACAATCGTTATTTTGGACAATGGACCGAGACAAGGTGGAGCGATTGCCGGACAGAGCCGGCTCCTACAGGATCTTGTGGGGTATTTTGACGAGAGGCCCGCGAATGGATGCAGCGACTGAGGTCGGGTCACGACGCCGGGTCGACCCGATGACCACACTGATGATCGTAATGACAGCGGCGGGCTTGCTGGGGGCTGCGTGGCTGCGATACGGGCCGTCGCCGGCACCGCCGCCGCCGACGGTTGGCGGCCTTGCTCCTCCGTTGCAGATCCTCGACCTGGATTCGTCCGAACCGATGGTTCTGGCCGGTCTACGCGGCAAGGTGGTTTGGGTCGTGTTTTGGTCGGCCAACTCCACGTCCGGCCCAGCGAGTTTACCGGCGCTGGACGACGTCTGGAACCGCCTCGAGATCGCATCGGCGGTTCGTCCTGGTGGCGGCCGCCATCGAGACCGATCAGGCGGAAACCGTCCGTGAAATGACCAGCGCCAGCCAGTTCAAGCTGCCGATCTACATCGCAAGTCCCGAAACCCGGCGGCGATATGGCGCCGAGCGCGCGGACCCCCCACTGCACGTCTTGATCGACGCGGCGGGGCACGTCATCGCCATCGCCCGAGGGGCTGGTCGTCCAACCATCGATCGGATCGCTGACCAGGCCAAGCGGCAGCTCGACGAGCTCGACCCTCTTGGCGATACACGATTCGTCTCCGCGCCATCTCGTGGCGTACCCGGTCTTTCCAAGGAGCGGCTCGCCATTGATTCGTGCGCGGGCAACAATCGGCCTGGGTCGATCCGGCTTGCTCGTGCCGTGTGTTAAATGACCCCTTGCGTACGTCGCCCGAATGTGATGGACTGATCGATGGGAGGGTAGGTCGAGCTCCCGATTCGGAATCGTTTCAATCGATCAATGTCGGCTCCGCGCCGGGCGAGTATTTCGGTTGGCGGCGTGGGGTCTGGGGTTCTGCCGCCCTCGGTACTTTGAGGAACATCATGCCATCTACTCTCTCCGTGGTCGAAGAAGCCCCGGCACGCGTCGGGCCGGCGGCGTTCGCTCCCTCAATCAACGATCTGGCGATTCGGGTCGGGACCGTCAACGGCTCCGGGAGCCAGTCCGCCAATCTGGTGATCTTGCGCTCGTTGTACGGGATGGGGATCCCTTGCAGCGGCAAGAACGTGTTTCCCTCGAACATCGCGGGCTTGCCGACCTGGTTTCACATCCGCGCCAGCGCTCAGGGATATATCGGGCACATTCTGAACCCACAGATCCTCGTTTGCATGAACGAGCAGACCGCCAAGGAGGACGTGCTGCTGCTCAAGCCGGGGGCGATTTGCATCCATCGCGACGACTTCAACGTGGATTTGAGCGAACTTCGGGACGACGTCCGGTTCTTCCCGGTGCCGTTTCAAAGGCTGGTGGAGCAGGCCTATCCCCCGGACAAGACCGACAAGGGATATCGCGACAAGCTGCGAAAAGTCGTCAACATGGTCTATGTGGGCGTGCTGGCGGCGGTCTGCCACATCGAGATCGAGGCGGTCGACGCGGCGATCCGCCGCGAGTTTCCCGGCCGCAAGGCGAAGGCGGCCGAGATCAACATCAGTGCCGCTCGGACCGGTTTTCAATGGGCCAGCCGAGAACCTTCCCGGCGATCTTCCCTTCCAGGTCCAGCGGATGGACTCGGCCGGCGACAAGATCTTGATCGAGGGGAACAAGGCGGCGGCCCTGGGCGTTTTGTTCGGCGGGGCCAACGTGCTGACCTGGTATCCGATCACTCCATCGAGCAGCCTGGCGGAATACGCCGAGGTGTTTCTCAAGAAGCATCGCGTCAACCCGGACGGCACGCGGACCTTCACGATCGTTCAGGCCGAAGACGAGCTGGCGGCCATCGGCATGGCCATCGGAGCGGGCTGGGCCGGCGCACGCGCGATCACGACCACGTCCGGACCCGGGACCTCGCTCATGTCCGAGTTCGTCGGCATGGCCTACTTCGCCGAGATCCCGGTCGTGATCATCGACGTGCAACGAATGGGACCCAGCACGGGCCTGCCCACGCGAACCAGCCAGGGAGATATCCTCAAGCTCCACCTCCTGGGCCACGGCGATTCCCGCCATATCGTTTTGATCGCCGGCTCGGTCGAAGAGTGTTACTCGTTGACGATCGAGGCGCTCGACCTGGCCCAGCAGTTTCAGACTCCCGTCTTCCTGGCGACCGATCTCGACCTGGGCATGAACCTCTGGCTCAGCGAGCCGTTCCCCTATCCGACCAAGCCGCTCCAGCGCGGCAAGGTGCTCAACGCCGACGATCTGGAACGACTGGGCCAGTTCGAGCGGTACAAGGATGTCGACGGCGACGGTGTCTGCTATCGCACCATCCCCGGCACGGAGCACGAGCTGGCGGCTTACTTCACCCGCGGCACCGGGCACAACGACAAATCCGGTTACAGCGAGCGGCCCGAGGATTGGAAGAAGAACCTCGACCGGCTGGCGCGCAAGCTCGAGACCGCCCGCCAGGTCCTGCCGGCGCCGATCTTCGACGGCGATCCCAAAACCAGGGTCGGCCTGATCGCCTATGGCGGGACGCACTTTGCGATGGTCGAGGCCCGCGATCAGCTCCTTGCCCAAGGGATTCCGACCGAGTACTGCCGCATCCGCGCCTTACCCTGCTCCGACGAGGTGCGGCATTTCATCGAGCGTCACCCGCGGGTTTACGTCATCGAGCAAAACCGCGATGCCCAGGTCACCTCGATTTTGAAATCGACCTTGACCGGCGATCTGGCCGACCACCTGTTCCCCATCACGCATTACAACGGCACGCCGATCGCCGCCGAGAACATCGTCCGGCCCATCGTCGGCTGCGAAAAGAATCCCTCCGGCCCCGGATGGCAGACCGCCGACGTCGAGGAAGAGAATCCCCCGGTGTTCGAGGCCGAGGAAACTTCGGCCGAATAACCGGACACGCCACGACCGCAGTGGCATTCGGTCGGACCGAGTAATCATAGAACTACTTAACTCTCGAGGCGATGAAATCCATGGCCAGCGAAGCGATGATCCAGATCCAGAGCAACGGTCACATCGTTTACACTGCCGACGGTGGCCTTCCAGGGGTTGCCCTCGACACTGTGTAAAGGGTGTGGCCACAACAGCATCACGAGTTACCTGATCGAGGCTTGTAAATCGATCGGGCTCAATCCGTATACGACGATCAAGATGAGCGGCATCGGCTGTTCGAGCAAGACGCCGGCCTACTTCTTGCAGGCCAGCCACGGCTTCAACACGCTGCACGGCCGCATGCCCTCGGTGGCGACCGGGGCGCTGGTGGCCAACTCCAAGCTGCTGGCCATCGGCGTCAGCGGCGACGGCGACACGGCCAATATCGGCATGGGCCAGTTCAAGCATATCTGCCGCCGGAACGTGCCAATCGTCTACATCGTCGAGAACAACGGCTGCTACGGTCTGACCAAGGGCCAGTTCTCAGCGACCGCCGACCTGAACCAACACCTGCTGCGCCCGACTGGTGAGATCAACGACATCGCGCCGTTCGACCTGTGCACGGAGGCGATCGTCGGAGGGGCGACTTTCGTGGCGCGGTCGTTCGCCGGCGATAAGAAACAAATGGTCCCGATGATCAAAGCCGCCCTCAAGCACAAGGGGACCGCCGTGCTCGACATCATCAGCCCATGCGTCACATTCAATGATTTTGATGGATCGACCAAGAGCTGGGATTGGGCCAAGGAGCACGAGGAGCAGCTCCACGAGTTGGGCCTGGTCGCCCGGCTGCCCGAGATCGAGGTCGAGCAGACGGCCGGCAAGTCGACCCGCGTTCAACTGCACGATGGCTCCTGGATCACGCTCAAAGCGCTTCACCACGAGGAACACGACGTCAAGAGCAAGGTCTCCGCCCTCACACTGCTCGAGGAAAGCCATACCAAGAACGAGTTCCTCACGGGCTTGATCTACGTGGATGCCAAGCGTCCGGATTTCGTGACCCAGCAGTGCATGCCCTCGACTCCGCTGGCCCTCCTGCCGGATGAGGCACTGCGACCTTCAGAGGAGACCCTCAAGAAGATCATGGAGACCATCTGATGCGGCGGATGGTCAAACGGAATTTCATTCCGTTTCTCCGTTCAATGTGCGGATTCGCATCCAAGGTTGCAAACTTGTTAGCTTTTTCGAGGTCGACCGCGACGGCGAGGGGTGAGGTCGATGTCGAGCTGTTGAGCGATTTGTACTAGCCATTCGGGTGATCCATACGGCCGGCCACTCCGAAGCGAGTCGCGTATGGCGGTCAGCTCTGGTTCTGCCTGGACGGCGTGGACCTTGGACAGCCAGCGTCTGCGTCGTTCGGGATTGGAGCGGCCCAGCTTGTCCCAGGCGGGGAAGGGGCTCAAAAGGGGATCGTCCTGGCCCAGCCCGTGACTGGGGTAGCTGGACCAGCGATAATCCGCCAGGTCGGCCACCATTTTGGCACGCAACGGATTCGCTTCGATGTAGCGCAAGACGATGAGAAGGTGTGCGTCTTGCTGAATCACCGGACTCTTGAATCGTCCCTGCCAGACATGGCCGGTCGAGTGATGGCGTCGGTGAAAGCGCGCGGTGTGGGCCACGGTGAGCGACTGGAGAATCCGGCTGATCGACTGCCCGGCCTCTGGCCGCACAAGCAGGTGGAAATGGTTGGGCATCAAGCAGTAACCAAGAAGCTCGAAGGGATAGCGCTGCTTGGCGAGTGCGAGTGCCTCGAGAAACGCGACGTGGTCGTCGTCATCCTTGAATACGACGGCGCCGTTGTTGCCCCGGTTGAGGGCATGGTAAACCAGTCCGTCGTCGATGGCTCGTGGAAGTCGTCCCATAGGCTGCAAGCTTAACCAGAAACACTAGAGAATGCAATTAAGACGCTTCGACACCAATTGTCCCGTCGTCATATGCCAGCTTCCACCCCGGGCTGGTCACGGCTCGATGGTCCGGCGGATGGGGCTCGACCAGACGCCCATACAATTCCGGCCGGCGTGCTCGCAGGTAACGCCGGCCGGGGGCCTGCGCGAAGGCGTCGGCCGTCAGCAGGCCGACGACCACGTCATCGTCGAGCTCATGACTCTCGACGATTACCTCGCCATTCGGGTCGAGGATCATGGCGAGGCCCGGCTTGATCGTGTCGTGATCGCGGCCGATATTGTTGGCGAACACCGCGAAGACCCCGTTCTCCCACGCCCGCGCCGGCAGCCATCGCATGAGCCAGCCCCGACCCTTCGGGCCCTGAAACTCCTGCCGCAAGCGGGTGGGGTCGCGCTGACGATTGTCCCAGAGCACTGGGTCCACTGGCCCTCGTCCGGGCATCGCCGACGGGGTGCAGCCGGTCACATGCGGCATGACGATCACCTCGGCCCCAAGCAAGGTCGTCGCCCGCACGTTCTCCGGCAGGTTGTTGTCGTAGCAGATCAGGAAACCGACCTTCACGCCGCGGATCTCGCAGACGTGGTAGCCCCGGCCGGGTGTCAGGTACGGGCTGATGAACGGATGCAGCTTGTGGTACTTCGTGAGGAACCCCTCCGGACCGACGGCGACATAACACTTGTAGAGCCGTCCGTCCGGCTCCCGTTCGATCAAGCCGGCCATGACCACGACTCCCGACTCGCGCGCGATATCGATCAACGTCCGGACCGACGGGCCGTCCGGGACCGGCTCGGCCAGCGCATCCAGCTCCTCGCGCGAGAGCGTCTGGAGAAAGGTGTAGGCCGTAACGCTGCACTCGTGGAAGCAGACGATCTCGGCACCTCGGCTTGCCGCGCGGCGGGTCAGCTCGCGGATCCGGCCCAGGTTGTAGGCCTTGTCGCCATCACGGTGCTCGAATTGTGCCGCGGCGATTCGGATGTCGCGCATGGTCGGTTCGATCCCCTCGCTTGTTGCATTCCGGGTCATTGTGCCATACCGGCGAGTTCCAGACAAATCACCCGAGCGTTAAGAGCAAAGACGCTCTGCTCTCGCGGACCTCGCGTCATAGACTGGACGATCCGGGCCGCATGGGTTATGCTTCCCGTATGAGAATTGTTGACAAAAGGTTGAACATTCGGGTCGGGGTTACCTCGAAAACTCTGAGAACCTTGGGAGCGTAACCGATCATGCGATACCCGCAGAGTGTTCGGACCACGGCATGTCGCGAGTTCCGCCAGCTTCAGCTCTCACGACGCAAGGCGTTGCAGGCGGGGGCACTGGCATTGACGGGCCTGGGCTTGCCGGATCTTCTGCGGGCGAAGCCGGTCGGTTTTAACTCCGGCCCGAATGGGTTTGGCCGGGCGACGTCGTGTATCCTGATCTTTATGTGGGGTGGTCCCAGCCAGCTCGACACGTGGGATCCGAAGCCCGATGCGCCCGAGGGAATTCGCGGGCCGTTCCGGTGCATCTCGACGAATGTGCCGGGGATCTCGATCAGCGAGCACTTCCCGATGCTCGCCCAGCAGGTGCACCGGCTGTCGATCGTCCGGTCGATGAATCACGACGACGCCGCGCACCTTTCCGACGGCCCACCGTCTTTTGACCGGCCACCTTGCTCCGACACCCAATTCCGACGCCGCCGGTCCTTCGCCGCGCGACTGGCCGCACCTCGGTGCGCTCGTCTCGAAGCTCCGCCCGACGCCCGGGGCGATCCCCAGCGCGGTCAACATGCCCTGGACGGTGATGCACCCGGCAGCCCCCGGCGGCAGGGCACCCGGCCAGGATGCAGGGTGGCTGGGCAAGGCTTACGACCCGTTCCACGTCGATGGCGACCCGAATACCGCCGGGTTTCATGTTGAGGGACTCGGTCTACCCGAAGGGATCTCTTCTGGACGCCTGGCCGATCGCCGCGCCTTGCTCCAACGATTCACGGATGCGGCCGACATGTTCGGTGGCCAGGGACTTCTATCCTGGGACGGCTACCAGCAAAAGGCGCTCGACGCCCTGGTCTCGGCCGAGGCGCGGGGGGCCTTCCAGATCGATCGAGAAGACCCGAAGCTCCGCAGCCGTTATGGCCGGCACATTCATGGTCAGTGCCTTCTGTTGGCCCGCCGCCTGATCGAGGCGGGCGTCGGCCTGGTGACGGTCAACTGGCACAACGACGGACAGAACTTCTGGGACACTCACGGCAACAACTTCAATCAGCTCAAGAACCGCCTGATGCCACCGGCCGACCAGGGGTTCTCGGCGCTGCTCGAGGACCTGGACCTTCGCGGCCTGCTCGACGAGACGCTGGTCGTCTGGGTCGGCGAGTTCGGCCGAACGCCTCGGATCATCAAGGCCAACAGCGGTCGCGAACACTGGCCGCACTGTTACTCGGCTGTTCTGGCGGGAGCCGGCGTGCGCGGCGGGTCGGTTTTCGGAGCCTCCGACCGCTGGGCCGCCTATCCGGCCAGCGATCCGGTCAGCCCGGACGACCTCGGTGCGACCATCCTTCACGCCCTGGGTATCGATCCGGCCACGATGGTCAAAGACGCCCTCGATCGCCCCATGAGGATCAACGATGGCTCGCCGATTCTGCCGTTATTCGGCTAAGAGTGCTGATCGTTGGCCCCGCCTCGATCCTCCGATATTCGTCCAATCGCGGTCGTATGTTCCAATGCTTCAAGTGTCGATGAAATTGGCGTGACGGCTAACGTCAACCGTCCTTGCCCGCGGACAATCGAAATCGTTGACGAACCTTTACAGACGGTGGATACTCGGGCGAATACAATAGTCGCCACGGTCAAGACTCTGAGTGCAGCTCATTGGAAATCGCCGATCAGGAGAACACATTATGAATCGTCTCGGTGGCTCCCAGTTTTGGCGCGGTCGAGGAGGTAGGACGATGAGGATGGCGGCCAGTCTCGTCCTGTTCGGATTGATCGCGGTCGCGGGAGTCTCTGCCCAGGAGACGCCTTCACCCGCGTTGCTCGTCCTGCATAAGGGCGAAAACGCCATGGCCATCGTCGATCCGGCGAACGGCAAGGTCGTCGGCCGCGTTCCGACCACCGGGCAGGACCCCCACGAGCTGGCCGTGTCCGACGACGGGAAGCTCGCGTTCGCGAGCAACTATAGTGGGAACACAGCGCAGGGCGGCAACAGTATCTCCGTCATCGATATCGGGGCCCGAAAGGTGCTGCACCGCGTTGATTTGAGCCCGTTAGGCCGTCCGCACGGGCTCTGGTTTGCCGATGGGAAGCTCTACTTCACCGTCGAGGCGAATATGGCGATCGGCCGATATGACCCGGCGACCAACAAAGTTGATTGGATTCTGGGCACGGGGCAGGAACGCACCCACATGATCCTCGTTACCAAGGATCTGAAGACAATCTTCACGTCGAACGTGAGTTCCGACACGATCAGCATCATCGAGCGCGGGAGCTCACGCCAGGGACCGCCCGTGCCCGGTGGCCCTGGCGGTCCGGAGGACCGCCGCCTGGTGGCCCAGGAGGGCCGCCGCCAGACGGTCCGCCGCCAAATGGTCGGCGTGGTGGTGGCCCGGATGGTCGGCCGCCTGGTGGCCCGGGTGGTCCGCCGCCTGGTGGTCCGCGGGGTGGTCCTCCAGGCGGACCGTCGTGGAGACAGACAATCGTCGCGGTTGGCAGGGGTCCGGAGGGATTCGACCTATCGCCCGACGGCAAGGAAATATGGACGGCGCATATGGGAGACGGCGGTGTCTCGGTCATCGATGTTGCCACCAAGAAGGTCGTCCGGACGATCGATGTGGGCGCGAGAGGCCCCAATCGTCTGAAATTCACGACGGATGGCAAGCTGGCGCTGATATCCGAGCTCGGCGGCGGTGGCCTGATCGTGTTGGATACCACCAACGGGACCGTGAAGAAACGGCTGAGGCTCGGACGGGGTGCCAGCGGGATCCTCGTTCCGCCTGGCGGCTATGCCTATGTCGCGCTCACCGGAAGCAACGCCGTCGCGGTGATCGACCTCAAGACACTCGAGGAGACGAATCGCCTCAACACCGGCTCCGGTCCCGATGGGATGGCCTGGCTTGAGATCAAACGGTAGTCCGTGGAACGCCGGGTCGCGCCGCGAGTTGACTCCGACGGCGACCCGGCCTCAGGGTTTGCGCCCTCGCGATAGGAGATAATGCGCTCAGGCGGCGTTTTCTTCCATGTCGAGCATGGTTCGCCAGACGGCAATCCACGCCGTGTCTTGCAACTGGAACACCCACAGATCCCGGCCGGTCGAACGGTATCGTGCACCAGAACGTTCGTAGACCATGTCGTACTGGAAGGTGACCACAGCCGTATCACCGGCGACATCGACTTGATGATCGTGCTCACGGAATTCGTGAATTGTTGCGTTCTGGCAGAAATCGGCGAACCCGGCAAGAAAGGCTTCCCGTCCTTGGACCCTCCCGGCAAAACCCGGAAAAACCATGACAATCTCCGGGTGCACCATCGGCGCAAGGTCTTGGACCTGGCCGCTGAGCCATGCCTGGTTGATTTGACGCATTGCTTTCGCCACATCCGCGCGTTTGGATTCCTCTACCATGAGCTGCAACCCTTCGGTGTTTTCCGGGGACACTCGCCGAAGGGCTGGGTCCTCCGTGGTTGAGCGTATTCTTGTTCGTTCATAAGGTCGTCACCTTGACCGACTGGCGGATAAACGCCGGATCGATGGTGACTCCGAAGCCGGGGCCGGAGGGCACGCGCACCATCCCGTTTTCCACCTTGAGTGTCGAGGTCTCGCTGCTCACGGGGATGTCGGCGTCCCCCTTGAACTCGGTGAACGGGACCGGGTTGGGGATGATCGAGGCGAAGTGCGCCGCGTCGAGGTAGCCGAGCCCCGAGCCCGACATGTGCGGTGTGCAAAGCATTCCCATCTCGTGCGCCATCCGGGCGACCCGCAGCGACCTGATAAAGCCGCCATAATAGTGCAGGTCGGGCTGGACCACGTCCAGGCCACGGTTGGCGATCACCCAGCGGAACCGGTATTCGCTATTCTCCTGCTCGCCCCCGGCGATGGGGATTCGCAGCGCGTCCGCGACGGCCTTGGTATCCTCATGATGATCGAACCGGCACGGCTCTTCGTAGAAGGCGTAGTCGTACTCCTCCATCAGCTTGCCGATCCGGATCGCGTTGGGCACGTCGTAGGAACTGTTCGAGTCGGCGTAGAGCGTCATCTCCTTGCCGAACGCCTCGCGGACCATTGGGATCAGCCGCTCGGTCCGACCTGGCAAGGAGTCCGCGTTTCGACTCATGCGACCGCCAAGCCGGAACTTCAGCGCCTTCGCCCCGCTCTCCCTGACGATTCGCTTGAGGTACGCGACTTCTTCCTCGGGGGTGTTCCCCCGAATGCCGCTGGCCCGGTAGACCGCGATCTCTCGCCGCTTGACCCCGCCCAGCAGGTCGCCGACGGACTTGCCGGCGATCTTGCCCAGCAGGTCGAGCAGCGCGAACTCAGCGGCGGCCGTGCAGACCCAGAGGGCAAGCCCCTGGTACTTGTAGTTGTCGTCGTGGCGGTACAGTTCCCAGAGCAGCGGCTCGAGCTGGCGGGCATCCTTGCCGACGAAGAACGGGGCGACTCGGTTCACGAAGATCGGGTAGAGGTGAACCATGTGCATCGCGTTGGGGACGGCGATCCCTTCGTGATCGTCGGTCGATCGCACACGGACGACAAAGTTCCGCTCGGTTGCGGAGCAACTCCATCGAGGCGACCTTGACCGGCTTCTCGATCGCATCGACCCGAAGGATCGGGGCCGACGCAATTTCGTCGAGTCGCTGATAGACCTCACGGCTGGACTCGTCGGATTTGCCCCGCCGAGACGCCGCGACCAAGACCCCCGCACCCAAGGTGGTTCGAAGCAACGAACGTCGTGTGAGACTCATTGTTGATCTCCCTCGGATTAAGCGAACGGATGAGCAGACGCACGATTGTTCTGATCAGCGTAACTGATTTACAGAACTCCTCACGGAAGTCGTATGGGTGGAGCGTTGAGGACGCGGAGGGCCTGGCGTGCCTCTGTGATCTCGATTGCGCGGTCGAGCGGCACATCGCGAAACGTCTGCCGTGTCCGACTCGTAGGCCAGTAGATCTCAACCGCCAGGATCTTCTCGGCCCGGCCCAGTCCAACCGTGCAGGCCAGGGGGTTGCCGCCGAAGCTTGACCCGGCCGAGACAGTCCGATGGCGGGAGACGATTCCGTCGTCCGGACCTGGCAGGTCGACCCGGATCTTGGCTCCCAGGGCGGCGCGGTTCGTTCGGGTTCCGACCAACTTGATCGTCACCCAGTGGTTGCTGTTACCCGGGTTCTGAAAAAGCACGCTGTGGGCCTGGTCACCCGGCACGGCACCGCCAGACTCCAGAAACACGTCGGCGTCGCCATCGCGATCCCAGTCCGCGAACGCGACTCCGTGGCCTTTCTGGAGGTGGCCGGTCCCTGTCGCCGCGGTCACGTCCTCGAATCGCCTGCCGCCATCGTTGCGAAACATCACGTTGGGCATGAGGAAGGAGTACTGCGGACGGCCGGTCCCCAGGTAAATGTCCAGGAACCCGTCGTTATCAAGGTCACCAAAGTTCGAGCCCATTGGCAGCACGACGCGGTCCACCCCAACTTCCGCGGTCACGTTGCGAAAGGGCTCTTTTCCGCCGACGTTACGGTACAGGCAGGGCCGCTCGCCGGAAGTTGGACGGCCAAGCTGGTCGCGGATGACCTCCGAGAGGCTCGCCCCGTAAGGGTTGACCCAGAGGTCGAGACGGCCGTCGTTGTCGTAGTCCCAGAACCAGCAGGCGAAGCCGTGGCCCGGGCCGGGCACTCTCATGGCGGCGGTGACATCAACGAACGTGCCGTTACCCTGGTTGTGATAGAGCCGGCCCGGCTGGTTCATGTTGGAGACGTAGAGGTCGGGCCAGCCGTCCTCGTCGTAGTCGCCCCATGCGACTCCCTTGCCGCCCCCTTGGTTGAGCACACCCGCCTTCGATGCGACATCCTCGAAGGTGCCGTTGCCGCGGTTTCGATAGAGCCGCCCTCGGTTCCGAGCGTCGGGGTGTTGGCCGTTGAATTCGCCTGCGACATAAAGGTCAACATCACCGTCGTTGTCGAAGTCGGCCCAACCGGCCGCTTGCGATGCGATCGGCTCGCCGAGGCCGGCGGCCAGCGTGACGTCCTCGAACGTCCCGTTGCCGCGGTTTCGCAGCAGCGACATCCGCCGGGGCACCTCCCAGGCGCCTCGGAGCATCAGGATGTCGAGGTCGCCGTCATTGTCAAAGTCGGCGTGACAGGCGTTCAGTGACAACACTTGATCGCCCAGACCGGCCGATTGGGAAACGTCCTCGAATGTGCCGTCGCCTCGGTTGCGCAGCAACGACGCCCCTCGCGCCGCGTCGGCCGTTGACATGAAGACGTCGAGAAGACCATCGTTGTCGAAGTCGTCGACGAGACACGCGCCGGCCATTGACTCGCCTCTCACGTTCAGCCCGACGCGGGACGCCACGTTGACCATCCGGCGCCGCGTGTCCGCGTCTTCTGTCCCGGCGAAACGGCCCAGCGGGAGAAGGAACTTGGGAGGGACCCCGTTCGGGTATTCACCCAGTGTCATATAGGCGATGTTCAACAGCCACTGGACCCCGAGGTCTTCCGGCCTCTGTCCCAGGTAGCGACTGAAGTGCTCGATCGCCTCCCTCGAGCCGGATGTCTGTTGATGGACGGCCGCGGCGTCCAGAGGAAAGATACAACTCGACTCGTTGCAGCAAGCCACGCAGTTTTCGATCTCGCCTCGCCTGAGCGCGGCGAGCCCTCGCAGGCGCGTCCAGGTTGGCCCGGAGCGTCGCGGGCATGGTCGGGTCGGCATCCTGGGCCGCGGCGAAGCGCGCCCCGGCCTGGTGCCACTTCCCGTCGTACATCAGCAGTGCGCCGATGGCCATTTGCGTCTGCATCCGACGATAAGGGGTCGTCGAGTCGTCGGGTTTCAGGCCGGCGAGCTTGCTGTCCATGAAGCGAATTCCCCGCTGTGCTCTTCCCAAGACCGAGTCGCGGATCTGAGTCAGTGACGACGGGTCGTGTACGGGGGCGGAAAACGCGGAGGCGAATTCGAGGCCGCTGTTGTCGAAAACAAAGTCCGAGAAGAGCGGAACTGTCTCCTCGGAGACCGTCCGCCAACCGAGCGGCAGTGCGGAGATCCACCGACTGGAGCTTATCGTGAGCCATGACCAAGCCCGAAGTGGTAGAGTCGCCGGGGCCGGGTCGGTCAACGAGGCAACTGCCCCGAGAGACAGCCCGACGATCCCGGTGCCAATCAGCGCGACCTTCAGGATGCTCCCACGCTTCATGGCTTTCGACCCGGGTTATGGTTGACCTTGGGAGCCTCGGCAAATCTCTATATTAATGTATTCGTGGGTCATAGTGCCGGTCAACCAGGTCGGTCCGTCTACGGTCGGTAGGCCTCGAACCGCCAATCGACGTGGCCGTCGTACGCCATCGTCTCGTTGACGAGGGTATACAATTCGGGGTCGTAGTTCTTGAGGGCCTCGCGCGTGCGGATCGGGTGGGTCGCGTCGTCGGGCGCGGCGTCCTGACCCAAAGCGTCGAAATACGCCAGGACGCCGGTCGCCCAGTACTCCGATCGCCCTTGAGATGCGGAGGTGCCCTTCCACTTGCCAGACTTGATTGCGCTCTCGAAAAGTTGTCCGAGCTTCTCGTCGAACCGGACGTCCAGGCGTTTCACCCGCAGCTCATACTGCTGAACGCTTCGTCCGCGTTTCTCCCAGTTGGGGTCGACTGGCCGGGTGCCGGTCACGCGGTAGAGCGCCTTGGCGAATAGGCGAATCACCTGGTTGGGTCCGACGCCCGGTTTGTCGGGGTCGCCGAGGACGTTCTCCTCGCCGACGACGATGAGCTTGGTCTCGGGCGAGTAGTCGAGGAATCGAGCGAGCGGGTCGATGCCCCGAGCCTTATCGTCTCGGTACTCGGGCAGGTCGGATATCTTCTCGCGAGGCCCCAGGACCACCAACTTGACGCCGTCGGCGATCAGAGCCTTCAGGATGTCGTGGCGATATGCGAACATCTTCCGGATCGTGTCGTTCGCCTTCAGGAGTGCCTCGTCGCGTGCCCCCTTGCCGATCACGGTGAACTCGCGCGCCCAGGTGAACTTGGTGTAATAACGGATCGATCTTCAACCGTGCCGGCGGTGCGCCGACGTTCGGCAGCTTTTGGAGCCAGGAGTAGCGCCAGTCTTGCTCCGGCGACAGATTAAAGGTGGCTCGCGCCAGCTCGTAGCCTTCGGGGTCGTAGACCTTGAGCTGTTCGCGAGTGCCGATCGGGCCGTGATTCCAGTTGTTGACGCGGTTGCAATCGAAGTAGGACTGGGCGATCTCGGCCCAGTACTCGCCGGGATTCCCCGCGGCATAGGCGTTCTTGTATCGGCCCTTCGCGACCGCGTTGCGGTACACGGCGTTCATGCGCTTGCTCCAGTCGGAGTCAATCGAGCGGAGAGCGCCGTCGATGGTGTGGCAGAATTCGTGCACGGCGATGCTCTCGTCATCATACCGATCGATGGGGAGGCTCAGGAGGTTCTCTTCGCCGAAGCTTGTGGGCCTGCCGCCCGTGCCCCGCACGCGCTCGTTCTGGTATGCCGGGTCGGGATGGTTCCGATACTCGGGCATGTCGGTGTAGACCTGGTCCTTGCCGATGATGATCAGGTACATCTTTCGCTCGACCAGCGCCTTGACGATATCGGGACGTCCGGCCAGCATGTGCGTGACGATCTCTCGGGTGCGCAACAGAGCCTTGTCCGCGACCTCGGCCGCCGCCACGACCGGCATTCCATCAACTTCGATGTATTTCTTGTAGAACTGGCGGGCCACATCGCGGTCCCGCTCACGAAGCATCGCGAAGAACGTATCGGGCGGCGCGGTCACGGGCGGTGCGTCGTTCGACCTGGCATGGATCTCGCCGCCGGCGATTCCGAGCAAGCTTCGGAGATGATCCTTCTGAGCTTCGGTCGCGTCCGCGAGCACTTCGAGCTTCCAGGCCTTCTTCGGGTCGTCCGAGGGTGCGAATCGCAATCCGAACCAGTCGAGCGCCTCCTTGTAGTCCAGCTCCTCGGTTGATGCGAGGGCCCGATGAAACCACTCTTTGAGATCGACACCCGCGACCTCATTCGCGGTCGCGCGAAATTGCTCCGGCGTGAATCCGCGCTCGCCGGCATACCGCCTGTGTGCGAGCCTCATCACGTCATCGAGGCTTTTCTTGCCAGCCGTTGCCTGTCGGATCTTGGCGTCGAGCAGGAACCCCACGATCGGACCTTTGACATAGTAGCTCACTTTGGTGGTGCTATCCCGGCCTATCCCGGAGTTGCCGGATGTCCACACGTCCAGCGAGGATTGTTCGAGCGTCTGTACAAGCCGGCCGGGTGCGTTCTGAAGCTGGCCGATGTGTGTTGACAAGCTCGCCAGGAAATCGTCCGTCGTGCCGAGACCCGCGCGGGACACGATCAGCTCGCCGAAATAGGACGTGAGGCCCTCGGAGATCCAGAGACTGGCCGTCTGTGGCGGATACTCGTAGTCGAACGGACCCAGCTCGACCGGGCGGAGCCGCTTGACGTTGAAGGCATGGAAATACTCGTGGCTGACGAAGTCGAGCCAACTGAGATAGCTCCGAGGCTGTGCGGCTCCCGCCGGGCTCGACGTCAGCAGCGTGGAGTTCTTGTGCTCGAGCCCGCCGCCGCCGCGGCGGAAGACGTTAAGGAAGAGGTATTTCTTGAACGGAAGCGATCCCCAGAAAAGCCGGTTCTCCTTGACAATCTTCTCAAGGTCTTGCGCGACCCGCTTGCCATCCCAGTTGTTTCCGATGTCGCCCGCGTCCACCAACTCGTGCTTGCTGCCGTCGACCTCGAATTCATGTACAGCCAGTTTTCCAGCGAGGATCGGCGAATCGACCAGTGTGTCATAATCCTCGGCACGAAAGTGGTTGGGATGGCCGTCGGGTACCGGATCGAGCGCTGTCTTCGCTGGTGACCAACTCGACGGCAGCTCGAGCCGGATGTCGTGCGGCCTTCGAACCTTCTCGACCACCGTGACGAATGTCGCCGCCCCGTTCAAGACCGCCAGGTCCTCGCTGATCCAGTTCGTCGTGACCGACCGCTGTTCACATGAAAGCCGGTAAGACACGATCACCTTCGGGCTGCCGGCGGTGCGAATCAGCCACCGGTTCTGCTTCGGGTCGTGTGAGGTCGAGCGTCCTCCCATCTTGTGTCCGCGCCGACAGGTCGCTGATTCGTTTGGCATAGTCTTCGACGCGATAATAACCCGGCGACCAGATCGGCATCATCAGCTCGATCGACTCGTAGCCCTTCGCGGGGACCGCCGCGACCACCTCGGCTATGTGCTTCTCGGGCGAGGAGATCTTGACCGTGTAGATGATGGGCTCGAGCGACTGCGCGGACACGACGCGCGGGCAGAACCCGATCAGACCCAAGAGAACGAAACCAAGGCCGAGCAGTCTAGACAATCGATTCAGCATCGCGGACTCCAAAGGCTGGACAAGCCATAGTAAGTTAATTTGTTTTATATGTGAAACGACTTGTCATGGAGGGCCTTAGAATCGCACCTCAACCGGTTTTCCTGAGAAGACGACCGTCCGCGACGGCTCCCCGGGTGCAAGGCGGACCTCGATCCGGCGTTCGAGCGGAGGCCGCATCCGCGACCCGTCGGCCAGCCGTAAGGACAGTCGTCGCTGCTTGTCGTCCCACGTCATCGCGACGCCCATCCAATCTCCGTTGCGATACCCGAAGGAGACGCCGTCATCTTCGTAGAGCGTGAACGCACCGTCTGCCCCTGGGTAGATGCGGAGGCCAAGCGAGCCGTCGGTTTTCTCACCGGTATATTGCTGGATCGGGCCCATCGGCAGAATCGCCCCGGCCCGCACGTAGAGCGGGAGCGTCGACAGGTCGACAGTCCGGTTGATTTCGCGCCGCCCTCGATGCGCTCCTCGGTCCAGAAGTCGTACCATGTCCCGCGCGGGAGGTAAACCTTGCGCGACGTCGCTCCCTTCTCGGTCACCGGCGCCACCAGGATGTCCCGGCCCCAGAGGTATTCGTCGCCTCGGGCGACGGCCGCCGGGTCGTCCGGATAGTGCAGCCAGAGCGCGCGCATGATCGGCAGGCCGGTGGCGTGGCTCTCGTGGACGACGCTGTAGAGGTAGGGCAGGAGCTGGTAGCGCAGCTCCAGGTACTTGCGGCAGATCGGCTCGACAGCCGCGTTGTGCAGCTCGGCGGGGTCGGGGTTGGCCGCGTCGCCGTAGGTCCGGATCTCGTCCGGGGCGAGATCGCCGGTGTTCCAGCCCCAGGGGAGCCGGAGCTTCCACGTGCGCCCATGAGAGCGGAAAAGCGGGCAGAAGGCGCTGAATTGGAACCAGCGGACGTAAAGCTCGCCGGTGAGCTCCTTGGTGGGGACGAAGCCCCCCGTGTCGGTGCCCCAGTAAGGGATGCCCGTCAGGCCCGTGTTGATTGCGATCGGCACGTGGACCCGCAGGGTCTCCCAGGTCGAGTACACATCGCCCGACCAGAGAAAGGCACCATAGCGCTGCATGCCGGCGTAGCCGTTGCGGTGAAGCGCGTAGGGGCGAGCGCCCGGCCGGTCGAGTTGCGGCCCCTCCCAGTACATCCGAATCCGGCTCAATCGCGACGCGGGACCGAACGGGTCGCCCTCGTCGGGCCACCAGCCGTCCACGCCGAGGGCGAACACCTCGCGGTGGGCGGCCCAGTAGCGCGCCGCGTCTTCCTCGATCGGGCGATTCGGCATCGGGCCGGTCGCTGACCCTCCCAGCTAGCGACCTGGAGCGGACGACCACGTGGGGTATCACGTGGAAGTGCAGTCGCGTGCAGCTCGTCGATCATTCCCTTCGGATCGGGGAACGCCTTGGGGTTGAAGGTAAACGACCCATGCCCGGTGTTCCAGCCCGACGGGCAGAAGCCGGTGCCGAGGTAGATGAGCGCGTCGCATGGCAGCCGCTTTTCTCGGAAGGTTCGGGCGATGGAGAGCACCTCCTCGCGCCCGGCCAGGGTCCGATGCGACTGCTGGTAGCCGAACGACCAAAGCGGGGGCATCTTCAGGCAGCCCCGTCAGCCGCGCGTACTCGGCCATGATCCGCGCCGGCTCGCGATCGATCACGACGAAGATGTCCAGCGGCAAGGACGACTCCGGGCCGGCCGGGATGAACCGGCCTTCGGCCCCGGACAGGTCGAACGAACCGGTCGGCTGGTGGACGAACATGGCCCAGCCGCTGGTCCCGATCAGCCAAGGGATCGGCACGCGCCCGCCGTGGGTCCGGAGCCGGTAGCCGCCCTGACCGCTCCTCATCCGGTCGACCGACCCGCGCCGGTCGAACTGCGGCCCTCCTTCGCCGAGTCCGAGTACCGGGCCGTCGCCCAGACGGAAGCTCAGCGCGCCGGTCTTCTGGTCGATGCGGAGCAACTGCACCAGGCGTCCCGCCTCCGCCTCGATGCGGACGGTCAGCGGTTCGGTGGAAACGGTCACGCGGGCATCGCCGCAGGCGACCGACCGTGGCTCGGCCTGCGTCGTCAGTTGGAGGACGCGAGGCTCCCACTGGCGCTCCGCCAGCGCCCCGACGTCGGGGATCGACCGAGGGCCGGCCCGCATCGATCTGAGCGAGGCTAACCCGCACGATCCGAGCCCCCACCGGAGCGATCGACAACTCGATGGGCCGGCCAGCTACAAGGACCTCCGGGCTCTGCGTCTCGGCGGCACGAGCGCCGAGGAGCGGCCCGGCCCCAGCCACGCCGAAGCTCTTCAATGCGTTTCTTCGCGAGATCGTCATGGCCATGACCCTCCAGTGAATAAACCAAAACTGCGATCTTGTCCGCACCGAACACGGTTTGCAATATAGTGAACAGCTCATCCAGTCTTTCGATGAGCTTGGGCGAGCGGGTCCGGTCTCTCTCGAGGGGAGTACAGCAATGGCGAGGGTTCTTTATGTGGTCGGCTTGACTGCGGCGTTCTTCGCCTCACAGGGACGGGCGGCCGAGCTGGTCCTGCCGCAGGGGAAGGGGGCTTTCTACGCGGGCGAGGCGATCGAGCTGGCCGTCGCCGGGCTGGCTCAAGACGCGACCGCGACGCTGGAATTGGTCCCACAAGGCAACGGCGGTCTTGGCGCCGTTAGCCTCCTCGTCCAGGGCGACGGCTCGACCGTCACATTCGTGTTGCCGCCGATGACCCTCGCGCCTGGCAAGTACGCCGTTAGACTTGACGGCCGGCCGTCGCCCGTGGAGTTCGTCGTTTCGAGCGGCGTGAACATCTCGACCATGTTGCTGTCGCAGGCCGCCAACCTGGAGGACGTGAAGCCCTTGGGCGGTAACTTCATCCTCGGGAATGCGTTCGTGTTTGGCCTGATCGGCCCTGACGGGATGCCGTCCCGCGATCCTCGGGGACGGAGCGCCGGCCTGGCGGCCTTCGACAGGGCGGTCGCGCTCGACCTGCCGACGGTGGTCTACATGTACTGGACCGGCTACGTCACCCACAAGCCCTGGGGCAATCGCAAAGGCTGGGCCGAGCAGACCATGAGCGACACCATGAGGATGTTCAGCCTGCACACGGCCCAACGGCTTCGGCGATACCGCAAGAACGTCGCGGCGCTCGGCACGATCGACGAGCCGGGTCTCGGGCCGGGCAAGACGCCCGACGGCACCTGGGCCTCCGGCTACGCCAACTGGGACTCGGCCCCCTGGTACGAGCGCCGCGGCTGGACGTTCACCGACGACCCGGGCTCCCGCCCCGACGCCGACTGGCTCAAGTACGCCTCGATCCGCGGCGGGATCATCGGTGCGCAGCAGGCCCAGGCCCGCGACGACCTCAAGCGAGTCTGGCCCGACGTGGTCTTCAGCGCCGACAACTACGCCGCGCACGCCGTGATGGACGGCGCCGAACCGATGAACCAAGGCGGCCAACGACATCCCCGCCACCCATGTCTTCCTGGACTGGGGCGTCGGCCGCCTCGGTGCGATCGCCGGGATCTACATCGAGAAATCGCACAACCCGACGGCTCCCGTGGCCCTGGCGATGAACGGCCAACTGTTGGGCGGTCCCATGCCCAGCCCCGTCCAGCGCGACTGCTATCGAGGGATGCTCAACTCCATGCTCGCCGCCGGCCTCCACAGCAACTGGTGGCTCAACTGGAGCCTGATCAGCCGCGAGCACCTCAAGGAGGTCAACGAGCCGGCGGTCCGGCTCGGCCCGCTCTTCGCGGCAATGCGGCCCACCGGTCACGACGTGGCCGTCCTCTGGAGCCAGTCCGAGATCATCATGCGCTGCAAGGACGTCGTCGGCCCGCGAAGCCCGGCAAAAGGAGGGCGAGCCGATCAAGCTGACCGTCTCCGGCTTGCCCGAGAACTCGGCGATCAAGGGTGCAACCGAAATGGAGATCAGCCCCAATACCGTCGGTGGGAATTACCGCGACCAGGTCATCTCGGCCTACCTTGCACTCAATCGAGCCGGATTTCCCGCCCACGTCCTGCACGAGAAGATCCTCGCTTCGGGTATCTTGAAGAACTACAAGGTCCTGGTCATCGTCGGCCAGACCACCGAACTCCCAGCGGAGTCGCAACAGGCCATCGCCTCCTTCGTCGCCAGCGGGCGGACAGGTCGTCGCGGACAAAACGACCACGGTTCCGCATCCCGGGCTCCATCGTGACCGACCGCCGATTTCCAGGACCCGGCGTACCGCTGGACGCCACTCTTCGTGCTTTCCGAGCGAGAACCCCGGCGGTTCGCGACCGCCAGGGAAGCCAGCTACTTCCAGACGAACTTCTTCATGGACGAGCGGACCCGCGCCGCTGTCGGGCCGATGAAAGAGGCAATGACAGCGGACCAAGGCCGCGCCGATCTTTACCAGCGAGTCGGTCCACTTGATGGGCGAACGACACCTTGGCGGCGAAGGAGCCCTCTACATGGTGCTCAACGCCCACGACCGGTTGCCGGAGATCGGTCCAGACCAGCGGTACATGATATGGAATTACGCCCCCTACGAGGCGACCTATACCCTTAACGGGATCGCGCCCGGCAGCGCGGTCTACTCGGATCGAAGGGACGGACTGGTCGCGGGTCACGCGGGTGGCAAACTACGACAAGCCCCAAACGGCCCGGTTCGAAGCGTGCGAGATGAAGCTCTACCTGGTCGCGCCGCGCAGTTCCCGAGGGGCTCGACGCGAGGGCCGAGGTGTCTGGCGGAGCCCTCCGCGTTCAGGTCGGTTTGAAGAGGTCTGAAGATGCCCTGGCCGATCACGGTGACGATCACGACCCCTGACGGCAAAGACCGCTACCGGGTCTACCGCGCGACCGACGCCCAGGGCCGGTACGCCGAATCGTTCCCCCTCGGCTCGAACGCCGTGGCTGGGACGTATGCGATCCGCATCGAGAGTCCGGTCGGAGGCTTGTCCGCGCATGCAAAGGCGGAGGTCTCACAGCTCGGCCCCGCGGATCCGAGCTCGTCGCGGGTCCGACTCGTGTCTTCGACGGCGAGGCGATCCGCACCTTCCTGCGCGGGAAACCCGAAGTCGTGATCGCCCTGGCCGGCGACCGGTATCAGGCCCAGGCTGCCAGGCTCGCCGCCGCCCTCCAGGCCCGAGGAGTGAAGGTGCGAGTCGCCGACGAGCGGCAAGTCTTCCACCGCCATCCCTACCCGCGCGTCTTCGACCCATACCTCAAGGTTTACACGCCGGGAGGAGCGGGAGAAGCCGCCCGCGGGTATGAAGGTCGAGAAGGAAGTGAAACTTCAGATTGCTCGCCGACGGCCGCGTCTCGGCGACGGCCGCCGACGGCACCGATCTCGGCGAAACCTGGCGCGAGCGACCCAACCTGCTGGCGACCGTCACGGGCGAGGGTTTCATCGACTACAACGCCGCTGACGGCGAGGAGATGTACGAGCCGGGCTGCAAGATCTACGTGGACGGTCAGAAGCGGACCACACGTGGTCCTGGGCCGTCGGACCGAGCTGAAGGCGACGCCCGAGGCCCGCCGCAAGTGGTCGCGCCCCTGGACTCGCCTGACCTCGTACAGCGGCGCGTTCAACCTCACGCCTCAACTCCCCGAGGCGTATACGGTCGACCAGCACCTGATCCTGCTCGGCGACAGCCGGACGAGCGACCTGGTCGCCGCGCTTCAGGCCAGCGACCTGCTGACCCAGGTGGCCGATTCCAAGTACCCCGGTCCCGGCAAGGCACTGGTGAGCTACGCCTGGAGCCCGTTCGGCCTGGAGAAGGACGTGATCCTGATCGGCGCGTCGGACGAAGCAGGAGTGCGAGCCGGCGCCGATGCGTTTGCGGCTATGGCCGACGCGAAATAGGCCTGTCCATCGTCGAAGGCGGCCCAGCACCCGCGCAGGCGTCGTGCGGCCGAACCGCAAATGCCAGAGGACCGTTACGAGCAGCCAAAGCAGCCACGGCAGCCGATCGGCGACCAGATTGGATAAATGTGATATCCATATCTGATTTCCGAGAGGAATCTTTCTCCTTTCAGGACGGGCGCCGGGGCACAAGGATGTTGACGATCTGGGTCATCACGTCTCGTCCAACTGGTTCAACGTCGTGTTCCGCATCTTGACGATGCCTCGGTCGGGCAGCGATTTTGAGGGCCGTACGTCCAGCACCTCGCTCGTTACTCGAAGAACGTCTCCTGGTCGAACCGGTCGTGGCCACCGGATTTCCTCGACCCCAAGGCCGATCAAGCCGCCGGCGATCTGGAGTTCGCCATCGACGCAGAGTCTCATCGTGAGGGCGGCCGTGTGCCAACCGCTCGCAACGAGTTCACCGAACATGCTCGAACGGGCGGCCTCCTCGTCGAGGTGAAAGGGTTGGGGGTCGAATTGAGCGGCGAACGCCTTGACCTTCTCAATCTCGACCTTAACGGTGCCCGTCGCGAAGGTCTGTCCAACGGCGATGTCATCAAGATACAACGGTGCGCTCATATCGGGTCCTTGCGCCGGTGCCATTTCTTACGGATCAGCTCGAGCCTCAGTGTGACGGTGCGGAGCGAGCAGCCGAGCTGCTGGCGAATTTCCTCGTTACTGTAGCATGCCAGTTTCAGTTCGGCGATCCGGCGCAGGGTCTGGTCGCCCAGTTCGTCGAGCCGGCGGATGTACTCCTCGGCCACCATCGCGGCAAACTCCGGGCTCGGCTCGGCGCCGATGATCCGGTCGAGCGGGTTCCCGTCGTCTTCGTCGTCGGCCGCGATCATGTCGGCCTCGTTGACGATCTTGCCGCCTCCGCGCTTCTGGCGGTTCTCGGCACGATGTTGGTCGACGGCCTTGCACGCGGTCAGGTGGACCAGCAGCCGCCAGAGGTCGTCGCGATCCTCCAACCGGGAAACCGGCCCGTCGCGAACGCCCTGATACAACGAATGGAATGCGCTCAGGGCCAGGTCTTCCTCATCGTTGACCGCCGTCGAGCTGTGCAACGCGCGCAGTTTCGCCCGGGCTCGCTCGACGAGCGTGGCGTAGTAGCGGTCCCATAGCGGCTGAAACGCCTGCCTGTCGCCGGCCTTCAGGTCGTCGATCCATCGGCTCACCGAGCCGGCTGACTCGTCCACGCGGGCCCTCGGTTTCTCTCGAGGAGTGAGGCACGTGAGGCACTGAGGACATGAGGAGTCAGAACGAATTGAATGTGTTCTCCCTAACTCCTAACTTCTAACGCCTCATCCTAACCCCTGAATTCTGATTCTGGATTGCGCGTTCAGCGCCAGTTTGTCGGTTAACCTGTATGAACGTGAAGAGCACGCGGGCCCGGCCGGTCTATGGTCGGTGCGAGTCCTGGGTATTTATAATACGAATGCCAAGGTGTTAAGTAAAATGGGTGTCTGGATCGCAGCGCCGTCCTGCCGTACGATAGGAATCATCAAACGGACGGCTTTCTCGGATCGTGACCCGCTCGGTCGCGACGAAGGAGTCCCGAACATGTGCCCGCCGAACCTGCCTGACGACGACTCCCTTCCTCCGGAGGACCTGGCGCGCATCATTGCGAGCCTGCGATCGGTTCGAGGCCGAATGGAATGCCGGCCGTCCACGGCGGATCGAGGATGAGCTCGCCTTGGCGGGCGAACCGAAGTCCGCTCGCCTTTTCCGCGAACTGCTGGCCCTCGAGATTGAGCTGACGCAGCCGCGACGGCCGGCACGCTGACCCGGACGCCTACCTCGCCCGGTTCCCCGACCAGGCTGGCACCGTCCTGGAGGTTTTCCACGCCCAGACCGTGACCGTACCGTACCCGGAGATGACCCGCCCCATGATGATCGAGGAGCCGGCTTCGTCACGCAGCCGAGGGCTACGAGCTCCTCCGGAAACTCGGAGAAGGCGGCCAGGCGACGACCTACCTGGCGCGCGACCGCGCCCTGCAACGCTTGGTCGTGCTCAAGCGCTACCACGGGGTCGCCTCCTCCGGCCGTCGCGAGGCGGTGCTCAACGAGGGCCGCGCCCTGGCGCGGGTCCGCAGCCCGTTCGTCGCGCCATGCCACGGGGTGGAGAGCCGCGGCGACGAGATCGACCTGGTCGTGGAATATATCCCCGGCCGTCCGCTGACCGAGCTGACGGCAGACGAGCGGGCCGACTTCCGGCGCTGTGCCCGGCTGGTCGAGCAGGTCGCCGAAGGGCTGGCCGAGGTCCACGCCTGCGGCCTGTTGCACCGCGACATCAAGCCGCAGAACATCATCCTGGGCGACGACGGCGTGCCGCGGCTGGTCGACTTCGGCCTGGCGGTCCCGGTCGCGAGCGAGGCCCTCCACGAGGTCAGCGGCTCGCCCCGCCTACATGGCCCCCGAGCAGGCCCGCGGCCAGGGCGAGCGGGTCGACGCCCGGACCGACGTCTACGGGCTGGGGGCGGTGCTGTACTACCTGCTGACCGGACAAGCCGCCCCATGACGGCAAGACGCTCAGCGAGGTCCTCGAGCAGGCCCGCGACGCCCCGATCGTCCCGCCCCGCCGGATCAATCCCCGGGTTCCGCGTGCCCTGGAGCGGATCTGCCTGAAGGCCATGGCGGCCGACCCTCAGTCACGATTTCCGTCGGCCGACGCGCTGCGGCTGGCGTTGCGGCGCTACCGGCTGACGCGGCGGGTCGCGCCGGTGCTCGTGGCCGCCGCCGTTCTGCTCGCCTTGCTCGTGCCGGCCTGGGCGTTCTGGCCGGCGTCGGCGCGACCGCTACCGGACGGTCCGGCTCGTGCGATCGCAGGCCGAGAAACCACGGAACCGCAGTCCGAGCCGAAGCAATCGCCTCAGGCCGGCCTGCGGGTGACCCGCTTCGAGATCCCCCATTTCCCCAAGCTCGATGACGAAGCATTCGACCCGAAGCGCGTCGGGACCTCTGGGCCGGAAATCGTTCGCGGCCCGCGAGGACGACGAGGTGACGGTGCAGGCGGAGCTCTCCGAGCCGGCCTATTCGTACCTGATCGCCTTTCGCCCCGACGGCACCGACGAGCTTTGCGACCCCGAGGACGAAGACACGCCGCCGCCCAGGAAGCACGAGCCGCTGTACCCGCCCCCGGCCAAGAGCGACGAGCGGTACCGCCTGAGCGAGGGGGCCGGCCTGTACGCCTTCGCCCTGGTCGTGTCGCGCGCAGCCGCTGCCCTCGTATCGCGAGTGGAAGAAGCGCATCGGGCCGATGGCGTGGTCCGCGGGGCTGCCGTGCGAGCCTGGGGTCGTCTGGCGCGACGACGGCCAGGGTCTTCAGCCCTTCTTGCCGACGACACCGCCGGCACCCGGGGCAAGGGCGTCAAGGCCCGCGGCTCCGGCGCGTCCGGCCGCGAAGCTGGCGAGCTGGCTGCGCGGCCTGCCGGGCGTCGATGTCGTGACCCTCGAAGCGTTCCCGGTCGAGCCGGCCTCCGGGCCGTGACCGTTGCGTCGGCGGTCAGCTGAGTTCCGAGCCTTCTGCTGGACCGTCCTCCTCGTGCAGAATGAGGCCCATCATGAAAGCTCTTCGCATCGTGTTCCGGTTGGGGCTGCTGATCGGCTTAGGGATCGCAATCCCGGGCTTGCCCACAACAGCCCAGACCACGTCTCCGAAGGAAGCGCAGCCCCCAGCACCGGGATTGCGAAAGCTGACCGGCGACGACGCCAAGCGAGCGGAGGAGCTGGACAAGGCCATCGCGGCGGCGCTGAAGGCCGATCGCTGGGACGAGGCGATCGCGCAGGGCCGAGGAACTGCTCGCCTTGCGGACGCGGGTCCAGGGGCCGAAGCACTTCGAGACGGTGAACGCGGAGTGGCGTCTCAAGACGTTGCGCCGGGTGGCCCCGATGCCGAAGGAGGATCGAGTCGCCTACCAATCGGCCAGGACCATGGATGAGCAAGCGAAGACCCTCCACGACCAGGGGAAGTACGCCCAGGCCCAGCCGCTGTTCGAGAAGGCGCTGGAGATCCGCCGCCGCCTGCTCACCGACGACCACCCCGACACCGCCGACAGCTACAACAACCTGGCGGACAACCTCAACGCCCAGGGGAAGTACGCCCAGGCCCAGCCGCTGTTCGAGAAGGCGCTGGAGATCCGCCGCCGCCTGCTCACCGACGACCACCCCGACACCGCCACGAGCTACAACAACCTGGCGTACAACCTCGACGCCCAGGGGAAGTACGCCCAGGCCCAGCCGCTGCTACGAGAAGGCGCTGGAGATCCGCCGCCGCCTGCTCACCGACGACCACCCCGACACCGCCGGCAGCTACAACAACCTGGCGATCAACCTCAACGCCCAGGGGAAGTACGCCCAGGCCCAGCCGCTGTACGAGAAGGCGCTGGAGATCCGCCGCCGCCTGCTCACCGACGACCACCCCGACACCGCCCGAAGCTACAACAACCTGGCGGTCAACCTCAACGCCCAGGGGAAGTACGCCCAGGCCCAGCCGCTGTTCGAGAAGGCGCTGGAGATCCGCCGCCGCCTGCTCACCGACGACCACCCCGACACCGCCAGCAGCTACAACAACGTGGCGGCCAACCTCAACGCCCAGGGGAAGTACGCCCAGGCCCAGCCGCTGTACGAGAAGGCGCTGGAGATCCACCGCCGCCTGCTCACCGACGACCACCCCGACACCGCCAGCAGCTACAACAACGTGGCGGATCAACCTCAACGCCCAGGGGAAGTACGCCCAGGCCCAGCCGCTGTACGAGAAGGCGCTGGAGATCCACCGCCGCCTGCTCACCGACGACCACCCCGACACCGCCAACAGCTACAACAACCTGGCGATGCAACCTCAACGCCCAGGGGAAGTACGCCCAGGCCCAGCCGCTGTACGAGAAGGCGCTGGAGATCCGCCGCCGCCTGCTCACCGACGACCACCCCGACACCGCCCGCAGCTACAACAACGTGGCGGCCAACCTCGACGCCCAGGGGAAGTACGCCCAGGCCCAGCCGCTGCTCGAGAAGGCGCTGGAGATCCACCGCCGCCTGCTCACCGACGACCACCCCGACACCGCCCTCAGCTACAACAACCTGGCGGCCAACCTCAACGCCCAGGGGAAGTACCTCGAGGCGCGCGACCAATGGCTGCGAGCGGTCAAGAGCCTGGACAAGGCCAGGCTCCGGGTCGCCTTCACCGGCCTGGAACGCGCCGGCAGGGCCAAGCAGTCACCGCGCCCGCCCTGGCCGCCGTGCTGGCCCGGCTCGGTCAGCCGGCCGAGGCGTGGCAATCGCTGGAGGAAGACCTGGGCCGCGGCCTGCTCGACGAGCTGGCCGCCCGCCAGGACCGGCGGCTCGCACCCGCCGAGCGAGCCCGACTCCGCGAATTGACCGCCGCACTGGAACGGCTCGACAAGCTGGTGGAAACCACGCCCAAGGGCCTCGACCAGGCCGAGCGGGCGAAGCGATTCGAGGAACTGAAGCGCCAGCGCGAGCTGGCCAGCATCGCCCTGGGCGAGTTCCAGACCAAGCTCGTCCAGGATCACGACGCGCTGGCGGGCGAGGTCGCCGGGCTGAACGAAATCCAGGCCGCGCTGCCCGCCGATGCCGCCCTGGTCGCCTGGGTCGATATCCCACCCGCGGGACCGAACGCGGCCGACCCCGACGGCGAGCACTGGGGCGTGGTCGTCCGCTCCCGGGGCGTCCCGGCCTGGATCCCGATCGCGGGGACCGGTCCGGACGGGCTGTGGACCAAGGACGACACCGGGCTCGCGGACCGAGTCCGCACGGAGCTGCGGAGACGGCCCGGCGCCTGGTCGGCAGACCTGCGGCCCCTGGTCGAGAGATTACGCACCCAGCGCATCGAGCCGCTGGCCAAGGCCCTGGGCGCCTCGGCCGACGGCCTGCCGCCGGCCCGGAGGCTGATCGTCCTCCCTTCCCGGGCCATGGCGGGCATCCCGGTCGAGGCGCTGCTCGCCCCCGACGACACCCGAATGGTGAGCTATGCCCCCTCGGCCACCGTGTTCAAGTACCTGCGAGAGCAGCCCCGGCCCGATCGCCATGCCGGCTTGCTCGCTCTGGGCGACCCGGTCTACGAGCGTCCCGACGCGTCGAGCGAGCCCAAGCCGCTGCCCGACCACGGCCTGCTGGTCAACGTGGTCATACCCGGCTCCAACGCCGCGACCCACGGCCTGAAACCGGGAGATGTCTTGCTGGCCTACAACGGGCAGACGCTGAACAAGAAGGACGACCTCAAGGTCGTGGCCGAGGGCGACAAGCCGATCGTCGTCGAAGTCTGGAGAGACGGCCGGTCGTCCCGGCGCGATCTGGCCCCGGGCAAGCTCGGCGCGGTCATCGACCCGCGGCCGGCACCGGAAGCGATCGCCGCGAATCGAGCGATGAACAAGGTGCTCGTGGCGTCACGGGGAGGCGGCGAGGACTTCGAGCCCTTGCCGGGCACGCGATACGAGGTCGAGGCGCTCGCCCGGCTCTTCCAATCCGACGACCGGCCCACGCGGATCCTGCTCGGTGCCGACGCCAGCGAGCAAGAGCTGGACCGCCTGGCCGCCTCGGGCGAGCTGGGCCGGTTCGGCTTCATCCACCTGGCGACGCACGGGGTGATCGACGAGGATATTCCCGCCCGCTCGGCGGTGATCCTGACCCAGACCGGCTTGCCCGACCCGCTGGAGCAGGTGCTGCACCAGAAGCCGGTCTTCGACGGCCGGCTCTCGGTCCGCGAGATCCAGCGCGGCTGGGACCTGAAGGCCGAGCTGGTGACGCTGTCGGCGTGCGAGACCGCCCTGGGCCGTGATGCCGGCGGCGAGGGGTTCGTGGGGTTTACCCAGGCGCTCTTGATGTCGGGCACGCGGAGCGTCTGCCTGTCGCTCTGGAAGGTCGACGACACGGCGACGGCCCTCTTGATGCAGCGGTTCTATGCCAACCTGCTGGGCCGCCGCGCCGGGCTCACCGCTCCGATGCCCAAGGCGGAGGCCCTCCGCGAGGCAAAGACCTGGCTGCGCGGGCTGCGCCGGTCGGAAGTCCTGGCGCTGACCGCCGAGCAATCGGGCGGCATCGAGCGAGGCAAAGGAACCAAGGCCCGCCAGTCGGCCGAGGTCACCTCGACGATCCCCGCCGGCGGTGACAACGACCGGCCGTACGAACCGCCGCATTTCTGGGCCGCGTTCGTGCTGGCCGGCGACCCGGATTGATCCTTACGTCGTAGAGCGGAATTCATTCCGTTTCTCAGTTCCGATCGACCAGAACCATTGCCCGACGACAGGATGAGGCCCATCATGAAAGCACTTCGCATCGTGTTCCGATTGGGGCTGTTGATTGGCTTCGGGATCGCAATCCCGGGCTCGCCCACGACAGCCCACACCACGTCCCCGAAAAAAGCGCCGCCCCAATCGCAGGGATCACGAAGGTTGACAGGCGACGACGCGAGGCGGACGGAGGAACTCGACAAGGCCATCGAGGCGGCGCTGAAGGCCGATCGCTGGGACGAAGCGACCGCGAGGGCCAACGCACGCTAGTCGCCGTGCGGACGCGAACCCAGCGGCCGAATGCGAAGATCGAGCCGCAGACCAATCGGCCGATACCGTCAATGAGCAAGCTCTCAATTTCAACGTCCAAGGAAAATACGCCGAGGCCCAGCCGCTGTTCGAGAAGGCCCTGGAAATCCGCCGACGGCTGCTCACCGACGATCACCGCGACACGGCCAGCAGCTACAACAACCTGGCGGAACCTCAAGCCCAGGTCAAGGCTCAGCCGTTCGAAAGGGGAAGATCGTCACCTGCCACCGAGGCCGCCAGCTCAGCTGCCCTAGCGAAGAAACAGGCGCTGTCGAGAGTCTGAACCGCCGACGGCTGCTCACCGACGACCACCCCGACACGGCCGCAGCTACAACAGCCTGGCGGCCAACTAACCTCAGACCTGCCAGGCCAGGGGGAAGGGATACGCCGCATCGGCACCAACCAGCCTGGTCTACGAGGAAGGTCCAGGCAATGTGAGAATCCGATCCGCCGCGCTGCTCACCGACGACCACCCCGACACCGCCCAATGCTACAACAGCGTGGCGGTCAACCTCTACGCCCAGGGGAAGTATGCCCAGGCCCAGCCGCTTTTCGAGAAAGCCCTGGCAATCTACCGCCGTCGGCTCACCGACGACCACCCTCACACTGCCGCCAGTTACAACAACCTGGCGGCCAACCTCGACGCTCAGGGGAAGTACGCCGCGGCCCAGCCGCTGGTGGAGAAAGCCTTGGAAATCCGCCGCCGCCTACTCAGCGACGACCACCCCGACTCGGCCTTCAGTTACGAGAACGTGGCAACCAACCTCGCCCATCAAGGGAAGTTCGCCGCGGCCCAGCCCCTCTATGAGAAGGCGCTCGGGATCCTTCGCCGCCTGCTCGGCGAAAATCACCCCGATACCGTCCAAAGCAAGAAGAGCATGGCGGCCAACCTCGACGCCCAGCGGAAGGACCCCGGGGCACAAGATCGACAGCTAGCCGCCGGTGAAGAGCCTGGATGAGACCAGGCTCCGGGTTGGATTCATCGGATTGTAGGCGCGTGAGGCTGATAAACCGGTGCACTACTCCCAATGTCTCGGACGTCAGACGATCTCACGGATCACTTTGCCCTCAACGAACGTCAGCCGCTCGTTGCGTCCGAGATGCGGATAGGTCAGCCGGTGCTGGTCCAGGCCGAGCTGGTTGAGGATCGTCGTGTGAATATCGCGGAAGTGATAGGGCTTTTCGATCGCGCGCAGGCCGATCGCGTCGGTGGCGCCGACCACCTGGCCTCCCTTGATGCCGCCGCCGGCCATCCACATCGTGAAGCCGATATTGTGGTGGTCGCGCCCCCTGCTGGACTCGGCCTCGGGTGAGCGGCCGAACTCCCCTCCCCACAGGACAAGCGTGCTGTCGAGCAAGCCACGCCGCTTCAGGTCCTTGAGCAGGCCGGCGACCGGTTTGTCGGTCTCGGCGGCTTTGCGCGTGTGGTTCTCGTCGATGTCCGTGTGCGCGTCCCACTGCATATTGCCGGGACCGCCGCCCGAGACGACGCAGACGAACCGCACACCGTGCTCGACCAGCCTGCGCGCCATCAGGCAACGCCGGCCGTAATCGTGAGTCGGCTCGACACCCACACCGTACAGGTCGAGCGTTTCCTGCGGCTCACGCGACAGGTCGAGGACGTCGGGGGCCTCGGTCTGCATTTTGAAGGCCAGGTCGTAGGCATTGATCCGCGCCGCGAACTCGTCGTCGGCCGGGTCGAGCGTGGCGTCATTCAACTCGCGGATGAGCCGCAAGGTCTTCCGCCGGCGCTCGTTCGTGGTCCCCCGGGGCAGCTCGAGATTCATCACGGGACGCTGGCCGGGACGGAACATGGTCGGTTGATACACGGCCGGCAGGAAGCCGTGCGCGTACATCGGCTGGCCAGCCTCGAGCGCCCCTTTCGGGTCGGGCATCACCACGTAGGCCGGCAACGAGTCGCTTTCGGACCCCAGTCCATAAAGCAGCCACGAGCCGATGCTGGGAAACCCCGGCACAACCCGTCCCGTGAACAACTCGTACTGCGCGGCCGAATGGACAACCATGTCGCCGTGGCACGATCGGATCACGGCGATATCGTCGATGCAGCTCGCGATCCGAGGAAACAGGTCGGAAACCTCGATGCCGCTCTCACCGTACTTTTGGAAGGTGCGGTGAGAACCCAGGAGCTTGGCATTGCTCTGGATTTGCTGATATTTGACGTCGCCGAATTCCTTGGGACGGTGCTGGCCCGCCAGTTTGTTCAAGAGCGGCTTGGGATCGAACGTATCCATGTGGCTGGGACCGCCCGCCATGAACAGGAAGATGACCGAGCGCGCCTTGGCCGGAAAGTGGGCTGGTTTCTCGGCGAGCGCGGCGACCGTTCCCGCCCGGAGCTGTTCCTGGTTCAGAATCGACGCCAGCGCCAGTCCGCCGAAACCGGCGAATGCGTCCCGGACGAACTCCCTGCGCGTGCGGGTCGGCCGGCTGTGCGGTTGTGGTTGAGTGTGCGGTTCACCAGACATAGAGAAACCCGTTCAGGTTGAAGATCGCCAGGGCAAAATCCTCCAGCGGCTGGTCGCGGAGGAACTCCAGCGAAGAGGTCCGCTCGGAATCCGTGGGGGCTCGGCCCAGGGCCAGCCGGAAGGCTCGGTCGACCGCCGGAGCCATGTCGCCATCCGATTCTTGGCGGAGCCGGCTCGCGAAAGACAGGGCCAGGTCGTTCGCAAGCTGCCCGTTAAGCAACTCCAGGGCTTGCGGTGCGTGGGTGCTCGATTCACGCCGGGAGCAACTGGACTGCAAGGCCGGCGCGTCGAAGGTATCCATGAACGGCAGTCGCAGGTTGCGCTTGGCGAACAAATAGATGGTGCGCCGGTCGTGGTCCGGTCTTCGCCCGACTGACTTGCCATTGAGACGGTTTGTAGAGCAGCTTCACGAGCTCGGGGTCGACCCGCACCATGACGCTCGGCCCGCCAGCTTTGACGTTCAACCGCCCCGAAATGGCGAGCATGGCGTCGCGGATTTCCTCGGCCGACAGCCGGCGCCGGCTGAAGTGCCAAAGCAGGCGGTTGTCGGGATCGCTACGCCGGGCATCCACCGCGATCGGTGACTGCCCCGACTGGCGATACGTGTTACTCAACACAATGATCCGGTGGAGTGGCTTGAGTCGCCAGCCATTCCGCACCAGCGTCGTGGCCAGCCAGTCGAGCAGCTCCGGGTGACTGGGACGGTCTCCGTGAGTGCCGAAGTCATTGACCGTTTTCACCAGTCCCACGCCAAAGTGGTAAGCCCAGATTCGATTGACAAGGACACGAGCGGTCAGAGGGTGCTCGGGCGCCGCGAGCCATCGCGCGAGTCGCGTGCGTGGATCGTTGACGTCGGCCGGCAACTCGGGCTCGACGTCGGAGACGAGGATGCTCGGGGGACGCGGGCCGACAGGCTCTCCTTTGCTCTCCCAGAGACCTCTCTTGAGCACGTGGACCTTGGTCCGCTTGACGAGGTCGTTCTTGGTCGCCGGGATCACTCGCTGGAGGCGCGGGCATCGCGTCGTCGAGAGCCTCGATTTCCTCGGCCAGCCGCTGTCTTCTCCTGCTCTTTCGCGGCCCGCATCTTCCTCTTGAGCCGTGCGATCTCAGTCTTGAGCGTCCGGGTCTTCGTCTCCCACGCCTTGAACTCCGATTCAGGCGCAAGGCTGATGTTGTTCTCCTCGGTTGCCGACAGGTAGGCCTGGAATTGGTAGTAGTCTTTCTGCGAGATCGGTTCGAGCTTGTGGTTGTGACATCGGGCACAACCGATCGTCAGGCCGAGAAACGCCGAGCCGATGATGTCGGTCCGCTCCGTGAGCACTTCATTGCGGCTCAGAGCGATCTCAGGATTCCCCGCGTTCCTACGCACCGGACCGAGCCGGTGAAAGATCGACGCGGTCTGGCACTCGCGGATCGTTGGGCGCGATCTCGTCGCCCGCGATCTGCTCGGTCAGGAACCGGTCGAACGGTTTGTCACGGTTCAGACTATCGATCACATAGTCGCGGAACCGCCAGGCGTCAGGGACAGTCCGGTCGTATTCGTAGCCCTCCGTCTCGGCGTAGCGGATGACGTCGAGCCAATGCTGGGCCCACCGTTCGCCGTACCGTGGGGAGCTCAACAGCCGATCGACCAGCCGCTCGTCCGCGTCTGGGATCGGTGTCGCCTTCGTACGCCTCAATTTCCTCGGGGGTCGCGGGCAACCCGGTGAGGTCGAATGTCACCCGGCGGATCCATTCGGTCCGGCTGGCGGGAGATGCGTGAGTCCATCCTCGCTCCGCGAGCCGGGCCAGGACGAAGGCGTCAACCGGGTTCTTCACTCCGGAGCGATCTTTGGCAGTTGGAGGGATCGGATTCTTGAGTGGCTGAAACGCCCAGTGCCGTCGCGCCTCGTTGAGCAGATCACCCGTCTTGGCCGAGTCATCGGCCATCGGCCCCGGGGCGCCCATCGTGATCCAGGTCTCGAAGTCCGCGATCACCGAGGCGGGCAGCCTCGGCTTTTCTGGTGGCATTTCCAGTCCATCTGATGCCTGAGCGCCTGGACGATCAGGCTTTCGCCGGCCTTGCCCGGCACCAGTGCGGGGCCTGTCTCGCCGCCCTTGAGCATCGCCGCGCGCGAGTCGAG
Source organism: uncultured Planctomycetota bacterium (assembly GCA_963779785.1). Lineage (GTDB taxonomy): Bacteria > Planctomycetota > Planctomycetia > Isosphaerales > Isosphaeraceae > CAVRFS01. Next base: position 175,371 of record CAWAAW010000011.1, read on the forward strand.
CTTGAGATGCCCACGCACCTTCTTCGCCTCGGCGGAATGGCAGCGATAGCATTCCGACACCAGGATCGGCTCGATTCGCTCGCGAAAGAACTTTGGTCCATCACGACCGATCGGCTCAGCACCATGGGCAAACAGCCCGGCCAGGCTCAGGCCGAGAACTGCGGCTCCAACTCGGGTCTTTTGCATTGTCGGCATGGTTCCCGACCTTCCCGGAATGACGGGGACGGTCTGCGAGATCACCGTGTGCTCAAGAAGTATTAAACACTTGGGAAGCGGTCAGGTCCAGCCTCTGGATGTTGCGCACTTTGTTTTGCCGCCCCGAAGAGGCAGCCACAAGAGTCCAGTATCAGGCGGAACTTCAAGGCCAAGTCAATCCGGGAGGCGTTTAGTCAGCGAGCCGACGCGCTGGGAGTTGCGATTAGGAATCCCCGCCCGATTTTCATGTGACAAGGAGGGTCCGATCCGGTTAGTTTGTATGAAACCCAATCAACTTGGATTCCAGCCTGGAGGACTCCCACGTGTCCGACGACGAAGGCTCGATCTCGCGCTGGTTGGAGGGACTAAAAGCTGGGGAAGCCGCCGACATCGAACGGCTTTGGGACCGCTACTTTCATCGCCTGGTGGGGCTGGCGGGCACTCGGCTCATGAGTCATGCGCGTCGCGACTACGACGAGGAGGATGTTGCGCCGAGTGCCTTCCATAGCTTTTGCGACCGGGTCGGCCGCGGCCAGTTTCCCCAGTTGAACGACCGCGGCGACCTGTGGCGATTGCTGGCCACCATCACGGCGCGGAAGGCAATCCAGCGGATCCGTGAACAAACTCGGCAGAAGCGGGGCGGCGGCCAGGTGGTCGGCGAGTCGGCGATCATGGGCCCGGGTGCTGTCGACGAGGGCATGGCGCAAGTTCTGGGAAGGGAGCCGGCGCCTGAGGAGGCGGCCCAGTTCAACGAGGACGTGGAGCACCTGCTCGACGCACTGGGCGACGCGAAGCTCAGGACCATCGCCCTGCGCAAACTGGAAGGATACAGCGCCGCGGAGATCGCCGGCCAACTTGGCATTTCGGCGCGGACGGTCGACCGCAAACTTGAACTGATCCGCGAGATCTGGCGGGAGAACATCGAGTGAGCTTCGTCACCGAGCGCCGATCCCGGCGGGTTGCCGCTGGCTAGCTTGATGTTGATCGACGCGGAATGCGATCGGTTCGAGGAAGCCTGGCGCGCGGGCGAGCGACCGGACCTGGCGTCAGTCTTGAATAACGCCCCACCATCGGCGCGAGCGCGGCTATTCCACGACCTGCTGACCCTCGAACTGGAGTTCCGCGTCGACCAGGGCGAAACGCCGGACCGTCAACGCCTACCACGATCGGTTCCCTGAGTACCCCGAGGTTATCGCCGCCGTGTTCGCGCGATTCGGCCGCTGGGACACGCCGCTCTGCCTCGAGGTCGGACAACGCGGTGATTTCCCCAGAGGAGACCCAGATCGGGACGAAACTCCCGCGGGCGGATCTCGACCCCGTTGCGCTCAAGTCGCTGAGGTCGGCCGGCTATGAGATCCTCGGCGAGCTGGGCCGCGGCGGCATGGGCGTTGTCTACCTGGCACGCAACCTGGCGCTCAACCGCCCCTGCGCGCTCAAAATGATCCTGGCCAGTTTGCATGGCGGGTCGACGGCCGTGGCGCGGTTCCGGGCCGAGGCCGAAGCGGTCGCCCGGCTGCGGCACCCCGGCATCGTGCAGATCTACCACGTCGGCGAAGCCGGCGGCCTGCCGTTCCTCGAGCTGGAGTACGTTTCCGGCGGCAGTCTCGATCGGATACTTGACGGCACCCCGCGACCGCCCGCGGACGCGGCAAGGCTGGTCGAGGACCTGGCTCGGGCCATCGCCGAGGCGCATGGCAAAGGGATCGTCCACCGCGACCTCAAGCCGGCCAATGTCTTGCTCGACCTGCATGGGTCTCCCAAGGTGGCCGACTTCGGCCTGGCCAAGGTCCTCGACTCCGACAATGAACTGACCCGGACCCAGACGGTCCTCGGCTCGCCCAGCTACATGGCCCCGGAACAGGCCGAGGGTCGTTCGAACCTGGTCGGGGCCACGAGCGACATTTATGCCCTGGGGGCGATTCTGTACAAGCTCCTGGTGGGCTTCCCTCCGTTCCGCGGGGCGACGGCTCTTGAGACGCTGGCTCATGTCAAGTCGTCCGAGCCGGTTCCGCCGTCGCGAATCCAGCCGGGTCTGCCGCGCGACATCGAGACCATCTGCCTGAAGTGCCTGGAGAAGGTTCCGGGCCGGCGTTATGCCACGGCCGAGGCCCTCGCCGAGGACCTGCGCCGCTATCGAGCGGGCGAGTCGATCCTGGCTCACCCCGCACCGGCCTGGGAGCGCGCCTGGAAATGGGTACGAAGGCGGCCGGCCTTGGCGGCGGCGCTGGCCGTCGTTGTCGTGGCCGTCGGCATCCTGCTGGGTGGGGTCCTGTACTACAACGCCAGGCTCCAGAGCCATGTTGCAGCGGACCCAGGTGGCCGAGCTAGCGGCCGTCGACCGGGGCAAGCTGGCGATCGATGCTTACAGCCGCTTGGTTTCCGACGTCCAGGAAAAGCTGGGGGATTCCGCCGCGACTCGGTCGATCCGACGGGACCTGCTCACAACGGCGATCCAGGGACTCGACAAGATCGCGGGGAGCGCCGGCGCCTCAGCCCCCGACCTCTACCTGGCGGTGGCCCACCAGAAGCTGGGCGAGATCCTCCGCCAGGTCGGCCGGGTGGACGATGCGCGGCTCCAGTTCGACAGGGCCCGTCTTCTGGCGGAGGACCTGGCCGCCTCGGATCGCGGCAACCTCGCCGTCGCCGAATGCCTGCGCGACGCCTACCTCGGGCTCGGCGAGCTGATTTTGAGGGATGAACTCGCCCGGGAGGCCACGGTTCCTTTCCGCAGCGCCCTGGAGCAGGCGAGAGCGATCATGGCGGCCGAGCCGACACGCGCCGGCGCGCGACTCGGCCTGGCCGAGGCCTACCAGCGGCTGGGCCGGGCCCTTGATGCGGCCGGCGACGTGGCCGAAGCCAAGGAATGTTTCCGGACGATGCAGGAACTGGCGAAGCGCTGGGTTGACGACGAGCCGACAGAGTGCCCCGGCCAGGGATATGCTGGGGTCGAGCTACCTGCGCCTGGCTCGTATCCGACGGAACAGCAGGGAGTTCGCCGAAGCGGGAGTCGCCTATCGGCAAGCGATCGCGATCGCCCGAGCGCTCTGGACGGCCGAGCCAAAGAACATCGTCTACAAGACCCATCTGGCCCACGCCGCTGCTCGACTTGGCATCTTTCTTGATCGATCGGCACCTACCCGGCGAGGCGCGGCCGCTGTTAGTCGAATCGGTGCTCCTGCACCAGGAACTGGTCGAAGCCGATCCCGAGGACCGGGAGGCCCAGGTCTGGCTTGTCCACGCACACTACCACCTGGGACGGCTGGAGCGGAATGAGGAACACTTCGCGCGCGCTGAGGAAGTTTTCCGCCAGGCCCTCGACCGCCTGCAGCGGCTCGATCGCGAGGGCAAGCTCGAGGGACGGCCAGCCTTCAAAGTCACCCACATGAGGGTGCTCAAGCAGCAAGTCTCCTTCTGCACAGCCGCTCCAAAAGTTATCGAGGATCTCGTCCGTCGCGCGCTCACAGCCGCCCGACGTGGCCATCCGGCTGCTCAGGTTCCGCGCCAAGCGTATGGCGGAACTCGGCCGTGATCCTGAGCTGGTCGCGACGGCCGAGACGCTCTGCGCGTTCGAGGACGGGTGACTCAGAAGAACAGTACCACCTCGCTACTGCGCTCGCGACGTGCGTCCCGTACTTGGAGAACGGCCGATCGACCAGACTGAACGGGGGAGATCGATTGGACTTGCACCAGCGCTGCAAGGACCGCGCCGTTGCCGCGTTGGCCCGTGCGATCGAAAGCGGACTTTCGGACTCAAACCGCGTGGCAGACGATTCCGAGCTGGACTCGATTCGCGACCACCCCGGCTTTCCCGCGCTGCTTGAGCGGGCCAGGAGCCGGCAGACACCGCGGGAAGTACGCTAGCCGGCTCGTTGAGAAAACCGTGCGGCCTTTCGAGCCGGACCCAGATCACTTGCGGATTCGTCGATCCTGCATTCGGTGGCGAGCACTGAAAGCCCGGGGCCTCAGCCGGAGCAAACTTCGGCCAGCGTCCAGCGACCCTCGGGCCATACGAACGGAATTTCCAATCATCTGTCTGCGAACGGTCGCTCAGGCTTTGGCGACGAAGCCGTGGAAGACCCCGTTGGCGTCGGAGTAGAACCCGGTGATCTCGCCCGAGTTGGTGATCCCCGTGATCTGGGTGACCTCCACGCCGTTGTCGAACGCCTCGCTGGGATCATCCAGGAAGGTATACACCCCGGTATGGGTGTTGTAGATGAAGCCGTGCTGGCTGAGGGTCGAGTCGCCGTAGTAGCCGACGGCGATACCCTTGTCGTTGATGCCGAGGATCTGCGAGAACACGAACGTGGCACCAGGTTCACCCGGAACGTTCGGGATCGTTGGGTCCGCGATCGCGGTGCCGGTGAGGACCCCGTTCCTCGCGGACTTCTCGTTCGCCATGAAGCCGTGGACGTTTCCGTCGGTGCCTTGATAGAAGCCGACGACGAGGCCGTGGTTGTTGATGCCCTGAGCGTTAACGAGGTTGGGTCCGGAAGGAGCGTTGATCGTGAGGGTCGTGTGGTTATTAACCCGGATGAAGCCCGGCGTCGCAGTCGAGGTGACGTACTGGCCGACGATCGTTCCGTTGTCGTTGATCCCCAAGGCGACCGCCGACATCCCGCCGGTCGGGATAAACGTCTTCACCTTGCCTTTATTGGTGTAGAACGCATTGCCATTGCCATCAGTGCCCACCACGGTGCCGGACGAATTGACCGCAAGGGCCATGGCCTTCGTCGATCCGTTGATGTTCAGTTCATTGACCGTCCTGGACTTCAAAGGATTGACGGTGAAGTTATGGAACGCACCGTTGTTGTCGATGTCAACCCCGACGGCGGTGCCCGAGTTGGAGATGCCGTTCATGTTCGTGCCGGCGGCCGCGTTGGTTCCCGCGTTCGGGCCGTTGAAATTGGTGAAGAGAAATCCCTCGTTGCTGACTTGATTGAGGACCGTGACGCTCGGGCCCTTGGCTTTCTGATTGTGCTGCTGTTTCGCGTCAAAGACGTGTGCGGGAACGCGCACGTCGTGCACGACATGTGGCATCGCCGCATTGAGCAGCTCGCGCCCTTCCAACGATTGCAAGACCGGGCGAACGCTACGATTTCGCTTGGATCGATTGAACATGGTCATGGGGTCGTCTCTCTGTAAAAAAAGTGGTCTGGATCATAGTCGCGTGCCATCACGATCCCGCCACGCGAGTGCGTGGAACAACTTCGGAACCGATGACTCGCATGCCGTCCCCAACGGATGAAGGGGGCCGAGCCGAGTCAGGCACACCAGTTCAGCAAGAAAAATCGCGGGGCAGCCCTAAGACAGGGCAACACCATCCCCGCATGGCGCGGCTCGAAAAGGTGGGAACACTGGGTTTGACCGACAGGCTCAGGCGCCTCCCGCGAAGGTTCCGGTCGACTCGGTGTCAAATCCGGATCGATCAAGACGCCTCATGTCGTTCAGTACGTTGAGCGTCGGTCCCCGTCTGTGAGGAGATTGCCAAAGGACGTGCTCGTCCGACACGCGGCCCGAAAAAAAATCGCTTTGTTCGGCGCGGGTCTCAGGGCATGCGAAGGGTCGCCGCTCGGAGTGCGTGAACGAACTGTCAGGCCGGCACAGCCGGCCCTACGGGCGCGCTGATTCATTGCCGAGAAACGACCATCACCAAACGGATCCACCGATGCTGAGAATACGCCCGCCCGCGGAACAAGGAGATGATGCATTGAAAGACCGCGATCAGATAGACCACGGCGAGAAGCGGAGGAAGGTAGATCAGCGTGATATTCGCACACCCCGACATCGACCTTGCCGCGATGATGTCAAGACCTCGAAAGAACGAAAGTTCTATCGACGAACATTGATACATTACGAATATGGCGACGGCCGCATTCAGGACGAATACCATTGCCAACTGATGACTGGGCAGCGTCTCAGCCAAGAAGGCTGGCCAGGCAAACAGCAGTATCAAGAATAGGCCCGCATACAGCCAGCTCGTCATTTCGTAAGCCTCCACTCGTGCAGTTCGCCAACGATTGGCGTTGAGAGATTCTTGTCGGGCTTGATCGCGACATCGATCAGGAGTGGCTCCAGACTGCGCATCGGATCACTCGAACGGACGCCGATTGTACTCGGCGAGGTGTGACGAGTCGACACTGCCCGCATGCCACGTAAACATCACCCAGGGCGGAACGACGTATGCGAAGTGAGAATCTATGCTGGCTCGGCGGCTCCGATCTGCCGCCGCTCGATCCGAAGGGTGAGGCGATATCGCGTATTGAACCAACCGCCAATCAGGGCGATCAACAACTGCGGGAGCAGAAACATCGCGGTCAGAGACCACGGAAAGAGAGGCGTTCCAGTGGAAATGTACAGCTTCAGCAAATCGCCGGCACCCTCGTGGATCTGGAGCGCAAAAAGCCGGCGCTGATGATGTAGAAAAACAAAGCCGCCACGCCAAACACCTCGAACCCAATCAGATACCGTCGTCCGCCGGATTGGTGCGATGGGTTAAGCAGCAAGGACAGCAGTCCAATCGCCAGGATGCTTGCCATAGGTCGTGCGCCGAAGTTGACCAGGTCGGGCCACGCCATGTCGGCCGGTCCATAGGAGATGTCGCTCGCCGCGAGATTCAGCGCGGCAACGAGCACCACGGCCATCAACGTCGATATCGAAAAGCGCGGAACAGTCATGGCCAATCTCGTTGGAGAACACGAGTCACGCACTTGACCCGATCGGACGACGGCGTATCTCTGTTCCTATTCGCAACGAGGCTTTGATTATTGTCCACGGCCCGATAAAAGGAGAGAACCCGGATCACCAGACGCAGCTTCCTCCGACAAATCCTCTAGGAGCCGGATCGGTCCGGCGACCAGGCTAACCGTGTGTTGGGTCATTGATTATTGGGGCGGGGCCTTCGGCCTACTTCCGCGGTCCATCGGCGACTTTCATCAAGTCGTGCCGCGTCTGTCCGGTCTTGGCGTCGATGCGGGTGGTGGCCGAATCGTCGCAACAGTAAATCGACGTCCCGTCCGGTGAGAACACGATAGACGTGACCAGCCCATGGTCACCCTCCGCCGAGGTCCACAACAGGCCCCCCGTGGCGACATTCCACAGCCTGACGTAGTTGATCACTTTCCCGCCGCGGGAGATAGGCCCGCCGGCGATCGAGATTCGCCCTTCCTTGTTTCCGTGCCCGCCACTCGCCACCGTATGACTGTCGGGTGAGAACGCAAGCGTGCCGGGAGCCGTCGCGCCGGCCGCTGGACCCGCATCGATCGAACGGACGATCGCTCCGGTGCGGACGTCCCAGAGCGTCAGAAGGCACCCGACCCCTCCCGGGACTCGAGCGTTCCCATATCCAGCCAGTAACTTGTTGTCGGGCGAAAATGCCAACGTCCAGATCGTCCCAGACTTCACAACGGGCTTCAGGGTCTGCTTCAGGTCTCCGGCCCTGGCATCCCAGAGTCGGATTTCACCGTGCGTCGCGCTGGCCAGGGTCTGGCCGTCGGGGGAGAAGGCGAGCTGGTTCAGATATCCCCGCCGGCCGAAGTGTGACCAAACAAGCTCGCCGGTCTTTGCGTCCAGCACTCGGACCTGAAAGAACATCATTTCGTCGGGGGGATTCACGCTGACCTTGCCCGCGTTTCCGCCAGCGCCAACGGCAATCAGGCTGCCATCCGGTGAGATCGCCAGTGAGCTGCCCCAGCGCTGGAAGCCGAGTTGCTCCACATCGCCGAGCGCCGGGCTCTGCTTCATCAATTCACCCGAGGCGACATCCCAGAGTCGCAACTGATCATCGTCGCCCACGCCCGCAATGGTCTTGCCGTCAGGGGTGAATGCTAACCCACGAATATACCCACGAATGCTACCGGCCAGGGCGACTCGTTTCTCACCCGTTCGTGCATCAACTAACTGGACCGAACCATCGGTGCAACCGGCGGCGAGCGTCTCGCCGTCCGGCGATATGGCCAGCTTGTGTGCCTGGCCCACCCGCTCGAGCGCTCGTTTTTCAATCTTCCCCCTTGGCGGAGACGGAGCGGGCTCGCCCTGCACCCTCTGTTGATTCGGAGGCGCGGAGGCGCCGTCCCGCCCTGTCGCTTGGTAACCGAGCATCCCCGCGCCTGTCACGGCGATGCCCATCGCGAGCATCGCCGCTGCCGCGGTCAATAGCTTGGTGATCATATTGGTCCTCAGTGCTCCCCTTGTGAGTGCGGCGACCGAGCCGGAGACGATTGCGTCTACGAGTTCCCCGGCCATGACACGATCGCGGCCCGTCCCATCGCGGCCACCAGCGAGGGCGGCACGGCTCCCGCCGGCTCGGAGGCCAGCAGCAAGGCTGCGCCCACGATGCCGGGAGCTAAACCCCGGCGGGTCAGCCGGCCCCGCAGCCGCTCGCGCCCCCGCGCCAGCCGGCTATGGACCGTGCCGGCCGGCCAACCCAGTTGCTGAGCCGCTTGCTCCGGGGTCAGGCCCTCCAGCAGGCAGAGCACGACCGCCGTGCGGTACTGCTCCGGCAAGCGGCTCACCTCCCGGTGAAGAACTTCCCCAAGGTCATCCGGACTCGACGCAGCAGTGTAATCAGCGGACAACGAGGCGGCTTGCTTCTCGTGTCGACGTCTTCGCGCGTTGGCCAACCTCGCACATGACGCGATCCGGTGGGCGACCTGATGGAGCCACGGTCCAAGAGACGCTCGCACCCACAGTCCCCGAGCCTTCTTGACCAGGACCATAAAGGTCGCTTGAAAAGCATCCTGGGCGTCGTGAGAGTCGCGGAGCACCGCCTGGCAGACGCGGAGCACCATTGGTCCATGCCGATCAACCAGGACCGTGAATGCGATTTCTGCGGTCTCATCCCGCCCGGTGGTGAACAGCTCGAGTAAGCCTGCGCGTCCGTCAGTCCCCCCACCGCCCCCACGTTCAACAACGTGTTGAGGTGCCGGAGGGCGATGCCGTGCGATATGTTTGCCATGTCAACCCCACCGCCCCTTCGTGCCCTGTTTCCTGAAAGTAATGTCACGGGAGGGGCCGGCGTGTCCAGATTTTTCGGAATTTTTCCAAACGCGGGTGCCGAGCGTGAGGGATACGAACTCGCGCCGAACACCTGACGGCCCTTCAGATCAACGGTGACCGGCGTGATCCGTGCGATTACGGCGGAAGCCAATTGGCTTTCTCAAGTACCAACGTCTCGAGAGATCGAGATGTCCCCTGACGACGCCCGAGCTCGCTGCCGCCAGATAGCGACGATCGCGATGAGGGCCCCGGTAATCGCGCCGAGGGTCACACCCGAAGCCGGCACGAACGGGTAGGTCATACCCGGGCTCACGATGCACCAGCGCACGACATGGCCACAAAAGACGACGAGGCCGAAGGCGAGTCCCTGCACAGGTTCGGACGCGCCGGCGAAGAGCAGGCCGAGGATCAGCCCCGTCGCTACGCGCGGCCGTCGGCGTGCAAGGCGCGCCAAGGCGCCAGCGAGCGTCCCCAGTAGCAGACCTACGACGGCTCCAAGCGGGATTTCGTATCGCACAATCGAGGCGGACCAGTAAAGCATGGTATGACGGAGACGTTCTAATTCCCAATGGCCAATCCGGCTCCCGCGAGCGACGGGGCAAACCACAAGCCGGTGTAGACGACCGCGGCGAGTAGTGCGGCCGCGAGCATAACCGCGAAGACGACTTCGATGGCACACTTCGTCTTGCCCGCGATGGCGAATGCGAGCGCGGTTGCAAACGTACCAGCGATCGTCATGGAAGAACTGAATACAAGGGCATTATCGATGAAGGCCCAATCCTCTGAATTGCTGGCGGGAATTGATAGTCCAGGGGGAAGAAGCAGACCGTGGCAATCCCCACGATGAGAATCCACACGAGCACAATTGCCGCGATCCTCCCGACAAATCGGAGGAGTCGCAAGTAACCTGCGAACCGTTGAGGAACGCTCATGTCCGTGCACCTCAGATTAGTTTCAAGGCCGAGGCCGTGTCTCGGAGGTTTCGAGTCGCGTGCGAAGATGAGCGGAATGCTCACGCACTCAACAGGACTTTTAAAGCATGAGAGCCAAGGAATCTCAACTGATTTACTCGCGGTGGATTCACCGAGTCTTACGATTATAACGCGAGCCCCGATTTTCGCGAACTTTTCCCGAACATTCCCTGCTGGCCAGCCGCGCGGCGTTCTTCACACGGCTCTTACAATCCGGAGACGATGCTTGCATAATTAGGTGTGGGTCATTGAACACTTGCGAGTATCCCGGAGAGCTGTCATGATGCGTGTTTCAACCTGGCTAGCGTGCCTTGCGATGGCCCTCCTTGTTTCTGTCTGCCTTTTCGCATCGGGTGAGCGTGGAACGCCGCTTGAAGCGACGGCGGACATCGTCGCCGGCGACGGTGTCAAGCCAATCGCCTCGTTCGAGGACCGCAACCCGTTTTCCGGTGGCACCGTCGTCGCAATGCACGCCACGACGGGGCGAACGAGCGCCTGCGGATCGACGGTCGTACGTCGAGCCTGGATCAGCCGCAAGACTGGCTCGGTTACGACTTCCTCAAGGCCGACCTCTTCACCGACGCCCAGAAGCCGATGAATCTCGACGTGGAGATTCGCGACATCGGCACGCGGGATTACTGGACCCGGGTCAATTACACAACAGTCGTGCCGCCCGGTAAGAGCACGCTGATCATCCCGCTTGAAGCAACTGTACGTCGGCGAGAAGTCCCGGCCAGGGCGGATGCTCAACCTGAGCGGCGATCACCCGGCTGGTCTTCAGTATCGGCGACAATCCGCCCGCGCCGCTTGTTCGTCGACAACATCCGTCTCGAGCGTGACGATTCGCCCGCTCGCGTGAGCTTCGACGGGCCTTCATGCGTTTGACTTCGGGACCGGCACCAGCCCGGTCATGGAGGGATTCACGCCGATCACGCCGGCCACGTCAGTACAGCCGGGGTCGAGGCTACGGACTCAAGAACGCCCGGGTCTGGCGTGCCTTCGACGCCCTTCAGCCTGACCCGCTGTACCAGGACTTCATCTGCATCGAAGCGGGCGGCCTGGCGGTCGACGTCCCAACGGCAGGTATCGCGTCTTCGTCAATATCGACAGCCCGTCGGGATTCTGGGGCGAGTACCAGACTTATCGCCAGCGCACGATCCTGGCCGAAGGCCGGCCGGTGGTGCGCGACACGATGGATTTCGAGGCGTTCAAGGCCAAGTACTTCCGGTTCTGGAATATCGAGGACCTGCCGACCGACGTCACGTTCGACAAGTACCAGAAGGCTTATTTCCAGGAAAAGCGATTTGACGTGGACGTGACGGACGGCCAGTTGAACATGGAATTCCAGGGGGAGAACTGGGCGTGCTGCGTCTCCGCCGTGGTGATCTTCCCCGTGGCGAAAGCCGCCCAAGGGGAAGCGTTTCTCAAGTACGTGGAAGCCAGGCGCCGGTTCTATTTCGACAATTACTTCAAGCGAGTTCTGCCCGCCTCCGACCGGCGATCCGCTCCAGCCGACCGGAGAGGACCAGCGCCGCGGCTTTGTCGTCTTTCAGCGCGACCCCATGCGGGATGTCTCTTACAACGACACTGCCCGACGGCCGGGAAGTGGCCGATCGGTCTGCGTCGGCGAGGCGTTCGCGGGCGAGTACGAGCCGGTGACCATGGCGCTCGTTCCTCTGCGCGATCTGGGTAAGGTCGAGGTCGGCGCCAGCGACCTGACCGGTCCGCAGCGCAACGATCCCCGCGTCGGCGATCGATCTCGGTTACGTTTCGTATCGCATCAGCCGGGTCACGATGGAAGGAACCGTCTACACGATCACCCCGCGGCTGATCATGCCGGGCGGGGTCGTGGACATGCCCCGAGGGCTGACCAGGCGATTCTGGATGACGGTCCGGACGCCGGCCGACGCCAGGCCCGGCGTCTACAAGGGGACGATCGACGATCCGTGCCGAGAAGGCGGAAGACGGCCGCGATCCCGCTCGAATTTCGCGTGCGCTCGGGAAAGCTCGATCCGGTGGACATCCCGGCCGGTCCGTTCGGCTACACGATCGGCATCCCCTGGTTCGGCGACGACCCTGCGGCCGCCCGCTTACAACCAGCACATGGTGAAAAAGAGCCTGCATAAGATGCGTGAATATGGCTTCACGGCCTGCAGCGGGCTGCCGTCGATCGCGTACCGAGGCTTCGACGCGGGCAAGCCCGTCCTCGATTTCGCGGCGGCCGACGCGTCGATGAAGCTCGCCAAGGAGCTGGGGTTCCTGGCGGTGACCACCTACGGCGGCGGCGTTTCGGGTTTCAACGCGTATACTCAGGACCTGGCTGCGATGAGCTCGGCCGGGTTCACGGATTACGCCGCGTTCGTCAAGGCGATCTACTCGCACGATCCAGAAGCACGCCGACGCAGAACGGCTGGATGCCCGTTTACTACAACCTGGCGGACGAGCCGGTCGGCGACGACCTGGTTCGCTCGGCCGAGAATGCCGAGGCCTATCGGCAGGCGTTTCCCAAGGGGCCGCCCTATTTCACGGGGGCCAGCAGCTTCACGGGCGACAACCCGCAGAATCCCCACTTCCGCCTCGCCAAGGCGCCTCGGCGTCGTCTCCTGGAACGACCACGACGAGGCCGGCGTGCAATTGCTTCACAAGGCCGGAGCGGACTGGGCCTTTTACAACGGCGGCAACCGCTGGACTTACGGCACCTACATGTACAAGGCCGCGAAGCAATTCGGCATGAAGTTCCGGCTCTCCTGGCACTGGAACGTGGTGGCGGGCGACCCCTATTACGCCCTCGACTGTCGCGAAGACGACTATGCCTGGTGCAACGCCTCACCCGACGGGCAGCTCATCCCGTCCGTCGAGTTCGAGCGGCTGCGCGAGGGCCTCGACGATTATCGGCGATTGATCACTTTGGCACGCCTGGCGGAGCGAACGTCCCGGATGTGCCCGCCGCTCGAGCCGGCCGCGAATGTGATCGCCGACCGGATGGCGGCGTTCAAGCTCGGCCAGCGCGACCACGATGCCTTGTTTCCGCCCGAAGACTGGACGACCTTCCGGCGCCGGGTGGATGATCTGATCGAGGCCCTCCGGAAGTAGAGGTCAACGATGAGTTAGAGATACATATTATGGGATGAT